>NZ_LR131147.1:2199091-2843984 GCF_900626285.1 Intestinimonas massiliensis (ex Afouda et al. 2020)
AGAGATAGTTGGCGAGGTATTGAGATATAAATGGATAGGAGATCGAGATGAGATAGTTTATTTTTAGTGAGAAGCAGGCCACACCGAGATCTAAAAACAGGTGTTATCGGCGGCAGCGTGTGATGTGAATAAGAGACGGCCCCCTGAAAGCCCCTTTTTCGGGGCACCGCCCCATGAAAGGTGAGCATCACCTCGATGTCCCCGTCCGCCAGCAGGTTGTCCAGGGCACTGAAGGGGAGCAGCCGCAGTTGGGGCAGCACCTCCGGCTCCTCCCGCCGCAGACGCTCCAGGGCCGGGCGGATGAGCCGCAGGTCGGCGGCACTGCGGCAACCGATGCCCAGCCTGACGGGCCGGCTGGTGCGGCACTGCCTCACCTGGGTCGCCGACTGGCGGGCCAGCTTCAGGATATCCCCGGCATATTGCAGAAACAGATGTCCCTCCTGGGTCAGGCGGACGCTCTTGCTGGTGCGCTGGAACAGCTCCACCCCCAGCTCGTCCTCCAGGGTCCTGATCTGGTGGCTGACGGCGGGCTGGGTGATCCGCAGGTGCTCCGCCGCCCGGGAAAAGTTCAAAAAGTCCGCCACCGCCATAAAACACTCCAGTTGTGTGGTATTCAACAAATCCGCCTCCCCGCTGCCCGAACAAATTTGTTCAATGCATAAAATTGATAAAAGTTATTTATAGATTATAGCAGATTTGAATTTCACATACAAGGCGGTTGGTGCTATAAAAAGTAAGGTAACTAACAATTCGTGTGCGGCACAATTAAAAGGGGGGATACCATATGGCACTGGATCGGGGGCAGCTGATGCGGGACAACCGGCAGATCAGCATTCAGCTGGATCTGCTCTCCAACCGGGCGCTGGCGGAAAACGATATTACGGGCGTCCAGGCCCACGCACTGCTCTACGTGCTGCGGCAGACGGACGGCGGCACCTCGGTCACGGCGCTTCACCGGGCCTCGGGGCACTCCAAGGCCACCATCTCCCACCTGGTCAAGCGGCTGCGGGAGAAGGGCTACGTGCGGATGGAGCCCTGTCTGGAGGACGACCGGCGCAGGCTGCTGTTCGGCACCGAAAAGGGCAGGCAGCTCCAGGGCGCCCTGGAGACGTCCCTCCGCAGCATGGAGGACGCCCTTTACCGGGACTTTTCCCCAAAGGAGCTGTCCACGCTGGACCACCTGCAAAAGAAAATGCTGCGAAACCTATCCGCAACCCAAAGGGAGGCAACCAAACAGTGAAACAAGTACTGCATCAGCTGGGAAGGTACCGGAAGGACACCTTCCTGTGCATCGCCATGGCGGCGCTGGAGGTTCTGATGGAGATCCTCATGCCCTTCATCACCGCCATCATCATCGACCAGGGTCTGGAGGCCGCCAATCTGTCTGTGGTGTACCGCTACGGCATCCTGATGGTGATGCTGGCCCTGCTGGGCCTGGCCTTCGGCGCCATGGCCGGCAAGTGCGCCGCCAGCGCCTCCGCCGGCCTGTCGGCCAATCTGCGCCAGGCCATCTACAACAACATCCAGACCTTTTCCTTCTCCAACATCGACAAGTTCAGCGTGCCCGGCCTGGTCACCCGGATGACCACCGATATCACCAACGTGCAGAACGCCTTTATGATGGTCATCCGCATTGCGGTGCGTGCCCCGCTGATGCTGGTGTTCAGCTACGCCATGTGCCTGATCATCAGCCCCAGGATGAGCCTGATGTTCCTCATCGCGGTGGTGTTCCTCATCGTGGTGCTGGGGATCATCATGGTGGTCACCCTGAAGATCTTCAACCAGGTCTTTCAGAAGTACGATGACCTGAACGCCAGCGTCCAGGAGAACGTGTCCGCCATCCGGGTGGTAAAGGCTTTCGTCCGGGAGGACCATGAGAACAAGAAGTTCGCCAGGGCCTCCGCCAACCTGTACAAGCTGTTCGTCAAGGCGGAGGGCCTGCTGGCCCTCAACAACCCGGCCATGATGCTGGCGATCTACTTCTGCATCATCTCCGCCTCCTGGCTGGGCGCCCACTTCATCGTGGGCGGCACCCTGTCCACCGGCGATCTGACCAGCCTGTTCAGCTACATCATGTCCCTGCTGATGAGCCTGATGATGCTGTCCATGGTGGTGGTCATGATCTCCATGTCCATGGCCAGCATCCGCCGGATCAGCGAGGTGCTCAGCGAGACCCCCGACCTGAAGGAGCCCGAGCACCCCGTCACCGAAGTGGCCGACGGCTCCATCGACTTCGACCACGTCAGCTTCTCCTACAAGAAGGGCAGCGGGAAAAACGCCCTCAGCGACATCGACCTGCACATCAAGTCCGGCGAGACCATCGGGGTCATCGGCGGCACCGGCTCGGGCAAGAGCAGCCTGGTGAACCTGATCTGCCGACTGTACGACGTGACTGAGGGCTCCGTCAGGGTGGGCGGCCTGGACGTGCGGCAGTACGACATGGAGGCCCTGCGCAACCAGGTGTCGGTGGTGCTCCAGAAGAACACCCTGTTCTCCGGCACCATTCTGGACAACCTGCGCTGGGGCAATCCGGACGCCACCGAGGAAGAATGTGTTCAGGCCTGCCAGGCGGCCTGTGCCGATGAATTCATCGACCGGTTCCCCGACGGCTACCACACCCGCATCGAGCGGGGCGGCGCCAACGTGTCCGGCGGCCAGAAGCAGCGGCTGTGCATCGCCCGTGCCCTGCTGAAGCACCCCAAGGTGCTGATCCTGGACGACTCCACCTCCGCCGTGGACACCGCCACCGACGCCAAGATCCGCGCCGCCTTTGCCAAACAGATCCCCGGCACCACCAAGATCATCATTGCCCAGCGTGTGTCCAGCGTGGAGCACGCCGACCGCATCCTGGTGCTGGACGAGGGCCGCATCGACGGCTTTGACACCCACGAAAATCTGCTGAAGACCAATGCCATCTACCGGGAGATCTACGACTCCCAGGTGAAGGGCGGCGGCGACTTCGACCAGCCCGCATAAAGGAGGCCTGTTTTTCATGAATCAAACCAAGCAAAAGGCGGGCGCCGGCAAGGTGCTCAGCCGGGTGCTGCGCTATATGCTCCGCTCCTACGGACCCCTGTTCGCGCTGGTGGTGGTGTGCATCCTGCTTTCCGCCGTGGCCACCGTGGTGGCTGCCACCTTCCCCCAGACCCTGGTGGACGACTACATCGTACCCATGGTGAACAGCGGCTCCCGGGACTTCAGCGGCCTGGCCGCCGACATGGTGAAGCTGGCCTGCCTGATGGCGGTGGGCATCGTGGCCGCCTTCGCCTACAACCGCATTATGGTCAACGTCAGCCAGGGCACCATGCGCAGGCTGCGCAACGACCTGTTCCGCAATATGGAGTCCCTGCCCATCCAGTACTTCGACACCCACGCCCACGGCGACATCATGTCGGTGTACACCAACGATATCGACACCCTGCGGCAGCTGCTCAGCCAGAGCATTCCCCAGATCATCAACTCGGTGATCACCATGGTTGCCACCCTGGTGACCATGCTGCTCCTCAACCCCACCCTCACGGTCATCTCGGTGCTCACCGCCGTGGTGATGCTGCTGGTCACCAAGAGCTTTTCCCGGCTGTCCGGCAAGTACTACGTCCGGCAGCAGCAGGACCTGGGCACGGTGGACGGCTTCATCGAGGAGATGCTGGACGGCCAGAAGGTGGTCAAGGTGTTCTGCCACGAGGAGGCCGCCAAGGCGGATTTTGCCAAGGTGAACGAGGCCCTGCGCCAGAGCACCGACAAGGCCAACCGCTACGCCAATCTGCTCATGCCCATCAACAACAACATCGGCTGGCTCAGCTACGCCGTCATGGCCATCGTGGGCGCCGTGCTGGGCATCAACGGCCTGGCTGGGGTGACCCTGGGCACGGTCATCACCTTCGTGGGTCTGAACAAGAGCTTCACCCAGCCCATCACCCAGGTGAGCCAGCAGGTCAACTTCGTGGTCACCGCCGCCGCCGGCGCCCAGCGTGTCTTTGAGCTGATGGACCAGCAACCCGAGTCCGACGAGGGCTATGTGGAGCTGGTCAACGCCAAGGAGGGCGCGGACGGCCAGCTCACCGAGAGCAAGGAGCGCACCAATGTGTGGGCCTGGCGGCACCCCCACAAGGCCGACGGCACCATTACCTATACCAAGCTGGAGGGCGGCGTGGTGCTGGACCATGTGGACTTCGGCTATGAGCCCGGCAAAATGGTGCTCCACGACATCAGCCTGTACGCCCATCCGGGCCAGAAGATCGCCTTCGTGGGAGCCACCGGCGCCGGCAAGACCACCATCACCAACCTGATCAACCGCTTTTACGACATCGCCGACGGCAAGATCCGCTACGACGGCATCAACATCAACAAGATCAGGAAGGCCGACCTCCGCCGGTCTCTGGGCATCGTCCTCCAGGAGACCCACCTGTTCACCGGCACGGTGATGGACAACATCCGCTACGGCAACCTGGATGCCACCGACGAGGAGTGCATCGCCGCCGCCCAGCTGGCCAACGCCGACGGCTTCATCCGCCGCCTGCCCGACGGATACAACACCATGCTCACCGGCGACGGCGCCAACCTGTCCCAGGGCCAGCGGCAGCTCATCGCCATCGCCCGGGCCGCCGTGGCCGACCCGCCCGCCCTCATCCTGGACGAGGCCACCTCCTCCATCGACACCCGGACGGAAAAGCTGGTGCAGGACGGCATGGACGCCCTGATGACCGGGCGGACCACCTTCGTCATCGCCCACCGGCTGTCCACCGTCCGCAACTCCGACTGCATCATGGTCATGGAGCAGGGCCGCATCATCGAGCGGGGCACCCACGACCAGCTGATGGAGAAAAAGGGCAAGTACTATCAGCTCTATACCGGAAAACCGGCCCAAGCCGCCGGATAACAGAAAAAACGGCCGCCTGCGGGCGGCCGTTTTTTTGCGGCCCTCCGTCCCGCCCGCCGTTGCAAAAAAGCCGGGGCCGTGCTATCCTTCGGTCAAGGGAGGTGGCGCCCGTGGAGCCGCTGGACATCTTGAAAACCTGCATTCTCTTTCGGGGGCTGGACCCGGCGGAGGTGGTCCCCCTGCTGGAGGGCGCCTGGTCCGACTACCCCGCCCAGGCGGAGGTGGTGGCGGAGGGGAACCGGGTGGACCGGCTGGAGGTGCTGCTCTCCGGCACCATGCGGGCCGCCCGGCTGGACGCCGACGGCAGCGAGTTTCTCTACCAGCAGCTCCGCCCCGGCTTTCTGGTGGCGGGGGAGGCGGCCTGCACCCCCAAGCGCACCTGTCCCTACACCGTCTACGCCCTGGAGCGCTGCGCCACCTGGTCCGTCCCCCGGGACAGGCTGGACGACCCCGCCCTGCCCCCGGAGCTGCGGCTGGCCCTGCTGGGCAACCTGCTGGCCTTCGTGGGCAACCAGAACATGAAGAAATATTACAAAATCGACGCGCTTTCCGTGAAAAGTGCCCGGCAGCGGATTCTGAAGTATCTGACCGCCCAGGCCGGTCGGGTGGGGAGCACCAGCTTCTCCATCCCCTTCGACCGGGAGGCCATGGCCAACTACCTCTGCCTCAACCGCTCCGTCCTGTCCCACACCCTGAAGGAGCTGGAGGGGGAGGGGGTACTGGCCTTCCGCAAAAATCAATTCACCCTTTTCCCGGAAAAGTTGTCCGGACAACATACGAAGTAGGGCCGTTCTGGTATACTCATGGCAAACCTTGGAGGTGTTTGTCATGAAAAGATATCTGTCGCTGTTCGGCTCCCTGGTCCTGGCTCTGGCTCTGCTGGCGGGCTGCTCCCCCGCCGCCCCGGCGGAGACCACCCCCGCCGCGGCGGACGCCGATCTGACCGGCCACACCCTGCTGATCTTCTGCGGGGCGGGAATGAAGGACCCCTTTACCGAGATTGCCCAGACCTTCCAGGACGAGACCGGCTGCACGGTGGAGGTGACCTACGCCAACGCCGCCCAGATCCAGACCCAGATCAACACCGCCCAGGAGGGCGACTTCTTCATCGCCGGCTCCGAGCAGGAGGTCAAGCCGGTGGCCGGGCTGGTGGAGTCCTCCACCTCCCTGGTGCGCCACATCCCGGTGATCGCGGTGCAGAAGGGCAACCCCCTGAACATCACCGGCCCCGCCGACCTGGCCGGCGATGGGGTGCGGGTGGTCATCGGCGATCCGGAGGCCACCCCCATCGGCAAGATCGCCGTGCAGGTGTTTGCCGACTTCGGCATCTCCGACACGGTGGACATCCTGTCCACCACCGCCACCGCCCCCGCCATGACCACTGCCCTGGCCGCCGACGAGTGCGACGCGGTCATCGTGTGGAAGGAGAACGTGAACGCCGACCAGGGGGAGATCGTGGACTGCGCCGGGATGGAGGCCTATGTCAGGACCATCCCCGCCGCCCGGCTGACTTGCTCCGCCGACGCCCTGGCCGCCGATGCCTTTTCCGGTTTCCTGAACAGCCAGACGGCGTGGGACATCTGGACCAGCTACGGCTATGAGCTGGCGGCGTAAGTACAGGCTCAAGCCCTTTGAGCGGGCCTTTCTGGTCCTGCTGCTGGCGGTGCTGCTCTATGTGGCCGCCAGTCTGTGGGGCGTGGCTGCAGGAGGCATGCCCAACCTGGGCCGGGCCCTGGCCGACGGGGAGATCCGCTTCGCCATGGGTCTGAGCCTGTGGACCACCACCCTGTCCACCGCCCTGTGCGTCCTCATCGGCATCCCCTGCGCCTATATGCTCGCCTGCACCAGACTGCCCGGCCGGCGGTGGATGGGGGCCCTGCTGGAGCTCCCCCTGTCCCTGCCCTACCTGGTGCTGGGCCTGTGCCTGCTCACCCTGTTTTCCTCGCCGGGGGGCAAGCTGCTGAAGGAGCTGGGGCTGCGGCTGGTGTTCGACCCCAAGGGCATTGTGGCGGTCCACCTGCTCATCAACCTGCCCTTCGTCATCCACCTGGCCGCCCAGGCCTTCGGCCAGATCGACCCGGAGCTGCCCCTCACCGCCCAGACCCTGGGGGCCACCCGGTTCCAGGCCTTTCGGTACATCACCCTGCCCCTGTGCCGCCCCGCCCTGCTCTCCGCCGCCCTGCTGGCCTGGAGCCGGGGCATCGGGGAGTTCGGGGCCACCCTGATGCTGGTGGGGGTCACCCGGCTCAAGACCGAGACCCTGCCCGGCAGCATCTATCTGAATATCTCCACCGGCGACAACGGCATGGCCCTGGCGGCGGCGCTGCTGCTGCTTCTGCTCTCCCTGGCGGTCCAGGGGATCAGCCGTCTGGCGGAGAAACTGGGAGGAGATCTGTCATGACTGCTGCACAAATTTACGGCACCCTGCGCGCCGCCCTCACCGCCGCCCTGGCGGAGGAGGGGCTGGACGGGGCAGTGACCGTCAGCGCCCGGGGGCTGACCCCGGCGGAGGCCATCGGTCACCCCGGCCGCACCGACTACCCCATCCTCTCCGGCAAGGAGGTCATGCTGATGGCCGACTTCCGGGGCGCCAAAGGCCAGGCCTTTACCGACGCCCCCGTGGCCTTCCACGGCAGCCTGCGGGAGGTGCTGGCGCTGGACCCGGAGGAGGACCCCCACAGCCGGGGGCTGTTCGTGGCCGTCCTCAACGCGGTGATGGCCCACCTGGGCCGGGCGGACAACACCGTCCACTGCAGGGACGGCGGCCCGGAGTTCTGCGCCCGCCACATGGCGGACTGGGTGGGGGAGACCTACGGGAATCCCAGGATCGCCCTGGTGGGCTTCCAGCCCGCCCTGATCGGAGCCCTGTCCCAGCGGTTTCCCCTGAAGGTGCTGGATCTGAATCCGGAGAATATCGGCAGGACCAAGGACGGCTGCCCGGTGCTGGACGGAAAAGCGGACCGGCAGGGGGCGGTGGACTGGGCCGACCTGGTGCTGTGTACCGGCAGCACCCTGTGCAACGGCACCATTGTGGACTATCTGGAGCTGGACAAGGAGGTTGTGTTCTTCGGCACCACCCTGTCCGGCGCGGCCCCCATCCTGGGGCTGAAGCGGATGTGCTTCGCCGACAAGAGCCTGGAGGAGAAATCGTCCATTTCTCTTGCCTTTCCCCATAAAACCGTGTAGAATCTTGGTGCGGGGTCCTTCTGGGCGCCGCACCATTTTTCTGTTCAGGAGGGATCCCCATGCTGCGGCTGGGTCAGACCGGCGACATCACCCAGGGCGTGATCTGGAAGCAACTGCTGGCGTTCTTCTTCCCCCTGTGGTTCGGCACTTTTTTTCAACAGCTCTACAACACGGTGGATACGGTGGTGGTGGGCCGGTTCGTGGGCAAGACCGCCCTGGCGGCGGTGGGCTCCACCGGCGTCATCGTCAACCTGACCGTGGGACTTTTCACCGGCCTGGCCGCCGGGGCGGTGGTGGTCATCGCCCAGCGCTACGGCGCCCGGATGGGGGACGAGGTCCACAAGAGCGTCCACACCGCCATGCTGCTGTCCATCCTCATGGGCGCCTTCTTTATGGTGGTGGGCTTCCTCATCACCCCCTGGGCCCTGCGGGCCCTCAACACCACCGAGGACGCCCTGCCCGGCGCCATTCTCTACCTGCAGGTCTACTTCCTGGGCATGATCCCCAACCTGGTGTACAACATGGGCACCGCCGTGCTGCGGGCGGTGGGAGATTCCCGCCGGCCCCTGTACTTCCTCATGGCCGCCTCCCTGTGCAATATCGTGCTGGACCTGCTGCTGGTGGTGGTGTTCCAGCTGGGGGTGCTGGGCGTGGCCATCGCCACGGTGATCTCCCAGATCCTGTCCGCCGTGCTGGTGGTCCTCTCCCTCACCCGGGCGGAGGGGGCCCCCTTCCAGCTCTTCCCCAGATCCCTCACCATCCACCCCCAGCCCCTTCGGGCCATCCTCCAGGTGGGGGTGCCTACCGCCCTCCAGTCGGTGATGTACAGCTCCTCCAACCTCTTTATCCAGGCCGCCATCAACTCCTTCGGCACCGACGCCGTGGCCGCCTGGACCGCCTACGGCAAAATGGACGTGGTCTTCTGGATGACCATTACCGCCATGTCCCAGTCGGTAACCACCTTTGCCGGGCAGAATTACGGCGCCGGCAAGTACGACCGGCTGAAAAAAGGGGTGAAGGTATCGGTGGGGATGAGCGCCATCATCACCCTGTCCATCAGCGCCATCATGGTGCTCTTTGCCCGGCCCATCCTCACCATTTTTACCCCCGACCACGACGTGCTGGAGATCGGGGTGTCCATGGTCCGTTTCCTGGCCCCCAGCTATATCACCTACATCCTCATCGAGCTGACCTCCGGCGCCATCCGGGGCGCGGGCAAGTCCCTGGTGCCCACCCTCATTACCGTGTTCGGCGTGTGCGGCCTGCGGCTGCTGTGGCTGTTCACCGTGGTGCCCGTCCACCACACCATCGAGATGGTGGAGGCCAGCTATCCCATCACCTGGGCCGTCACCTCCCTCGCTCTGCTGATCTACTACCGCTTCGGCAAATGGCTGGAGCCGCCAAAAGCTGTTCTCTGATTCCGAAAAGGGCCGGGCCTGTCTCTGACAGGCCCGGCCCTTTGTCCAACAGAAAGGTCTTTTGGTCAAAAACTCCCTCTTGCAAAACTCGAACATATGTTGTATACTTTACTCGAACATAAGTTCTGATGAACAGCCGGAACTTTTCCACTGTTTCCGCCGTCTATGTGGATAAAGGGACCTGTGGTCCGTTTTATGGGACAGCAGACGTGGGACAATATGCTTATCAAAGGAAAGATGAGCAGGAGGGATCGCCATGGAGACCATTTATTATCGTCTGAACGCCACCCGCATCACCGTGGACGGGGACCGGAAGGTATCCGGCGGGGAAGGAGTACGTTGCGTCGTGCTGCCCAAAAAGGCCGCCCCTGCCCCGGCGGAGGGGAAGGTGCTGGACTTTGAGGCCTACCGCCGGGCCCTGGAGCCGGAGGAGGTCTTTGCGGCGGAGGAGCCTGAGCCGGAAGAGGCGCCCGCCCCCAGACGTGCCCTGTCTCCCTGGATTCTGGCGGACCTGTGCGCCTCGGCGGCGGTGGTGGGCTTTACCGCCCTGACCGCTTTCGGGGTGCTGCTGGGCTGAGGCGGAGCGTATGAAGCAGAAAACGGCCGCGGCGGGGCTTATGCCCCGCCGCGGTATTTGTTTCTGGTGGCGATGCCCCCCCGGATGTGCCGCTCGGCCTTGTTCTCGTCCATCACCTGCTTGACCTGGAGGTAGAGGGTGCGGTTGAAGGCGGGCAGCCGCTCGCTCAGGTCCTTGTGCACCGTGGATTTGCTGACGCCGAACTTCTTGGCCGCACCGCGCACCGTCGCTTTGTTTTCTATAATGTAAAGCGCCAGCCGGCAGGCGCGCTCCTCGATGTTCCCTTTCACACAGCAACACTCCCCGCAATGTTTCTCACGGGGCATGTATATGCGGAAAAGCCCCCGGAGATTCCCCTTTCCCGCCCGGGGAAAACGGAGTATAATAGGGGACAAAGGGAAGGGGGGAGGCCTGTGCTGGACTTTCGGATGGACACCTTTCTGGAGGTGTGCCGGTGCAGAAACTACACCCGGGCGGCGGAGAACCTGAACATCACCCAGCCCGCGGTGACCCAACACATCCAGTATCTCCAGAATTACTATGGGGCACGGCTGTTCGTCTACCACAACAAGCAGCTCACCCTCACCCGGGAGGGAGAGCTGCTGCGCAGTGCCGCCCTCACCATGCGCCACGACGAGGAAAAGCTGAAGCGGGACATGCTGGATCTGAAAACGGGCAAGCGGTCCATCCGGTTCGGGGCCACCCTGACCATCGGGGAGTACCTGCTGCCGGAGCGGCTGGCCGACTATATGAAAAACCACCCCGCTACCGACGTCCATATGGTGGTGGAGGATACCAAAAGCCTGCTGCTGCGGCTCAACCAGGGGGAGCTGGACTTTGCCGTGGTGGAGGGCTACTTCCACAAGAGCGAGTACGACTACATCCTCTGGTCCCACGAGCCCTACATCTGCGTCCGGGGCCCCGGCTATGCCCTGCCGGAGGGCCCCCTCCACCTGGGCGACCTGTTCTCCCACGACCTGATCCTCCGCAACGACGGGTCGGGCACCCGGGACGTGCTGGTGAAGGCCCTGGAGGGGATGAACCACCACCTCTCCGACTTCCGCCACATCACTGAGATCAGCGATCTGTTCGTCATCAAGGAGCTGGTAAAAGGGGGCTGCGGCATCACCTTCCTCTACCGCAAGGCAGTGGAGCGGGAGCTGGCCGACGGCTCCATGGTCCAGGTGGAACTGGCCGATTTTCAGGTCTCCCACGAGTTCACCTTCCTGTGGCGGAAGGACAGCGTGTTTGAGGAGGAATTCCGACAGGTTTTCAAGGAATTATCCGGGAAATAAATCACTTTTTTCGAAAAAAGCAACGATTTTGGCCGCAATCTGCCTATCCGGGCGGACTGCGGCCTTTTTTGCTTCTCTCATTAGAAAAGATTATGGAAGCATAACAAAATAAAAGTTTTCTTTTGGGGAGGGACAATGTTATTTTATTAACAGAATCTAAATTATTTAAGGAGGTACGGAGCATGGGTTTCTCCCTCACCGCCGCTCAGGCGGACACCGTGCTGAGCGCACTGAAACAGGACTACCGGGTGTTCGCCCCCAAGCGCTTTCCCAAGCAGGGCCGCTATTCCGACACTGACGTGGTGAAATACGCCGAGGTGGACCGCTTTGCCGACATCGTGTGGGACGTGAAGTCTGACTACCCCGCCAAGGAGGTCATCACCCCCATCCAGCAGGCCATTTTCTACTTCACCGAGGATGAGTACCGGGCCAGCAAGGCCAAGGAGAAGCCCATCCTCATCCTGGCCCGCCCCTGCGACATCAACGCCCAGCACATCCAGGCCAAGATCTACGCCGGCAACGGCGGCTATGAGGACCTGTACTACAAGCGGGTCCGGGACCTGGTGAAGTTCGCCATGATGGAGTGCAACGGCGGGGACGACACCTGCTTCTGCGTCTCCATGGGCACCAACAGGACCGACGACTACTCCCTGGCCCTGAAGTTCTCCGCGGACGGCGTGCAGGTGCAGGTCACCGACGATTCCTTCGCCCGCTACTTTGAGGGCATGGCTCAGGCCGACTACACCCCCGCCTTTGTGGAGGAGAACGAGCTGAAGGTCACCATCCCCGACCTGGACGACAAGGCGGTCCGTCTGGCCCTGAAGAGCCACCCCATGTGGAAGGAATTCAACAGCCGCTGCATCTCCTGCGGCGCCTGCACCGTGGCCTGCTCCACCTGCACCTGCTTCACCACCCGGGACGTAATCTACGGCGACAACCCCGAGGTGGGCGAGCGCCGCCGGGTCACCGCCTCCTGCCAGATCGCCGGGTTCGACCAGATGGCGGGGCAGAAGGAGTTCCGCTCCACCGCCGGGGACCGGATGCGCTACAAGGTGCTCCACAAGTTCCACGACTACAAGGCCCGCTTCGGCGAGCAGCACATGTGTGTGGGCTGCGGCCGGTGCACCCACCGCTGCCCGGAGTTCATCTCCATCACCGCCACCGTCAACAAGGTCAACGCCGCCGTGGAAGAGATCAAGGCTTCCATGGCCAATCAGTAAGGGAGGGCAGAAGCTATGATGAATCCCGTGCAGCCTCAGGCCTGTACCATCCTGAGTGTCAAGAAAGAGAGCGTCCACGAGTGGACCTTCCGTGTGGCCACCGACGCCAAGCCCGCCCACGGCCAGTTCATGCAGCTGTCCATTCCCATGATCGGCGAGGCTCCCATCTCCGTGTCCGCCCAGGGGGACGGCTGGCTGGAGTTCACCATCCGCTCCGTAGGTAAGGTCACCAACGTGATCTTCCAGAAGCAGGCCGGCGACACCCTCTTCCTCCGGGGCCCCTACGGCAAGGGCTGGCCCGTGGAGCAGTTCAAGGGCAAGCACCTGGTGGTCATCACCGGCGGCACCGGCCTGGCTCCCGTCCGCTCTATGCTGAACATGCTGGCGGACGACCCCGGCTATGTCAAGTCCGTCCACCTGATCTCCGGCTTCAAGAATGAGGAGGGCATCGTCTTCCACAGCGAGCTGGAGGCCTGGAAGGACAAGTTCTCCACCATCTATGCCCTGGACAACGACGCCAAGGAGGGCTGGCGCACCGGCCTGGTCACCACCTTCGTGAAGGAGATCCCCTTCGATTCCTTCGACGGCAACTACGCCGTTGTGGTGGTGGGTCCCCCGCCCATGATGAAGTTCACCGGCCTGGAGCTGATGAAGAACGGCGTGGACGCCGACAAGGTGTGGATGAGCTTCGAGCGCAAGATGTCCTGCGCCGTAGGCAAGTGCGGCCACTGCCGCATCGACGAGGTGTACGTATGCCTGGACGGCCCCGTGTTCCCCTACACCGTGGCCCGTGACCTGGTGGACTGAGAGAGGAGTGGGTGAAGGATGAATCACGATATCAACGTCAAAAAGATGCGTCTGAACTGCTTCCGGCAGTCCAAGGTCCCCGGTGAGTTCATGCTCCAGATGCGCGTCCCCGGCGGCATGGTGGACGCCAAGTACCTCAGCTATGTGGAGCACATCGCCAACACCTGGGGCGACGGCAATTTCCACTTCGGCACCCGCCAGACCTTCGACATCACCGGCATCAAGTACGAGAACATCCCCGCGGTGAACGAGTACCTGGAGCAGTACATCAAGGAAGTGGACGCCGAGCTGTGCGGCGTGGACATGGACACCGTGGCCCACGAGCCCCAGCCCTGGGACCCCAAGGCGGGCTATCCCACCATCGGCGCCCGGAACATCACCGCCTGCGTGGGCAACTACCACTGCATCTGCGGCAACTGCAATACCTTTGAGCTGGCCCGGAAGATCGAGCCCATCATCTTCCCCAGCCACTATCACATCAAGATCAACATCGCCGGCTGCCCCAACGACTGCAACAAGGCCCACCTGTGCGACTTCGGCATCATCGGCGTGGCCCGGATGACCTACCACCCCGAGCGGTGCATTGCCTGCGGCGCCTGTGTCCGGGCCTGCGAGCACGGCGCCACCCGGGTGCTGTCCGCCAACACCGCCATCGGCAAGGTGGAGAAGGACCCCTGCTGCTGCGTGGGCTGCGGCGAGTGCGTGCGGGTGTGCCCCACCTCCGCCTGGACCCGCCAGGAGACCAAGTTCTACCGGGTCATCCTGGGCGGCCGCACCGGCCGTCAGACCCCCCGCACCGGCAAGATGTTCCTGAACTGGGCCACCGAGGACGTGATCCTGGGCGTGCTGAAGAACTGGCAGAAGTTTTCCGCCTGGGTCATGGACTACAAGCCCGAGTACCTCCACGGCGGCCACCTGATCGACCGGGCCGGCTACAAGAAGTTCAAGGAGATCATCCTGGACGGGGTGGAGCTCAACCCCGAGTGCCTAGTGGCCGAGGACATCTTCTGGCACGAGACCGAGTACCGCTCCAACTTCAATGTGAAGCCCATGTCCATGCATCACACCGCTGGCCCCCAGGAGTAAGCGGATTTTCCCATAAAACACCACCGGCCGGCCGTTCCAAAAGGAACGGCCGGCCGGCGTTTTTCTCTGATTCAGATTTTCAAAGCCTTGGTGATGGTCACCGCCAGGGCGCCGGGGCCGATGTGGCAGGCCACCGACAGGGACAGGGGGTCCATGTGGATGGGATAGCCGGGGAATTCGTGCTCCAGCTCCTCCAGCCACTCCCGGGCGTCCTCCCGCTTGCCGGTAAAGGCGGCGGCGATGTGGAGCTTCTCCGGGCCGGACAGGCCGGCAAACTGGGTGTCCATGGTCTTGTGGATGGCGTCCAGCATGGTCTTTTTGGCCGCCTTCCAGCCACGGGCCTTGGCGAAGGAGTCCAGCTTCTCTCCCTGAATGCGCAGCACCGGCTTCAGGCCCAGCACCGTGCCGATGGCCGCCGCCGCCGGGGTGCACCGGCCGCCCTTTTTCAGATACTTCAGGGTATCCACCGTGATGTAGATATCCGATTCAAACTTGGTCTGCTCCAGCAGCGCCTTGATCTCGGCCGCGCCCATGCCGGCTTCCGCCAGAGCCTTGGCGTCCAGCACGGACTGCCGCTGCGTCACGGAAATGCGCTGATTGTTCACCACAAAGACCTTGCCCTCGTAGTCCTGGGACAGCATCTCGGCAGTCTCCCAGGAGGAGCTCAGGCCGCTGGACATGGGGATGTACACGATCTGGTCGTAGTCCTTCAGAATCTTATCCCACAGCTCGATCACGTCGCCGGGGGCGGGCTGGGTGGTCTTTACGTCGGCGTCCTCCGCCAGGCGCTGATAGAACTGCTCCTGGCTCAGGGTGATATCCTCCAGAAACAGCTCGTCGTTGATATAAAACGGCATGGGCAGCACAAAAATCCCCAGCTCCTTGCCCTGGGCCTGGGTAATGCCGCTGTTGCTATCGGTAGCGATGGCAATTCTGCTCATATGTATCCCTCCATCTTTGTTTTTTCCTCAACACTCCGGTACAAAACCTGGGACAGCTTATCCACCGCCCGGGCAAATGCCGCCGCCTCGTCCTCGGTGAGACAGGCTACGGCGCTTTCGGCTACTTTCTTGCGGAAGGCGGCATATCCCTCGCTGGCCTTCCGGCCCAGCTCGGTGGGGGTCAACCGCACCACCCGCCGGTCACGCTCGTCCCGGCGGCGGGTCAGATACCCCTTTTTCTCCAGTACCTTGGCCGCCGAGGTCAGGGTACCGGCAGTGACCTGCCGGGCTGCGGCGATAGCGGTGGAGCGGTTGTCCAGGCCGTCGTCCACCGCCTGACAGACGGTCTCCAGCAGCTTGGCCTCCTGGGGCGACAGGTCCGCCCCGGAAAAAAACGCCGCCTCCGCATGCTGGAAGCGGTCGAACAAATCCGTTAAAAACCGGTTGAGCGTTTCTCTGCCCTGCTCCACGGCGCTCCCTCCTTATGCTGTTAAGCATTATACTATGCCCGCCCGAAATGTCAAGGTATTTTGAATATCAAACTATTTCCGCTCTGTGAAAATAGGGAGGACAGGCTCATATCCTCTCCCGGCGGCGCATAGATATAACTATCAAACTACAAAGGATGATGCGACATGAAGGGAAAGATCCTGTGGGGGCGGCTGCTGCGCCGGGCGGCAGCCCTGTTCCTGGCCACGCTGGCGGTGTGGGTGCTCCCCCTGTGCACTGGGGCGGGGGCGGCCAGCGCCCTGCGGGAGCTGGGGGAGGACCCGGGCTTTGTGGCGGCAGCCCTGGAGGCGGAGCTGGGTCTGGACCCGGGGGAGGGGCCCCTGGCGGCGCTGGACGGCTGGGGACGGCTGGCGGTGGGGCAGTCCCCTCTGCTGCTGGCCAATCCGTCGGAAGGGGAGGAGGCGGAGGAAGCGGAGGCGCTGGATCTCCCCGCCGGTCAGCCCGCCCGGGATCTGGATGACATCACCCCGCCGCCGGTCACCACCGCCGCGCCGTCGGACATCGTGGCCCGCACCCTGGTGCCCACCAGTCCGGAGGGCTATGACGTGGCGGGGGGGCTGTACCTCTACAACCGCACCGATCTGGACGTGGATCTGGCGGCGGCGGCCTCGGCGGCGGTGCCCATCACCCTGCCTGAGGAGGGACCCCAGATCCTCATTGTCCACACCCACGGCACCGAAGCCTACACCCCCGACGGCACCGACGTGTATACCCCTTCGGACAACAACACCCGCACCCTGGACACCAACTACAACATGGTGCGGGTGGGGGACGAGATGGAGCAGGTCTTTACCGAAATGGGCCTGGGGGTGATCCACGACGAGACCCTGTACGACTATCCCCAGTACAACGGGGCCTACGACCGGTCGGCGGCGGCGGTGGAGGCCTATCTGGAGCAGTATCCCACCATCCGCATCGTGCTGGACGTCCACCGGGACGCCCTCATCGGGGAGGACGGCACGGTGTACAAGGCGGTGACCACCGTGGACGGCACCTCCACCGCCCAGGTGATGCTGGTGCTGGGCTCCAGCGAGGGGGGAGAGCACCCCAACTGGATGGAGAACCTCACCCTGGCCTGCAAGATCCAGAACGGCATGAACACCCTGTACCCCACCCTGGCCCGGCCCATGACCCTCCGGTCCTCCCGGTACAACCAGCAGCTGTGCTCCGGCTCCCTGCTGGTGGAGGTGGGCACCCACGGCAATACCCTCCAGGAGGCCCTGGCCGGTGCCCGGCTCTTTGCCCGGGCGGCGGGGCAGGTGCTGCTGGGTCTGGAGGCGTAGACGCGGAAAGCCCCCGGCGCAGTTCTTGAACTGCCCCAGATTGTGCGGACAGTACAAAAAAGAGCCCTGGTAGGAAATATGAAGTTTTAGGAGGAGAGGCGTCGCGCAAGCGGCGCCTCTCCAGTTTTCAACTGGATGCGCTCATGGTTGTAAAAATGGATGTAACGGTCAATCATCTCGTTAGCCTCAGAGAAAGAGGCAGGTTTGTGTCGGTAAATACATTCTGTTTTGAGGATAGAGAAAAAATTCTCTGCCATGGCATTGTCATAAGGGTTTCCGTATCTTGACATAGACGGCGTAATGCCGTATGTTTGAGTCAGCTCAAAATATGCTTGTGAGGCGTACTGAGCACCCTGGTCGCTGTGGAGTTGCAGCTCTGCAGCGACCCTCTTTTTCTCTCGCTTCATGGCCAGACGAATCGTGTCCAAAACCAGATTCACAGTTTGTTCTGTCCCGGTTTTGTAAGCTACAATGCTATTGTCATAGAGGTCCCGGATCATGGACAGGTACAGTACGCCCTGGTTGGTGTGGATATAGGAGATATCCGTTACCCATTTGCTGTTGGGCTTGTCCGCATAAAACTGCCGGTTGAGCAGATTTTTGTACCTGTGAACCTGCTGCCCCATTTGCTGCCATTTCCTGCGGCGGCGGATTTCAGACAGCAGATCGTACTTTTTCATAATTCGCAGCACAGTTTTGGGATTACAGAAAATATTCTGACTTTTCAGCCATATCCACATCCGCCGGTACCCGTAGGTACGCAAGGTGCGTTCCCGCTGCCGTGCAAGCATTTCCGCAAGAGTGGCATCCTTTTCTGGTCTGCCCAGGCGATGGACAAAGGCGTAGTAGCCGCTTCTGGATACTCCAAAAAATTTACACATGACTGCCACTGGATGCTCGGTTCTGTGACGATATATGACATGGTATTTTACCCTTGCCCTCACTTCCTTCCTGTGAAGCACAGAAAATCCCGCAGCAGCTTATTCTCCATACGAAGCCGCTGGATTTCATAGGCCTGCTCTGACACAATGTCTCTTGGTGCGGCGCCTTTCCNGAGCGCGCCACGGGGGCTGAGAGAGGTGTACAAGAGCCAGCTCCTGGGCCAGGGGCTCCGCCGCCGGACGGGGGGTATGGGCGGGCCGCCGGGGAGCCAGCAGCCGGGCGGTGGCGTCCATGATCACGTCGCTGGCCAGAGGGTCCGGCTTCTGGAAGTCGGTAAATGCCGGCTCGGGGGCGGCGGGACGGCTGGGCGCGGTGGCGGTGGGGGCCTGCTCCAGGGTCTTGCTGTTGCGCACGCCCCGTCTGGGCTTCTTCTTCTCCGGCTGGACTTTTTCCACCGGAGCGGGAGCCGGTGTGGAAATCTCCGTCTTCTGCGCGGCCTTGGCCTCTTTTTTGGCCTGGGCGGCGGCCTTGTTGGCCGCGTCCCGCTGACGGCGCTTTTCCTTGGCGGCGGCCCGGGCTTCGGCGTCCTCGGGATTCACTACCCGGCCCTTCTTGTCCTTGGGTAGGGGCTCCAGCACCTCCATGGGCCAGGGGTGATCGGCCACCACCGGGATCTCTTTGCCCAGCAGCTTCTGGATGCCCTTCAGCTCCTCCTTCTCGTTGATGTCGCAGAAGGAGATGGCGGTGCCGCCGTGGCCCGCCCGGCCGGTACGGCCGATGCGGTGGACGTAGGTCTCAGGTACGTCGGGCAGGTTGTAGTTGAACACGTGGGAGAGCTCCTCGATGTCCAGGCCCCGGGCGGCGATATCGGTGGCCACCAGGGCCTTGACCGCGCCGCTCTTGAAGTCGGCCAGGGCCTGCTGCCGGGCGGTCTGGCTCTTGTTGCCGTGGATGGCGGCGGCGGTGATGCCCGCCTTCACCAGATCCCCCGCCACCTTGTTGGCGCCGTGCTTGGTGCGGGTGAATACCAGGGCGTTTTTCACCCCGGGCTGCTGGATCAGGGAGGCCAGCAGCTTGGTCTTGTTGCCCCGGTCCACATAGTACAGCTTCTGGTCGATGACCTCCACCGGGGAGGACACCGGGTCCACCGCCACCTTTACCGGGTTGACCAGCAGGGAATCCACCAGTCCCTGCACCTCGGGGGGCATGGTGGCAGAGAAGAAGAGGGTCTGCTTCTTCCTGGGCAGCCAGCCCAGGATCCGGCGCACGTCATGGATGAAGCCCATGTCCAGCATCCGGTCGGCCTCGTCCAGCACGAAGATCTCCAGCTTCTTCAGGTCCACGAATTTCTGGTTGTACAGGTCGCCCAGGCGGCCGGGGGTGGCCACCAGGATGTCCACGCCCTTCTTCAGCTGCTCCACCTGGGGATTCTGGCCCACCCCGCCGAAGATGACGGCGGAGCGGAGGGGGAGATACCTGCCGTAGGCGGTGAAGCTCTCCTGGATCTGGAGGGCCAGCTCCCGGGTGGGGGTGAGGATCAGGGCCCGGATGGGCCGGTCGGCGGCTGGTACGGCCGCCAGCCGCTGGAGAATGGGGGCCGCAAAGGCACAGGTCTTGCCGGTGCCGGTCTGGGCGCAGCCCAGCACGTCCCGCCCCGCCAGAGCGGGGGGAATGGCCTTTTCCTGAATGGGGGAGGGGTGCTCATACCCCTGTTCGGCCAGCGCCTTCAGGATGGGCGGATTCAGGCCGAGTTCCTGGAATGTCATTTGGGTTCGTTCCTTTCCTGTATACCGCCCCTTCCGCGCCGGGGGCAGTGGAAAAAATGACCTGCCGCGCGGGGGCAGGGATAAACACGACGAAGCCCGCCGGAGAGCCAGCGGGCAGCGTGCGTATCGTTATACTGTCAAGTATTAGTATACCACGGATTTCAGAAATTACAAGAGGCCAGCACCGCCGCCACTGTCTCCTCCAGACCGGCGCCGGGGCGCACCTCCACCGTGGCATCGGCGTACTGCCGGTACAGCGGCTCCCGCTGGGCGTATACGTCGGCCAGGGTCTGGCCGGGGGCCATGGCGATGCCCCGGGTGGTGATGTTGTCCACCCGCCGTTCCAGCTCGCTGAGGGGCACGTGGAGGTACACCACCGGACCCAGCTCCTTCAGCCGGGCCATGCCGCCGGGGCGGCACACCACGCTGCCCCCGGGGGCGATCACCGACCGGGTACAGTCCAGCTCCCTGACGGCGGCCTCCTCCGCGTCCAGAAAGTACTCCACGCCCCGGCAGTCCAGGATGTCCTGCAAAAGGGCACCCTCCCGCCGCTGGAGCACCAGGTCGGTATCGATAAATCCATAGCCCAGGGCCTTGGCCAGCAGCACCCCCACGGTGCTCTTGCCGGAGCCGGGCATGCCGATAAGGGTCACATTATCCCGCAGCAGATCCATTCCTCCTATTCCACACCGATGGAGACATACACGTTCTCCTCGTCCATCACCACGGCCGTCAGCTCCTGATCCGCCGCGTTCTCCGGCAGGAAGTAGAAGCTGTAGCCGAACAGTTCCTCGTCCGCCGTGCCGTCGGCCAGGGAGAGGCTTTCCAGACCGCACTCCTCCTCAACATCGGGCGGCAATTCCTCCGGCAGACAGATGGTGCCGTCCTCCGTCATCAGTCCTACAGGGATGTAGCTGTCCCCGGGCTCTCCCAGCACCCACAGGGCCACCGCCACACAGCGGGTACCCGGATGCTGATCCATAAAGCTGTCAGGCAGCCAGGGTTCCCAGGCGTCGCCCACCGAGACCTGCTGGCCGCTGGAGAGGGTAAAGGTGTCGTAGCTCTCATACCAGCCCTCGGGCAGGTCGGCCACGATATCCTCCCGGGCAGGTACCTCTTCCACACTGCCAAAGGAATCGGTAAAGGAATAGACAGCGTCAAAGATCTGCTCCGCCACCGCCTCTATCAGGGGCACCCCGATGAACAGGACGGCCAGCACCACCACCAGGATCACCAGGCCCTTGACGCCGCTCTTCTTTCTGGGTTCACAGGCGCCGCAGTCGTTGATGCGGGCGGAGTGGGTTTTCCCCTTCTTCAGGTCGGGGCCGCTGCCGTAGGTGGGGTGATAGTTTACCGTCCGGGCGGTCGTCTTGCCGGCGGATTTTCCGGCAGACGGCCCGACGGAGCCGGGCCGCTGGAACCGGGAGAGCAGCTCCTGCTCCAGGCGGGTGGCGCCGCTGTCCGGCGGCGGGTTGAAGCTGCCGCAGCGGGGGCAGAAATCGTCCACATCATAGTCGTAGCTCTTGCCGCAGTCGGCACAGCGAATTTTCCGCATCCGGATCCTCTCCTTCCTCCGGTCCAGCCCATATTACAGGGTCAGTATACCAAATTATTTCGGGGCAGGCAAGAAAAAGCGGTCAGTCCTCGTTGACCCACTTATCCACCATGATGTGGAGGATCTCCTTGTCGGTCTCCCGCATGCCCTCCCGGCCCAGGCGGCCCACGCTGGCGATCATGTTTTCCACGCCCTTTTTCACGATGCCGTCGCCGCCCAGGAACTGCTGGCCCTGCCGGTACATCTCCCAGCCCAGAATGCCGCTGTCTACCGCCAGGGCGATCTTGCCGGCGCAGGAGGCCTTGGCCCCGTCGCAGATGACGCCGGAGGAGATGGCCAGGGCGTTCACCAGGGTGTGGGAGACGGCGTCCAGGCCGCCGCCCTCCAGGTAGGCGATGCCGCAGCCGGCGGCGGCGCCGGCGTTGATGGCCCCGCAGTAGGCCGACAGCCGGCCGATGGTGGATTTCTGATGGATGGCCAGCAGGTTGGAGAGCACCAGGGCCCGGTACAGCTTCTCCTGACTTGTCCCCAGGGCACGGGCATAGACGATGACGGGCACCGAGGCGGTGATGCCCTGGTTGCCGCTGCCCGAGTTGATGATCACCGGCAGCTCGCAGCCGTTCATGCGGGCGTCGCTGCCGGCGGCGGCCATGGCGCGGGCCCGCAGCCGCACGGCGGAGGGGCCGTCGGCGGAGAGCACCTCCGGGTGGGAGGCCAGGAGCACCGAGCCGATGTTGGCTCCGTAGTCCCCCTTCAGGCCCTCCTCCGCAATGGTCATGTTGCAGGAGATCTGCCGGTTCAGCAGGGGGGACACGTCGGCCAGGTCCACGGTGTCGGCAAAGTCCAGGATGCCTGCCACCGTCAGACAGCTCCGGTCGGTAAGGCCGCCCTCCTCCTCGCTTTCCACAGCCTTGTGCAGCAGCACCTTCCCGTCTTTTTCCACCAGAACCACGTTGGTGTGGAAATTGGCGATGCGGGCCCTGGCCCAACAATCCCCGCTGCGGAGGGTGACAACGATATCGAAGATCAGGGGAGACTCCGCCAGACTTACCTCCACCGGCGTCCGCTCCAGAAAGGCTCCGATCTGGTCCTGCTGGGCGGGGGTGACCTGGGAGATCACCTCCAGCTGCCGGTCCGGATCTCCGACCACGATGCCAGCGGCCACGGCGGCGGGAATGCCACGGCGGTGGCCGGTGTTGGGCACCACCACGCTCTTCACGTTCTTGATGATGTTGCCGCTGGCCGCCACTTCCACCCGGTCGGGGAGGGTACCCAGGGCCTTCCGGGCCACTGCCCCGCAGTAGGCCACGGCAATGGGCTCGGTGCAGCCCATGGCGGGGAGCAGCTCCTCCTCCAGAATTTTGACGTACTTTTGGTAATTGGCGTCGGTCCGTTCCATGTTATCTCCCTCATTTGTAAAAAAGCGGCCTGTCCCGAATCAATTCGGAACGGGCCGCTTCTTCTTTTTTTTACCGGTGTTCGCCCCGGCTGTAAGCCACCACCGTGCGGCGGTTGGGCTCGGTGCCGATGGAGTAGGTGGTCACGTCTGGGGTGTCCTGGAGGGCGGTGTGGATCACGTGCCGCTCATAGGCGTTCATGGGCTCCAGGGTTACGTTGCGGCGGTACTTGACCACCTTGCCCGCCACCTTGTGGGCCAGACGGATGAGGGATTCCTCCCGCTTGGCCCGGTAGCCCTCGGCGTCCACATGGATGCGGACCCGCTTGGACTGGCCGTGGTTCACGGCGTAGCCGGTGAGCTGCTGGATGGCGTCCAGGGTCTCGCCCCGGCGGCCGATGAGGCCGCCCAGGTCCTGGCCCACCAGTTCCACCTGGTAGGTGCCGTTTTCGTCCACCTTGATCTCCGGCTTGGCCTGGGCTCCCATGTGCTCCAGCAGGCCGGTGAGGAAGCCCTCAATGGCCGCCGTCCGGTCCTCGGGACCGGCGGGGGTTCTGGGAGCGGAAGCGGCGGGAGCCGCAGGGGCGGGCTCGGCCTTCTCCGCCCTGGGGGCGGGAGCCGCGGGTTTTTCCACAACAGGGGCGGGAGTGGGGACAACCTTCTCCTCCGGCTCCTCATCAGGGGCCTCGTAGCTGACCTTCACCTTGGCCGGACAGCTGCCGATGCCCAAAAATCCGGACTTGGCCCGCTCCAGGATCTCCACGGACACCTCGTCCCGATCCATGCCCAGCTGCTGCAGGGCGGCCTCGACAGCGGCCTCCTCGCTTTTGCCGGTGCTTTCGATCCATTTCAGCATAGTGGGTATCTCTCCTTATGCGTCACGGCAAAGCCGTTATTCCTTGGTTTCCTCCTCAGCGGAGGCGTCGGGCTGGGCGGTCTCCTCCGCAGGAGCTTCCTCCACGGGGGCGCTCTCCACAGAGACATGCTCCTCCGCGGGAGCCTCTACGGCAGGGATCTCCTCCTCCGGAGCCTGCTCCGGCTCAGCGGCGGGCTTTTTGTTGAAAATAGGCGCCTCGCCGGGGTAGACGGTGGGACCGTCCTCGCTGTAGCGGTAGGGGTCGTAGGCCCGGCCGCGGGCATACTGGCGCATACCCACACGGCTCATTTCCTTCACCGAGCCGGGGATCTTGTCCTCGTCAACGGCCTTCTTCTCGCTCTTCTTCTTCTTGCCCTTGTTCTTCTTCTCTTCCTCGATGCGGCGGGCCCGCTCTTCCGCCTTGCGGCGGCGCTCTTCCTTCTCCTCTTCCTTCTCCAGGCGCTCCCGCTCGGCCTGCATGGCCGCCGCCTTCTCATAGTCCTTCTTCAGCAGCTTGCCGCAGATGAACTCCTGGAGCATGGACAGCAGGCTGTTGGCGATCCAGTAAATACAGAGGGCCGCCGGCATGGCAAAGCCGATCCACAGGGAGATCAGGGGGGAGACGATCATCATGGACTTCATGGTGGAGTTGCTCTGGCTGCTCTGCTGGTTCACCGCGTTGGTCTTCATGGAGATCAGGGAGAACACCACGCTGAGGGCGGCGGAGATCACGGGCAGCAGGAACAGGGTAAAGCCGCCCTGCTCCACCGTCCAGAACTTCAGCTGAGGCACCTGGGACAGGTCCACGATGCCCAAAAAGTCAAAGTTGATGGAGAAGATCTGCTTGCCCGCCTCGCCCACGGCGGTGCGGACGGCGTCCAGATTTTCGGGGGTAATGAGGGAGGCCAGGTAGAGCTGATTGTAGCCGGTGTCGGCAAAGCTCTCGGCAGCCTGCTTGATCCAGCCCATATTCATGGCCTGGTTGCTCCAGTCCACGGTCTGGGCGATGGTGTTGAGCACACCGGAGTCGGTGACGCCCATCATGTAGTGGATGGGCTGACGGATGATGGGGTAGAGGACCATCAGGATAATCAGGGGGATGAAGGACCACAGGCAGCCGCCCATGGGGTTGACCTTCTCCTTGGCGTAGAGATTCTGGACCTCCTGATTATAGCGCTCCCTGTCCTTGCCGTACTGCTTCTGCAGCTTCTGCATCTGGCCCTGAAGCATGTTCATCTGGATCATGCTGCGCTTGCCCTTCAGGGACAGGGGAAACAGCACCACCTTAACCACCAGCGTGAATAAGATCAGCGCCAGGCCGTAGCTGCCGCTGAACTCATAGAAGATCTTCAGCAGCCATGAAAACGGGGTGAGGATAATATCCATTTGCGCGCCTCCAAGTTGCGTATTCTGTCCCGCTAGGGGACGGGGTCGTACTCGATGGTATCCTGCTTATGGAAGGGCTGACATTTCAGCAGACGACGCAGAGCCAGAAAGCCCCCCTTGAGGGCCCCGTATTTCTCCACCGCCTCCAGGGCGTAGGCCGAGCAGGTGGGGATGAACCGGCAGCAGGGGGGACGGGCCGGGGAGATATACTTACGGTAAAACCGGATGGCGGCCAGAAGAATCCCTTTCATCTTCCGCCCGCCTCCTTCCGCAGCAGACCCAGCTTGTCCGACAAAGTCAGCAGGCTGCGCTCCAGCTCCCGGTACCGGCTGTGGCCCGC
Organism: Intestinimonas massiliensis (ex Afouda et al. 2020); assembly: GCF_900626285.1. GTDB lineage: Bacteria > Bacillota > Clostridia > Oscillospirales > Oscillospiraceae > Flavonifractor > Flavonifractor massiliensis_A. Next base: position 2,224,475 of record NZ_LR131147.1, read on the forward strand.
CTTGACCCGGGCCACCACCACGATATCATATCCCGTCACAAACCGGTCCTCATGGATGCGGTAGGCCTCCCGGATCCGGCGGCGGGTGCGGTTGCGCACCACCGCCTTGCCCAGCTTGACCCCTACGGTGAGGCCCAGCCGGTTGTTTGTCCTGCCGTTTTTCCGGCAGTAGACCGCCAGGCGGGAATCCACCGCGCTCTTGCCCTTGCTGTACAGCCGGCGGAACACATGATTTTGTTTCAGGGAGATGGTATCCTTCACGTTTCCGCTCCGTTTCTGCGTATACTGCGCAGGGGCGGTGGGAAAGCTCCCCCGCCCCTTTCAAAAAAGCCCTATTCCATTCGCAGACCCATCAGTGGGTCAGACGGGCGCGGCCTTTCGCGCGGCGGCGAGCCAGGACCTTGCGGCCGTTGGCGGTGCGCATGCGCTTGCGGAACCCGTGCTCCTTGGAGCGCTGGCGCTTCTTGGGCTGATAGGTACGAACCATGTGGGGACACCTCCTGTAAAAAGATCGACGGGAAATCCCGCCTCCACAACAGCCTTCCGGCTGCGGTTGACAAAGGAAACTGCTTTACACTGTGCCGCATATACGGCGCACATGGTATTATAGCCTATTTAAAAATCACCTGTCAACCATAAGTTTGGATCTTTTTTTGTTTTTTTCTCCCAACTGAGACACAAATACAATATCTTGTGTTTCCATTTTTCCATAAACCCCAGACGCCCCTCCCCCCCTCCGGAAAAAGGAATTCTTTTTTATATAGTATCCGTTGCGCCGGAGCCGTTTTTTTGGTATAATCAATTGGATATGTAATTCTACCGAAAGAGGTGGTTTTTTCGTGAATTTACCGGCCGATCTTTGGGCCAAGGTACTCTCCCTGATGGAAGGGGAGATGACCGCCACCACCATCAACACCTGGTTTGACGACGCCACCGCCGTGGCGCTGGAGGCAAACCGGTTTGTCATTCATACCCCCTCCAACTTCAAGCGGGACATCATCCAGTCCCGGTACGTGCCCGTCATCCAGAAGGCCCTCCATGAGCTCTTTTCCGCCGAGTTTGAGGTGGTTGTACTGGGGGAGGGGGAGCTGGAGGGTTATGGCAAGCCTGTGGACGATGTGTTTCTCCCCGGCACGGAGGAGTATACCTTTGAGCGGTTCGTGGTGGGCTCCTCCAACAAATTCGCCCACGCGGCGGCTCTGGCGGTGGCCGAGCAGCCCGCCAAGACCTACAACCCCCTGTTCATCTACGGCGAGTCCGGCCTGGGCAAGACCCACCTGCTGTACGCCATCGCCCACAAGATCCACCGGGACCACCCGGAATACCGGATCGTGTACATCAAGGGAGATTCCTTCACCAACGAGCTGATCCAGGCCATCCGGGAGGGCCGCAACCCGGAGTTCCGGGAAAAATACCGGTCCGCCGACGTGTTCCTCATGGACGACGTGCAGTTTATCGCCGGCAGGGAATCTACCCAGGAGGAGATGTTCCACACCTTCAACACCCTGTATGAGGCGGGCCGTCAGATCGTGTTCACCGCCGACCGCCCCCCCAAGGAGATGCTGCGGCTGGACGACCGGCTGCGCACCCGGTTCGAGTGGGGCCTGCCCGTGGACATCCAGCCCCCCGACTATGAGACCCGGGTGGCCATCATCAAGAACAAGGCCATCCGCCGGGGCATGAACCTGCCCGACCCGGTCCTGCAGTACATTGCCGAGAACATCACCTCCAATGTGCGGCAGATTGAGGGCACGGTGAACAAGATCCTGGCCTTCCAGGAGTTGATGGGGGAGAGCGTGGACGTGGACACCGTCACAAGGGCGGTACGGGACATGTTCAAGGACAAGGCGGAATTTCTCCCCTCGCCGGAGGTCATCATTGACGAGGTGGGCAAGTTCTACAACATCGACCCGGAGGCCATCCGGGGCCAGGGCCGCACCAAGGACACCGCCCTGGCCCGGCAGATCGCCATGTATCAGATCCGCCGGATGACCAATCTGTCCCTGAAGGAGATCGGCAAGGAGTTCGAGGGGAGAGACCACACCACCGTCATGCACTCCATCGACCGGATCGAAAAGCTGACCAAGCAGTCCCCCGAGATCGCCGAGGTCATCAAGGACATCAACGCCAATATCAACGCCCGGTACGAGTAGCACAGGTTTTCCACCTTTCCACCGGGTTTTGGGGAGATGTGGAAAGTGCCCTGTGGATAAGTTTTGCCCCGTTTTTCCCCATGTGGAAAGCGGTAAATTTCATCCACAACCCCTGTGGACGTTTTTTTCTATGAGTCTCAACGGATTGCGGGAGTTTTCCACATCATTTTTCCCTACGGCTTACTATTACGACATTTATCCCCCTCTTTCTCCTGGAGGAGCGGGAGGGGAGCAGGAAACGGAGGAAGCAACGCTATGAAATTCACCTGCGAAAAGGCGCTCCTACAGGCGGCCATCTCCACCACCTCCCGGGCAGTGTCACCCAAGAGCTCCATTCCCGCCCTGGAGGGCATTCTGGTAGAGGCCGGCAACGATCTGCGCCTCACCGGCTACAATCTGGAGACCGGCATCCGCACCGTGGTGCCCGCCGAGATCCAGGAGGAGGGCACTCTGGTACTGGGGGCCCGTCTGTTTGGAGAGATCATCCGGAAAATGCCCGACGATATGGTCACCTTCCAGTCCAATAACTATATGGTCAACATCAAGTGCGGCATGAGCGAGTTCAACATCCTGGGCACCGACCCCGAGGAGTTCCCCGAGCTGCCCACCGTGGAATACCAGAATTCCCTGATTCTGGCACAGAGCAAGCTGAAGGCCATGATCTCCCAGACCCTGTTTGCCGTCAGCGACAACGAGAGCCGGCCCATCCATACCGGCTCCCTGTTCGAGGTGGACGACAGCGGCCTGACCATCGTGTCGGTGGACGGTTACCGGCTGGCCCTGCGGCATGAGGCCATCGACAAGAAGGAGGGGGCCCCGGAATTCTCCTTCGTGGTGCCCGGCGCCGCCCTGTCGGAGGTGGAAAAGATCTGCTCCGATGTGGACGAGCCGGCCTCGGTGACCCAGGGCGCCCGGCACGTCATGTTCAAAGTGGGGGACACTATGCTGGTGGCCCGCCGGCTGGAGGGCGAATTTTTGGCCTACCGCCAGGCCATCCCCCGGAACAACACCATCCATGTGGAGGGAGACACCCGGGCGCTGCTCTCCTCCATCGACCGGGTCAGCCTGATCATCAGCGATAAGCTCAAGTCCCCCCTGCGCTGCGTGTTCGACAACGGGGTGCTGAAGATCACCACCAAGACCGCCATCGGCGACGCCTATGACGAGTGCCCCATCGACGGCGACGGGGAAGGGCTGGAGATCGGCTTCAACAACAAATACCTGATGGACGCCCTGAAGGCCGCCCCCGCCGACAAGGTGCGGCTGGAGCTGACCACCGGCGTGTCCCCCTGCGTCATCCTGCCCACCGAGGGAGAGGAGAATTTCCTGTATATGGTGCTCCCCGTCCGCCTGCGGGCCGGAGAGTAAAAATTACGGAAAGCGAGGAAAAAACCCCTTGGAACTCCATCCTTATCTGCACAAAGTGCAGTTTTATGAGACCGACGGCATGAGCATTGTCCACCATGGAAATCATATCCTGTGGATGGAGGAGGCCCGCACCGACTTTCTGGACCAGCTGGGCTGGGGCTACGAGAAGGCGGTGGAGGCGGGCATCGACTTTGCCGTATACAGCGTGTCCTGCGCCTACAAGTCCATGATCCGGTTCGGGGAGACGGTGGCCATCACCCTGAAGGTGAATAAGCTCCATCAGGCCAAAATGGAGCTGGGCTATACCATGGTGGATTCAGTCACCGGCCAGCTCCGGGCGGAGGGCACCAGCGTCCACTTCTTCTACGACCGGGCCAAGGGCCGTCCGGTGTCCCTGAAGCGGGCGCTGCCCGAGGTGTACGCCTTGCTGGAATCCCTCGCGGAGCAATGAGGAGGGGAACATGGAAAAAAGACAGGTAAAAATCACCACCGAATATATCAAGCTGGAGGCCCTGCTGAAATTCGAGGGCCTGGCGGAGACCGGCGGAGACGCCAAGGAGCGGATCCAGGCCGGTGAGGTGACGGTGAACGGCGAGGTATGCACCATGCGGGGCAAGAAGCTGCGCCCCGGGGATAAGGCCGCCCTGGACGGGGTGGAGCTGGAAGTGGTATGATCGTCCGCTCCCTCACCCTGGACTTTTTCCGCAACTACCCCCACTTTGAGGGGGAGTTTTCCTCAAATGTCAATGTGATCTGGGGAGAAAACGCCCAGGGCAAGACCAATCTGCTGGAGGGGATCGCCTATCTGTCCACCGCCTCCTCCCACCGGGCCAGGTACGACAGGGAGCTGATCCAGTTCGGGGTGGACCACGCCTTCGTAAAGGGGGAGGTGGAGGCCCGGGACCGGGTGTTCACCCTGGAGGCCCGGCTGAGCCGGGGGGCCAGGCGGCAGCTCTTCTCCAACGGGGTGCGGCTGAAAACCGCCGGGGAGCTGGCTGGGGTGCTGAACACCGTGCTCTTCTGCCCGGAGGACCTGTGGCTCATCCGGGAGGGGGCGGCGGTGCGCCGGAAATTTCTGGACAGCTGCATCTGCCAGCTGCGGCCCAAATACGCCGAGGCCCTGGCGGAGTACCGCCGGCTGTATGAGCACAAGACCCGGATCCTCCGGGACTGGGAGGAGCACCCATCCCTGCTGGATACCCTGGACGAGTTCAATCTCCGCATGGCCCAGACGGGAGCCCTCATCATCCACTACCGGGCCCACTTCATCCGCCGGCTGGGGGAGGTGACCCCCGCCATCCACCGGGACTTCTCCGGGGGGCGGGAGGAGCTGGAGCTGGGGTATGAGACGGTGAGCACCGTCACAGATCCGCTGGCCCCCGCCCGCACCATCCTGGAGCAGCTGCTGGCCCATCAGGAATCCCACCGGCGGGCGGGAATGGGTTCCCGGCAGTGTCTGTCCCGGCCCCACAAGGACGATCTGGCGGGAGAGCTCAACGGCCTGTCCGCCCGGCAGTTCGCCTCCCCGGGCCAGACCCGGACGGCGGCATTGTCCCTGAAGCTGGCTTCCCGGGAAATCTTCTTTCAGGAGACCGGGGAGTGGCCGGTGCTGCTGCTGGACGACGTTTTATCCGAACTGGACGGAAAGCGGCAGGAATTTGTACTCAAACGGATCACCAACGGGCAGGTTTTCATCACCTGCTGTGAGGAGATGGATCTGTCCCGGCTGGGGAGTGCCCGTACCTTCCACATCCGGGACGGGGCGTTGGTGAGATAAGGAGAACCTATGCCCATTATCATCGGCATTTTCTGTATCTTGCCCCTGCTGCTGGGGCTGGCGGTGGAGTATCTGGTCTGCCGGTTTCTGAAGAAGAAGCTGTGGCGGGCCCTGCCGCCCCTGGTCGTCCTGATCCTGGCCGCTCTGGTGACCGCCGGACGGCTGGGCGTGTGGGAGGCGGACGAATCCCCGGTGACCCAGCTGCTGTTTGTCCCCGGCCTGCCCGCCCTGTGCGCCCTGATGGGTACGCTGCTGGGCTGGCGGCTGTGGAAAAAGCTGTGGGGCCCCAGGGTGATCTGGGAACACAGGAGGAGGGACTGAAATGTATCTGCATCTGGGCCAGAGCGTGGTGGTCCCCTTCCGGGACGTGGTGGGGGTGTTCGACCTGGACAACACCAGCTCCTCCCATCTGACCCGGGCCTTTCTGGAGCGGGCGGAAAAGGAGAGACGGGTGGTCAACGTGTCCGACGACCTGCCCCGGTCCTTTGTGCTGTGCGCTCCGGGCAGGGGAGCGGGCACCGTCTATCTGTCTCAGCTGTCCGCCGCCACTCTGCTGCGGCGGGCGGAGAACAACAGTTTTGAATGAAGTCTGACCACGGGCCGCCGGAGGCGGCTCCTACGACCCATCGTAGGAGCGGCCCCTGGCTGCCCGGAAGATCCCAATGGAGGTTTTCAAATGTCTGAAGAATTGAACGGCACCACTCAGGTGGAGCACGAATACGGCGGTTCCGAGATCCAGGTCCTGGAGGGCCTGGAGGCCGTCCGCAAGCGCCCGGGCATGTATATCGGTTCCACCAGCGAATCCGGTCTCCACCACCTGGTCTATGAGATCGTGGACAACTCCATCGACGAGGCTCTTGCGGGTTACTGCGACGAGATCACCGTGCGCATCGACGAGGGGGACATCATCACCGTCATCGACAACGGCCGCGGCATCCCGGTGGATATCCAGCCCCAGACCGGCCTGCCCGCCCTGGAGGTGGTCTTTACTATCCTCCACGCCGGCGGCAAGTTCGGCGGCGGCGGCTACAAGGTATCCGGCGGCCTCCACGGCGTGGGCGCCAGCGTGGTCAACGCACTCAGCGAGTGGCTCACCGTCCGGGTCCACAAGGAGGGCAAGATCTACGAGATGAAGTTCTCCCGGGGCAAGGTGACCCAGCCCATGCAGATCGTGGGCGACACCGACCGCCACGGCACCGAGGTCACCTTCAAGCCCGACCCGGAGATGTTCGAGGTCACTGAGTACAACTATGACACCCTCCACACCCGCATGCGGGAGGAGGCCTTCCTCAACGCCGGCCTGCGCATCCACACCATCGACGCCCGGCCCGGCAAGGAGAAGCAGGACACCATGCACTACGCCGGCGGCATCCGGGAGTTCGTGTCCTTCATCAACCGCTCCAAGGACGTGGTCCATCCCGACGTGGTGTACATGGCGGGGAGCAAGGACGACTCCATGGCGGAGGTGGCCTTCCAGTACAACGACGGGTATAACGAGACCATCGTCTCCTTCGCTAACAACGTCCACACCCCTGAGGGCGGCATGCACGAGGAGGGCTTCAAGCGGGCGCTGACCACCGTTTTGAACAACTACGGCAAGAAGATGAAGATCCTCAAGGACGAGGACAAGGTGTCCGGCGAGGACTGCCGGGAGGGTATCGCCTGCGTCATCTCGGTAAAGCTGACCGAGGCCCAGTTTGAGGGCCAGACCAAGGCCAAGCTGGGCAACGCCTCCATCCGCACCCTGGTGAACAACATCGTCACCGAGAAGCTGACCGAATACCTGGAGGAAAACCCCGCCGTGGGCAAGGCCATCCTGGACAAGGCCCTGATGGCCAACCGGGCCAGAGAGGCCGCCCGGAAGGCAAGGGAATCCATCCGGAGAAAGACCGCCCTGGGCGGCGCCGCCATGCCAGACAAACTGCGGGACTGCAACGAGGTCAACCCCGAGCTCACCGAGCTCTACATCGTGGAGGGCGACTCCGCAGGCGGCTCCGCCACCCAGGGCCGGGATTCCCGGTTCCAGGCCATCCTGCCGCTGTGGGGCAAGATGCTGAACGTGGAGAAGGCCCGGGCGGACAAGGTGTACGGCAACGACAAGCTGACCCCTGTCATCACCGCCCTGGGCGCCGGCATCGGGGACGACTTTGACCTGGACAAGCTGCGCTATCACAAGATCATCATCATGGCCGATGCCGATGTGGACGGCTCCCACATCCGCACCCTGCTGCTGACCTTCTTCTTCCGGTTCATGCGGCCCCTCATTGAGCACGGCTATGTCTACGCCGCCGTGCCCCCCCTGTACAAGCTGACAAGGGGCAAGACCACCCGGGTGGCCTTTGACGACATTGAGCGGGAAAAAATTGCTGCCGAGCTGCGGGGCGACAACCCCAACGCCAAGGTGGATATCAGCCGCTATAAGGGCCTGGGCGAGATGAACCCCCACGAGCTGTGGGAGACCACCATGGATCCGGAGCGGCGCACCCTGAAGCGCATCCAGCTGGACGACGCGGTGCTGGCCGACCAGACCTTCACCGTCCTCATGGGCGAGAAGGTGGAGCCCCGGAAGGAGTTCATCGAGAAGAACGCCAAGTACGCGGTGAATCTGGACTATTAAGGGACGCACCCTTTGATCTACCATAAAGATTGAGAGGCATCAGCATGAGCAAAAAGCCACAGTATGACCCGGAGGAGATCCGGTACCCGGACCAGACCATCGTCACCGCGCCCCTGGTGCATGAGATGGAACAGTCCTATATCGAGTACGCCATGAGCGTCATCAAGGGCCGCGCCCTGCCCGACGTGCGGGACGGCCTGAAGCCGGTCCACCGCCGCATCCTGTACGCCATGTACGAGGACAACCTGACGGCGGACAAGCCCTTCAAGAAGTCGGCCACCTGCGTGGGCGACGTGCTGGGCCGGTATCACCCCCACGGCGACGCCAGCGTATATGACGCCCTGGTCCGTCTGGCCCAGGACTTCTCCATGCGCTATCCCCTGGTGGACGGCCACGGCAACTTCGGCTCCATCGACGGCGACCCCCCGGCCGCCTACCGTTACACCGAGGCCCGCATGTCCCGCATTTCTGACGAGATGCTCCGGGACATCGAGAAGGACACGGTGGACTGGGACCCCAACTTTGACGAGACCCGGAAGGAGCCCCGTGTGCTCCCCAGCCGGTTCCCCAACCTGCTGGTCAACGGCTCGGCGGGCATCGCCGTGGGTATGGCCACCAACATCCCGCCCCACAACCTGCGGGAGGTCATCGACGCCACCATCTGCGTGCTGGACGACCCCAACGCCACCCTGGCCGACCTGATGGAGCACGTGAAAGGCCCCGATTTCCCCACCAAGGGCATCATCATGGGCCGGTCCGGCATCCGGGCGGCCTACGCCACCGGCCGGGGCCGGGTGTGCGTCCGGGCCCGCACGGAATTTGAGGAGTTCGGCCAAAACCGCACCCGCATCATCGTCACCGAGATCCCCTACCAGGTCAACAAGCGCATGCTGATTAAAAATATGGCCGACCAGGTGGAGGACAAGCGGCTGGAGGGCATTTCCGACATCCGGGACGAGTCCGACCGCAACGGCATGCGGGTGGTCATCGAGCTGAAGCGGGATGCCAACCCCCAGGTGGTGCTCAACCGCCTGTTTGCCCAGACCCAGCTCCAGACCACCTTCGCCATCAACATGCTGGCCCTGGTGGACAACCAGTCCCAGCCCAAAATTCTCTCCCTGCGGCACATCCTGGACGAGTACATCGCCTTCCAGGAGGAGATCATCGTCCGCCGCACCAAGTACGACCTGAAGAAGGCCCAGGAGCGGGCCCACCTGCTGGAAGGCCTGCTGATCGCCGAGGAGAACATCGACGAGGTGATCCGCACCATCCGGGAGAGCTACGACAACGCCAAAGAAAACCTGATGGCCCGGTTTGGTCTGGACGACGTCCAGGCCCAGGCCATCCTGGACATGCAGCTCAAGCGCCTCCAGGGCCTGGAGAAGGAGAAGCTGGAGAACGAGTACAAGGAGCTGGAGGAGCGCATCGCCTACTACAATGAGCTGCTGGCCTCCGAAGAGATGATCCGGGGCGTGCTGAAGTATGAGCTCATCGCCATCCGGGACAAGTACGGCGACGACCGGGTCACCGAGATCCAGGATGTGGAGGACGAGATCGACATCGAGGACCTGATCGAGGAGGAGGAGTGCGTCTTTACCCTCACCGATGGCGGCTACATCAAGCGCACCGCCGCCAGCGAGTACGCCGCCCAGTCCAAGGGCGGAATGGGCAAGAAGGGCATGGCCACCAAGGAGGAGGACTATGTGAACACCGTGTTCACCGCCTCCACCCACGACTATATCCTCTTCTTCACCGACCGGGGCCGGGTGTTCCGCAAGAAGGGCTACCAGATCCCCGAATCGGGCCGCACCGCCAAGGGCACCAACCTGATCAACATCCTCCAGGTGGAGCAGGGGGAGAAGGTGTCCGCCATGATCCACACCCGGGACGTGGAGAGCGAGGACCGGTTCCTGATGATGTTCACCCGCAACGGCACGGTGAAGCGGCTGTCGGTGACGGCGCTGAAGAACCTGCGCAACAACGGCCTGCGGGTGCTCACCCTGGAGGAGGGGGACGAGCTCATTACCGTCCGGGAGACCGACGGCACCAAGAAGGTCATCATCGCCACCCACGACGGACAGGCCGTCTGCTTTGACGAGAACGACGTGCGGCCCATGGGCCGTACCGCCGTGGGCGTCCGGGGCATCCGCCTGCGGGAGGGCGACTACGTGGTGGGAGCCGCCCGGGCCACCGCCGGCCGGTGCGTGCTGTCCATCACGGAGAACGGCTACGGCAAGCGCACCCCGGTGGAGGAGTACCGCATCACCAACCGGGGCGGCCTGGGTATCCGCAACTATATGGTCACCGAAAAGACCGGCAAGGTGGTGGGCATCAAGGTTGTGGACGGCAATGAGGACCTGCTGCTGGTCACCCAGAGCGGCACCCTGATCCGCACCCATGTGGACAACATCCGCATTGCCGGCCGCTCCACCCAGGGCGTCATCGTCATGCGCTTCAAGGAGGAGGGGGACCAGGTGATCTCCATGGCCCTCACCGACCGGGAAAATGAAGAGGAGGAAGCCGCCCAGACGGAACAGCAGGAGGAGTAAGCCATGCGCAGAAAACGGGTAACTTACCGCCCCAGCAAGACCGGCTCGGTATTCGGCGGTGTGGTGGGCTGCATCTTTGTGCTCATCGGCCTGTTTGTGGTCATCCCCACCTTCGGCCCCTTCGGCATCCTGTGGACCCTCATCGCCGCGGGCATTACGGTCATGAACTTCTACCAGGGCTTCGGCAAGGGCTATGTGGGACCGGAGATCCACATTGAGGACGAAAATGGGGAAAACTCCGCCGGACCGGAGGCCGGCCCCGAGGAGCGGCTGCGCCAGCTCCAGTCCCTGTACGACCAGCGGCTCATCACCGCCGAGGAGTATGAGCAGAAGCGGCAGGAGATCCTGAAGGAGCTGTAAGAGGAGAAGCATGAAAACAGTCACCATTTACACCGACGGAGCCTGCTCCGGCAATCCCGGCCCCGGCGGCTGGGGGGCTATCCTGCAATACGGGGAATTCAAGAAGGAGCTCTCCGGCGGGGAGGCCCACACCACCAACAACCGGATGGAGCTCACCGGGGTCATCACTGCCCTGTCGGCGCTGAAGGAGCCCTGCATCGTGGAGCTCTACTCCGATTCCAAGTATGTGATCGACGCCCTGGAGAAGGGCTGGGCCAGAGGCTGGAAGGCCAGAGGCTGGGTGAAGGGGGACAAGAAGCCCGCCCTGAACCCCGACCTGTGGGAGAAGCTGCTGGACCTGTGCGACTACCACACCGTCCGCCTCCACTGGGTAAAAGGCCACGCCGACAACCCCTATAACAACAGATGTGACGAGCTGGCGGTGGCGGAGAGCCGGAAATACAAATAAGGACGGATGCCCCCATCCGTCCGCTGTTCAAAGGAGAACATATGAAAATCGCCATTGTTTTTTACAGCGCCACCGGCAATACCGCCCAGGTGGCCCAGGCCATCCAGGAGGCCTGCGCCGGCCATGAGATCGTGGCCTATGGTCAGCCCCCTCAGAACGTGGACAAGGCGGAGCTGGTGTTTGCCGGGTCCTGGACTGACAAGGGGACCTGCACCGCGGAGATGAAGGAGTTCCTTCAGGGGCTCCACGGCAAGCGGATTGCCCTGTTCGGCACCGCCGGCTTCGGCATCTCCGAGCTGTACTTCGCCTCCTTGGCGGACCGGTTCAAGGCGGAAGTGCCCCAGGGCAATCAGGTGGTGAGCACCTTCTTCTGCACCGGCAAGATGCCCCAGGCTGTCCGGGACCGGTACGAGGCCCAGCTGAAGGAGAAGCCCGGCGACGGCAAGCTCCAGTCCATGATCAAGGCGTTCGACCTGGCCCTGACCCATCCGGACCAGGCCGACCTGGACCAGGCGGCGGACTTTGCCCGGGAAGCCCTTAAGGAATAAAAAAGATAAAAAAGCGCCCAGCCATCGGCTGGGCGCTTTTTTATAGAATCTGCTTTACAGGCCGACAGGGATTGCCTACTGCCGTCACACCGGCGGGGATATCGTGGACCACTACGCTGCCCGCGCCGATCACCGACCCGCTGCCGATGGTCACGCCCGGCAGCACGACCACGTTCCCGCCGATCCACACGTCATCCCCCACGGTGATGGCCTTGGCGAATTCCAGGCCGCTGTTCCGGGTGGGGGCGTCCAGGGGGTGGCCGGCGGTGTAGAAGCCGCAGTTGGGGGCGATGAACACGTTGTCCCCGAAGGTCACGGGGGCGCAGTCCAGGATGACGCAGTTGTAGTTGGCATAAAAATGGTCGCCCACGGTGATGTTGCCGCCGTAGTCGCAGTGAAAGCCGGGGTTGATGGTGCAGGAGCCCTTCACAGACCCCAGCAGCTCCCGCAGCAGGGCGGAGCGCTCCTCCTCCTGAGCAGGGGAGAGGGCGTCCAGCTTATGGCACAGCTCCGCCGCCCGGCGGCGCATGGCCTGAAGCTCAGGCACTTCGGCGTTGTACAGCTGGCCGGAGATCATTTTTTCCCACTCCGTCATAGTATTCCTCCTTTTGAAAAACGGGCGGCCATTTGGCCGCCCGTCTGTTTAGGCTTCGGGATTCTGAGGCTTGTCCCCACGGGGCTTGCGGTGATACCGGCGGCGGGGCCGCTTCTTTTCCCCGGCGGGGGCGCCGCCTTGCTGCTCGCCCTGGGGCGCGGCAGCCTGCTTGGGCTGCTGCTCGGCGGGCTTGGCTTTCTCCGGCCTGGGGGACTTGGGCTTGGGGGGAGCGGGCTGCTTGCCCTGCTCCGGCTTGGCGGACCCTTCCCCGGCGGGCTTGCTTCCGCCCCGGCGGCCCCGGCTCCGGCGGCGCCGGGAGGCCCCTTCGCCACCCTCCCCGCCGGACTCGGCCACGCCCAGGCCGGTGAGGGCGCTGTCCAGACTGTTCAGCAGGCTTTTGGGCTCCTCCACCGGGGTCACCTTCCGCAGCTTGGCCAGCTCCTCCGGCGGCGGGGCCACATAGCCCTCCGGCCGCTTGCCCTTGCCGTTGCGCACCACGCAGATCTCGCAGTTGTGGAAGCACTTGGGAGTGTCCGGCTGGTCCTCCAGCCGCACCTGCACCGTCTCCTTCAGCAGATTTACCTGGGAGACGGTGCCCACCCCCTCCGGGGTCTCCACAAAGGATTCGTTCTTGGGCATCCGCTTCACCGCGTCCTCATAGGCCTCCTGCTCGTATTTCAGGCAGCACATCAGCCGCCCGCAGGTGCCCGAGATCTTGGTGGGGTTCAGGGACAGGTTCTGGGTCTTGGCCATCTTGATGGACACCGGCTGGAACTCGTCCAGGAAGCCGGCGCAGCAGAAGGGCCGGCCGCAGATCCCCAGGCCGCCCAGCATCTTGGCCTCGTCCCGCACGCCGATCTGCCGCAGCTCGATGCGGGCGTGGAACACCCCGGCCAGGTCCTTCACCAGGGCCCGGAAGTCCACCCGGCCCTCGCTGGTGAAGAAGAAGAGGATCTTGCTCCCCTCGAAGTTGTACTCCACCTCCACCAGCTTCATGTCCAGCCCGTGGGCCGCGATCTTGTCCTGGCAGATGGTGAAGGCCTTTTTCTCCTTCTCCCGGTTCTTGGCCACGGTGTCCAGATCCTTCTGGGTGGCGATGCGCACCAGGGGGCGCAGAGGCTGCACCACCGCCTCGTCCTCCACCATGGTGTTGGACTGGACGCACTCGCCGTACTCCAGGCCCCGGGAGGTCTCGATGATGACCCCCTGGCCCTCATCCACGTGCTGGCCCTGGGGATCGAAATAGTATTGTTTTCCTCCGCTCTTAAAGCGGACGCCGATGATCTCGGTCATGGTTCCCTCCACATTCGACAATGAAAAATCAGCGCAGCTCCGCCAGGCCCGCCGCCAGCCAGCCGGCCAGATGCCCGGCGCCCAGGTTGAAGTTCAGGGCGTCCCGCAGCCGGCGGGTCAGCTCCATGGCGGCCATCAGCTGCCTGGGCTTCAGCGCCCCGGATGCCTCCTCCGCCAGCGCCTTCCGCTGGGGGTCGGTCTCCGGACAGGCGCCGTAGGCGGCGGTCAGGGCGTCCCGCAGCAGCAGGCCGAACTCCTCCAGCAGCTTGTCCAGCCCGTCCCGGTCCCACTTGTCCCGCTCCAGCCTGGCACAGTATTCTGCCAGGGCGGTCTCGCCGCCGGTGGACAGCTGGTGCAGCAGCTCCCCGGCCGCCTGGACCTCCCGCCGTTCCTCTCCGGCGGTGCCCTCCAGCTCGGCGGCCGCCCGGCCCAGCAGGCCCTCGCAGTGCTCCACGGCGGCCTGACGCTGACCTGGCGTGCACTGGGGATAGTGGGTGTCCACCCACGCCCGGGCCTCCTGGGGGGTCACCGGCGTGAGGGTGAGCACCTCGCACCGGGAGCGGACGGTGGGCAGCAGGGAGGCGGCGTTTTCCGCCAGCAGCAAAAAGGCCGCGTAGGGGGGCCCCTCCTCCAGCAGCTTGAGCATGGCGTTCTGGGCGCTCTGGTTCATGCTCTGGGCCTGATGGAGCAGGTACACCTTCCGCCCGGCCTCGTTGGGCTTGATGTAGGCGTCGCTGCGCAGGGCACGGACCTGGGCCACGGTGATGTCCTTCCCGTCGGCACCGATGGCGGAGATATCCGGATGGATGCCCGCCATGGCCTTTTTGCAGCCGGAGCAATGGCCGCAGGGGATCTCACCTGTGCCGGAGCACACCAGGGCAGCGGCCAGCAGGCCCGCCAGGGTCCGTTTGCCGGAGCCCGCCGGGCCGCTGATGATGTACGCATGGGACAGCCCCCGGCGGGCAGTCTCCGCCTCCAGCTGTCGTTTCAGCGGGCCGTTGCCCGCCAGCGGGGTCAGGTTCATCAATGCTTATACCCGCTCAAACCGCTCGATGTCCACCACGAAGATGGTGGCGCCGCCCACCACTACTTCCACCGGCATGGAGGGGTAATACCCATAGCTCATCTCGGTGGTGGTGGGGATCATCTGCTTGCGGGAGTGGGAGTGCTCCCGGATGATGTCGATGACGGCCTGCACCTTTTCCTCGTCCACGCCCACCAGAATGGTCACGTTGCCGGCCATGAGAAAGCCGCCGGTGGTGGCCAGCTTGGTGGAGGAGAAGCCCTTCTTGGTCAGGGACTGGGTCACGGTGTTGGCATCGTCATGATTGATGATAGCAAGGATCAGTTTCATTCCTATCCCTCCTGCCTTGGGTTCACACACAGTTGTCAAACACAAATTCGACAGTCACTATTATAACCTATTTCAGCCAAATATGCGATACTTTTTTTCTCAATCCGCTCTCCCGGAGCCACTACCGGCACGCCGGGGGGGTAGGGGGCGACGGGGGAGGCGGCGANTGCAGGCACCGGGCCAGGCGGGTGGTAGTTGTGACGCGTGGCGTGTTGTAAGGAAGGCGTGGGCCGAAGAGGTTGGCAACAGGGGTCTGGTGGGCCGCGTCAGGTGTGTAGAAGGGACAGGCCGGGGGGTGAGGACCTGCTCCGGCAGCTCCGGCGGCGGGGGAAATGCGGGGCAGAGGCCCAGCTCCACCCGGCTGAGGGCCTGCCGCAGCCGGGCAAAGTCCTCCGGCCCGTCGGCGCAGGTGGGGATGAGCACTACATGGCCTCCGTCCGCCATCTCGGGCCACACCCCCAATCGCTCCAGTTCCTCCTGGGCCCCGAAGCCGTCGGGGGAGAGGAGGGTGAGCCGGGTGGGGTCCAGGGGGGCGTGACGGCCGGTAAGGGCGGGAAAGTCCCGCCGCAGGGCGGCTACCTCCTCCGCCGTCCGGCCGTAGGCCGCCGCCCCCTCCTCCAGCATATGCGCCCGGCAGACGTCCAGCGCCGCCATCATGGGATAGGAGGGGCTGGAGGAGCCGTAGATGCCCCCCGCCCGCCGCAGGTCGGCGTGGGAAAACCGCTCACCTGCCAGCAGCAGGGCGGACTGGCCCGGGGCGGGGAGGGTCTTGTGGGCGGACACCACCACCAGATCGGCGGCGGAGAAGTGGTCCATCCCCAGGAAGGGGAGGTGGGCGCCGTGGGCCCCGTCTACCACCAGGATCCCCCCGCGGCGGTGCATCACCGCCGCCAGGGCGGGAATATCCGACAACACTCCGTAATATGTGGGAGAAGTAATACAGAGCGCTTTTATATTCGGGTGGGTCTCCAGCAGCTTTTCCACCTGGGCGGGGGAGACGGGGCCGGTGACGGCCTCCTCCGCCAGCCAGGGCCGGGGGACGTACACCGGCCTCAGATCCAGCAGGGCCATGGCGTGGAAGGCGGAGCGGTGGCATCCCCGGTCCAGCAGAATCTCCGAGCCGGGGGGACAGGCCAGGGTGAGGGCGGTCAGCACCCCCTGGGTGGACCCGCCGGTGAGGAAGAGGCAGTGCTTCATGTGAAAGACATCCGCCCAAAGGTCCTCCGCTTCGCCGATGGCCCCGCCCCCGTCAAACAGGTTGCCGGTGGGGGGCAGCTCGGTGAAGTCGATGGACGAAAACCCCGCCAGCTCGGGGGCGGGGAGGGCCTTGCCCTTGTGGCCGGGCATGTGCATCCGCAGGGGATGCTGGGCGGCAAAGTCCCGCAGGGTGGTATAGAGGGGTGTGTTTTCCACGAAACATGCCTCCAGTGTTGAAAAATGCGGCTCCCCTGTCGAATGAGGGGGGATATTGTAGGAGAGCGGGGGCTATGGTATAATCAAAACAAAAACGGAGGATCTGCCCATGGGCGAGAGAGAGACAAAACGGCGGGGAGCCGGCTGGAAGCTGGCGGCATTGCTGCTGCGGCCCAGGACACTGATAGTCATTCTGATCGTGGTCATCCTGTGCGGAGGAAGCCTGGGGCTGGGGCAGTATCTGGCCTCCCGGAACAAGATCACCAAGCTGGGGTTTGAGGACATCGGCGAGCTGGCCACCCAGGCGGCCTACTGCACCGAGGTCAACGTCACCGAGGCCTCACGGGAGTTCTACGGGATCACCATTCCCTTCACCCAGAGCAAGTACATCTACAGCTATGACGTGGTCATCAAGGCGGGCTTTGACTTCAACCAGGTAAAATGGACCCTGGACGGCAGCACCATCAGGGTCACCCTGCCCGAGGTGAAGATTCTGAGCAGCCAGCTGGACCCGGACTCCTTCCAGCTCTATCACGAGGCGGAGAGCATCTTTATGCCCATCACCCTGGAGGACAACAACGAGGCCCTCAAGGCTCTGGTAAAGAGCGCGGAGGAGGAGGCGGTGGGCAACGGCCTGCTGGAGGAGGCCCGGAAAAACGGGGAGCTCATCCTGAAGGGCTTTTTCGCCAACGTGTACGACCCGTCGGAGTACACCGTGGAATTCACCCAGCAGTAAAAAAGTTGCTATGAGTATAGCAGAAGGAAAGGAAAGAAACAAGAGCCCCGGCCGAATGGCCGGGGCTCTTTTGCCCATATACTCAGAACTTCACGCGCTCGGCAATGTAGTTCTTGACCTGGTCCATGGGGATGCGCACCTGCTCCATGGAATCCCGCTCCCGGATGGTGACACAGCCGTCGGCGGGGGTGGTGTCGTCGCCCACGGTCTGGAAGTCCAGGGTGATGCAGAAGGGGGTGCCGATCTCGTCCTGGCGGCGGTACCGCTTGCCGATGGAGCCGGCGTCGTCGTAGTCCACCATGAATTCGCGGGCCAGCTCGTCCCGCAGCTGCTGGGCAGGGCCGGAGAGGACCTCCTTCTTGCTCAGGGGCAGCACAGCGCACTTGAAGGGGGCCAGCGCGGGGTGGAGGCGCAGCACGGTGCGCACGTCGTCGTTGCCCTTCTTGTCCTGGCCCACCACTTCCTGGTCGTAGGCGTCCACCAGGAAGGCCAGGGTGACGCGGTCGGCGCCCAGGGAGGGCTCCACCACGTAGGGGATATAGTGCTCGCCGGTCTCCTGGTCGAAATAGGTCATGTCCTTGCCGGAGACGGTCTGGTGCTGGGTCAGGTCGTAGTCGGTGCGGTCGGCCACGCCCCACAGCTCGCCCCAGCCGAAGGGGAACAGGAACTCGAAGTCGGTGGTGCCCTTGGAATAGAAGCACAGCTCCTCGGGGCTGTGGTCCCGGAGCCGCAGGTGGTCCTCCTGCATGCCCAGGCTCAGCAGCCACTGCTTGCAGAAGGAGCGCCAGTACTGGAACCACTCCAGATCGGTGCCCGGCTTGCAGAAGAACTCCAGCTCCATCTGCTCGAACTCACGGGTGCGGAAGGTGAAGTTGCCGGGGGTGATCTCGTTGCGGAAGCTCTTGCCGATCTGGCACACGCCGAAGGGCAGCTTCTTGCGGGTGGTGCGCTGGACGTTCTGGAAGTTGACAAAGATGCCCTGGGCGGTCTCGGGCCGCAGGTACACGGTGTTCTTGGCGTCCTCGGTCACGCCCTGGAAGGTCTTGAACATCAGGTTGAACTGCCGGATGTCGGTGAAGTTGTGCTTGCCGCAGGAGGGGCAGGGGATGTTCTTCTCCTCGATGAAGGCCTTCATCTCGTCCTGGGAGAAGGCGTCGATGGGTTTTTCCAGCTCCACGCCGTTCTCATTGGCCCAATCCTCGATGAGCTTGTCGGCGCGGAAGCGCTCCTTGCACTCCTTGCAGTCCATCAGGGGATCGGAGAAGCCGCCCAGATGGCCGGAGGCCACCCAGGTCTGGGGATTCATCAGGATGGCGGCGTCCAGCCCCACGTTGTAGGGGTTCTCCTGGACGAACTTCTTCCACCAGGCCTTTTTGACGTTGTTCTTCAGCTCCACGCCCAGAGGGCCGTAGTCCCAGGTGTTGGCCAGGCCGCCGTAGATCTCGCTGCCGGAGAAGATGAAGCCCCGGCCCTTGCACAGGGTGACGATCTGGTCCATGGTCTTTTCGCTGTTTTTCATGGTGTCATGCTCCTTTTCTGTCAGTTTGGTCTGGCCCAGAGCAAAAAAACGCCCTGAGCCGGTTGTCGGCTCAGGGCGAACAGTTGTCACGCTCCGTCTGCTCACCACGCAGCCTAAGCCGCTCCAACTGCGCAAGCCGGCTGGCGGCCCCCCGGGCCGGCAGTCCGTTTGCTCCGTTCCACGTCTTAGTCTGCTGTTCGCGACGACTCTGCGCTTTTTTGTCCGTGGTTCCACCTGAATTCGCGGCTGGCTGCCGCGCACTCTTGCCCGGTAACGGCGGGGACCGGCGGGGCATTTCCTCCCCGCGGCTCACAGGCGCCTTCCCGCCCCCTCCGCCGGAGCCTTGCACCGTCCGGCTCCTCTCTGCATGCGGAAAACAGGGGGTACTGTTCCTGTTCACTGCCTTATCGTGGGCCATTCTATCATCTTTTTTCCACCCCGTCAAGGTGAACGGTGGAAAATCAGGACAGAAACAGGTCGATGTCCCCGATGGTCAGGCCGGGCTGGAGGGCCAGGTTGATACCATAGCCGATGACCTTGGCCAGGTCGGCTACCCGGGCGTCGATGTCCCGGGGGGTGACCAGCAGGCCGTCTCCCGCTCCACGGAGGGCGTCCGGGTCCAGATCGTCCCGCCCCGCCTGGGCCAGCACGTCGGCGGCCAGGGTAGCGGCGTCCACCACCGTGGGTACCCCCACGGCGATGACGGGCACCCCCAGGGTCTCTTGATTGAGGGCGAAGCGGGCGTTGCCCACCCCGGAGCCGGGGACGATGCCGGTGTCGGCCAGCTGGACGGTGGTACACACCCGGCTCAGGCTGCGGGAGGCCAGGGCGTCCACCACAACTACGCAGGCGGGCTGGATCTTCTCCGCCACAGCCCGCACCAGTTCCCCGCTCTCCACGCCGGTGGTGCCCAGCACCCCGGCGGCCAGGGCGGCCACTGGCCGGAAGGAGCCGAAGTGCTCCGGCACCTGCTCCACCAGGTGGCGGGTGACCATGGTATGGTCGGCGGCCTTGGGGCCGATGTCGTCGGGGGTGATGGACCGGTTGCCCAGGCCCACCACCAGGGCGGGAGCCCCCTTGGACAGCTTCAGCAGGGGAGTGAGCTCCGCTGCCACCGCCCGGGCCGCCCGGCCGAAGGCGTCCTGCTCCCGCCGGGCCAGCCCCTCCAGGATGAGGGTGACGTAGGTGCCCCGGGGCTTGCCCAGGGCCTCCTCTCCCCGGCAGTCCAGGATCTTTACCGTGGTCACCGGGTAGCCCTCCCGCTTGCTCTCCCGGCTCTCCACGCCGGGCAGCTCACCGGCCCCGCCCCGCTCCCGCCAGAGCTGGGCGGCCTCTACCGCCAGGTCTGTCCGCCGTTTTTCCATTTGCCCGCCTCCTTTAATACCCCAAGATATGGTGCTGCTTCTCATCTGCGGAACTATTTTTTGCGGATGGGCCCCTCCTATGCAAAAAAAACAAAAAAAGTTGAAAAAAACAGTTGCATTTTTCAGCGAGCACTGTTAAAATAGGATTCTGCACGGGCAAACTGTGTAAAAAATATTATCGTCATCGGAGGAGGTGTTTGGTTTGCCGAATATTAAGTCTGCCAAGAAGCGTGTCCTGGTGAACAAGACCAAGGCCATGCAGAACAAGGCCGCTAAGTCCGCGCTGAAGACCGACATCAAGAAGTTCGAGGCCGCGGTGGTCGAAGGCAACCGCAGCGAGGCCGAGGGCGCTTACAAGGTGGCCGTCAAGGCGGTCGACAAGGCTGTGGTCCATGGTCTGCTGCACAAGAACAACGCCGCTCACAAGAAGAGCGCCATGACCATCAAGCTGAACAAGCTGGCCTGAGCGTAGGCAACGTAAGGACCGTCTGCTCCAAGCAGACGGTCTTTTTGTTTTTTCGCGGGGAAATTGGGGTATGCTGTAGGGCGGAAGGGAGGGGAACGGATGGAGCGGCTGTGGAACAGCGCCGGGGTGCGCTTTGTGCGGGAGATGGTGCGCATCTACTTTGCCAGGCGGGTGTCCCGGTCGGCGGCCGAGCTGGCCTACTTCCTGGTGCTTACCTTTTTCCCCATCCTTATCTGTATCAACGCCTTTGTGGGCCTGCTCCATCTGGATATCCAGGCGGTAATGGAGGCCGCCGCCCCCTTCTTCCCCAAGGAGATTTTAGGAATTCTGGGGGACTATGTGGGATATATCAGCGGAAATCAATCCACCGCCCTGCTCATTGCCGGGGCGGGCATGACCCTGTTCTCCGCCTCCGCCGCTTTCCGGGCCCTGATGAACGTGATGGAGGAGCTGTATGGCCGGAAGGGCTACCGGGGGTTCTGGCGTATCCTGGCCAGCCTGGTGTTTTCGGTGCTCTTCCTGCTCACCATTTACCTGTCGCTGGTGGTGCTCCTCACCGGAGACTGGCTGTTCAAGCTGGTGGAGGACTTCTTCCATCTGGAGACCGCCACCCTGCCCTGGGACTGGCAGTGGTTCCGGTTCCTGCTCCTCTTTTTGCTGGTGCTCCTCTTCGTGCTGCTGGTCTACCGCATGGCGGCCCCCAGAGGCAAGCCCAGGCCCCCCATCCTCACCGGCGCCTTCCTGGCGGCGGCGGCCCTGGTGGCGGCCTCCGCCCTGTTCTCCTGGTTTATCGGCCTGTCCTCCAAATACTCCCTGGTATACGGGTCGTTGGCCTCGGTGATCATCCTGCTGGTGTGGCTCTACCTGTGCGGCAACATCCTGATTCTGGGCAACGTGTTCAACTGCGTGTGGTACCGGAAAAAGAAGGTGCGGGCTCTCAGGCAGAACAGAACATGGAAAAACTGAAAACCCGCCTTTGGTCTGAACTGCCCCAGATTGTGCGGACAGTACAAAAAGAGCCCTGGTAGGAAATATGAAGTTTTAGGAGGAGAGGCGTCGCGCAAGCGGCGCCTCTCCAGTTTTCAACTGGATGCGCTCATGGTTGTAAAAATGGATGTAACGGTCAATCATCTCGTTAGCCTCAGAGAAAGAGGCAGGTTTGTGTCGGTAAATACATTCTGTTTTGAGGATAGAGAAAAAAATCTCTGCCATGGCATTGTCATAAGGGTTTCCGCATCTTGACATAGACGGCGTAATGCCGTATGTTTGAGTCAGCTCAAAATATGCTTGTGAGGCGTACTGAGCACCCTGGTCGCTGTGGAGCTGCAACTCTGCAGCGACCCTCTTTTTCTCTCGCTTCATGGCAAGATGAATGGTGTCCAGAACCAGATTCACCGTTTGTTCCGTTCCGGTTTTGTAAGCTACAATGCTATTGTCATAGAGGTCCCGGATCATGGACAGGTACAGTACGCCCTGGTTGGTGTGGATATAGGAGATGTCCGTTACCCATTTGCTGTTGGGCTTGTCCGCATAAAACTGCCGGTTGAGCAGATTTTTGTACCTGTGAACCTGCTGCCCCATTTGCTGCCATTTCCTGCGGCGGCGGATTTCAGACAGCAGATCGTACTTTTTCATAATTCGCAGCACAGTTTTGGGATTACAGAAAATATTCTGACTTTTCAGCCATATCCACATCCGCCGGTACCCGTAGGTACGCAAGGTGCGTTCCCGCTGCCGTGCAAGCATTTCCGCAAGAGTGGCATCCTTTTCTGGTCTGCCCAGGCGATGGACAAAGGCGTAGTAGCCGCTTCTGGATACTCCAAAAAATTTACACATGACTGCCACTGGATGCTCGGTTCTGTGACGATATATGACATGGTATTTTACCCTTGCCCTCACTTCCTTCCTGTGAAGCACAGAAAATCCCGCAGCAGCTTATTCTCCATACGAAGCCGCTGGATTTCATAGGCCTGCTCTGACACAATGTCTCTTGGTGCGGCGCCTTTCCTCGGCCGTCCTTTGGGCCGCGGGAGAATGCCGGCTTCCAATTTGCGTTCTTTTCTTCGCTCACGCTTAAGCAGCCTTTTTACCACCTGCTTATCCTGAAAGCCGTAGTATTCTGCAACTTCCCGCTGGGTTTTCCCCTCTGCTATCATTGCCTTGATTTCAGGCAGAAGTACTTGAACGTGTGTGTAATTCCGTTTTCCCATGACAAGACCCCCTGATGTAGTCTATTTTCCTACATCAGGGGGTCTTTTGTCACTGTCCGTTTTTACTGGACCTGTTCAGGTCATGCCAAAGGCGGGTTTCTTCTTATGTTATGAATATTGCTTCAGCCACAGCTGCCGCAGGCCCAGGAAGGTCAGGTTGGGCTCCCAGGCGGTGGGTACCCGGAGGAGAGGCCGCACATAGGCGCTGTTGCCCCCGGTGAGTATCACCGTCAGGGGCCCCAGCTGCTCCTCCAGCCGAGCCACGATGCCCTCAATGGCCCCGGCGGCTCCGTACAGGGCGCCGTAGCGCATACAGGTCTCAGTGTTGGTGCCGATGAGCCCCTCCGGCGGGGAGAGGGTGATGGGGGGCAGCTGGGCGGCCCTGGCACTGAGGGCGTTCACCGACAGGGACAGGCCGGGCAGGATCATGCCCCCCTGGAACATCCCGTCCGCCCCCACCACCGACAGGGTGGTGGCGGTACCCATGTCGAACACCGCCAGGGGCGGGGCGTACCGGCTCAGGGCGGCCACGCAGTCCACCACCCGGTCCATACCCAGGTTTTTGGCGTCGTAGTGCCCCAGGGGCAGGCCGGTTGGGGTGTTTTTGTCCACCGTCAGCACCGGCTTTCCCGTCAGGGCGGACAGAGCGTCCGCCACCCTGCCGGTCAGGTCGGGCACCACCGAGGCCAGGGCGGAACCCCGGACGGACCCCGCGCCCGCCAGCAGCTCTCCCAGGGCGGTCTGCCAGCCGGGGCCGTCCAGGTCCCGGTCGCTGGGCAGGCGCCGGAGAAAGGCCAGCCGCTCTCCGGCAAAGCCGGCTACGGCAACGGTGGTGTTGCCGATGTCAACGGTCAGCAGCATGGCTCAGGCCAGCTCGGCCGCGGCGGCGGGCACTTTTTTCTGCTCCAGCTTCAGGGCCTTCACCAGGGGCACGCACACGGCGGGGGTGACCGCGGCGGCCACAATGGCCTCGGGGATGCCGTTGGCGGCCACGATGCCCAGGATGAAGCCGGTGATGGCCTCGGCAGGGATGCCCTGGGCGGCGGCGTAGGCCTCGGTGAAGATGACGCCGATGGAGCCCATGACCAGGGCGGTGTTGGTCAGGGCCCCCACAATGCCGGCCAGCACCAGGGAGATGGTCTGGACGCCGGTATTGCGCTTACCGGGCAGGTGCCTGAACAGGGCGTATACCAGCCAGGGGGAGACACCCACCAGGATCCGGGGCACGAAGCAGATGAACAGGGCCCAGGGGCTGCCCCGGTCCAGGCCGGGGACGGGGATGAAGGGGGAAAAGACAAAGGAGGACAGACCGGGCACCAGCGTGTTTTTGATCATGCTGGACAGGCCGAACATACCGCCCAGGAAGGCGCCCTTTCTGGGGCCCAGCAGAATGGAGCCGATGATCACGGGCACGTGGAGTATGGTGGCCTTGATGACCGGCAGGTCGATAAGGCCCAGCGGCGTGAAGGTAAGCAGGAAAATGATGGCGGTAAACATGGCCAGAATGGCCAGGCTCTGCACCTGCTTGGTGCGCTGAGCGCGGGTTTGGGCGGTTTTCATATGCAATTACCTCCTGCTGCCGTTCCCACCTGTGGGATACAGCGCAAAATTTGATGGGCGGTCTGGGGCGGGGGAGTGGACCTGCCGTCTCCCTCCGGGAGTACAGCGGTCCGCCGTCCGGGACAGCCGAGGCCATTATACCGGGTATACCCCCAAAATGCAATCCCAATGTGGAAAAGGGAGCGGTGGTCTGATATAATTGGGGGACAACCTGCAAAGGAGAGAACCATATGCTGAAGGGAAAGACTGTGCTGCTGTGTGTCACCGGCGGCATTGCCTGCTATAAATCCGCCTCCCTGGCCTCGGCCCTGGTGAAGCAGGGGGCCAACGTCCAGGTGCTGATGACCAGAAACGCCACCGAGTTCATCGGTCCCCACACCTTTGAATCCCTGACGGGCAACCGGGTGAGCGTGGACACCTTTGACCGCAACTATCAGTTCCAGGTGGAGCACATCGCCCTGGCCGACCAGGCCGACGCGGTGCTGGTGGCTCCCGCCACCGCCAACGTGCTGGCCAAGCTGGCCCACGGCCTGGCCGACGACATGCTCACCACCACCGTGCTGGCCTGCGGCTGCCCCAAGCTGGCGGCCCCCGCCATGAACACCCGGATGTATGAGAACCCGGTGACCCAGGACAACCTGGACATTTTGCGCAAGTACGGCTGGGAGATCATCGAGCCCGCCAGCGGCCGGCTGGCCTGCGGCGCGGTGGGGAAGGGGAAGATGCCCGAGCCGGAGGACCTGCTGGAATATCTGGACCACGCGGTGGGCCATGAGAAGGACATGACCGGCCTGCGGGTGCTGGTCACCGCCGGGCCCACCCAGGAGGCCCTGGACCCGGTGCGCTATCTCACCAATCACTCCACCGGGAAGATGGGCTACGCCATCGCCAGAGCCGCCGCCGCCCGTGGGGCCCAGGTCACCCTGGTGTCCGGCCCCACCAGCCTGAAAAAGCCCCTGTGTGTGGATACGGTGGATATTGTGTCCGCCCAGGACATGTTTGAGGCGGTCACCGGCCGGGCGTCTCAGCAGGATATCATCATCAAGGCCGCCGCCGTGGCCGACTACCGGCCCGCCGCTGTAGCGGAGGACAAGATCAAGAAGAGCGGCGCCGACGCCGACCTGGCCCTGCCCCTGGCCCGCACGAAGGATATTCTGGCCTGGCTGGGGGAGCACAAGGCGCCCGGCCAGTTCCTGTGCGGCTTTTCCATGGAGACCAGGGACATGGTGGAAAACTCCCGCAGGAAGCTGGAGAAGAAGCACCTGGACCTGATTGCTGCCAACAATCTGAAGGACCCGGGGGCGGGCTTCGGGGTGTCCACCAACCTGCTCACCCTCATCAGCCCGGACGAGCTGGTGGAGCTCCCCCTCATGAGCAAGGAGGAGGCCGCCCACGCCCTGCTGGACCACATCCTGGCCCGCCGGGGATCCTAGATATAAAAAATGCGGGAGCGACAGGTGTCGCTCCCGCGTTTTTTATTTGCTTCAGTTCAGGTAGGACAGGGGGTTGACCGGCGTGCCGTTGATCTGCATCTCAAAGTGGCAGTGGTTGCCGGTGGACCGCCCGGTGGAACCCACCCTGGCGATGGCCTGACCCTGATACACATGGTCGCCGGCGGAGACCAGCAGGCTGGAGCAGTGGGCGTAGATGGTGCGCACGCCGTTGCCGTGGTCGATGACCACATACTTGCCGAAACTCCAGTAGCTTCCGGTGCCGGTGCCCGACCACACCACCGTGCCGCCGTCGGAGGCCTTGATGGTGGTGCCGTAGGAGGTGGCGATATCCAGACCGTCATGATAGCTGTAGGAGCCGAAGACGGAGCGGTAGCCGAAGGAAGAGGTGATGTGACCGTATACCGGCCAGATGTAGGTGCCGGTGGGGTACCAGCTGGGCCGCACCTTGGTGCCCACGGCAATGACCTTGTTGGTAGCCTCCCGGGTGACCTGGGTGGAGAGCACGGTGCGCTCCTGCTCCACGCCGTTCAGGTAGGAGATGTCGGCGTTGATGATCTGCTCACCGGGGACGCCCTCGTCCAGTACCTTGGTCTGGCCCTGGAACATGGTGTCGTCCTCCACCTCCACCACCGGGCAGTCAATGGACTGGGTGTAGGTCACGTTGTCCACCGTCTTGACCGACAGGAAGGGGATCTCCTCCTTCACGTTGAGGAGCTGGCCGATGTAGATGTTGTTGATGTCCACGTCGGGATTGAGGGCCTCCATCTCGGAGACCGTCATGCCGTTGTCCAGGGCGATCTGCATGAAGGTGTCGCCCTTCTGTACCTCATATACCGTCTGGCCGTTGGTGTTGGCGGTCAGGGAATCCAGCATCACCTGGGTGTCCTGATTCACGTCGGAGGCGGTGTACTGATGGGAGATGGACACCGTGCCCACGAATTCGGAGGAGACGGTGTTTTCATTGACGTAGGCCGCCTTCACCTGGTCCAGCACCCCGTCCAGCACGGAGCGGTCCTGGGCGGCGCCGATGAACTGGCCGTCCACCGTCAGCACGTAGTTTTTCATCACCTCGCCGATCTGGTCGAACAGATAGGTCTCAAACTGAGGGGTGGGGGTGATGTTTTCCGGCTCGGTCAGGGCAAACTCATAGGTGAAGTCGCTGTCCAGGGTGTAGTCATAGCCCAGGATCTCAGAGGCCCGGGCCTCTACCCGGTCCACCGCGTCCTCAAACACCTGGGGATCGGACACCGTGCCCAGCACGATGCCGTTCTGCTCCACCACGTAGGCGGGGGTGTACACCGTGGCCACGATGGCGGCCACGCCGATGACGGCGGCGGCGGCAAAGAAGTTCAGCGGACTGACAAGCCGCCGTTCACCCGCGGTGGCGGTGTCCAGGCGGCGCTGCAGAAGCTCCAGCCGCTGCCGGAGCTGCCCCAGCCTGGCCTGGACGTTGGACCCGTCCCAGCGGGGAAGATGAAGGATCGATTCCATAAAGGGGATACCCTCCCGTTCTGTTAAGGTTGGTATGGTTACAGCCTGGTGGCTGATTGTAACAGATCAGTAAGAATGGTTACAAATTGTTACAAGGCGTATAATACACGCTTTTTACGGAAAAGTCAAGGCTTACGTGCAAAAAAGACAAATTATGGCGGTTTTAGGGGCCGCGGAATAGGGAAATACGATATCTAGTGGGTCGGCCGACGAAATAAAAAACAGGAGCACCCCCGAAGGAATGCTCCTGTTTTGCGCAAAACTTAGGCCAGAGCCGCGGTGATGATGGCCATGGAGTAGACCTCCTGGGCGTTGCAGCCGCGGGACAGGTCGTTGATGGGGGCGTTCAGGCCCAGCAGGATGGGGCCGTACGCGGCGAAGTTGCCCAGACGCTGGGCGATCTTGTAGCCGATGTTGCCGGCGTTGATGTTGGGGAAGATAAAGGTGTTGGCGTAGCCGGCCACCGGGGAGCCGGGGAACTTCAGCTGGCCCACAGTGGGGGAGACGGCGGCGTCAAACTGCATCTCGCCGTCGATGGCCAGATCGGGGGCAGCGGCCTTGGCCTTGGCGCAGGCGTTGCGCATCTTGTCCACGGTGTCGCCCTTGCCGGAGCCGTGGGTGGAGTAGCTCAGATAGGCCACCTTGGGGTCGATGCCGAAGATCTTGGCGCACTTGGCGCACTCCAGGCCGATCTCCACCAGCTCGTCCTCGGTGGGGTCGATGTTGATGGCACAGTCGCCCATGGCCAGCACGGTGTTGTCGCCCACGCCCTCACGGACCATGATGAAGCAGGAGGACACGATCTTGTTGCCCGGCTTGGTCTTGACCAGCTGCAGGGCGGGACGGACGGTGTCGGCGGTGGAGTAAGTAGCGCCGCCCAGCAGGCAGTCGGCCACGCCCATCTTCACCAGCATGGTGCCGAAGTAGTTGCCCTTCTTCAGAGCGGCACGGCACTCGTCGGCGGTCATCTTGCCCTTGCGGAGCTCCACCATGGTCTCCACCATCTTCTCCATGTCGGGGTAGGTATCGGGATCAATGATCTCGGCGCCCCGGATGTTGAAGCCGGCGTCCTCAGCGGCGGCCTTCACCTCGTCCTCCTTGCCGATCAGAATGGGGGTCAGGAAGGTGCCGGCCAGCAGGCGGGCGCTGGCCTCCAGGATACGGGCATCGGTGCCCTCGGTGAACACGATGCGCTTGGGGCTCTTCTTCAGAGTATCGATGAGCTGCTGGAACATATGAATGGCCATTGGTATCATCCTCCGTCAATCAGTACAAAACCAGATTTGCCGTCTATGCGGCGGTACCAGTATTATACACCCATCAGTCTACAAACTACAATGCCAAAAGGTATAAGATTGTGGAAAAATCCACTTTACTTTTTGTATTCACCCATATATACTATACCTACTGTTTTTGAACGAGGTGTGCTATGAGTTCTGATTTTTCCCGCTGCCTGTCCCTGCTGCGGCAGGAGAAGGGCATCTCACAGAGAGCGGCGGCCAAAGAGCTGGGGATCAGCCAGGCGCTGCTCTCTCACTATGAAAACGGCGTGCGTGAACCGGGTCTGGCCTTTGTCATCAAGGCCTGCAATTACTATAATGTGTCGGCGGACTTCCTGCTGGGCCGCACCCTGAGCCGGGACGGCACCACCATCGCCGCCGAGGAGCTGTACGACTACTCCGCCGAGAAGGACAACGTGCTCCACGGCTCCATCCTGGCCACCCTGAACAAGAAGCTGCTGGTGAACTCCATCGGCGTACTTTTCGACCTGTTGGGCAAGACCGGGAAGAAGGAGGCCATCAACGCCGCCGCCGACTACCTGGGCACCGCCATCTACAAGCTGTTCCGCCACCTGTACCGGGCGGACGGCACCCAGAATGAGGACTTCTTCTCCGTCCCCGCCCGGCAGTTCATGGCGGGCATCCCCTTTGCCGACATGATCTGCACCGAGTCGGAGTATGTGGACGCCCTGGCCTGCCACGCCAAGGAGAAGGGGACCTTCCCCCCCATGAACAACGATGCCCTGATGGAGAACTACCCCGGGTTGTACCAGTCCCTGCTCCAGATCATTCACACCACCGGGGAGCGGGTGAACTGCCGGGGGAGAGCCCGGAAGGAAAAGAACTGAGACCAGACGAGCCTCGGAGGTTTTTTATCTATGACCGATCGCGTCCTCGCAAGCTCCGTATCCCTCGCTTCCCCCTGACGGAGAAAGCTCGCTCACTCCGCTGCTCGTCCTTTCCAAATCAAACCCGCTTCGCTGGGCTTTGATTTGGTTTATCCCCCCTATCGGAGGTTTTTGTCTATGACCGATCAAAGTAAGATCCGTAATTTTTCAATCATTGCCCATATTGACCACGGAAAGTCTACCCTGTCTGACCGGCTGATCGAGCAGTGCAACGCCGTTACCGCCCGGGAGATGGAGTCCCAGCTGCTGGACAACATGGACCTGGAGCGGGAGCGGGGCATTACCATCAAGGCCCGGGCAGTCAAGCTGAATTACCAGGCCGCCGACGGCTCCACCTATGAGCTCAACCTGATCGACACCCCGGGCCACGTGGACTTCAACTATGAGGTGTCCCGGTCCCTGGCCGCCTGCGAGGGTGCGGTGCTGGTGGTGGACGCCGCCCAGGGCATCGAGGCCCAGACCCTGGCCAACACCTACCTGGCCATGGAGCACGACCTGGAGATCCTGCCCGTCGTCAACAAGATCGACCTGCCTGCCGCCGATCCCCAGCGGGTGAAGGACGAGATCGAGAACGTCATCGGCATTCCCGCCCAGGACGCCCCCGAGATCTCCGCCAAGGTGGGCATCAATATCCCCGCCGTGCTGGAGGACATTGTGAAGAACATCCCCGCCCCCAAGGGAGACCCCAAGGCCCCCCTGAAGGCCCTGATCTTCGACAGCCAGTACGACGCCTACCGGGGGGTCATCGTCTACTTCCGGGTGATGGAGGGCACCATCAAAACCGGCATGAACGTGAAGCTGATGGCCTCCGGCGCCACCTATCAGGTGCTGGAGTGCGGCCACCTGCTGCCCCTGGGCATGGAGCCCTGCGACGAGCTCATCGCCGGGGAGGTGGGCTACTTTACTGCCTCCATCAAGAACGTGAAGGACACCCAGGTGGGCGACACCATCACCGGGGCGGACAAACCCGCTGACGAGCCGCTGCCCGGCTACCGGCCCGCCCGGCCCATGGTGTACTGCGGCATCTACACCGAGGACGGCTCCAAGTATCCCGACCTGCGGGACGCCCTGGAGAAGCTGCAGCTCAACGACGCCTCTCTGTCCTTTGAGCCGGAATCCTCTGCCGCCCTGGGCTTCGGCTTCCGGTGCGGCTTCTTGGGGATGCTCCATATGGAGATCATCCAGGAGCGGTTGGAGCGGGAGTTCGACCTGGACCTGATCACCACCCTGCCCTCGGTGATCTACCGCATCACCAAGACCGACGGCTCGGTGGTCATGGTGGATAACCCCCACAACTACCCCGATCCGGCGGTGATCGCCACGGCGGAGGAGCCCTACGCCAAGGTGTCCATCGTCACGCCCCCCGACTATGTGGGCAACATCATGCCCATGTGCCAGGAGCGGCGGGGGGAGTACAAGGACATGCAGTACCTGGACACCAATCTGGTGGAGCTCCACTACTCCATGCCGTTGGGGGAGATCATTTACGACTTCTTCGACACTCTGAAGGCCCGCACCAAGGGCTACGCCTCCCTGGACTACGAGATGGACAAGTACGAGCCCTCCGAGCTGGTGAAGGTGGACCTGCTGCTCAACGGCGACCAGGTGGACGCCCTGTCCTTCATCGCCCACAAGGACAAGGCCTACCCCCGGGCCCGGCGGCTGTGCGAGAAGCTGAAGGAGAACATCCCCCGCCAGCTCTTTGAGGTGCCGGTGCAGGCCGCCATCGGCGGCAAGATCATTGCCCGGGAAACCGTCAAGGCCATGCGGAAGGACGTGCTGGCCAAGTGCTACGGCGGCGACATCACCCGGAAGAAGAAGCTGCTGGAGAAGCAGAAAGAGGGCAAGAAGAAGATGCGCTCTCTGGGTACGGTCCAGATTCCCACCGAGGCCTTCATGGCCGTGCTCAAGCTGGACGAGGAATGACAAAAAAGACCTGCCGCGATCGTGCGGCAGGTCTTTCCTTTATACGTGCTTCCGGCGTCAAGCCTCATTCAGCTCCATTACAGCCTGGAACAGGCGGTAGATGGCAATGTAGGACTGCTCACGGGTGTAGGTGCCCAGGGGGGAGAAGTTGTTGCTGCCGGTGCCGCTCATGACGTTGATCTGATAGACGAAGTTCACCGCGTCGGTGAACCATACGCCCACCTTGTCGCCGTCGGCGAAGCTGGCGCTCTCCACCTTGCTGGTGTCCATGCCCAGTACCTTGGCCGAGCGCATCAGGAAGGCGGCGGCCTCCTGACGGGTGATGGTGGCGTAGGGGTCAAACACGCCGTTGCCCCGGCCGGAGACAATGCCCAGAGCGTAGGCGGCGATGGCGTTGGAGTTGGTGGTGTCCTTGAAGGGGTACTCATCGATCCAGGCGTACAGGTCCTTGCCGGTCTGCTTCAGCACGATGTCCTCGATGTCCTGGTCCAGCACTTCCTCCAGGGCCTGGATGGTCAGGTCACAGAACTCGTCCCGGTTGATGTTGTTCAGGTACAGGTTCTGCAGATAGGTGGGCACCAGGTTCTCCTCGATGGCGGCGGTGACCTCGGCGTAGGCCCAGGAATCCATCTCACTCTGGGCGGGCAGGGGAGGCAGATACTCGATGTGGCCGTAGCCGTACTTGCCGTTCTCCTGGATGACCACGTACTCGTCAGGCTGGTAGACCACCTGGGTGCCGTCGGGCTGCACCAGGAAGTAGACGGAGGGATCCAGCTTGTCGGCGCCCTCAATGTCCTTGCCGGTGCGGTCGATCAGGAAGGCCTTGGTGCCGTCGTAGGCCACCGCCATGCCCATGTTGAAGCCGGAGGCGTTGGCATACTGGGCGGGAATGACCACCGCGCCCGTCTCGTCCAGATAGCCGTACTTGCCGTTCTGCTTAAAGACGATGAGACCCTCGTTCATGGGCCACAGCTCATCGTACTGGAAGGGGATGACGGTCTGATTGGACTTGTTGACGGCGCCGTACTTGCCGTCCTTCTGCACCATGGCCAGACCGGTGTCGCCGAAGAGCCGGTAGGTGGCGTTGACGCCGGAGTAGTAGTAGGCGGTGTACTGGGGCTGGATGACCCAGTTGAAGCTGGTATCCATAAAGCCCAGCTTGTAGGTCTCGGTATATTCAGAGGCGTCCGCCGTGGCCTGCCACACCGGAGCCAGGCCCTGGTTGAAGGGCAGGGTGTTGGAGATATAGCGGAAGTCCTGCACCGTGCTGCCCCACTCGTCGGTGGTCTGGGGGCCGAAGTATTCGTACTCGTCAAACAGCTTCACGGTGTTGCCCTGGGCGTCCATGTAGCCCGGGTAGCCCATGCCGTAGTCCCAGCCGGGGATCAGACCCTCGTTCAGAGGGCCGGTGGGGTAGAGGTCGGTGTCCAGGGACAGACCGTCGGTGCCGAACATGGAGCTGTCATAGCCCAGGTCCAGGAAGAGCAGGCCGTTGTGGAAGAACACCAGGCTGTCCGCATCCAGATCCTCCGGATACGCGGTGACCTGCTCCTGGTCGCCGAAGGAATAGCGCAGGGGGGTATAGCTGCCGCTGCGGTCCACAAAGCCCAGCTTGTACGCCTCATAGGCGTATTCACCCTCGCCCTCGGTGGTCAGAGTGGCCACCACCGCCTTGCCCTCATTGAACGCCAGGGCCAGATCGTACTGGAAGGGGATCACGGTCTTGCCGGTCTCGTCGATGTAGCCCCACTTGCCGTTCTGCTTCACCGCCGCCAGGCCCTCGTTGAAGGAGCCGGCGTCCTCATACTTGGGGGAAATGAATTCGCTGTAGGTCAGTACGCCCCGCTCCGGAGACTCGTCCCCGGCGGCCAGGGCCCCGGGGAGCAGGGAGAGGGTCAGACAGAGCGCCAGACCGGCCGCTGCCATACGCTTGGTCGTTTGCTTCATGTGCATCTTCCTTTCTTCCTTCGCAGCGCGAAATATTAGACAACTAAAAGTATAGAACAGGAAGGAAGGGAAGTCAATGGAGGGTGCGGTACAATTTTCCCAGGTAAAAAAACCGGCGGAGCCATTTGGCTCCGCCGGCAGAAAACTTATTCGTCTTCTTCCTTCTTGGTGCACACGATGTTCAGCTCGTCCAGCTGCTGCTGGGTGACGAAGCTGGGAGCGCCCATCATCAGGTCCTGGGCGTTCTTGTTCATGGGGAAGGGGATGATCTCCCGGATGGAATCCTCCCCGGCCAGCAGCATGACCATCCGGTCCACGCCGGGGGCGATGCCGGCGTGGGGGGGCGCGCCGTAGGTGAAGGCGTTGTACATGGCGGGGAACTTGGCCTTCACGTCGTCCTCACCCAGCCGAACCAGCTGGAAGGCCTCGATCATGATCTCGGGGTCGTGGTTCCGCACGGCGCCGGAGGACAGCTCCACGCCGTTGCACACCAGGTCGTACTGGAAGGCGGTGATGGACAGAGGGTCCACCTCGCCGGCAGCAGCTTTCTTCAGGATCTCTAGGCCGCCGTTGGGCATGGAGAAGGGGTTGTGGCAGAACTCCAGCTCACCGGACTCCTCGCCGATCTCGTACATGGGGAAGTCCACGATCCAGCAGAACTCGTACCGCTCCTTGTCCATGTGGTTGGGGCAGAAATTGCCCAGCTTGGTGCGCAGCACGCCGGCGGTCTTCTGGGCAGCCAGCAGCTTGCCGGCGGTCAGGCCCACGAAGCAGCCCTTCTCCAGACCCAGAGCCTGTACAACGGCGTCCTTGATGGGCTGGACGAACTTGGCAATGCCGCCCACGATCTCGCCGTTCTCGTCGTAGCGGAACCAGTAGGCCTTCTCGCCCGCCTGGACCTCCACGTCGGCGCACAGCTTGTCGATCTGCTTGCGGGTGCCCTCAAAGCCGGTGACCACCACGGCCTTGACGGTGTTGCCCTCAAAGGGACCGAAGCCGCAGCCCGCCAGCACCTCGGTGGCGTCCTGCACCACCAGGTCGATGCGCAGGTCGGGCTTGTCGGAGCCGTACTTGTCCATGGCATCCAGGTAGGAGATCCGCTGGAAGGGGGCCTCAGAGGCCACGTTGTAGGTGCCGAACTTGGCGAAGATGGGGGGCAGCACGTCCTCCAGCACGGCGAACACGTCCTCCTGACCGGCAAAGGCCATCTCCATGTCCAGCTGGTAGAACTCGCCGGGGGAGCGGTCGCCCCGGGCGTCCTCGTCCCGGAAGCAGGGGGCGATCTGGAAGTACTTGTCGAAGCCGGAGGCCATCAGCAGCTGCTTGAACTGCTGGGGCGCCTGGGGCAGGGCGTAGAACTTGCCGGGGTGCTTCCGGCTGGGCACCAGATAGTCCCGGGCGCCCTCGGGGGAGGAGGCGGTCAGGATGGGGGTGGTGATCTCCATGAAGCCGTGGTCGATCATGGAGGCCCGCAGGGCGGCCACCACCTGGGAGCGGAGGATGATGTTGTTCTTCACCGCCGGGTTGCGCAGGTCCAGGTAGCGGTACTTCAGCCGCTGGGTCTCGTCGGCCTCCCGGCTGCGGTTGATCTGGAAGGGCAGCTCGTTGTGGCGGCAGCGGCCCAGCACCTCGATCTTCTCGGGCACCACCTCGATGTCGCCGGTGGGCAGCTTGGGGTTCTTGCTGTCCCGCTCCCGCACCACGCCGGTGACGGAAATGGCGGACTCCTTGTTCAGGGCTTTAATGGCCTTGACCATCTCCTCAGTCTCAGCCACCACCTGGGTGGTGCCGTAGAAGTCCCGCAGCACCAGGAAGCCAAGGTTGGCGCCCACTTCCCGGAAGTTCTCCAGGAAGCCCGCCAGGGTGACGGTCTGGCCCACATGCTCCATCCGGAGCTCCCCACAGGAGTGGGTGCGGTAGTGGGTACGCACGTTGTCCATGAAAAATCAACTCCAAATCGTAATTAAAGCATGAGATATAACAAATTGAAATCAGAAATTGCCCTTCAGATCCAGGTACCGGCTGTAATACACCTGTACGTCAAAGCTCTGATACAGGGCGGTGCCGTCCTTCTTGGTGACCCCGAAGTGGTCCAGGGCGGTATCCTTCACGTAGTCCAGGAACGCCACGCCGTCCACGGTGTTGAACCAGTTGAACTCCATGCCCTGGGCGGCGCAGTCGGCCTCCAGGCCGTCAATGAGCCCCTGAACGTAGGGCAGGTACTGCCCGGCGGTGGTGCCGTTGGTGAACAGCACGTCAGAAGGTTTAAGGTAAGCGGCGGTAAACATGGTGTAGTCGGCGGGGGTGAAGGTCTCCCGCAGCTGGGGCCGGGCCACCCGGGCCACCAGAGCGGCGGTCTCCGCCCGGGTCAGGCTCCTGTCCGGAGCGAAGGTGCCCCAGCCGTCCACGCCGGTGAGGATGCCCGCGTTGTAGAAGCGGAGCACGGTGGCGTCGTCGGTGTCGGGCAGGGTGGTGATACTGTTGATGGGGGAGAGCATGTCCGCCGGAATCACGCCCCCCATGAGGGTAAGCAGCTCCAGCCGGGTGGCGGCCTTCTCCGGGTCGGGCACGTCGATGCCCAGCTTTTCCAGGTAGGTCACGTAGGAGAAGTACCAGGGCAGGGTCTCTCCGGCGGCGGGGGTAGCCATGGGGATAGCCTCCCCGGTGATGGCCTCGTTCATCCGGGCGGCGATGGCGGCCACCTCGCCCACGGTGAGGATCTTGTCGGGGGCGAAGCCGGCGTCGGTGCCGGTGATAAGCCCCACCTCATAGCACACCTGGGCGGCGTCGGCGTACCAGGCGGTGGCGGCTACGTCGGAGTAGCCAGGGTAGGTGTTCTTGTCGGGGAAAGCCTCCTGGGGGGTGACGGCGGCGGCGGAGCCCACCGTCAGGGCGGCGGCGAGCATGAGAGCGGCCAGTTTTTTCATGGAACGTTCCTCCTAGCAGTAATGGTGATCTTTAGACGGCAGGGGAGGGGGAAAGTTCCATTAAACCTGGGGCTCGGTAATGGGGGTGCCGGCCGCCCGGCCGGCCAGCCCGGCCTGCACCAGGGCCACGGCCTCCGCCGGGATGAGGGTGTTCTGTTCCCCGGTGGTCAGGTCCTTCACCGTCACCTTGCCCTGGGCGATCTCGTCCTCGCCCAGGAAGGCGGCGTAGGGGATGGCCAGCTTGTCGGCGTAGGACAGTTTTTGCTTGAACTTCTTCTTCTCGCAGTGGAGCTGGGCCCGCACCCCCGCCTCCCGCAGGGCGGTGGCGAAGGAGATGGCGGGGGCCAGATCCGCCGTCATGGGCAGAATGAGTACGTCCGCCGGGGCGGTGACCAGGTTGTCGTTCAGGTAGCCCTGGGCCTCCAGCACGGAGAACAGACGGGTGAGGCCGATGGAAATTCCAACTCCGGGGAGTTGTTTATCAGTATAATATTCCGCTAAGTTATCATACCGGCCGCCGGAGCAGATGGAGCCCACCTCCGGGTGGTCCAGCATGACGGTCTCGTACACGGTGCCGGTGTAGTAGTCCAGGCCCCGGGCGATGGTGAGGTCCACCATAAAGTGGTCCTCGGGCACGCCGAAGGCGGACAGGTAGTTCACCACGGTGGTCAGCTCGCTGACGCCCTGGTCGAAGAGCTCGTTCCTGCCCTTGAAGGGCTCCAGGGCGGCCATGGGGTCGTCGGCCGCCAGCAGGGCCAGCAGGGAATCCGCAGCCTCAGCGGGCACGTTGAAATCGTCCACCAGGATGGCCTTTACCTTCTCGGCGCCGATCTTCTCCAGCTTGTCGATGGTGCGCATCACGTCGCCGGCCTGCTCCTCCAGGCCCAGGATGGCGAACAGGCCGTTGAGGACTTTCCGGTTGTTCACCCGGATCTTGAACCGGTTCAGGCCCAGGGCGGTGAAGGTCTTGTAGATGATGGAGGGGATCTCCGCCTCGTTGATGATGTCCAGGGCGCCGTCGCCGATGACGTCGATGTCCGCCTGGTAGAACTCCCGGTAACGGCCCTTCTGGGCGCGCTCGCCCCGGTAGACCTTGGCGATCTGGAACCGCCGGAAGGGGAAGGTGAGCTCATTCTGATGGAGGGCCACATACTTGGCCAGGGGAACCGTCAGGTCAAACCGCAGGGCCAGGTCGGTGTCCCCCTTCTGGAAACGGTAGATCTGTTTCTCGGTCTCGCCGCCGCCCTTGGCCAGCAGCACTTCGGACGCCTCCACCGCGGGGGTGTCCAGGGGGGTGAAGCCGTAGAGGGAATAGCTTTTGCGCAGAATATCCACCATCCG
Source organism: Intestinimonas massiliensis (ex Afouda et al. 2020) (assembly GCF_900626285.1). GTDB lineage: Bacteria > Bacillota > Clostridia > Oscillospirales > Oscillospiraceae > Flavonifractor > Flavonifractor massiliensis_A. The sequence continues at coordinate 2,262,079 of NZ_LR131147.1, forward strand.
GTCGAACTGCACCTGCCGGGCGGGCAGCAGCTCCATGAAGCCGGAGAGGGTGCGGGGTTTTACCTGAGCCATAGTAACGCTCCTTTATTAAGAAAGTAAAAAAGGCGCTCCCGTCCCTTGTCACGGGACGAAAGCGCCTGCTTTCGCTGTGTGGGCGGTAGTCCGCTAGCAATCGTATGCCAAAAACGGCCAAATGTCAATGAATTTCCGAAAAATCAGGCGGTAAAGGGCTTGGTTTTCGGGTTGACGATATCGCGCCAGTCCAGGTCGCCCCGCTCCAGGCCGTGGATCAGGATCTCGGCGGTGGCCACGTTGGTGGCGTAGGGTACGTTGTTCTGGTCGCACAGGCGGGTGATGTACTGCAGGTCCGCGTCCAGGTCGTTGGACTGGGGGTCGGAGAAAAACAGCACCATGTCGATCTCATTGTAAGCGATGCGGGCGCCGATCTGCTGGCTGCCTCCGTGCTCGTGGGAGAGGAAGAGCTGCACCGGCAGGCCTGTGGCCTCCGCTACCAGACGACCCGTCGTGTTGGTGGCACAGATCGTGTGCTTGGATAAAATGCCGCAGTAGGCGATACAGAACTGGACCATCAGCTCTTTCTTTCGATCATGGCTCATCAACGCGATGTTCATAAATTCATCCTCTCTTTTCCATAGTAAGAATAAGTATTATCGGATCCGCATGAGGGGCGTTTTCTGCCCCAGCAGGCGTTTGGCGATGTTCAGATAGGCTGTGGCTGCGCCCCGGTTGGCGTACAGGATCAGCGGCTGTTCCCGGTTGGCGCACAGCATCACCTGGGGATCCTCCGGCACGATGCCCAGCAAAGGCAGACCGGCGGCGTCCATGGCGTCGTCGATGGTGGTGTGCAGGCGGCGCAGCAGCTTGGGCTGTACCCGGTTGACCACCAGATGGATCCGGGGAACCGTGCCCCGCAGCAGGGTAACCGTCCGCTGGGCGTCCCGCAGAGCGGAGGAATCGGTGGTGGATACCACGATGGCCCGGTCGGCGCCGCAGCAGGCCAGCCGGAACCCCTCTCCCAGTCCCGCCGGGGAATCCATCAGAATAAAGTCATACTGTCCTTTGGCCTGCCGGATCAGGTCCCGCATGGCGTGCTCGCTCAGGGGCTCGGCCGGCAGGGTCACCGGCGCGGTGATCAGGCTCAGACCCTGGATCACCGGGTGGGGCACCGCCGCCTTCTCCAGAGGGCAGCGTCCGCACAGCACATCGGTAAAATCCATCAGCGCCCGGTCGCTGAGCCCCAGGCTCAGGTCCAGGTTCCGCAGACCGATATCCATATCGATGCACAGCACCTTTTTCCCCAGGGCCGCCAGGCAGGAACCCATGCCGGCGGTGAGGGAGGTCTTGCCCGTGCCGCCCTTACCGGAGGTGATGACGATTGCAGTGGACATAGGCACACTCCGTTTCAACTATCAATACCATATCATGGTTTCACAATAGAATCAATCATTTTTTGTGCAAAGTGCGATAAAAATTCCCGCTATATGGGCACTTTCTGCATTTTCGCCCAACGGCGGGGGTAGCCCTTGGGGGTGGGAGCCACTTTTTCCACCACCACCACCCGATGGGTGACCTCTGTGCCCGGAATGGTGTAGTCCACCCGGGGGAGGAGACGGCCCCCCAGCTTGGAGATGGCCCGGGCGGCCTCCTCGGTCTCCGCTCCGCTGTCCACGCTCTTCATGGCCAGGAATCTGCCCCCTACCTTTACATAAGGTAAGCACAGCTCGGCCAGAAGCTCCAGGGAGGCCACCGCCCGGGACACGGCAAAGTCGAAGCTGTCCCGGAAGCCGCTCTTCAGGGCCTGCTCCTCCGCTCTGGCGTGGAGGCAGGTCACATTGTCAAGCGAAAGCACTTCACAGACGGAGCTTAACCAGGTCACCCGCTTGCCCAGACTGTCCAGCAGGGTGAGGTCCAGGGAGGGCTCCAGGATCTTCAGGGGCAGACCGGGGAAGCCGGCGCCGGTGCCCACATCAATGAGGGTTTTATGGTGGAAATCCTCCCCGATGGTGAGCAGGGCGGCGGAGTCCAGGAAGTGGAGGTCCACCACCTGGTCGGGGTCGGTGATGGCGGTCAGGTTCATCACCTGGTTCTGCTCCAGTAGCAGACGCCCATATTCTGCCAATTGTTCGGCGCCGTTTGGGGTGTGGATACCCAGGGCGTCCAGCCCCTGCTGCAGCCGGGGGAGCTGAGGCAGGAAGTCGATAGGTTTTTCGTCGGGCATGGGTTTGGCTCCTTTTCAGAGACTGTTTCCGGAGGAAAAGCCGGTCAGGGTTTTACGGTGATTTCCTGGCGCAGCTCCGGCCGGATGAGGCGGGCCGCCATGGTGGCCAGCTCCCCGCGGCTCAGGGTCCCGTTGGGATCGAACGTGCCGTGGTCGTCTACGCCGGCCAGGATCCCGGCCTGATAGAAGGGCAGCACCGTCTCCTCCACCTCACCCTCGCAGTCGGGCACGTCGGTAATGTCGTTGATGGGCTCCAGCAGATCGCCGGACACCAGCCCCAGCAGCCGGACGAAGTCCAGCCGGGTGGCTGTCTGGCCCATGTAGCCCATTTGGTAAAGGTCGGCTCCAAGGACGGTCTCCAGGTACCAGACGGTGTCCCGGTACCACAGATCGGTGGAAGGCCGCCGGGTGGCCGTCCACAGGTCTTCATAGTAGGCGTCGTCGTACTGGTTGGGATCGCTGAGCTGGAAGCGGAGGGAGGGGGTGCTGTTCCAGATCATCCAGGTGGTGGTGCCGGTGTAGTCGGTGCCGTTGAGGTTCAGGGTGATCGGCTGGCCGTCAAATGCCTGCCAGCTCTGGTCGGCATTGAAATAGAGGTACTGGATGTTGCGGCCGTCCACCCAGTAGCCGGTGGAGATGTTGTTGTCAAAGGCGAAGGTGGATCCGTCCGACCGGGTGAGGGTCACCTGGCCCCAGTCCGCCGGGGCGTGGGGCAGATCGCCGCTGCCGCCATTGAGAATGTGGTGGATGCGTGCGGCCAGGGTGGCGGCTTCCCCGATGGTGACAGTGGCGTCGGGGGAGAACTTTCCCTCTCCGGTGCCGTTGATCAGGCCGGTCTCATAGCACAGGGCAACGGCGTCGGTATACCAGCTGCCGTCAGCCACATCGGTAAAGGAGGCGGGTTCCCGCACGGCGGGGAAGAGGTCCTCCTGATCGGTCCCGGCAGCCAGCGCGGGGGTCAGGAGCAGGGAACCGGTCACAAGCAATGCAAGCAGTCGTCTCATCGTGTTACCTCCCTTTCTCAGTCAGGCAAAACGGGTGTAGATTGCCATTATTACATCCTCAGCTAAAATTGGCCAGCAGGGGAGGGATGCCCAGCACCAGGCTGACCACCAGGCCCACCACGCATACCAGGGCCAGCACCCCCATGGAGGCTTTTTTGGAATAGGTTTCATCCGGCTGGCGCAGGGTCCACAGAGCGATGGCCAGCAGACCGGCAATACCCGGGCAGGCAAACAGGGGAGCCACTCCGGTCAGGTAGGCGCCCTGGTTGAAGAAGGGGTACAGGTTGAGGAAGATCAGGCATACCATGTATACGATGCCCACCCAGGCCAGGATGCGCTTGATGGGGGAGGCGGGGGTATAGGGCTCCCGCTCCTCCTCCTGGGGCCTGTTGTCCTCAGGCCGGTCACTCATGGCGGTCCTCCTTCAGCAGATCCCGGATCTCGGTGAGCAGCACTTCCTCCGCCGAGGGCTTGGGGGGCTGGGCGGCCTTGGGGGCCTCCTTTTTCCGGTGGAAGGCATTGATGCCCTTCACCAGCAGGAAGATGACAAAGGCCATGATGAAGAAGTTGATGACGGCGTTGATAAAGCTGCCCAGCATCAGCTGGCCGCCGCCGGGAAGCTGGAAGGTGAGGGAGGCGGCCAGAGATTCGCTGTCTCCCGTCAGCATGCCCAGCAGGGGATTGATCACGTCGTTGACCAGGGAGTTGACAATGGACTGGAAGGCGCCGCCGATGATGACGCCCACAGCCAGATCCATCACATTGCCCCTGGCCACGAATTTACGAAACTCGGCCAGAAAGCCGGTGGTTTTCTCTTTTGCAGACATAGGTTCTCCTTACGCTTTTTTGGGTACCAGTACTTCCTTGCCGCCCATGTAGGGACGCAGGACTTCGGGGATCTTGACGGAGCCGTCGGCCTGGAGGTTGTTCTCCAGGAAGGCGATGAGCATCCGGGGAGGCGCCACCACGGTGTTGTTCAGGGTGTGGGGCAGGTACATCTTCCCGTCGGCGCCCTTGACCCGCATCTTCAGGCGGCGGGCCTGGGCGTCGCCCAGGTTGGAGCAGGAGCACACCTCAAAGTACTTCTGCTGGCGGGGAGACCAGGCCTCGATGTCGCAGGACTTGACCTTCAGGTCGGCCAGGTCGCCGGAGCAGCACTCCAGCTGACGGACGGGGATATCCATGGAGCGGAACAGCTCCACGGAGTAGCGCCACATCTGCTCATACCACTTCATGGAATCCTCGGGCTTGCACACCACCACCATCTCCTGCTTTTCGAACTGGTGGATGCGGTATACGCCCCGCTCCTCGATGCCGTGGGCGCCCTTCTCCTTGCGGAAGCAGGGGGAGTAGGAGGTGAGGGTCTGGGGCAGCTTGTCCTCAGGGATGATCTGGTCGATGAACTTGCCGATCATGGAGTGCTCGGAGGTGCCGATCAGGTACAGGTCCTCCCCCTCGATTTTGTACATCATGGCGTCCATCTCGGTCTGGGACATGACGCCCTCCACCACGTTGCCGTGGATCATGAAGGGGGGCACGCAGAAGGTGAAGCCCTTGTTGATCATAAAGTCACGGGCGTAGGCCAGCACCGCCTCGTGGAGCCGGGCGATGTCGCCCATCAGGTAGTAGAAGCCGTTGCCGGACACCCGGCCGGCGGCGTCCATGTCGATGCCGTCAAAGGACTCCATGATCTGAGTGTGATAGGGGATCTCAAAGTCGGGCACCACGGGCTCGCCGAACCGCTGGACCTCCACATTGCAGGAATCATCGGGGCCAATGGGCACGGAGGGGTCAATGATGTTGGGGATCTGGAGCATGATGTGGCGGATCTTCTGGGCCAGTTCATCCTCCTGGGCCTCCAGCTCGGCCAGCCGGTCGGCGTTGGCCTTCACCTTGGCCTTGGCCTCCTCGGCCTCAGCCAGCTTGGAGGGGTCCTTCTTGGCCTGACCCATCAGCATGCCCACCTGCTTGGACAGGGCGTTGCGCTGGGTGCGCAGTTCCTGGGCCTCGGCGATGGCGGCACGGTTCTGGCTGTCCAGCTCCAGCACCTCGTCTACCAGGGGCAGCTTCTGGTCCTGAAACTTCTTTTTGATGTTTTCCTTGACGGCGTCGGGATTCTCCCGAACAAAACGAATATCCAGCATGGTTGATTCACCTCAAAATTTTGATTGTTCCACGTGAAACAGAAAAGACACAGGAAATAGCGTTGTTATGTTCAGCCCAGCCAGGACACCAGCTGCTGCCAGGCCTCCAGGGGGTTGTAGATCTCCAGGTCAGCGGGATCGGCGTACTGCTCGTTGTACAGAGCCAGCTTCTCCTCAGTGACATAGGTGTTGTCGGCGGTCAGCTCCTGGTGGGCCAGGAAGTCCCGGGCGTCGCTGTACCGGCCCTGGTTGTACAGGCCCCGCAGGGTGTTCAGATCGGACAGGGCCTGAAGGACGGCCTGCAGATCCTCCTGCTCCTGCTGGGACAGGGCGCTCTGTTCCTCCACCTGGGCGGTGAGCTGTTCATTCTCTTCCTGCAGCTCCTCCACCTGGGCTTTCAGTTCATCGTTCTCCTTCAGCTTGTTCTCCAGGGATTCCACCGCGGAGTTGGAGGTCTCCTGCAGGTTGTTCATGGCCTCCTGATTGGCCCGGTGCTGCATCATGAAGGACATGAGCAGCAGCACGAAGGCGGCGGCAAAGAGAATCATCAGGTAGAACAGCACCGGATTGCGCTTGGTGGGCTTTTCATGCTCGGCGGCATGCTGGAGGCTGTCCTCCGGTTTGTGTTCCTTGGGCGTGCTCAAAGCGTCTGACCTCCCTTCCCGGGAAGCTGCTCCAGCAGCTCCAGCAGGGCGTTGAGATCGTCGGGGTCGTAGTACTCCAACTCGATCTTGCCCTTTTTCTTGCCGTTGACGATATGGACCTTCCGGCCAAACCGGGTGGCCAGGGATTTTTCCGCTTCCTTATAATAAATAGATAAGTCGGGGCCGGCGGAAGCAGGGGAGGGGACCTCCTTTTCTCCGGCAGACAGCCGCTTGGCCAGGGCTTCGGTCTGGCGGACGCTGAGGCCGTCCTCCACCATCTTCTTGGCCAGCTGCATCTGCAGCCCTCCGTTGGGGATGGACAGGATGGCCCGGGCGTGTCCGGCGGACAGCTTGCCCTCCTCCAGCAGCTGACACACCGGATCGGGAAGAGCCAGCAGCCGCAGGGCGTTGGCCACGGCGGGACGGGACTTGCCCACCCGCTGGGCCACCTCCTCCTGGGTGAGGCCATACTCCTCCACCAGAACCTTATATCCGTTGGCCTCTTCAATGGGGTTCAGGTCCTCCCGCTGGAGGTTTTCGATGAGGCCCAGCTCCATGACCTTCCGGTCGTCGGCCTCAATGATGACAGCGGGCACCTCGGTGAGGCCGGCCAGCTTGGCGGCCCGCCACCGCCGCTCTCCTGCGATGATCTGATAGTAGCCGGAGGACAGCCGCCGCACCGTCAGCGGCTGGATGATGCCGTGGGTGCGGATGGAATCCGCCAGGTCCTGGAGGGCCTCCTCCTCAAAGCGTTTCCGGGGCTGTTTCAGGCCCGGCTCCACCTGGGAGATGGGCAGGGAGAGGGAGCCCCCCTCCTGGGACTGGAGGGCGGCGTCCCCCAGCAGAGCGCCCAGGCCCCGGCCCAGGCCGCGTTCGACAGCCATGTCATTCGCTCCTTTCCATGCGTGTCACGGCGTATTGATTGTGCTCCAGCACCTCGGCAGCCAGGGCGGCGTAGGCCTCGGCGCCCCTGGACAGGGGGTCATAGGCGGACACCGGCTTACCGTAGCTGGGTGCTTCGGACAGGCGGACGTTCCGGGGAATCACCGTGGCGTATACCTGACCGGGGAAGTGGCGCTTGACCTCCTCCGCCACCTGCATGGACAGGTTGGTGCGCCCGTCATACATGGTGAGCACCACGCCCTCCAGGGCAATGGACGGATTGAGGGAGCGCTTGACAATGCGGATGGTGGACAGCAGATCGCTGAGCCCCTCCAGGGCGTAGTACTCGCACTGTACCGGCACCAGCACCGTGTCGGCGGCGCACAGGGCGTTGAGGGTGAGCAGCTCCAGGGAGGGGGGACAGTCAATGAGGATGTAGTCGTAGTCGGAACGGACCAGAGACAGGGCGTCCTTCAGCCGGTACTCCCGCCGGTCCATCCCGATCATCTCCACGGTGGCCCCGGTGAGGGCCTTGTTGGAGGGGATCACGTCGGCATAGGGGGTGGAGACGATGGCCTTGGCGGTCTCTGAGCCGTTGAGCAGGACGTCATATACATTGGGGGCGATGGTCTTGTCCACCCCCAGGCCGGAGGTGGTGTTGGCCTGGGGATCGAAGTCGCACACCAGCACCCGCTGTTCCAGCTTTTTCAAGGCGGCGGCCAGGTTTACACAGGTGGTAGTCTTTCCCACGCCGCCCTTTTGATTCACGATTGCGATGGTCTTTGCCATAGGACACCTGCCTTTTTCTTCAATCACCAGCGTACCCACCTATTATATCTTCTCTTTCCCGCTAATTCAACCGAAAAAACATACAAGAACCTTGTTTCACGTGAAACGCCGCAGACAGAGCCAAGCCCCGCCTGCGGCGTTTCACGTGAAACATTATCCCTTTGGTATGGTGATGGTCAGCAGGATGGAATCCTCGGTCTCCTTCCGCTGGCAGTTGGCGTTGACCCCGGCGTTTTTCATCAGGGACAGCCCCCGGGTCACGGTGTTGAGGAACAGCCGCACATCCTTGATGACAAAGGTGGGCTTTTTCCGGGGCTTGTCCGCCTGGCGCAGCAGATCCTCCACATACTGCTCGGTGCGGGCCACCGTCAGCCCCTGCTGGGCCACATACCGGGCGGCCTCCAGCTGGGCCTGGGGGGTCGCCAGCCGCAGCAGGGCACGGGCGTGGCGCTCGGTGCAGCCGTGCTCCCGCAGCAGAGCCAGAGCCTCCGGGGGCAGCTTCAGCAGCCGCAGCTTGTTGGCCACCGCCGACTGGGATTTGCCGATCCGGCGGGCGGCCTCCTCCTGGGACAGGTGGTAGGTCTCAATCAGCCGGGCCAAAGCGGAGGCCTCCTCCACAAAGTCCAGGTCCCGGCGCTGGAGGTTTTCCACCAGAGCCAGCAGGGAGGACTCCTTGCTGTCCACGCTGACCACGATGCAGGGCACCTCGGTCAGCCCCGCCATCCGGGCGGCCCGCAGCCGCCGCTCCCCGGAGATCAGCTCATAGCCCTGGGTGCTCCGTCGGACCGACAGAGGCTGGAGCACCCCGTGCTCCTTAATGCTGGCGGCCAGCTCCTCCAGCCCTTCCCGGGAAAAGTGGCGGCGGGGCTGGTCCGGGTTTGGGGCGATCACGGCCACCGGTAAGTACAGCACCTTGTTGCTCTCAAACAGCCCCTTGCGGCGTAATAACGGCATAAAAAGCCCTCCTTCATGGCAAAACGGTAGGTTGATAACCATATATTACCATATTTTGCCGCGAAGGAGGGGGAAGTCCGTCGATTGGGAAATATTTTCCAGGGAAACCTGCTACGCCCGCAGGAAGCCCTTGCCGAAGATCTCGCTGGAGTTGGCCACGATGAGGAAGGCGTGGGGGTCCATGGCCTTCAGCTCGCGGCGGAGGACCACCGCCTGGCCCCGGGAGAGGACGGTGAGTACCACGTGGTGGACCTCATGGGTGTAGGCCCCCTGGGCCTGCCACACGGTGGCGCCCCGCTCCAGGTTGTGGGTGACATAGTCGCAGATGGCCTCCGGATTGGAGGTGATGATGAAGAAGGCCTTCCGGCGGTTGAAGGACTCGATGGCGGAATCCACCAGCACAGACTTGAGGGCCAGGCCCAGCAGGGAGCACAGGCCCGCCCGCACATCGAAGATCACCAGGGCGGCGGCGGCGATGGCCACATCGGACACCAGCAGGGCCCGTCCCACGTCCATACCGGAATACTTCTTCAGGATCATGGCGGCAATATCGGTGCCGCCGGAGGAGGCCCCGATGTTGAACAGAATGGCGGAGCCGATGGCGGGCAGGATGACGGCAAAGAGCAGCTCCAGCATCAGCTGGTCGGTGAGAGGGCCGTCCAGGGGGCAGACCCAGGAGAACAGCTGCACCAGACCGGCATAGAGGATGGAGCAGTACACCGTCCGGAAGCCGAAGCCCTTGTCCAGCAGCAGGAAACCCAGCACCAGAAACAGCAGGTTGATGATGGAGTTGAAGGTGGAGGGGGAGAGCTGAGGGAACAGCTTGCCCAGCAGCACCGCCAGGCCGGATACGCCGCCCATGGAGAAGTTGTTGGGGAATTTGAAAAAGTACACACCTACTGACACCAGAGCGGTGCCCAGGCTCATCAGCAGGAAATCACGAGCCAGTTCTTTCGGGGTGAGCTTCATGGCCCTTTGCCTCCTCAGCGGGTGCTCTCAACGGCACTCCACACATTATAGCCCGACGAAGCGGGGATATTGCCGATCCGCCACAGAGACACTCCGGTGATGCCGAACATCCGGGCCAGCTGGAGCTTGTCCAGCACGCTCTGTTCGTTCTCGTACCACACCTTGTACAGACTGCCGTCCTCGGTGGTGTACAGGGCGTAGGGGTTGCGGTATTTGTCGGAATAGGTCACCACCGTGTCCGGCTGGTTCAGCCGGGCGGTGAGGGTGGACAGGGCCGGATGGTAGATGGTGGTCTCCAGCAGGCGGCCGTCCGCATCCACGTGGAATCCTGCGGTGCCGAAGGAGATGGCCAGGGCCACCTTGCTCACGTCCTGCACCCCGGTGTCCTTGTCGGTGATGTCCCGCAGGGCCTCATACACGCTGGCGAAGGGGGTGACGGGGGAGTTGGTGTTGGCGGTGCCCACATAGGAGCCGGGCACGGAAGTCCACTGATAGTCGTGAGCCATCAGGATCACCTTGTCGCACACCTCACCCAGGCCCCGGTAGTCAAAGCCGGTGTACCAGGTATCCGGCTGGACGCAGACGTACAGGCTCTTGCTGGCGGGCAGGGCGTCCCGCAGTTCCTCCATAAAGGTAACATAATTCTTTTTTATGGTATCTCCCTTCAACGCCTCAAAGTCGATGGTCAGGCCGCTGTAGTCGGCGGAGGCCGCCACCAGGGCGGAGATGGCCTGGGACCGGGCCTGAGCCGAGCCGGTGACTGCCGCCACGGTGGAGGTGGCGGTGCCGTCGGCCAGGGTGATGCTGTCGGCGGCGGAGGCGTAGACGTTCAGGTTGTAGGGCACCTGATTGCTCTCAAAGTAAGAGGTAGCGGGGGTCACGTCGTTGGGCTTGATCCACTCGTTTCCATTGGCGGAGGTGGAGTTGAGGGTGGGGCCGTCCGCGCCGTACTCCATCCTTGCCCAGCCTACGCTGACGGCGTCCATATCGGCGGTCAGGTTGATCTGGGAGTAGGAGGAGAAGGCGTAGAAGCCGTGGAGCCATTCCGTCTTGGAGGTGTACCGCTCATATACCCGCACCAGCATGGCGGCCGCCTCCTCCCGGGTGGCGGAGTGGGTGGGCAGGAACTTCAGAGAGCCGTTGGGGCCGGCCACCCCGTTGATCATGCCGATGTCGTAGGCGATGGCAATGTAGCCCTGATTGCGGCTCACGTCGTCAAAGGGGAGGGAGAGGGAGGACAGGTCCTGGGCCAGGGTGTCGTACCCCAGGGCCCGCACCAGCATGATGGCCATCTCCTCCCGGCTGATGTAGTCCTCCGGCCGGAAGGCGCCCGAGGGGTCCATCACGTCGTGGGCCCGGGCGGTCTCCACGGCGGAGTAATACCAGGCGGAGGAGGGACAGTCGATGTACGAGGGGCTGGCGGGGGACACCATGTCCCAGCCGAACATGCGGCACAGCACCGTGACGAACTGGCTGCGGGTGATCTCATCCCCGATGCCGAAGGTGCCGTCGGGATAGCCCTGGATCAGGCCGTAGTCCGCAGCCTGCTCCACCACCTCCTGGGCCCAGTGACCCTGGGCGTCGGAAAAGGCGGCACGGGCGGAAAGGGGGGCGGCGGATACCACCAGCAGGGCGGCCAGCGCCCCGGTGCAGATTCGTTTGAGCATAGATAAAGACCTCCTTTATCAAAAGGAACAGGAAATACACCTGCATTGTACCAAATTCCCAGCCAAAGTACAAATGGAAAAGCGTCTCCCTTTTTGTGGAAAATGAGACGGCAAGCCGGATTCTTTCCACAAAATTTCTAAAAACGGATGACGAATCAAAGGTTTTTTGATAGAATATAGTCGTTGCAGGAGCCTTACCCATTGGGATACAATAGAAGTAAATTTTCTTGAAGGAGAAGAAGATATGAAGCAGCTGGAGGATCGTATTCGCGCTGACGGTAAGATCCGCGAGGGCGGCGTACTGAAGGTGGACAGCTTTCTGAACCATCAGATGGATGTCAAACTGTTTCAGGATATGGGCAGGGAGTTTCTGCGCTTGTTTGGGGACTGCGGAGTGACCAAGATTTTGACCATCGAGGCATCGGGGATCGGGATCGCGTGTGTTGCTGCGCAGTTTTTTGATTGCCCGGTGATCTTTGCCAAGAAGAACAAGACCAAGAACATCGCCGGCGACGTATACACCTCCAAGGTGGAATCCTTCACCCACGGCAAGGTATATGACATCATCGTGTCCAAGGAATTCCTTCATCCCGAGGACCGGGTGCTTATTATTGACGACTTCCTGGCCAACGGCAGCGCCCTCCAGGGCCTGATCAAGCTGGTGCGGGACGCGGGCGCCACCCTGGTGGGCGCCGGCATCGCCGTGGAGAAGGCCTTCCAGCCCGGCGGCGACCTGATCCGGGGCATGGGGGTAAGAGTGGAATCTCTTGCAAGAGTAAAGAGTATGAGTGTAGAGGGCGGCGTGGAGTTCTGCGACTGAGCTCCATCCGCAAGTTGACAAAGCGAGACCGGCTGCCGCAGACGGAGCGCAATGCTCCGTGATGAGCGGATGATGAAGGCAAATGCGCCCTATGGCGCCCGTCTGGGAGCGGGGGAAACCCTGTGAAAGGCAGCCGTTTGGAATAGAGGGACCTTACTGTAACATCAACATGATACAAGGAGGAACTGAAATGAAGAAAAGACTGCTTGCAATGCTCCTGGCGGGCGCCATGATTTTTGGCCTGGCTGCCTGCGGCAGCACCGAGGAGACCGCTGAGAGCCCCGCCGGTGAGAACACTCCCGCCGGCACCCAGGAGACCGGCGAGGCCAAGACCGTCAAGGTGGGCATGATCTGCATCGGCGACGAGAACGACCAGGGCTACACCTACAACTTCATCCGCGGCATGGAGGATGCCAAGGCCAAGCTGTCCGAGATGGGCATCGAGACCGGCGAATGGGTGGTCAAGTACAATGTGGGCGAGGATTCCACCTGTGAGGACGCCAACATTGAGCTGGCCGACGCCGGCTGCGACATTATTTTCAACACCTCTTACGGCTTTGAGGACTACATGCTGAAGGTAGCTCCCGACTACCCCAACATCCAGTTCGTGGGCTGCACCAACCAGCAGTCCGCCGTGGATGACCTGGACAACACCCACAACGCCTTTGCCAACATCTACGAGGGCCGCTACCTGGCCGGCGTGGTGGGCGGCATGAAGCTGCAGCAGATGATCGACGAGGGCACCATCACCGCGGACCAGGCCGTCATCGGCTACGTGGGCGCTTACCCCTACGCCGAGGTGATCTCCGGCTTTACCGCCTTCTACCTGGGCGCCAAGAGCGTGTGCCCCAGCGCCACCATGAAGGTCAAGTACGTCAACTCCTGGTCCGACGCCACTGAGGAGGCCAACGCCGCCAAGGCTCTGTGCGACGAGGGCTGCGTGCTCATCTCCCAGCACTCCGACAACACCACCCCCGCCACCGCTGCCCAGGAGGCCGGTGCGTTCCACTGCGGCTACAACAACGACATGACCGGCGTGGCTCCCGACGCCTCCCTGATCTCCACCCGCATTGACTGGTCCGTGTACATGACCTACGCCATCTCCGCTCTGGCCAACGGCGAGAACTTCGATCAGGACTGGACCGACAACATGGCCGACGGCGCTGTGGTGCTCACCCAGCTGAACGAGGCCATTGCCGCCCCCGGCACCCAGGAGGCCATTGATAAGGCCGAGGCCGACCTGGCCGGCGGCATGCACGTCTTTGCCGGCCCCCTGTCCGGCCACGACCACTGGGATACCACCAAGACCTGGAGCATCGGCGAGGGCGAGTACTTCGCCGAGTCCGACCTGAGCCAGGATGGCGGCCTGTCCGCCCCTCAGTTCGCCTGGATCATCGACGGCATTACTGAGGAATAAATCATCACCCCAAGCAATCACCCCAAGCACACCGGGAGGAGGGCCTGCGGCTCTCCTCCCGCTCCCTGCGTATAGAGAAAGTGAGAAAGAGGAGATTCCAATGAACAAGAAGCTGCTGAGCCTGCTGCTGGCGGGCGCCATGACCCTGAGCCTGGCCGCCTGCGGCAGCAGCGGAGACACCACCGAGAGCCCCGCCGCCGGCGAGACCACCCCCGCCCAGACCGAGAGCGGCGCCCCCGAGGGCACCACCGTCAAGGTGGGTCTGATCTGCAACGGCGACGAGAACGACCAGGGCTACACCTACAACTTCATCCAGTCCAAAGACAAGGCCACTGAGGCCCTGGCCGCCGAGGGCATCACTGTGGAGTGGGTCACCAAGTTCAACATCGGTGAGGACTCCACCGCCGAGGATGCCAATATCGAGCTGGCCGACGCCGGCTGCCAGCTGATCATCAACAACTCCTACGGCCTGGAGGACTACATGCTGAAGGTGGCCCCCGACTACCCCAATGTGCAGTTTGTCTCCTGCACCAACCAGCAGTCTGCCGTGGATGACCTGGACAACACCCACAACGCCTTTGCCAAGCTGCACCAGGGCAGCTATGTCTGCGGCGTGGCCGCCGGCATGAAGCTGAATCAGCTCATCCAGGAGGGCACCCTCACCGAGGACAACGCCTATGTGGGCTATGTCTCCTCCTTCCCCTATCCCGAGCCCCTGTCCATGCTGACCTCCTTCTACCTGGGCGCCAAGAGCGTGTGCCCCACCGTAGGCGTGAAGGTCAAGTACATCAACTCCTGGGGCAACCTGACCGAGGAGGCCAACGCCGCCCAGGCCCTGTGCGATGAGGGCTGCAAGGTCATCACCAACTACACCGACGGCTCCGCCGCCGCCACCACCGCCCAGTCCAACGGCGCCTACTATGTGGGCTACACCGCCGACGTCACCTCCGTGGCCCCCGAGGCTGCCATCATCTCCACCCGGGTGGACTGGTCCATCTACATGGAGTACGCCATCCGCTGCATTGCCAACGGCGAGGAGATTGCCCAGGACTGGTCTGACGACATGGCCTCCGGCGCCGTGGTCATGACCACCCTGAACGAGGCTGTGGCCGCTCCCGGCACCGCCGACGCCATCGCCAAGGCCGAGGACGACCTGGCGGGCGGCATGTACGTCTTCACCGGCCCCCTGACCGGCACCAACACCTTCGACGGCAGCGCGTGGAGCCTGGCCGAGGGCGAGCACTACGTGGAGTCCGACGTAGCCAGCGGCGGCCTGTCCGCGCCCCAGTTCTGCTGGGTCATCGACGGCATTACCGTGGAGTAATTCCCGGCGCCTGCCTGTGGGTAAAGATGCCCGTCCGGAAGGACGGGCATTTTGCCTTGGGCGGGCCCCGCCCCGTTTTTCCCGGGAAAGGGGGGAGGGCCTGCCGGAACCGGCGGCTTTTTTCAGTATTTCTCCGGGGCCGATTTACGCGGCAGAAAAAGTTTGATATAATCCAAACCAGAGAGTGTGCAGAAGGTACGCGCGCAGCGCGCGCAGAGAAAGGATGAGTGGCTTGGAACAGGTAAGCGCCATTCGGCTCCAGGGCATCACCAAGCGGTTCGGGCCGGTCGTGGCCAACGACAGCATCGACCTGGAGGTGGAGCGGGGTCAGATCCTCTCCCTGCTGGGGGAGAACGGCAGCGGCAAGACCACGCTGATGAACATGATCTCCGGCATTTATTTCCCCGACGCCGGACAGATCTGGGTGGGCGGAAAGAAGGTCACCATCCGCTCCCCCAAGGACGCCTTTGACCTGGGCATCGGCATGATCCACCAGCACTTCAAGCTGGTGGACGTGTTCACCGCTGCGGAGAACATCGTGCTGGGCCTGGACGAAAAGGGCAAGTTCGACAAGAAGGCGGTGGCCGCCAAGGTGCGGGAGATCAGCGCGCGCTACGGCTTCGACATCGACCCGGACAAGAAGATCTACGACATGTCGGTGTCGGAGAAGCAGACGGTGGAGATCGTCAAGGTGCTCTACCGGGGCGCCGACATCCTGATTCTGGATGAGCCCACCGCCGTGCTTACCCCTCAGGAGACCGACAAGCTGTTTGCCGTGCTGCGCAACATGAAGGCCGACGGCAAGGCCATCGTCATCATCACCCACAAGCTCCACGAGGTGATGGAGATCTCCGACAAGGTGGCGGTGCTCCGCAAGGGCAAGTACATCGGCACCGTCAACACCGCCGACACCAACCCCCAGAAGCTTACCGAGATGATGGTGGGCCGGGCGGTGAGCCTGAACATCGACCGCCCCGAGGCCAAGTACAAGGACCTGCGGCTGGAAGTGAAAGGCCTGACCTGCCGCAACCCCGAGGGGGTCAAGACCCTGGACGACGTGGGGTTCCAGGCCTTCGGCGGGGAGATCCTGGGCATCGCCGGCATCGCCGGCTCCGGCCAGAAGGAGCTGCTGGAATCCATCGCCGGACTCCAGCACACCGAGGGGGGCAGCGTGCTCTACTATCCCCCCCATCCCAAGAGTGAGATCGCCGGCCAGCATGTGCCGGTGGACCGGAACGGGGAGGAGCTGCTGGGCAAGACCCCCAGCCAGATCCAGAAGATCGGGGTCAACCTGGCCTTCGTCCCCGAGGACCGGCTGGGCATGGGCCTGGTGGGCAGCATGGACATGGTGGACAATATGATGCTCAAGACCTACAAGAGCCACCGGGGCCCCATGGTGGACCGGAAGCCCCCCAAGGCGCTGGCCCAGCGGCTGATCCAGGAGCTGGAGATCGTCACCCCCGGGGTATCCACCCCGGTGCGCCGCCTGTCCGGCGGCAACGTGCAGAAGGTGCTGGTGGGCCGGGAGATCGACTCCAACCCCACCGTGCTCATGACCGCCTACCCCGTCCGGGGCCTGGACATCAACTCCTCCTACACCATCTATCACCTGCTCAACCAGCAGAAGATGAAGGGTGTGGCCGTAGTGCTGGTGGGTGAGGACCTGGACGTGCTGCTGGAGCTGTGCGACCGGATCCTGGTGCTGTGCGGCGGCAAGGTGTCCGGCGTGGTGGACGCCCGTACCGCCACCAAGGAAGAAGTCGGCCTCTACATGACCCACGTAGGCGGCGGAAAGGAGAAGGCGTGATGCATACATCGGAACATAAAACGCCCCTGGTCCGGCTGGCCAAGCGGGAGCATATGAATCCCGGGGCCCAGTGGGCCATCCGCATCGCCGCCATCCTGCTGGCTCTGGTGGTGGGCGGCCTGGTGATCTGGATCTCGGGCAGCAACCCCATCGCCGGCTACAAGACCATCGTGGTGGGCTCCCTGGGCAAGACCAGCGCCTTCCGGCAGACGGTGAAGAACTTCATCCCCCTGCTGGGCACCGCCCTGGCCATTGCCCCCTGCTTCAAGATGCGCTTCTGGAACATCGGCGCCGAGGGTCAGATCACCGCCGGCGCCATGTGCGCCACCTACTTCGCCCTGTACTGGGCGGATAAGCTGCCCCAGGTGCCCCTGCTCATCGTCATGTTCGTGGCAGGCGCCATCGGCGGCGGCATCTGGGCCCTGATCCCCGCCTTCTTCAAGGCCAGGTGGGGCACCAACGAGACCCTGTTCACTCTGATGATGAACTACATCGTCATCGGCTTCGTCAAATACCTCCAGGGCGGCCCCTGGGAGAAGATGCCCCGGGGCAGCCAGCAGATCGCCCAGTTCGACTCCAACGCCTGCCTGCCCAAGGTGGGCGGCGTGTACTGCGGCTGGATCATCGTGCTCATCCTGGTGGGCGTCATGTTCTGGTACATGAAGTACACCAAGCAGGGCTATGAGATCGCCGTGGTGGGCGAGAGCGAGAACACCGCCCGGTACGCCGGCATGAACGTGCCCTTCATCATCATGCGCACCATGTTCCTGTCCGGCGCCATCTCCGGCGTGGTGGGCTTCATGCTGGCCTCCGGCGCCAACAACACCCTGTACGACGGGGTGGCCGCCGGTGTGGGCTTTACCGCCATCACCGTGGCCTGGCTGGCCCAGCTCAATCCCTTCGCCATGGTGGGCATCTCCGCCATCCTGGCCATCCTGGAGAAGGGCGCCGACAGCCTCCAGACCGAGATGCAGGTGCCCGCCTCCATTTCCGACATCATTACCGGCGTGCTGCTCTTCTTCATGCTGGGCTGTGAATTCTTCATCAACTACCGCCTGATCTTTGCCGGCAGCGGCAAGAAGCAGGACAACAAAAAGGAGGTGGGGGCATGAGCTGGCTGATCGCACTGATCACCGCCGCCGTCGTCACCGGCGCGCCCCTGCTGTTCGGTACCGCCGGTGAGATCCTGTCCGAGAAGTCGGGCAACCTGAACCTGGGCGTGGAAGGCATGATGTTCATGGGCGGCGCCATCGGCCTGGGCGCGGCGTTCTACTATGAGAAGGCCGTGGGCACGGCGGTGTCCGGCCCCCTGGCGGTGGTGCTGGCCATCCTGGCCTCCTTCGCCGCCGGCGCGGTGGGCGCCCTCATCTACTCCTTCCTCACCATCACCCTCCGGGCCAACCAGAACGTCACCGGCCTGGCCCTGGCCATCTTCGGCACCGGCGTGGGCCAGTACGTCGGCGAGCTCATGCGGGTGAAGGAGGGCGGCTTCGTGGCCGTCAGCAACGAGCTGAAGGGCTACTTTCAGAATTCCCCCTTCCCCCAGGCCCTCCGGGATATCCCGGTGGTGGGGGAGCTGATCTTCGACTACAACATCTTTGTCTACCTGGGCGTGATCATGGCCGTCATTATGGGCCTCTACCTCAACCGCACCCGGTCCGGCCTCTACCTGCGGGCGGTGGGTGAATCCCCCGCCACAGCGGACGCCGCCGGCATCAACGTGGGCCGGTACAAGTACCTGGCCACCGTCATCGGCGGCGGCCTCTCCGCCGTGGGCGGCATGGTGTACATTATGACCACCGCCGGCTGCGTGTGGAACCACGAGGGCCTGTCCGGCGAGGGCTGGCTGGCCGTGGCGCTGGTTATCTTCTGCCTGTGGAGCCCCTACCACGCCCTGTGGGGTTCGGTGCTCTTCGGCGGCCTGATGATCCTCTACCTCCGCCTGGTGCTCCCGTTTTTCCCCACCCAGCTCTACAAGATCCTGCCCTATGTGGTCACCGTCATCGTGCTGATCCTGACCTCCATGCGCAACAACCGCGAGAAGCAGCCGCCTGCAAGCCTCGGTTTGGCCTACTTCAGAGAAGAGCGGTAACAGAAAAAATCCGGCGGACGGCATTTGCCGTCCGCCGGATTTTTATAGTGGAATCACCTGCTGCCGGTCGGTGATGGGGACGCAGGCGGGGTGACAGTGCCCCTCCTCCCGGAAATATCTGCAGTATTTCCGGGGGTCCCGGTGGGCGTCGGTGCACAGGAAGGTGCAGCCGGCAGGGGCCAGATCCTCCAGCACCTCCTTGCCCACCGCCCGGCGGCTGTAGCCGCCGTTGGAGATGATGTACCGCTCCGCCGGGGGCAGGGCGGGGGAGAAGTACCGCCTGGTGCCGTGGTGGGGCAGCTTGACCAGTTGGTAGCGGGGCTGGAACCGCCCCTTCTCCTTCAGGAAGGAGATCACCGCCGGGGGCGCGTCTCCGGGGAAGAGCACCTTGTCCTTCCACTGAAAGATGATGCCACAGGCGTTGACCCCGTTCACCAGCACATGGTACTGCTGCCTGGCAAAATCGGCCAGAGGCTGGAGATCTTCAGGGTAGGGGGGCCGGAGGCCGTCTGTCTCGTCCCCCCACAGGTCCAGCCGCAGCCGGTCGGCCTGGCGCAGGGCCGCCTCCAGGGTATCCAGGGCGTCCAGACGCCCCGCCTCGGCCAGAGGGCCGTCGTGGAGGAGAAGCAGGTAGCGCTCCAGCGCCCCGGTCAGCCGGGGGCCGTCCTCCAGCAGCCGTCCGTTCCCGCCCTGATCCGCCAGGGCAAGGAAGGCGGCCTCCATAGCCCTGTCTGCCTCTTCAAAGCTCTTTCCGCCGCATACCGGCAGGCTCTTCAGGGCGGGCTCCACCTGGGGCCACAGCACCTCCAGCTTTTTCCCCTCCAGGGGAATCACGTCTCCGGCCTGGAGCATCTGCCGGTAGGCCGCCTCCCGCTCCAGGATGGGCAGCAGGTCCATCAGGCCCCGGGCCAGCTCGTGGGCCAGGGTGCGGGGCGGTGCGGTGAGGTACAGCCGGGCGTAAGCGGCGGCCAGTACCGCCCTTCCCCCCAGGATGGTCCAGGGCAGGTAGGCGGTATCCACCGGCGGCGCGGTACAGAACATGGGCGGGGCGTCCTTCCCCAGATTGAGGAAGCCCCGGTAGTGGTCGGTGTGGAGGTGGGAGATCAGGATATGGGTGGGCATCAGGTCGTTGATCTGAGCGGCGATGGCGGCGTAGGCAAAGTCCCGGGCGGTCAGGCTGCCGTCAGCGGCCTGATTGTCGCTGCCGCAGTCCACAATGAGCCGGGCCCGGCGCCCCTCCAGCACCGCGCAGTCGCCGCACCGCATCCGCTTGATCTGCAATTTCAAGGGTATCCCTCCCTCCGTTATCACCAGCATAACACAGGCGGAAAAAAACGGCAAGGGCCGGACGCCTGCTCCTGACGTCCGGCCCTCACCGAAGGAAAGAGGATACAATGAAATGAAAAGAAACTGTCTCTTGCAGTTCTTAAGATACAGGAGAATTGTTAAGGAAGAAACGGAAAATCTGTTACAGAAGTTTTAAATCCCCGACTTTTTCTGTAAACTTCCTGTAAGGTTGAAAAAACCTCCCAGAACGTGGAAACAGGCAGCGGTGCGCTCCGCTGCCTGCTTCTATGATTGGAGGATAGAATGAAAAGAAGCTTTGTCTCTTGCAGGTATTATGGTAACAAGGGTTTGTTACAAAAGCTAGGTGGGTTTTGTTACAAAACCATTAAATCACCGCAGCCCCTCAAAAAAATCCTGGAGGATCTTGGCGCATTCCCTCTCCAGCACGCCGCCGTAGATCCGGGGCTTGTGGTTGAACCGCTCCTCAAACAGATTGAGCACCGACCCGCAGCAGCCCGCCTTGTCGTCCTTGGCCCCGTAACACACCACCGGGATGCGGGCGTTGACGATGGCCCCGGCGCACATGGGGCAGGGCTCCAGGGTGACGTACAGGGTGCAGTCCTTCAGCCGCCAGCCCCCCAGCGTCTCACAGGCCATGGCGATGGCCTCGATCTCCGCGTGGCCCAGGGCGGTATGGCGGGTCTCCCGCCGGTTGCGGCCCCGGCCCACCACAACGCCGTCCTTCACGATGACGCAGCCCACCGGCACCTCGCCCTCGGCCATGGCCGCCCGGGCCAGCTCCAGGGCCTGGGCCATATAGGTCTCCCGCTCCGTCACGGCGCTCCCTCCTCCTGCATCTGATCTATCTTGTTATAGCATATTTGGGGCCGGTGTGCTATAATCTTTTTTTAAGTATGGCTTACTTTTCGTTTGCGCAGGTGATAGTTTGTGATTGAAATTTTCCTCATCGCGGTGAGCCTGGCTCTGGACGCCTTTGCCGTGT
Source organism: Intestinimonas massiliensis (ex Afouda et al. 2020) (assembly GCF_900626285.1). Lineage (GTDB taxonomy): Bacteria > Bacillota > Clostridia > Oscillospirales > Oscillospiraceae > Flavonifractor > Flavonifractor massiliensis_A. Next base: position 2,283,121 of record NZ_LR131147.1, read on the forward strand.
CGGTATCCAGCGGCATCGCCATCCCCGGCTTCGGCTGGAAGCAGGCGGTGAAAATGGGGATCTGGTTCGGCGCCTTCCAGTTCGCCATGCCCCTGGCGGGCTGGCTGCTGGGCAGCAGCGTCAGCCAATACATAGAGGCGGTGGACCACTGGGTGGCCTTCGGCCTGCTGGCCCTCATCGGCGGCCGCATGGCCTGGGGCGCCGTCCGGGGCGGCGGCGAGGAGGAGGAAGCCCCCGCCGACCTGTCCGCCAGGCGGCTGTGCCTGCTGGCCATCGCCACCAGCATCGACGCCCTGGCGGTGGGGGTGTCCATGGCCTTTATGAAGGTGGACGTCCTGTTTTCTTCCCTCATCATCGGCATCGTGGCCTTTGTCCTGTCGGTGGTGGGGGGCCTGGCCGGCCGGCGGCTGGGCAGCCTGTTTCAGAAGCGGGCGGAGCTGGTGGGCGGCCTGGTGCTCATCGGCATCGGCATCAAGATTTTGGTGGAGCACACCCTGGGGGGCTGACCATGGGTATCTGGGAGCGGCTGAAGCTGAATATGGATGCCCACCGGCTGGTGGCCCTGGTGGGGGCGGGAGGCAAGACCTCCACCCTCTATGCCCTGGCCAGGGAGGGGGTCCAGGCGGGCAAGCGGGTGGTGGTGACCACCACCACCCACATCATGCCCCACCCCGATCTCCCCCTCACCGACTGCATGGAGGAGCTGCCCGCCCTGCTGGAGCGGTATCCGGCGGTGACCCTGGGCAGGTTCCTCCGGCCGGACAAGCTGTCTGAGGCCGGGCGGCCGGAGGCATGTCTCCGCTGGGCGGATCTGGTGCTGGTGGAGGCGGACGGGGCCCGGCTGCGGCCCTTGAAGGCTCCGGCGGACCACGAGCCGGTGATCCCCCATGGGGCCTCGGCGGTGATCGCCGCAGCGGGGCTGGACTGCCTGGGCAAGTCCATCGGGGAGATCTGCCACCGGCCCGAGCGGGTGGCCGCTTTGCTGGGGGTGGGGGAGGACCACATGCTCACCCCCGCCGACGTGGCGGCGGTGCTGTCCAGCCCTCTGGGGAGCCGGAAGGGCGTGACGGAAGATATGGCCTTCCGCTGCCTGCTGAACAAGGCGGACACCCCGGAGCGGGAAGCCTGGGGAAAGGAAATTCAGGACATTCTGGCCCGGCAGGGCATTTACAGTATCGTGACCCACTATACAGAAAAGGAGCGGGGCGGAGCATGCTTGTTTTGATCAAAGGAGCGGGAGACCTGGCCACCGGCACGGCGGTACGGCTGCACCGGGCGGGGTTTCCCATCGTCATGACCGATATCGACCAGCCCACGGCGGTGCGGCGGACGGTGGCCTTCTGCCAGTGCATGTACGACGGCGTGACCGAGGTGGAGGGCATCACCGCCCGGCGGGCGGCCAATGTGGAAGAGGTCCGGGCCATCCTGGCGGCGGGGGAGATCCCGGTGCTGGCCGACCCGGAGGCCCAGATTCTGAAAGAGCTGCACTTTGATGCGGTGGTGGATGGGATTCTGGCCAAGAAAAACCTGGGGACGCGCATCACCGACGCCCCCATCGTGCTGGCCCTGGGTCCCGGCTTTACCGCCGGGGCGGACTGCCACGGGGTGGTGGAGACCAAGCGGGGCCACGACCTGGGGCGGCTGCTCCTGGAGGGTTCCGCCATTCCCAACACCGGCGTGCCCGGGAACATAGGAGGCTATACAACAGAGCGGATCATCCGCGCCCCCGACGACGGACCCTTTGAGCCGGTGGCGGCCATCGGCCAGAAGGTGGAGCTGGGAGAAGTGGTGGCCCGTGTCAACGGGATTCCCGTCACCGCCCAGCTCACCGGCATTGTCCGGGGGATGCTCCCCGCCGGGATCCCGGTGACAAAAGGCATGAAGTCGGGGGATATCGACCCCCGGTGTGAGGTCCACAACTGCTTCACCGTCTCCGACAAGGCCCGTGCCATCGGCGGCGGGGTGCTGGAAGGACTGCTGTACTTCGGAAGGAGGGCCGGCCTGTGGAACGACTGATCCTGTGCGGCGGGGGCCACGTGTCTTTGGAGCTGGCCCACATCGCCGCCCGGCTGGAATTTGAGCTGATCGTCATCGACGACCGGGCGGAGTTTGCCAACGGGGAACGGTTTCCCATGGCCAGCCAGGTGCTGTGTCTGCCCTTCCTGGAGGCCCTGGACCAGCTGGGCAGCCGGGAGGACGACTACTACGCCATCCTCACCCGGGGCCACGCCTTCGACAAGGAGTGCCTGGAGCATGTGCTCCGGGGGAAATACGCCTATGTGGGCATGATCGGCAGCAAGACCAAGGTGGCCGCCGTGCGGAAGGCCCTGGAGGAAGAGGGCTTTTCCCGGGAAACCCTGGACGGGGTGTATGCCCCAATCGGCCTGAAGATCGGGGGCCAGACCCCGGCGGAGATCGCCGTGTCCATCGCCGCCCAGCTGGTGGAGCAGCGGGCCAGGCGGGGCCCCGAGGCGGTCAGACCGCCTGAGGGGCCGGGAGTGCTGTGCACCATCGTGGAGAAGCACGGTTCCGCTCCCCGCGGCGTGGGCACCTGGATGCTGGTGCGGCCCGACGGCACCTGCGCCGGCACCATCGGCGGCGGCGCGGTGGAGTACCAGGCCAGGCAGGACGCCCTGTCCCTGTGGCAGGCGGGGGTGGCTGAAAGCACCCGGGAGTACGACCTGTCCCACGCCGCGGCGGAACTGGGCATGGTGTGCGGCGGCCGTGTGAAGGTGGAATTCAGGCTGCGGAAACAATAAGTCGGAGGGCCGCCGGGCGTATGCCCGGCGGCCTGATTTTTTTGAAACCGTTTGCCTCTCCCAACCGTGTATAGGGCAGAAAGGAGGGAGCCCGCTTGGACACATGGAAGGAGCCGGACTGGCTGGCCCGGCAGTACGGCCCGGCGGTGTACCGCCTGGCCTTTGCCCGGACGGGAAGCCGGGCCGACGCGGAGGACGTGATGCAGGAGGTCTTTGTCCGCCTGCTGAAGGCAAAGCCGGACTTTGCCGACCGGGAGCACGCCAAGGCCTGGCTGCTGCGGGTAGCGGCCAACTGCGCCAACGACCTGTTCCGTGCGCTCTGGCGGCGGCGGGAGGAACCTATGTCTGAATCCCTGCCCGCCCCGGAGGAACCAGAGCCGGGAGGAGTGGTGGAGGCGGTGCTGGCCTTGCCCCCAAAGTACCGCGCGGCGGTGCATCTGTACTATTACGAGGACCTGAGCGTGGCGGAGATCGCCGCCATTCTGGGCAAGAGCGAGGGTGCGGTAAAGTCCCGGCTGTTCCGGGCCCGTGCCCTGCTGCGGCAATGGATGGAGGAGGATGAAGATGTTTCGCACGGAGTATAAGCGGGAGATGGACGCCATGTCCCCCAGCCGGGAGGCCATGGCCCGGCTGGAGACGCTGACCAGGGGGGAGACCCGGGAAAAGCCTGAAAAGCGGTTTGGCCGCCGTGCGGCGGTAGCTCTTGCCCTGTGCGCCGCCCTGGCGGTGACGGCTGTGGCGGCGGGGCCGTCGGTGTGGAGCGCCCTGCGGGAGCATCTGGGGCCTTTTGAAACCTACGGTCAGAAGCTGGAGGGTGTCCAAACCGTCGACGGAATAGAGGTCAAGCTGCTGGAAGCGGTCACCGACGGGTACAGCGCCCGGGTGTACTATACCCTCACCGACCTGGAGGGGGATCGTTTGAGCGAAAACACCGTGGTTTCCGGGGGTGTGAACGGCGTCAGTCTGGGAGCAGTGAGCCGGGTGGAGGGACGGGTGATCTCCTACGACCCGGACGCCCGGACTTTGCTGGTGGAAAAGACCCTGATGGGCGCGGACTTCACCCAGCCCGCCGCCCTGACCGTCCAAGCGGCCGACTCCGCCCGGCGGGAGTTATACGCTGTGCTGCCCGTCACCATTCCGGACACCCCCATCCAGACCGTCCAGGGGGACGGCAGAGGGGCGGCTCTGCCGGGGCAGAACACCGTGACCGACCCCAACTGCGGCGACTATGTGCTCTCCACCGTGGGCTTTGACGCCCGGGGACGGTTCCACGCCCTGGTGCTCTTTGGGGAGCAGTTTAGCGACCTGACCGCCGCTGCCGTGCCCTATGTTCCCGGGGCGGAGGGCATGGACCGCTATCCGGGGGAGAGCGATTTTGTGGAGGTGGAGCACGGCGAGGACAACATCACCACCGGCGTGACCCCGGAGCAGGTATCCTATGTGGAGCTCAGCGGCTCCTACCGCGGGGAGGAGGAGCCGGTGGAGCTGAACGTGACCTTCCCCCTGGACCTCCAGCCGGTGGAGTGTTGGAGCCTGAAGCCTCAGCGGGCGGTGGGTGGTGTGGAGGTGGAGAAGATCCACCTGTCTCCCCTGAGCCTGGCGGTTTTCTACCGGGGCAGTACCACGGGCTTCGCGGGCCAGGCGACCATTGAGCGGAAGGATGGCACTCAGGTACCCCTGCGGCTTCAGATCGGCTGCTCGGAGACCGCGGAGGACCGGGACCTGCACTATGACTTCTGGAGCTTTGACGAGCCGGTGGAGCTGGAGGACATCGCTTCCGTCACCATTGCCGGGGAGACCTTCCACCTGACCTGACAGTAAAAATCAGGCGGCAAAAAGCCGCCTGATTTTTTTGCAGGAAAAAGGCCCCCTGCTCCGTCTAATCAGGTAAAATGGAGAAAAGGAGGGGAGAGCCATGGGAGGCAGACCGGGCAGCCAGGCCGATCTGGAGCGGCTGATGGAGCACTATGGCACGGATATCCTGCGGCTGTGCGCCCTCCACCTGGGGGATCCGGCCCTGGCGGAGGACGCCGCCCAGGAGACCATGCTGCGGGCCTGGAGAAATTACGGCTCCTACCGTGGGGAGGCGTCGGAGCGCACCTGGCTGATCGCCATCGCCCTGAACGTGTGCCGGGATCTGCTCCGCTCCCCCTGGCGCACCAGGCGAGCGGGCCCGGAGGCCCTGCTGAAGCTGGCGTCGGCGGGGCCGGAGTATGACGACACCCCCCTGCGGGCGGTGTACGCGCTGCCCCGGAAATACCGGGAGGTGATCCTGCTGCGCTACTATGAAGAGCTGTCCCTGGAGGAGATGGCCCGCATTCTGAGGGCCCCGCCGGGCACCGTGTCCGCCCGGCTCACCCGTGCCAAGCAAAAACTGCGGCCCATGCTGGAGGAGTGGTATTATGACTGAACTGGGCAGAGCCCTGGCCCGGCCTGTGGCGGGTCTGGTTTTTGACGAGAACAGGAAGGAAGCCGTTCGTCGGCGGGCGTGCTCCGCCGGTGGACGAAGGGTCCGCCGGGCGCTGGTGGCCCTGGCCCTGTGCGCCGCCCTGGCGGTGACGGCGGTGGCGGCGGGGCCGTCGGTGTGGAGCGCCCTGGCTGAGCACCTGGGGCCTTTCGGGGCATGGCTCACTCCCCTCACCGGCAGCAGCACCAGCGCCGGGGTAGAGCTGGAGGTGGTGGGGGTGCTGTCTGACGGAACGACGGCCCGATTCTACCTCACCGCCCACGACACAGTGGGCGGGCGGCTGGACAGGCATACCTCGGTAAAGTTTGACCTGGAGGGGGCGGTCAGCTGGGGCGGGTCGGCGGTGGCCTTTGACGGGGAGAGCGACACCCTGCTGCTGGAGCTGGAGGCCATAAACCTGACGGGGGAGGATCTCGTCCTGTCCGGCGGCACCCTCACCCCAAATTCCTATCAGGTCTCTGTGGAGCCGGAACTGGCGGACGGGCTGGAGGTCTCCCAAACCTATGAGGAATTGCCCGGCTTTTCCACCAGCATGGGCTTTGATGGGGAAAACAACTTCCACCTGCGGATAAAACTGGCTGAGGGATATGGTCTTTCCGCCCGCTCCGCCGCCTTTGTGACCTTCTCCGACGGCTCCGCCTGGTCCAACCAGGCGGAGCAGGTGTCTTACCTGTCCGACGGTCAGGACCTGCGGCTGGCGGGGATCACCCGGGAGAACTGGGACCGGGTGGAAAAAATCTGGCTGGTTACCGGCTATACCGGTCCTCTGGAGCCTATCCGGGGGGAGTGGACCCTCACCCTGGACCCGGTCGCCGCGGAGATACGGAGTACCGGGGAGGGCTTTTCCCTAAAACACGCCGGTGTGACCGTGACCCAGGTGCAGCTATCCCCCCTGGGGGCGGTGGTCACCTATACAGGGGAGGAGGATGCGCTTACCGCCGAAGCGCTCCGGGTGGAGACGGCGGCGGGGAAGGTCCCCGCCTGGGGGTCCTTCTCCGGCTGGAACTGGGGTGGGGAGGGGACGGCTATCTGGCGTTATGAGACCCCGATGGAGCCGGAGGACGTCGTTACCGTCACCCTCCTGGGAGAGACCATCCCCCTTACCCGTTGACCTTCCGGCGCCCTGTGGTATCATAGGAGCAGAAGGGCAGGTGACAGCTTTGCTGTTCCATCGGAAGGAGAAAACCTACGGAGACTATCTGGCGGAGTATATCGGACATGTGGAGGCAGGGGAGCTGGCCTTCGTGCCCTGGGTGTACTGCGCCCTGGCCCGGGGCACAGACAAGCAGAAGGAGGCCGCCGCCCGCACGCTGGCCCAGGTGCTGGCGGGACTGAGCTCCGACGGCCTGGTGGCCATGGACCTGCGGATGCGGGAGACCACCTCCATGGAGTGGAGCATCGACTGGCGCGCCCTGCACTTGGAGGACTTTTTTGCTAAAAATCTGTCTCCCGAGGCCTGCCGGGCGGTGCTGGTGTTCTCCACCTTTCACCCCAACGGCTACATCCGGGAACAGGCGGTGGCCGCCCTGGGGACCGACCCCCGGGCCCTGCCCGCCGTGCTGCTGCGGTGCAACGACTGGGTGGCCCAGGTGCGGCAGGCGGCTCTGGAGAGCCTGACACACCTGCTGGATCTCGCCGGTGTGGTGGAGATCGCCGCTTCCCTGCCCGTTCTGGAAAAGCTGCGGCGGAGCGGGCGGTGCCGACTGGACGATATATTGCCCCTCTTTGTCCGGGCCTTTCAGCGGGACCCCAATCTGCTCCCGCTGGGGCTGGAGAGCGGGGACGTGCGGGCCCGGCGGCTGTGCATCTCGCTGCTGCCAGACCTGGAAAATGTGGATATCCACGCTCTGACCGAGCGGGTGAAGCATGAGCCCGACCCCTTCCTGCGCAAGCTGCTCTATCAGACCCTGCTGGACCTGGGGGCGGACGGGATGGACCTGAGCCGCCGCTTTCTATCTGATAAATACCCGCCCAACCGGGTGCTGGCCCTGGAGTACCTGGCGGAGCACGGGGCGGAGGACCTGTTCCGGCAGGCCGTGGCCCTGCTGATGGACAAGAGCGGCCGGGTGCGGGCGGCAGCCCGTGAGGTGGTGGTTCAGGCTGACAAGGAATTCAACTTGCACCGGTTCTATCTGGACCGTCTGTCCCTCCGGCCTGCCGTGGCCATTCTGGGCCTGGGGGAGACGGGAAACCGGGAGGATTGCCAGGTAATTGGGAACTTTTTGGCCCATCCGCAGCCCGCTGCGGTGCGGGCGGCCATGACCGCTCTCATGGGGCTGGACCCGGAGAGCTGGACCGGCGCCGTCACCGAACAGCTGGCCACCGACCAGCCGGGGGTGGTCAAGACGGCGGCCCTGCTGCTGGGCAAACACCGGGGCTTCGACCAGGACCGGGTGTTTGCCATTTTGCAGGCCTCCCGGGTGGAAAACACCAGGCTGAAGTGCGCTGTCCTATTGTTCCGCACCGGAAAGTGGGATCGGCTGACCTATGCCCTGGCGCTGCTGGGGGGCGGGTACGAAAAGCTGGACCAGGCCTGCCGCCTGGAGCTGATGGCCTGGATCCACGCCTATAACCGCAGCTATGCCGCCCTGGGGGAGGGGCAGCGGCGGCGCATTCTGGCTCTGCTGGACGAGAAAGAGGCGCATCTGCACCCCGCCGTGGTGAATCAGCTCCGGTTTCTGAGCAAGTAAAAAATTCCGCCGGGACCCGGCGGAATTTTTTTGTTCCCGGCGAAACAAAACGGCCTGTCCTGTGGTGTAATAGACAGAGAAAGGAGGGAGGACCATGGCCTATACCAGGCAAGAGCTGGAGGAGCTGGTGAACCGCCACGCCCCGGCGGTGTACCGCCTGGCTTATGCCCGGACGGGCAGCCGGGAGGACGCGGAGGACGTGATGCAGGAGGTCTTTCTCCGCCTGCTTCGCCGGTCGCCGGAGCTGAACGGGGAGGACCACCTGCGGGCCTGGCTGCTCCACGCGGCGGCCAACTGCGCCAACAGCCTGCACCGCCGCCCCTGGCGGCGGCATGAACTGCCCCTGGAGGAGGACACCGCCCAGGCTGCCCCGCCGGAGCACGACGAGGTCTTGACGGCGGTGTTGGCCCTGCCGGAGAAGTACCGGGTGCCGGTATGCCTCCACTACTGCGAGGGCTACACCACGGCGGAGGTGGCGGCCATTTTGGGAAAGAAGGAGGCCACCGTCCGCACCTGGCTCTTCCGGGCCAGAGGACTGCTGCGGGACATGCTGACAGAGGAGGGAACTTATGAGCTTTAACGGAACAGACATCCGCCGGGCGCTGGAGGCGGCGGGCCCCACCCCGGCCCAGCTGAAGGACCTCACCGATAAACTGGAGGCGGCCCAGGCTGCTCCCACCCGCCGTCGTGCGGGCCGCCGGGCGGTCATAGCCCTGGCCCTGTGCGCCGCCCTGGCGGTGACGGCCGTGGCGGCGGGGCCGTCGGTGTGGAGCGCCCTGGCTGAGCACCTGGGGCCCTACGCCCCCTTTGCCCGGGAGATGGAGGGCACCGCCAGCGATCAGGGCATCCGGCTGGAGCTGGTGAGTGCCGTCAGCGACGGCTATACCGCCCGGATCTTCTACACCCTCACCGACGAGGCGGGGGACCGCCTCAACGCCGACCACACCAAGGTGACGGCCCAGCTGGAGGGGAGCGATCTGGGGGTTGTCCTGCTGGGCAGCAGCATTGTCTCCTATGATGCCGACAGCGGCACCCTGCTGATGGAGGCCGGCGTGGAGGGAGTGCATACCAGCCAGCCCCTGGAGCTGGTGATGGAAAAGATCGACCCGGCCTCCTACATGCTCTGGGACAGCCGCTTTCCGGCGGCGGTGCCGGAAGAGCCCCTGGAGACCGAGACTACGGAGGATGGGGACGTGGTGCTGAAGGCGGGCCAGAACCCTCAGACCAGCCCGGACACCGATGTGGTACAGATATCCTCCGTGGGCTTTGACGGGGAAGGCAACTTCCACATCCGCCTGGAGCTGGCGGAGGGCATCGACGGCACACTGGTGGCCAGGCCCTGCAACGCCGCCGGGGAGCCCCTGGGGACTGCCAGTGCGGTCCCCGTGGAGGGGGGCGTGGACTGCCTGGTGGAGGGATTTGCCCCGTCGGACGGGGCGGATCTGGCGTATATCCAGGTGTCCGGTCCCTACCGGGGCCCGGAACCTGTCATTGAGGGGGAGTGGACCCTGCCGGTGGAGCTGGAGGCGGCGGAGCAGAAGGTGATTCAGGTGGGCCGCACCCTGGAGGACGGGGTGTATGTGGACCGTGTGGAGATCTCCGGCATGAACATCGCCGTTTTTTTCCGCAGCGAGGACGTGGACTGGTTCACCCTCTGGGCCACCGACAGTACAGGGGAGACCTTCGGCGTGCCCCTGAAATACATGAACCGGGGCGTCGATCCGAAAAATTTGAGCTGCGGCCTGTGGAGCTTTGAGACCCCCATGGATCTGGAGGATATTTCCTCCGTCACCTTCCTGGGGGAGACTTTCCCACTGACATAGTGGAAACCCCCGGGCGGCCATTTGGCCGCCCGGGGGTTTGTTCATGCCAGATCGTCCGGTTTATCCACATCGGACAGCTCTTTTGGGGAAAACGCCTCTACCAAAATCAGCCGGTCCGGGTGGCGGCGGATCACCGCCCCGCCTCCCACGTCGCCTGCGAGGGCGGCCAGCTCCCCGAACAGATCCCGGGGGAAGATCACCGGATTGCCCCGCCGTCCCGCCCAGGACAGGGCGCAAATGGCGGTTTTTGATTGCTGAAAGGAATCTATTATCCTGATAATACTTTTAGTGGTCAGATAAGGCTGGTCGCACACCGAAAACAGCACCCCATCCAGGTCGTCCATGGCGGACAGGCCCAGCCGGACGGAGGCGGAAATCCCCTCTGCGGCGTGGTCGTTGCGCAGGGGGAGAAAGCCGGAGTTTTCCCCAGCCGCCAGGATCTCGGGGTAGGGGGAGCACACCGCCAGCCGGTGCAGCCCCGCTTCCGCCAGGGTGTCCATGGCCCGACGATAGAGGGGGACGCCCTCTACTTCCGCCAGCAGCTTGTTGGAGCCGAACCGCTTTCCCTGGCCGGAGGCCAGCAGGACCCCGCCGAGCCTCAACGCCAGAACTGGCTGGGTCCGCGGTGGACGTACCGGCCCAGACCCTCGGCCACCACCTTGCCGCCCTCCACGGCCACCTGGCCGTCCAGCAGCACGGTGTCGGTGCGGCCCGCCATCTCCATCCCCTCGTAGGGGGTGTAATCCACCCGCTGGTACTGCTGGTCAGCAGTAATACGCCAGGTATGATTGGGATCAAAGATTACGATGTCGGCATCGCTGCCCACCTGCAAAGCGCCCTTCTGGGGGAACATGCCGAAGAGCTGGGCGGGGTGCTGGGCCAGGGCCAGCATCATCTGATGGGGGGTGATGCGGCCGGATTGGACGCCGTAGGTGTACATCAGGGCGGGCCGGTGCTCGGTGCCCGGAATACCGCCGGGAATGGCGGAGAAGTCGTCCTTCCCCAGCTCCTTGGTGGGGTGGAAGTTGAAGGAACAGTGGTCGGTGCCGATGGTGTCGATCTCGCCGTTCTCCAGAGCCTCCCACAGGGCGTCCACGTCGGACTGGGGCCGCAGGGGAGGGGCGCAGACGTACTTGGCCCCCTCGAAGCCGGGGAGCCGGTACTTTTCCTCGGTCATGGTCAGGTACTGGGGACAGGACTCCAGGTACACCTTCTGGCCCCGATCCCTGGCCCGCCGGGCGGCCTCCAGGCCCCGCCGGGTGGACAGGTGGACCACATTCACCGGGTACCCCGCCTGCTCCGCCAGAGCCAGCCAGCGGGTGACCGCCTCCGCCTCCATGACGGCGGTGTGGGACAGGGGGTGGCTGGCGGGGGTCAGCTTTCCGGCAGCCTTCAGCTCGGCGATGGCGGCGTCGATCAGGTCGCCGTTCTCACAGTGGCAGCCCACGATGCCCCCCTCTTTGCCCACCGCCTTGATGACCTGATAGGCCACGGCGTCGGACACCCGGATATTGGCGTAGGCCAGATATACCTTGTAGGAGGTGACCCCCTGCTCGGTCATCCGGGGGATCTCCTCCAGAATCCTGGGGTCCCAGTCCTTGATGGTCATGTGGAAGCCGTAGTGACAGGAGGCGTGGCCGTCGGCCCGACTGTGCCACTCCTCCAGAGCGGACTGGAGGGAGGCCCCCCGGGCCGTCTCGGCGAAGTCCAGCACGCAGGTGGTGCCCCCGGCCAGGGCGGCTCTGGTGCCGCTCTCCCAGTTGTCGGCGGTCTCCCGGATGGTGCCCTTGTTCATCTCAAAGTGGGTGTGGGTGTCGATAAAGCCGGGAAAGACCAGCTTGCCCCCGGCGTCGATCACCTGGCTGTCCCCTGCGGGCAGGTTGGAGCCGATCTCCGCGATTTTCTCCCCATCCACCCGCAGGTCGGCCTTTACCGGCCCCTCCGGGCAGAGCAGAGTGCCGTTTCGAATAAGGATAGACATAGAAACTGCCTCCTTCTCAACTCAAAGCCGGACCAGGATCACCGGCACCGCCAGCTTGATGGCGCCCACCACCACGGTCATGAAGAACAGCAGCAGCAGGGCCTTGCCCCGGCTCTCAAAGGCGTCCTCCCACCGGTCCAGCATCCGGGTAAAATTGGCCACCCGCTGCTGCCGGCCGATCAGGTCGGCGATGCTCTTGATGGTGGAGAACACGGTGTAGGCCATCCACAGGGGCAGGGCGGCGATGGCGATGGACCCCATGCCGGTGGTGGTGATGTAGAAGACGACGGTGGTGACAAAACTGGCCAGCGTAAAGAGCATGTAGAACCAGACGCCCACCTTGGCGGCACGCACGTTCATAGTCGTTAATTCCTTTCCCTCGGTGTGATATGGTTTTCCGCAAAGGCGGCCAGCAGGGCGTCCATGTCCGGTTTCACCAGCATGGGCTCCCCGGCTGCCCGGATGCCGTTGGCCACGTCCTTCAGACCGTTGCCAGTGACGATGCTCACCACCGTGCTGTCCGGGGAGATGAGGCCCAGCTCCAGGGCCTTTTTCACACCGGCGGTGCCGGTGACCCCGGCGGGCTCCCCGAACACCCCCTGGGTGCGGCCCAGCAGGCGCATGGCGGCCAGAATCTCCTCATCGGACACGTTTACCGCCACGCCGTTGGATTCCCGGATGGCGTTGAGGGCCTTGTCCGGGTTCCGGGGCACGCCCACGGCGATGGAATCGGCCAGGGTGTTCTCCTCCATGGGCTCCCAGGGTTTGCCCGTCTGGATGGCACGGTTCAGGGGGCAGCAGCCCTCCGCCTGGACGGCAATGAGCCGGGGCAGCCTGTCGATGAAGCCGGCGGCGTACAGGTCCTTCAGACCCTTCCAGGCTCCGGCGATGGTGCAGCCGTCTCCCACCGACAGGGCGACAAAGTCGGGCACCTGCCAGTTCAGCTGCTCCATAATCTCCAGGGTCACCGTCTTTTTGCCCTCCGACAGGTAGGGGTTGATGGCGGCGTTGCGGTTGTACCAGCCCCAGCGGTCAATGGCGGCCTTGGACAGCTCGAAGGTGTCCTCATAGGACCCGTCCACGCTGATGACGGTGGCCCCGAAGATCCGCAGCTGGGCCACCTTGCCCTTGGGGGCCCGGCTGGGCACGAAGATATAGGTCTCAAATCCAGCGGCGGCGGCGTTGCCCGCCAGGGAGGAGGCGGCGTTGCCGGTGGAGGAGCAGGCGATGGTGTGGGCCCCGGCCTCCCCGGCCTTGGCCACCGCCATGGAAGAGGCCCGGTCCTTCAGGGAGGCGGTGGGGTTGAGGCCGTCGTCCTTCACGTACAGCTTCTTGAGCCCCAGCTCCTTTGCCAGCCGGTCGGCCTGGTACAGGGGGGACCAGCCCACCCGCAGGGGCGGCGGGGGAGTGGTGTCCTCCACTGGCAGGAAGGGCCGGTACCGCCACATGGAGCGGTCATCGCTCCGGGCCAGATCCTTGGGAGAGAAGTCCCGCCGGATGGCGGCGTAGTCGTATTGGATGTCCAGGATGCCCCCGCAGGTGCAGGTGGTGAGATCGGGGGCGGCCGCATACTCCTTGCCGCATTTGACGCACTTGGCGCCCAGGACGTATTTCATGGAAAAGCCTCCTTTTTACAGGATCTTGAGCACGCCCGTCTCCTCATTGAAGGAATTGATCAGCTCATCCAGATCGGCGGCCTGCCGGTGGATGCCCTTCCAGGTCTTTTCCTCGTCGTACCACAGGTCGTTCAGGTCGTGCATGTCCTTGCCCTGCTGCTCCACCCAGGTGTAGTACTTCAGGTTGTGGATGCGCTTGCGGTCGTAGTAGTTCAGCTCGGCCATGCTGTCGGTGCGCAGACCCAGCAGGTGGAGGGCGTGATCCACCGCGGCGTCCCTGCCGGTGTAGGGGCCGTACTGCTCCTCCAGCTCGGCGATGCGGGAGCGGTACATATCGGCGGAGTCGGTGAGGACGGTGCACACCACGTCGTGCCCGGTGAGCTCGTAGTACTTGGCCATCTTCACGCAGCACAGCACGTTGGCGATGCCGCTGATGCCCAGCAGGGACAGCTGGTCCAGGGTCTCCTCCGGCACCCCGGCCTCCTTCAGGTAGGCCCGGCCGGCGGGGTCGTTGAACAGCCGCAGCAGCCGCTGGGAATCCTCGTCGTCAATGTCGATGACCATATCGGTGTTCTTCACATTGTGGATCCAGGGGATGTGCTTGTCACCGATGCCCTCGATCCGGTGGTCGCCGAAGCCGTTCTCCAGGATGGTGGGGCACTGGAGGGCTTCGCCCACCGCCAGCTTCATCTGGGGATAGACCTCCTTCAGATAGTCCCCGCAGCCGATGGTGCCGGCGGAGCCGGAGGTGAAGCAGGCGCCCGCCAGCTTGTCGCCGGGGCGCTTGATGGCCTCAAAGGTTTCGGCAATGGCGCTTCCGGTGACCTGATAGTGCCACAGGTGGTTGCCCATCTCCTCAAACTGGTTGAAGATCATGCAGTCGGGCTCCTGCCGCAGCTCCCAGGTCTTGTCAAAGATCTCCTTCACGTTGGACTCGCAGCCCGGGGTGGCGATGACCTCGCCGGCGATCTGGCTGAGCCACTCGAACCGCTCCTTGCTCATACCGGCGGGCAGGATGGCCACCGACTTGACCCCCAGCAGCTTGGAGTTGAAGGCGCCGCCCCGGCAGTAGTTGCCGGTAGAGGGCCATACAGCCCGGTGGTAGGTGGCGTCGAACTGGCCGGTGACCAGCCGGGGCAGCAGGCAGCCGATGGAGGCGCCCACCTTGTGGCAGCCGGTGGGGAACCACTTGCCCACCAGTGCCACGATGCGGGCGGGCACGCCGGTGAGGGCGGGGGGCAGCTCAATGTAATTGGGCACCGCCTGGTACAGCCCGCCGGACTGGGTGGGCTGGTTCTTCCAGGTGATGCGGAACAGGTTGGCCGGGTCCACGTCCCACAGGCCCACGTGCTTCAGCCGCTCTTTCATCTTCTCCGGCACGGTCTCCGGATGCTTCATATTCTCATAGGTGGGGAGCACCACCTTGTTTTCCCGGGCCTTTTGGATGTTGCGCGCCAGCGCCTCCCGGTTGACGGTCAGATCGATCATGGAAGAAAGCCTCCTTATACAGCGAAATACTTACCACAATGATATCACAAGACGGGCGGAAATCAAGCAAAACCGCTCTTTCCTTTTTCCTGCGGGTAGGGTATACTGGAGGCATAATAAAGGAGGTGCGTTTTATGGAAGTCGGGAGAAGCATCCCCCGTGTGGACGCCGCCGACAAGGTGACCGGCCGCGCCAAATACACCGACGACCTGTGCCCCCGGCCCGTGCTGGAGGCCAAGATCTTACACAGCACCATCGCCAACGGCTGGGTCAAATCTATGGACATCTCCGCCGCTCAGGCTCTGCCCGGGGTGGTGAAGGTGCTCACCTGCTTTGACGTGCCGGACATTCAGTATCCCACCCCCGGCCACCCCTGGAGCGTGGAGGCGGCCCACCAGGACGTGTCCGACCGGAAGCTGCTCAACCGCCGGGTGCGCATCTACGGAGATGACATTGCTGCCGTGGTGGCCGAGGATGAGGTCACCGCCCAGCGGGCCCTGAAGCTCATCCGCGTGGAGTACGAGGAGTACCCCGTCATGCTGGAGCCGGAGCAGGCCATGGCGGAGGGCGCCGTGGCCATCCATGAGGAGCACCCGGACAACATCCTGGCCCGCATGGACCTGCGCACCCCCATCGCCGATGACCGGTTTGAGAATGTGGAGCAGGTACTGGACGATTCCGAGTTCTATCAGTTCCGTGGCCGCTACGCCACCCAGCAGGTGCAGCACTGCCACATTGAGAACCCGGTATCCTTCGCCTGGATGGAGGCGGGCCGCATCCATGTGGTCACCTCCACCCAGATCCCCCACATCGTCCGCCGGGTGATCGGACAGGCTCTGGGTATCGGCTGGGGCAAGGTCCAGGTCATCAAGCCCTACATCGGCGGCGGCTTCGGCAACAAGCAGGAGGTGCTGTACGAGCCTCTGAACGCCTGGCTCACCACCCAGGTGGGGGGCAAGTGCGTCCGGCTGGACGTGAGCCGGGAGGAGACCTTCCAGAACACCCGCTCCCGCCACCCCATCTCCTTCGACGTGGCGGCGGCGGTGGACAAGGACGGCAACATGATGGCCCGGTCCTGCACCGCCATCTCCAATCAGGGGGGCTACGCCTCCCACGGCAACGCCATCGTGGCCAACGCCATCACCGGATTCCGGCAGCTCTACCCCGACCGGATCGGCCACCACTCCATCGCCTACACCGTGTACACCAACCGGCCCGCCCCCGGCGCCATGCGGGGCTACGGTATTCCCCAGTGCAACTTCGCCGTGGAGTGCATGATGGAGGACATTGCCCGCAAATTCGGCTTTGATCCCATTGAGCTCCGGCTGAAGAACATCATGCCCCTGGGGTACGTGGATCCCTTCAACGGCATCACCTGTCACTCCACCGGCCTGAAGGAGTGTATCCAGAAAGGCAGGGAGGCCATCGGCTGGGACGAGCTGCGGGAGAAATACAAGGACCAGACCGGCCCGGTGCGCCGGGGCGTGGGCATGGCCTGCTTCTCCTACAAGACCGGCGTGTATCCCATCTCCCTGGAGACAGCCTCCGCCCGGATGGTACTCAACCAGGACGGCACGGTGCAGCTCCACCTGGGCGCCACCGAGATCGGCCAGGGCGGCGACACCGTCTTCTCCCAGATGGCCGCCGAGGCCATCGGCATCCCCACCGAAGATGTACACATCGTCTCCTTCCAGGACACCGACACCGCCCCCTTCGACACCGGGGCCTACGCCTCCCGGCAGACCTATGTCACCGGCAAGGCCATCAAGAAGGTGGGCACGGAGTTCCGGCAGAAGCTGCTCACCTACGCCGCCGAGCTCTTCCCCGAGGCCAGGGACCTGACCATCACCGGCCGGTTCGTCACCGACGGGGCGGGGGAGCAGCTCATCTCCCTGGAGGAGCTGGCCACCACCGCCTTCTACTCCCTGGAGCACTCCGTCCACATCACCGCCGAGGGCACCAATCACTGCAAGGAGAACACCTTCGCCTTCGGCTGCTGCTTTGCCGAGGTGGAGGTGGATATCCCCGTGGGCAAGGTGAAGGTGCTGCGGCTCATCAACGTCCACGACTCCGGCAAGCTCATCAATCCCGCCCTGGCGGCGGCCCAGGTCCACGGCGGCATGTCCATGGGCATGGGCTACGCCCTCAGCGAGGATATGAAGTTTGACCCAAAGACCGGCCGGCTGCTCAACGGCAACCTGCTGGATTACAAGATGCCCACCTCCATGGACCACCCGGACCTGACCGCCCTGTTCGTGGAGACGGACGATCCCTCCGGGCCGTTCGGCAACAAGGCTTTGGGCGAGCCCCCGGCCATCCCGGTGGCCCCCGCCATCCGCAACGCGGTGCTGTACGCCACCGGCGTGGCGGTAAATACCCTGCCCCTGTCTCCCCAGAAGCTGGTGGAGGAATTTACGAAAGGAGGGCTCATCGGCCATGTATGATATCGGTTCCATCTATCAGGCGACCTCGGTGGCCGACGCCATCCGGGCCCTTCAGGCCGACCCCGCCGCCCTGGTCATCGCCGGCGGCACCGACGTGCTCATCAAGATCCGGGAGGGCAAGCTGGCCGGCTGCTCCCTGGTGTCCATCCACGAACTGAAGGAGGAACTGGAGGGGATCACCCTGGCGGCCAACGGCGACGTGGAGATCGGCCCCCTGTCTACCTTCCGGGACGTGACCTTCAGCGATGTGATCCGCCAAAAAATCCCCGTGCTGGGTGAGGCCACCGACATGGCCGGCGGGCCCCAGCTGCGGGCGGCGGGCACCATCGGCGGCAACGTGTGCAACGGCATCACCTCCGCCGACTCCGCCTCCACTCTGACCGCCCTGGACGCCGTGCTGGTGGTCCGGGGTCCGGCGGGCGACCGGAAGGTGCCTATCTCCCAGTGGTACAAGGGCGTGGGCAAGGTGGACCTGGCCCACGACGAGCTGCTGGTGAAGATCGTCATTCCCCGGGAAAATTACGAGGGCTTTACCGGCCACTACATCAAGTACGCCCAGCGCTCCGCCATGGACATCGCCACCCTGGGGGTGAGCTGTCTGGTGAAGCTGAGCGGCGATAAAAAGACCGCCGAGACCGTCAAGCTGGCCTTCGGCGTGGCCGGACCGGTGCCTATGCGGGCCCCTGCCGCCGAGGCGGCGGTGTCCGGCCTGCCCATCGGCCAGGCCATTGAGAAAATCGGCAAGGCCGCCCTCCAGGACGTGAACCCCCGCACCAGCTGGCGGGCGTCCAGGGAGTTCCGCCTCCAGCTGGTGGAGGAGCTGTCGGGCCGGGCCCTGCAGGAGGCCGCCCGGAAAGGAGGCGCTGCCGTATGATGGAAGTGCTGCATTGTACCGTAAACAACAAGCCGGTGGAGGTGGGCATCGACCCCCGGGAATCCCTGGCGGACACCCTGCGGCAGCGGCTGGGGCTCACCAGCGTGAAGAAGGGCTGCGAGGTGGGGGAGTGCGGAGCCTGTACCGTCCTGGTGGACGGAGTGGCCATCGACTCCTGCATCTACCTGTCCGTCTGGGCTGAGGGCAAGACCATCCTCACCGTGGAGGGGCTCCAGAACGAGAACGGGGAGCTGACCCCGCTGCAGAAGGCTTTTGTGGAGGAGGCCGCCGTCCAGTGCGGCTTCTGCACCCCCGGTATCATCATGAGCGCCGTGGAGATCGTGGGCTCCGGCAAGCTGTACACCCGGGACGAGCTGCGCAAGCTCATCTCCGGCCACCTGTGCCGCTGCACCGGCTATGAGAACATCCTCAACGCCGTGGAGCGGGCGGTGAACGAGGCCCACAAGTTCGTGGGCAAAGAGGAATAAACGGGAAAGGGGAGGCGCCTGACAGGCGCCTCCCCTTTGACAAATACGGATAAAAAAAGACCTGCGGCTCTGCCGCAGGTCTTTTTTGTGTTTTAGCACATGGGCTTCAGGTCGGGGGAGACAATCAGGGTGGCCTCAGTGGCGGCCTGGATCTGCTCCACGGTGAACTCGGGGTTGTACTCCACCAGCTCCAGACCCTTGTCGGTCACGTTGATCACGGCCATCTCGGTGATGATCTTGGTGATGCAGTGCACGGCAGTGTAGGGCAGCTTGCACTTCTTCAGAATCTTGGGCTTACCCTTGGCGGTGTGCTCCATAGCCACGATGACTTCCTTGGCGCCCACCAGCAGGTCCATAGCGCCGCCCATGCCGGGCATCTTCTTGCCGGGGATGATCCAATTGGACAGGGAGCCCTCCTCGTCCACTTCCAGGCCGCCCAGGATGGTGGCGTTGACGTGGCCGCCGCGGATGAAGCCGAAGGAAGTGGCGGAGTCGATGTAGCAGCCGAAGGTGTCGGCGCAGGCGGGGGAACCGCCGGCATCGATCTTATAGCGGGGCTCGGCGTTCTCGGGAGTGGGCTTGGGGCCGGTGCCGATAATGCCGTTCTCGGACTGGAGGATCACGTGGACCCCCTCGGGCAGATAGGCGGGAATCAGGGTGGGCAGGCCGATGCCCAGGTTGACCACGTCGCCATCCTTCAGCTCCTGAGCCACGCGCTTGGCGATAAAGCCCTTGATCTCAGACTTCTCCATTACAGCTTACCTCCATCCACGATGTAATTGACAAAGGCGCCGGAAGTGACCACGTTCTCGGGCTCAATGTCGCCCACTTCCACCACGTTGTCCGCCTCGGCGATGACCACGTCAGCGGCGGTGGCCATAACGATGTTGAAGTTGCGGGTGGTGCCCTTGTACCAGATGTTGCCGAACTTGTCGATCATGTGGCCGCCCAGCAGAGCAAAATCAGCACGGATGGGCTTCATCAGCAGGTACTCCTTGCCGTCGATGGTCTGCTTGCCCAGGCAGAAGGGAGAATCCTCCACGATGGTGCCCACGCCGGTGGGGGTGAGCACGCCGCCCAGACCGGCGCCGCCGGCCCGGATCATCTCAGCCAGGGAGCCCTGGGGGATCAGGTCCACCTGCAGGGTCTTCTCCACCATGCCCTGAGTGCCCACGTCGGGGGTCATGCCCACGTGAGTGGCGATGACGTGCTTGACCTGGTGATTGTGCACCAGCTTGGCCACACCATAAAACTCCTCACCGTTGGGGCCGGTAGCCATGCCGCAGTCGTTGCCGATGATGGTCAGGTCCTTGGTGCCCTTCTTGGCCAGACCCTCAATGATGTGATGGGCGCTGCCGCAGCCCAGGAAACCGCCGTACATGATAGTGGCGCCGTCGGGGATCATGTTCACGGCTTCCTCTACGGAAATAATCTTGTTGCGCACGATTGTTACCCTCCTAATATGTAAATTAAGGGAATCAGGCAAGGCGTGCCGGGCGGCGCCCGGCACGCCTTGTTATTATTTTAACACTTTTCGAAGATGGTGGCAACACCCATGCCGCCGCCGATGCACAGAGTGGCCAGGCCCTTCTTGGCGTCGTCACGCTTGAGCATCTCGTGGAGCAGGGTGACGATGATGCGGGCGCCGGAGCAGCCCACGGGGTGGCCGATAGCGATAGCGCCGCCGTTGACGTTGACCTTGCTCATGTCGAAGCCCAGCTCACGGGCCACGGCGATGGACTGAGCGGCAAAGGCCTCGTTGGCCTCGATCAGGTCCATGTCGTTGATGGTCAGACCGGCCTTGGCCATAGCCTGACGGGAAGCGGGCACGGGGCCCACGCCCATGATCTTGGGATCCACGCCGCCCTGGCCCCAGGAGACCAGCTTGGCCATGGGCTTCAGGCCGTACTTGGCAACAGCCTCGCCGGAGGCCAGGATGATGGCGGCAGCGCCGTCGTTGATGCCGGAAGCCTGACCGGCGGTCACGCGCTGCACGTGCTTGCGGGCGTCAGCCTCGTGGATCTGAGTGGGCTCAAAGGTGTGGACGATCTCGTCCTCCACGCCCTCGGGACCGCAGGGGAAAGCACCCTTCAGCTTGGCCAGACCCTCAACGGTGGTGCCGGCGCGGGGGAACTCGTCCACCTTGAACTCCACCATTTCCTTCTTCTTCTTCACCATCACGGGGACGATCTCATCGTCGAACCGGCCGGCCTTCTGAGCGGCCTCGGTCTTCTGCTGAGAGGCGGCGCCGAAGGCGTCCAGCTCCTCGCGGGTGATGCCCCACACGTCGCAGATGTTCTCGGCGGTGGTGCCCATGTGATAGTTGTTGTAAGCGTCCCACAGGCCGTCCTTGATCATGGTATCGACGACCTTCTTGTCACCCATGCGGGCGCCCCAGCGCTCGTTGGGCAGGGCGAAGGGAGCGGCGGACATATTCTCAGTGCCGCCGGCCACGATCACCTCGGCGTCGCCGGCCAGGATGGCGCGGGCGCCCTCGATGACGGTCTTCATACCGGAGCCGCACACCATGCCCACGGTGTAGGAGGGCACGGAGTAGGGGATGCCGGCCTTCACGCTGACCTGGCGGGCCACGTTCTGGCCCAGGCTGCCGGTGAGCACGCAGCCGAACATGACCTCGTCCACCTGCTCGGGCTTCACGCCGGAACGCTTCAGGGCTTCCTTCACCACGGTGGCGCCCAGGTCCACGGCGGGCACGTCCTTCAGGCTGCCGCCGAAGGAGCCAACAGCGGTACGGCAGCAGTTGACAACATAGACTTCTTTCATGTACATAGACCTCCAAATATTATTTTGAATTTTCCCATGCAAAAACACCCTTCAAGCAAGATTATACCTCTGCGTTTAAAAAAAATCAACTGCGGAGACAGGGGATTTTTGGACATTCCATTCACGGTTTATCCAAAAAAAGTAGATATTTTTTCAAAATTTTATCTAAAGTGGCGAGAAGAAATAAAGCCCGGCGCGCACCGCTTTTCGTCGGTGCGCACCGGGCATTGTTTTACTGTTCCAGCAGAGCCCGCTGGGCCTGGGAGAGGAGCGCGGTATCCGTGTCGATGCCGTATTTCTCCAGCACGGCCATGGTGTTGGACGCGCTCTTCTGCAGGGTGATCCGGATGGTATGGGTGCCGCTCTGCTCGGCGGAACCGGCGGGAGCGGTGCCGGGCGTCTTGGCGGAGGTATCCTCCTTGCCACTGTCCGTCATCCGGTAGGTCAGCTCCAGGTCGCAGTAGCAGCAGTTTTCCTTCCGCGCCCGGTCATCCAGCAGGTAGCGCCGGCCCAGGTCGCCGGCGGCCAGGTCGGCCTTGACGGCCTCCTCCAGCTCGGTGAGGGCCTCGGCGGGCAGATACTCCTCGGAGTAAGTGCCCCGGGCGGTACCCTCTTCCCACACTGCGGTGAGTACCGCGTCCACCAGCCGGTCGCTCTCCGTCACGCCGCTCAGGTAGGTGTCCGCCGTCAGACCGGGGGTGTTGAGCAGGGCCTGGAGCAGGGCAGCGGGGGAGTCGAGATCGGCCAGGGTCTCCTCAGATACCGGCAGGTAGTAGTACCGCTCCATCACCGAGCCGTCGATGAGGGTGTAGGTCAGCCGCAGGTCGGTGCCCCCCTCAGTCTGGACTTCCAGCCCGTCCTCCTCTACGGTCCAGCCGCTGGCCCGGGTGTTGGCGGCCTCCTCCAGAACGCCTTTTTCCTCCACGATCCGCTGGTGGAGCTGCGTGACCTGTTCAATGAGGGCCGGGTCAGTGATGCCGTAGGTGACCCACTCCAGATCGTCGTCCGGGTGGGACTCCACACCGGCCACAAAGACCGACTGGACCTGGGCGGTGGCGGGCACCCGGCTCTCAAAGCCGAAGCCGTCCAGCTCCATCAGGAACATGGCGGCCGCCAGCACGGCCAGGAATACGGTGCAGCCCTTCCAGCAGGGCTTGAACACCCAGAAGCTCTTGCGCAGCAGCATGGCGGCCACGAAGCAGCCGAAGGCGCCCCAGACCAGCATCCACACCAGCAGCACCCAGGCGCTGCGGGGCAGCAGGGAGGAGAAGATGTTGTCAAACATGGTGCCCAGAGCGATGGCGCAGCAGAAGGCCACGCCGTACTGGAACACAGGCCGCACCCAGGATATGCTGACTACGTCCCCGGCGCTCTCCAGCTCCCGGCGGCGGTACACCACCAGGGCCAGACCGGCCAGGGCCACGCCCACCAGGGCCAGCAGGAACACATAGCCCAGGCCGGTAAAATAAGCGCCATCCATCCCAGGAGCATAGTCGATGCCGGTGTGACAGCCCAGAAGGGCGATGGGAGTGAGCCAGACGGCGATGTCCTCCAGCCAGGTGGCGCCGGTGAAGCCGAAGAGGAACCGGCTGGCCATGCCCTGAAACAGGTAGCACACCCCGGCAGCCAGTACGTTCAAAATGCCGTAGAAGGCGGGCAGAGCCAGGATGTGGCCGGTGAACATGGCGCAGAACACGGCGAAGGAGTAAAAGAACAGGTTGAGCATACTGGTGACCACCAGCCAGGTGAACAGGCTGCTGAACACCAGCAGGCCAAAGGCCCCCTCCACCGCCACCGACAGCAGGAATACCACCACGTTGGGCACGATGAGGAAGGCCAGACCCGACAGGTAGTTGGTCAGAAACAGGCCCTCCCGCCGCATGGGCAGGGTGTGGAAGAAGCCGGCGGAGCGGCTGTTATAAAGGTAGGAGAACACCGCCATGGCGGCCAGAATGCCGAAGAGGAAGGAGAGCGCAGTGGCGGTACTGATGGAGCCGGCCAGGTAATTCAAAGGGAGCAGCCGGGTGGTGGCCCGGTCCATATGCTCCCCATTCACCAGCACGTTCACCGGCAGCAGCATCAGCCACAGAAAGCCGTACAGTCCCCAGATGGGCCAGAACCGGGACAGATTTTTCCGGAACAGGGTCATATTAAAGCACGATGTCACGGACCGCATAGTCCTCACCTCCCAGCTCATAAATAAAGATCTCCTCCAAAGTCAGGGGCAGGGCCTCCAGCAGGATGGGGGCGAAGGCGGCCAGCCGGTTGGTGACCTCAGTGGCGTTGCCCCGGACGATGAGGGTGTGGATGCGGCCCACCTGGGACACGTGGAGCACCTCCAGGTCCTCCGGCAGCTGGGGCATCTCCCGCTCCTGGAACACCACCTGCATCTTGACCACGTTCTCCTGCAGATCGCTGAGGGACCGCTCGATCAGCACCTTGCCGTGGGACAGGATCCCCACGTGGTCGCACACGTCCTCCAGCTCCCGCAGGTTGTGGGAGGACACCAGCACCGTGGTGCCGTGCTCGGCCACGTCTCCCATCAGCAGGGACCACACCTGCCGGCGCATCACCGGGTCCAGGCCGTCCACCGGCTCATCCAGCACCAGCACCTCCGGCCGGCAGCACAGGGCCAGCCAGAAGGCGGCCTGCTTCTGCATGCCCTTGGACAGGCGGCGGATGGCCTGCTTCTCGTTCACCGTGGAGAACACGTCCTTCAGGGCCTCGTACCGCTTCTGGTCGAACCGGGGGTAGAAGCCCCTGTAAAAGCGCATCATGTCCCGGGTGGAGGCCGACAGGAAGTAGTACAGCTCGTCGGGAATGGCGGCAATGCGGGCTTTGGCCGCCGGATTTTCATAGATGGGGTTGCCCTCCAGCAGCACCGAGCCGGAATCCTGCCGGTAGATGCCGGTGACGTGGCGCAGCAGGGTGGACTTGCCCGCCCCGTTGGGGCCTACCAGGCCGTAGATGGAGCCCTTGGGCACCATCATGGTCAGCCCGTCCAGGGCCCGGAACCCGTCAAAGGTCTTGACCAGGTTTTTTGCTTCGATCATTGCCCTCTCTCCTCTCTGGCCTGTTTACGGCCTGCGGCTTCCTCCAGCCGCCGGGCCAGCTCCTCCGCCGTCATGCCCAGGAACAGCAGTTCCGCCGCCGACGCGTCGAACTGCTTCAGCAGCCCCTCCCGCCGGGCGGCGTTCACATCCGCATGGGGGGCGGCAAAGGAACCCTTTCCCGCCACGGTGTAGAGGTAGCCCTCCTGCTCCAGCGCCTCATAGGCCCGCTGGATGGTGTTGGGGTTGATGGCCAGGGAGGAGGCCAGGGCCCGCACGGAGGGCAGCTTGTCCCCCGCCTGGAGAGCCCCTGTCACCACCAGGTGCCGCAGGCCGTCCTTCACCTGTTCATAAATAGGCCGGGCATCCCGGTAATTGAGTTGGATCATAGCTCCGTCTCCTTTCGGAAACTGTATTAGGTGAAATAGTACAGTCAGTATACCCGGGAGGCGGAGAAAAGTCTTTAATTATTTCTGACGTTTTCCTTTCAGTTTTGGTTTCCCCGAAAAACGGCAAATTTCCAGTGACAAGGCCGGGGTGAAAGGGTATAATAGGGGGCAAAAGGAGGGACGTATCGTGCGGGAAGAGGGATGGCAGGCTTATCTGGACTGTGTCAGGGAACTGCTGACCTCCCCCCAGGTGCAGGCCATGCGTCAGATCCGCCACCACCCGGGGGTGAGCTGTTACGAACACAGTGTATTCGTCTCCTACACCGCCTTCCGCCTGGCGGAGAAATGGAGGGGCGACAGGCGCGCGGCGGCCCGGGCGGGGCTGCTCCACGACCTGTATCTCTACGACCCCAAGAGCCTGCCCTCCTACCGGCAGTGCTTTGCCCACCCGGTGGCCGCCCTGCGCAACGCCTGGGCCCTGTGCGGGGAGCTGACCCCGGCGGAGGCCGACGGCATCCTGTGCCACATGTGGCCCATGGCCCGCCACATTCCCCGCTGCCGGGAGGCGGCGGCGGTGTGCCTGGCCGACAAGCTGTGCGCCACGGCGGAGGTGCTGAAGATCTGGAAGGGCACCCGCCTGCGGCGGGCGGCCCTGGCGGTCCGGTCCGGCGGGCGTACAGATTAGGTAAAGAAGCCGTCAAAATTTCCCCGGAAATTGTGAAAGCCCACTAAGAGTAAAAAGTCGTCTGATTTTTTTGAAAAATACGGTGCTTTTTTTGCCACTGTTTGTTATAATCGTAGCAGATGGCAATTCTTTAATTCTGAGGTGATCCCATACTATGAACGCGACTGGAGCGGTGATCTTTCTTCCCAGAGAGGGAAGCGGCGTTTCGCCGATGCTGCAGGAGCTGTTATTTGACCCCGCCGCCCGCTGGCTGGCCCAGGCTCTGTCCGCCGCCGGTGTGGAGCGGTTTTTTGTGGTTTGCCACAGTGATGACCGGGAGAAGGCCCAGATCTGTTTTCCGGAGGGTACGGAGTTTGTGACCGGCGTCAGCGAGGATGCGGTGGAGCAGCTGGTGTCCTTCCTGAACGGTCTGGAGGGCAAGACGGTGGTCATTACCAAGCCGGTGCTGCTGGACTGGCAGGAGGCCAGACAGCTGGTGGCCGACCAGAACGCCGGCGCCCTGGACAACAAGGACACCGGTATGTACCGCCTGGACGCCGCGGCGCTGGCCGCCGCGCTGGGGGAGGGCACCGGCCTGGAGGAGGCCCTGAAGGAGAACGCCGATATGCTGGGCGGCCGCAGTGTCTGGTTCCAGGGCGGCTACGCCATCCGCTCGGGCTGGAGCGGCCGGGCGGAGGCCGAGATGACGGCCCGGCAGTACGGCGCCGTCCGGCTGATGCGCGCCGGTGTGCGGGTGATGGACCCCACCAACTGCTACATCGGGCCCCGGGTGCAGGTGGGGGAGGGCACCGTGATCCTCCCCGGCACCATTCTGCGGGGGGAGACCGTCATCGGCAAGGGCTGTGAGATCGGCCCCAACACCATGATCCGGGACTGCACTGTGGGGGAGAGCGTGACAGTGAACGCCTCCCAGCTCAACGAGAGTATTGTGGACGACGGCACCACCGTGGGTCCCTTCGCCTACATCCGGCCCAACTGCCATGTGGGTCCCCACGTGAAGGTGGGCGACTTTGTGGAGCTGAAAAACTCCAACATCGGCGAGGGCACCAAGATCTCCCACCTGACCTACGTGGGGGATTCCGACGTGGGCAGCCGCGTCAACTTCGGCTGCGGCACCGTGACGGTGAACTACGATGGGGCCCAGAAGTACCGTACCACCATCGGGGACAACGCCTTTATCGGCTGCAACACCAACCTGGTGGCCCCGGTCCGGGTGGGGGAGGGGGCGTACACCGCCGCCGGCTCCACCATCACCGACGAGGTGCCCGCCGATTCCCTGGCCATTGCCCGGGCCCGTCAGAGCGTGAAAAAGCAGTGGGCGGCCAAGCGCCGTGCCCGCAGAAGGTAAACTCATCCCATCGGGATGAAAATATAGAGATTTACGTGAGAGGATGTTTGAAGAAATGATTGCACACGGTAAGGACATCAAGATCTTTTCCGGCAATTCCAACCCCGCCCTGGCTGAGGCCATCTGCAAGGAGATGGGCATGGAGCTGGGCAACGCCGAGGTGGGCGCTTTCTCCGATGGGGAGAACTTTGTTTCCATCTATGAGACCGTCCGCGGCTCCGACGTGTTCGTGGTCCAGTCCACCTGCTCTCCTGTCAATGACAATCTGATGGAACTGCTCATCATGATCGATGCCCTGAAGCGGGCTTCCGCCGGCCGGATCACCGCTGTGGTCCCCTACTTCGGCTACGCCCGTCAGGACCGTAAGACCAAACCCCGCGACCCCATCTCCGCCAAGCTGGTGGCCAATCTGATCACCCGCGCCGGCGCCGACCGGGTGCTGACCATGGACCTGCACGCCAACCAGATCCAGGGCTTCTTCGACATCCCCGTGGATAACCTGCTGGGCAACCCCATCTTCAGCAACTACCTGCACGAGCGCTATGCCGGTCAGGAGGACGACGTGATCGTGGTCTCTCCCGACGTGGGCTCCGTGGCCCGTGCCCGCGCCTTTGCCCAGAAGCTGGGCATGGGCCTGGCCATTGTGGATAAGCGCCGCCAGAAGGCCAACTCCTCCGAGGTCATGAACATCATCGGCGACGTCCACGGCAAGAAGGTCATCCTCTTCGACGACATGGTGGACACCGGCGGATCCCTGTGCGGCGCGGCTCAGGCTCTGGTGGAGCTGGGCGGCGCCACCGAGGTGGTGGCCTGCGCCAGCCACGGCGTCCTCTCCGGCCCCGCTGTGGAGCGCATCCAGAAGAGCGTCATCAAGGAGGTCATCTTCCTGGATACCGTGCCGCCCCGCGCCGGTGTGACCTGCGACAAGATCAAGTATCTCTCCGTGGCCCACATGTTCGCCGAGGCCATCGAGCGTATTTATGAGGAAGTATCCGTCTCCAAGCTGTTTGTGTAAGAGAGCGGAACCATACCGGACAAAGGCGGGGGCGAGCCCCCGCCTTTGTCCGCTTTAAGGAGCGTCTATGTTTTTCAACAAAAATCGAACCTCCGGGGTGGAGTGGCTGCTGGTGGGCCTGGGCAACCCGGGGGACAAGTACGAAGGCACCCGGCACAACGTGGGCTTTGCCGCCATCGACCAGCTGGCGGAGGAGCTGAATGTGCCGGTGCAGAAGCTGAAGCACCGGGCCCTGACCCAAAGTGTGGAGCTGGGGGGCGCCAGGGTGCTGCTCATGAAGCCCATCACCTATATGAACCTGTCCGGCGAGGCGGTGGGGGAGGCGGCCCGGTTTTACAAGGTGCCCGCCGACCACGTGCTGGTGATCTCCGACGATGTGTCCCTCCCCGTGGGCAAGCTGCGGGTGCGCCGGGGCGGCTCCGCCGGGGGCCACAACGGTCTGAAGAGCATCATCCAGCACCTGGGCACCGACCAGTTTCCCCGGGTGAAGATCGGGGTGGGCCAGAAGCCCCACCCCGACTACGACATGGCCGACTGGGTGCTGGGCAAGTTTGCCGGCGAGGACCTGAAGACCATCTCCCAGGCAATTGAGCGGGCGGGAAAAGCGGCCGAGTGCTGCATCGCCCACGGCCCCGACCAGGCCATGAACCGGTTCAACGGCTGAGGGGCTGTTTCCAAATCGTAACTTGCTTTTTCCCATTGCCCCGGTTAGCATAGGGAAAGCGGGGCCTGCGTCCCGCTTTCTTTTGCTGTATCCAGGCGGGAGGGAAAAACCATGGCCAAGCGCAGACAGTTTTACCAGCTGAGCCCGGTGTGCTACCGGATCTCCCTGTGGAAGGAGGGGCTGCTCAAGTCCCTGGCCGACCGGAGGTCCGGGTTCCGGGCCGCGGAACTGCGGCAGGAAGAATCCCTGCCCGTCATTGTGAAAAGCCACCGCTCCCCGGTGCTGCGGCGGCTGGAGGGGGTGGACATGGCCCTCCAGCGGAGCAAGCGGGCCAACCTGGCCCTGGCCGCCGGGTGCATCGACGGCATTGTGATCCGGCCGGGGGAGAGCTTCTCTTTCTGGCGGCTGGTGGGGAACCCCACCGCCAGGCGGGGGTTCCGGCCCGGCCTGACCATTGCCAGCGGCCGGTTGGGCACCGGCGTGGGAGGGGGGCTGTGCCAGGCGGGCAACCTGATCCACTACCTGGTGCTCCACAGCCCCCTGACGGTGACCGAGCTCCACCACCACTCCGACGCACTCTTTCCCGACGACCGGCGGCGGGTGCCCTTCGGCACCGGCACCTCCATTTTTTATCCACACATCGACTACCGCTTCCGCAACGACACCGGCCAGCCGGTCCAGCTGCGGCTGTGGCTGGAGGAGGACGACCTGTGCGGCGAGCTGCGCAGCCAGACCCCCTTCCCTCTGCGCTACCGCCTGCGGGAGGAGGACAGCCACTATGTGAAGGAGGGGGCGGACTACTACCGGGTCAGCCGGGTGTACCGCCTGAGCCTGAACGGAGCCGGGGAGCAGGTGGACAGGGAGCTGCTGCTGGACAACCACTCCAAGGTGCTCTTTGACCCCGCCCTCATTCCCCCGGACCAGCTGCGGGAGGCCTCCCGATGACCGGGCCTTTGCTGGAACGGGTGCGGGCCAACAGCCTGACCCTGGGAGACCGGCCCGCCCTGACGGCGGGGGCGGACACCATCCTCTGGCGGGACCTGTGGCCCATGGCCCAGAGCCTGGCCGCCCGCCTGCGGGAGGCGGGGGAGGGTCCGGTGGCCCTGTCCGGCAGTCCGGACCGGGTGTGGCTCCCGGCGGCCTTTCTGGCCTGCCTCATCGCCGGGCGGCCCTACCTGCCCCTGGATCCCGGCCTGCCCCTCCGGCGGCAGCGGGAACTGGCCGCGGGGCTGGGGGCCCAGTGGCTGGAGGAGGGGGAGGCTCTGGCAGGCTTCGGCTCCGGCCGGAGCTGTCACCCGGCGGAGGACGGGGGACGGCTGGCCTACCTCCTGTTCACCTCCGGCACCACCGGCGCCCCAAAGCCGGTGGGCATCAGCCTGCGCAACCTGGAGTCCTTCCTCCGCTGGGCGGTCACCCTGCCCGGCCTGGCGGACAGCGCCGGGGTGACGGCGGTGGGGCAGGCGGCCTGGTCCTTCGACCTGTCGGTGGCCGACCTGTACCTGGCCCTGACCCAGGGCGGCACCCATGTGGCCCTGACGGAGGAGGAAAAGGGGGACTACCCCGCCCTGCTCCGCCGGCTGGAGGCCTGCGGCGCCGCCCTGCTGGTGACCACTCCCACCTTCCTGCGGCTGTGCCTGGCCGAGCCGGGCTTTTCCCCCAAACGGCTGCCCCACCTGCGGACGGTGTTCTCCTGCGGGGAGGCCCTGCCCCCCGCCGCCGCCCGGCGGCTGCTGGACCGCTTCCCCGGCTGCACCCTGCTCAACGCCTACGGCCCTACCGAGGCCGCCTGCGCCGTCACCGCCGTCCCCATTTCCCGGGACATGTGTACCGGGCCCCTGCCCATCGGCCGGGCGGGGGAAGGGGCGGTGTCGGTGACCCTGGAGGAGGGGGAGCTGATCCTGACCGGGGAGAGCGTGGCCCCCGCCTTTGGGGGCCGCTACGCCACCGGCGACCTGGGCTATGTGAAAGAGGGCCTGCTGTACTGGGCGGGCCGGAAGGACCACCAGCTGAAGTACAAGGGCTACCGCATTGAGCCCGCCGAGATCGAGGGGGTCCTGGAGTCCCTGCCCGGCGTGGAGCGGGCGGCGGTGCTCCCCCGCCGGGGCCCCGGCGGGGAGGTGCGGGGCCTGACGGCCGTGGTGGAGGGCCCCGCCCACACGGAGGACCTGCGGACGGGCCTGGCCCGGCTGCTGCCCTCCTGCAAATGCCCCGGTCGGTGGGTGCGCGTGGACCGCATCCCCCTGACCCCCAACGGAAAATGCGACCGGAAACGGCTGGAGGAGATGATACAATGAACCTGGAGGACTCTGTCCGGGACCTGCTGGTCCGGGCCTGCGGTACCCAGCGGGCCCTGCTGCCCGGCACCGACCTGCTGGCGGAGGAGCTGCTGGACTCCCTGGCCTTCATCGAGCTGCTGGAGGGCCTGGAGGACCTGGGGATCACCCTCCAGCCCACCCGCATCCCCAAAGAGCGATTCCGCACTGTGGACAGCATCCTGGCCCTGGTGCGGGAGTACGCCGGGTAGCCCCCGGGCCCGCCGCCCCGGGGCCTGTGCGCCCGTGACTTCCAGATTTTTCTATTTCCGAGGTGTGACATGAAACAGCTGCTTTCCGCCCTCAACGACATACCAGAATACCGCTCTCTGACGGCGGCCATCGACAACGGGGCCTGCCCCGTGGCCTTTTCCGGCCTGTCTGCGGTCCACCGGGCTCACTTTGCCGCCGGGCTCCACCAGGAGCTGGAGCGGCCGGTGGTGGTGGTATGCGCCGACGAGGGGGAGGCCCAGCGGATGGAGAAGGACCTGGCCGCCCTGTCGGGGGAGCAGGTGGCCGCCCTGTCCGCCCGGGAGTTCACCTTCCACAACGCCGCCGTGGTGTCCCGGCAGTATGAGCACCGGCGGCTTTCGGTGCTCCGCTCACTGGCGGCGGGGGAGTGCCCCCTGCTGGTGTGTACCGTGGAGGCCGTCCTCCAGCGCACCATCCCCAAGACCCTGCTGACCCAGGCGGCCCAGGTGGTGCGGATGGGGGAGAGCCACGACCTGAACGAGCTCACCGAGACCCTGTCCGCCGCGGGCTACACCCGGTGCGAGCAGGTGGAGGGCGTGGGTCAGTTTGCCCTCCGGGGCGGCATCCTGGACTTTTTCTCCCCCGCCCATCCCAAGCCGGTGCGGGTGGAATTTTTCGGGGACGAGATTGACGCCATGGGTCTCTTTGACCCGGACACCCAGCGGCGCATCGAAAACATCAGCGAGGCGGAGATCCTCCCCGCCGCCGAGGTGCTCCCCCAGTTTGCCCCCGGGGGCTACGGCGGCCTGCTGGAGCTGCTGGACGGCCTCATTTCCCGGGTAAAGAGGCGGAAGGGGAGCGACAAGCTGCTCAGTACTCTGGAGGAGGACCGGGAGAAGCTGGCCCAGGGGGTGAGCTTCCCCGCCATGGACCGCTACCTGGAGCTGATCTATCCCCAGATGGCCACGGCTGCCGACTACTTCCCCGAGGACGCGGTGGTGGTGCTCAGCGAGAGCCCCCGGGTGGCCGAGCGGGGGAAGAACTACCTGTGGCAGCTGGGGGAGGACGCCAAGACCCTGCTGGAGCGGGGAGAGCTGGCGGGTGAGCTGGCCCGGCTGGCCCGCACCCCGGAGGAGCTGTGGGAGACGTTGGCCGAGTGGCCGGTGTGCTTCCTGGACTCCTTCACCTCCTCCCAGTACCCCATGCGGCCCCGGACGGTGCTCAACCTGCTGGCCAAGCAGCTGCCCTCCTACGGTGCCAGCCTGGAGACCGCCGTCTCCGATCTGGCCCACTATGTCTCCGAGGGCTTCCGCACCGTGGTGCTGGTGAGCAGCGAGCAGCGGGCCCTGAATCTCCAGTCCCTGCTGCGGGAGCAGAAGATGACCACCGCCGTGGACTTCCAGCTCCACGACCTGCCCGCCTACGGCAAGGCGGTCATCGCTGTCGGCGGCGTCTCCGCCGGTATGGAGTACCCGGTGGGCCGGCTGGCGGTGCTCACCGAGGGCCAGTCCGCCCTGGGCAAGAAGCGCAGGAGCAAGCCGGTGACCAACCGGCAGAAGCTGGGCTCCTACGCCGACCTGTCCCCCGGCGACCTGGTGGTGCATGAGCACCACGGGGTGGGCCGGTTCGTGGAGATGACCAAGATGACGGTGGACGGGGTGGAGAAGGACTTTGTCAAGATCGCCTACGCCGGCAGCGACGTGCTCTACGTCCCCGCTACCCAGCTGGATCTGGTGAGCAAATACATCGGCTCCGGGGAGGACGGCCAGGAGACCAAGAAGCTGTCCAAGCTGGGGGGTACCGACTGGGAGAAGGCCAAGACCCGGGCCAAGAAGGCGGTGAAGGACCTGGCCAA
Source organism: Intestinimonas massiliensis (ex Afouda et al. 2020) (assembly GCF_900626285.1). Classification (GTDB taxonomy): domain Bacteria; phylum Bacillota; class Clostridia; order Oscillospirales; family Oscillospiraceae; genus Flavonifractor; species Flavonifractor massiliensis_A. The sequence continues at coordinate 2,316,045 of NZ_LR131147.1, forward strand.
GGGCCTCATCCAGCTCTACGCCCAGCGGCAGCGGCAGCCCGGCTTCGCCTTTTCCCCCGACTCTCCCTGGATGAAGGAGTTCGAGGAGGAATTCGAGTACGCCGAGACCGACGACCAGCTGCGCTGCATCGCCGAGATCAAGCAGGACATGGAGCAGCCCCGGCCCATGGACCGGCTGCTGTGCGGCGATGTGGGCTACGGCAAGACCGAGGTGGCCTTCCGGGCCATCATGAAGTGCGTGCTGGACGGCAAGCAGGCCGCCATTCTGGTGCCCACCACCGTGCTGGCCCGGCAGCACTATCTGTCCGCCAAGCAGCGGTTTGCCAAGTATCCGGTGGAGATCGACGTGGTGAGCCGGTTCCGCACCCCCGCCCAGATGAAGGACACCCTCCGGCGTCTGGAGGCGGGGCAGATCGACCTCTTGATCGGCACCCACCGGCTGTTCCAGAAGGACGTGAAGTTCAAGGACCTGGGTCTGCTGGTCATCGACGAGGAGCAGCGCTTCGGCGTCCAGCACAAGGAGAAGCTGAAGGAGCTCTCCCGTCAGGTGGACGTGCTCACCCTGTCCGCCACCCCCATCCCCCGCACCCTGAACATGGCCCTGTCGGGCATCCGGGACATGTCCACTCTGGAGGAGCCCCCGCTGGACCGGCAGCCGGTGCAGACCTACGTGCTGGAGCACGACTGGGGGGTGCTCTCCGACGCCATGCGCCGGGAGCTGGAACGTGGAGGCCAGGTGTACTACCTCCATAACCGGGTGGAGACCATCACCCGCACCGCCGCCCGCATCAAGGAGATGCTGGGGGAGGACGTGGAGGTGGCGGTGGCCCACGGCAAGATGAGCCAGGAGGAGCTCAACGAGGTCATGACCCGCATGAGCGAGGGTGAGGTGGATGTGCTGGTGTGCACCACCATCATCGAGACCGGTATCGACATCGCCAACGCCAACACCCTCATCATCGAGGACGCCGACAAGATGGGCCTGGCCCAGCTCCACCAGATCCGGGGCCGGGTGGGCCGGTCCACCCGGCGGGCCTACGCCTACCTGACCTACCGCCGGGGGAAGGTGCTCAGCGAGGTGGCCTCCAAGCGGCTGGGGGCCATCCGGGAGTTCGCGGAATTCGGCTCCGGCTTCAAGATCGCCATGCGGGACCTGGAGATCCGGGGTGCCGGCAACGTGCTGGGCCCGGAGCAGAGCGGGTTCCTCCTCAGCGTGGGCTACGACATGTACCTGAAGCTGCTGGAGGAGGCGGTGCTGGAGGAGCGGGGGGAGAAGCCCCAGCGGCCCACCGAGTGCGCCGCCGACCTGTCGGTGGCCGCCTCCATTCCCGACCGGTACGTGCCCTCCCCCGAGCAGCGGATGGACCTGTACCGCCGCATCGCCGCCATCCGGTCGGAGGCCGACGCCGACGACGTGATGGATGAGCTCATCGACCGGTACGGCGACCCGCCCCGGACGGTGAACAACCTGATCTCGGTGGCTCTGCTGCGGGCGGACGCCGCCGCCAACGGCATCTCCCAGATCGACCAGAAGGGCACCAACCTGAACTTCTACCTGGACGAGTTCGACCTCCAGCGGGTGTCCGCCCTGTGCGGGATGGACAAATACCGCTCCCGGCTGCTCTTCTCCGCCGGGGAGAAGCCCTACCTGTCCCTGCGGCTGAAAAAGGGGGAGGACGCCCTGAAATTCGGCCGCAAGCTGGTGGAGGACTACGCCGGAACGGCTCCCAAAGCGGCTGGATGAAAGTGGAATTCTTCATAAATATACCCCGCTTTTCTTGCCTAAACGGATAAAATGGTGTACACTGTACCCTGCTTGATGCAATAAGGAGGATTTTGAACGATGAATTGGAAAAAGCTCCTGTGTGCCGGCCTGTCCGGTGCGCTGCTGCTAGGCACCCTCACCGGCTGCACCCAGCCTACCGATCCCACGCCCACCGGCACCCCCGCTGCCGACGACGTGGCCTATCAGACCGCCGGGATCACCCGGGACACGGTGCTCTTTACCGCCAACGGCGAGGACGCGGTGGCCGACGAATATCTGTACTGGCTGCTCAACGCCGTCGCCCAGGCCAAGAACAGCGGCTATCTGGCCGATGACGACGCCTGGGAGGAGGAGATCGACGGCACCCCCACCGCCGACTACCTGAAGCAGGCCGCTCTGGAGAGTACCAAGCTCTACACCGTGGCTATGAGCAAGCTCAAGGAGGAGGGCATGTCCCTCAGCGAGGAGGAGCAGACCAATATCCAGAGCCAGATGGACAGCCTGTCCTCCAGCCTGGAGATGTACTACGGCGTCACCCTCCAGGAGTACCTGGACCAGCAGTGCATTTCCCGGGCGGCCTACCAGAAGATGGCCTTTGAGATCCCTGTGCTGGTGAGCGACCTCAAGGACAAGTATGACGAGGCCGGAGAGTTCGAGGCCACCGACGAGGACATCCAGAAGATGATCGAGGACGAGGGCATCCACAGCTGCAAGCACATCCTGCTGGCCTTCCCCACCAATGAGGACGGCAGCGATGTCACCGACGAGCAGAAGGCGGAGGTGAAGGCGGAGGCCGACGCCCTGCTGGCCGAGATCCAGGGCGCTGACGACCCTGTGGCCGCCTTTGAGGACGCCATGAATGAGAAGAGCCAGGACGGCCGGGATCCGGACACCAACGAGCTGGTAAAGCCCGGGGGCTATACGTTCTTCTCCGACGGCTCCATGGTGGACGGCAGCGGCAGCCTGGTGAGCGCCTTCGTACAGGCGGGTGTCGCCCTGGAGGAGGGCGAGATCAGCCAGCCCGTGGAGACCGATTACGGCTACCACATCCTGCTGGGCCAGAGCGCCGACAATGAGGACACCCGTGGGGTGTACGCCAACTATGCCATGAACCAGATCATCGACCAGTGGATGGCCGACGCCACGGTGGAGACCACCGCCGCCTACGATGCCCTGGACCCCAAGGCTTTCTATGACAAGCTGATGGAACTGGCCAAGCAGTGGCAGGCGGAGAAGGAGGCCGAGGCGGCCGCCCAGGCTACCGCCAGCCCCGCAGCGGAGACGGAAACTCCCGCCGCCAGCGAGGCTCCGGTGGAGAGCCCTGCTGCCTGAGCACAACCCGGACCCAGAGATGCAGCCCGCCAAAAAAGACCGATCGCTTTTTTGGCGGGCTGTTCTTATAACAGCCATTTTGCAGGGGAGAACGGAGGTACCATGGAGAAACGGGGAACGAGACAGCGGAAGCTGAGCCGGGTGCTGCGGGCCGGCCCGGAGCGTCCGGTCCGGGCTGCCCTGCCGGAGAAGTAGGGGATGGCCGGGGCCATTCGGGTGCTGGCGGTGGAGGATGATCCCGCCACCCGCACTCTGCTGTCCGCCGTTCTGTCCGGCCTGGAGGAAATCGAGCTGTGCGGCCTGGCCGCCGACGGGCTGGAGGGGTTGGAGCTGCTGGAAAAGCTGCGGCCCGATGCGGTGCTGCTGGATCTCATCATGCCCGGCCTGGACGGACTGGGCTTCCTGCGGGCCATGGGCAGGAAGAAGGACCGGCCGGTGGTGGTGATCACCTCCCAGGCCGCCGGCCCGGCTCTCATCCGCCATGCCCTCAGTCTGGGGGCCAGCTACTACCTGGTCAAGCCCCTGAATTTCCAGGTTCTGCCCGCCCTGCTGGAGGGACTGTGCCTCCAGCCCCTGATCCAGCGGGGTGTGGAGCTGCTGGAGGCCATGGGCGCCCGGGGCCGGGGGGTGACCGCCGCCGCCCGGGCCGCCGCTGTGCTGGCCCGGGACGGGGAGGCCCTGCTCAAGCAGGCCTACGCCCCCACCATCGCTGCCGACGGCACCAACTACGCCGGCGTGGAGAAGAACATCCGCGCCATGGTGGACAAGCTCCACCGGGCCGCCTCCCCCGGCTACCAGGCCCTGCTGGGGGGCCTGCCCGGGATCCGGCCCAGCAACCTGGTGTTCCTCAGGGCCCTGGCCCGGGCGCTGTCACAGCCCGGCTGAACATTCTTTTTGCCCCCTGCCGGTTTTCCCCCGAATCCGGCAGGGGGTTTTGCTATACTTGTCCACAGGAAAAAACTGGATGGACAAGGAGGGAGGACCTATGAGCAGCTGGCACGGACAGAGCGCCGGGCAGGTCCTGAGCGAGCTGGAGACCGACCGGGAGCGGGGTCTGAGCCGGGAGGAGGCGGAGGGCCGTCTGGCCCGGTACGGGCCCAACCGGCTGGAGGAGACCCGGCGGCGGAGCCTGCCCCTGCGGCTGCTGGGACAGCTGAAGGACCCCATGATCCTGGTGCTGCTGGCGGCGGCGGCCCTGTCCCTGTGGGCCGGGGGCGGGGAGGACTGGCTGGACGCCGCCATTATTTTAGGCATCGTGGCGGTAAACGCCTGCATTTCCCTGTCCCAGGAGGACAGCGCCCAGCGGGCTCTGGACGCCCTGCGGCAGATGTCCGCCCCTCAGGCCCGGGTGATCCGGGGCGGCCGGGAGATCCGGCTGGACGCCCAGGCCCTGGTACCGGGGGACATCATCAGGCTGGAGGCGGGGGACCTGGTGCCCGCCGACGGCCGCATCCTGGAGGCGGCGGGGCTGGAGACCGACGAGAGCGCCCTTACCGGGGAATCCGCCCCGGTGTCCAAAGAGGCGGCCGGACCCCTGCCCCAGGACACCCCGCTGGCCGAGCGGACCAATATGGTGGCAGCCTCCACCGTGGTCACCCGGGGCCGCTGCCGGTGCGTGGTCACCGCCACCGGTATGGATACGGAGATGGGCCGCATCGCCGGTCTCCTGCTGGAAAAGGGAGAAAGCAAAACGCCTTTACAAAAAAAGATGGGGGAAATTTCCGCCACCCTCTCCTTTGTCTGCCTGTGCGTGTGCGCGGTGATGTTCGGGGTAGGGGCCCTCCAGGGCCGGAACCTGCTGGACATGTTTCTGACGGCGGTGAGCCTGGCGGTGGCCGCCATTCCCGAGGGCCTGCCCGCCATCGTCACCATCGTGCTGGCCATGGGGGTGGGCCGGATGGCCAAGCGCCGGGCCATTGTAAAAAAACTGCCGGCGGTGGAGACCCTGGGGTGTGCCGGGGTGGTGTGCTCGGACAAGACGGGCACTTTGACCCAGAACAGGATGACGGTCACCGAGGTGTGGACCCTGGAAAAGGGAAAGCGGCAGGAGGCTCTGACCATCGCCGCCCTGTGCGGGGATGCGGTGCTGTCCTGGCGGGGCCGGGAGCCGGTGGCCGCCGGGGACCCCACCGAGGCGGCCCTCACCGAGGCGGCGGCCCGGGAGGGGCTGGACAAGAACCAGCTGGAGGCCCAGTATCCCCGGAAGGGGGAGCTGCCCTTCGATTCCCAGCGCAAGCTGATGACTACCATCCATGCCCGGCCCGGCGGGGGCTTCCGGGTGCTGGTGAAAGGGGCCCCCGACGTGCTGGCTCCCCGGTGCAGGCTGTCCCCTGAGATGCTCCGGTGGGTGAATGCCCGGAATGAGGGCATGGCGGACCGGGCCCTGCGGGTGCTGGGGGTAGCCTGCCGGGAGCTGGAGTTCCTCCCCCGGGAGCTGAACAGCCGCACCCTGGAGCAGGAGCTCACCTTCGTGGGCCTCATCGGTATGATGGACCCGCCCCGGCCGGAGGCTAGACGGGCGGTGGAGCAGTGCTTTGCCGCCGGCATCCGGCCGGTGATGATCACCGGCGACCACAAGCTCACCGCCGTGGCGGTGGCCCGGGAGCTGGGCATTTACCGGCCCGGGGACCTTGCGGTCACCGGAGAGGACCTGGACTTCCTGCCCCAGGAGGCTCTGGAGGAGGAAGTGGAGCGCTTCTCGGTGTACGCCCGGGTGTCGCCCGAGCACAAGATGCGCATCGTAAAGGCCTGGCAGGCCAACGGAAAGGTGGTGGCCATGACGGGGGACGGGGTGAACGACGCCCCCGCCCTCAAGACCGCCGACATCGGCTGCGCCATGGGACGCAGCGGCACCGACGTGGCCAAGGGGGCGGCGGACATGATCCTCACCGACGACAACTTTGCCACCATCGTGGCCGCGGTGGAGGAGGGGAGAGGGATCTACGCCAACATCAAGAAGGCCATCCACTACCTGCTCTCCTGCAACATCGGGGAGATTCTCACCATCTTCTGCGCCACCGCCCTCCGGTTTCCCCAGATGCCCCTGACCCCGGTACAGCTCCTGTGGCTTAATCTGGTCACCGATTCCCTCCCCGCCCTGGCCCTGGGGGTGGAGAACGCCGAGGAGGGCATCATGGAGCGCCCACCCCGGGACGCCAAGGCCTCCCTCTTTGCCGGGGGCTTCGCCTTCCGGCTGGCCTGGCAGGGAGTGATGGTGGGGGCGCTCACCCTGGCGGCCTGGTTCCTGGGCTGGGCAGTGCTGCCGGAGGGGGGCGCGGGGGCGGCCAACACCATGGCCTTTGCCACCCTCACTCTGTCCCAGCTGTTCCACGCCTTCGACGTGCGCAGCGAGGAGGCCTCCTTGTTCCACATCGGCCTGTGGACCAATCCGGCCATGAACAAGGCCTTTCTCATCGGCCTGGCCATGCAGCTGGCGGTGCTGCTGGTGCCCCCGCTGCAGCTGGTGTTCGGCACCGTGGCTTTGACCCTGCCCCAGTGGGGGACGGTGCTGGGCCTGGCCCTGACCCCGGTGGTGGTGTGCGAGGCCGTGAAGGCCGTGGGCCGGAGCGGGGTGCAGCGCCCCCACCGCCAGCCTGCCCGGGTATAAAGAAAAACCGGCGGACGCTTTTGGCGTCCGCCGGTTTGATGTATCTGCTCAGTTGTTCTGGGTCTTGCGCCACTCGTTGAGCACCGCGCAGAACACCAGGGAGAGGAAGCTTTCCTCCGCGTTGGCCGAGCGGGAGGTGAGGGCGATGGGCACCTTGGCGCCCACCACCGCGCCACAGGTGACGGCGTGGGCGTGGATCAGCCAGCTCTTCACCAGGGTGTTGGCGGCGATCAGGTCCTGGGCGATGATGCCGTCGAAGCCGCCGCCCGCCCAGGGACAGTCGTAGTGCTTCAGCCGGCAGGCCTCCTTGGAGATAATCAGGTCGTAGGAGATGGGGCCCCACAGCTCGCAGTCGGCAAAGGGGTGCTGCTTCTGCTCGGTGACCAGCCGCTGGGCCTCGATGGTGTCGGGCATGTGGAAGTTCACGTTCTCCACCAGAGCCATCAGGGCCAGCTTGGGGTTCTCATAGCCGAAGGCCTTCAGGGCGTCGGCGGTGTTCTTGATGATGGCCTTCTTCTGGGTGGGGTTGGGATTGACGATCACCGTCATGTCCGACAGGGCCAGCAGCTTGGGGTACTCGGGGATGGAGGCCAGGGACACGTGGCTCATGAGCCGGTCGGTGCGCAGGCCGTTTTTCCGGTCCAGCACCGGCATCAGGAAGTCACGGGTGGGCAGGTTGCCCCGCATCAGGATGTCGCCGTCGCCGCAGTGGATGATGTCGATGGCGGCCTGGGTCACATTATGTCCGGGAGGGGTATCCACCATGGTATAGGGTTCCTTGTCCAGCCCCAGCTTCTCCAGCTGGACCATGGTGCGGGCCCGGTCGCCCACCAGCACAGGCTGCACAAAGCCCTCCTTCTGGGCCTGGAATACACCCTGGAGCATGTTTTCACCGTCGGAGCCCGCCAGTACCACCCGCAGGGGGGAGTCAAGTTTGGGGACCCGGCTGATAATATTATCGAAATTTTTCAGTTCCATGGGAAACACCCCTTTTACGTTCATTCAGCCCGCGGCGTACCGGGGCATCTTCCATTATACTGGATGGTTCAGCGGAATACAAGGCCATTTTAGCGGGGAAGCCCGGGAAAACAACAAAACGCCCGCTTTTCAGCGGGCGTTTTGGAGGAAACAGATCAATCCACCGGGCGGATCAGGATAAAGGGGGTCAGCTCCCGGGACTGGCCGGCGGGATTGTCCCGGATCAGGCCCTTCAGGGTCTCATCATCCAGGGTGATGGAGGAGGCCTTGCCCAGGATCTCCACGTTCAGGTCGTTGGCATCCACGATCATGGCCTGGACACCGGTGGCCGCCTCGATCTCGTCGCACACCTTGCCGGGATTCTCCGGGATGCGGATGCCGAACTCGCCGTACTCCTGGAACTCGTGGTCATAGAAGCCGTCCAGACCGGACACCTCCTGGCCCACCATCTCGTAAAACACGCCCCGCTTGCCGAACAGCTTGCCGATGCCGGCGCAGAAGGCGGCCCAGATCACGAACAGGGCGCCCCGCTCGTTGATGGCAAACTGCATCTTGTAGGGGCTGTCCACGCCGATGCCGGCGGTGGAGTGGGAGGCAAACCGGGACAGGAACTTGGCCAGCCGGCCCACCTTCATGTCCTTCTTGTACACCACCCGCTTCTGGCACAGGCCGATGATCTTCTCACTGGAGGAGAGCAGATCGCCGGGCTGCCACAGGGGCTTGACGTACTTCTCCACCAGGTCGATGTAGCTCTCGCCCACCTGGACAAAGTGGGTGTGGATGGCGTGGCGGGCGTAGGTCTTTCCGTTGACCTCTATATTGACGCTTTTTCCCTCATTGGCGCGGAATTCCATGACAAAAACCTTCTTTATCATTTAGTCCCCATTATTATAGCCACCAAAGAGAGAATGTGCAACAAAAAGTTTCCTTTTTTCAGATGCCCTTGTTCTGGGGGATATCGGGCAGGGAATCGAAGCCCTTCTGCAGGTCGGCGTCGGTGGGGATATAGTCGGTCATCTTCCCGCTGAGGTAGTTCTCATAGGCGGTCATGTCGAAGTAGCCGGTGCCGGTGAGGCCGAAGAGGATGGTCCTGGCCTCGCCGCTCTCCTTGCACTTCAGCGCCTCGTCGATGGCTCCCTTGATGGCGTGGGCGGACTCGGGGGCGGGGAGGATGGTCTCCTTCTTGGCGAACAGCACCGCCGCCTCAAAGACCTTGGACTGCTCGTAGGCCACCGCTTCCATATACCCGTCGTGGTATAGCTTGGACAGGATGGGGCTCATGCCGTGGTAGCGCAGGCCGCCGGCGTGGTTGGCGGAGGGGATGAAGCCGCAGCCCAGGGTGTACATCCGGGCCAGGGGAGTGACCTTGCCGGTGTCGCAGAAGTCGTAGGCGTACTTGCCCCGGGTGAGGGAGGGGCAGGAGGCGGGCTCCACCGCCACGATGCGGGGATTTTTGATGCCCTTCAGCTTGTCGGCCATGAAGGGGGCGATGAGGCCGCCCAGGTTGGAGCCGCCGCCGGCGCAGCCCACCACCACGTCGGGGTACTCCCCCAGCTGCTCCATGGCCAGCTTGCTCTCCAGGCCGATGATGGACTGGTGGAGGAGCACCTGGTTGAGCACGCTGCCCAGCACGTACCGCTTGGTGCCGCCGCTGCCCACGGCGGCCTCCACCGCCTCGGAGATGGCACAGCCCAGGCTTCCGGTGGTGCCCGGATTCTCCGCCAGGATCTTTTTGCCGATCTCGGTGGTGGGGGAGGGGGAGGGCGTGATGGAGGCGTCGAATACGTTCATCACCGCCTTGCGGAAGGGCTTCTGCTCATAGGAGCACTTTACCATAAATACGTCGCAGGTCAGCCCAAAGTAGGAGCAGGCCTCGCTGAGGGCGGTGCCCCACTGGCCGGCGCCGGTCTCGGTGGTGACCCCGGTGAGGCCCTGCTGCTTGGCGTAGTAGGCCTGGGCCACGGCGGAGTTCAGCTTGTGGGAGCTGGAGGTGTTGTTGCCCTCAAATTTATAGTAGATCTTCGCCGGGGTGTCCAGTGCCTTCTCCAGGGCGTAGGCCCGGATCAGGGGGGAGGGGCGGTACATCTTGTAGACCTCCTGGATCTCCTCGGGAATGTCCACATACTCCGTGACGCCGTCCAGCTCCTGGCGGGCCAGCTCCTCACAGAAGATGGGGGACAGGTCGGCCACCGACAGGGGCTGGAGGGTGCCGGGGTGGATCAGGGGATCGGGCTGCTCGGCCATGGCGGAGCGGAGGTTGAACCATTTCTGAGGCATCTGGTCTTCGGTCAGATACAGGCGGTGAGGGATCTTTGTCATGTTCATGCACTCCTTTGCATTTTGTTTTGCGGGAGAGGGCATGAAAAAACGCCCCCGTCCCAAAGATTCTCTGGGACAAAGGCGTAAAACCTCTGCGGTGCCACCCGGATTGACGTATGGAACGACCATACGCCCGCTCACTTTCCCGCGCCAGCCAGCACGAGCTCCCCTGATAACGGGCGGAGTCCCCGTCGCGCTACTCGGTCTCCCTTTCGCTGTGCCCTCAGAAGTCCATTCACCCGGACGCCGCCTGCCGCGATCCCACCACCCGCGGCTCTCTGTGAGGCCTTGATACCGGACTACTCCTCTTCTTCATCGGTTTGCCGATTTAATTTGCTACAGTATAACCGACCGCCTGCCCCTTGTCAAGCCCCTTTTTCCAAAAAACGTATAAACCGGCGGCGGACCGCTATACTACAACAACAGGTCGGAACAGAACGGGAGGGAAGGTTTTGGCGGAACAGCGGGAAAAAACGGTGCCCCACCCCAGGAAGGAGCCCCGGTACGACGGGCCCCTGACCGTGGACCGGCTGGAAGGGATCTTTGCCGGCAGCGTGGACTTCACCCGCCGGACGGCGGCCCTGGAGGGGGAGAGCGCCTGCACCCTCACCCTGTGCTATCTGGAGGGCATGGTGCGCATGGAGCGGGTGAGCGACTATGTGCTCAAGCCCCTGGCGGAGGACGAGGGCCTGCGCCGGTGCGCCACTCTGGCCCAGGCCATGGAGCGGATGGAATCGGGTGCCCTCTACAACCTGGGGGTGGCCCGGCGGACCACCCTGGACCAGGGAGCCTTTGATCTGGTAGACGGCTGGTGCCTGCTGTTTTTTCCCGGGGAATCGGACGTGCTGTCCTTTTTTGTGGGCACCGAGGAGAAACGCTCGGTGTCCGCCCCGGACAATGAGACGGTGCTCAAGGGGTCCCGGGACGGCTTCGTGGAGAGCGTGCGCACCAACACCAGCATCGTCCGCCGCCACCTGAAGGCCCCTGAGCTGCGCATTGTGGAGGAGCTGGTGGGCCGCCAGTCGGTGACGGCGGTGGACGTGCTCTATATTGAAGGCCTCACCGACCCCACCCTGGTAAACGCGCTGCTGGACCAGCTCCGGGCCATCGACATCGACGGGGTATTCGCCACCGGCAACATTGAGGAGTATATCGTCCCCGCCCAGCGCACCCCCTTCCCCCTGGTGCAGTACACCGAGCGGTCCGACCGCTTCTGCGCCGGGCTGTCCGAGGGGCGGGTGGGCCTGCTCATCGACGGCATCCCCCTGGGCTACCTCACCCCGGCGGTGCTGGGCAACTTCCTCCAGGCCCCCCAGGACAAGTCCTCCAGCTGGCTGCTGGCCACCACCCTCACCCTGCTGCGCTACCTGTGCATGATCGTCACCCTCTTTCTCCCCGCCCTCTACGTGGCCATGGTCACCTTCCACCAGGAGATGATCCCCACCAGGCTGGCCCTGTCCATCATCGCCGCCAAGCAGGACGTGCCCTTCCGGTCCGGCTTTGAGGTCATCGTCCTGCTGCTGGCCTTTGAGATCCTCCAGGAAGCCGGCCTGCGGCTGCCCCAGTCCATCGGCCAGACCGTGTCCATCATCGGCGGTCTGGTGGTGGGCAGTGCGGCGGTGGAGGCCAAGATCGTCTCGCCCGCCGTGCTTATCGTGGTGGCCATCGCCGGCATCGCCGGGTACACCATGCCCTCCCAGGAGCTGTCCGGCGCCCTGCGGCTGTGGCGGTTCCTGCTGGCTCTGCTGGCCAGCGTGGCCGGGCTCTTCGGCGCCATTATCGGGGCCGCCGCCCTGGTGGTCCACCTGGCGGGGCTGGAGAGCTTCGGCGTGCCCTACCTCACCCCCTTCGCCGTCAGCGCCGGGAAGGAGGCCAGGGAGCACGTGTTTCTCCGCCGGCCCCTGCCCCAGATCAAGGACCGGCCTCCCGCCCTCCACCCGCTCAACCGGAGGAAGCAGCGATGAGGCGGGCGGCAGTTGTTCTGCTGGCGGCGGCCATGGCCCTCCTGTCGGGCTGCGCCCCTCTGTCCCTCACCGGCATGCTGCCCTACGCCCGGGAGATCGAGGACATGGAGCTGGTGCGTACCCTGGGGGTGGACGGGGACGGGGAGGGCGTGACGGTCACCGCCTCCGGCGGCACCCGGGAGGGGGAGGAGGCCCGCGTGGTGTCCGGCCGGGCCGATACCGTCAGTGCCGCCGTCCTCACCATGCAGTCCCAGGGCTCCTCCTACCTGTACTTCGGCCACGTGGGCCAGCTGCTGCTGGGGGAGGAGCTGGCACGCCGGGGGGTGAACCCCTCCCTGGACTACGTGCTCCGGGATGTGGAAATGCGGCTGGAGACCGCCCTCTACCTGGTGCGGGACGGTGAGGCGGGACAGGCCATGGCCGCGGCGGCGGAGGACGGCTCCGCTACCGACCGGCTGGAGGCCCTGGCGGAGGATGTGGGCCTTACCGCCGACACCATGACCCGCTCTGTCAAGGATGTGCTGGCCGATCTGGAGGACCGGGGAGCCTCCTTCGCCCCCGCCCTCTCCGCCGACGATACCCTCACCGCCGCCGGATACGGCATTCTGAAAGATGGGGCTCTGGTGGGCTGGGCGGATCAGGACGCCGCCCTGGGCATCAACCTGATCCTCAGCCGGGTGGACGCCGACGTGGTGGAGGTGGCCCCGGAGGGGCAGGAGAGCGCCGCCCTCCGGGTGGTGGGGGCCCGCAGCCTTATCCGCCCGGTGTTTGAGGGGGATGCCCTCACCGGCCTGCGGGTGGAGTGCCGGGTGGAGGCCAACCTGGCAGAGGGCCCCTCGGCGGCGGATGACGGCAGGCGGCAGGCGCTGTGTGACGCTCTGGCCCAGGTTGAGCGGGACCGGATCCAGGCCGCCCTGGACCTGTCCGCGGCGTATAATGCCGACTACCTGGGCCTGTGCCGGGCGGCGGCCCTGTTGGCCCCCTGGCACAAGCACGACCTGCTGGACGGGGTGGAGATGAAAGATCTGACCCTCACCGCCCAGGTGGAGGCGGTGATCCAGCGCAGCTACCACGCCGACGGATAGCCGCCTACTATTATAAAAAGAAAGGGGGCCCACTATGGCCGACCACCGGATCTCTCTGCGCCAGCTGCTCACCCTCACCTTTGCCGCCCTGCTGTCTCCTGCCATACGGGTGCTTCCCGGCCGCACCGCCCGGATCGCCGGGGAGGGGGGCTGGCTGGCCGCGGTGGCCGCCCTGCCGGTGCTGCTGGGGCTGTGCTGGGTGCTCTTTGCCCTGCTCAAAGGCGGAAACGGCGGCCTGGGCCAGACGGCGCTGAAGATCCTGGGGCCCGTTCTGGGCCGGGTGGTGGTGGGCCTCTATCTGTTCTGGGGGATGTTCCTTCTGGCCGCCAACGCCCGGCTGGTGGCCCTCCGCTTCCTCACCGTTAGCTACCGCAACGCACCCCTGGCCCTGTTCCTGGTCGCCCTGCTGGCCCTCACCCTCTGGCTGGCAAGCAAGCCGGTCCGGGTGCTGGCCAGGACGGGGGAGGTGTTCTTCCTGGCGCTTGCCATCGGCCTGGGCCTGTCCCTGGCCATGGGGGCCTTCCAGATGGACCCGGGCCGTATCCTGCCCCTGTGGGGAGAGGACCTGCCCAGGATCGGCGCCACCGCCCTGCCGGTGCTGGGCCTGCTGGGCTATGCGGTATTCTCCGCCTTCCTGGGAGGAAGTGTGGAACAGCGGCCCGGCGGCCGCCGGAAGGCTATGAAATGGGCGGTCGGCCTGTGCCTGACGCTGACCGCCCTCCAGGCGGTATGCCTGGGCAATTTCGGCCCCGGCCTCACCGTGCGGATGAACACTCCTTTCTTTATGATGGTCAAGGGCATCGGCATCGAGGGTACCTTCCAGCGGGTGGAATCGGTGATCCTGGCCCTGTGGGTGCTCTCCGATCTGGCCCTGCTGGCCCTGCTTACCTGGGCCTGCTCGGAGATGACCTGTACCATCCTGCCTGTCAGAGAGCGCAGATGGACGGTGCTCCCTCTGGTGCTGCTGGCTCTGGCCGGAGCGCTGTGGCTCTTTCCGGACGCCTTTTTCCTCAGCCGCACCATGGACCGGCTGGCCCTGTGGGGCAATCTGATTGCGGGCTTTCTCCTGCCCCTGCTGCTGCTCCTGGTAAAAAAGCTGCGGCGGCAGGTATAGAGCGCCTATATCTTGTGCATGCTAGGGGGTGGAGACCGGCTTATTTTGTTGTCTCCGGCCGCCGGCAAAAAAACTCTGAAAAAAGTGAAAAAAGCTGTTGACAAAAGCGCCTGCCGGTGGTATTCTATCTGAGCGCCTCACGAGAGGGCACCGAGAACTGAAGGAATTCAGGAGAGACCGAGGTAGAACCTGGACGGACTTCTGAAAGAAATCAGAAAAAAGTGCTTGACAAACTTGAGAGTGCGTGATAAAATAAACGAGTTCGAGCCGAGAGGCAAGAACAGTTTGAAAAGTTCTTGAATCAAGAATTCGGAGCTGAAAAGCTCCGAAAAAACTTGAAAAAAGTACTTGACAAACGAAAACGAAAGTGCTAAAATAAATAGCACGTCAGCCCTTCCGGTTGACAAGAGCGTGTACCTTGTAAATTAAACAACGTGAGAGAAACACGAAGCACCAGAAAGGACGAGAAGTCCTTCTGACAAGCGCAAGCTTGAAGAAGGCTCTTGACAAATTTCTTTGAAGCTATGAATTAGGCTTCAATAAAATTGATTTAAGGAACGAAAGTTCTTTAGATACCATTTTATTGAGAGTTTGATCCTGGCTCAGGATGAACGCTGGCGGCGTACTTAACACATGCAAGTCGAACGGAGTGCCTATGAAAGAGGATTCGTCCAATTGATTAGGTTACTTAGTGGCGGACGGGTGAGTAACGCGTGAGGAACCTGCCTCGGAGTGGGGAATAACAATCCGAAAGGATTGCTAATACCGCATGATGCAGTTGGGCCGCATGGCTCTGACTGCCAAAGATTTATCGCTCTGAGATGGCCTCGCGTCTGATTAGCTAGTTGGCGGGGTAACGGCCCACCAAGGCGACGATCAGTAGCCGGACTGAGAGGTTGACCGGCCACATTGGGACTGAGACACGGCCCAGACTCCTACGGGAGGCAGCAGTGGGGAATATTGGGCAATGGGCGCAAGCCTGACCCAGCAACGCCGCGTGAAGGAAGAAGGCTTTCGGGTTGTAAACTTCTTTTCTCAGGGACGAAGAAAATGACGGTACCTGAGGAATAAGCCACGGCTAGCTACGTGCCAGCAGGCGCGGTAATCCGTAAGTGGCAAGCGTTATCCGGATTTACTGGGTGTAAAGGGCGTGTAGGCGGGATTGCAAGTCAGGCGTGAAAACTATGGGCTTAACCCATAGCCTGCGTTTGAAACTGTAGTTCTTGAGTGCTGGAGAGGCAATCGGAATTCCGTGTGTAGGGGTTAAATGCGTAGATATAAGGAGGGACGCCAGTGAAGAAGGCGAATTGCTGGAAAGTAACTAGCGCTGAGGCGCGAAAACGTGGGGAGCAAACTGGCTTAAATCCCCTGGTGGTCCACGCCGTAAACGATGGATACTAGGTGTGGGGGGTCTGACCCCCTCCGTGCCGCAGTTAACACAATAAGTATCCCACCTGGGGAGTACGATCGCAAGGTTGAAACTCAAAGGAATTGACGGGGGCCCGCACAAGCGGTGGAGTATGTGGTTTAATTCGAAGCAACGCGAAGAACCTTACCAGGGCTTGACATCCAACTAACGAAGCAGAGATGCATTAGGTGCCCTTCGGGGAAAGTTGAGACAGGTGGTGCATGGTTGTCGTCAGCTCGTGTCGTGAGATGTTGGGTTAAGTCCCGCAACGAGCGCAACCCTTATTGTTAGTTGCTACGCAAGAGCACTCTAGCGAGACTGCCGTTGACAAAACGGAGGAAGGTGGGGACGACGTCAAATCATCATGCCCCTTATGTCCTGGGCCACACACGTACTACAATGGTGGTTAACAGAGGGAGGCAATACCGCGAGGTGGAGCAAATCCCTAAAAGCCATCCCAGTTCGGATTGCAGGCTGAAACCCGCCTGTATGAAGTTGGAATCGCTAGTAATCGCGGATCAGCATGCCGCGGTGAATACGTTCCCGGGCCTTGTACACACCGCCCGTCACACCATGAGAGTCGGGAACACCCGAAGTCCGTAGCCTAACAGCAATGGGGGCGCGGCCGAAGGTGGGTTCGATAATTGGGGTGAAGTCGTAACAAGGTAGCCGTATCGGAAGGTGCGGCTGGATCACCTCCTTTCTAAGGAGACTTCAACAGAACAAGTTCTGTTGTAACGTCCTAAGGTCAGCTTTCTGGAGTGAATGAGCTTTCACGTTGTTTAATTTAGAGGGTACACGCGTACAGATGGGCCCATAGCTCAGCTGGCTAGAGCGCACGACTGATAATCGTGAGGTCGGTGGTTCGAGTCCACTTGGGCCCACCACTTCTCTCTCGATGGGGGTATAGCTCAGCTGGGAGAGCACCTGCTTTGCAAGCAGGGGGTCGTCGGTTCGAGCCCGACTATCTCCACCAATTCAATATTGGATTGAAGTATCTGAGATTCAGGTATTTCAATCTGGTCTTGAAAGAGGCTGGAAGTCAGCACCTTGAAAACTGAACAATGCAGAAGAAAGTACAAGAGCAAGCAACAGAGGGCAAACAGCAATGTTGTGGAACTTATAAATGATAGAATGGCGATAGCTGTTCTAGTGAATGGGTAAAACAATGTAGCCAATTGCAAACTTCTGTGATGCCTGCATAATTCATGATCGAATAGAGAACAGCTCAGAAATGAGACTGTTCTACTAAGGTCAAGCTATAAAGAGCGCAAGGGGAATGCCTTGGCATCAGGAGCCGATGAAGGACGTGACAAGCTGCGATAAGCTGCGGTGAGCTGCACATAAGCTTTGACCCGCAGATTTCCGAATGGGGAAACCCGGCGGAGCAATACTCCGTCAGCCTGCGTTGAATCAAATAGGCGTAGGTGGGGAACCGCCTGAACTGAAACATCTAAGTAGGGCGAGGAAGAGAAATCAACAGAGATTCCGCAAGTAGTGGCGAGCGAACGCGGAAGAGGGCAAACCGGAGGATTTATCCTTCGGGGTTGCGGACCGACACAACGGCAGGATAGTTTAGCTGAACGGTATGGGAAGGCCGGCCACAGCGGGTGATAGCCCCGTAGGCGAAAGACGAATCCTGTCAGTCGAGTTCCAGAGTACCGCCGGACACGTGAAACCCGGTGGGAAACTGGGGGGACCACCCTCCAACCCTAAATACTACCTGATGACCGATAGAGGAGCAGTACCGTGAGGGAAAGGTGAAAAGGACCCCGGGAGGGGAGTGAAACAGAACCTGAAACCTTGTGCTTACAAGCACTCAAAGCACGTTAAGGTGTGATGAGGTACCTTTTGTAGAATGGTCCGGCGAGTTATTGTTACTGGCGAGCTTAAGGTATTCAGTACCGGAGGCGAAGGGAAACCGAGTGTTAATAGCGCGCATAAAGTCAGTGGCAATAGACCCGAAACCGGGTGACCTATCCATGGGCAGGTTGAAGTGGAGGTAAAACTCCATGGAGGACCGAACGCACGCCCGTTGCAATGGTCGGCGATGACCTGTGGATAGCGGTGAAATTCCAATCGAACTCGGAGATAGCTGGTTCTCCCCGAAATAGCTTTAGGGCTAGCGTTAGCTTAGATTACCGGAGGTAAAGCACTGAATGGGCTAGGGGCCGATAAGGTTACTGAACCCTATCAAACTCTGAATGCCGGATAATTGATGGTTAGCAGTCAGACTACGTGAGATAAGTCTCGTGGTCAAAAGGGAAACAGCCCAGACCCACAGCTAAGGTCCCAAATGTATGCTAAGTGGAAAACGATGTGGAGTTGCGAAAACAACCAGGATGTTGGCTTAGAAGCAGCCACTCATTAAAAGAGTGCGTAATAGCTCACTGGTCGAGTGACTCTGCGCGGAAAATATAACGGGGCTAAGCATGCAACCGAAGCTTGGGATTGCCGCAAGGCAGTGGTAGGGGAGCGTCGTGTACGGGGTGAAGTCGTAGCGGAAGCAGCGGTGGACTTTACACGAGTGAGAATGCCGGAATGAGTAGCGAGAATTATGTGGGAATCATAATGGCCGAAAATCTAAGGTTTCCTGGGGAAGGTTCGTCCGCCCAGGGTAAGCCGGGAGCTAAGGCGAGGCCGCGAGGCGTAGTCGATGCACATACGGTTGAAATTCCGTAGCCACCGAACTTTAAGTACACTGACACATGGAGATAGCGGGACCCGGGCGTTGGTTGACCCGGGCGTAAGGGACCGAAATCAAGTAGGGAAGTCCGCGATGCTCTGTGGCGAGAAAAGGTGTATGGTATACTAAGGTGCCCGTACCGCAAACCGACACAGGTAGATGAGGAGAGAATCCTAAGGCCAACGGGAGAAGGGTTGTTAAGGAACTCGGCAAAATGACCCCGTAACTTCGGGATAAGGGGAGCCTCCTACGGGAGGCCGCAGCGAATAGGCCCAAGCGACTGTTTACCAAAAACACAGGTCTCTGCTAAATCGAAAGATGACGTATAGGGGCTGACGCCTGCCCGGTGCTGGAAGGTTAAGAGGAGAGCTTAGCGCAAGCGAAGGTTTGAATCGAAGCCCCAGTAAACGGCGGCCGTAACTATAACGGTCCTAAGGTAGCGAAATTCCTTGTCAGGTAAGTTCTGACCCGCACGAATGGCGTAACGACTTGGGCACTGTCTCAACAGCCCACCCGGCGAAATTGTTGTACTGGTGAAGAAGCCAGTTACCCGCAACTAGACGGAAAGACCCCATGGAGCTTTACTGTAGCTTAATACTGGAATTCGGTAAATCATGTACAGGATAGGTGGGAGGCTTGGAAGCCTGGGCGTCAGCTCAGGTGGAGCCACCCTTGGGATACCACCCTTGATTTGCTGGATTTCTAACCTGCGGCCGTGAATCCGGTCGGGGGACACTGTTAGGTGGGCAGTTTGACTGGGGCGGTCGCCTCCTAAAAGGTAACGGAGGCGCTCAAAGGTTCGTTCAGCACGGACGGAAACCGTGCATTGAGTGTAAACGCATAAACGAGCCTAACTGCGAGACCGACGGGTCGAGCAGTAACGAAAGTTGGAGTTAGTGATCCGGCGGTATGCAAGTGGAAGTGCCGTCGCTCAACGGATAAAAGCTACCCTGGGGATAACAGGCTGATCTCCCCCAAGCGTCCACAGCGACGGGGAGGTTTGGCACCTCGATGTCGGCTCGTCACATCCTGGGGCTGTATTCGGTCCCAAGGGTTCGGCTGTTCGCCGATTAAAGTGGCACGCGAGCTGGGTTCAGAACGTCGTGAGACAGTTCGGTCCCTATCTGTTGCGGGCGTAAGAGATTTGAAGGGAGCTGTCCTTAGTACGAGAGGACCGGGATGGACGTACCTCTGGTGCACCAGTTGTCCTGCCAAGGGCATAGCTGGGTAGCTATGTACGGACGAGATAAACGCTGAAGGCATCTAAGCGTGAAACTCTCCCTAAGATTAGATCTCTCATCCTTCGGGAGTAAGGCACGTCGTAGACTATGACGTTGATAGGTCGGAGGTGGAAGCGCGGTAACGCGTGTAGCTGACCGATACTAATAAGCCGAGGGCTTGACCTTAACATGATGAATGCAGGCGCTTGCCTGGTACGATCTCTGCNGTAAGGCACGTCGTAGACTATGACGTTGATAGGTCGGAGGTGGAAGCGCGGTAACGCGTGTAGCTGACCGATACTAATAAGCCGAGGGCTTGACCTTAACATGATGAATGCAGGCGCTTGCCTGGTACGATCTCTGCATTGTTCGGTTTTGAGGGTGCTGACAATAGCGACGCGTAAACGGCCCGTTGGTCAAGCGGTTAAGACGGCGGCCTCTCACGCCGCAAACGTGGGTTCGATTCCCGCACGGGTCACCATTTTCCTCTTGACAAGAGGGCCACAAGTGAATATAATAACTTATCGTTGAGAAGAACGGTAAGGAGAAGAAAGTTGTTGAAGTTTCTTTTGCTTACTTTTCTTTTCAAAGAAAAGTACAGTTGGTGTTGATTGCGGTGAGGGTCCACCCGTTCCCATCCCGAACACGGAAGTTAAGCTCACCTGCGCCGAAAATACTTGTCTGGAGACGGACCGGGAAGATAGGTAACGCCAACACAAACCAGAGGGGTCTGGCCTGACCAGGCCGGACCCTTTTGATATTCCTCCTTAGCTCAGTCGGTAGAGCATGCGGCTGTTAACCGCAGGGTCGTTGGTTCGAGTCCAACAGGGGGAGCCAAAAGAAATGTGGCTTGCCGCCACAAATGTGACGGCAAGCCCACTTTTTCAAATTGTGGAACGGCATATGGGCCTTTAGCTCAGTTGGTTAGAGCAGCCGGCTCATAACCGGCCGGTCCACGGTTCGAGCCCGTGAAGGCCCACCATTTAGGGGTATAGCTCAGCTGGTAGAGCATCGGTCTCCAAAACCGAGTGCCGAGGGTTCGAATCCTTCTGCCCCTGCCAGACGAATCCAGTTGATAAACTGTTTGTGATAAAATGAGTAGAAATGGCGCGGTAGTTCAGTTGGTTAGAACGCCGGCCTGTCACGCCGGAGGTCGAGGGTTCAAGTCCCTTCCGCGTCGCCATTATGCTGCTGTAGCTCAGTCGGTAGAGCGCATCCTTGGTAAGGATGAGGTCTCCGGTTCAAATCCGGATAGCAGCTCCAAAAAGCCTTGAAAACTTCGGTTTTCAAGGCTTTTTTGTTGCAATATCTGACTTTTTGGCGCGGGTCAAAATGCGGGTCAGTTGGTTGACCCACACCGTGACCCACACGCGGAAAGGGCCGGAAAGGTTCAAAGAGTGACGGGCAGGAAGTTTGCGCTTCCTGCCCGTCTTTTTCTCTGCCTTACATGACTTGTTCCATAAAGCTGCCCATGGTGGCGGCTGCCTCGTCCTGCTTTTGCCTTGTTGCGTGGGTATAGGTGCGGAGGGTGAACCCGGCATCGTAGTGCCCCAGCATGGAGGACACCGTCTTTACGTCTACGCCGTTCTGCAGGGCTGTGGTGGCGAAAGTGTGCCGCAGGTCGTGGAAACGGATATGGGGGAGCCCAGCGTCCTTTAGATAGGGGAGGGGAACAGGTAGGGGCTGTCCGGGTGCTTGTCGTGCTCCTGGATCAGCAGACCCACCGCCGTCTGTGGGATGGACACCAGGCGGACGGAGTTTTCCGTCTTGGGCCGGGTGAGCTCCAGGGAGCCATCCGGGTTGCGGACATACTGCTTGCTGACGGAGATCGTCTTACCCTGGATATCTACGTCGTCCCATCGCAGGGCCACCAGTTTACCCTTCCGCAGGCCGCTGACCAATTCCAGATAGAACATGGGAAGGAGATCTTGGGCTTTGGCCGCCTTCAGATAGATGTGCATGTCTTCAGAGGGAAGAATCTGCATCTCAATCTTCCGGGGCCTTGGAGCAATGCAGTCCTCGGTGGGATTCCTGGGTATCAGCCGCGTTCCTTCACCGCCCGTTCCAGGGCAGCGTGGAGCATGAGGTGGACGCTGTGGACCGTATCTGTACTCGCCCTTGATGGGCCAGAGTGGTCAGTTGGTTCAGGTTCTTGCCCCAGGCCCGCAGCTTCGACAGGATGTGCTTGAGTTCTTCCATCACATAAATGGCTGATTCAGGGCGGCATTCAGCAGATACTCCTGTTGGCTCAGCCCGGAGCGTCTGACCTTGGCGTTAATCTGCCTCCTTTCGGCTGGGGTTACCCGGAAGGCGATCACCTGGTTTCTCGTTCACGTTGTCATATTTTTTCCCTCCACGTAAAAATTTGGTATGCTGCCGCTCCCTTTTTGGGAACGACAACATACCAAAAATTTTTGTGGATAGCCATACCAAAAGGCCAGAGTTAAGAGAAAGTTATCAATCGCAACCGCCGTTTTGTTTCCTGCGGCGCAAGCTTTACGGTGTGGAGGTGAGGCGTAGATGCCGGTCAGGGGAAAGTGGGTGCGGACTTCTGCCAGCAAAAAGGTGTTTGGCGGCCGCCTGCCCCGCCCAAGGGTGGGTAAAATTGTGCCCGTCTACAAGGAGATTACACAGCGGTTTACAGTGAGGCACACGGGGCGTGTTGTGCTTTTCCTTGCAGACTGCCTATTTTTGAGGGGAAGGTCATACCGGACATTCTGCCGCTTCCGTCAAAGGAGCATAAGTGTCGTCCAGGACGAAAACCCGCACATAGGCTGCTTCAGTGGAATAGAAATCCACCTGACCCAGGTTTTGTACGCCGGCGGCCGTCACCTGATCGGCAAGGACCTGGCTATCCAGCAGTTTTCCGTCTGCACGATAGACGGCAAAATAGAGAGAATATTGTTTTTCCTCCTGGGTGGAATTTTGAACCGAAGCAATGACGCTGACCTTTCCGCCACTGCCAGCCACAGCGCTGGCGGAAAGGACACAGGCCTCTGTCCTGGGCCCTTTTACCACAGCAATAGAGGTATTGTTGGACGCAAGATTCTCTTCCAAGGGCTCTAAACCCTCGGCGGTGGCTTCCACCGTGAGGAACCGGTTATTTTCCATCCCCTGGGCCAACTGGAAGGTGACAAAGGTGCCCTCACCGCTGGCAGGGGCGGTCACAGTCTGGGTGGCCAGCAGGGTGGCGCCGGCGGAGTCATACAGCTTCACGGTGAGATCACCCAAGTCAGTCTGGCCCCGGTTGACCACCAGCGCCTTGACCTGGGTGGAGGCGCCGTCGGAGGAGGCCACAGCTCCCTCTACTGAGACGTCGGACAGGCGCAGGGAGAAGGAAGCGGTGTTGTCCTCGGAAGTCCGGTCAGTGTAGCCGGCGGCGCTCACCTTGACGGTGAGGTCTCGATAGACGGACAGGTCCTCACCCAGGGGCACACTGATGTAAAAGATATCGGACTGGCCGGAGGCCAGGGAAGCCTCAAAGGCGCTGCTGCTCAGGACCTGGCTGCCCGATTTCACCTGGATGTTCACAACATCCACGTTGGCCATGCCGTGGTTGGCCACCCGTACCGGGATATCCAGGGTGCCGCCCTTGACCAGGGACTGCTCCAGATAGGTGGCATGCTCAACGGCCAGGTCGCAGTAGGGAGTGACCGAGTAAGTGGTCAAGCGAGCGGTGCCGCTGAGGTAGTTTTTCTGGCTGTCATCCAGCCCCCGCTCACAGGCGGTGATGGACAAGGTGCCGTTTGAGAGGAACGCGGCGGAGAAGCTGCCGATATTTCCCGTGGTTCCGGTGAGAGCCATGGGCTCGCCCCAGCCGGTGCCGTCGTTAAAACTGGCATACAGGGTGCTCTTGCGGAACTCGTCGTCCTCCAGATAGACAATGGCCTCCATCCCTGTATCGCTGCGCAGGTATTGGTAGCGGTCGGTGTCCGCCGCCAGAGCCACGGTGTCCTGGCCGATTTGAATGGCTCCATCGGAATACCAGACCAGCTGGCCGCCGGTGATGGCGGGCTTGAGGTCGGCCACGTCGTTATGGGTCACCTGCTCCAGGGTGGAGCCGTCAAAGTGGAAGATCTCCCGGTCGGCAAGGGTGTTGGGGTCTCCGTCAGTGTCGGCGGAGAACCAGATGTCCTCTCCGTCGGCCGCCAGGCCGTCCACCAGGTAGAGATTGTCAACCAGGGTGTCCGGGTACCACTGACCCTCCGCCAGCCGCTGGATGGAGTAGGTCTTTTCGCTGCCGCCGAAGGGGCTGTTGGCCGAGTTGGAGACCCAGACTACCGCAAATTTCCCATCCACCATAGTCATATCCATGGTGGAGTCGTAGTACTCCGTACCGAATTTTCCCATCCGGCTAAACGCGTTGGACGCAGGGTCAAACCGGTAACAGGTGATATCCAGCAGGGCGGGAATGGTCTCGTCCGTATCCTCTGCGGTGAGCGAGCGGGTGGCATCCTGCCACACCAGGTAGACGGTGTCGTTGATGGTTTTCAGCTTGGGGTTGAAGTCGGCGGTTTCATCATCGCCGATCTCCACCGTGGTCGGGGTGCTCCACCTGCTGCCGTTGTAGTAGCTGTAATAGAGCATGGTACGGTTATTGGCCTCCGGACGCCGATCCTCTCCCGGGTCGTCGGTCCACACCGCCACCTGCCGTCCGCCGGACAGAGCGGCCGTCTGGACGGTGGCATAGGGGTAGATCCCACTACCGGTCACCTCTCCTGCGGTGAGGACGGTATTTTCCTCTCCCACCGCCTGAAGGTCCAGCACCGGGTCGGGCTCCAGTCCCAGGTAATCCCGGGATTGGGGCTGCCAGTCGGCCTCCTGCAGCGCCATCAGGGAGAGAGAGGCGGTATCCGCTTCCTCCCCCCAGAGGTAGATCTTCTCACCCTCAAAAATGACCAGATCGGCCGAGAAGCAGAAGAAGGTGGCCTCGGCGCCGATGCTGCCCTGGAAGGTGCAGGAGGAATCCTGCTCTGTCATGGGAATCTTGAACGCCACCTCGCCGGTCCCCTTGCCGTAGATGCCCGCGCTGGCAATGGAGTCCCAGCCCAGACCGCCTGCCACCTTCATCTCCAGGGAGGCCTTTATGTCGATGGGCTCTACTTGAAGGGCATCACTTGTCTCGTTGGAGTAGAGGGTAATGTTGAAGGTGACCTTGGGATTGATGGAGCCGGAGATGTAGAAGGGGACGCTGGCGGCGTAGAGCTGGAAGGTCTGGGTCACCCCGCCCTCAAAGCTCACCCCCACGGTGCCTTTGGAGAGGACGATGCCGTACTGGCCGTTGTCGTATTTGACGATCTTGCCCTCGGCGCAGCCCAGAATGCTGGCCGAGCAGTCCACCACAAAGGCGCTTTTCTGTATGGTGATCCCTGCCCCGCGGCTCTCCAGAAGGTGGCGCAGGCCCTCCATATCCAGGCCTTCCTTCGTCTGGTGGCTGTACTCCAGGGCGTCCTTGATGGTGTCGAAGGCGATATCCTCCTCTTTCTCCTCGTCTACCTTCACCCCCAAAAGGGCCTGGACGGTGCCGTCCCGCTCTACCTTGAGAGAGATGGAGACATCTTTGGGCAGATCAACCCCAAAGGAGAACTCCGACAGGAATTGGCCTCCGCTGCTGGGAGCCGTGGCGTCAAAGGTATCGCCCAGGACCAGGTCCAGGTTCGCCTGCTCGGCGAGAAGTGCGGCACCCAGCTGGACGGCCTCCACCTGGCCGCCGTACTCCATGAGAAGGTACAGCTTCTTGTCTGCCTTTAACCGGAAGGAGATGTTCCCGCCCTCGGTAAAGCCCTCCTGGATCTCCCAGCCGTCGGCGGGATCCAGGGTCTGGGACAGATACAGCTTCCCTGACTGGCCGTTCCAGTTGACCTGGACGTAGAGGTCGGTCTGCTCGGTCAGGCTGCCGGCATAGAACTTGAGGGAGTTGTGGAGCAGGTCGGCGTAGTCGTCTTCCGGGCTGTGGCGGGCGTAGACCGCCTGGACGAAGGGTTTGGTGGTGGGGTAGGCACCGGTTCTGGGGTAGAACTCAATGGTATTAAAGGTAGAGAGTACCTCCAGCGGCAGGGATACGTCGAACATCTCCGGTTGGGTGAAGGAGACGGTGGAGTTGGGCTGTTCCTCCACAAAGGCGGTGGAGATGGAGGTCTGGCCATCTGCCGTGGTGGCGGAGGCGCCCAGGTAAGTCAGAGTGACGTTGGAGACGGGCTGCTCTACCTGGGGACCCACGTCCGCGATGAAGTCGAAGTTCCGCTGGCTGAGGGAGCTGTAATAGTCGGCATCGTGGAATTCGTAGTTGTCCTTGCCCAGAATGGCGTAGGCTGCGTATCCGTTCCAGGTGGGGCTGTCCCATCCAGACTTCCCGGGGGTGTAGTAGAGCACGCAGTTATCATTGAAGGTGGAGTCATACATTCCGGATTCGCATACCCACGAGGGGGCGTTCCCCAGGAAACGGAAGGTGTTGACGCTGGAGTCTCGGAATGTCCGATCGCCCAGTTCTGTCAGAGATTCCGGCAGGACCAGCAGGGAGGGCAGGCCGGTACAGGAGGAAAAGGCGTCGCCCTGGATGCGCTCCAGTCCCTCCGGCAGGTCGATAGAGGACAGGCTGGTACAGCCTGCAAAAGCATTGCCGTTAATGTTCTTAAGTCCCTCCGGCAGGTCAATGGAGGGCAGGCTGGTACAGCCTGAAAAAGCGTTGGCTCCGATCGTCTGTACGCTCTCAGGCAGCGTGACGCTGGTGAGGTTTCTGCAGCTCCAGAACATTTGGGCGGGGATGATGGTCCAGCCATCCGGGATGACGGCGCTGGTAAGGCCGTCACAGTCCTCGAAAATACCACTTTTAAAATAGCTGGAAGAGGAGGGAAGAGAAATGCTGGTGATCTGGTCGCAGTAGGCAAAGGCGTCGAGGTCGAAGGAGACCCCTTCTGGAATGTCCAGATGGCCGGCGATGCCCGAACTACGGAAGGCCTCCTTACCAACAGTGGTGAGTGAGGCGGGCCAGCGGATGCCCGTCAGGCTGCTGCAGTAAGCGAAGGCGTATTGATCGAGGGTGGTTACGCTGTCCGGCAGGTTCAGAGTACCGGCGAGAGCAGAGCAGCTGCTAAAAGCGTTGGAGCTGATGGTTGTCAGCGCGGCGGAGAACTTCACGTCGGAAAGGCTGGTACAGTCCCTGAAGGCCCCCACACCTACTGTTTTTACACTGTCCGGCAGGTCAAGACGGGAAAGGCTGCTGCAAGAGGATGCAAAGCCATCGGGGATCCTGGTCAGCCCATCCGACAGGTGTATCTCTTTCAGGTTCTTGCAGCCGGACAGCAGATATTTGCCTGTCCAGATCTCAGGCCCTTCAAATGTGACCCCTTCGAGGCAGCTGCAGTTGGCGAAGGCGTAATCTCCGAGATCGGTGATCCGAGCAGGGATGGTGAGGTGACTGGGCAGGCCGCCGCTGAGCCACTCAAACGCGTGAGAGCCGATACTGGTGAGGGTGGAGGGCAGATTGATTTCCCCGCAGATATCGCTGAAAGCGCCGGAGAAGTAGCGGCTGATGTGGGTGATGCCCTCTCCTACCGTCACCGTCAAGCGGATGCTGCTGTCGCTGTCGTTGTAGGGCTCCAACGCATTGAACCAGGGCGTAAGCCCAACGGAGGAATAATCCTTCATGGCGCCGGTGCCGGAGAAGGTCAGGGTCTCCGCCTCCAGATCCAGTTCCCAGGAGATGCTGGTACCGTCGCCGCTCTTTCCGCAGTAGCCGGAATAGGCCACATCACCGCTTGCCAGGGTGGAAAGCTCCTCCGTGTCTTCCGGGAGGACGGTGGTCCCGCCTTCTGATGGAAGCAAGGTATCTTCTTCCACAGGCGGGACTGATGGTTGAGACTCCGGTGAATGGGTTGGTGCCTCTGCTGCCCGCGGCATCGGGGTCAGACTGAGTAAAAGACAGAGTGCCAGTGTCGCTGAAAGAAATCGGGTTGGTTTCCACATAGCAAATACACCTTTCTTTTCTATCTTTCCTAAAATCTGTATACATAAAATAAGTGTAGCACGTTGCAATGCCGTTTGCAAAGAAATCTGGACAAGTACAGGTATTTTATTTTATATGGTGTAACAGGTGTATGTTGCACGGTATCCAGGGACCGGCGGCTCTGTGGGTGCCTAGCGTTCCGATGATAATCAACAGAAAGCATACGGAAGCAGCAAGGGAAGACGCCAGCAATGAAACTGCTGAAACACTAAGGATTGGGAAACAGAGGCAAATGCACTCCGTTTTGTGGAGGAGACGCTCCGCAGCGCCCCTCTTTTTTTCCGCTTCATTGCAAGACGACCAGATGGACGGTCTGGCGTGTTCCGGTCTTGTGAGTCACGGTACTGCTGTCCGGAGGAGCATTTCGGGGAAAAGCCTTTCTTATTTGGCACGGGTCCTTGCTCCGATTCAGACCGGCGGACGGTTCCGGCGGAAAGCACGTTGACAGTTGTCAAAGCTTCTGGCATCGGCACCTTCATTTACCGCGCCGCCCCGGATATTTTAAAAATAGCAGGCAGTTTTCAGGCTGTCAGGCTTGCTGTTTTTTTGCATAGAGTCTTGTATAAAAATCCTTTTCTTCCCTGGAAATCCTTTCCCTCCTGCAAAGTGCAGCCGCGGCGCCTGAAGTCAAAAGCAGGGAGAAGCCAGAGCCCCAGCCAACGGCATGATGCCGGTGACCAAGGCGCTGGTTTTGCCCCTTGCCCGTGGGAGCCCTTTTTTGAGTCCTGACAGCTTCCGCGCAGAAGCTGCCGCGTATCATGCGTTATGCCTTTTTTTAACCGCGGTCTGGCACTTTACAGTGCTATCTATCACACTTCGATAAAAAGGGAACACTTGTCAACTGCGTCAGACAGTAATGCGGACCCGCCGTCCCTTTTTTAAGGTACTGGTCGATTCCGTCCCCCGATCCGGGGGCAAGCCTCCGGATCGGGGGATGATTGCCCATGGGCTATCAAGCGGACTGTCGAAAAAAACCATGCACTTGTTTCCACTCAAGAGTGAATTACCTTGTAGTTTTTGGGGAGCCGGAGGGGTGGGCTGGGTGTTGACAAACTATGAACTAAGTATTGACAAACTATGAACGTCTGGTATTATTAAACTATATATCCCCGGTAAGTCTTTTGAAAATTGGAGGTATGTATGAAAAAAGCGATTAGTTTCTTGCTGTCGGCAGCCATGCTGCTGGCCCTGGCTGCCTGCGGTAGCGGCGGCAATCCCTCCGGCGCGCAGAACAGCGCCGCCCCCCAGAGCAGTGAGGCCCCCTCCGGCTCCGACGCCGGCGACACCTTCAAGATCGGCATTGTTACCGGCACCGTCTCTCAGTCCGAGGACGACCGCCGCGGCGCCGAGGCCTTCCAGGCCATGTATGGCGAGGACCGGGTGGTTCTGGCCACTTACCCCGACAACTTCACCGATGAGGTGGAGACCACCATCCAGAAGATCGCCGGCCTGGCCGATGACCCCGACATCAAGGCCATCGTTGTCAACCAGGCGGTTCCCGGCACCACCGAGGCCTTCCGTCAGGTCAAGGAGCGCCGCCCCGACATCATTTGCATCGCCGGCGAGTCCCATGAGGACCTGCCCGAGATCGGCTCTGCCGCCGACCTGGTGTGCAACAACGACTTCGTGGCCCGCGGCTACCTGATCATCCGCACCGCCCATGAGCTGGGCTGCACCGACTTCGTGCACATCTCCTTCCCCCGCCACATGGCTTATGAGACCATGAGCCGCCGCGTGGCCGTCATGCAGAAGGCCTGCGAGGAGTTCGGCATCCAGTTCCATCAGGAGACCGCTCCCGACCCCACCTCTGACGTAGGCGTCGCCGGCGCCCAGGCCTACATCCTGGAGAAGGTGCCCGAGTGGGTCCAGAAGTACGGCACTCAGACCGCTTACTTCTGCACCAACGACGCCCACACCGAGCCTCTGCTCAAGCAGCTGTTCAAGTATGGCGGCTACTTCATCGAGGCCGACCTGCCCTCTCCTCTGATGGGTTATCCCGGCGCTCTGGGCCTGGACCTGACCGAGGAGGCCGGCGACTTTGAGAAGATCCTGGCCAAGGTGGAGGAGGCCGTCTGCGCCACCACCACCGACGACGGCGTGAGCGGCGCCGGCCGGTTCGGCACCTGGGCTTACTCCTACGGCTACACCACTTCCGCCGGCCTGGCCCAGCACGCCATGAACGTCATCAACGGCGAGAGCGACCTGAAGGATATGGACGACATTGCCAAGGCCTATGAGGTGTTCTCTCCCGGCGCTGAGTGGAACGGCTCCGGCTACACCAACGCCACCACCGGTGTCAAGTCCGAGAACATCTTCCTGGTGTACCAGGATACTTATATCATGGGCGATCCCGGCTACTACATGGGTTCCACCGACGTGGAGGTGCCCGAGGAGTATTTCACCACCGCCTAATCTATTTCTCCAATGGTTCATTCCAAACAGCAGGGGGAGGAATTTCTCCCCCTGCTGTTTTCAAAGCGGGAGAGGAGTAAAAGAACACTATGGAAAACAACAACGCTCCCTTGCTGGAAATGCGGAACATCAAAAAGGACTTCTTCGGCAATCAGGTTCTGAGCGACATCAACATCACCCTGCAGGCCGGCGAGGTGCTGGGCCTTGTGGGCGAGAACGGTGCCGGCAAGAGCACGCTGATGAAGATTCTCTTCGGCATGGACGTCATTCGGGAGACAGGCGGTTATGAAGGCGAAATCCGGCTGAACGGTCAGACGGTGAAATTTGCCACGCCCTTTGAGGCGCTGGCCGCCGGTATCGGCATGGTACATCAGGAGTTTTCCCTGATCCCCGGCTTTACCGCCGCCGAAAACATCCTGCTCAACCGGGAGCCCACCAAGCGGAACATCGTCTCCGAGATTTTCGGGCCCCGGCTGGATACGCTGGACTACAAGACCATTGCGGACCGCGCGGAAAAGGCCATCGACAAGATGGGCGTCCGGATCAACGCCGACATGGTCATCAGTGATATGCCCGTGGGCCACAAGCAGTTTACCGAGATCGCCCGTGAGCTGAGCAAGGAGCAGCTGAAGCTGCTGATTCTGGACGAGCCCACCGCCGTTCTGACCGAGAAGGAGGCCGAGGCCCTGCTGGACTCCATCCGGAACATGTCGGCCCAGGGGATCTCCGTTATCTTTATCACCCATCGTCTCCACGAGATCCTGTCCGTGTGCGACAAGGTGGTCATCATGCGGGACGGCTATGTGGTGAAGGAGAGCCCGGCGAAGGAGATCGACGTGCCGGAAATCACCCGCTGGATGGTGGGCCGGAATGTGGAGTCTGCCTCCGTCTCTGAGGCCCGGGAGCTCCCCGATGCCAAGACCATCATGTCCATCCGCAAGCTGTGGGTGGACATGCCCGGCGAGACGGTGCGCAACATTGACCTGGACATCAAGGAGGGAGAGATCCTGGGCATCGGCGGCCTGGCCGGCCAGGGCAAGCTGGGTATCCCCAACGGCATTATGGGCCTGTATGAGGCAGGCGGCACGGTGGAGTTTGAGGGCAAGCCCATCCCCCTCAACAGCCCCAGAAAGTGCCTGGATGCCTCCTTGGCCTTCGTCTCGGAGGACCGGCGGGGCGTGGGCCTGCTGCTGGACGAGTCTCTGGAGTGGAACGTGGCCTTCTCAGCCATGCAGATCCAGAATAAATTCCTCAAAAACTTCGGCCTGTTCTCCTGGCGGGACGAGCGGGCCATCCGCGCTGTGACCAATCAGTATATTGACGAGCTGAAGATCAAATGTACCGGCTCCCAGCAGAAGGCGAAGGAGCTCTCCGGCGGCAACCAGCAGAAGGTGTGTCTGGCCAAGGCATTCGCCCTGCAGCCCAAGTTCCTCTTCGTCTCCGAGCCCACCCGGGGCATCGACGTGGGCGCCAAGGCGCTGGTGCTGGAGGCCCTCAAGCGGTTCAACCGGGAATACGGCGTTACCGTGGTGATCATCTCCTCCGAGCTGGAGGAGCTGCGCCAGTCCTGCGACCGGATCGCCATCGTCTCGGGAGGGCGGATCGCCGGCATCCTGCCGGCCACCGAGTCCTCGGAGGCCTTCGGCACGCTGATGGTCAGCCAGGTGGTATAAGGAGGACGTCATGGACAAAACATTGGAAAAGAAAAACGGGTTCAAAGCCCTGCTGGACAGCTATGGCCTGCCCCGGATGATCATCACCTGCTTCGTCCTGCTGCTGTTTATCATGGCTCCCATCGTGGGCGCCAACCTGACCATGCAGGTGGGCAACGTGATCAACCGCTTCAGCTGGAACGCGGTGCTGGTGCTGGCCATGGTGCCCATGATCCACTCCGGCTGCAGCCTGAACTTCGGCATCCCCCTGGGTATCATAGCCGGCCTGCTGGGCGGCACTCTGTCCATCCAGTTCGGATTTACCGGGGTGGCCAGTTTCTTTATGGCCATCCTGCTGGCCACGCCCTTCGCCCTTCTGCTGGGCGGCGGCTACGGCTGGCTGCTGAACCGGATCAAGGGCGGCGAAATGATGATCGCCACCTATGTGGGCCTGGCCGCCATCTCCTTCATGTGCATGATGTGGCTGCTGCTGCCCTACACCAGCCCCACCATGGTGTGGGGCCTGTCCGGCCAGGGCCTGCGTACCACCATCTCCCTGGACGGCTTCTACGGCGGGACCCTGGCCAACTTCCTGCGGATCCCCATTGATCCGGAGAGCGGCCTGTACTTCCCCACCGGCGCCATCCTGTTCTTCGCGCTGCTGGCCTTTGCCATGTGGGCCTTCCTGCACACCAAGACCGGCACCGCCATGACCGCCGTGGGCTCCAACCCCCAGTTCGCCCGGGCCTCCGGCATCAGCGTGGACAAGATGCGCCTGCTGTCGGTGATCATGTCCACCTGGCTGGGTGCGGTGGGCATCCTGGTCTACCAGCAGGGCTTCGGCTTCATGCAGCTGTATACCGCCCCCAACAACATGACCCTGCCCGCCGTGGCTGCCATCCTCATCGGCGGCGCCGCCGTCAACAAGGCGTCCATCCCCCATGTGATCATCGGCACCATCCTCTACCAGAGCGTAGTCACCCTGACGCCCACCGTCATGACCGCCATGATCCACATGGACGTGAGCGAGGTGGTGCGTATCATCGTCTCCAACGGCATGATCGTCTACGCGCTGACCCGCGTCATTAAGGGGGGGGCAAAATGAAACGGAAACAAACCTCTAAATTCAGCCTCAAGCGGCTGATCCAGGACAATTCCGTGCCCATCATGTTCGTTGTGATCTGCCTGATCTGCCTGCCCCTGGCGGGCTACTCCCCCTCCTACCTGATCAATGAGCTGATTACCCGCATGGGACGCAACACCTTCCTGATCCTTGCCCTGCTCATCCCCATCATGGCGGGCATGGGCCTGAACTTCGGTATGACTCTGGGGGCCATGGCCGGTGAGATCGCCCTGATCCTGGTGGTGGACTGGCAGATCTGGGGTATCCCCGGCATCATCCTGGCTATGATCATCTCCATCCCCATCTCCATCCTGCTGGGCCTCTTCTGCGGCAACCTGCTGAACAAGGCCAAGGGCCGTGAAATGGTCACCAGTTACTTCATCTCCTACCTCATGAACGGTGTCTACCAGCTGGTGGTGCTGTTCCTGATGGGCCCTGTGATTCCCATCATCCACGCCACCCTGAAGCTGCCCCGGGGCTACGGTGTCCGCAACACCGTCAGCCTGCTGAGCATGCGCCAGCAGCTGGACAACCTGCTGGCCATCAATGTGGGCGGCGTCAAGATCCCGGTGCTCACCTTTATCATCATCGCGGTGCTCTGCCTGGTCATCGTCTGGTTCCGGCGCACCAAGCTGGGGCAGGACATGCGGGCGGTGGCCCAGGACATGGAAGTGGCCCGGGACGCCGGCATCAATGTGGACCGCACCCGCATCATCGCCATTGTGATGTCCACAGTGGTGGCGGGCTTCGGCATGATTATCTATCTGCAGAATCTGGGCAACTTCCCCACCTACACCGCCCACGTGCAGATCGGCACCTTCAGCATCGCGGCCCTGCTGGTGGGCGGCGCGTCGGTGGAGAAGGCCTCCATCGGCAACGCCTTCCTGGGCGTGCTCCTGTTCCACATGATGTTCATTCTGGCGCCGGAGGCGGGCACCACCATTACCGGCGACTCCATGATCGGCGAGTATTTCCGTACCTTCGTGTCCTACGGCGTCATCACCGTGGCTCTCGTCCTGTATGAGACCAGAAAGCGCAGGGTCAAGAACGAAACCGGCTATCTGCTGGCGCTGGCCCAGAAGGAAGAGGAGGCGCGTGCGAAATGAACCGTCGCAGACTTGTATTCCGGCTCCTGCTGGTCCTGATCCTGGTGGCCATCGCCGGTGTGATGATGGTCATTGGCCGGGGTCATACGGTATACTTTGACAACAAGGCCCTGGAGTACCAGGGCACCACCTATGAAGCGCCCTACAAGATCGAGATCCATGTGGGCAACAGTGCCGACGGCGACGCCCTCTCCAAGCTCTATGACAACGAGCGGGCCTCGGCCGATCAGATCGGCCAGAAGATCACCGTCACTCTGGTTGTCACCCAGGAGAAGGGCGGAGACGAGGAGGCCCCGGTGACCTACACCATCCCCCTGCCCTACGGCATGGACGGCCCCATCATCAACCTGCCTGCCTACCTGGCCGGGCTGCCGGAGGAGGCCTACCTCTCCGAATTCGTCCCGGTTATCACCGAAGAGCCCGAAGAAACCGTGGTCATCGACGACGGTATGGGCCTGGGCGATTTCTGATTTTACAAAAGCGATCCTGCCTGCATCAAGCGGGCAGGGTCGCTTTATATTTGATCTGCCTCTGTGAGCTTGGATGCAGATTCTATAAAAGGCAGGCGCTTCCATCTGTCCAAATTTGCGTCAGTGTGGTATGATACAGGGGAACCCATGAAAGGGCGGAGACAGGGACGCCGTGCCTGTCCGAAACATACAGTGCCTGAAGGACCGGATGGTGACCAATTCCGGTCCGTATGGAAGAAAAAGAGACTGTTCATATGGCCTCCTTTGGTAAAAATATGGATTTTCGTCTGAATTCTGCCAGAAGGGGCTGTCAAAAGAGGGACTGATGTGTTATATTCTTGCCGATAGCAAAGACCCGCCCTTGTGCTGCTTCCTGTTCCGGTGGAGGCGCCTGGG
The DNA here is from genome assembly GCF_900626285.1 of Intestinimonas massiliensis (ex Afouda et al. 2020). GTDB lineage: Bacteria > Bacillota > Clostridia > Oscillospirales > Oscillospiraceae > Flavonifractor > Flavonifractor massiliensis_A. The sequence goes on from NZ_LR131147.1 coordinate 2,350,687, forward strand.
CCTGATGATAATAGCAATGTGTGAAAGGAAGGTTCATGATGGCACGGGAAAAAGCGGATTCCATGAATGTAAAGAAGACTGTATCCAAAAAGAAAACTGAGACTGCCACGGCGAAGACTGCTCCCGCAGTGGAAAAGGTCACCCCTGTAGAGAAAAAGGCTGCTCCCGTGGTGGAAAAGGCCGCTGCTGTGGAGAAGAAGGCCGCCCCTGTTGAGGAAAAGGCCGCTGCTGTGGAGAAGAAGGCCGCCCCTGTTGAGAAAAAGGCCGCTCCTGTTGAGGAGAAGGCCGCCCCTGTTGAGAAAAAGGCTGCTGCTGTGGAGAAGAAGGCCGCCCCTGTTGAGGAGAAGACCGCTCCCGTCGAGAAGAAGACCGCTCCCGTCGAGAAGAAGGCCGCCCCTGTTGAGAAAAAGGCCGCCCCTGTTGAGGAGAAGACCGCTCCCGTCGAGAAGAAGACCGCTCCCGTCGAGAAGAAGGCCGCCCCTGCTGAGAAAAAGACCGCTCCTGTTAAAAAGACTGCTTCTGCTGTGAAAAAGGCGGCACCCGCCGGAAAGAAGAAGGCTGCATCCGCCGGAAAGAAAGCCGCACCCGTTGAAGAAAAGGCTGTGCCCGTTGAGGAAAAGACAGTGCCCGTTGAGGAGAAGGCCGTGTCCGTTGAGGAAAAGGCTGCCCCCGTGAATGAGACGGCCAACCTGCCCCGCAGGAGCGTGGCGTTCATCGGTTCGGAGTGTCACCCCTTTGTCAAGACCGGCGGTCTGGGCGACGTGATGTACGCGCTGCCCCGGGAGCTGGCCCGGCTGAACTGTGACGTCCGGGTCATCCTGCCCCGCTACGCCTGCATCCCCCAGGAATACCAGAACAAGATGATCTACCGGGGCGAGTTTTACATGGACCTGGGTAAAACCGGGCGCAATTACTATGTGGGGATCATGGAATATATCTGGGATGGCGTGGTGTACGACTTCATCGACAATCAGGAGTTCTTCTCCTCCGGCAATCCCTATACCAATCTGGTGGACGACATCCCCAAATACTGCTTCTTCAGCAAGGCAGCCCTGGCCGCGCTGAATTATATGAACTGGATCCCCGATATCGTCCACTGCCACGACTGGCAGACGGCTCTGGTACCGGTATATCTGCGCACGCTGTTCAAGGATTCCCCGGTGGGCCGGGCCCGGTCTGTCCTCACCATCCATAACCTCCGGTTCCAGGGAATCTACAACATTCCCACCATCCAGTACTGGTCCGGCCTGCCTGACGAGGTGTTCGGCATGGGCGCCCTGCAGCAGGACTGGGTGAACGCCAACATGCTCAAGGGCGGCCTGGCCTACGCCGACCGCATTACCACCGTCAGCGGCACCTATGCCGGTGAGATCCAGACCAGCGAATACGGTGAGGGGCTGGAGGATCACCTGCGCTACCACAGCGGCAAGCTCAGAGGTATCGTCAACGGCATCGACTACGGCATGTGGAACCCGGAGACTGACCCCGCTCTGGCGGACAACTACAGCCTGGGCAACGTGCTGGACCACAAGATGGCGAACAAGCTGGCCCTCCAGAAGGAGCTGGGTCTGGAGCAGGACACGGGCAAGTTTGTCATCGGCCTGATCTCCCGCCTGACCAACCAGAAGGGGCTGGACCTGGTCAACGCCATCATTCCCCAGGTATTGGACGGCAATACCCAGGTGGTGGTGCTGGGCACCGGCGACAAGCAGTACGAGGACGCCTTCCGCTCCTATGAGAATGCCTACAAGGGCACCTTCAGCGCCTGTATCCAGTATGATGAGGGCAGGGCCCACCGGATCTACGCCGGCGCGGACGCCCTGCTGGTGCCCTCCCGCTTTGAGCCCTGCGGCCTGACCCAGCTCAACGCCATGCACTACGGCACCCTGCCTATTGTGCGGGAGACCGGCGGCCTGAAGGACACCGTGGAGCCCTATAACGAATTTACCGGCGACGGCAACGGCTTTACCTTCGACCGCTACGACGCAGGCCTGCTGCTGGATGCCATCAACCGGGCCAAGACCCTCTATTTTAATAACCGCTATCACTGGGACGAGGTCGTCCAGCGCGATATGGCGAAAGACGTTTCGTGGGAGAAGTCGGCGAAGCAGTACAAGGATCTGTACCTGGAACTGACCCAGTGGTGAGCTGAAAAACACCGGAAGAAATACAAAAAGTCTGTACCGTGGAGACACGGTACAGACTTTTTTATAGGGATTCAGGGATCTGACGCGGAAAACGACCGGACCCGGTTCGACCTTATCCCGCCTGCTGCGCGCAGGAACAGCGTTAAACAAAGGCCGGCCGTGGCCGCTCCGTCACAGCGCCAGGATGCGGGCGGGCAGGTCCTCGATGGGTTCGCATTCCCGGATGGAGAAGTGGTACTTCTTGGTTATGCCCAGCTTGGTCCCGTTCTGATAGTCGTTGAAGGAGCTTTTCCGCTCAAAGGAGCGGGAAGGCCCGTTTTTCAGATAGATCTGCCGCAGGATGTCGATCTCCTGGAATACGGCGATGCCGCCGATGTCGTCGCACGGCCGGTCGAACTTCCAGACCACAAAGATGGGGATGTCCTTCCCGTCCGCCCGGTCCTGGGCCTTCCGCTCCAGGTAGCTTTGCAGCTTGGGCTCGTCCACAGCCAGGGATTCCCGGGGGTAGAGGTGAATAAACTGCTTGGACTTCATAAAGGCCTGCCCCGATAAGTACTTTGCCTCAATGCGGCAGATCAGCCTGCCGTCCTTGCTGAACACATCAATGTCCGGATTCTTGTTTATTTTGGTGGGGCTGCAGGAACAGCCTGTGGTCTGGGCCACGAATCTCATCAGCTCCTGGACCAGATCGTCCGAGTTAAACAGGTCCCGGGTAAAGGGATAGTCCAGCTTGGAGCGGCCCAGGCACTTGTGACAGCTGCCGCACAGCAGGGGGATCTCTTTGGGGTTTACCGAACAACTCAGCATGATCTGACAACCTCCCATAATAAGATTACTCTCATTATAGCAGAGATGAAAAAAGATTGCAGAAAAAGTGGTTGTAGGTTATAGTAAGTAGAAAGGCCCAAGGAAATGGATGTGGATCAGTTTGAAGCCCATTTTAAAATATCGTGGGGGAAAGCAAAGGGAAATCCCGGATTTCATTGATCGGGTGCCCCGAAAGTATCACCGCTATTTTGAACCGTTCTTAGGTGGGGGAGCGGTTTATTTTTATCTGGAGCCGGAGCAGGCCGTGGTAGGCGACGTGAACCGGAAGCTCATCACCTTTTATCAGCAGCTGCGGGACCAGTACCCGCTCATGCGCCGGCAGCTGGACGAGCTCCAGCGGCAATACGAGGAGAACCAGACGGAGTACGAGGCGCTGAAGGCCCAATATCCCGACGAACACTGCGAAAACCGGAACGAGGCGCTGTATTATAGGATCAGAGCCCAGTACAACCACCCCACCCGGGAACTCCTGGAGGGTGTGACCTACTTCTTTATCAATAAAACGGCCTACTCCGGCATGATCCGCTACAACAGCAGCGGGGAATACAATGTGCCGTTCGGACGGTACCGCCATCTGAACGCAAATGCCGTGACCCAGGCCCACAGCGAACTGCTGCGGCGCGCCACCGTGCTGTGCGCCGATTATCGGGCCCTTTTCCAACAGGCGGAGGGGGAGGATTTCATGTTCCTGGATCCCCCATACGACTGCATTTTCAATGACTACGGCAATATCGACCGGATGAACGGCTTTGACGAGGCCGAACACCGCCGACTGGCCGCCGACTTCCGCAATCTTAGCTGCCGGGCCCTGATGATCGTGGGCAAGACCCCCCTCACCCAGGAGCTGTACGGCCCCTACATCCGGGGGGAATATCAAAAGCGCTACGCGGTAAATATCCGCAACCGCTTCCAGTCCCAGGCCACCCATATCATCGTTCAAAATTACAAATAAGCAGACCGCACTGGAAAAATCGCATATTTTGTGAACAAACTTTGCTGTTTTTGTAAACGTTAGCACTCTCCGCTTGACAGTGCTAATCTGTGGTGCTATAACATAGTTGTTCCAAGAGAGAGGGATCCAAAGGATCCCTTCCGCAGGGCAAAAAATAAGTGCTATGAATGGAGGAATGACTTATGTTGCCCAGCATTTTTGGTGAGAATCTGTTTGATGACTTCTTTGATGATGACTTTGGGATGTTTCCCATGTGGAATAACCGCAGCCCCCTGTATGGCAAGCACGCCAAGAACCTGATGAAGACCGATGTGCGTGAGACCGAGGACACCTACGAGGTGGACATCGATCTGCCCGGCTTCAAGAAGGACGAGATCAACGTGGACCTGAAGGACGGCTACCTGACCATCAGCGCCGCCAAGGGCCTGGATAAGGACGAGACGGACAAGAAGGGCAAGTACATCCGTCAGGAGCGTTACGCCGGCGCCTGCAGCCGCAGCTTCTATGTGGGCGATGTGGAGCCCAAGGATGTGTCCGCCAAGTATGAGGACGGTATCCTGAAGCTGTCCATGCCCAAGCAGGCCAAGAAGGAACTGCCTAAGCAGTCCACCATTGCCATCGGCTGACAGAACACAAAAGGGCGCTTCCGCTGAGGCGGAAGCGCCCTTTTTTTATGCCCATGGGGGCCGGACTTTGACTTTGTCCGGGATCCGTGATAGCATAAAACAAACTATGGTTCTATTGGAAGGAAGGAATGGATATGGGGCTGGAACGGGGAGAAAAGCGGGCCGCTTCGGGCAATTCCCTCAGCGATTGCGCCGCCCTCTTTACCAGGGAGAGGATCGGCGGCATCTCTGCCGAGCGGGTGCCCACCGGCTTTCCCACCCTGGACCGGAGCCTGAACGGGGGACTGTTCAACGGCCTGTTCGTGCTGGGCGCGGTGCCCGGCCTGGGCAAGTCCACCCTGGCCCTCCAGATCGCCTACAACCTGTCGGGCAGAGGCTACCCGGTGCTCTACTTCGCCCTGGAGATGAACCGGGCCTGGATCACCGCCAAGGCCCTCTGCCGGGCCGACTTTGCCCTCCACCAGGAGCCCGGCTTTCAGGCCGCCGACCTGCTGAACCTGGAGAAGCGGTTTTCCGACGGGGAGTGGGAGCGGATCAACCAGGCCAGAGAGCTGGTGGAGCGGGAGGGGCAGAACCTCTACCTCTACGAGCAGGGGCCGGAGCTGACCCACATCGGCCAGATCCGGGAGCAGATCCATCAGTTCCGGGAGCGGTACCAGGCGGCCGGCGGCAGCCGGCCTATCCTGGTGGTGGTGGACTATCTGCAGATCCTGACCCCACGGGACCCGGTCTCGAAATTCAGCGACAAGCAGATCGTGGACGACAATGTGCGGGAGCTGTGTGCCATCCGGGACCAGGAAAAGGTCATGATCCTGCTGATCAGCGCCCTGAACCGGTTCAGCTATAACAAGGAGATCTCCCTGGAGAGCTTCAAGGAATCCGGCTCCATCGAGTACTCCGCCGACGTGATCCTGGGCATGCAGTACCAGGGCATGGAAAAGACCAGGGGGAAGGGGGCCTTCTCCCTGGAGGACGCCAAGGCCCGGAACCCCCGGCAGCTGGAGCTGACCCTGCTGAAAATGCGGTACGGCCAGGACGGGGTGCGTATCCCCCTGGAGTTCTACAGCGGCAGCTCCTATTTCCGGGAGCTGAAGGGAACGGAGGAGGCAAGGCCCCTCCGGGTCCAGGAGCTGCGGGAGCGGTTCGGCGCCTTGCCCATCCGGTATCACGACGGCTTTCACCAAAAAGCCCGCCAGCTGAGGGGGTGAGGGTATGGAACAGTTTCTCATGAACAACTGCAAGATCGCCAATGAGCTGCGGAAATACCGGGACCTGACCGGCTGCGTCAACCGGGTCAGCCTGTCCGACGACCCGAACAACTACGCCGATTATGTCATCACCCGGGAGCTGTCCTACCTGGATATGGTGACGGCCAACGCGGTGTACTCCCTGTGGCGCTCGGGAGAGGGGAAAAACGGCTTCCGGGCAGAGACCATCGGCCAGATCATGGCGGGAGACATGGACCGGCGGCTGCGGCCGGAGAAGCAGGACGAGATGGAGGCCCGGCTGCAGCGGCTGGCCGAAACGGAGCTGTACATCCTGGCCGACCACGACCAGCAGGCCCGGCAGGAGGTATATGAGGGCCCCCTACTGCCCCTCACCTGGGAGAGCGGCAAAAGCCGGCTGCGCTTCCGCTTCCGGCAGGACGGGCAGATGCCCCTCTACCAGTACGCCGAGGAGCGGAACCAACTGCTCCGGCTGCCCGTCAGCCTCCTGCGGGACGACGAGACCCTGGGCCAGACCAGGCTGAACAACAACGACCGCACCCTGCTGCTGCGCCACTATTTGCTCCAGGAGCTGGAGATCGTCCGCTACCCGGGCAACCGGGTGGACCAGCGGGAGCTCCGGCTGCTGAAGCGGGACGAGGCGGGCAGCGAGTACGGTCTGCTCTGGACCCTGGGCCTGTCGGCGGAGGAGAAGAACCAGGCCGCCGAGGCCAAACGGGCCCAGCAGACCATGGAGCTGCTGCTGGACAACTGGCGGAAAAGCGGCTATGTAACAGAGGAGCAGTATCAGCCCCTTCCACCGGAAAAAGGTTACGGAATCCTGCTGCTGCAAAGTAACGAACCGGAGAAAAAGAGAAACGGAAAAGAGAAAAAATGAAATAACCCATTTTTATCCATGCACGAACTGACTGGGGTACAACGGATTGCGGATTGTTCCATCCCTATAATCTAATAAGATTGAATGGGATAGAACAAGAATTTAGAACTTCGTTCTAGCCCCATTCGGCTGCGGCCCCTGTAAGAGGCTTTTTTAAAGTAAAACAACCACCCGACTTCCACTGGAAGCCGGGTATTTTTTTCTGTTTCGTGCCGGGGAGCGTGCTCTGATCCGTGGGCAGGGAACAGACGTGGTACATAAATGGGACCTGCCGGTCCCATCGGGTGAAATAGTGAAGAAAATAAACGAAGGACGGGAGACGAGGGACGGGGGACGAAGGCTTGGCCCCTATCGGGTCCCGGTGAAAAAAGAAACAGAAAAAAACAATCCCCGTCTGCGAAAGACCTGCTAACAAAAGTCAAGTAAAACTTTCAAAGGAAACGAGCAAAGGAAAAGGGTGCACCAAATTAAACCGCTGTGCATTTCAAAAAATGGCGGTCAGCCAGACAGTATAGAGCTGGGAAATCAGCCATGCTCCAGAGAATCCAGGTAGGCTTTCACAGAAGCGTAGTAGATGCGCAGGAACTTGTTGGCGGAGGCCATCATGTAGACACGGTAGGGCTTACCTTCAGAGCGTTTCTTGTTCATGAACTGGTAGACCGGCTCATCCATTGGAGCGCATTGCAGGAGGACCCCCATCACCAGAAAGAGCGTCCTTCGCAGTGAGGCAGATCCTCTCTTGGAAATGTTACGGCTACGGACATCCACTTGTCCAGATTGGTAAGGTGGGGCGTCAATGCCTGCAAAGGCCACCAGCGCTTTCTTGGAATGAAAACGGCGTACATCGCCAATTTCAGCTATGAGTTGGGGGCCGAGGGTTGGGCCAACACCAAACATCTCCATCACCACAGGATACTCCGGTAGAGAAACGGCCAGGGACTGCATCTCCTGCTTGAGAGCAGCTAACGCGGCGGAAGTTGCCCGGAGTTGGGAAACAGCCTGTTCTACCAAAAGTTTTGCCGTATCCGTTTTCGGCATGACACCGAAGTGTCCACATGCAGAGGCGTATATGTCCAGTGCCTTATCCTCGCTAAAATTGTAGCCGTGCTTTCTGCACCACTTCTGGTATTGGGTGGTAAAGGCCTTTTTAGACAAACCACAGACACACTCACAATGCCAAAAAGCGGCTACAAAATCCACCCACTTCTCGCTGCCATCGGCGCGGGGTGGACTGGTAAACAGGCGGTTTGCATCAGGGAAAGCGGTGTCCAGCAGGGAGATTAGGTTGTTCTTCAGCATGGTCCGTACTTTGGAATACTGCTGGTACTGCCGGTAGCAGGTCTTCAGCATGAGCCGGGTGTCCTCCTCCGGGACATATTTCGGTAGTGTGAGCCAGTGGTCAAGGCCGTAGTTGGCCAGTTTCACGGCGTCCTTCTTGTCAGTCTTGCCTCGTCTTAAACTGTTGTTCCCATAGTCATGCACCAGCATTGCATTGACTACGGAGACATAAAGTCCCGCGTCGTGGAGCAGCCAGGCCACCGGCGCGTGGTAATTACCCGTGGATTCCATCACCACACGGGTCTCACCGTCCAAACTTTTGAGCAGCCCTGCCAGTTCGTTCAGTTCATTGGCGGTGTGTCGCACTTCAAAGGGTGAAACCACCACCTCACCGAAGGGGCGCATGACGGCGATCATGCTTTTCCCTTTGGAAACATCGATGCCAACGCTGTTCATCCACATTCCTCCAATACTAAAGAATCTGCAACCGGAATCCATCTTTTCTCGTTGCCGATTCAATCTATTGGGTGACGCGAACTCCCCGGCATCCGGTGGCTCAACCTGCTGAAATCGAACGCTACAACAAGAGGATGGCTGACAGTCTTTCGTACGGACTTACAAGCCCAAGGAGTGAGTGGTCAGCCAGTTGCTCCTCTTATTGTAGCTTAGGCACGAGATGGAGGGAAAGCCGGACTGGCTGCCCGGCTTTCCTGTCCAAATTTATTGTAATAGTCGTACGGACTTACAAGCCCAAGGAGTGAGTGGTCAGCCAGTTGCTCCTCTTATTGTAGCTTAGGCACGAGATGGAGGGAAAGCCGGACTGGCTGCCCGGCTTTCCTGTCCAAATTTATTGTAATAGGGAATGAGGAGAACCTATGAGCATTGATGTGAATTGTACCGCCTGGCAGGGCTTCCGCACCGGCGAGTGGCGGCATTTGGTGAACGTGCGGAATTTTATCCAGAAAAATGTCACTCCGTATATGGGAGACAGCACTTTTCTGGCCGGGATTTCCACAAAAACAGCTCAGGTGTGGAAAAAAGCCGAGGCCCTGATCATTGAAGAGGTGAAGAAGGGCATCATCGACGTGGAGACCCATGCCGTCTCCGGCATCGACAACTTTGCCCCCGGCTACATCGACCGGGATAACGAGGTCATCGTGGGCCTCCAGACCGACGCCCCGCTGAAGCGGATCGTCAACCCCTTCGGCGGAATCCGCAACGCCACCTCCGCCCTGGAGCAGTACGGCTACCAGCTGGACCCGGAGATCGAGCGCCACTTCCGCCTCTACCGCAAGACCCACAACGAGGGCGTGTTTGACGCCTACCCCAAGCGCACCCGGCTGGCCCGCCACGCGGGCCTGCTCACCGGTCTGCCCGACGCCTACGGCCGGGGGAGAATCGTGGGCGACTACCGCCGGGTGCCCCTGTACGGCACCGACTTCCTCATTGAGGAGAAGGAAAAGGACCTGGATATGCTGGACGGCCCCATGACCGACGAGCGCATCCGCCTGCGGGAGGAGGTCCAGATGCAGATCCGGGCTTTGCGGGAGATGGCCTCCATGGCCGCCAAATACGGCTGCGACATCACCCGCCCGGCGGAGAACGCCCATGAGGCGGTGCAGAACCTGTACATGGCCTACCTGGCGGGCATCAAGGAGAACAACGGCGCCGCCACCTCCCTGGGCCGCACCTCCACCTTCCTGGATATCTACATCCAGCGGGATCTGGACAACGGCGTGCTGGACGAGGAGGGCGCCCAGGAGCTCATCGATCAGTTCGTCATCAAACTGCGGCTGGTGCGCCACCTGCGCACCCCGGAGTACAACGAGCTCTTCGGCGGCGACCCCACCTGGGTTACCGAATCCATCGGCGGCATGGGGGTGGACGGCCGCACCCTGGTGACCAAGAACTCCTTCCGGATGCTCCACACCCTCACCAACCTGGGCACCGCCCCCGAGCCCAACCTGACGGTGCTGTGGAGCAAGGACCTGCCCCAGGGCTTCAAGGACTACTGCGCCAAAATGAGCATCGACACCGACTCCATTCAGTACGAGAGCGACGAGCTGATGCGCCCCATGTACGGGGACGACTACTGCATCGCCTGCTGTGTGTCCGCCATGGCGGTGGGCAAGCAGATGCAGTTTTTCGGCGCCCGGGCCAACCTGGCCAAGAGCCTGCTGTACGCCATCAACGGCGGCGTGGACGAGGTGAAGGGGGGCGTCATCGTCCCCGGCATCGAATTGGACCGGGACGAAGTGCTGGACTACCCCAAGGTGCTGGGCAACTACAAAAAGGTGCTGTCCTACGTGGCGGAGCTGTACGTGGACACCATCAACATCATCCACTACATGCACGACAAGTACGCCTACGAGAGCAGCCAGATGGCCCTTCACGACACCCTGGTGGAGCGGCTGGCCGCCTTCGGCGTGGCGGGGCTGTCCATTGCCGCCGATTCCCTGTCCGCCATCAAGTTCGCCAAGGTACGCCCCATCCGCAACCAGGAGGGCATCGCCGTGGACTTTGCGGTGGAGGGGGATTTCCCCAAGTACGGCAACGACGACGACCGGGTGGACGACATCGCCGTGGAGCTGGTGTCCTACTTCTCCGCCGAGCTGAAGAAGCACCCCCTGTACCGGAACGCCATCCACACCCTCTCCGCTCTCACCATTACCTCCAACGTGATGTACGGCAAAAAGACCGGCGCCACCCCCGATGGCCGGAAGGCGGGGGAGCCCTTTGCCCCCGGCGCCAACCCCATGCACGGCCGGGACAAGAGCGGCGCCCTGGCCTCCCTCAACTCGGTGGCCAAGATCCCCTACCGGGCGGTGTGTCAGGACGGGGTGTCCAATACCTTCTCCATCGTGCCCAACGCCCTGGGCAAGACCGAGGCCGAGCGGGTGGACAACCTGGTGCACATCCTGGACGGCTACTTCATCCAGGGTGCCCACCACCTGAACGTGAACGTGATGAACCGGCAGCTGCTGGTGGACGCCATGGAGCACCCTGAGCAGTACCCCACCCTCACCATCCGGGTGTCCGGCTACGCGGTGAATTTCTCCCGCCTCAGCCGGGAGCAGCAGCTGGAGGTCATCAAGCGCACCTTCCACGACCAGATGTAACCGCCGTTTCCGCATTGTAACCAAATATGCCTTGACAAAAAGAGGTTACAGTTGTACCCTGAACATACGAAGGGTACAACTGTAACCTTGATTTGTCTGGAGGGAGCATCATGGCCGAGTTTCTGCGCACCCTGCTGGTGCTGACGATATTGGGATCGGTCCTCACCGGCCTGTTGCTGGCAGTCCGGCCCCTGATCAAAAGCAAAACGGTCTTTTACTACCTGTGGCTGCTGGTGCTGCTGCGGCTGTGCCTGCCGGTGGGGGTTACCATCCCTCTGCCCGCCCAGGCGCCGGAGGAACCGGCACGGACGGAGGTCCAGCAGCCTGTGACCCAGCCTGCCCAGACGGAGGTCCTGCCTGTCCAGCCTCAGACCCCCTCCGGACAGCAGGGGGGAGCGGCGGAGCCTCAGCCGGAGATCCAGGAGAGCGAGCCCGCCTTTGACTGGCGGGGACTGCTCACCAGCCCGGCCCTGTGGCTGACTGTCTGGGGAGTGGGGGCGGCCTTCTGCCTGGGCCGGCAGGTGTGGGGCTACCGGCGCTTTGCCCGGATGGTAAGGAAAGCCGGGGAGCCTCCGGAGCAGGAGGCCATGGCCCTGCTGGCGGCCCTGGACCGGGAGGGCCGGGTGGGCCTGACCGTCTGCCCCTATGTGTCCACCCCCATGCTGCTGGGGGTGCTCCGGCCCGCCATCGTGCTGCCCCGGGGGGTGGAGCCTGACCGGCTGGGGGACATTCTGGCCCACGAGCTGACCCATGCCCGGCGTCAGGACCTGCTATACAAGTGGTTTGCCGCAGCGGTGACCAGCCTCCACTGGTTCAACCCCCTGATGATCGTGGTGCGCCGCCAGCTGAACCGGGCCTGCGAACTGTCCTGCGACGAGGCGGCCACCAGGGGCCTGGACGCCGCCGGACGGCGGCACTATGGGGAGACCCTGCTGGCCATGGCGGCAGGGCAGTCCCCCAGAGGCCTGCCGGCCGTGACCCTGTGCGAGGAAAAAAAGCACCTGAAGGAGCGGCTGACGGCGGTGATGAAGCCTGTGAAAAAAGGCCCGGCGGCCGCCGCCCTCACCCTGGCGCTGGTGCTGATCCTGACGGGGTGCGCCGCTATTTTCGGGGCACAGCCCACCCCCTCCGCCGGGCCGGAGCCAGACCCGGTCATGACCCCCGACCCGGACGCCCTGCTGCGCAATCCGGTTCTCTACGACCTGGCCAACGGCCTGACGGCGGCTCTGCCCGCCAACCTTTCGGAGGACCTGCTGGTGGAGACCCCGGAACAGGGAGAGATCTTCCTGTCCGTCTATGACAGGCGCAGCTATGAGGCGGCGGGGGGCACCGGCGGTACGGAGGGCATGGGGTGGATCTTCTCCATGACCCGCTATGACCAGATCGACTTTGAGCAGAGCCTTACCGAGGACAACAGCGGCCGCAGCTTCTTTGCCCGGGGGGACGGCTGGTATTACGCCTGCCTCACTCCCACCGACGTGCGGTTCTACTCGGAGGAGGCCGACCAGACCCACGCTCTGGCGATCTGGGAGATGCTGAACCGGCGGCTGCCGAAGGAGGCCCTGCCCGATTTCATTGCCCGCAACGGCCTGGAGCCGTTCACCAGCGGGGACTATCTCAATGCCGACGGTACCCTGTGGGGCGGCCAGCATGTCTACATCAGCTACCATACCCCCGATTGGAGCGAATCCATTACCTTGCTGCTCTCCCAGCCCGCCAGGCAGGGGGAGGACGGTATCTGGTGCGTGGAGGGGTATTTCAACAACCAGATCGGGGGCAGTACGCTGGTGATGCCCCGGGACACCGGCATGACGGCGGCGGACTACTACACCCAGCTCCAGAAGGGAGCCGACCAGGGGCGGCAGACCGATCTGCTCACCCCGGAGGGGGCGGCCCTGGACTGGCTGTCCGGCCGGTATGACGGGGTGACCGCCGATCAGCTCACCCCGGTGGAGGGGGAGCCCGCCTGGGATCTGTGGTACCGGGAACTGAGTCCCATCATGGGTGAGGCCCTGACGGTGGGCACCCTGGTGTATGTGGATGGAGCGTACACGCAGGTGGAAAACAGGATCAGTGAGCCGCCCTATTACCCCACTTTGTATACCCGGCTGTGGGTCAAAGCTGATGCCCCCGGCACCATCAACGGTCCTGCGGTGCGGTACGACGCGGGGGAGAAGGGTTCGGTCATCTTCCTGGAGCAGGACGGCCTGGTGAGAGTAGAGCACGATGGCGAGGTATCCTGGTACCGGGATGCCTATGACTACGAAAACACCCCTTATGAGGTGATGGCGGACCTGATCCAGGCGTGGAAAGAGGCAGATGCCGCCGCCGCTGCTCCCGTGGCCGACGTGCATGAGGCGCTGGACCGGGTGTTTGCGGACCGTGGCAGCTTGGAGTATTTGGGATTCCTCGCCGGACCGGAGGGCGGGATCAATACCGCCTATGTGTCCCGGGAGGAACTATCTCAGATCCACGAATGGCTGTCTGCCTGCACCTGGGAGGAGGTGGCGGAGCTACCCCAGGACGAAGGGACGGAGGACAGCTCTGACCCGCCCGCCGGGTGTGATAGACTGTGGCTGATGGGTAAGGGCGACCTCATTATGGGCTGGGACGATCCCTATGTGAGTTACAACCCTTCCTACGATGCCGCCCAGGTCGGAGCCGGCACCCAGTACTGGCACTGCACCCAGGGCTATGAGGAGCTGTATACCAGGCTGGCCGGGCTGTGGGCCGGGCTTCTGGCCGGGCAGTGAGGATGAGAATGGAGGGAACGGACATGAACACCGTGGAAGAAAAGATCACCGAGGCGGAGCTGGAGGTGATGGAGGTACTGTGGGATGCGGGGGAGCCCCGCACCCTGGGCCAGATCAAGGAGGCCCTGTCCGAGAAGAACGGGGACACCACCAAGACCCTGCTGCGGCGGCTGTGCGCCAAGGGGGCGGTGGGCCAGGAGAAGCGGCAGGTGTACTGGTACACCCCCCTGGTGAGCCGGGAAGAGGTGCGGGGCAGCCGCACCAAAAAGCTCATCGACAAGCTGTATGCCGGGTCGGCCCGGAACATGGTGGCCGCCCTGGTGCAGGCCGACCAGCTGGACCGGGAGGACATCGCCCAGCTGCGGGCGCTGCTGGATGAGCTGAGCAAAGGGCAGTGAACAGACCGCCCGAACGAGAAAGGATGATCGGAACATGAAGCCAAACCATCAGCTTCTGGCAGTCTTGGCCCTGCTTGCGGCCCTGGCTTTGTCGGGATGTACCGCCCCTTCCGGGCCGGATCCTGTACAGTCCCCGGCACCGGAAGCCGTGTCCTCTCCGACAACGGCGCCCAGCCCCTCCGCCGTGCCGGAGACCGAAGCGCCCGGCCACACTTACTCCGACGAGGAGGTGGCCCAGGCCAAGGCGGCGGCGGAAGCGGAGTTTGCCAATCTGACGGGATGCACCCTGGTGAGTATGGACTATGACCCCCAGCGCTCCTATGAGGCGGCGGCCCAGTACTGTCCGGATGCCGATGAAGCGGAGCTGAACAACTGGATCGTGCTGTTTGCCACCTTTACCACCGACGAAAATCAGGCGGTCCTGGAGCCAAACAGCACCTATAAGGATTATATGTATATTCTTCACCGGGAGAATGCGGACGCCCCCTGGATCGTCATGGATGGGGGCTATTGACAGATTGAACAGGGAAAGAAGGGACTGGTAGTATGGCGGAGTTTCTGCGCACTCTGCTGACCCTGACGATGCTGGGGTCGGCCCTTACCGGCCTGCTGATGCTGGTACGGCCTTTGATCAAAAGCAAAACGGCTTTTTATTACCTCTGGCTGCTGGTGCTGGTGCGGCTGTGCCTGCCGGTGGGTGTGACCGTCCCTCTGCCTGCCCAGGCTGCGGAGGAGCCCGCGGGGACGGAGATCCAACAGGCCGTGACCCAGCCCGCTCAGCCGGAGCAGGTCCAGCCTCCGGCTCAGGACGGAGCGGCGAATGTCCAGCCCCAGCCGGAGACCCCTATCCGGTTCGCCGTTGACTGGCGGGGACTGCTCACCAGCCCGGCGCTGTGGTTTGCCCTCTGGGGGTTGGGCGCGGCGTTCTGCCTGGGACGCCAGGTGATAGGCTGCCGCCGGTTTGCCCGGCTGATACGGGAAAACGGGGAGCCCCCGGAGCCAGAGACCCTGGCCCTGCTGGCCCGGCTGGACCGGGAGGGCCGGTTCCGTCTGATGGTGTGCCCCTATGTGTCCACCCCCATGCTGCTGGGGATGATGAGACCCACCATCGTGCTCCCACAGGGTGTGGAGCCCGACCGGCTGGGGGACATCCTGGCCCACGAGCTGACCCACGCCCGGCGGTATGACCTGCTGTACAAGTGGTTTGCCGGAGTGGTGACCAGCCTCCACTGGTTCAACCCCCTGATGATCGTGGTGCGCCGCCAGCTGTCCCGGGCCTGCGAGCTGTCCTGTGACGAAGCGGTGGTGAAACGGCTGGACGCCGCCGGACGGCGGCACTACGGGGAGACCCTGCTGGCCATGGCCGCCGGGCAGCCCCCCAGGGGCATGGGGATGCTGGCCGCCACCCTGTGCGAGGAGAAGAAGCATCTGAAGGAGCGGCTGGTATCGGTCATGAAGCACCGGCGGCAGGGCCCGGCGGCGGTGGCAATCACCCTGGTGCTGGCCATCGGCCTCACCGCCTGCGCCGCGGTGCTGGACGCCCAGCCCACCGCCAGCTCCCGGCCGGTGTCCGACCCGGAGGCCCTGCTGGACGACCCAAACCTGTATCAGCTGTCCAACGGCCTGACGGTGGCCCTGCCCGCCGACCTGACGGACGACCTGCTGGTGCAGACCCCGGAGGAGGGCAATACCTTCTTCTCCGTCTACGACAAGCGCAGCTACGAGGCGGGGGGCGGCGCCGAGATGGACATGGGCTGGATCTTCTCCCTGGCCCGGTATGACCAGACAGAGTTTGAGGAATCCCTGGTCACCGACAACAGCGGCCGGACGTTTATCGCCCGGGAGGACGGCTGGTATTACGCCTGGCTGTTCCCCACTGATGTGCGTTTCTACTCGGAGGCGGAGGACCAGACCGGGGACCTGGCGATCTGGACCAAGCTGAATGACCGGCTGCCGGAGGAGATCTTTGCCGACTTTCTCTCCCGCAACGGCCTGGAGAGCTTTGACGAGAGCGAGATCTATCACGACGGCTGCTTCTGGGACAGTGAGCACGTCTACGTGCGCTATGAGGGGACGGAATCGGTCACCCTGCTGATGTCCCAGCCCGCCAACCAGGGGGAGGGCGGCATCTGGTGCGTGGAGGGGTTGTTCTACAACGGGTACGGCAGCTCGGTCCGGGTCCTGCCCCTGAACACCGGTCTGCCGGCGGCGGAATACTACGCCGGTATCCAGAAGGAGGCGGATGAGGGACACCGCACCGATCTGCTCACCCCGGAGGGGGCGGCCATGGACTGGCTGGCCACACGGTATGACGGCGTCACCGCCGATCAGGTCACCCTGGTGGAGGGGGAGCCGGCCTGGAATCTGGCCCAGCGGGTCCTGTGGCCCGCCATGAGTGAGGACGGCTCTGTGCGCCTGACCTATGAAGAGGGGGGAGAGACCCGGACCGACACCTATCAGGGTTTGATCCCTATGGGACAGCTGGGGAACTGGCCCTGGGTCAAGGCCCAGGCCCCCGATTCCAGCGGCGGCAGCACCCTGGTATACAGCCGTAACGGGACCACGGTCATTTTTGCGGCGGACGGCCTGGTGGTTGTGCAGCTGGACACGCCGGCGGGAACCGTGGACTGGTACCGCTGGGCCTGGGACCCCGGTACCACCCCCTATGGGCAGCTGCTCCAGAGCTGCCTGGAGCAGCTGGCGGATGGAACCAATGAGCCGCCCGCCCACACCTATTCCGACCAGGACGTGAGCGAGGCTTATGTGGCGGCGGAGAACTACTTCGTGGAACAGTTCCCCGGCTGCCAGCTGATGAGCGTGGATTACGAGCCTACGCGTTCCTATGAGGTGTCTTATGATTACCGGCCCACCGACGACCAAACGGAGCTGAACAACCGCATTGCTATTTCCATGAGCTTCTTTACCGGTGAAGGTCAGGGGGAGTTAGAGCCCGATGCCTACCATTTTAACGTGATGCTGATCCTCCGGCGGACAGACGAGGATTCGCCCTGGACGGTGTGGGACATCGACTGGTCCCGGGCGTGGAATGTCTGATGCCCCTTCTCAAACAGAGAGAGGAGGGGTACAATAGGGGCAGATCACAGAAAAAAGGAGAGATGCCCGATGGAAACGGTCAGGACCCTGACCCATGAGCAGGTCATGGAGATCATCCCACACCGGGACCCCATGCTTTTGATCGACACGGTTTCGGAGCTGGTGGAGGGGGAGCGGATCACGGCGTCCTTTTACGTGGACCCGGACCGGGAGATTTTCAAAGGCCACTTCCCCGGCGACCCGGTGCTGCCCGGCGTCTATACGGTGGAGGCCACCGCCCAGGCCGCCGACCTGATCCTGATGACCAAGCCGGCCTACGCGGGCAAAACGCCCCTGTTCCTGGGCATCGACCACGTGCGCTTCCGGAAAAAGATCCTGCCGGGGGACACCATGGAGATCCGGGCCAGCCTGCTCAGCGAGCGGGCGGAAAAGGCCATCGTCACCTGCCGGGCGGAGGTATACACCGGCGGAGAGCTGGCGGCGGAGACCGAAGTCACCATCGCCATGCGCTGACCGAACAGAAAAACAGGCCCGGAGCCGCGTCCAGCGGCTCCGGGCCTGTTTTTGTTTTATGATCAGTCCAGGGAAATGACCCAGTTCAGATCTCCGTAGGTGGCCGTATCCTGAGTGCGGACCATACCTCCCCCCAGGCCGTCCCACCAGGCGTCGTGCTCATAGACCAGCTGGACGGCGCCGATTTCCACTGCCGTGATGGGTTCCTCCACCCAGCTTGGGGCGGAGGCCAGCTGGACGTTCACGTGGCCGGAGGTGTAGCTGCGGAAGCCCTCTCCCGCGTCGGGATAGCGGGTTCCGGAGGCCCCGATGAAGGTGACCTGATGGTGGAAGAGGGAGGCTCCCGTCAGGAGAAGCCCGTCCTCAGTCTCCTCCTGGTGGGCGTACACCGACAGCTGCCGGCCGTCCTCGCTCACCAGGGCGGTCACCGTCCCCTCGGCAAAGGTCCGGCTGTCTGAGCAGGCGGCCTGGGCATCCGCCGGAGTGAGGGTCAGGGACCCGGTGTGGGAGCCGCCCCCCTCCAGGTCCAGCAGCTCATAAGTCAGCTCTTCCACCGGTTCCTCCGGCAGCTTGTAGAGGAAGGGCATATGGACCCGGGAGCGGTAGCCCTCCTCCCGCCAGGCCACCTCCGGCCCGCAGTCCAGTCCCACAAGGGAGATCCACGCCCGGCCCTGAGGCGCAAAGCCGTTGTAGGGCAGCCATTCGGAGTAGACCTGATCCCCCTGCTCCAGGGGGACGCCGTCGGCGTACACCCGCAGCTGCCGGGTGGCCAGCTGGTGGGCCTCCTCCTCCGGGCTCACCAGGTAGAGCTCCAGCAGCAGGTAGTCCCCCTGGCTCACGCCGTCCAGCTGGCACAGCCAGTCCCCCTCGGTCCAACGGTCGGCCGCCTCCACCACCATGACAGGCCCGGCGGAGGCGCCCACGCCCGTGAAGTAGCGGACTACCCACCGTACACCGGCGGCCAGGGCCTGATAGTTGACCGCCCCCAGCACCACTGCCAGGCAGAGGACTGCCGCCGCCAGCTGCCGGGCGGTCACCCGACGCCGGGCCGGTTTCTGTTCCGCCGCCGCCAGGGTGCCCTCCACCAGGGCCTGGCTGGGGCCCGCCCGGTCAAAGAGTTCCCGATAGGTCTGTTCCGTCATAGCTCTTCCGCTCCTTTCCATGCGTCCCGCAGCAGAGCCCGCCCCCGGGAGAGCTGGCTGCGGACGGTGCCGGGGCTGCGGCCCAGGATGGACGCGATCTCCTCGGTGGCGTAGCCCTCGTAGTAGTAGAGGTGGAGCACCGCCCGGTATTTTTCGGGCAGCCCCTCCAGAAGCTCCAGCAGCTCCCCCTCCTCAGGATTCCGGGCGGGGATGGCCTCCGACAGGGCCACCGTATTCCGCCTCCAGAAGGAGCGGTGGAGCTTTTTGCAGCAGTTTACCGTCACCCGCAGCAGCCAGGCCTTCCGGTGCTCCTCCTCCCGAAAGGCGGGGGCGGACCGGAGATACCGGAGAAAGACCTCCTGGAACACATCGTCGGCGTCATGACTGCTGTGGGTCTGGGCCAGGGCCAGACGGTACACCATATCCCCGTAGGCCTCCACCGCCTGGCGCAGACTGTCGGTTTCTCCCATGGCACTTCCCCCTTTCCACCCCTAACATCCCTGAGCGGGCGGTTTTGCTGCACCCGGCACAGAAAAAACGGGCGGCCTTCCCGGCCGCCCGCAGACGTCTATTCCACTGACCGGACGTGAAGCACGTCCCCGTCCACCGAGAAGCGCACCTCCAGCCCGGCGAAGGCCATGCCGTACACCCGGTCCGGATCGTGCTGGTAGGAGGGACGGGGGTCCCGGGAGAGCACCCCGATCAAAGCCTCCCGCTTGCCCTCCGGCACCCTGTCCAGCAGCTGGGCCGGAAAGTCCACCTCCAGCACCTTGCCCCCCACGTTGCCGGTAAAGCCCCCGGAAGCCTCCGGGTGGGAATCGGCGTAGGGCAGGTAGGGTTTCACGTCCAGGATGGGGGTGCCGTCCATCAGGTCCGCCCCCGACACCACCAGCACATGGCCCAGATTGGGATCCTTCTCGATCCCCTCCAGTTTCACGCAGGACAGGCCGATGGGGTTGGGACGGAAGGGGGAGCGGGTGGCGAACACCCCCATGCGGGTGTTGCCCCCCAGACGGGGAGGCCGCACCGTGGGGGACCAGGTATCCCGCACCGCCTCAGAGAACTGCCAGATGAGCCACAGGTGGGAGAACTCCTCCAGCCCCCGCAGGGCATCCGGGCTGCGGTACTCCGGCTCAAAGACTACGGTGGCCTTCAATTCCTCCACCAGCCCGCTCTGCCGGGGGATGCCGAACTTGGTGGGGAAGTCGCTGCGGATGGTGGCGATGATGTGCATGGGAATCATTTGTTTCCCTCCTGTGCCTTTTTCAGGGCGGCCTCCACCGGCCGGGATTTGACGGGCTTGTTGATCTGGCGGATCAGGGCGGCGATCTGTCCGGACACCTGTTCCACCTCCGCCTTGAAGGTGGTGGCCGACAGCCGCAGGGCCCCGTGGCCCAGGATGATGAGCTGCTCGGCTCCGTCGGAGGTGGCCACCCGCACCTGGTGGTGTTTCCCGATCTCATAGGTGGTCCGCTCGATATAGGTGTCGGCGGTCTCCGCCTCTTTGGTATACACCACGTAGATATTGTGGTATTTATATACGTCCTGTATACTTCTGGGCACCTTGTAGGCGTCGAATACCAGGATGACCACATTCTTTTTGAAGCCCTGGTAGTTGCTCAGCAGGTCCATCAGCATCTGCCGGGCGGCGTCCAGGTTGGTGCGGGCCACCTGCTTCAGCTCCTCCCAGGCGAAGATGATGTTGTACCCGTCCACCAGCAGGTACTCCGGCCCCTTGTTCTGGGTCTGGACGTTGTACTTGCCCTCGTCCAGGCTGGTGCGGGCGGGCTTGGGGGGCGGGGTAAAGGCCCGGCGCTCCACCTTGCCGTAGGTCCGCTCAAAAATGGCCAATAACTCCTTGTCCTGTTCCAGAGACAGGCCCCGGTCCACCGGGCGGGCAGGCGCGGGGGAGGGGCTGTCCGCCTCCCGGGGAGGCTCCAGGGACAGACCGCTGTCCACGTGGGCCATCTCCTTCACCTGGTCCCATTTTACATTGTAGCCCGCCCCGTGGGCGCAGAACACCGAGCCGGTGGGGTTGTCCACGTCCCGCTCCGGGTCGTAGCCCAGGGCCTCCACCACGGCCTGCTGGTCGTGGCAGGGGAAATAGCCCTTCAGGGAGCAGCTCAGCCGTCCCATGCCCCTGGTGTAGGCGGCCACCTCCCGGCCGTAGTCCCGCAGCCCCGCCACCGGGGCGGATCCGGTGAGGACGGTCAGCTCCCCGGCAGTTTCCGGCGGGTCGCAGTCGCCCCCCATCCGCTGGATGTCGCTCATGGCCCGCCCCACCTGGGGAGAAGGCACCTCCAGCCGGAAGGAGTACCAGGGTTCCAGCAGAACGGATTCCGCCTCCATCAGCCCCTGCCGCACCGCACGGTAGGTAGCCTGCCGGAAGTCGCCTCCCTCGGTGTGCTTCAGGTGGGCCCGGCCTGCCAGCAGGGTGATCTTCACGTCGGTGAGGGGGGAGCCGGTGAGCACCCCCGGGTGGGCCCGCTCGGCCAGATGGGTGAGGATGAGCCGCTGCCAGTTCCGGTCCAGCACATCCTCCGGGCAGGCGGTGGCCAGTTCCACACCGCTGCCCCGCTCTCCCGGCTCCAGCAGCAGGTGGACCTCAGCGTAGTGCCGCAGGGGCTCATAGTGGCCCACCCCGATGACGGGGGCGGCGATGGTCTCCCGGTACACGATGCCCCCCTGCCCGAAGGACACCGCCATGGAAAAGCGCTCCGCAATCAGCCGCTGCAGAATCTCCAGCTGGACCTCTCCCATCAGCTGGATGTGGATCTCCTGCAGGCCCTCGTTCCACACCAGGTGGAGCTGGGGATCCTCCTCCTCCAGCTGGCGCAGCTTCTGCATAGCGGTCACCGGGTCCTGCCCCTCCGGCAGGATCACCTGATAGGTGAGCACCGGCTCCAGAGCGGGGGGCGCCCCCTCCGCCTCAAAGCCCAGGCCCTGGCCCGCCGCCGCGGCGGACAGGCCGGTAACCGCCACCACGCTCCCCGCCGGGGCCTCCTCCACCGGCTGGAATTTCCGGCCGGAGTACAGCCGCAGCTGGTCGGCCTTCTCGCTCCAGCCCGGGCCCTCCAGCAGAGTTTTCACTTTCAGACTGCCGCCGGTGATCTTCATCCAGGCCAGCCGCACCCCCTGGTCGTCCCGTGAGATCTTGAAGATCCGGGCACCGAAATCGGTGGGATACACCGGCCGGGGGGCGTACCGCTCCAGACCCTGGAGAAATTCCGCCACCCCCTCCAGCTTCAGGGCGGAGCCGAACCAGCAGGGGAACAGCTTCCGCCTGGCGATGAGAGCGGTGAGGGCCCCGTCCGGCACCGAGCCGCTCTCCAGATAATCCTCCAGCAGGCCCTCGTCGCACAGGGCGGCCTGCTCATACAGGGTGGGCTTGTCAGAGAAGTCGGCGCAGCCCTCGTCCAGCTGGCTTTTCAGCTGCTCCAGCAGGGCGGCCCGATCCGCCCCCGCCAGGTCCATCTTGTTGACGAACAGAAAGACGGGCACCTGATAGCGCTCCAGCAGCTTCCACAGGGTGTGGGTGTGGCCCTGGACCCCGTCGCTGCCGCTGACCACCAGAATGGCGCAGTCCAGCACGGATAGGGTGCGCTCCATCTCGGCGGAGAAATCCACGTGGCCGGGGGTGTCCAGCAGGGTGAACTCCACCGTCTCCAGCGGCAGCAGGGCCTGCTTGGAGAAAATGGTGATCCCCCGCTCCTTCTCCATGGGGTCGGTGTCCAGAAAGGCGTCCCCGTGATCCACCCGCCCCAGCTTTTTCAACTGCCCGCAGGTGTAGAGCAGCCCCTCCGTCAAAGTGGTCTTCCCCGCATCCACGTGGGCAAGGATGCCCACCGCCAGTCTTTCCATAGCCGACTTCCTTTATATAAGATGTAGTTCAGTATACCATGTTTCCGCTTTTGGGGCAACGGAAAGCCGGGAGAAGAAAC
Source organism: Intestinimonas massiliensis (ex Afouda et al. 2020) (assembly GCF_900626285.1). Classification (GTDB taxonomy): domain Bacteria; phylum Bacillota; class Clostridia; order Oscillospirales; family Oscillospiraceae; genus Flavonifractor; species Flavonifractor massiliensis_A. The sequence continues at coordinate 2,373,541 of NZ_LR131147.1, forward strand.
ATCTGACCGGCAAGTATAGAAAAATTAATTGAAAATACCATATTTTTTAAACAAAAAATCTGGAATCGCTTGCAATCTCAGGACAAGATGGTATAATAGCACCGGTTAGCATATTTGAGAATCTTAAGAGCAAAGAAAACTAGGAGGAATGTGAAATGGGCAATTCCCATAAGTACGTTTATCTGTTTTCAGAGGGCAACGGCTCCATGCGGGAGCTGCTGGGCGGCAAGGGCGCCAACCTGGCTGAAATGACCAACCTCGGCATGCCTGTGCCTCAGGGCTTTACCGTCACCACTGAGGCCTGCACTCAGTACTACAATGACGGCCGCCAGATCAACGAGGAGATCCAGGCTCAGATCTATGAGTATCTGGCCAAGATGGAGGAGATCTGCGGCAAGAAGTTTGCCGATCCCGAGAATCCCCTCCTGGTTTCCGTCCGTTCCGGCGCTCGCGCTTCCATGCCCGGTATGATGGACACCATCCTGAACCTGGGCCTGAACGACGTGGTGGTCGAGGGCCTGGCCAAGTTCACCAACAACCCCCGCTTCGCTTACGATTCCTACCGCCGGTTCATCCAGATGTTCTCCGACGTGGTTATGGAGCTGTCCAAGAAGCGTTTTGAGGAGATCATCGACGACGTCAAGGCCAAGAAGGGCGTCAAGCAGGACGTGGAGCTGGACACCGACGACATGAAGAACCTGGTCGTCCTGTTCAAGGAGTTCTACAAGAAGGAAAAGGGCGAGGACTTCCCCCAGGATCCCAAGGTCCAGCTGATGGAGGCCGTGAAGGCCGTGTTCCGTTCCTGGGACAACCCCCGCGCCAATGTGTACCGCCGCATGAACGAGATCCCCTACGACTGGGGCACCGCCGTCAACGTGCAGGCCATGGTGTTCGGCAACTCCGGCAACAACTCCGGTACCGGCGTGGCCTTCACCCGTAACCCCGCCACCGGCGAGAAGGCTCTGTTCGGCGAGTACCTGATCAACGCCCAGGGCGAGGACGTGGTGGCCGGCGTGCGTACTCCTTCCCCCATCTCCAAGCTGCATGAGGAGATGCCTCAGGTGTACGAGCAGTTCGCCGACATCGCCAACCGCCTGGAGCAGCACTACAAGGATATGCAGGATATGGAGTTCACCATCGAGAACGGCAAGCTCTACATGCTGCAGACCCGTAACGGCAAGCGTACCGCTGTGGCCGCTCTGAAGGTGGCCGTGGACCTGGTGGACGAGGGCATGATCGACGAGAAGGAAGCCGTCTGCCGCGTGGAGCCCAAGCAGCTGGACGCTCTGCTGCACCCCACCTTCGACGCTGAGGCCCTGAAGAAGGCCCAGGTCGTGGGCAAGGGCCTGGCCGCCTCCCCCGGCGCTGCCTGCGGCCGCGTGGTGTTCACCGCTGAGGACGGCAAGGAGTGGCATGCCCGGGGCGAGAAGGTCATCCTGGTCCGTCTGGAGACCTCTCCCGAGGATATCGAGGGTATGCAGGTCTGCCAGGGCATCCTGACCGTCCGCGGCGGCATGACCTCTCACGCTGCCGTTGTGGCCCGCGGCATGGGCACCTGCTGCGTGTCCGGCTGCGGCGACATCGTGGTGGACTACGAGAACAAGAAGTTCACTCTGGCCGGCAGAGAGTATCACGAGGGCGACTGGATCTCCCTGGACGGCTCCACCGGCAACATCTACGGTGAGGCCATTGCCACCGTGCCCGCCGACCCCAACTCCGGCTACTTTGGCCGCCTGATGGGCTGGGCCGACAAGTATCGTCAGCTGAAGGTGTACACCAACGCCGACACTCCCCGCGATGCCGCTCAGGGCTATGCCTTTGGCGCTCAGGGCATCGGCCTGTGCCGTACCGAGCACATGTTCTTCGAGGGTGAGCGCATCAAGGCCATGCGCGAGATGATCGTGGCCGACAACACCGAGGACCGCAAGAAGGCCCTGGCCAAGATCATGCCCTACCAGCAGGGCGACTTTGAGGGCCTGTATGAGGCCATGCAGGGTTACCCCGTGGTCATCCGCTTCCTGGATCCCCCGCTGCACGAGTTCCTGCCCACCAAGGAGGAGGACATCAAGGAGATCGCCGACGAGATGGGTATCACCGTGGAGCGCCTGCACGAGGTCATTGCCTCCCTGCACGAGTTCAACCCCATGATGGGTCACCGTGGCTGCCGTCTGGCTGTCTCCTATCCTGAGATCGCCGAGATGCAGACCACCGCTGTCATCAACGCCGCCATCAACGTGCAGAAGAAGCACCCCGGCTGGAACATGGTTCCCGAGATCATGATCCCCCTGGTGGGCGAGGTCAAGGAGCTCAAGTACGTGAAGGACGTGGTGGTAGCTACCGCCGACGCCATCATCAAGGCCTCCGGCCTCGACATGAAGTATGAGGTCGGCACCATGATCGAGATCCCCCGCGCCGCCCTCACCGCCGACGAGATCGCCAAGGAGGCCCAGTTCTTCTCCTTCGGCACCAACGACCTCACTCAGATGACCTTCGGCTTCTCCCGCGACGACGCCGGCAAGTTCCTGAGCTACTACTACGACAAGAAGATCTACGAGTCCGATCCCTTCGCTCACCTGGATCAGAAGGGTGTGGGCAAGCTGGTGGCCATGGCCGCCAAGATGGGCCGTGAGACCCGCCCCGACATCCACCTGGGTATCTGCGGCGAGCACGGCGGCGACCCCACCTCCGTGGAGTTCTGCCACAATGTGGGCCTGGACTATGTGTCCTGCTCTCCCTACCGTGTGCCTATCGCCCGTCTGGCTGCCGCTCAGGCCGCTATCAAGAATCCCCGGTCCTAAACCGTCCCGGGCTGCATAAGCCAATGAAAACCGCCCCGGTCCAAGCTGGACCGGGGCGGTTTTTCGCGCTCTGCACAGCGGTACCTGTCGCAATGGAGGCTCCTTCTGAAAATACCTGGAAGTCATATAGGATTTATTTTGTTAAAACAGCAAAATACCTATTGACTAAATAGAGAATCTGTTATAATATGCACATATAAAATAATGATTATCGTTATTGTTATTATTAAAACAGAAAAGGAGGAAGTACCATGCTGTTTAAGACCACGGAACAACACGAAGCCCTGCGGGCTAAGATCCGTGCCTTCGCCGAGGCGGAGGTAAAGCCCCAGGCCTTCCTGATGGACAAGGAGAACCAGTTCCCCGACGAGGCCATCAAAAAGCTGGGTGAGTTGGGCCTTATGGGCATTCCCTATCCCAAGGAGTACGGCGGCGCCGGGCTGGATGCCCTGAGCTACGCCATCGCGGTGGAGGAGCTGTCCCGGGTGGACGGCGGCACCGGCGTCATCCTGTCGGCCCACGTGTCCCTGGGCTCCTGGCCCATTTTTGCCTACGGCACCGAGGAGCAGAAGCAGAAGTACCTGGTGCCGCTGGCCCGCGGCGAGAAGATCGGCGCCTTCGGCCTGACCGAGCCCAACGCCGGCTCCGACGCCGGCGGCACCGAGACCACCGCCGTGGACAAGGGCGACCACTGGCTGCTCAACGGCGGCAAGATTTTTATCACCAACGCCCCCAAGGCGGACACCTACGTGGTCTTTGCCGTCACCACCCCTGACATCGGCACCCGGGGCATCTCCGCCTTCATTGTGGAAAAGGGCTGGGAGGGCTTCTCCTTCGGCGACCACTACGACAAGATGGGCATTCGCTCCTCCTCCACCGCAGAGCTGATCTTCAACGACGTGAAGGTACCCAAGGAGAACCTGCTGGGCAAGGAGGGCCAGGGCTTCAAGATTGCCATGTCCACCCTGGACGGCGGGCGCATCGGTATCGCGGCCCAGGCTCTGGGCATCGCCCAGGGGGCCTATGAGGCCGCCGTGGAGTACGCCAAGGAGCGGATCCAGTTCGGCAAGCCCATCGGCTTCAACCAGGCCATCGGCTTTAAGCTGGCCGACATGGCCACCAAGCTCCGCTGCGCCCGGCTGCTGGTGTATTCTGCCGCCGACCTGAAGGAGCACCACGAGCCCTACGGCACCGAGTCCGCCATGGCCAAGATGTACGCCTCCGATATCGCCCTGGAGGTCACCAACGACGCGGTGCAGATCTTCGGCGGCACCGGCTTCCTGAAGGGCATGGACGTGGAGCGGATGTACCGGGACGCCAAGATCACCACCATCTACGAGGGCACCAACGAGATCCAGCGGGTGGTCATCTCCTCCGCCATCCTGGGCAAGCCCCCCAAGAGCGAGGGCGGCTCCTCCAGCCGGCCCAAGAAGCCCGCCCCCGTCACCGGTGTGCGCAAGCGCATCCTGCTGAAGGAGGGCTCTGCCGCCGATCAGGTCAACGCCCTGGTGGAGCACCTGAAGAAGGACGGCCACGACTTTACCGTGGGCATTCCCATGGATACCCCCATCAGCCAGGCGGAGCGGGTGGTATCCGCCGGTCAGGGCATCGGGGACAAGAAGAACATGAAGCTCATCGAGGACCTGGCCCGTGCCGCCGGCGCCGCCGTCGGCTCCTCCCGCCCGGTGGCCGAGACCCTGAAGTATGTGCCCCTGGACCGGTATGTGGGTATGTCCGGCCAGAAGTTCAAGGGCAACCTGTACATCGCCTGCGGCATTTCTGGCGCCGTCCAGCACCTGAAGGGCATCAAGGACGCCTCCACCATCGTGGCCATCAATAAGAACGGCAACGCCCCCATTTTCAAGAACTGCGACTACGGCATCGTGGGCGACGTCAATGAGATCCTGCCCCTGCTGGCCGCCGCCCTGGACACCGGGGAGAAGCAGCCCGCACCTCCCATGGTGAAGATGAAGCGGCCCGCGCCTCCCAAGCCCGAGCCCATCGGCAAGCGGTTCGTGTGCGGCGGCTGCGGCTACGAATACGTCCCCGAGCTGGGCGACCCCGACGCTGAGATCGCCCCCGGCACCCTGTTTGAGAACCTGCCTGAGGACTGGGTGTGCCCCGAGTGCGCCGAGGGCAAGGACATGTTCATTGAAGCCTGAGTGCGCAGGCGCGCGCAGCAGAGCCGCCGGAGCATGACAATATCGTGCGCGGAGCCGCACAACCATATAAAAGGAGGGAATACCATGTATTGCGTCCGCAACGTGACGGAAGATCTGTACTGGGTGGGAGCCAACGACCACCGGCTCCACCTGTTTGAAAACATCCATCCCATCCCCCGGGGCGTGAGCTACAACGCCTACCTGCTGCTGGACGAAAAGACCGTCCTCTTCGACACCGTGGACTGGTCGGCCTGCCGCCAGCTGCTGGAGAATGTGGAGTATCTGCTGGAGGACCGGCCCCTGGATTACCTGCTCATCAACCACATGGAGCCCGACCACGGCGCCTCCATTGAGGAGATCCTGATCCGGTGGCCGGAGGTGAAGGTGATCTCCACCGAGAAGGCCTTCATGTTCATGCGGCAGTTCGGCTTCCACGTGGACGGCCATGAGCTCATCGAGGTGAAGGAGGGGGATACCTTCTCCTTCGGCAAGCACAACGTGGCCTTCGTGGGCGCCCCCATGGTCCACTGGCCCGAGGCCATGGTCACCTTCGACACCACCAACGGCGCCCTCTTCTCCGCCGACGCCTTCGGCTCTTTCGGCGCCCTGGACGGCAAGCTGTTCGCCGACGAGGTCAACTTCGACCGGGACTGGATCGACGACGCCCGGCGTTATCTGACCAATATCGTGGGCAAGTACGGCCCCCACATCCAGCTGCTGCTGAAGAAGGCCGGCGGCATTCTGGACCAGATCAAGTACATCTGCCCCCTCCACGGTCCCGTATGGCGGAAGGATCTGGGGTATTTCATCGACAAGTACGACAAGTGGAGCCGCTACGAGCCGGAGGAGAAGGGCGTGCTCATCGCCTACGCCTCCATGTACGGCAACACCGAGGCCGCAGCCCAGGCCCTGGCCGCCAAGCTGTGCGAGAAGGGCGTGACCAATGTGTGGGTGTACGACGTGTCCAACACCCACGTGTCCTACCTGGTCAGCGAATCCTTCCGGCTGAGCCACATCGTGCTGGCCAGCGTCACCTACAACCTGGGGATCTACCCGGTGATGCACGACTACCTCATGCACCTGAAGGGGCTGAACCTCCAGCACCGCACCTTCGCCATCATCGAAAACGGCTCCTGGGCCCCCAAGTCCGGCGATCTGATGCAGAAGTTTGTGGACGAGGAGCTGAAGAACATGACCGTCCTCAACGAACGGCTCTCCCTGGCTTCCGCCCTCCACCCCGACAAGGCGGGCGAACTGGAATCCCTGGCCGACGCCATTGTAGAATCCATGGCCTGATCCTGCGCACCGGCAGAACAGAAAAACTCCCCCCGCGCATTTTGAACTGCCCCAACTTGTGCAGACAGTACAAAAAAGAGCCCTGGTAGGAAAGATTGAGTTTTAGGCGGAGAGGCGTCGCGCAAGCGGCGCCTCTCCAGTTTTCAACTGGATGCGCTCATGGTTGTAAAACTGGATGTAACGGTCAATCATCTCGTTAGCCTCAGAGAAAGAGACGGGTTTGTGTCGGTAAATACATTCTGTTTTGAGGATAGAGAAGAAATTCTCTGCCATGGCATTGTCATAAGGGTTTCCGCATCTTGACATAGACGGCGTAATGCCGTATGTTTGAGTCAGCTCAAAATATGCTTGTGAGGCGTACTGAGCACCCTGGTCGCTGTGGAGCTGCAACTCTGCAGCGACCCTCTTTTTCTCTCGCTTCATGGCCAGACGAATCGTGTCCAGAACCAGATTCACAGTTTGTTCTGTCCCGGTTTTGTAGGCCACAATGCTATTGTCATAGAGGTCCCGGATCATGGACAGGTACAGTACGCCCTGGTTGGTGTGGATATAGGAGATGTCCGTTACCCATTTGCTGTTGGGCTTGTCCGCATAAAACTGCCGGTTGAGCAGATTTTTGTACCTGTGAACCTGCTGCCCCATTTGCTGCCATTTCCTGCGGCGGCGGATTTAAGACAGCAGATCGTACTTTTTCATAATTCGCAGCACAGTTTTGGGATTACAGAAAATATTTTGACTTTTCAGCCATATCCACATCCGCCGGTACCCGTAGGTACGCAAGGTGCGTTCCCGCTGCCGTGCAATCATTTCCGCAAGAGTGGCATCCTTTTCTGGTCTGCCCAGGCGATGGACAAAGGCGTAGTAGCCGCTTCTGGATACTCCAAAGAATTTACACATGACTGCCACTGGATACTCAGTTCTGTGACGATATATGACATGGTATTTTACCCTTGCCCTCACCTCCTTCCTGTGAAGCACAGAAAATCCCGCAGCAGCTTATTCTCCATACGAAGCCGCTGGATTTCATAGGCCTGCTCTGACACAATGTCTCTTGGTGCGGCGCCTTTCCTCGGCCGTCCTTTGGGCCGCGGGAGAATGCCGGCTTCCAATTTGCGTTCTTTTCTTCGCTCACGCTTAAGCAGCCTTTTTACCACCTGCTTATCCTGAAAGCCGTAGTATTCTGCAACTTCCCGCTGGGTTTTCCCCTCTGCTATCATTGCCTTGATTTCAGGCAGCAGCACTTGAACGTGTGTGTAATTTCGTTTTCCCATGACAAGACCCCCTGATGTAGTCTATTTTCCTACATCAGGGGGTCTTTTGTCACTGTCCGTTTTTACTGGACCTGTTCATTTGGCGCGGGGGGAGTTTTTGCTGATATGCGGATATCGGGGAGTTGGACTGCTCCTTAGAAAAGCACACCCTGCTCCATGTCTTCCCGTACGATCTGGCGCAGTTTCTCCTTCAGCGGGGGATCATACTTGTCCATAAAGGGAGTCACGTCGGTAAAGGAGTCCAGGAAGTCCATGTAATTGCTGCCGCCGGCAACACCCTTCCGGGTGTGGAAATCGTGGATGTCATATTCCGTGGGGAGCTTGCAGTAATTGCGGTGCTGATACTCCTTCAGTACCAGGGTCTTGACGGTGTCGCTGGAGCGCTCCTTTTGGCATTTGCATAGGTAGCGGATCGCCTGGAAGGGGAACAGAGCGCGGGTACCGGTCAGGGTATAGGGGAACTCCTTGCGCAGTTCCTTCAGCGCGTGAATGACCACGGGAGCCGTCACCTCGCCAAAGCCAATATCCTCTACGCAGATCACCGACAGACGCTTCCACAAAAACTCCTCCATGTCGGCGCTGGTAACATACAGCTCATAGCCGCAGCGCACGGCGGTATCCTCATCGGCGTGGCGGATGCTTTTTTGCAGCGCCGAAATCACCTCGTCCGCCGGAAGCCCGTTGCGGGTAGTCACCTTTTCGTAGGGGTCATAAGACGGTCCGAAATCGTATGTAGTATCTCTGTCCATGGCGCTTCCTCCCATCCCGAAAATCATAAATACGGCTGCCGCTCCACTGCGGCGGCTTCAGAAGTAAGGCCATAGTATCATCCGGTCTGGGGAAAGTCAACACGGAAAGTTATTATAAATTTCTATAGATCTATAAGAAATTACAGTTGGTTTCAAGCGGAAAAGTTCCTGTTTTTGTGTTGACTCCCGCAGGGGGGCATGGTATTAATTTTAATAATGAATCGGGCGAAAAAAGAAGAAACGTGAAGAGAAAGAAACACGCGGAAAAGAAGAATAATGGAAGAAAAGGAGATGCTCTCAACATGAAGAAACGGTTTCTCTCTGCTGCGCTTGCCCTGGCGCTGCTGCCCTCCCTGCTCCTGACGGGCTGCGGCCCCAAGAAGGTGGACCCCAACGCGGACGCCTCTTCTACTCCCGCTGCTGGTGAGGAGACCAGCCCCATCGTCACCGAACTGACCTCTCCCGTGGAGATCGAAGTGTGGCACACCTACTCCGATTCCTACGAGACCTGGTTCCAGGAGGTCACCGACAAGTTCAACGAGACCCACGAGAACATTCACGTCACCCTCCAGCTCCAGCCCGGCGACCAGTATGAGGCCAAGGTCATGGCTGCGGCCAAGTCCGGCACCCTGCCCAACATCATCCGCTCTCAGGCGGTGAATATGACCACCTATGCCAACCAGGGCATGCTGGTGGACATGAATGACTACATCTATAACGAGGAAGTGGGTTACCCCAACTTCGATGAGGACATCAACCCCGGCCTGGCCACCCTATACGATCAGTGGGACGGCGCCCGGTATGCCATCCCGCTGTTCATGGGCGGCAACGTGTTTTTCTACAACAAGACCATGTTTGACGAGCTGGGTCTGGAGCCCCCCGCCAAGTGGTCTGATGTGGAGGCGGTAGCCACCGCCGTCAGTGAAAAGATCGGCAAGCCCGGCTTCGGCTTCCAGGTCATGGTGGACGGCTTTATGGAGATGCTCATTCAGGACGGCGGCCAGGTGGTGGATGTGGACACCAACACCGTGGAGTTCGACTCCGACATTGCCAAGGACCGCATCGCCTGGTATCAGGACCTGCTGGACAAGGGTGTGGCCCGTCTGGTGGGCGATGACAAGCACTTCACCAACCCCTTCGCCAACGGCGACGTGGGCTGCTACGTGGCGCTGTCCGGCAACCTGGGCTATCTGACCCAGGCTGTGGGCGACAAGTTTGAACTGGGTGTGGCGCCCCTGCCCCAGGAGGGCCCCGTCCAGTTTGTCAGCCTGAGCGAGCCCATCTTCGCCATCACCAAGAGCACCCCTGAGGAGGAGCTGGCCAGCTGGACCTTTATCAACTACCTGCTCAGCCCCGAAGTGAACGCTGACTGCGCTTCCGTGTTCGGCGGCCTGCCCGCCACCGAGTCCGCCATCAACACCGACCTCTACCAGCAGTTCCTGAACGAGAACCCGGTGGCCCAGGCCGTGCTGGCCGAGAAGGACGCCTTCGGCTACGTGCCCGCCATCGACGGTTTCTATGATGTGCGCACCAGCCTGGACCGCGCTCTGGAGGAGGTATTCCTGGGCATCAGCGACGTGGATACCGCCCTGGCCAACGCCAAGACGACCGCTCAGCAGGCGATCGACTGACCGGGCTGTCTTTCAGACGCTTCCAATCCAATCATTCGGACATGGCCTGCAGCCCTTTCCTCCGGGAAAGGGTGGTGCAGGCCATGTTTCCAGGCACGGACAGGAACATGACGGCCCCACACGGCATTACGGGCGAAAGGACTGAGAGTGGAAATGAATATACGGATCGAACACCTGAGAAAAGAGTTCGCCGGGACAGTGGCCCTGGACGACCTCTCCATTACCTTCCAAAGCGGGAAGCTCACAACTCTGCTGGGTCCCAGCGGCTGCGGCAAGAGTACCCTGCTCAACCTGATCTCCGGCATCCTGCCCGTCAGCGGAGGCGGGATCTTCTTCAGCGACAAGGAGGTCACCAAGCTGCCGCCGGACAAGCGCAATGTGGGTCTGGTGTTCCAGAACTACGCCCTCTATCCCCACATGTCTGTGTGCGACAATATCGCGTTCCCTCTGGAGATCAAAAAGGTGCCCAAGGCCAAGCGGCGGGAGCGGGCCTATGAGCTGGCCCAGCTGCTCCAGATCTCCGATTATTTTGAGCGCAAGCCCTCCCAGCTCTCCGGCGGCCAGCAGCAGCGTGTGGCCATCGCCCGGGCGCTGGCCAAGGAGCCGGATATCCTGCTCCTGGACGAGCCGCTGTCCAACCTGGACGCCCGGCTGCGCCTGGAGATGCGGGAGGAGATCCGCAGGCTTCAGCTCAAGACGGGGATCACCACCATCTTCGTTACCCACGACCAGGAAGAGGCGCTGAGCATTTCCGACTACATCCTGCTCATGCGCAAGGGCACCATTCAGCAGTACGGAGTGCCTCAGGAACTCTATGACAAACCCGCCAACAGCTTTGTGGCGGACTTCCTGGGCAACCCGCCCATCAACATGTTCAACGTGACAGTGGAGGGGACCGACCGGCTGGCGACGGAGGACGGTATCATTTTCCACTATCCCACAGGGGCGCTGGAGCCCGGCCGGAAGGTGCAGTTCGGCGTGCGCAGCGAGGCCTTTATGGTCACCGACCAGGCTGAGATGGGCACGCCCGCTCTGGTGAGCAATGTGTTCCTGAACGGGAAGGAGACCCTCTATCTGCTCCAGATCGGCGGCCAGAGTGTCCGTGCCACCTTCAACGGCGCGGTGCGCTTCGGACAGGGGGACACCATCCTGATTTCCGTGGGTGCAGAGCACAGCCACCTGTTTGACGCCGAGAGCGGCGCGGTGCTCTGAGGGGAAAGGAGGGACCCGGAATGCTGAAAAAGAAACGAAAGGACAGAGGCTATCCCCTTACCCCCCGCACCTTCGGGGAGCCGCTGCTCTATCTGCTGCCCTTCCTCCTGATTATCTCCATCTTCATGATCTACCCCATCGTCACCATTTTCTCCAGCGCTTTCTTTGAGAACTACGACTATCTGAAGGGCACCTTCACCGGCTACGGCCTGGACAATTTCCGCCAGATCTTTGCCGACCCCACCTTTCTGGCCTCTCTGCGCAATACCTTCTTCTATGTGGTCACGGTGGTGCCCATCTCCACCGCTCTGTCCCTGCTCATTGCGGTGCTCCTCAATCAGAAGATCCACTTTCAGGCGTTCTTCCAGTTCGCCTACTTTCTGCCCATGGTCACCGCCCTTATCGCGGTGGGCGTGGTGTGGAAGTGGATGTACCACTATGACTATGGTATCATCAACTTCTTTTTGAGCTGCTTCGGGCTGGAGCCGGTACACTGGCTGGAGGACCCCAATGTGGCGCCCATCGCCCTGACCATCTACGGGATCTGGAACAAGCTGCCCTTCACCATCATCCTCTTCCTCTCCGGCCTGCAGACCATTGACGAGCAGTACTACACCGCCGCCCGGGTGGATGGTGCCAAGAGCGGGCTCATCTTCCGGCGGATCACTCTGCCCATGCTCTCGCCCACCATCGCCCTGGTCATGATCATCAATGTGATCAACACCTCCAAGGTGTTCAACGAGGTCTTTGCCCTCTTCAACGGCAAGCCCGGCCCGGCCTACTCCCTTTATACCATGGTCTTTTACATCTATGAGAATTTCTATAACCGGTGGAACGTGTCCATCGCCTGCGCGGCGGCTATCGTGCTGTTCCTCATCGTCTTTGCGCTGACCCTGCTGCAGATGGGGGTGCAGAAGCGCTGGGACTACCGGTAAAAGGAGGAGAACGGCTATGAAACGGAAAGCTTCCCGCGTCGCCATATACGCGCTGCTGATCGTGGGCGCGCTGACCATGCTGCTGCCCTTTTACTGGATGATCATCAGCGCCTTCAAGACCCCTGAGCAGATCGCCCAGATGCCGCCGCTGTGGTTCCCCACCTCCTTCCGGCTGGACAACTTTGAGTATGCCATGACCTACGCCGCCTTCGGACGGTATATCTTCAACTCCCTGCTGGTCACGGTGTGCAACATGGTGTGCACCATGATCATCACCATCCTGGCGGCCTTTGCCTTTTCCCGGCTGTCCTTCCCGGGCAGAGACGTGATCTTCTCCATTTTCCTGGGCTTTATGATGGTGCCCTTTGAGCTGGTAGCCATCACCAACTACGGCACCATTGTCCAGATGGGCGGGCTGGATTCCTACACGGCATTGATCTTCCCATATACGGCCAATGTGCTGTATGTGTATATCCTGCGCAACTTCTTCCTGGGCATCCCCAACTCCCTCTATCACGCCGCGCGGATCGACGGGGCATCCAACTTCAAGTACCTCACCCGGATCATGATTCCCGTGGCCAAGCCTGCGCTGGTCACCATCGCCCTGCTCAACGGCATCGACACCTGGAACTCCTTCCTGTGGCCCATGCTCATCATCAACGATCCCAACATGCGCACGGTGACCATCGGTCTGACCAGCTTTGTCCAGGACGCCGGCATCCGCTATGAGCGGCTGATGGCCGCCGCCTGCATCGTGGTGCTGCCCATGATCATCCTCTTCCTCTTTGCCAGAAAGTATATCATTACCGCCATGGCCCGGGGCGGTATCAAGGGCTGACTGCGGCCAATCAAGCCACAAAAAAACGCTGCCGGCGGAGAAATCCGCCGGCAGCGCTTTTTCCGTTATTTTCCCTGGAGCAGCTTCTCCTTATGCCGCTCAAAGACCGAGAGGATCAGATCCTCGTGGAGAGTATCCCGCAGGTAGACCAGGTTGAAGTCCTGCCCCGCCGAGAAGCCCTCCACCTCTACCGGCCGCAGCAGACCGGCCTCCAGCTCCCGGCGCACGGTGGATTCGTAGAGGAAGGTGATGCCGATGTTCTCCTCCACCAGATGCTTGATGGCGTTGATGTTGCAGATTTCCTGCACCCCGGCGAACTGGGAGACGCTCAGTCCGCGCTCCTTCAGCGCATTCTCCAGACAGGTGCGGTTGTCGATCTCCACCTCCCGGAGAATGAGCTTTTGGGAGAACAGCTCCTCCATAGCCACTTTCCGGCCGCCTAACGGGGAGCCAGGGCCGCACACCGGCAGCAGCCGCTCCCGGGTGAAAAACCGGCCGGTGTACAGGTCTGGATCAAAATCCCCGTCCAGATAGGCCAGCAGGATATCGCCGTCCAGCAGCTGCTGAAGGAGAACGTCCTTGTATTCCACCGTCATGCTGAAGCCTACCGCTTCGTCCTCCGCCATGCAGCGGCCCAAAATAGGGGGGAGCACAAATTCCCCCATGGTGCAGGTGGCCCCCAAAAAAATCTGGAAAGGTCCGTCCGCCGCCAGAACCCGCTGCTGAATGAAGCGGCTCTCTGCGGCGATTTTCTGGGTATAGCGGCGCAGCTGCTCCCCCCGCTTGGTGAGAGCCAGGGTCTTGCCGTCATAAAGAAAGAGCTTGCCTTTATATACATCCTCCAGGTAGTGGATATGCTGGCTTACCGTAGGCTGTGAAACGTGAAGATTCTTTGCCGCCTTGGTATAACTCTTTGTTTTGCACAGCTCCAAAAACGTATCATATCTAAAGTCAAGCATATTCTATCCTCTTCTTCGTCGGAAAACGGCGATGCTTTACATGATTATATAAATTATGACCGTAAGGCGGATATTTGTCAACTGACAAATGGGGCCGGTTGCATTGCCGGCGGCGGTGTGGTAGACTGTTGTGCGCCAAAGCAAGGATGGCGTCCGGACGCTGCGGCATCTGAGACAGAGAGGAAAACGGCGATATGAGACAAAACCTGAGCGATAAGCGGGTGGTCTTTCTGGTGGCCATGGTGTGCTGCTTTTTGTGGGGCAGCGCCACCCCGGCCATCAAGATCGGCTACCAGGTGTTCCGGATCGACACCGGGGATACCCAGAGCATCATCCTGTTTGCGGGTATCCGGTTTTTGCTGGCGGGACTGCTGGTTGTGCTCTTCCAGAGCCTGCTGCAAAGGCGGTTTCTCCGCCCCCAGAGGGAGGCGCTGCCCAGTATTTTTGCCCTGTCCATGGCCCAGACCGTGGTGCAGTACCTGTTTTTCTATGTGGGACTGGCCCACACCAGCGGGGTCCACGGCACCATCATCTCGGGCACCGGCGGCTTTTTCTCCATCCTGATGGCCAGCCTGATCTTCCGCTATGAGAAGCTGACCGGGGCCAAGGTGCTGGGCTGTGTGGTGGGCTTTGCGGGCATCGTGGTGATGAACCTGTCGGGAGTGACGGGGGAGAGCCTGTTCCAGGTGTCCCTGCTGGGGGAGGGGTTTGTGCTGTTTTCCCAGCTGTCCTACTCCCTGTCCGGCATTCTGGTCAAGCGCTTTTCCGGCCGGTTCGATGTGGTGATGCTCAGCGGCTGGCAGTTCGTGCTGGGCGGGAGCATCATGATCCTGGTGGGGCTTCTGACCGGCGGGCGGATCGGGCTGCCCTCCCGGCCCTGGGCCTACCTGCTGATGCTCTACATGGGCCTGATTTCCGCCGTGGCCTACTCCCTGTGGGGGCTCCTGCTCAAGTACAACCCGGTGAGCCGGGTGTCCATCTTTACCTTCCTCACACCCCTGTTTGGGGTGCTGCTCTCCGCCCTTTTCCTGGGAGAGGCGGAGCAGGCCTTTTCCCTGCGCACCCTGGCGGCCCTGGTGCTGGTGTGCGCGGGTATCTATGCCGTCAACCGCCGGCAGGCAGACGCGTCTTAAGCACAAATAAAAAGGAAGCCGCCCTTCGGTTCATACCGGAGGGCGGCTCTCCTTTTGCGCAGAAACAGTCGGCTTACTTCTTCAGGCTCAGGATCTCGCGGGCCTCGTCGGGGGTGGCCACCTTCTTGCCGAACTCCTCGATGACGCGGCGGGCGCGCTCCACGAACTGGACGTTGCTCTCAGCCAGCACGCCCTTGGAGTACATGACGTTGTCCTCCATGCCCACGCGGATGTGGCCGCCCAGGGCCACGGCGCCGTACAGCATGGTCATGGCGGAGTGACCCACGCCGAAGCAGCTCCAGGTGGAGCCGGGGCACAGGGACTCCATGGTCTCCTTCATGAAAATCAGGTTCTTCATGGTGCCGGGGATGCCGTTGGCGCAGCCCATGCAGAACTGGAAGTGGAGGGGAGCCTTCAGCACGCCCTTCTTCAGGTAGTACTGGGCGTTGGCGATCATGCCGGGGTCAAAGGCCTCGATCTCGGGCTTGATGCCCCACTCCTGCATGTTCCGGCCCAGCTTCTCCAGGAAGGCGGGGGGGTTGAGGAACAGGCCGGTGTGCAGCCAGTTCATGGAGCCGCAGTCGTAGGTGCCCATCTCGGGGCGCAGCTCCTTCAGGTGGACCATCCGCTCGTCGTCGTCGGCGGTGAGGGCGCCGGAGGTGGTCATGTTCACAATGATGTCACAGTCAGGGTGATTGGTGTGCAGCAGCTCCACGGTCTCACGGAACTTGTTCTTGTCCATGGTGCCCTTGCCCTGGTCGTCCCGCATATGCAGGTGGGCGATGGAAGCGCCGGCCTTCCAGCAGGCGTACACGTCCTCAGCGATCTCGGCGGGGGTCATAGGCACGTTGGGATTGTTCTCCTTGGTGGGCCAGGCGCCGGTGGTGGCTACGGTAATAATGGTCTTGTCCATACTCATGTTGATGCACCTCATTTTTTTAAAATTGTCTGACGGCGGCCTTTGCCGCGGTCAGTGGGTCTGGTACAGACGCTGGAATTCCTCCTCCAGCCAGGGACGGAACTGGGGATGGGCGATGGAGATCAGGGCCTTGGCCCGCTCCGTCACCGTCAGGCCCCGCAGGCATACCGCGCCGTACTCGGTGGCCACGTAATGGGTATTGGTCCGGGTCAGCGTGACGGCCGCCCCCTGGGGCAGCAGGGGCAGAATGCGGGACTGGAGCTGTTCCTCGCCGGTTTCCTTGTTTTTCACCGTGTAGGTGGAGCGCAGGGTGATGATGGACTTGCCGTCCGGGGCCATCTGGGCGCCCACGGCGGTGTCCACCTGACCGCCGCTGCCGGAGATCTGGCGGGTGCCCACGCTCTCCGAGGCGCACTGTCCGGACAGGTCGATCTGGAGCGCGGCATTGATGGACACCATGGCCCGGTTGGCAGCTATTACGTTCAGGTCGTTGGTGTAGCACAGGGCCTTGTGCAGAATGGACGGGTTGTCGTCCACAAAGTCGTACAGGGCATGGCTGCCCATGGAGAAGCAGGTGACGGTCTGAAAGGGGTGGAGGGTCTTGCGGGTGTTGTCCACCACGCCGCTGAGGATCAGATCCATGGCGGCGTCGGACAGGGATTCGGTGTGGATGCCCAGGTGCTGCTTGTGGGTCAGCTCGGCGGCCAGGGCGTTGATGGTACTGCCGAAGCCCAGCTGGATGGTGTCGCCGTCCCGCACCAGGTCGGCCACCACCTTGCCCAGCTGCCGGTCCACCTGGTCCGGCTCCTTGGAGAGGAGGGCGGCGGGGTAGCGGTCGGACTCCAGGATGGCGTCCGCCTGGGAGATGTGGATGGTCACGTCTCCAAACACCCGGGGAGCGTGGGAGGCCACCTCCAGCACCAGCCGGCGGGCCCTGGGGATCAGGGCCTGCTCCAGACAGGCGCAGCCCGCCAGGGAAAAGTAGCCGTGCTTGTCCATGGGGGAGACGGTGAGCACCATGCAGTCGTACTCCGGCACCGCATGGGTCCAGTCCCGGGCCACGTTGCGCAGGTGGTTGGGAATGAAGGAACAGATGCCCAGCTGATCGGAGATCTGCTGGATCTTGTTGTAGAACACCGACTGCACCTGGAAGGAGTCCCGGCAGGCCGGGTCGGTGAGCAGGGCCACCGGCTCCAGCGGCAGGTAGTGGAGCACCCGCACCTGCCGCAGCTCCTTGGCCCGGCGGTGGAGAGCGGCGGCATAGTCGGTGGCCAGCAAGGGACCGCCGGCCAGATAGAGGGTGTCTCCCGATCTGACCCGGGCGGCCTCCTCATCCGCCGTGGTGCGCTTGCGGCGGTATTCTTCCTGGAACACAGAAAAACTCCTTTCTGTGCACAACGGCGGAGCGGGGTACCCGCTCCGCCGTTGAATCGCTTATGTGGATGCCAAAGAGATCAGGCGTACTTGCGGATGGCGGCGGCACCCTTTTCGGTGACACGGAGCTTCCGCTTGAACAGACCGCCCTCAACCACATAGCCCTGGCGGGTCAGGTGGGAGCAGATGGCGGACATCCGCATGGACTTGATGCTGTTCTTCTGCACGAACTCAGCCTGCTTCTCGGGGGCCTCCTTGACCACCTTCAGCAGCTGGACATACAGGGGGCTCAGGCCCTCCTTGGCCATCTCGGCCTCGGTGCTGGACAGAGCGGGGAGAGCAGCCATGCCCTTCTCGGTGATGGAGAAGGTGTAGAACTTGGAGCCGCTCATGCCGGCGCGGACGATGTAACCGCCCTGGTCCAGGTTCTCAATGGCGGCGCCGGAGGTCTTGGAGTCCACACCCAGGGCGTCGGTCAGGTCGGACATGTAGCAGTGGCCGATGCGCAGCATCTGCAGGATCTGCTTCTCCATGTCGCCCAGCTTCACGTCCTTGCGGTTGGTAGCGGTGGGCACGCGCTCCCAGCTGGGCTGGCCGAAGTACTTGGGCTTGCCGGTGAGGGAGGCGATGACGGCCACCACCAGGGTGACCACCAGACCCAGAGTGGCCAGGTAGACGTACTTGCCCACATCAAAGATGCCGGTGAGCTGGAGCAGGGTGAACACGGCCATGGTGATCATGCCGCACACAGCGCCCCACAGAGCGCCGCGGCTGTTGAACTTGGGCCAGATGGCGCCCAGGCCCAGCAGGATGGCGGGAGGCACCAGCCAGCAGTTGGCGAAGGCAAACAGGTAGGTGGGGCCGCCGGGGAACTGGCAGAGCACGAAGGTGACCACGCCGATGAGCAGCATGATGATCTTGGACATCTTCAGGCTGGTCTTGGCGTCGGCCTTGGGGTTGATGAGGCGCTGATAGATGTCGCGGTTGGCAACAGCGGAAGCGCCCAGAGCGGAGGTGGAAGCGGTGGAGATGGAGGCAGCCACGGCGCTGATGACCACCAGCGCGCCGAACAGGGAGATAAAGGTGCTGGCGATGAAGCCGTAGGTGCCGGTGGGCAGCACGGTGCCGCCGTTGAGGGTCAGCTTGTCGGAGTAGAAAGCGCCCATGTAGCCGCCGATGAGGCACAGAGGCAGCACGAACACCACGATCAGGATGATGGCGGCGGCCACGAAGGAGTTACGGGCAACCTTCTCGCTGCGGCAGTTGGCCACCTTCATCCAGTAGTAGTTGTTGCCCCACACCAGAGCCACGGCGAAGCAGACAATGAAGTTAAAGATAGAGGGATAGGTGAATTTCATGCCGGGCAGAGCACCCACGAAGCCCTCATTCATGAAGTTTCCGGCGCTCCAGTTGGCGGTGATGGCGTCCAGCCAGCCGAACTTGCCAGCCAGCAGGAAGAAAGTGGCGGGCACCACGATGACGCCGATGAGGACCTGGAACAGGTCGGTGATGGTGGTGGCCCACAGACCGGAGACGAAGGTGAACACGATGATGACGGCGAAGATGACGGCGGTGATGGCCAGACGGTTCCAGCCGGTGAAGGCCGCGATGTTGTCCACGCTGGACACCACGTTGTTGGCCATGATGCCGCACATGCCGATGACGGAGGTGATGGCTACCACGGAACGGGTGTGGCCGTCATAGCGCATCTCCAGGAACTCGGGCAGGGTCTGAGCGCCGCTGCGGCGGATGAAGTTGGCGTACAGCAGGCCGAAGATCAGCAGACCGCACACTGCATAGATGCAGCCCCAGCCCAGGCCGCCCAACAGACCATACTGGATGGTGAAGCCGGGAGCCAGGGTGACGGTGGTGCCGGCAAAGCCGATGGCACATACGCCTACCGTGTTGATGGGAGTGGAGATCTCACGGCCGGCCAGCACGAAGTCGGAGGATTCCTTAACCCACCGCTTGCTGATCAAGCCAGCGCTCATCAGGAAAGCGCAGAAGATCACGAATATGATAATAAATACCACATTACTGTCCATGCTTGTTCCTCTCTTTCACAAATAACTTTACACACATACTATGGGGACGAAACTCAGTCGACAAAAGCAACCACACGGGACCAGCCGGCGGAGGCGGCCTTGATGCTCACGGGGAAGCAGCTGACCTTGAAGCCGGTGACGGGCAGCTGATCCAGGTTGGTCAGCTTCTCAATGTGGCAGTAAGCCTTGTCGCGGCCCACGCGGTGGGCTTCCCAGATGATGGAGGCGTCGTGATTCTTCTCGAACTCGGCACCCTCGAAGGGCAGAGGCACGTCCCAGCTCCAGCCGTCGGTGCCCACCACGTGCACGCCGCGGTTCAGCAGCCACATGGTGGCCTCGTAGCTCATGCCGGCGCCGGCCACCAGGTACTCGGGCTTGCCCCAACGGTCATCGGCGTCGGTGCGCAGCAGCACGATGTCGCCTTCCTTCAGGGTGTAGCCGATCTTCTCAAAATACTCCTCCACGTCCTTGGCGGTGATCTTGTATCCGTCGGGCTTGTCGTGGAAGTCCATCACCACGCCGTCGCCCACGAACCAGTCCAGAGGCACTTCGTCGATGGTCCAGGCCTTCTCGCCGCCGTTCATGGTGGGGTAATAGTGGTAGGGGGCGTCCACGTGGGTGCCGGAATGGGTGCACACCTGCAGGAACTCGATGCCCCAGCCGTTGCCATCGGGCAGGTCAGCCACAGTGCAGCCCTTGAAGAAACCGGCCATCTGCTCGGCGGTGTCCTTGTGGTTGCAGTACTGGATCTTGGGGATCTGGATCGGGGGATCGCTGGGCAGTCCGTCTTCAATGGGAATGGACAGGTCAATGATTTTCATCGCAAAACACACTCCTTTTCTCAGTCCATACAATGGTTGCTGCGTTCCAGAGTAAAAGCAAATGATGTGCCAACTTCAAAAAACTTCCGAACAAAACGGGAATCTCTTGGGAGACAGGAGAAAGAGGAAAAATGGCAAATTTTGAATCCGGCAAATAGACGTAAGGAAAACTTAACAGTCGGGTATTCGGAAGGGACGATTTTTTACCAAAACCATTGGGACGTAAGGAAATGGAAGCTTTGTAAGGAAAATAATACATGTAATAAAAAACTTACATATTTTTTCATAAGAAACGTTGGAAATGGGCGGTTTTGTTCTGTAAATAATGAAAAAACATAAAAATCTTAGATTTATATAAAAGAAAAGGTTAAATTTCGGTTAGAATCACTATTGTAAAACAAGCTGCGGCTTGCTATCGTAGTTAAGTCTATGGTTGACTTACGTGGAGAGTATGGGTAATAAGAGGTGATCCCGCTTGGAAAACTACATCGATCCACAGACCATGCTGGAATTTATCGAAGGCCTGGCCGCTATGGCAGTGCTGGACAAGGATGGAAACTACACCTATGTCAGCCCGGGCTGGGAGCGCTACACCGGTCACACCGCCCGGGAGGCCATTGGCCGGAAGGTATGGGAGATGGTGCCCGACACCCACGCCCCAGAGGTCTATGCGACGGGCAAGCCGGTGTTTGCCAAGGCCGTCAGGGCCGAGGGAGTCCCCGCCTTTACCAGCTATTTTCCCCGGTTTGACAAGAAGGGCCAGCTGTGCGGGGTCTTTTTATATGTCATTGTCCATGGCATGGAGGACGCCCAGAGTCTGACCCGGCGGATCGGTGAGCTGTCCAGCGCGGTGGAGTATTACCAGCAGGAGCTCTCCCGGGAGCGGGGAGCCCGGTACGGTTTGGACAATATCATCGGCAAGAGCGCGGCGATCGTGCGGTTAAAGGAGCAGATCCTCCAGGCCGCCCGGTCCACCTCTACCGTACTTATTGAGGGAGAGACGGGCAGCGGCAAAGAGCTGATTGCCCACTCCATTCACGCCGCAAGCGCCCGAAAGGCGGCCAATTTTGTCCGGGTGA
Source organism: Intestinimonas massiliensis (ex Afouda et al. 2020) (assembly GCF_900626285.1). GTDB lineage: Bacteria > Bacillota > Clostridia > Oscillospirales > Oscillospiraceae > Flavonifractor > Flavonifractor massiliensis_A. The sequence goes on from NZ_LR131147.1 coordinate 2,394,763, forward strand.
ACTGCTCGGCCATTCCCGCGGAGCTGATGGAATCGGAGTTTTTCGGCTACGCCGCCGGTGCGTTCACCGGCGCCTCCAAAAAGGGCAAAATGGGCCGGTTCCAATTGGCCAACGGGGGCTCCATCTTCCTGGACGAGGTGAACCTGCTCACCACCACCATGCAGCCCAAGTTCCTCCGGGTGCTTCAGGAGATGGAGATCGACCCGGTGGGCGGCGACAAGAGCATCCCCATTGATGTACGGGTCATCGCCGCCTCCAACATCCCGCTGGAGGCCCTGGTGGAGACCGGACAGTTCCGCAGCGACCTGTATTACCGGCTCAACGTCATCCGCATCCAGGCGCCCACGCTGCGGGAGCGGAAGGAGGACCTGCCCCTGCTGGTGGACAACTTCATCCACCGGCTGAACTACCAGCTGGGTATGGTCATTGAGGGGGTAGCCCCCGGCGCCATGGAACTGCTGATGGACTACGACTGGCCGGGCAACGTCCGGGAGCTGCAGAACGCGGTGGAGAGCGCCATGAACGCCACCGATTCCCATGTGCTGCGCCGGAAGGACTTCCGCCAGCTGGAGCAGCGGATGCAGGCCAGAAAACGCCGCCAGGTGGCGGGCGGGGGAGCCGGGGACTACCGGCTGCGTCCGGCCCGCCGGGCCTTCGAGCGGGAGCTGATCCGGGATGCGCTGGCCGCTGCCGGCGGCAACCGGGTAAAGGCGGCAGAGCTGCTGGATATTTCCCGCACGGTGCTGTATGAGAAGATGGAGCAGTACCAGCTGAAATAAGAAATTTTACTTTTATATAGAGAAAACAGAGAAACCGGAAAGGAATGGAGAGTATGTCTGAGAAAAAACTGAGAGAAGCTGTTGTGGTGGCCTGTGGCCGCACCCCCTATTGCAAGGCCAATAAGGGCTCCTTTGCCAACGTCCACCCTGTGGAGTACGGCGCCCAGGCCCTGCTGGGGGTGCTGAACAAGGTGCCCCAGCTGAAGCACGAGGACATCGGAGACGTGATCGTGGGCTGCTCTATGCCTTTCGGCGTCCAGGGCGCCAACATGGCCCGGCTCATCGTGCAGCGGGCCGGCCTGCCCGACAGCGTCACTGCCCAGACTGTGAACCGCTTCTGCTCCTCCGGCCTGCAGACCATCGCCACCGCCGCCAACGCCATCCGCTGCGGCGAGGAGGACGTGATGGTCGCCGGCGGCGTGGAGTCCATGTCCATGGTGCCCATGCTGGTGGGTATTGAGGACGCTGATCCCTGGCTGATGGAGCACCGCCCCGAGGTGTATGTCACCATGGGCATTACCGCTGAGAACGTGGCCCGCCGGTGGAACGTCTCCCGGGCGGACATGGACGCCATGGCTGCGGAGAGCCACCGCCGGGCCGCCCTGGCCCAGAATGAGGGCTTCTTTGACGATCAGATCATCCCCATCACTGTCCCCGGCCCCGACGGCCAGGATGTGGTGGTGACCAAGGACGAGGGCATCCGCCCCGGCTGTAATGTGGAGAGCCTGTCCCAGCTGAAGCCCTGCTTCCTGGAGGACGGCCTGGTCACCGCCGCCACCTCCTCTCAGCGCACCGACGGCGCCGGATTTGTGGTGCTCATGTCCGAGGAAAAGGCTCAGGAGCTGGGCCTGAAGCCCCTGGCCCGCTTTGTGGCCTTTTCCACCGGCGGCGTGCCCGCCGAGGTCATGGGCGTAGGCCCCATCGAGGCGGTGCCCAAGGTGCTGAAAAAGACCGGCATGACCATCGATCAGATGGATGTCATCGAGCTCAACGAGGCCTTTGCCTCCCAGGCTCTGGTGGTCATCCGCACCATCGGCATGGATCCCGCCAAGGTCAACCCCTGGGGCGGCGCCATGGCTCTGGGTCACCCCCTGGGCGCCACCGGCGCCATGCTCACCTGTAAGGCCCTGAGCTACCTGAAGCGCAACGGCGGCAAGTACGGTATGGTAACCATGTGCATCGGCGGCGGCATGGGTGCGGCCGGCATTTACGAGATGCTGTAATCCAGATTTTATCCATCCGGCCCTTTGCGGTCACATAATTTTGTTATGTGACCGCAAAGGGCTGTTTTCATGCCTTTATGGTCTTTACTTCACCAAAAACAATGTGGTATAATTGGACGGATATTTTATGACGTGGTTTTTAAAACCAGAAAGGAGGGCCACAATTGGAGGAGATCCGTGAACTGAAAGAGCGCCTGGAGCAGGAGCGGCCGGTGGCGTGGGAGGATTTTCCCGATATTGGCCTGTATATGGATCAGCTCATCAGCTATATGCCCCGGCAGCTGATCCACTATGGAGAGGGTGAAGCGCTCACCTCCGCCATGGTGAACAACTATATCAAGGACGGTGCCATGCCTCGGGCGGAGGGCAAGCGGTACTCCCGCACCCATCTGGCCTACCTCACCGCCCTGTGCGCGCTCAAGCAGGTGCTGTCGGTGAAGGACGCCGGGCTGCTGCTGGACGCGGCGGGGGCGGGGCAGGAGCCCCAGGCCCTGTACGCCCGCTTCCTGGAGGAGCTGGACCGGGCCCTGGACGTGACCGCCGGCAGCCTGGACGCCACCGCCGGGGAGGATGAGCTGGCTCCCCTGGCCCTGTCCCTGGCTCTGCGCAGCTACGCCGATAAGCTGGCCTGCCAGCGGCTGCTGGAGCTGATCCGGTCCCGCCGCCCTCAGCTTGAGAAGGGTAAAAAAACCAAAAGCAGCCGGGAACATCCCGCTGATTGAATACAGGAGGCTATAGTTGTATGAACGATTACGTTTTGTTGACGGATTCTTCGGCGGATTTGTCAGACGAACTGGTGCGGGAGCTGGATATCCAGGTACTTCCCCTGTTTTTTACCATGGGGGACAAGACCTATCAGAACTGGCCGGACAACCGGGAGATGGACCCGGCTGACTTTTACCGCAGTCTGCGGGAGGGGGGTATGGCCACCACCTCGGCGGTGAATGTGGGGGACTATACCGAGGCCCTTACCCCCATTCTGGAGGCGGGAAAGGATGTGCTGATCCTGGCCTTCTCCTCCGGCCTGTCCGCCACCTGCCACTCTGCCCAGATCGCCGCCAAGGAGCTGATGGAGCAGTTTCCGGAGCGGAAGGTGTGCGTGGTGGATACCCTGTGCGCCTCCCTGGGCCAGGGTCTGCTGGTGTGGTATGCCGCCCGGATGCGTCAGCAGGGCAAGAGCCTGGAGGAGGTCCGGGACTGGGTGGAGGCCCATAAGCTGAATCTGTGCCACTGGTTTACCGTCAGCGACCTGATGTTCCTCAAGCGGGGCGGCCGCGTCTCTCCCGCCACCGCCATGCTGGGCACCATGCTGTCCATCAAGCCGGTGATGCACGTGGACGACGAAGGACACCTCATCAAGGTGGGCACCGCCCGGGGCCGCGGGGCCTCCCTGAAGGCCCTGGTAGACCACATGGCGGAGACCGCCCTGGACCCCGAAAATCAGGTGGTATTCATCAGCCACGGCGACTGCCTGGAGGACGCCCGGAAGGTGGCCGACGACGTGAAGGCACGCTTCGGCGTGAAGGAAGTGGTCATCAACTACGTGGGGCCGGTCATCGGCGCCCACTCGGGACCGGGCACTGTGGCCCTGTTCTTTATGGGGAGCAAGCGGTAATGGAAGATGTAAAGTGGATGGAAGTGACCCTGGACACCACCCGGGGAGAGCTGGACGAGCTGTGCGCCAAGCTCACGGGCAACGGCGTCACCGGGTTCGCCATTGAGGATGAGGAGGACTTCAAGTCCTTCCTGGAGAACAACCGGCAGTACTGGGACTATGTGGACGAGGAGCTGCTGGAGCAGATGAAGGGCGTATGCCGGGTGAAGTTCTACGTCACCGACGACGACCACGGGAAAAAGCAGCTGGCGGAGTGGACGGCGGGGATCGACACCCCCTACACCCTGTCCTCCCTGGGAGACAACGACTGGGCCCACTCCTGGCAGAAATACTACAAGCCCATGGCGGTGGGGGAGAAGCTGTATATCGTGCCCGAGTGGATGCGGGAGGACCCGGTGCCGGAGGGAAAGGTGCCCCTGTACCTGAACCCCGGCCTCACCTTCGGCACCGGCAGCCATTCCTCCACCCAGCTGTGCCTCATGGGGCTGGAGGAGTACACCGTCCCCGGCAAGCCGGTGCTGGACCTGGGCTGCGGCAGCGGCATTTTGTCCATCGCCGCCCTGGCTCTGGGTGCCTCCCACGCCGCGGCGGTGGATATCGACCCCAAGGCGGTGGATGTGGCCTATGAGAACGCCGCCCTCAACGGCATCGGAAAGGACCGCTACCGGGTGCTGGCGGGCAATGTGCTGGACGACGGGGATCTGGTGGCCGACCTGGCCAAGGAGAAGTACGCCCTGGTGCTGGCCAACATCGTGGCCGACGTCATCATCCCCCTGTCCGCCCAGGCCGGGGAATTTATGGACGAGGGGGCGGTGTTCCTGTGCTCGGGCATCATCGACACCCGGGCCGACGAAGTGGCCGCCGCCCTGGAGAAAAACGGCCTCCACGTGTTCCGCAGGCGGGAGCAGAAGGGCTGGGTCTCCCTGGCCGCCCGCCGGTAAGCCGAAAAAGAGAGGGAACGGATCTCCCGGACGGGAAATCCGTTCCTTTTTTGCGCCCGCTGTGGTACAATATGGGATAAAAGCGAGGTGGAATCCATGGCGAGAAAAGCCAGGGTGGTGCATATGGAGCTTCCCGCCGGACGGCGGGTGCTGGCCATCAGCGATATTCACGGCAACCTGCCCTTCTTCCGGGGCGTGCTGGCGGCGGCCAACTATACGGCGGACGATGTGCTGGTGCTGGTGGGCGATCTGGTGGAAAAGGGACCGGACAGCCTCACGCTGCTGCGGGCGGTGATGGAGCTGGCCCAACAGAATACGGTGTACTGTCTGAAGGGCAACTGCGACAACCTGGTGTGGGAGTTCGTGGAGGAGCCGGGAGCGGATGAGGACCCCTTCTATGACCACTATTTAAAGGTATGGGGCGACCGGTGCCTGCTGATCCAGATGGGCCGGGCGGCGGGGTTGGACCCGAGGGGGCCGGAGGACCTGCCCGCCCTGCGGCAGGTGATCAGGGAGCATTTCGGCCCGGAACTGGCCTTTCTGGGGGCCATGCCGGAGATTCTGGTCACCCCCGACTACCTGTTTGTCCACGGCGGTGTGGCCGACGAGGAGCGGCTGGAGGGTCTGGACGCCTGGCGGTGCATGAAAAACGACGACTTTTTGTCCCAGGGACACTCCTTCCGCCGGTGGTGCATCGTGGGCCACTGGCCGGTGACCCTCTACCACCCCCATGTGCCCTCCGCCGCCCCGCTGCTGCTGCCGGAGCGGCACATCGCCAGCATCGACGGCGGCTGCTCGCTGAAGCTGGACGGCCAGCTCAACGCCCTGGAGCTGCCCCGGACCTCCGGCGGAGCCTTCCGCTGGTACGCCTATGACGGCCTGCCCACCGCCGTGGCCCTGGACCCCCAGGCCCCGTCGGAGGATTCGGTGAATGTGCGCTGGGGCCGCAACGTGCTGGAGGTGCTGGAGCGGGGCAAGTACCTCTCCCGCTGCCGCCACCTGGAGACCGGCCGGGAGCTGGAGGTGCTCACCGAGTACCTTTACACCCGGGACGGGGTCACCCGGTGTGAGGATTCCACCGACTACCGACTGGGGATCGAGCGGGGGGACCGGGTGTCGGTGGTGCGCCGGCTGCCAGACCGGGCGCTGGTGAAGAAAAACGGTGTCACCGGCTGGTACTTTGGCCGGTTAAGTGAAAAAAGATAGAAAAACCCTTGACTTTCCGGATTTCCGCGGATATACTATTAGAGCCGCTTTGAATGGGTAAGAAGCGCGGAGGCGCCCGGGAGCAGGGCAACAGCGAGACACGCAGACCAAAAAACAGGTCGGCCGCAGGCCGGCGGCATTTTTGGCGGAGTGTTGAGCGGTTGGCCGTCGCAGAGGGCGCGCAGCGTGACAAGCAAGCGGAACCCCGGTTCCCGCCCCCGATAGCGAGCCCGTAATGAAGGAGTTGAAACTACATGCATGCGATCATCGAGACCGGCGGCAAGCAGTACAAGGTGGCGGAGGGCGACACTCTGTTCATCGAGAAGCTGCCCAACGAGGCCGGCGACACCGTGACCTTCGACAAGGTTCTGGCTGTCATTGACGGGGACAAGATCACCGTGGGCACTCCCGTGGTGGAGGGCGCCAAGGTGGACGCCTCCGTGGTGAAGAACGGCAAGGGCAAGAAGATCCTGGTCTTCAAGTATAAGCCGAAGAAGGGCTACCGGAAGCGTCAGGGCCATCGTCAGCCCTACACCAAGGTGACCATCGGCGCCATCTCCATGTAAGATGACTACCGTCTCCTTTCACATGGAGGGCAGCCGCATCGTGGGCTTCACAGTGAAGGGCCACAGCGGCTATGCCGAAGCGGGGAGCGACATTGTCTGCGCTGCCGTTACCAGCGCCGTCCGACTGGTGGAATGCGCCGTCAACGACGTGCTGGGGCTGGAAGCCTCGGTGAAGGTAAAGGAGCGGGACGCGTCCATTTCCCTGCGTCTCCCCGGCGGACTGGGCCAGACCGCTGAGAGCACCTGTCAGACCCTTCTGACCGCTCTCATGGTCCACATGACCAGTCTGCACGAGGAATATCCCGACTATGTGCTGGTGCTGGAGGAGGACTGACCTCCCCGCACAGCGTTTCATCAACACACAAGTTTGGAGGTGTGACACCATGCTGAACATCGGTATTCAGTTCTTCGCCCACAAGAAGGGCGTTGGCTCCACTCGTAACGGCCGTGATTCCGAGGCCAAGCGTCTGGGCGTGAAGCGGGGCGACGGTCAGTTCGTTCTGGCCGGCAACATCCTGGTCCGCCAGCGGGGCACCCATATCCATCCCGGCGTCAACGTGGGTAAGGGCAGCGACGACACTCTGTTCGCCATGAAGAGCGGCAAGGTCAAGTTCGAGCGCCTGGGCAAGGACCGCAAGCAGGTTTCCATCGTGGAGATCGCTCAGTAATTGCCTGAAATATGGGTAAACTAAGCCCCGGACGGAATCCCGTTCCGGGGCTTTTTCTTTGAGAACAAGGAGGAACTATGGCAGCACCCTTTGTAGATACCGCCCGCATCACGGTGAAGGCGGGCAACGGCGGCAACGGCGCGGTGGCCTTCCACCGGGAGAAGTACGTGGCCGCCGGCGGTCCCGACGGCGGCGACGGCGGCCGGGGCGGCAGCGTGGTCCTGGAGATCAATCCCCACATGTCCACCCTGATGGACTTCCGCTACAAGCGCAAGTACGTGGCGGGCAACGGCATGGACGGCCAGGGCAAGCGCTGCTCCGGCAAGGACGGGGAGGATCTGGTCATCAAGGTCCCCAAGGGCACCGTGGTGCGGGACGCCGCCACCAATGAGATCATCTGCGACATGTCGGAGACCGACCGCTTCGTGCTGGCCAGGGGCGGCAACGGCGGCTGGGGCAACAAGCACTTTGCCACCCCCACCCGTCAGGTGCCCCGGTTTGCCAAGGCGGGGCTGCCCGGCCAGGAGCGGCAGGTCATCCTGGAGCTGAAGCTGCTGGCCGACGTGGGCCTGGTGGGCTTCCCCAACGTGGGCAAGTCCACCCTGCTGTCGGTGGTGTCCAAGGCCCGGCCCAAGATTGCCAACTACCACTTCACCACCCTGTTCCCCAACCTGGGTGTGGTGTATGTGGAGGAGGGGGTATCCTTCGTGCTGGCCGACATCCCCGGCATCATTGAGGGAGCCGCCGAAGGGGCCGGTCTGGGCCACGACTTCCTGCGGCACATCGACCGGTGCCGGCTGCTCATCCACGTGGTGGACGTGTCCGGTTCCGAGGGGCGGGACCCGGTGGCCGACTTTGACGCCATTCAGGAGGAGCTGAAGGAGTACGGCTCCGGCCTGGAGAACCGCCCCATGATCGTGGCGGGCAACAAGGTGGATATCGCCGCCGACCGCACCGGCTTGGAGGCCCTGAAGGCCCATGTGGAGGCCCTGGGGATGCCCTTTTATGAGATCTCCGCCGCCTCCCAGCTGGGCACCCGGGAGCTGATGTTTGCCGCCGCCCGGGAGCTGGAGCACCTGCCCCCCATCACGGTGTACGAGCCCACCTATGTGGAGCGGCCTCCGGAGGTGGATATGTCGGAGCCCCTCAACATCATCCACGAGGACGACACCTGGATCGTGGAGGGCCCCTGGCTCCAGCGGCTCATGGCCAACGTCAACTTCGGGGACTACGAGTCCCGGAACTGGTTCGACAAGATGCTCCGCCAGTCCGGCCTGTTCGACCGGCTGGAGGAGATGGGCATCAAGGACGGGGACATCGTCTCCCTGTACAACCTGGAATTCGAGTATCAGAGATAAGGAAACCGGGCCTGCTTGTACGGCGGGCCCGGTTTTTTGCCTATTGATTGACGGGGATGACCACGTCCCCTACGGTGACGGAGGCCACCTCATCCAGCGGCCGAATGGTATCGAAAATCATGCCCTTCTGGCAGGAGACGGAATCCTCTCCCCGGGTGCAGGTGCCCCCGGCGTGGGACAGGTCCAGGGTGGTGCCGTCGGTATAGGTGATAGACATGGGCAGAGGCTCCAGCCAGTCGGTGGTACCGTCGTCCGAGGAATAGATGGTGTAGTCCGCCTGGATGGACAGGGGGGAGAGGGTGACGGTGTTGAGCACGGCCTCCGTCCCGTCCAGCGTAAAGCTCTGCCCACAGGGCAGGACCCGGGAGGAATCCTCAAAGTCCAGCCGGAAGGTCAGCGTCCAGCTCCCCTCCGCCAGAGTAGTGGGGGAGGTGTAGTCCTCTCCGTATACCTGCAGGTCCTGGAACCGGGCGGTGAAATTTCCGGGCTCCAGAGGGAGGTTGCCGGTGCGCAGCTCGACAAACTGGATGGCGCTGTCGGAGGGGTCGGCATCGTAGAACCAGCGGCTGCCGCCGCTGGCTCCCCGGTAGCCCTGGAGGGAAGCATCGTAGGACTGGAAGGTCAGGGGCAGAGCGTCGGTGGCCGGGTCGGGGGCCCGGGCCAGAATGTCATCGTCCACCAGGGGCGCTCCATCCTCCCGCTGGATGGTGTACACCACGGTATAGCTGTAGGTATCTCCCACGATGGCGTCGGCGGTGATGGTGATGCCGTTGTCGGTGGCCGAGGCCCCCACGGGGTAGCCGATCTTGTCGATGACCTGGGTCTGGGCGGAGGGGCCGAAAATGGCGGAGAAGGCCGCCCCAACGTCTCCCAGAGCGCCGGTGGCCCCCGCCACCCCCAGGCTGAGCACCAAAGCGGCAGCCACCCCTGCGGCGGCCAGACGGCGGATGGGCAGGACCCGGCGGGGAGCGGCTGTCTCCGCCGCCGTCATCAGCCGGTCCGCCATATGTTCCTTCTGCTCCGGGGTGAAGCGGAGCCGGTCCATGGTATCTTTATACTGTTTCATGTCAGTTCCTCCTGTTCCAGGTAGGTCCGCAGCTTCTGCCGCCCCCGGTCCAGCCGGGTGAAGACGGTGGCTGGCTTTTCCCCCAGCAGGGCGGCGATCTCCTTGGCGGAATAGCCCTCGTAATAATAGAGGTAGATGACGGCCCGGTACTTGGGGGGCAGCAGCTCCAGCGCTGCCAGCAGGCTCCCCTCCTCCGGCTGGGGGGCGGGCACCGCCTCCGCCGCCTCCAGGGCCACCGTGGTCCGGTGCCAGTGGCTCTTCAGGTGGTCCTTGCACAGGTTGACGGCGGCGCGGATGATCCAGGCCCGCTCGTGGTCCGGGCTGTCAAAAGTTTGGGGCGTTTGCAGCAGCTTGAGAAAGATATCCTGACAGATATCCTGGGCGTCGGCGGTGCTGCCCAGATAGGTGTAGCTCAGCCGGAGGATCAGGTCGGAGTAGGTATCCACCAGCCGCTGGGCTTCCGCCCGGTCCAGCATCATGTCTGTCACATCCTTTCGGTAGGATTGAAAAGCGCTTTCACCCAGAATACGATTGGGAGGGGCCGGATTCTTCATTTCCCATAAAAAAGGCGGAAGCCGGCGGCTTCCGCGTTTTCCGTTATTTTTCAGGAGGCTTGACGGGGGGACGGCCCATCAGGTCGTCCTCCTTGGTGTGGAGGAACTTTTTGATCACAAAGATCAGCGCTACGGCGGAGACCCCCAGCAGGGTATCCACCGGGGTGGAGTGGCTCACCACCAGCTGCCGGGCGATGGCAAACAGCAGCACATCGGTGACCGCCCGGGGAGTGTGGAGAATGAGCATCTTCATAAACTCCAGGCCCACGATGATGTTCATGGTGCTGGCCAGAAACTGATCCAGGCTGAATTGCCCCATCAGCAGGTATTCCAGAGAATCCTTCCCGGTCAGCACCATCTGCACCACGGTGACCACCAGAATAAATACCGCAAGGATCAGCTCCAGCACCCAGGCGGTTTTCAACAGGGCAAGTACGGCTTTCGGCTTCATCGGTTGTCTCCTTTCCGGCAGGGATTTGCTGAAAAAAGTATAACGGAAGGCGGGCGTGCCGTCAACCATTCCGGGAATAATGCTGAAAAGAGCGGGGATACTTGGAAAGGGAATTGACTTGGCGGCGGAAATGTGATAAGATACCGGCAGTTGAAAAGGGAGTAGTTTGAAAGTCGTTCCGTCAACATCACGGCCGGTTGCCGGCCTGGCGGTACGCGCCCGATGCGGTAACAAGACTTTTCGGCAACTGTCGTCATGGACGGCGGTTGGCGGGGGGTCTTTTTTTGTTGCCCTCTCGCTTTCATTCCAAAAAAGGGAAGGGATCATAATGGCAGAGCAATATTACAGCAAGACCGTCGCCCAGGCGCTGGAGGCCCAGCAGGCCAGCCCGAAGGGCCTGACCGACCAGCAGGCCCGGGCCCGGCTGGAGCAGTACGGGCCCAACAAACTGTCCGAGGGCAAGAAGAAGAGTGTGCTCCAGATCTTCCTGGAGCAGTTCAAGGATCTGCTGGTCATCATCCTCATCATCGCGGCCCTCATCTCCGCCGTGTCGGAGAATGTGGAGAGCACTATCGTCATTTTCGCCGTGCTCATCCTCAACGCCATCCTGGGCACCGTCCAGTATCTGAAGGCGGAAAAGTCCCTGGAGAGCCTGAAGGCCATGTCCTCCCCCTCCGCCAAGGTGCTCCGGGGCGGCGTCCGGGTGGAGATCCCCTCCGCCGACGTGGTGCCCGGCGACATTGTGCTGCTGGAGGCCGGCGACATGGTGGTGGCCGACGGCCGCATTCTGGAAAACTTCTCCCTGAAAGTCAATGAGAGCTCCCTCACCGGCGAGAGTGAGGGCGTGGACAAGACCGCCGACGTGATTGGCGGCGGCCAGGTGGCCCTGGGCGACCAGAAGAACATGGTGTTTTCCGGCTCCCTGGTGACCTACGGCCGGGCCACCGTGCTGGTCACCGGCACCGGCATGGACACCGAGCTGGGCAAGATCGCCGCCCTGATGAACCAGACCCAGCAGCGCAAGACCCCCCTCCAGCAGAGCCTGGACAACTTCTCTGCCAAGCTGGCTATCGTCATCATGGCTATCTGCGCCGTGGTGTTCGTCCTGTCCATCTTCCGCACCGGCATGGGGGTGCTGGACTCCCTCATGTTTGCCGTGGCCCTGGCGGTGGCCGCCATCCCAGAGGCCCTCAGCTCCATCGTCACCATCGTGCTGGCCATGGGCACGCAGAAGATGGCCAAACAGAACGCCATCATGAAGGACCTGAAGGCGGTGGAGAGCCTGGGCTCCGTTTCCGTCATCTGTTCGGACAAGACGGGTACCCTGACCCAGAACAAGATGACCCCCCAGAAGGTGTACGCCGACGGCTCCCTGCTGGAGGGAGACGACCTGGAGCTGGTGAACGACGTGCAGCGCCTGCTGCTGAAAGCCGCCCTGCTGGCCAGCGACGCCACCAACAACCAGGAGACCGGCGCCTCCATCGGCGACCCCACCGAGGTGGCCCTGGTCATGCTGGGCGAGAAGTTCGGCGTGGACGAGGAGAGCTACCGCGCCCAGCATCCCCGGCTGGGTGAGCTGGCCTTTGACTCCGACCGCAAGCTGATGAGCACCCTCCACGACATCGACGGAGTGCCCACCCTGTTCACCAAGGGCGCCATCGACGTGCTGCTGAACCGGTCCAAGTGGCTCCTTACCCGGCAGGGCAAGGTGGAGATGACCCCCGAGCGGAAGGAAGAGATCGCCCGGGTGAATATGGAGCTGTCCATGGAGGGCCTGCGGGTGCTGGCCTTTGCCTGCAAGGAGCTGGACAGTGTCCGGCCCCTGACCCTGGAGGACGAGAATGAGTTTACCTTCATCGGCCTCATCTCCATGATCGACCCGCCCCGGCCCGAGGCGGTGCAGGCGGTGGCCGACGCCAAGCGGGGCGGTATCCGCACCATTATGATCACCGGCGACCACAAGATCACCGCCTCCGCCATCGCCAAGCAGCTGGGCATCTTCCGGGAGGGAGACGAGGCCGTGTCCGGCCTGGAGCTGGACCAGATGACCGACGCCGACCTGGACCAGCGGCTGGAAAAGATCTCGGTGTACGCCCGGGTGTCCCCCGAGCATAAGATCCGCATCGTCAACGCCTGGCAGCGGAAGGGCTGCATCGTGTCCATGACCGGCGACGGCGTCAACGACGCCCCCGCCCTGAAGAAGGCGGACATCGGCGTGGCCATGGGCATCACCGGTACCGAGGTGTCCAAGGACGCCGCCTCCATGATCCTGGCCGACGACAACTTTGCCACCATCGTCAAGGCGGTGGTCAACGGCCGCAGCGTGTACGCCAACATCAAAAACGCCATCCAGTTCCTGCTCAGCGGCAACACCGCCGGCATCTTCTGTGTGCTGTACGCCTCCCTGCTGGCCCTGCCCGTGCCCTTCCAGCCGGTCCACCTGCTGTTCATCAACCTGCTTACCGACTCCCTGCCCGCCATCGCCATCGGCATGGAGCCCGCCCGGAAGGGTCTGCTGGACCTGAAGCCCCGTGACCCCAAGGAGCCCATCCTCAACCAGCCTCTCCTGGCCCGCATCGGCGGCCAGGGCCTGCTCATCGCCGTGGTCACCATGATCGCCTTCTACCTGGGCTACCAGGGGGGCGACGCGATGATGGCCTCCACCATGGCCTTTTCCACCCTCACCCTGGCCCGGCTGTTCCACGGCTTCAACTGCCGGGGCGCCGAATCCATCTTCCGCCTGAAGCTGACCACCAACAAGGCCTCCATTGCCGCATTCTTTGCCGGCGTGGTGCTGCTGCTGGCGGTGCTCTTCATCCCCGGCCTCAAGGGCCTGTTCCAGGTGGCCCCCGCCTTCGGGTTTGCCAACCTGGGGGAGATCGTGCTGCTGGCCTTCCTGCCCACCCTGGTCATCCAGATCGTCAAGGTGATCTGCGACCTGCGCCGGGGCAAGGCGGACTGATACAAAAGAAGAATACCGGCCCCGCCTGTCAGACAGGCGGGGCCGGTATTTTTTCACAGGATCTCAGCCCAGATTGTAGTCGATGATCAGTGCGTCCAGGGACCAGAAGTCGTCGTCGGGGATGGACCAGTAGTCGTCGTCCCCCAGCGCCACCTGTACCAGGGTGGTCTGAGGCTCCAGATAGCCCAGCTCAGGCAGCTTCTCATAGGTCAGATCCATAAACAGCTGTACCCATTCCAGCTCGTAGGCCCGGTACTCCTCGTCGGTCATCTGGTCGGGATAGCGGCTGTTCAGCTCGTCGGCGGCGCCGTTGGACAGCTCCTCCGCCACCTGGTGGAAGATGTCGATGGGCTCCACCGTCACCTTTACACTGAAGGTGGTGTCATCCATCTCGGAGGCGGAATCCACCGAGTACTTGGAGTGGGCGTAGATTTGCCGGTACATGGTGGACAGCTCCTTCAGCAGGCTGTCCTGCTCCTCCTGGGACAGCTCGCTTTCCACAAAGGAATCCAGGAAGAACTGGGCCTCGGTCTCCAGACTGCCGTCGTAGACATCCGCCACCTCCTCCTCCGAGCTGTCGATCAGCTTCAGAAAATCCGGGTCGGCTTTGCCCAGATAGTTTTCATCCAGGACGCCCTGGACGTAGCATTTCGCATCGTCGGCGCTCAGGCCGCCGCCGCAGGCGGACAGGGGGATCAGCAGTGCCAGGGACAGGGTCAGGGCCAGTGCGGTGGTCTTTCCTTTCATGGATGCTCATCCTCTCATCTTCAATTTTGTGCTGCACTCAGGAGCAGAGATCAATGATGGCCTGGGTAAAGATCTTGGCGGCGGTGAGCTGGTCGGCGATGCAGGTGTGCTCATCGGCGCCGTGCATGTTGCCGTTGAAGCCGGGCATGGCGCAGCCGAAGGCCACGCCGCCGGGAATGTCGTGGACGTAGGTGCCGCCGCCGATGGCCAGGCACTCCCCCTTGTTGCCGGTGTACTGCTCATAGCAGTTCAGCAGCACCTTGACCAGGGGAGAATCGGCGGGGGTGTGGTGGGGCTCCTGCATGTCGCCCCGGGCGGTCATGCCGAACTTGGCAAAGGAGGTCTCGGCCACGGCCTTGCAGTTTTCCTCGTCGGCGCAGAGAGGCACCCGGCTGTCAAACTGGCCCTCCAGGCCGGTGGGGGTGACCTCCAGCAGGGAAAAGGCCAGAGTGAGGGGGCCGGAGATATCGTCGGACTGGGCGATGCCCAGCGCTTTTCCGTCGCAGTCCCCGTGGGGGAACAGGGCGTTCAGGGCGTGGAGACCGGCGGTGGAGCCCACTTTGGCCAGGGGCAGGGCGCACAGCAGGTCCAGCAGGGCGGTGATGGCGTTGTTGCCCTCCGCCGGGGTGGAGGCGTGGGCCCCCTTGCCGTGGCACAGGATGTGCAGGTCGTCTCCCTCCTCCTTCAGCTCGTAGGAGGCGCCGGTGCGCCCGGCAGCGGCGTCGCAGTAGGGCTTGGCCGCCTCAGCGGACAGGCCGGCGATGACGCAGCTGGCCTCCGGCGGCACCACGTTGGTGCGGAAGCCGCCGTGGAGCTCCTTCACCCGGGGAGTGGCCTCCTCGGCCGCCCAGGTCTTGGTAAACACCGGCCGGTAACTGCCCTTCTCGATGTTGATGAGGGGAAACTCGGCGTCAGGAGAGAAGGTGTAGGGGGCGTAGGGTTCCTTGCTGTAGTAGTAGGCCAGGTCCGCCGAGCCGCTCTCCTCATCGGTGCCCAGGATCAGCCGCACGTTCTTTTTCAGCGGCACGCCCAGATCCTTCACCGCCTGCATGGCCATCAGCACGGCGCAGGCGGGGCCTTTGTCGTCGTCGGTGCCCCGGCCGTAGAGCATCCCGTCCACTTCCTTGGGCTCGTAAGGCCCGGTCACTGTCCAGCCGGTGCCCTCGCCCACCACGTCCAGGTGGCACAGGATGTGCAGGACGGTCTCCTCATCGTTCAGGTCCACCGTACCCACATAGTTGTCATAATTCTTCACGGCAAAGCCCAGCTCACCGGCCAGTTTCAGACCCTCCGCCAGGGCGGCGGCGGGGCCGGGGCCGAAGGGCATGCCGGGCTGTGCGTCCTCCCGGACACTGCGCACCCGCACCAGCCGGGAGATGTGGCCCACCAGCTGAGCGCGGCGGGCGGGGTCGTCAAAATAGGAATTGATCTGCTGCTTGTCCATAAAGGGCGATTCCTCCTTCATTTTAGTTGGATTCGTTAGGCTCCTCCTCGCCGGCGGTGCCTGACAGCTCTCCCAGGTATTTGTACACCGTGTACCGGGACACCTGGAGCCGTTTGGCCACAAAGGGCACCGACTTGCGGAAGGAGAAGGCGTTCTTCTGATCCAGCAGGGCGATGATCTTCATCCGGTCCCGCTTGTTCAGGGCGTTTACCGGCTTGCCCACCGCCGCCAGGCACTCCTCAAACAGATTGCCCAGCTGCTTGTCTCCCCCGTGCCACATGGCGCTCTGGAGGTCGGCCTCGGCGCTCATCAGGTCCACCAGGATCCGGTTGGCGTACACCAGGGAGGAGTAGTCGAAGTTGATGCCCAGGGCCAGATTGTAGTCCTCCCCGATCAGGTGAAAGGTGCTGCTCTTGATCTGCTGCCCCGACGGGGTGGTGGCATACAGATTGACAAAGTCGGTGACCAGGGCGTCCTGGTCCAGCTCCCGGGCGGTGCCCAGAATGTCCATGGTGGAGCCCACCGTCCGGCCGGAGACGTGGCCGTTGTAAATTGATAAAATGGGGTGGCTGGGATCTCCCATATCGTGGACCAGGGTTTCACAGGTGGAGCCGAACATCTCGGCGATTCCCCGGGCCGTCCGGTCCAAAAACTCAAAGGCTTCCTCTCGATCCATTGTAAGCAACCGCACGCTCCTCTTTCAGTGATGTGATATTATCTCTATTGTACTGTCGGCCGGTGGAAATTGCAAGGTGATTTACACACTGGGTCGGAACTGTTATACTGAGGAAAAAGGAGGGACGGCCATGACAGAACACAGTGGAGCGGAGCGCCGGACGGCGGTGGCCCGGGCGCTGGAGGAGGCGGAGGGGCCGCTGAGTGCGGCGGCGCTGGCCCAGCGCTTCTCCGTCAGCCGCCAGATCATCGTGGGAGACATCGCCCTGCTGCGGGCGGGCGGCGCCCACATCCTGGCCACGCCCCGGGGCTATGTGCTGGAGCGGCGTCAGGACGGGGTGGAGCATACCGTGGCCTGCGTCCATACCCCGGAGCAGATGGAGGCTGAGCTTACCGCCATTGTGGATGCCGGGGGCGAGGTGGTGGACGTGATCGTGGAGCATCCGGTCTATGGTCAGCTTACCGGCATATTGGGGCTGAGCAGCCGATATGATATAGGGGAGTTCATCCGGCGGGTGGAGGCCCACGGGGCCAAGCCGCTGTCCGATCTCACCGGCGGAATTCACCTGCATACCATCCGCTGCCGGAACGAAAAAAGTTTCGAAAGGGTGCAAAAAGCCCTTGCAAATGCGGGGTTTTTGCTCAATATGTGAAATTTAACACAGTAAAGAGACGGCGGAGTTGTTAATTCTGACAAAAAAGTGTTGCCAAATTGTGAATAATAGTGTATGATGAAGTTGAATCCTTGGGTTGGGGAGGCTTTTAGGATTCGAATTTATAAGGGAGGGTTATTATGAACTCACCACGAATGCAACGCTTCGGAAGAATTCTGCTGGTAATCTTTGCCCTGGCGTGTATCCTGACGACAGTCGCCTTTGCTGAGGGCGACTCCACCGCCGATATTGCGGCCTGGGGTACCATCGCATCCCTGCTGCCCCCCGTGGTAGCCATCGTTCTGGCTCTGATCACTAAGGAAGTGTATTCGTCCCTGTTCCTGGGCATCATCGTCGGCTGCCTGCTGTATACCAACGGCAACGTGGTGGCTGGCCTCCAGGATTTCGTGTCCCGTCTGTGCGGCAACGCCGGCGGCAACATGGGCATCCTGATGTTCCTGGTCATTCTGGGCACCATGGTGGCCCTGATGATCCGGGCTGGCGGCTCCAAGGCCTACGGCGACTGGGCCGTCAAGCACATCAAGACCAAGTCCGGCGCCCTGTGGGCCACCTTCATTCTGGCCATCGTTCTGGGCGTGGACGACTACTTCAATAACCTGACCACCGGCAACGTGATGCGTCCCGTCACCGACGGCCATCACATTTCCCGCGCCAAGCTGTCCTACATGTGCGACGCTACCGCCGCTCCTGTTTGTATCATGATGCCCGTGTCCTCCTGGGCCGCGGCCGTCACCGGCGTTATCAACAACGAGGAAGTTGGCTTCCAGATCTTCCTGAAGGCCATTCCCTATAACTATTACGCCATCCTGACCATGGTCTTCATCATCGTCATGACCAGCCTGAATGTAGACTACGGTCCCATGAAGAAGCACGAGGACAACGCCGCCAAGGGCGACCTCTACACCACCCCCGAGCGGCCCTTCGCCGATGCCACTGAGATGAAGTTCAATCCCAACGGCAAGGTCATCGATCTGGTCATCCCCGTCATCGTCCTGGTTATCTGCTGCGTGGGCGCCATGGTCTTCGTGGGCTTCCAGAACGGCGGTACCGACGTGCTCACCGCTTTCGCCAACACCGACGCTTTCTCCGCTCTGCCTCTGGGCTCTCTGATCGCCCTGATCATCTCCATGATCTTCTTCATGGTGCGCCGCTCCATGAAGTTCACCGAAATGATGGACTGCCTGCCTGAGGGCTTCAAGCAGATGGTGCCCGCCATCCTGATCCTCTGCCTGGCCTGGACCATCGGCGACGTGACCAAGGCTCTGGGCGCTCCTGAGTTCGTGGCCGGTATCGTGGCCGGCTTCGGCGACAGCCTGCACAACTTCCTGCCCGCCGTGGTGTTCATCATCGCCGCGTTCCTGGGCTTCGCCACCGGTACTTCCTGGGGTACCTTCTCCATCCTCCTGCCCATCGTCATCCCCGTGTTTGCCGGTGTGGACGCCACTGCCCTGACTGTGGCTGACATCGGCCCCGGCCATGACATCCTGATGATCGCCATTGCTGCCACTCTGGGCGGCGCGGTTATGGGCGACCACTGCTCGCCCATCTCCGATACCACCATCATGGCCTCCTCCGGCGCTCAGTGCTACCACCTGAATCACGTGGCCACTCAGCTGCCTTATGCGGCCACTGTGGCGGCGGTGTGCTTCGTCAACTACATCCTGGCCGGCTTTATCCGGAACGTGGCCATCAACCTGATCATTGCCGTGGTCTCCATGGCTGTGGTGCTTCTTATCATCGGTAAGGTCAACCACTCCAT
Organism: Intestinimonas massiliensis (ex Afouda et al. 2020); assembly: GCF_900626285.1. Taxonomy (GTDB): domain Bacteria; phylum Bacillota; class Clostridia; order Oscillospirales; family Oscillospiraceae; genus Flavonifractor; species Flavonifractor massiliensis_A. Next base: position 2,413,451 of record NZ_LR131147.1, read on the forward strand.
GACCACCCATTCTCAGCGCGACTAACTACATAGCAGCCTGAGTGCGCCGGCTTCCGCCTGTAAGCGGAAGCCGGCGCTTTTTTGTACCCATGGACAAATAGGGGGTGCTACCGTATAATATCCTTAAATGAAGCCGGCAGAATGGGGGAAAAGCGCCATGTTCGTCACCATACGGCAGACCCAGGCCAACGGGAAAAACCTCTTTCAGGTGGAAGGGGAGCGGGGTATTCTGTTCCGGGCCCGGACGCCATGGGCCGATATCCGGATCCCGTTTCAGGTGGAAAATCTGCGGGAGCTGACCTTTACCGACGCCAATGGGAACGAGGTTTTCCACACGTTCTACAACATCCTGGAGAACACCATGCAGGCCCTCTCCCGATACAAATACCTGTTCGGTACTGCCACCAAGCTGGGTGAGTATCAGGTGGTGTCTCCGGATGGAGCGGTACAGGGCGCCTTTTATACCCAGATCGACGGGGTCCTTACCACCCAGATGACCATTGAATGCCGGGACCGGACCTACGACTGCTATGCGCGATCCCTGGGAAAGATCTATGTCATCAGTGTGTTTGATGGGGAACGTCAGATCGCCCAGATCACCAAGCCCCTGGACGTGCGGGACCGGCTGGATATCTATTATCTGCATCTGGACGACGGGTACCGCAGTCTGCTGCCCATCCTCAGCTTTTTCACCATCTATGTGGATGCCCAAAAATTCAACCGACCGGGGCAGATCACGGCGTACTCGGTGGAAAAGTCCTGGAGCTACTCTTTTGACAAAAACAACGACAGGTATGACCCGGACTGGATCAGGCGCACCTTTGGACAGGGGGCCGCCGACCACCTGGACTATCTGCTGAAGAAGCACCCGGAGAAGCGGAGCATGGACCCGGAACGGGCCAAACGGAACCGGAGGCTGATCATTGGGATCCTGGCAGCGGTGGGGCTGGTGCTGGTGATAGTCGTGGCGGCCCTGGTCTGGATGCTGTTCCGGCCCAAAACCGCCCTGTCCCCGGCGGAGTTTTCGGCGCAGATGAGCGGATACGGATATACCGTCACGGAAGGGGCCCCATCCGGTGTGGAGGACAGCTGGGAGCTGTCCTATGAGGCCCGGGGGGAGGACTACAGCCTGGAATATCTGTCCTTCCCGTCAGAGACGGCAGCGGAGCAATTTTTTATGCAGGCGAGGGACCAGCTGGCAGAGAAGCAGGGGACATACATGGAGTGCAATCTGATCAACAGTCAGAAATATACCCTGACCGCCGGCGGAACGTATTGTGTCCTGTCCCGGATCGACGACACGGTGATCCTGTGCGCCGCGCCGGAGGCGGACAAGAGCGAGATCAAAGAGATATTAAAGGAACTGGGCTATTAGGCAAAAAGAGGTCCCTGCCTCCGCCGTGAACAGGTCCAGTAAAAACGGACAGTGACAAAAGACCCCCTGATGTAGGAAAATAGACTACATCAGGGGGTCTTGTCATGGGAAAACGGAATTACACACACGTTCAAGTACTTCTGCCTGAAATCAAGGCAATGATAGCAGGGGGGAAAACCCAGCGGGAAGTTGCAGAATACTACGGCTTTCAGGATAAGCAGGTGGTAAAAAGGCTGCTTAAGCGTGAGCGAAGAAAAGAACGCAAATTGGAAGCCGGCATTCTCCCGCGGCCCAAAGGACGGCCGAGGAAAGGCGCCGCACCAAGAGACATTGTGTCAGAGCAGGCCTATGAAATCCAGCGGCTTCGTATGGAGAATAAGCTGCTGCGGGATTTTCTGTGCTTCACAGGAAGGAAGTGAGGGCAAGGGTAAAATACCATGTCATATATCGTCACAGAACCGAGCATCCAGTGGCAGTCATGTGTAAATTTTTTGGAGTATCCAGAAGCGGCTACTACGCCTTTGTCCATCGCCTGGGCAGACCAGAAAAGGATGCCACTCTTGCGGAAATGCTTGCACGGCAGCGGGAACGCACCTTGCGTACCTACGGGTACCGGCGGATGTGGATATGGCTGAAAAGTCAGAATATTTTCTGTAATCCCAAAACTGTGCTGCGAATTATGAAAAAGTACGATCTGCTGTCTGAAATCCGCCGCCGCAGGAAATGGCAGCAAATGGGGCAGCAGGTTCACAGGTACAAAAATCTGCTCAACCGGCAGTTTTATGCGGACAAGCCCAACAGCAAATGGGTAACGGANCTGGGTGGGCTTGGTGGTAGGTTTGGCGGAGGGCTTGGTAGTGGGGGCGGCGGAGGGCTTTGAGGAGGGCTGGGATTCGGGCTCCTGGCTTTCCTCAGTCACAGGCGCGGAGGACTCGGGGACGGCAGGGGTGGTCTCGGCCACGGGTGCGGAGGACTCGGGGACGGCGCTCTCCACCACAGGGGGCGTGGTCTGGGTGTCGGGGGTGTCGGTGCCGCCGCCGCAGGCGGTGAGCAGGCTCAGGGTCAGCGTTCCGGCCAGGGCCAGAGCGAGAAAACGACGATTCATATCAGATAACTCCTTTTTCCTGTTTTGCGTTTCGGATTATTGGACGGTACCTGGGAGAAAAAAGTTCCCTGCAATTGCGAAAAAAAGAGACCTGCCCCAAAGGAGCAGATCTCAATGAGTTATGGGTTCTCCTGTTCATCCCTGTCCATGGGGGCCAGAGGAAGCACCAGGGTGATCCGGGTGCCCACGCCGGGCCAGGAGGTGACCTCGAACCAGCCGCCGTGCCGGTCGGCGATCCACTTGGCGATGGACAGGCCCAGGCCGGTGCCGCCGGTCTGGCGGGCCCGGCTCTCGTCGGTGCGGTAGAAGCGGTCGAAGATGTGGGGCAGGCTGTCGGCATCGATGCCCTGGCCCTCGTCTTCCACCGACAGGCGGGCCAGGCCGTCCGCCCCCTCAGCCCAGATGGTGATGCGTCCCCCCTCGGGGGTGTACTTGCAGGCGTTGTCCACCAGCACCCGCAGGGCCTGCTTGATGAGCCCCAGGTCGGCCCATACCGGCACCGGCAGGGACCATCGGGCGGAAAACTTGTGCTTCTGGTCGATCATCTGGGTCTCCCGCAGTACCTCCCCCGCCACCTCGGTGAGATCAAAGGGCTCAAAGCTCACCTTCATGGAGTCGTTGTCCCCCCGGGCCAGGAAGAGCAGCTGCTCCACCAGCTCCTTCATGGAATCGGCCTCCTGCCGGATGGCGTCAATGGCCTCCTGCCGGGTGGCCGGGTCATCCTTGCCCCAACGGTCCAGCAGGTTGGCGTAGCCCTGGATGACGGCGATGGGGGTGCGCAGCTCATGGCTGGCGTCGGACACGAAGCGCATCTGGGAGCGGTAGGCGGCGTTGATCCGGTCCAGCATGGAATTGATGGCCTGGGCCAGGGTGCGCAGCTCCTTCTGGGTGCCGGTGACCGAGATCCGCCGGTCCAGGTGGGTGGCGTTGATCTCGTCCAGCTTGCCCGCCAGGGCCTGGAGCTCCTCCGGGGACATGCCCTGAGCCGCCTGGTTCAGCCGGGCTGCCGCCGCCGCCAGCTCCTGGATGGGCCGCAGGGTGCGGCGGATGGTGCCCGCGTTTTTCAGCAGGTTGAGCACCAGACTGATCAGCTGGCAGATCAGCAGCACCCGGGCGGTAAAGACGAAAATGGCCGCCGGGCGGGACAGGTCCAGCCGGATGGTGCAGCTCTCCCCCTGGCATTCTGTGATCAGGGTGTAGCTGGTGGTGCCGCCGGAGGAGAAGGTGACCAGGGGCAGCAGGTCCGCCGTTCCCGGGTCAAAGTACCGCTCTCCGCCCTCCAGCTCCGGCGGGCAGGGCAGCCAGTGGGGCAGGCGGAGTCCCTCCGCCGTCTTTGTCCCCGCCGAGACGGTATAGCTGCCCGCCTCCATCCACTCCGTGGCCTCTTGGGAGGGGACGCCCCGCTCCTCCGCCAACTGGGCCAGCCTGGCGGCCTGCCCCTCCGACCAGGCCACCAGACCCCCGCAGAACAGCAGCACCAGCAGCAGGTCCAGCATGAAATAGATGCCCAGCAGCCGGAAAAACAGCTTGCTGTTGAGCCGGGCTACAATGGAGGACTGGAACCGCCCTCCCTTCCGGCCGGATTTACGGGCCATAGCAGACGCCCGCCTTTCAGCTGTCCAGCCAGTCCAGCACCGGCTCCAGCTGGTCCTGGCTCACCCAGTCGGCGCCCCGGCGGATGGCCTCCAGGGCCGAGCGGGACTGGGGGTCGTGCCTGCCGGAGAGCACTTTCTCCATGGCGGCCATCATCATTTTATTGAGGCCCTTCACCCGGGCGGGGGCGTAGCCGCCCCGCAGGTAGAACAGGGGGATCTCCCCCAGACGGTTGTCCTCCCGCAGCTTGGACGGGTCCCCCTCCGGCGCCAGACCCACGGCGCAGATCCCCGCCACCTTCAGGCGGGATGCGGCCTTCTTCAGGCCCATGATCTTGCCTGCCCGCAGCCAGCCCAGGTAGAGCACCCGGGTGCTGCCCGGCAGACCTGCCGCCTCCTCCAGCCGGTAGAGGGGCAAGCCGGTCTGGTGGTGGAGCAGGGTGGCGTACTGGGCGGTGAAGCCGGTGGCGCTGGTGTAGACGATGGCGGATGCGCTCATGGATGCTCCTCCTCCCGGATGGTATAGCCCACACCCCGGACGGTGTGGATCAGTTTGATGCCGAACTGTTCGTCCAGCTTGGAGCGGAGGAAGCGGATGTATACGTCCACCGCGTTGGTCTCCCCGGCAAAGTCGAAGCCCCACACCTGGTCCAGCAGGGCCTCCCGGGTGAGCACCTTCTCCTTGTGCTCCAGCAGGCAGCGCAGCAGATCAAACTCCCGGCGGGTGAGGGCCACCTGCTGGCCGTTCACCGCCACCTCATGCCGCTCGGTGTCCATGGTCAGGGGTCCGGCGGTGAGCAGGGGAGCGCTTTCCTCCGGGCGGGCGGGCCGCTTGCGCAGGGCCGCCCGGATGCGGGCCAGCAGCTCCTCGATGGCAAAGGGCTTGGTGACATAGTCGTCCGCCCCCATGTCCAGACCGGACACCTTGTCCACCACCGTGTCCCGGGCGGTGAGCATGATGACGGGCACCTGGCTCTCCCGCCGCAGACGCCGCAGCACCTCCATCCCAGACAGGGCGGGGAGCATGATGTCCAGCAGCACCAGGTCGAAACCGCCGCTGAGGGCCCGGTCCAGTCCCGTCCGGCCGTCAAAGGCCTTTTCCACCGTGTAGCCCTCGTACTGGAGCTCCAGCTCCACCATCCGGGCCAGCTTTTCCTCGTCCTCTACCAGCAGGATCCGCTCCCCCATGGAGCAGCACCTCATTTCTTGTCGTGATGATTTTCGTGAAAATAGCGCTGGGCCTCGTCCTTCATCTTCTCCACCGTATCGCCTACGGTACGGGCGGCCCGGTTGACCGTCTCCCCGGCAGGGCTGTCGTCAAAATCCGGCCCGGTCAGCCGGTACCGGCAGCCCAGCAGCAGCCCCAGCACCAGCAGCGGCAGGCAGATCCAGAAGGCCAGGATCAGCAGCAGGATGGAGATGAGCAGCGGGATGCTCACCATCAGCTCCTCCCGGCGCCACACCTCCAGGCTGTCCTGCAGCCCCCGGCGGAGCAGATCCTGAATCATATGCCAGAATCCGCCCTTCTGCTCATCGCCCGGCTCCGGCTCCGCCGCCGGTTCCGGATAGGAGGCCGAGGGGCCGCTCTCTCCGCCGGTTCGGGTGGAGTAGTGGGCGCTGTGTCCGGCGCCGGCATGGATTCTGCCCCGCTTTTCCAGCAGGATGAGGGCGTCCAGCACGCTGCCCCCCGCCTCCTCCAGGACAGCCTTGGCCTCCTCATAGGAGATGTCGGCCTTTTCCCGCAGGCGCTCCACCTGCTCCAATGTAATATCCATAACAACACGCCCCTTCCGCGGTATGGTACCAGTATACCCGCTCCCCGCTGAAGATGGTATTTAGGAACTGTTAAAATCCCATTAAATTGCCTTTCAGGCTGGTTTCATTATACTATGGGGGAAAATGGGGTGCAAGTGCCCGCTTTACCCGCAGAGCGATCCATGGTATAATATCACCAGTTGCCGCACAATGTGCGGCAGGATCCCATGGATCCAGGTGTTTTGTGAACAAAACGCCTGCTGTTGATGTTACACCATAGCTGAAATCGGCGGGGCCGATTTTACGCCGCTTTGCGGCGCGCAAGTCCATAGGGACTTGCGGCTATGGTATAATCAAGCATCCAAAGGAAAGGAGACGGCCAGATGGCACGGTGGAAGCGGATGATGGCCTGCCTGTGCGCGGCGGTACTGGCGGTGACCCTGCTGGCGGGCACCCAGGCCATGGCGGACAGCGTGGAGATCTACCTGATGGCGGAGAACGACCAGATGCTGGATCTGCCGCTGGAGGCCATGCCTGTGTGGATCGGCGGGGCCATCTATGTGCCCTACCATGCCTTCGACTGGACCTATACCGGGGTGAACCTGGGGGTATCCTATGGCCAGGACCGTACCGGAACGGAATATAAATTTACCTTATACAGCTTGAGCGGTACGCTGGTATTCGACATCAATGCCGGCACCTGCGTGGAGCAGTCCAGCGGGGAGGACATGGATATGAAGGCTGTGCTCCGCAACGGCCGGGTGTTCGTCCCCCTGGCGGGGGTGTGCCGCTATTTCGGGCTGAATTACAGCTATACTCCCACCAACTACGGCACTCTGATCCGCATTACCAACGGACAGGAGTGGCTGAGTACCTCCCAGTTCGTGGATTCGGCGGCCAACCCCATGCGTATCCGGTACAACGAGTACCTGAAGGCCATGGGCACCAGCTCCAGCCCCAAGCCCACCACTTCCTCCGGCGGGGGCGGGAGCACCGCCGCGCCTTCCGCTACCCCCAGCCCGGACGAGACCGACCAGCGGCAGCTGACGGTGGCCCTGGCCTTCCAGTGCACCGGCACCGGAGCGGAGGAATTGCTGGATCTTCTGGATGGGGCGGGAGTGAAGGCCCTGCTCTTTTTCCGGCCGGAGACGCTGGCCGACAACGAGGCGGCTATCCGCCGGGCGGTAGGCTCGGGCCATACCGTGGGCCTGAGCGTGCCCGCCGGAGACAGGGAGAAGGCTCTGGCTGCCCTGGAGGAGGGCAGCCGGTGGCTGGAGGACACCCTCTGTCTGCGCACCCACCTGGCTCTGCTGGAGGAGCCGGAGAAAAACGTGACCCGGGCGGCGGAGGAGGCGGGCTGGGCCTGCTGGTCCGGCGATCTGGACGCTCGGGATGACGGCCGCAGCCGGAGCGTGCAGCGCTCCGCCCTGCTCAGCGCCCTGGAGGACCAGCGGGGCACCGTCCGGGTGCTGCTGGATGACAGCGCCAATATCGTGGGTATGCTGGAGCAGGCCCTGACCCGCATGAAGCAGGAGAGCTACCGCTTCCGCCTGCTGGTGGAGACTGATTTTTAAACGGGGGAAGCCATGAGCACCGTTTATCTGGACAACTGTACCGCCGCCTTTCCCAAGGCGCCGGGGGTGGGGGAGGCCATGGCCCGGGCGGTCCTGCGGCCCGGGCGGTCGGAGGACCGCCCGGAGACAGTGGGGGAGAGGCTGCTGGCCCTGGCCCACGCCCCGGCGGGGAGCGCCCTCCGGTTCACACCCGGCCCGGACTGGGGGTTGGAGCGGCTGCTCTCCGCTCTGCTCAAGCCGGGAGACAAGGTGCTTACCTCTCCCATGGAGCGGGGAAGCGTGTACCGCACCCTGGAGCGGCTGGGGGCGGCGGCGGAGCTGCTGCCCTGCACCGGGCGGGGTGAGTTGGTCCTGGACGGCCTGGAAGGAAAAATGACCGCCGATGTGAAGGCGGTGGTGCTCACCCACGCCTCCCACGTCTCAGGCGCGCTGTTCCCCATGGGCCAGGTGGGGGCACTGTGCCGGGCGAAGGGGATCTTTTTCCTGGTGGATGGAGCCCAGACCCTGGGGGTGCTGCCGGTGGATATGGACGCCTGGAACATCGACGGGCTGAGCTTCCCCGGCTATACCGGCCTGCTGGGGCCGGAGGGAGTGGGCGGCCTGGCCCTGTCCCACCGCCTGGCGGAGCTGCTGCCCCCCTTCCCGGACGATCCGGCCAACCTGCCCGGCATTGCCGGCCTGGGGGCCGCCCTGGACTATCTGGAGGAAGAGAGTCAAGGCCTGCGGGAGCGGCTGGGAAAGCTGTCCCGCCACCTGTGGGCCCGGATGAAGGAACTGGATGGCGAGGGCCTGCGGGTGCTGGGGAGGGACGATCCCCACGGCCGGGCGGGGCTGGTGTCGGTGGAATTCACCGCCCGGCCCAACGGGGAGATGGCCCGGGTGCTGGCAGAGCGGTACGGCATCCGGTGCGCCTGGGGGATACTGGGCGCTCCGCTGGCCTGCCGCACGCTGGGCTGCGGGCCTCAGGGCGTGGTGCGGTTTTCCGTCAGCCCCTTTACCACATTTGGAGAGATCGATTGTTTGGAAGGGGCGGTAGAGCAGCTGCTCTGAGCCTCCGCAACCGATAGTTGCCCCTGCGAAAAGCAGAGTGGGTGGCACTTTTTTCCCAAAACGGATAAACTGGCTCCAGGAGGGATGCCCAATGAATATTGAGATCGCCGACCGGCTGGTGGCCCTGCGGCGGGAGCATGGCTACTCCCAGGAGGAGCTGGCCGCCCGGCTGGGGGTGAGCCGCCAGGCTGTCAGCAAGTGGGAGCGGGCGGAGTCCTCCCCGGACACCGACAACCTGATCACGCTGGCCCGGCTGTACGGCACCTCTCTGGACGAACTGCTCCTTCAGGACACCCGCCCGGGTGAGACGGAGGAGGACCGGGAGACCCGGGAGGTCTTTGAGGCGGCCCAGGCCTGGGAGGACGCCGAGGCGCGGCTGGAGAAGCAGCGGAAAAAGAAGTGGAAAGCCCGGAAGGAGAAGCTGCTGTGGCTGCTGACCCTGGTGATGATGGTAGGGCTCCCCATTGTTACTCACCTGATAGGGCTGGACGCGGCTTATCCTGTGGTGATCACAGTGGTCTATCTCATCACCGGATTTTTGCTGGACAACTGGCATCCGGGCTGGATGCTCTACCTTACCATTCCCCTCTACTACATGATAGTGGCACGGCTGGGAGGATAAAAAAAGGATCTGCCGAAGGCAGATCCTTTTTTTATCTGATTACAGGTGGATGGCGGTACCGGTCTTGCCGGCCACGCCGTCCTTGGCCTTCTCCAGCAGGGTGATGAGGGCGGAGCGGCCGGGGGCGCTCTCGGCGAACTCCACAGCGGCCTGCACCTTGGGCAGCATGGAGCCGGGGGCAAAGTGGCCCTCCGCCATGTACTTGCGGGCCTGGTCGGGGGTCAGCTCGTCCAGCCACTGCTCGTTGGGCTTGCCGAAGTTGATGGCCACCTTCTCCACGGCGGTGAGGATGATGAGGGTGTCGGCGTTGACCTGCTTGGCCAGCACGCAGGAGGCGAAATCCTTGTCGATGACAGCGGCCGCGCCCTTCAGATGGTGGCCCTCGGTCTTGTACACCGGGATGCCGCCGCCGCCGCAGGCCACCACCACCAGACCGGCCTGCACCATGTCCCGGATGGACTCGATCTCAATGATGGACTGGGGCTTGGGAGAGGCGACCACACGGCGGTAGCCCCGGCCGGCGTCCTCGATGACGTTGTAGTCACGCTCGGCCACCAGCTTGTCGGCCTCCTCCTTGGTCATAAAGGCACCGATGGGCTTGGTGGGGTGCTCAAAGGCGGGATCGGCGGGGTCAACCTCCACCTGGGTGAGCACGGTGGCCACACCCTTGTTGATGCCCCGGTCCAGCAGCTCCTCCCGCAGACCGTTCTGCAGGTCGTAGCCGATGTAGCCCTGGCTCATGGCCACGCAGACGGACAGGGGGCAGGGAATGTACTTCTCCGGATCGGAGCGGGTCAGTTCGGTCATGGCGTTCTGGATCATGCCCACCTGGGGGCCGTTGCCGTGGGCGATGATGACCTCGTGCCCCTCCTCGATCAGGTCGGCGATGGCCTTGGCGGTCTGCTTCACGGCGATCATCTGCTCGGGCAGGTTGCTGCCCAGCGCGTTGCCGCCCAGTGCGATTACGATGCGCTTGCCCATATGAAAAACACCTCGGTCGATCTTATTCGAAATAGTGCGGCCCGTCCGCACGAAGTCAGGCAGGTGGACCTATGCGGACGGGCCATTGGAATGAAGGGAAAAGAAATGGAAGTCTATCTGTTCAAAAGCAATGAGTGATTACTTGTTGAACCAACGGGCGAGGCCGCGCTCCTCCAGAGCCTTCAGAGTGGCCTGGGGATCCTTGCACTTGGCCAGGAAGATCATGGCGGCGATGATGTAGGGCTTGAAGGAAGCCTCCTTGTACAGAGGATCGCGGTAACGGTCAAACACGGAGGCCTCGACCTCGCCGTCCTTGCAGGAGACGTCGTTGATGTCGGCGGGCAGGCAGTGCATATACAGGGCCTTGCCGTCCTTGGTGGTCTTCATCAGCTCTTCGGTGCAGCACCAGTCCTTGTAGTTGGCGTTCTGAGCCAGCAGCTCCTTCTCCAGAGCCTTGATGCCGTCGCTGTCGCCCTCGGCGTACAGGTTGGTGCGCTTCTCCATGGCGGCGAAGGGAGCCCAGCTCTTGGGATACACGATGTCGGCGTCCTTGAAGGCCTCAGCCATGCTGTGGGTCTTGGTGAAGGTACCGCCGGACTTCTCGGCGTTCTTCTTGGCGACCTCCTCCACCTCGGGCATGACCTCGTATCCCTCGGGGTGAGCCAGGACCACGTCCATGCCGAAGCGGCTCATCAGGCCGATGATGCCCTGGGGCACGGACAGGGGCTTGCCGTAGCTGGGGCTGTAAGCCCAGGTCATGGCGATCTTCTTGCCCTTCAGGTTCTCCACGCCGCCGAAGTGGTGGATGATGTGCAGCATGTCGGCCATGGCCTGAGTGGGGTGGTCGATGTCGCACTGCAGGTTCACCAGGGTGGGCTTCTGCTCCAGCACGCCGTCCTTGTTGCCCTGGGTCACGGCGTCCATGAACTCGTGCATGTAGGCGTTGCCCTTGCCGATGTACATGTCGTCCCGGATGCCGATGACGTCGGCCATGAAGGACACCATGTTGGCGGTCTCACGGACGGTCTCGCCGTGGGCGATCTGGCTCTTGCCCTCGTCCAGGTCCTGGACCTCCAGGCCCAGCAGGTTGCAGGCGGAGGCGAAGGAGAAGCGGGTACGGGTGGAGTTGTCGCGGAACAGGGAGATGCCCAGGCCGGACTCGAAGATCTTGGTGGAGATGTTGTTCTCACGCATGTAGCGCAGGGCGTCGGCCACGGTGAAGACGGCCTCGATCTCGTCGTCGGTCTTCTCCCAGGTCAGGAAGAAGTCGCCGTTGTACATCTCCTTGAAGTTGAGCTTGTTCAGTTTGTCAATATAAGCCTGCAGCTTGGCGTCCATGTGGATCGTCTCCTTTTCAATATTCAGAATTTATAAGTAAATGGGCGAATGTTCTTACTTAATGTCGTTGTTGGTCTTGCCGGCGCGGAACTGAGACACATCGGCGGTCTTGTTCTCCTCCTTGTACAGGCCGGGCACGGCGGCGTACAGGGCGGCGCAGGACACCAGATCCTGCTTCCAGGTGATCTCGTTGGGGGCGTGCGCCTGGCTCTCGGCGCCGGGGCCGAAGCCCACGCAGGGGATGCCGTAGCGGCCCTGGATGGCAACACCGTTGGTGGAGAAGGTCCACTTGTCGATCAGGGGACGGTGGCGCAGGGACATGGCGCCCTCGGGCCCGATGCGGTTCTCGCCGAACAGGGCGTGGTGGGCATCCACCAGAGCCTGCACGTGGGCGGCGTTCTCCTTGTTGATCCAGGTGGGGAAGTAGGCCTCGGTCTCGTACACCTCGCCGGTCCAGGAGGGACGGTCGTACATGTACATGGACACCTTCACGTCGTCGCCGTACTTCTTCACGTTGGGCAGGTTGCGGATCTCCTCCAGGCAGGAATCCCAGGTCTCGCCGGCGGTCATGCGGCGGTCGATGGAGATGGAGCAGGAGTCGGCCACAGCGCAGCGGCTGGGAGAGGTGTAGAAGATCTGGCTGGTGGTGCAGGTGCCGCGGCCCAGGAAGCGGGCGTCCTCGTAGTGCTCGGGGTTGTACTTGGGGTTGAGCATCTTGACCAGGCCCTTGATCTCGGTGGAGTCGGCGTCGTCGTTCTCGTTCAGGGCACGGACATCCTGGAGAATGTCGGCCATCTTGTAGATGGCGTTGTCGCCCCGCTCGGGAGCGGAGCCGTGGCAGGACACGCCCTTCACGTCCACCCGGATCTCCATGCGGCCCCGGTGACCGCGGTAGATGCCGCCGTCGGTGGGCTCAGTGGAGATGACGAACTCGACCTGCTCCTTCTTGATGCCCTTGGCGGGGAAGAACTTGTTGACGATGTACTGCCAGCACATGCCGTCGCAGTCCTCTTCCTGGACGGAGCCCACCACCATGATCTTGTAGCCGGCGGGGATCAGGCCCAGCTCCTTCATGATCTTGGTGCCGTACACGGCGGAGGCCATGCCGCCCTCCTGGTCGGAGCCGCCGCGGCCGTAGATGACCTCGTCGTCCTCGTAGCCCTTGTAGGGATCGTGGGTCCAGTTGTTGATGTTGCCGATGCCCACGGTGTCGATGTGGGAGTCGATGGCGATGATCTTGTCGCCCTGGCCCATCCAGCCGATGATGTTGCCCAGACCGTCCACCTCGACCTCATCGTAGCCCAGCTTCTCCATCTCGGCCTTGATGCAGGCGACCACTTCCTTCTCCTCGCAGCTCTCGCTGGGGTGGGAGATCATGTCCCGCAGGAAGCGGGTCATGTCGGCCTTATAGCCTTCGGCAGCGGCTTTGATCTTCTCAAAATCCATGTCAGTGACCTCCATTAACGTATTTTTTTCCTTTTCTTCATCCCAAATGGGTCATGCTTATTGATAGGGGTGCTGGGGAGAATCGGTGGTGGGGTACTCGCCGTCCCAGATCACCCGGCGGAACTTCAGGGGATCGGTGTTGCCCTCGGTGGAGAACATCAGCACCTGGCTGAACCGGTTCAGCTCCAGGGCCTCCCGCAGCTCCTTGTAGGTGTCGTCGCACATGATGGCGTCCAGAACGCCCATGCCCACAGCGCCGGACTCGCCGGAGATCACGGTGGGGTCGCCCTTCACGGGCACGCCCAGCATCCGCATGCCCTTGGCGCTCACCCAATCGGGGCAGGACAGGAAGGCGGTCACGTGGTTGCGCAGGATGTCCCAGGAGATGGTGTTGGGCTCGCCGCAGGCCAGACCGGCCATGATGGTCTGGAGATCGCCGGTGACGATCCGGGGCTTGCCGTCTCCCGCCAGAGCGCCCTGATACAGACAGTCGGCGGCGCGGGCCTCCATCACCACAAACTTGGGGGGATCATTGGGGAACAGGTTGGTGAAGTAGCCCACCACGGCGCCGGCCAGAGAGCCCACGCCCGCCTGCACGAACACGTGGGTGGGGCGGTTCACGCCGCACTGGCGGAGCTGCTCGGCGGCCTCGTTGGCCATGGTGCCGTAGCCCTGCATGATCCAGGAGGGGATCTCCTCGTAGCCGTCCCAGGCGGTGTCCTGCACAATGACACCGTGCTCGGTCTGCTCGGCCTCGGCAGCGGCCATGCGCACGCAGTCGTCGTAGTTCACGTCCTCGATGGTGACCTGAGCGCCCTCCTTGGCGATGTTGTCATACCGGGACTTGGAGCTGCCCTTGGGCATATGTACCACGGCCTTCTGGCCCAGCTTGTTGGCGGCCCATGCCACGCCGCGGCCGTGGTTGCCGTCGGTGGCGGTGAAGAAGGTGGCCTGACCGAACTCCTTGCGGAAGGCCTCGCTGGTCAGGTAGTCATAGGTCATCTCGGATACGTCCCGGCCCATCTCCTTGGCAATGTACTTGGCCATGGCGAAGGAGCCGCCCAGCACCTTGAAGGCGTTCAGGCCGAAGCGGTAGGACTCGTCCTTCACGAACACGCCGCCCAGGCCCAGATACTTGGCCATGCCCTCCAGCTGAGCCAGGGGGGTGATGGAGTACTGGGGGAAGGAGCTGTGGAAGAAGCGGGCCTTTGCCACGTTGGACAGGGACATGACGGAGAGCTGCTTATCCTCGCTCTTGGGCATCTTGTTCAGGACCCATTTGATCTGGTCTTTCATCGAACTGTCGCCTCCAAAATGTTTTTGAAGCCTGCTAAACTTTTAGCCTATTTCTGAGTAAATCATACCACGTGTGGAGCAGATGTCAAGAGGGAAAACTAAAAATTTTCATGTAAAGCTAAAAAATTTTTTGGTACAGGAAAAATCACGGTGTAGCAATGCCTGAGCCCTTTTACACGTTACAGTAAGAGAAGAAAAAAGAGGCCCTGGTGCGGGGCGGGAGGAGCCGCCGGACCAGGGCCCTGGGGGAGGCCGCCTGGCCTTCGCGGAGGGTGGTAAATCGGAACGAAAAATTACTTCTTTTTGTTGTAGAAGGTGTCCTCCATAGGGAGGGTGGTGCGGAGGATGTGGTCCCGGGCGTAGTAGGCCCCCTGCACCGCCGGAGCGGTGGGGATGGTGGCGATCTCGCCGATGCCCTTGGCGCCGTAGGCGAAGGGGAGCAGCTCCTCCTTCTCCACGTAGATGGCGTGGATGTCGGGGATCTGGTCGGCCCGCATGAGGCCCAGGGTGCCGAACTTCACCTGGGGCACGCAGTCCTTCAGGGTGAATTTCTCCGTCAGGGCGTAGCCCAGACCCATGAGCACGCCGCCCTCGATCTGGCCCTGAATGGAGATGGGGTTGACCACCTTGCCCGAGTCGTGGGCGGCCCACACCTCTTTTACCTTGCCCTCGTCGTCCAGGATGACCACGTGGGTGGCGAAGCCGTAGGCCACATGGCTCTTGGGGTTGGGCACGTCGGCCCCCAGCTTGTCGGTGGGGTCGAAGAACTCGGCAAAGTACTCCTTGCCCTCCAGCTTGCTGAGGTCGCCGCCCACGGCGTCCAGGTCCTTCTTCACGTCCTCGCACACCATGCGCACCGCCTCGCCGGTGATGAGGGTCTGGCGGGAGCCGGAGGTGGTGCCCGAGTCGGGGGCTACCTCGGAGTTGGCCCCCATGTTCTTCAGCTTCTCCTTGGGCAGGCCCAGGGTCTGGGCCATGATCTGCACAAAGACGGTGAAGCAGCCCTGGCCGATGTCGGAGGCGGCGGAGTACAGCTCCACCACGCCGTTGTGAATGACCACCTTGGCCCGGCCCTTGTCGGGCAGTCCCACGCCCACGCCGGAGTTCTTCATGGCACAGGCGATGCCCGCGTGATCCATGTTGGCCTCATATACGTCCTTGACGGCCAGCAGGGTCTCCTTCAGGGCGGTGGAGCAGTCGGCGATCTGGCCGTTGGGCAGCACCTTGCCCGGCTCGATGGCGTTGCGGTAGCGGATCTCCCAGGGGGAGATGCCCACCTTCTCCGCCAGCAGGTTGATGTTGGACTCAAGGGCAAACTCGCTCTGGCACACGCCGAAGCCCCGGAAGGCGCCGGCGGGGGGGTTGTTGGTGTAATAGCCAAAGCCCCGGATATCGGTATTCTGGTAGCAGTAGGGGCCCACCGAGTGGGTGCAGGCCCGCTCCAGCACCGGGCCGCACAGGGAGGCGTAGGCGCCGGTGTCAAAGTAGATCTCGCAGTCCAGGCCGGTGAAGATGCCGTTCTCGTCGCAGCCCAGGGTGAAGGTGCCCTCCATGTAGTGGCGCTTGGGGTGGAAGGTGATGGACTCCTGCCGGGTCAGCTTTACCTTCACCGGCCGGTTCACCTTCAGGGCGGCCAGGGCGGCCAGGTGCTGCACTGACACGTCCTCCTTGCCGCCGAAGCCGCCGCCCACCAGCTTGTTTTCCACCACGATGCGCTCGGGCTCCCAGCCCAGCATGATGGAGATCTCCTTCCGGGTGTCGTACACGCCCTGGTCGGAGGTGTACACCTTCACCCCGTCCTTGTAGGGGAAGGCCACCGCGCACTCGGGCTCCAGGAAGGCGTGCTCGGTGAAGGGGGTCTGGTAGCGCTGGGTGACCACGTACTTGGAGTTGGCCAGGGCGGTCTTGGCGTCCCCCCGGGTCACGTGGCGCTGCTGGCACAGGTTGCCCTTGGAGTGGACCAGCGGGGCGTTCTCCGCCATGGCCTCCTGGATGGTGCGCACCGGCTCCAGGGGCTCGTAGTCGATCTTCACCAGCTTTTTGGCTTCCCGGAGAATGTCCTCATTCTCCGCCACTACCAGACAGATGGCGTCCCCCACGCAGCGGGTGACGGAGCCCTTGGCGATGAACACGTCCCAGTCCTGCTGGAGGTGGCCCACCTTGTTGTGGGGCACGTCGTCGGCGGTGAGGACGGCCAGCACGCCGGGCAGAGCCAGGGCCGCGCTGGCGTCGATATCCAGGATCCTGGCCCGGGGGTACTGGGAGCGGACAGCGGAGCCGTACACCATGCCGTCCATCCGCACGTCGTCGCAGTACTCGCCGGTGCCCAGCACCTTCTCCCGCACGTCGGTGCGGAAGGCCCGGTCGCCCACCTGGTAGCGGTCCCCACCCTCCAGGGCGGGGTCGATCTTCTCCTCCCCGCGGAGAATGGCGGCGGCCAGGGAGATGCCCTCGATGATCTTCTTGTAGCCGGTGCAGCGGCACACGTTGCCCCGGATGGCCTTCTTGATCTCCGCCTCGGTGGGGTTGGGGTTCTGGTCGATCAAAGCCTTGCCCGCCATCACCATGCCGGGGATGCAGAAGCCGCACTGGACGGCCCCCACCGAACCGAAGGCGTACACGAAGGCCTCCTGCTCGTCATAGCTCAGGCCCTCCACGGTGAGGATGGTCTTGCCCACCGCCTTCTTGGTGGTGAGGATGCAGGCCCGGACGGTCTTGCCGTCCACAATGATGGTACAGGTGCCGCAGGCGCCCTCGCTGCACCCGTCTTTGACCGAGGTCAGATGGAGGTCGTCCCGCAGGTAGCGCAGCAGGGGTTTGTCCTCCTGGGTGGTACGCAGGACGCCGTTGACGGTAAAGGAATAGCTCTCGCTCATCTGAGGTACCTCTTTTCCGATAGGGGAATAGCCCGCCGCCCATTGGACGGCAGGCTGGTTTTCCCGGTTATTCCGTTATTTCAGCAGATAGCTGTAGTTGTCGTACACCGCGCAGATCAGGCGGCGGATGGGATCGTACAGGCCGCAGCTCTCGTCGGCCACGTCGTACTCCTTCACCTGGCCGTCCAGGCGGACCCGGGTGTTGGTGCCGTTCAGCTTCAGGAAGCCCTGGTTCCCGCTGTTGTCAAAATCCTCCTCGCTCCAGAACAGGGTGAACTTATCCTTGTAGGGGTTGGAGTCGTAGGGGCAGAAGGTGCCGCAGTTGCCGCACTCGTTGCACATGCCATCCATGTGGATGATCTGGCGCTGGCGCATGCCAGGCACCGCCACCGCCACGTTGGCCCGGTTGGGGCACACCTCGGTGCAGGTCTCGCACACGGTGGCGCAGCCCAGGCAGCGGATCTCGCTGCTGTTCTTGCAGTCGGCGCACAGCTCGCCCCGCTTGGCCAGGGGGGCGTTGTAGTCGGGGTTGACGTTCTTGTCCACATAGGTGTCCACGTCAAAGTCCTGGATGGCCCGGGCGGCCTTGGTAGCGTCGGCAATGGCCTCCACCACGGTGCCGGGGCCCTTCATGCCGTCACCGATGACGAACACATTCTTCACGGAGGCCTCCAGAGTGTCGGCGTTGACCACAGCCTTACCTCTCTTGTCCACCTCCAGGCCGTTGGCGGTGTACAGGGCGGTGTCCACCTTCTCGCCCACGGCGGTGATGACGGTGTCGGCGGCCACCTCAGCCACCTTGCCGGTGTCCACCGGGGAGCGGCGGCCGGAGGCGTCGGGGGCGCCCAGCTCCATCACATGGCAGGTGAGGACCCCGTCCTTCACGCCCACGGGAGCCAGCAGCTCCTGGAACTCCACCCCGTCCTCCAGGGCGAACTCCAGCTCCTCCTGGTCGGCGGGCATGTAGCGCTTAGTGCGGCGGTACACCAGAGACACGGTCTCCACCCCGTCGATCCGCTTGGCGGCCCGGGCGGCGTCCATGGCGGTGTTGCCACCGCCGATGACCACCACGTGCTTGCCCAGGTTCAGGCTGCCGGGGTTCTTCTTGGCGGCCTCCAGGAACTCGATGACGTTCATTTCCTGGCCGTACTCCAGGCCGGCGCTGCCCTTGTTCCAGGCGCCGGTGGCCAGGAGCACGTGGGTGTAGCCCTGCTTAAAGAGCTCCTGCACGTCCTTCACTTCGGTGTTCAGTTCCACCTTCACGCCCATAGCGTTCATCAGCTTGACGTCGTTGTCGATGGCGGCGTCGCTGATGCGGAAGGCGGGGATCACGTGGCGGACGATGCCGCCCAGGGAATCCTTCCGCTCAAAGATGGTCACGTCCACGCCGGACCGGCCCAGGAAGTAGGCGGCGGACATACCGGCGGGGCCGCCGCCGATGACGGCCACCTTCTTGCCGGCCACGGGGGCGCCGGGCTTCAGCTTGGGCAGCAGGGCGTCGAACCCGCCCTCGGCGGCACGCAGCTTCTGGGTGCGGATATACACGCTCTCCTCGTAGGCGTTGCGCATGCACTTGTCCTGGCAGCGATGGGAGCAGATGGTGCCGGTGATGAAGGGCAGGGCGTTGCGGTGGGTGATGATCTCCAGGGCCTCCTCATACTTGCCGGCGTTCACCCGCATCAGGTAGGCGGGGATGTCCTGCTCAATGGGGCAGCCGCTGCGGCAGGGGGCGGAGAAGCAGTCGATAAGGGGCACCTTCTTGTCGGCCTTGCGGCTGGGAATGGGCTTCATGGGCTTCTGGTAGTGGCCGTCGGCGGCGAAGGCAGTCATCATGCCCTCCACCTTGGCGGGGTCCACTCCGGCCCAGGGGCCGTAGGGGATGTCCATGAGCAGATTGCCGATCTGGCTGAACCGCTGGTAGCCGCCGGACTTGAGCACGGTGGTGGCCATGGTGATGGGCCAGATGCCGGCGTCAAACAGGTCCTTGATGTTGTAGTAGTCGGCGCCGCCGGAGTAGGAGATCCGCAGCTTGCCATTAAATTCGCGGGCCAGCTTGCCCGCCAGGGACAGGGACAGGGGGTACAGGGAGCGGCCGGACATGTACATCTCCTCGCTGGGCAGCTCCCCGGCCTTCACGTCCACGGGGAAGGTGTTGGTCAGCTTCACGCCGAACTCCAGGCCCCGCTCCGCCGTCAGCTTCATCAGCCGCTGGAACATGGGCACCGCGTCGGCCCACTGCAGATCCTCCACGAAGTGGTGGTCGTCAAAGGCGATGTAGTCGAAGCCCAGGCCGTCCAGGGTCTTGCGGGCGAACTCATAGCCCAGCAGGGTGGGGTTGCACTTGACGTAGGTGTTCAGGTTCTTCTCGGTGATGAGGTAGGTGGCGATGCGCTCGATCTCGTCGGGGGGACAGCCGTGGAGGGTGGACTCGGTGATGGAGTCGGAGACTTTGGGAGAGATGGCCTTCACATAAGCCTCGTCCACGTTCTGGAACTTGTCCAGGTTGCCCAGGGCCCAGTCCATGCACTCCTGCCACACGGGGGTGGCGGAGGCGTCCTTCATGCCCTCAATGTACTTGTCGATCTTCTCGCTCTTGATGCCCGCCAGGTCGTAGCCCACACTCATGTTGAACACGAAGCCGTCGGGATCGCCCAGGCCCAGCTCTTTCGCCAGCAGCTTGCAGGCGAACCAGCCCTTCACGTACTCGTCAAAGGCCTGGGGCACATACAGCTCGGTGGACCACTCGCAGTTGTAGCACTCATCCTCGGCGGTGATGCAGGGCTTGGCCACGCACTTGCTCAGCTCGTCGCCGTCCATGATCTGCACGGTCTTCAGCTCAAAGAACCGGGCGCCGGCGGCATAGGCGGCGATCAGGTTCTGGGCCAGCTGGGTGTGAGGGCCGGCGGCGGGGCCGTAGGGGGACTCGATCTTCTCCTTGAACATGGGCAGGGCCTTGCCGTTGTCATGGCGTACCAGCTTGGACACGCCGAAGATGGAGCCCTGGTTCCTGTACTCGGTCAGGACCCAGTTCATCAGGTTGGAAAAAGGAATGGGGCGCATAATGTCGCTCATATGATTCGACCTCCAAATTTGATCAATTGATATCAGTAGGTGCGATGATTCAGCTCGCCCCACAGCTTCTTGGCCTGCTCCATGGTCCAGGCGTTGATGCGCTCTTCATCAATGCCCACGAACTCCCGGTCCTTGTACAGCACCTTGCCGTTGATGATGGTGGTGCGGCAGTTCTTGCCCATCATGCCGAAGAGCATGTGGCCGTCGATGTTCTCGGCGGAGAAGGGGGTGAAGGGCTTGTAGTCCATGACGATCACGTCGGCGGCGGCGCCGGGCTTCAGCACGCCCAGGGGCTTCTTGAAGTAGCGGGCGCAGATCTTGGCGTTGTTCTCAAACAGCATGCCGGTGGCCTCGCACCAGCCCACATTGGGCAGGCAGGCGTTGTGGCGCTGCATGGGCAGCAGCACCTTCAGGCTCTCCAGCATGTCGTGGGTGTAGGCGTCGGTGCCCAGGCCGATGAGGATGCCCTTGCCGTACATCTGGAGCACCGGGGAGCAGCCCACCGCGTTGCCCATGTTGGACTCCGGGTTGTGGCACACCATGGTATTGGTCTCCTTGATGATGTCCAGCTCGGCGGGGGAGACGTGGATGCAGTGGCCCAGCATGGTCTTTTCCCCCAGAATGCCGTTGTACAGCAGCCGGTTCACCGGGCGGCAGCCGTAGTTGCGCAGGGAATCGTACACGTCGTTCATGCCCTCGGCCACGTGGATGTGGAAGCCGGTCATGCCGTCGTTGGCCTTCACCATCTCCTCAAAGGTCTTGTCGGAGATGGTGAACAGGGCGTGGCCGCCGAACATGGCCTTTATCATGTCGTCGTCCTGCTCCTTGGCCCACTTGGCGAAGTCGGCGTTCTCCTGGATGGACTGGCGGGTCTTTTCCTCGCCGTCCCGCTCGGACACCTCATAGCACAGGTTGGCCCGGATGCCCAGCTCCTGGCACACGTCCTTGATGGCGAACAGGGAGCCGGGGATCTCGCAGAAGGAGGCGTGGTGGTCGAAAATGGTGGTGACACCGTCCCGGATGCAGTCCAGCACCGTGGCGTAGGCGCTGGCGCGGGTTCCGTCCAGGGTCAGGTGGCGGTCGATGTTCCACCACATCCCCTCCAGCACCTCCAGGAAGTTGGTGGGATTGTTGCCCTCGATGGACAGGCCCCGGGCCAGGCCGGAGTAGATGTGGGTGTGGACGTTGATGAGGCCGGGCATGATGACCCCGCCCCTGGCGTCCACAAATTCCGCGTCGGGGTACTTGGCCTTCAGATCGGCCAGGTTTCCCACTTCCTTGACGGCCTCGCCGTCCAGCACCACCGCGCCGTCCTCCAGGTAGGGGAGCGACGGGTTGCGGGTAATCACTTTTCCGTTTCCAACCAGCAGCATCTGTGGTTCCTCCTATCATATATGATATTCTTTTTTCCAAGAAAAAAACGTCCATTCCTCAGAGAATGGACGCCAGCGTTCCGG
The DNA here is from genome assembly GCF_900626285.1 of Intestinimonas massiliensis (ex Afouda et al. 2020). Classification (GTDB taxonomy): domain Bacteria; phylum Bacillota; class Clostridia; order Oscillospirales; family Oscillospiraceae; genus Flavonifractor; species Flavonifractor massiliensis_A. The sequence continues at coordinate 2,434,990 of NZ_LR131147.1, forward strand.
GAGGGCGGCGGCGTGCGCGCAACCTCCAGACGAATTCCAGGTCCATCCAGCCCGTGCGCGAAAGCACTCCGTTGCAGCCACAACCAAATGATAAAAATTTGTGAAACATGAACAGAATAGTTTGCTCTACGGGTCTATATTACCACGAAAACCACGGGCGTGCAACACCTTTGTGAGAAAAACTAAAAAATTTTTAGCCCACATAATTTTATTGCAATTGCGTCATTCTGTGGTAAAATAAAAGCACCGAAAGACGACAATTTCCATCATTTCCATCAAAGGAGAGACGCGCCGTGTTAGAAGCCTCTACGCTGCAATTCCTGTTCAAACTGGCCAAGGGAATCGCCAGCCAGTTTGGCCCCAACTGCGAGGTGGTAGTCCACGACCTGGCCACCAACGACCCGGAGAGCTCCATTGTCGCCATTGAAAACGGGCAGGTCACCGGCCGCAAGGTGGGGGACGGTCCCTCCCACGTGGTGCTGGAGGCTCTGCGGGGGGAGAACAACGAGCTGCACGACCACCTGAGCTACCTGACCAAGACCAAGGACGGCAAGATCCTCAAGTCCACCACCATCTATATCCGGGATGATGACGGGACCCCCATCGGCATCTTCGGCATCAACTACGACATCACCCTCATGCTGGCCATGGAGACCGCCCTGAAGCAGTTTACAGCTACCGAAAAAGAGGAGAAGGAGCCGGAGGCCATCTCCCGCAACGTGTCCGACCTGCTGGATGAGCTGATCCAGCAGAGCGTGAAGATCGTGGGCAAACCGGTGGCCCTCATGAGCAAGGAGGACAAGGTGAAGGCGGTGCAGTTCCTCAACGACACCGGCGCCTTCCTCATTACCAAGAGCGGCGACAAGGTGTGCAAGTTCTTCGGCATCTCCAAGTACACCCTGTACAGCTACATTGACGAGGCCAAAGAGTAAAAAGCCCGGAAAGTGCCCGGCTCCGCAAGGAGCCGGGCACTTTTTTATTTACTTGGATTCCTTTTCCTTGGGCAGGATCAGGTTCAGGATAATGGCCATGATGGTGGCCACCACCACGGAGGAGGAGCCGAACACGGTGTTTACCCAGCCGGGGAAGCCCTCGCCGGCCAGGCAGCCGGACACCTGAGTGATGCCAACGCCCAGGGCCACGGACAGGCCCACCACGGAGCTCTTCCGGGGCGTGAAGCCGCCCTCGGTGATCATACGGATACCGGTCATGGTAATGGTGGCGAACACGGAGATGGTGGCGCCGCCGATGACGCACTGGGGAATGGTGGTGAGCAGGGAGGCAAACTTGGGCACCAGGCCGGCCACCAGCAGGATGAGGGAGGCCAGCACGAACACCGCCCGGTTGATGACCTTGTTGACGGTGACGATGCCCACGTTCTGGCTGTAGGAGGCGGTGGGCAGGCCGCCGAAGAAGGCGCCCAGGATGCTCATGATGCCCTGGCCGATGATGCCGCCGGACAGCTCCTTGTCGGTGGGCATCCGGTCCATGCCGCCCATGGTGGTGGAGGACAGGTCGCCAATGGTCTGCACTGCGTTGACCACATACACAATGGCCAGGGAGACGCAGGCGGAGGGAATGAACTTGATTTCAAAAGGCATGACCTGGGGCAGGGCAAACCAGCTGGAGGAGCCGATACCGGACAGATCCACGATCCCCATGAAGTAGGCCAGGATGTAGCCCACGATCATGCCGAAGAGGATAGCGCCCAGCTTGAAGATGCCCTTGGTGAAGTTGGACAGGATGACCACCACCGCCAGGGTGACGAGGGCCACCACCCAGCTCTTCACGTTGCCGAACCACTCGGTGCCCGCGCCGCCGGCCATGTACTTCACGGCGGTGGGGTAGAGGGACAGGCCGATGGTGAAAATCACCGTGCCGGTGACCAGCGGGGGGAACAGGGGGCGGATCCATCTGACGAAGATGCCGAACACAATGGCCACAATGCCGCCCACGATCTCAGCGCCCAGAATGGTTGCAATGTCAAATTCCGCGCCGATGGCCTGCAGAGTGGGAATGTAAGCGAAGCTGATGCCCATGATCACCGGCAGGCCGGAACCGATCCGCCCGAAAATGGGGAAGAGCTGGAGCAGGGTGGCCAGCGCGGTCAGAATCAGGGAGACCTGGATCATCAGGGTTTTTTCCGCCTCCGACAGACCGCAGGTGTTGGAGACCAGAATAGCCGGCGTAATGATGCCGACCACGGCCGCCACCACGTGCTGCAGACCCAGGGGGACCAGCTGGCCCGGCTGGGGAATGCCTTTCCACTGGAATACGGTATCAGCGCTGCTGAGTTTCGGTGTACCCATTCCTGTCACCTCACAAAAATTTTTTAGCGCAAACAATATTTTTTACAATCAAACTATAACCGATTTGGACCCCGGATGCAAGGAAAATATGAAAACCGGCAGCCAAAAAGCAACGTGAATTTTTGTGGGAAATAGACAAAACAAAGGGAGCCAAATGGTAGAATCCGTTATAAAACGCCAATAAATAGACCGTAAAGTTTAAAAAAGCGGCCGTCCGAATGGACGGCCGCTTTTCTGCGGAACCATGCTTACTTAACGGCGACAGCCTCGATCTCGAAGAGGGCGCCCTTGGGCAGAGCGGCCGACCCATGCGGCTTTGCCGCATGGGGACCCGATTACATTTCCGCGGGCAAAATGAATTTGCCCTGCGGCGAGGTTTTGCTGTGCAAAACGCTCGGACGCGCCACTTGGCGCGATTCCAGGTGGCCGTGCGCTGCCTCGCTGTGGTTCTTACTTAACGGCGACAGCCTCGATCTCGAAGAGGGCGCCCTTGGGCAGAGCGGCCACCTGGACGCAGGAGCGGGCGGGAGCCTCGCCGGTGAAGTACTCGGCGTAGATGGCGTTGATGGCGGCGAAGTCGTTGATGTCGGCCAGGAACACGGTGGTCTTGGTCACATCGCAGAAGTCCATACCGCCGGCCTTCAGCACGGCGCCCAGGTTGTCCAGAGCCTGACGGGCCTGGGCCTCCACACCGGCGGGCAGCTCCCCGGTGGCGGGGATCAGGCCCAGCTGGCCGGAGGTGTACAGGGTGTTGCCGGCCAGCTTGGCGTGGCAGTAGGGGCCCACGGCGGCGGGGGCGTTGGCGGCGGAAATGGTCTGATTCATAAAAAAATTCCTCCTTATTAAAATATATGTCCTTTCAATTCCATTATAATCGGGTACAGAAAAAAATCAAGGACAACTTAAAAATTTTTTGCCTCCGCCAGAAAATCGTGGGAAAGGCTTCACAAAAGGGTAAGAGGGTCTTTGCAAATAATTAAGAAAATTTTGTTATCCTGAGACAAACAAAAGGGAGGAAACGATATGGAACCGATTCTGCGTGTGGAGCATCTGGTGCGGGAGTACGGCCTGACCCGGGCCATCAGCGATGTGAGTTTTTCGGTGGATCAGGGGGAATTCGTGGGCATCATGGGGGCGTCGGGCAGCGGCAAATCCACCCTGCTCAACTGCGTGTCCACCATCGACAGCCCCACCGGGGGCAAGATCTGGGTGGAGGGGAGAGAGGTGACCCGGCTGAAGCCCAGGGAGATCTCCCGGTTCCGGCGGGAGCGGCTGGGCTTCGTGTTCCAGGACTGCAACCTGCTGGACACCCTCACCGCCTTTGAGAACATCGCCCTGGCCCTCACCATCCGGGGGACGGCCCCGGGACTGGTGGAGAAAAAGGTGAAGGAGACCGCCCGCCTGCTGGAGATCGCCGACTGCATGGGCAAGTACCCCTATCAGATGTCCGGCGGCCAGCGGCAGCGGACGGCGGCGGCCCGTGCCATCGTGACTGGCCCCGCCCTGGTGCTGGCCGACGAGCCCACCGGGGCCCTGGACTCCAAGTCCGCCAAGCTGCTGCTGGACCGGTTTGAGGCGTTGAACAGCCAGCGGGAGGCCACCATCCTGATGGTCACCCACGACGCCTTCACCGCCAGCTACTGCCACCGCATCCTCTTTCTTCAGGATGGGGCGGTGCTCACCCAGCTGGAGCGGGGAGCGAAGAGCCGGAAGGAATTCTTCCGGGAGATCATCGGCGTGGTGACCCGGCTGGGAGGTGACCAGAGCGATGTTCTCTAAGCTGGCCTGGAAAAACGTCCGCCGCAGCGTGAAGGACTACGGGGTGTGGTTCCTCACCATCGTGTTCGGCGTGTGTCTGTTCTATGTGTTCAACGCCCTGGAGAACCAGTCGGTGCTCCGCTTTCTGGCCCAGAACCCCAAGGTCAATATCGTGGAGGCCATCCAGCGGCTCATCGGTATGCTGTCCGTCTTTGTGTGGGTGGTGCTGGCCTTCCTGATCCTATACGCCTCCGGCTTCCTCATCCGCCGCCGGAAGAGCGAGCTGGGCACCTACCTGCTGCTGGGTATGGAGCGGTGGCAGGTGGCCCGGCTGCTGCTGGCCGAAACGGTGTGCATCGGGGTCCTGGCCCTGGCCGCGGGGCTGGCGCTGGGGGTGGCGGCCGCCTGGGGCCTGAGCGCCTTCACCGCCAGGCTGTTCGCCGTGCCCATGACCTACTTCACCTTCTCGGTGTCCTTGCCCGCCCTGGCCAAGACCGCCCTGGCCTTCGCCGCCATCTTCCTCCTGGTGATGGTGTACCACGCCTTCGCCGTCTCCCGGTGTAAGCTCATCGACCTGATACGGGCCAACCGGGTAAACCAGACCATGCGCCAGCGGAGCCTGGGGGCGTCGGTGGCCCTTTTCCTGGTGGGGATCGTCCTGCTGGTCATCGCCTACGCCATGCTGCTCACCCGGGGCCTGCTGCGGGTGGATACCCTGTTCTGGGTGATGATCGCTCTGGGCAGCCTGGGTACCCTGCTGTTCTTCCGGTCCCTGTCCGGCTTCCTGCTGCGGATCTGTCAGAGCAGCAAGAGCCTGTGGTACAAAAACTTGAACCTGTTCGTGCTGCGGCAGTTCAACGCCCGCATCAATACCACCTACCGGTCCATGACGGTGATCTGCCTCATGCTGCTGCTGGCCCTGGGCATCACCGCCAGCTCGGTGGGCCTGAACAACACTGTGGAGCAGATGACCAATGAGCGGTACCCCCGGGATATGCAGCTGATCTTCTGGAACGAGGCCGGGGACCCGGAGCCCGACCTGGCCGGCATTTTAAAGGAGGGGGGCTTTGACCCGGAGAGCGAGTGCACCGCCTGGTATGCCTTCCCCCTGTACCAGGGAGAGCGGTGCCCGGTGGTGACCCAGGCCGACTACGATGCCCTGACAGAGCGCTGGGGAAAGTCGGGTGCGGACGCCTTCCTGGCGGGGGAAGGGGCGGAGGTCCTCTCCGACGGAGCGGTCCAGGACGCCCCCCTGAGCTACTGGTGTTTTCTGGCCGACTACGCCGGGGACAAAAACGCCGCCGAGGAGAAATTTGATGAGGCGCTGTCCGGCCTGGCGAAGCTGGGCGGCTTCAGCTGGTCCAGCAAGCTGCAGAACTGGATGGATCTGATGGGCACCAAGGTGCTGGTGCTCTTCATCGGCCTGTACCTGGGTGTGGTGTTCCTGCTGGCCTCGGCGGCGGTGCTGGCCCTCCAGCAGCTGACCCAGGCCGCCGATTCCGCCGGACAGTACCGGATTCTGTCCCTGCTGGGGGCCCCGGCCAGAATGCGGGGGCGGGCGGTGACCGCCCAGGTGTTCCTGGCCTTCTTCCTCCCCCTGTCCCTGGCCCTGGTCCACGCCGCGGTGGGCATGACCGCCGCCAACGCCGTCATTGCCGAGGTGGGGAAGGTGGATGCCGCCGCCTCCTCCGCCGTCACCGCCCTGCTGCTGGTGGTGGTGTACGGGGGCTACTTCCTGGCCACCTGCTGGGGAAGCCGCAGGATTTTGCGCACTTCCCGGTGAAAATATGAAAAAACCCTTGCAATCGGCCTGGAAATGTGCTATCATACCTCTTACGTGTGAGAGTAGGCGCGGTTTTCGCGCGCCAAAGGATAGCAACATACCCCATACCGGGGTCGAAAGGACGATGTAGCGTGGATATTACCAAGCTGGTTCTGAGCATTATTGATGTGGCGGCCTGCCTGTTCCTGATCGCTGTGGTGCTGCTCCAGTCCGGCAAGAGCGCGGGCCTGTCCGGCGCCATCGCCGGTGTGGCGGATACCTTTATGACCAAGAACAAGGCCAAGACCTGGGACGCCAAGCTGGCCAAGATCACCAAGTGGGTGGCCATTGGCTTTATGGTCCTGACCTTTATTATCTGCCTGCTCTGAGAAACCCAAGAAAACGCCCTTCCGGCTTCGGAAGGGCGTTTTTTGTTGAGTGCGCCCTCAAACAGGGGTATAATACAGACAAGCGCACAAAAGAAAGGAAATGTTTATGAATCAATCAGAGGAATTGATGGGTAAATATCAGGCTACAGGCCGGGGCTTCGGCTTTTTCATTCCCCAGGACGGCACCAGCCGGGCGGATGACTGTTTCCTGCCGCCCCGGGCCCAGGGCAGCGCCTGGAACGGGGACACGGTGGCCGTGGTGGTCACCGAGGAGGACCCGGCCACCGGCCGGCGGACGGCCAGGGTGACCCGGGTGGTGGAGCGGGCCAACAAGACGGTGATCGGTGTGCTGGAGAAGCACGACCATGCCCTGTGGCTCAAACCGGACAGCGAGCGGCTGCCCGGCCTGATCCAGGTGGTGACCAAACGCCGGAACCTGCACTCGGGGGAGCGGGTGGCGGTGTCCATGACCAGCTTCGGCGGTGACCGCCACCCCCCCATGGGCACCCTGAAGGAGACCTTCGGCCCCGCCGACAAGCGGCAGAGCGCCGTGGCCGCCATCCTGTACAGCCATGACGTCCACCGGGAGTTTCCGCCGGAGGTGATGGACCAGACCATGGCCATCCCCCAGTTCGTCCAGACCGCCGCCATGGTAGGACGGCTGGACCTGCGGGACAAGACCGTCATCACCATCGACGGGGCCTCCTCCAAGGACTTTGACGACGCGGTGAGCCTGGAGGAGGACGGTCAGGGCCGCTGGGTGCTGGGGGTCCACATCGCCGACGTGAGCCACTACGTCCAGCTGGGCACCCCTCTGGACCTGGAGGCCTACGAGCGGGGCACCTCGGTGTACTTCGCCGACCAGGTGGTGCCCATGCTGCCCGAGGCCCTGTCCAACGGCATCTGCTCTTTGAACCCCCAGGTGGACCGGCTGGCCCTGTCCTGCATCATGACCCTGGACAAGAGCGGCGCCGTGGTGGATCACAAGATCGCCAAGTCGGTGATCCGGTCCACCGAGCGGATGACCTACGGGGACTGCAACAAGCTGCTGGCGGGGGAGGACCCGGCCCTGGCGGTGAAATATGCCCACATCCTGCCCATGCTGAAGGACATGGATTCCCTGGCCAAGGTGCTGGACGGCCGCCGCCGCCGGCGGGGCGGGCTGGACCTGGAGACCCAGGAGAGCCAGGTGGTGTGCGACGAGAACGGTGAGCCGGTGGCGGTGGTGCTCCGCCGCCAGGGGGAGAGCGAAAAGCTCATCGAGGCCTTTATGCTGGCTGCCAACGAGTGTGTGGCCGAGCATCTGGCGAAGGCCGGGAAGCCCTGCGTCTACCGGGTCCACGAAAAACCCTCCCAGGAGAAGACCGACGCCCTGCGGGCCATGGTGGCCCCTCTGGGCTACGACCTGAAGACCGCAGACGGCCCCGGCCTGCAGAAGCTGCTGGACTGGGCCAAAGGCAAGCCGGAGGAGGGGGCGGTGTCCATGATGGTGCTCCGCTCCCTGATGAAGGCCCGGTATGACGGGGAGAACCTGGGCCACTTCGGCCTGGCCGCCCCCTTCTACTGCCACTTCACCTCCCCCATCCGCCGCTACCCCGACCTGATGGTCCACCGCATCCTCACTTCTCTTCTGGACGGCAAGTGGGACAAGGAGGGCCGGAAGCTCACCGCCGCCGTGCCCCGGGCCGCCCTCCAGTCCTCCCAGCGGGAGCTGGCCGCCCAGGAGAGCGAGCGGGAGATCGAGAAGCGGTACCTGGCGGAGTATATGACCCACCACATCGGGGAGAAATTCACCGGCTCCATCACCGGCGTCACCCGGTTCGGCCTGTTCGTCATGGTGGCCGGCGGGGTGGAGGGCCTGCTGCCGGTGGAGGCCCTGCCCGAAGGCCCCTGGGAGTACGACGAGGCCCGCATCACCCTCCAGGGCCCCAACGGCCATTACACCCTGGGCATGGAGCTGGAGGTGGAGTGCTCCGCCGCCGACCCGGTGTCCGGCCAGGTGGACTTCATTCTGCCCGGCGGCGTGCCCGTACCGCCCCGGAAACCCAAAAAGGAGGAGCGGCCCAAGCCCTCTCACCGGAAGGAGGGAAAAGGCCGCGGACGCTCCATGCACGTACCCAGGCGCCGCAAGGGGGGCAAAAAGCGATGACAAGGCGCTATTTGCTCCTGCCTGTATTACTGATCGTATTGCTTTTAGTGGCCTGCGGCAGCCAGGAGCCGGTGGTTCTCACTCCGGAGACGGCAGCACCCACCGCCGCCCCGACGCCGACGCCTACGCCCACGCCGGAGCCCACCCCCACCCCTGACCCGGCGGCGGAGCTGCTGGCGGGCATGACGGTGGAGCAGAAGGTGGGCCAGCTGCTGGTGGCGGGTATCAACGGCACGGAGCCCGGTGATGACGGCGCCCGGGCGGTGGCCGATTACCAGGTGGGCGGGATCATCCTCTTCGGCCGGAACGTGGAGAGCGCCGGACAGCTCACAAATCTGACCAACGGCCTGAAGGAGCTGAACGGGGATTATGTCCCTCTGTTCCTGTGCGTGGACCAGGAGGGGGGACGGGTGGACCGGATGCCGCCGGAGGTGGCCGATCTGCCCTCCGCCTACGACTATGTCCAGGCCGGGGGAGACCCCCTGGCCCGGGGAGAGGTGCTGGCGGCCCAGTGCGCCGCCTTCGGGTTCAACCTGGACTTCTCCACCTGCCTGGACGTGTGGTCCAACCCGGAGAATACCGTCATCGGGGACCGGGCCTACGGCACCGACTGGGAGACAGTCACCCGGGCGGGGCTGGCGGTGAATGAGGGCCTGGAAGCGGGCCGGGTCATCCCGGTGGTGAAGCACTTTCCCGGCCACGGGGATACCCTGGCCGACTCCCACGTGGCCCTGCCGGTGGTGGACAAGACGGAGCAGGAACTGTGGCAGAGCGAGCTGAAGCCCTTCCAGGCCGCCGTGGACCAGGGAGCCCCGATGGTGATGGTGGCCCACATCCTGATGCGTCAGCTGGACCCCAACTACCCCGCCTCCCTGTCCAACCGGGTGGTCACCGGCCTGCTGCGGCAGGAGATGGGCTTTGACGGGGTGGTGTGTACCGACGATCTCACCATGGCCGCCGTGTCTGACAGCTGCGGCATGGGGGAGGCGGCGGTGCTGGCGGTGGAGGCGGGCTGCGACCTGCTGCTGGTATGCCACCAGGCGGACAACCTGGCCGCCGCCCGGGACGCCCTGCTGGCGGCAGTGGACAGCGGCCGGATCTCCATGCTGCGGCTGGACGAGAGCGTGTACCGCATTTTATCCCTGAAGCTGGACCGGAATCTGACCAACGACCCGGTGGCCGTTCCCGACATCGACGGCCTGAATGAGCAGATCCAGGCCATTTTACCGTAAAAAAATCCCGTCCGCACCGCGGACGGGATTTTTGCGCTTCTTATTTGGCGTAATCCACCACTTTGGTCTCCCGGATCATGTTCACCTTGATCTGGCCGGGGTACTCCAGCTCTTCCTCGATCTTCTTGGCGATGTCCCGGGCCAGCAGCACCATCTGGTCCTCGCTGACCTTGTCGGGGGCCACCATGATGCGGACCTCGCGGCCCGCCTGGATGGCGTAGGACTTCTCCACGCCGGGGAAGGAAGAGGTGACCTCCTCCAGCTTCTCCAGACGCTTGATATAGTTCTCCAGGTTCTCACGCCGGGCGCCGGGCCGGGCGGCGGAGATGGCGTCGGCGGCCTGAACGATGCAGGCCACCACGGTGCGGGGCTCCACGTCGTTGTGGTGGGCCTCGATGGCGTGGACCACATCCTCGTTCTCCCGGTACTTCCGCGCCAGCTCCACGCCGATCTGCACGTGGGAGCCCTCCACCTCATGGTCGATGGACTTGCCCAGGTCGTGGAGCAGACCGGCACGCTTGGCCTGGGCCACGTCGGCGCCGATCTCAGCGGCGATGAGGCCCGCCAGATGGGACACCTCGATGGAGTGGTTGAGCACGTTCTGGCCGTAGCTGGTGCGGTAGCGCATCCGGCCCAGCAGCTTGATGAGCTCGGGGTGCAGGCCGTGGACGTTGGTTTCGAACACGGCGCGCTCGCCCTCGGCCTTGATGGTGGCGTCCACCTCCCGCTTGGCCTTCTCCACCATCTCCTCGATGCGGGTGGGGTGGATGCGGCCGTCCTGGATCAGCTTCTCCAGGGCGATGCGGGCGATCTCCCGGCGGACCGGGTCAAAGCAGGAGACCGTAATGGCCTCCGGTGTGTCGTCGATGATCAGATCCACACCGGTCATGGTCTCCAGGGTGCGGATGTTGCGGCCTTCGCGGCCGATGATGCGGCCCTTCATTTCGTCATTGGGCAGGGGTACCACACTGACGGTGGCTTCCGCCACATGGTCGGCGGCGCAGCGCTGAATGGCAAGGGACAGGATCTCCTTGGCCTTCTGGTCGGCCTCCTCCTTGAACTGAGCCTCGATCTCACGGACCTTCATGGCCGACTCGTGTGTCACTTCCTCGGACAGCTGGTCGATCAGGTAGTTCTTGGCCTCCTCGGCGGTAAAGCCGGAGATCCGCTCCAGGACCTCCATCTGGGTCTTCTTGACGGTGGCCACCTCTTCCCGGGCCTCGTCCAGCTCGGTTAGCTTCCGCTGCAGGGTGTCCTCCTTCTTCTCGATGTTCTCAGTCTTGCGGTCCAGGTTTTCTTCCTTCTGCTGGAGCCGGCGCTCCTGCTTCTGCAGGTCGGCCCGACGCTCCTTCACCTCGCGCTCATACTCGTTGCGGGCCTGGAGGATCTCCTCCTTGGCCTCCACCAGCGCCTCACGCTTCTTGCTCTCGGCGGACTTGATGGACTCGTTGATGATGCGCTTGGCCTCCTCCTCCGCGCTGGAGATCTCCTTCTCGGCGACCTTCTTGCGCCACTGGATGCCGGCGGGGAAGCCTATGGCAAGTGCGACCACAGCGGTGATCACACAGGCGATGATTGTCTGCATCAAGGCTGAAACACACCTCCCTTTCTTGGATTTTCAATGTTCGAACTTGGCATATTGAATGGACGCGGCCGGACAGACTTGTCCAAACCGCACAAAAACCGAAGAACGTACCCCTCGTTCTTCAAAATACTACACCTAAACTATTTTAAGGCCTAACACGTCCTTCTGTCAAGGAAATTCGTATACGCACAAAAACCCCCGGACCCGTTGGGGCCCGGGGGAAAAGAAGCCAATCAGCCCTTCTGCTCCGGCAGGGAGTCGTCCTCCCGGATCCAGTCCTCTACGTGGACCACGGAGTACTCCGTCTCCGTGTTGCGGATGACCACCCGCTGGATGCCGGCGTTGATGATGAGCCGGCGGCACATGGAGCAGGAGGTGGAGCCGGAGATGAGGGCGCCGGTGGACGGGTCCACACAGGCCATGTACAGGGTGGCACCCAGGGTCTCGCTCCGGGCGGCGGAGATGATGGCGTTGGCCTCGGCGTGGACCGAGCGGCACAGCTCGTACCGCTGACCGGAGGGGATCTTCAGAGCCTCCCGGGTGCAGTAGTTCAGATCCACGCAGTTCTTCCGGCCCCGGGGGGCGCCGTTGTAGCCGGTGGCGATGATCTCGTCGCTCTTCACGATGATGGCCCCGTAGTGCCGCCGCAGGCAGGTGGCCCGCTCCGCCACGGTCTGGGCGATATCCAGATAATAATTCTCCTTGTCAATGCGTCCCATAGCCTGTCCTCCTGCGGTTTTTCTCCCAGTATACCGGCTTTTCCCTTCCGGCGCAAGGGGGTTCCCGTGCTGAATTCACATATTGTTTACGTTTGCTTCCTTGACGAAAAAAGCCGCAGGCGGTATCATAATATTCAGAAAAATTTAATCTTTCAGGCTGAAGGAGACGACCATAGCTCATGCTCATGAACTTTTTCAGAAAATTGATGTACGGGCGGTATGGCAGCGACCAGCTCTCCTTTTTCCTCCTCATCGTGTATGTGATCCTGATCCTGCTGTCCGGCCTGCCCCATATGGGCTTCCTCTCCTGGGTGGCGCTGGTGGTGCTGCTGTGGGACGTGTACCGCATGTTCTCCCGGCGGTTTGACCGCCGGCGGGCGGAAAACGCCCGGTTCCTGGCTATGGCGGGTCCCGCCATCCGCTGGGTAAAGATGCGCCGCACCATCCACCGGGACAAGGAACACCGTTACTTCAGATGTCCCAACTGCGGGCAGTACCTGCGGGTGCCCCGGGGCAAGGGGAAGATCACGGTGAGCTGCCGCAACTGCGGCGCCAGTTTTGAGGAGCGAAGCTGAGTTTTTGCGCCCCCGGCCGGCGCGCCACCGGCGCGCCGGCTTTTTGCAGCCTTTCAGGAAGAGAGCGGGTGAAAGAAAATGAGACAGTGCATGGACGCCGACAACCTCCACCGCCGGCTGAAGAAGATCATCGGGCAGCTCAACGCCATCGACCGGATGGTGGACGAGGATGTGCCCTGCGAGGAGATGCTCATGCAGATCAATGCCGCCAAGAGCGCCCTCCACAAGGTGGGCCAGGTGGTGCTGGAAGGTCACCTCAACCACTGCGTCCGGGACGGCATCGAGCACGGGGACGCGGACAAGACCATTGCCGAGTTTGCCAAGGCCATCGAGCATTTTTCCCGCATGAGCTGAAAGGAGCTTTTTTCTCCTTTACAGAGGTGCGTTCCGGTGGTAATCTGAAGTCAGAAGGCAGATATCTGCCCCAAACTTTGGAAAAGGAGCGTGAGTTTATGGAAGAAAAAGTCCCTGTCCTGGCCCGCAGAAAGCTGTTCAGCACCACGTCTGCCCAGGAGGTAGGAAAGATCCGCGCCGCCCTCACCGAAGCGGGCATCCCCTTCCACATCGGCCAGTCCGATATGACCCCGCCTGTAGGCGTCCACGGTGCGCTGGGCCTCCATGCCGACGCGCCCTTGCCCGCCTATGAGTACACCTTCTACGTCCATAAGGACGATGTGGAGCTGGCGGAAAGCGCCCTGGCCGGGATCGTGGAGTAGGCCGCGAGAAAGGAGCGTAAGCCCATGGCTGAGAAAGTGCCCATCTTTTCCCGCAGGAAACTGTTCAGCACCACGTCCTCCCAGGAGGTGGGAAAGATCCGCGCCGCCCTCACCCAGGCGGGCATCCCGTTTCACATCGGCCAGTCTGACCTGACCCCGCCTCTAGGGAAAGGAGGGCGGCTAGCGCTCCATTATGAAGCGCACCTTCCCTTCTATGAATACACCTTCTATGTCCACAAGGACGACTTGGAAATGGCGCAATCCGCCTTGGACGGAGCTTCCTTGGAATGAGCGACCAAACAAAAACTGCCGCACATCGTGCGGCAGTTTTTTATTTCCCCACGCAGAAGCGCTCAAAGATCCGGGCGGTCACGTCCTCCCGCAGGTTGGCGCCGGTGAGCTCGCCCAGGGCCGACAGGGCCTCCTCCACGTCGGTGAGCAGGGCGTCGGGGGTAATCCCCGCCGCCAGGCTGTCCTCCGCCCTGGCCACGTCCTCCAGGGCCCGCCGGGCGGCGTCCGCCTGCCGCAGGTTGGTGAGCAGCTCCCCGGCCGCCCCCTGGTTCCCGGCGGGGAAGAACCGCTCCACCGCCTCTGCCAGCTCGTCCAGCCCCTGGCCGGTCTTGACGCTGACCTCCACCACCGGAGGCATGGGGTCCAGAGTAAGGACGGGAACGGGGGCGGAGGGCAGGTCCCCCTTGGTCCACACCAGGATGGTGGGGGCGTGGGTCATGGCCTCCTCCAGCAGATGGGCGTCCTCCTCCGTAAAGGGCACCGAGCCGTCGCACAGCAGCAGCACCAGGGCGGCCTCTTCCAGGGCGGCCCGGCTCCGCTCCACCCCGATGCGCTCCACCTCGTCCGCCGTCTCCCGGATGCCGGCGGTGTCGATGACCCGCAGGGTCACGTTCCCCAGCCGGCAGCGGGCCTCCACCGTGTCCCGGGTGGTGCCGGGCACAGACGTGACGATGGCCCGCTCATACCCAGCCAGGGCGTTGAGCAGGGAGGACTTGCCCGCGTTGGGCCGGCCGATAAGGGCGCAGGGGATGCCCCCCGCCAGATACCGGCCCCGGTCGTAGGTGGCCAGCAGGGCGGACAGAGCCGTTTTGGCCTGCTCCAGACCCTTGTGGATGGTGTCCGCCCGGAAGGGGTCAATGTCCTCGTCCGGGTAGTCCAGCACCGCGTGGAAGTGGGCCAGCAGGTCCACCAAACCGTCGTAGATCCCCTGCACCCGGCGGCTCAGGGCCCCGGACAGCTGCCCGGCGGCCTGGTGGACGGCGGCGGGGGTCTCCGCGTCGATCAGATCGGCCACCGCCTCCGCCTGGGTCAGGTCCAGCCGTCCGTTGAGCAGGGCCCGCTTGGTGAATTCCCCCGGTCCCGCCTGCCGCACGCCCTGGGCAAACAGCGCCTCCAGCCCCAGGGCCAGCACCATGGGGGAGCCGTGGCACTGGAGCTCCGCCGTGTCCTCCCCGGTGTAGCTGTGGGGGCCGTGGGAGATGGTGGCCAGAGCCTGGTCGATGGGGATACCGTCCGCCCCCAGCAGGGTGCCGTATACCAGCCTGCGGTCCCCGTAGGACCGCAGGTCCCGCCCGCCGGCGGGGCGGAACACGGCGGCGGCGGCGGCTATGGCTCCGGGGCCGGAGAGACGCAGGATGCCGATGGCCCCGGGGGCCGGACCGGTGGCGATGGCGGCGATGGTATCGGACATGGGATCACCTCAGAAAGAAAATTCGGTTGCTCAGATTATACCAGATTTCGTCCCACTTGGGGAGGGAAAAACTTTGGCGAAAGCGACGTTACTTTTCCTCTTGACGAGTTTTATGTCAACGATTTCTGAATATCCACAGGGGGTGCAAAACTGTGGAAAACCATGTGGACAATGTGGAAAACCATTTATAGGACTGACTTTTACCAAAAGCTTACCAGCAGCCCACAATGTATATTTGCCTGTATACGATCTGTCAAAAGGAATTTATGGTCGCCACTCCGCCGCCGCTGTCAAATTGGTAAAAAAGATACACCAAATTTAGGCAATGTGACCCTTGAATCCCTAGATTTCAGATGCTAAACTATTATTAGCACTAAAAAATATTTTTATGGAGGCGATAGACATGGGTCACCATGGGCTGTTGGGGCGGTATCTGACCTTCTTGATTGGTGTGGTGTGCTCCGCGCTGGGTATCGCGCTCATCACGCTGGCGGGGATGGGTACGTCGGCGGTGTCCAGCCTGGCCTATGTGCTGACTTTTGTGTTCCCCGGGGTGTCCCTGGGGTGTTTCTCCTTTGTGGTCAACTGCGTTATGCTGGGGGGCCAGATCCTGCTGCTCCGGCGGAAGTTCCCCCTGATCCAGCTGCTGCAGATCCCCTTCACCTTTGTGTTCTCCTGCTGCATCGACCTGTGGATGGGGCTGCTGGCCCCGCTGGTGCCGGCGGCCTATGCCGGACGGTGGGTGGTGCTGCTGCTGGGGTGCGGCTTCCTGGGGCTTGGGGTGGCCCTGGAGGTGGTGCCCAATGTACTCATCCTGCCCTGTGAGGGCTTTGTGCGCACCTGCAGCCAGGTGTTCGGCTGGGACTTCGGCAAGACCAAGACCGGGTACGACCTGACCATGGTGGCGGCCGCCCTGGTGGTGTCTCTGGTGTGCCTGGGTTCGGTCCACGGCCTGCGGGAGGGTACGGTGGTGTGCGCCCTGACAGTGGGGACCATCTCCCGGTTCTTCTGCCGCCAGATCAACCGCCTGCTGGAGCGGCGCTCCGATGCTCACACCCGGGTGCAGGAATCAGTTGGTTAATAAAACGGAAAAACCGCCGCGGACCATGGGCCTGCGGCGGTTTTTTGCACGTTTTGGAGGCTTATTTCAGCCGGCTCAGAATGACCTGAGCGGCCTTGACGCCGGAGGCGCCCGCTTGTGCCAGGCCGCGGGTGATGCCCGCGCCGTCGATCCCACGGGGCCAAGGCCCCGCGGGAGCCCTGATGATTTGATCCGCACGGCGGAAATGAATTCCGCCGGCGGCAATGCTTCGCATTGTGTGGGCTCCGGGCGGGCTTATTTCAGACGGTTCAGAATGACCTGAGCGGCCTTGACGCCGGAGGCGCCCGCTTGTGCCAGGCCGCGGGTGATGCCCGCGCCGTCGCCCACGGCAAAGAAGCCGGGCAGGGAGGTCTCCAGCTCGCCGGACAGGGCCAGACGGGCGGAGTAGAACTTCACCTCGGCGCCGTAGAGCAGGGTGTCGTAGTTGGCGGTGCCGGGGGCGATCTTGTCCAGCTGATAGATCATCTCAATGATGTCGTCCAGCTGCCGCTTGGGCAGGGCCAGGGACAGATCCCCGGGGACGGCGGCGGTGAGGGTGGGCCGGACGAAGGACTTGCTCATCCGGTGCTCGTTGGTGCGGATGCCGCTGACCAGGTCGCCGAACCGCTGCACCAGCACGCCGCCGGCCAGCATATTGCTCAGGGAGGCGATGTGCTTGCCGTAGCGGTAGGGCTCGTTGAAGGGCTGGGTGAACCGGTTGGACACCAGCAGGGCAAAGTTGGTATTCTCGCTCTGGAGGGCGGGGTCGGAGTAGGAGTGGCCGTTGACGGTGTTGATGCCCTCCACGCTCTCGGCCACCACATGGCCGTAGGGATTCATGCAGAAGGTGCGCACCTGGTCGCCGTACTGCTTGGTGCGGTAGACCAGCTTGGACTCGTACACCACATCGGTGATGTGCTCAAACACCTTGGCGGGCAGCTCCACCCGCACGCCGATGTCCACCTGGTTGTTGATGAGCTGGATACCCAGCTCCTTGCACTGGTTGGAGAACCACTCGGCGCCGGAGCGGCCGGGGCCGGCAATGAGCCAGGTACAGTCGATCTCGTCCCCCTTCTCGGTGATGAGCCGGTAGCCCTCACCGTTCAGGTTCTCGATCTTGGTCACCGCGGTGTGGAACCGGAACTCCACGCCCTTGCGGCACTCCTCATAGATGCTCTGGAGGATCTTCAGGTTGTTCTCGGTGCCCAGGTGCTTGCACCGGGCCTGGAGCAGGTGGAGATCGTGCTCCAGCGCCTTCTTCTCCAGCTCCCGGGCTGCCGGGGTGTCGGTGGAGAACACCTTGTCGGTGGCTCCGTGCTTCATGTTGATGGAGTCCACGTAGTCGATCAGGCTCATGACCTCTTCCTTGGGCATGAAGTCGGTGAGCCAGCCGCCGAAGGCGGTGGTGAAGTTGTATTTGCCGTCAGAGAAGGCGCCGGCGCCGCCGAAGCCGCACATGGTGCCGCACACCTTGCAGTGGATACACTCCTTCACCTTGCCCGCCACGATGGGGCAGCTGCGGGTGTAGATGTCGGCGCCCTGGTCCAGGGCCACCACCTTCAGACCGGGGTTGCGGTGCATCAGCTCATACCCGGCGAAAATGCCGGCCTCTCCACAGCCCAGAATGGCAACGTCGTAGCGTGTGTTCATGCGCGATCTCTCACTTTACGTCATATTAGGACGGCATAGCCCATGCCAATCCAATTTGATATTATACCAAAGAGCAATACCTTTGACAATGGCGATTTGTCATTGCAGCTAAAAAATTTTTAGGAAGCCGGAGTGTAGGGAGCCACCTCCACCCCGGTGTAGTACCACTTTAAAATCTCCTCGTAAGTTTTGCCCTCCTTGGCCAGGGCGTTGGCCCCGTACTGGCTCATGCCCACCCCGTGGCCGTAGCCGGTGACGGAGAAGGTCACCCCGTCGGCGGAGGCGGTGACGGTAAAGCTGGTGGAGCGCAGGCCGAAGAGGGTGCGCAGGGCCCCGCCGGAGAAGGTAACGCCTCCCACGTCCACCGTCTCCACACCCCCGGCGGAGTTGGGCACCAGGTTCTGGAACCATCCGGCGGGATCTCCGGACAGGTCGGCGTCCGGGTACTGGCCCAGCAGCTTGGTTTTGAACTCATCCAGGGTAAAGGAGGCGGTGGAGTGGTAGTTGGGCACCTCCTCCCCCTCGGGGCTGTCCACTCCGGTGAGATAGGGCACCGAGTTGCCCCACACCTCCACCGCGTCCACCGTCCGCCCGGCGGCGGAGGAGAAAAACACCGCCTGGATGGGCTGGCCGCCGTACAGGATGGCCATACCGTCGGTGTCCGCCACGGCGGCGGTGATCTTGGCGGCATACTCCGCCGCCGCGTCCCCCCAGTTGGCGGCGGCCTGGTCCGGATCTATGTAGGCCTGGCAGCAGGTGATATCGGTACACACGTCGGCGTCCGGGTGGTTTTCCACCGTGCGGCCCAGCTTGGACAGGGTGTAGGTCCGGGCGGCGGTGGCCTGGGCCTTCAGGGCCTCCGGCTCAAAGGAGGCCGGCATCTCCGCCGCCACCACCCGCCACAGGTACTGGTCCAGCCCCAGTGTGAGTACGCTGCCGTCGGACAGGGCCACCCGGATCTGGGTCTGGCTGTCCGCCGAGGGCTGGGGGGTCACCACTGTCCGGTCGATGGGCAGCTCCCCGGTGGGGGCGGCCTCCTCCGGCGTCTCTGTGCCCGTCGTGCCGAAAAAGAGAAGGGGGAGCAGGAACAGGATCAGCAGCAGAATCAGCGCTGTGGCCGTCACCTGCCGGGCACCCCACCGTTGTCCATTTTTTTGCAAGTTATTCTTCATCATAATTCACTTTCCGGCCGCGCTGCCGCCGCCTCCTTCCAGCTGTTTTGCCAAAAAATCCGCGGGATGATTCCTTCCGGATTGACGGCGGATCAAAAAGAGACTACAATGGGTGCAATTCAAACTTGGGCGAAGGAGCGGGTTCGAATGCAAAATGCGGAGCAGGAGGCCTTTGCGGGTTTCCTTAACAGTCTATGCGCGGAATATCAGAAGCATAACCAGATCGATCCGGCATATTATGAGCGGTATAATGTGAAACGGGGCCTGCGCAACGCCGACGGCACCGGCGTCATGGCGGGTGTGACCCAGATCGGTAACGTCATGGGCTACTATGTGCAGGACGGAGAGCGGATCCCTGCGCCCGGCAAGCTGGTGTATCGGGGCATCGACGTGGAAGAACTGGTGAACGGTTTCGTCAGCGAGAACCGGTTCGGCTTTGAGGAGACGGCCTATCTGCTCCTCTTCGGCGTGCTGCCCACCCGGGAGCAGCTGACCACGTTCCAGAAGATCCTCAGCGAAAATCACGACCTGCCCCATATGTTCACCGAGGATATGATCATCAAGGCCCCCAGCCCCGACGTGATGAACAAGCTGGCCCGGTCGGTGCTGGCCCTCTATTCCTATGACGACAATCCGGAGGACATGTCCCTGTCCAACCAGCTGCGGCAGGCCATCCAGCTCATCGCCCGGGTGCCTGTTATCGTGGCCCACGCCTTTGCGGTGAAGCGGCACTACTACGACAATGAATCCCTTTACCTCCACCGGCCCCAGCCGGGGCTCAGCGTGGCGGAGAACTTCCTCTATTCCGTCCGTCACGACAACCAGTTCACCGAAGAGGAGGCCCGGCTGCTGGACCTGTGCCTGGTGCTCCACGCCGAGCACGGCGGCGGCAACAACTCCGCCTTTGCCTGCCGGGTGCTCTCCTCCTCCGGCACCGACATCTACTCCTCCATCGCCGCGGCGGTGGGAGCCCTGAAGGGCCCCCGGCACGGCGGCGCCAACAAGAAGGTTATGGAGATGTTCGGCTACATCGAGGAGGCCGTGAAGGACTGGAAGGACGACGACGAGGTGAAGGACTTCCTGGGCAAGCTGCTGCGGAAGGAGGCGGGCGACAGGTCCGGTCTGATCTACGGCATGGGTCACGCCATCTACACCCTGTCCGATCCCCGTGCGGTCATCCTCAAGCGGTTTGCCAAGAAGCTGGCCGCCGCCAAGGGAATGGAGGATGAGTTTGAGCTCTTCGAGACCGTGGAGCGGCTTACCCCCGAGGTGCTCCTCTCTGTCAAGGGAGAGACCAAAGTGGTGTGCGGCAATGTGGACCTGTTCTCCGGCATGGTGTACAAGATGATGGGTATTCCCCAGGAGCTGTACACCCCGCTGTTCGCCGTGGCCCGCATCGTAGGCTGGTGTGCCCACCGCATCGAGGAGGTCTATCAGCCCGGCAACCGGATCATCCGGCCCGCCTACAAGGCGGTGGCTCCCATGCGCACCTTCGTGCCGCTGGATCAGAGATAATACAAAAAGGACACGCCGTGAGGCGTGTCCTTTTTTGTGTCTTACTTCTTGGTGGGATAGAGCCCCATGACCATCCGGCGCCACACCACATACCCCTTCTTGTACAGGTAGCGGGTGCGGGCCATCTTCTGGGCCTGATCGTAGCAGGCGTTCAGCTCCGCCATGTGGGCCACCGGGTCGGATTCCCAGGAAACCAGCTTCTTGCGGAACTTCTCGAACTGCCAGCAGTAGATCATCCGGTACCAGGCCTGGCTCTCCTGGGAGGCGTCCTGCTTCCAGTAGGCCCCGAACTGCTCCTCCATGGGGGCGAACATCACCTGGTCCATCTCCTCCGGGGTGCACAGGCCCTGGTCGATGGCCATATCCACGATGTCGGTGCCCGGCAGGAAGTTGAGGCCGTGGAGCTGCAGCTCGTAGGGGGAGGGGAACTGCTTCACCAGGTAGTAGGATTCCTTCAGATCCTGGATGGTCTCAAAGGGGTGCTGGAGCATCAGGTCGAAGCTGCCCCAGAACACCCCCGCCTCCCGGATGGCCTTGATGGCGTTCAGGATCTCCTCCTGGGTCTCATACCGGTGGAAAATGTCCCGGCGCACCCGCTCCGAGCCGGACTGGATGCCCATGATGACCTCGGTGAGGCCCACGCTCTTCAGCTTCTTCAGAGTTTCCAGATCCACCATTTTGGGGTGGGACCAGATGGTAAAGGGCATGTGGATCTTCTTGCCGTACTCCTTCACGAACTCGTCCACCCAGCCGGGCAGGTTGGGGAAGATCTCGTCGTAGAAGTGGATGAACACCAGCTTCCTGCACTTCTTCTTGGCCTCCACCAGCTCGTCGATGACGCTCTTCACCGAGCGGGTGCGCACCCCGTGGATGCCCTTGGGCAGCAGGCGGCGCAGGTTGACGCAGCAGCAGTAGGAGCAGGTGAAGGGGCAGCCCCGGGAGGCGATGACCTCATAGCTGCGGGTGGACAGCTGGGGGTCCCCCTCCACCAGGGTGTCGTGCTCGATGTAGCAGGCGCCGGTGCTATCCACCACCGGCAGGCCGCACCGGTCCACCTCATTTACCAGGCCGCCGATCTCATTGCAGTGGGGCTCCGCCCCCTCCAGCCAGCACAGGGAGGGGATGTCGGTGTAGTCGGTGCCGTTGCGCAGGGCGTTGGCCAGCCGGCACAGGTTCTCCTCGCCGTCGGCCCGCAGGACGAACTTGGCGCCCCGCTCCAGCATCCGCTGGGGGAACATGGTGGCAAAGGCGCCGCCGCAAACCACCGGGGCGGGACCGGCCGCAAGGGCGGCGTCCAGCACCTGATACACCGTATCCAGATACATGGAGCTCATCACCGACAGACCCACCAGCACCGGCTTGGTCTCCGCTACCACCTGGCGGAAGAGCTCCAGCTCCTTGTGGGTGGTGGGGCTGGGCCGGACGGAGTTGAAGTCCTTGTAAAAGACGGTGCGCACGGCATAGCCCGCCCGTTCCAGAGCGGCCTGGAGATAGCGCACACCCAGGGCCTTTTTGTTATAAAAGGCCACCAGCACCACGGTGGGCTTGGCGGCAGCTGAGATTTCCGGCATGATAAAAGAACCTCCTGACAAAAATCCAAAAAACAACAAAAAATGAGGGCAATAACAGAACTATTATATCGGACAGGGAAGAAAAGTCAAGGCCGCCCCCCTTCAGAACAGCCAGAACAGGATGTCCTCCGAAACCGTCATCCCGGCCCTGCGCTGGAGGGCCAGGGAGGGGGAATTATCGGTGAATACCTGGCCGTAGGCGTACTGTCCCCGGGACAGGGCCAGGGATACCACACCCCGGAGCAGGGCCTCTCCGATCCCCCGGCGGCGGTAGGAAGGCAGCACCTCCAGCATGCCGATGGCTCCCTCGATGTGGAACCCGGCGAACCCGGCGGGTTGTCCGTCCACAAAGGCCCCCAGCATCCCCCGGTCCATGGCTCCTTCCATGTATTCCACGCCGCCGAAGGCGTGACTGTAGTGGTCGTATACCCACCGGGCCCAGGAGCGGTCCAGCAGCCGCAGTTCCCCGCCGAAGGGGAGAGGCGCAGGGGGCTGAGCCTCCATCCAGGCGGACTGATAGCAGATCTGTTCCGTTTTCAGCCCGAACCGGGCGGCCAGCTCCTCCTTATACCACAGCTGGTGGCCGGTGAGGATGGTGCAGCCCTCCATCAGGGGGAGCATCCGATCCAGAGCCCCGCGGGTGTCCGCTCCCAGCATGTACACCTCCGCCAGCCGGTCGTACAGCAGCACCCCGTCGCCGGCGGCGTACAGCAGCTCCGCCGAGCCCCGGCGGATGGGCTCCAGCATGTCCAGATAGAGCAGCTTATTTCGATTCAGAAAGTCCAGCGCGGTTTCGGCGCAGCACATGGCGGGCCTCCTTGTGTAACGGCAGGGAAATGATAAAGCTGGTCAGGGATCCGTTGCTCTCGCACCGGATGGTGCCCCCGTGGAGCTCCACGATCTCCTTGGCGATGGCCAGGCCCAGGCCCGCCCCGCCGGTGCGGGAGGAACGGGCGGCGTCCAGCCGGTAGAATTTATCAAAGATGTTGGACAGCTCCCCCTCGGGGATCTCCAGGCCCTGGTTGCGGATGGTGATCTCGGCGTACCGACCCTGGGCGGCGGCCTCAATGTCCACCTGCCCGCCGGGGGTGGAGTAGCTTACCGCATTGCGCAGCACGTTGTCGAATACCCGGGCCAGCTTGTCCGGGTCTCCCAGCACCACCAGGTGGGGCTGGATCTGGGGGACGCAGGTCAGGTCCTTTTCGGCGAACAGGGGATAGAACTCGTCAGCCAGCTGCTCCAGCAGCATGGACAGCTGGATGGGGCCCTTTTCGCCCGTACCGCTGTCCAGGTCCATCCGGGAGATGTCGAAGAACTCCGCCAGCAGCTCCTCCAGCCGCCGGGCCTTGTCCAGGGCAATGCCGGTAAATTTGGCCCGCTGCTCCGCCGTCAGACCCGGGTCGTCGTGCAGCAGGGTGAGATAGCCCACCACCGAGGTAAGGGGTGTTTTCAGATCGTGGGCCAGGAAGGCCACCAGGTCCCCCTTTCGCTGTTCGGTCTCCTTGGCGGCGGCCTCCCGGGCGGAGAGCTGCTGCCGGATGGCGTTCAGATCCTCCTGGATAGGCTTCAGCTCCCGGGACAGGGCCACCGGCTCCGTGCCGGCGGACAGCAGCTGCTGAGTGGCGGCGCGGATCTCGTCCAGCCAGCGGGTGAACCGGCCCATGGCGATATAGAAGGCGATGAGCATCAGGACCATCATGCCGATGGTCAGCACATCCTGCTTGTTGCTGCGGATATACTGCTGGTAGAGCTGGTCGGCGGCCTCCGACGACTGGCCGAACAGGGTCTGGGCCCCCCACACGAAGATTTTGTAAATGGGGTCCTGGAGCACGCCGTCCACCACCACTTCCAGCAGGAACAGTCCTACGGCTCCGACAATGAGGGTGCCCACGATGACCCACAGCAGCATTTTCAGCTTCAGCCGGGTGTATTTCTCATTCACAGGCCTCTCCTCCTTGCATGTGGTGCCGGGCGGCAGAGCGCTTGGCAAACCGGCCCACCGACCACAGCCCACCCAGCAGCATGACTTCCAGGAAGGTGGCGAACCGCCACAGCACCATCCCCACCGCCAGGTGCTGGCCGAAGATGGGACCCATGAACAGGAAGAAACTGCCCTCCGCGCCGCCGGCGTTGCCGGGCAGCATGATGACCCGGGAGAGCACCATCACCAGGCACTGGACCATCACCATCTCCCAGAAGGAACAGCCGGTGAGGCCCAGACCCCGGTAGAGGAAAAAGGGGACGGCGAACAGGGCGGTGAGCTCCACGAACATGCCGAAGTACAGCCCCAGAAGCATCCGGCGGTTGTCCTTCAGGGTCCGCAGCTGCTGGCAGAACTCATCCACCTTGCCCATGCCCTTGTCCACCATGCCCGGCTTGGCCATCACCTTCCAGTGACGGGAGAGGAACGTGAGGATGCGGCGGATGAGCCGCTGGATAGGCTCCGGCCGGACGGCGGTGAACAGAGCCAGTCCGCACAGGAACAGGTACAGGGCGATGAGGGCCCCCGCACCCGCCACGGCGGAGCCCAGGCTCTCCTGCCGCCAGAACAGCTCGTAGAACAGGGCGGCCACGGCGTAGCAGGTGTACACCATGGTGTTGGCCACCGCCTTCCAGGTGTAGATGGATGCGGTGTAGGTAGCGGGCATCCCCGCGTCGTACATCAGCTTGAGCTGTACCGGCGCCCCGGCGGGGCCCAGTTTGTAGTAGAATTCCCCGATATAGGCCGCGTCGAAGCAGCCCAGCAGATTCACCGGACAGTCCAGGGAACGGCCCATGCCGAAGAAGATCAGCGCGTCCACGCTCTCGCTGAAGGGAACGCACAGGGCGGCGGCCGCCAGCCACAGGGGCCGGATCTGGGCCAGCAGCTCCCTGGGGTCCATGGTGCGGCTCACATAGACCATCAATCCCACCAGGATGCCGCCCCCGATGGTCAGGCCCACAATGGAAAAGATGCGGTTGAACAGGGCCTTTTTACTCCGCTTTTTCGTGGAGGGTCCCTCCTTAATATCAGTACTTGCAGATGAGCGTCCCGCCGCATTTGCAGCGGTAGCGCTCCGGGTGGAGCACCAACGGGGAAGCCTTGGCCCGGGGGAATTCCTGACCGCAGCGGGTGCAGACCACCAGATGCCGTACCGGTCTGGTGTCAGGCACCCCCAGCTCTCCGCAGGTGCCGGTGCGGGAGATGGCGTAGCCGAAGGCGGCGTTCATCCGCCCGGCGTAGCTCCGCCACAGGGAGCCGTGGTTCCGGCAGGCGGAGCAGGTGTGAAGCACCTCATGGGCCAGGGTCTGAAGACAGGCCCGGTCGGTCCCCTCCAGCAGCCGGTGGGTCAGCTCAATGGTAAAGCTGCCGTCCTTCTGGCGGATGCAGCAGCCGAACCGGGTCACCGCCCGGCGGTTGATCTTCACATGGGGGTCAATGCGGTCGGATACCGGAATGCCCAGAGAACGGGCCTGCTCCAGCACCTGAACCAGCAGCTTGTCAAAGCGATCCATACAGTGCCTCCTGGGTTGCATACCAGGCATTGTATCATCTTTCCCCGAAAAAGTCACTACCTCCCCCCTGTGAGGAAAAGTTGTGATGATTTTCTTACGATGGGTCCGGCGGCTTGACGGCCCCGGTTTCCTTCCTTATAATAATATGAAATACGGCGCAAAAGGAGGGAGAGCCCGTGGAAGCCAATGTTCTGGTGGTGGATGACGAGCCGGAGATCGCGGACCTGATGGAGGTCTATCTGAAAAGCGAGGGCTGTACCGTGTTCAAGTGTGCCACCGGCACCCAGGCCCTTGCGGTGGTGGACAGCGAACGGCTGGATCTGGCCATCCTGGATGTGATGCTGCCCGACATCAGCGGCTTTACCCTCTGCGGGGAGATCCGCAAGAACCACCGGTTTCCCGTCATCATGGTGACTGCCAAGGCGGAGGACATCGACAAGATTACCGGCCTGACCATCGGGGCGGATGATTATATTACCAAGCCCTTCAACCCCCTGGAGCTGATGGCCCGGGTCAAGGCCCAGCTGCGGCGGTACACCCGGTACAACGAGGCGGACAAGGCCCCAGACAGCCGGGACATCATTGACTTCAACGGCCTGGTCATCAACCGGGCCACCCACGAGTGCTGGCTGTATGACAAGGAGCTGAATCTCACCCCCATCGAGTTCGATATCCTGTGGATGCTGTGTGAGAACCGGGGGCAGGTGATCTCTGCCGAGCGGCTGTTCGAGGCGGTGTGGAAGGAGAAATATCTGGACCGGAACAACACGGTGATGGTCCACATCCGCCGCCTGCGGGAGAAGATGGGGGAGCCCTCCCGCAACCCCCGTTTTATCAAGACCGTTTGGGGCGTTGGGTATAAAATCGACTGAGCCTCCCTCTCTGAGGGAGGTGGCCCGAAGGGCCGGAGGCCGGAGGGAGTATTCCTCTAAATCATAAAAAAATTTGAAAAACTTGTTGACAAGTGGGGACGAATCGGGTATACTATCTCTTGCCCTGTTCGTCCGGGCAAGAAACGGCGGCATAGCTCAGTTGGCTAGAGCATGCGGTTCATACCCGCAGTGTCCCCGGTTCAAATCCAGGTGCCGCTACCAGACCCAAAAGACGGCACGCGCCGTCTTTTGGGACTCCATTTCAGGGAAGCGGTTCCCGCCCGCTTGGGCAACATGGCCCGTTGGTCAAGTGGTTAAGACACCGCCCTTTCACGGCGGTAACACGAGTTCGAGTCTCGTACGGGTCACCAATATGGAGGCGTAGCTCAGCCGGTAGAGCACTTGCTTCACACGCAAGGGGTCACAGATTCGAGTTCTGTCGTCTCCACCAAAAAAGGACATCCGAAAGGATGTCCTTTTTGTTTTGCCCGGCGGTGCCGGAAGCGCTACCTTATATATAAGCGGCTGAGTGCACGCACCTGTGCAACTTTTTGAAAAAAGCAAAAAAAGTAGGGAACAAAATCCCATAAATAGCGTCTAAAACCACGTCAACCATGTGTAAAAACGCACGATATGGAAACGGAAGAAAAAGCTCGGAAACAGGGAGGAGCTAATATTACGCTTTCATTACAAAGCCTCCGAAACGCTTGACGGTTGGGGGGTGGTCGTGTATATTATGCATGTAAGTTCATGAAGGGGAGGCCTCCTCTCCTGATGGACAAAATTTAAGAAGGAGGAATTTCCGATGAGAAACCTCAAGCGGGCGCTGAGCCTGGTTCTGGCTGCCATGATGCTGATCGGCATGATGGTCGTCTCCGCCGGCGCAGCTTCCAAGGATTTCACCGACAAGGCTGAAATCAAGCACCCTGAGGCTGTCAATACCCTCGTCGCCCTGAACGTGATCAGCGGCAAGGAGGACGGCAGCTACTTTGATCCCAATGGCACCCTGACCCGTGCCGAGATGGCCAAGCTGGTCACCTACGTGCTGAACGGCGGCACCGAGCCTGTCCTGGGCACTAAGGTCACTCCTACTTACAAGGACATCAAGGGCCACTGGGCTGAAGCTTACATTGAGTACTGCACCAGCATGAACATCATTGTCGGCGACGGTACCGGCAAGTTCAATCCCGAGGGCACCCTGACCGCTTCTCAGTGCGCCAAGATGCTGCTGACTGCCATGAACTACAAGGATGACGTGTTTGGCTTCACCGGCAACAGCTGGGAGATCAACGTCAACCGCGAGGCTAACGCTGCTGGTCTGTACAAGAACCTGGGCGGCGTGGCTGCTTCCCAGCCCATCACCCGCGACAACGCTGCTCAGATGGTTTACAACGCCATCCAGTCCAAGACCATGAAGCTGTCCTGGAGCCAGGACATGACCACCGGCCAGATCACTCAGACTTACAACCTGACCGGCAACTCCCTGTTTGAGGACAAGTTCGGCGGCCAGATCTTTGTGGGCAGCTTCGACGGCAACAGCGACACCCTGTCCATCAAGGACGGCTACATCCAGGTTACCGGCAACCTGACCACCGATGACACCACTCAGGTCAAGGCCAAGACTGCTACCTTCCCCTACACTCTGGACATCGCCGGTGTGGGCGAGGACTTCAAGGTCATCTACAAGGAAGGTACCGGCGGCACCGACGGCAAGCCCGACGCTAACGACACCATCTATGGCGTCTACAACGCCGGCACCACTGACGTGCTGAAGGTCACCTCCAACGACATCAAGTCCGCTAAGGATTACGCCACCGCTGGCAAGATTAAGGTCGACGGCACCGAGTACGAGCTGGCCACTCCCGCCAAGGATCAGGTCCTGGTCGTGACCGACTTCGGCGCTGTTGCCAACGTGACCGCCACTACCGGCGACGTCGCCGAGGCCAAGACCGCTTTCTCCGCTCTGTCCGGGGCTAACGGCAACACCGTGAAGTTCATCCTGAACGAGGATGGCAAGGTTTCCAAGGCTTATGTTCAGACCTATGAGCTGGGCACCGTGACCGCTGTCAACAGCGAGAAGGTCAGCATCAGCGGCCTGGGCTCCATCAAGATCGCTGACAACGCCGTTTACAGCGGCATTGCCAAGAACGACGTTGTTGTCTACAGCAAGCTGTACAACAAGACCGCTGCCGACGCTTATGTCGTTGTCACCAAGGCCGAGACCGTGTCCGGCACTGTCAACGGCTACAAGAATCAGGAGAACGTGACTCTGGACGGCACCGTCTACAAGATCTACAACGGCACTGATATGATCGAGAACGTGGGCGGCGAGACCGGCGTCAAGGCGTTCGGCGACAGCTCCTTCGGCGAGACCTTCACTCTGTACCTGGTGAACGGCTATGTCCGCGCCGCCGTGCAGACCTCCGAGTCCGCCAGCAACTATTCCCTGGTTCTGGATGCCACCGGCAGCAAGGGCAGCACCTTCAATCCTCTGAAGTTGCAGGTTCTGGCCGCTGACGGCACCAAGAGCATCATTACCGTCGATAAGGACAGCACCAGCGATCCCAAGAAGGGCGACATCGTCACCTACACCGGCACCGCCGACAAGGCTCTGGTGAAGGTTGAGGCCCTGGGCAAGGATATGCCCACCAGCAGCAGCAAGGACTTCTACAACAAGACCTCCAAGACTGTTGAGGGTGTTGTGACTGCCGGCGACGCCGTCCTGTTCGTGAATGTGGGCACCGAGTACAAGGCCTACAACATCCGCAGCCTGGGCGACATCACCACCACCAGCAAGGACTGCAAGATCATCGTGAAGGACGGCAAGGTCGTTGCCGCCTCCATCGATCTGGGCAGCACTCCCTCCGGCGCCACCTCCACTGCCATCTACGGCATGGTGATCGCCGACAACGGTACCGTCAAGATTGACGAGACCGTGTACACCAGCTACACCGTGTGGACCACCGACGGCGAGAAGACCGTCAACGTGAAGAACGGCGGCAAGCTGACTGTTGGCACCATCTACAAGTATGAGCCCACTGCCGACAACACCTACGCTGCTGACGCCTTCAAGGCCCACGGCGGTGAGCAGGCTGCCATCAAGAGCTATGACCAGACCGACAAGCTGCTGACCTACATGACCGGCCGCAGCGGCGAGGCTCCCAACGCCACCTTCGCCAAGACCGAGACCAAGGCTGTTGCCGACAACCTGACTGTCCTGTACGTCAACTGCAAGGACAACACCGCCGGCGACGAGATCGGCATCAACACCTATGATGATATCACCGATCTGTACAACGCCCTGATCATCACCAACGATGACGGTGTGATCACTCACATTGTGATCGAGACCTCTGGTGAGGTTGATGTGAAGGCCTGATCTGTTCTGAACAGACGCAGGTAAACAAACAGCAAGCCCCCGGACAATGTCCGGGGGCTTGTTCTTGCATTCTGAGCCGGTTTAACGGATCCCCAGATAGTAGTAGGTCCTGCTGCTGCGGTTAATCCGGATATAATCGTAATCAGAATAGTTGTATACGGTAAACCCCGTGCTGGTCAGCTTCAGCGCGACCCTACCTGCGTCGGTCTGCACCGGCTTATCCCACAGGGCCAGACCGCCATACACCTGGGGCGTGGAATCATTGCCGAAACCCATCATGCTGGAACGCTCCACCACCAGAACGGCCTTGGGCTGAAAGCCCAGGCTGATGGACTGGCTCTCTGCACTGTTGCCCAAGTATGCGCCTACCACGATCCCGCTTTTTTCCCCAAGCGCGCCGTCAATCGTCTTGAAATCCTTATTGAAATCTGTGCGCAGGAAATTGTCATTCGGCTCCCATTGATGTAGCCCGTAGTGTTCCGTGTAAGATGCCATATTACATTCCTCCCTTTACCCTTGCGCGGCAGGGCCTTTGAGGTGTACGCCTGCTGCGCTGGGATATTTGTCATGCCCGGGACCGGCGATTTTCCCTTCCAAAGGGACTTTTTTCGGCCTTTTCTTTTTGCCTGAGCATGGGAAAAGCCCCCGCCTTTTTGCCGTGCAACAAAAGCGGAGGTTCCAAAAGGTATAGAGGGGGTTATAGCATGGCAAACTATACACAGCACTATCAGCTGCACCAATGGGAGCCGACGGACGACTTCTTACGCACAGACTTCAACACGGACCTTGAAAAGATAGACGATGCACTGGGAGAAAAAAGCGGGATTGTGACGGGCTCGTATACAGGCAACGATGCGGAAAGCCAATCCATCAGTCTGGGCTTTCATCCGCAGGCCGTCCTGGTACTGGAAAACACCGGTCTGGCAGGCACTGGCGGCGGCACATATTCACAAGTCTATGGCGGCCTCGCCTTGCGGGACAAACCGGTGGAAGTGGCCAAGACAACGGCCCTGCAAATCAACGATACCGGCTTTACGGTTTACAACTATTCAGATTTTGACTATATCCGGATCAACCGCAGCGATAGAACTTACTATTACCTGGCAGTCAAATAATGTAAAAAGCAGGCTCCCGGGATGTCCCGGGAGCCCGCTTTTTACTTAGATCAGTCGAGAGCGCTTCAATTAGCCGATGTCGACCTTGTTGGAGGTCTCGATGATGATGGTGGAGATGATGTTGGCATCATCGCCGGTGGCGCCCTTGGTGATCACGATGGCGTTCTTCAGGTCGGTGATGTCGTCATAGGCGTTCACACCGATCTCCTCGCCAGCCTTATCAGCGTCGGCGTCCACGTACAGGATGACCACGTCGTCAGCAACAGCCTTGGTGGTCTCGCCGGACCAAACAGCGTTGGGAGCGGTGCCGCTCTTGGTGGTGTAGTAGGTCAGCAGCTTGTCGGCCTCGTTGTAGTTCTTGATAGCAACAGCGGTGCCGCCGTGAACGCCAAAGGCGGTGGCATTATCGTAGTTGTTATCAGAGGTGGGCTCATACTTGTAGATGTTGCCCTTGGTCAGAGTGCCGGTCTTCACGTTGACGGTCTTCTCACCATCGGTGGTCCACAGAGTGTAGGAGGTGTAGTAGGTGTCGCCAACCTTGATGGTGCCGTTGTCGGCAGTCACCATGCCGTAGATGGCAGTGGAGGTGGCGCCGGAGGGCTTGCCAGCCAGGTCGATGATAGCGGCAACAACCTTACCGTCCTTGGTCACGGCCTTGTAGTTCTTGCCGGTGGTGGTGATGTTGCCCAGGCTGCGGATGCTGTAGGCGGAGTAAGCGGAACCAGTGGCACCCACGCTCTTGCCGTCAGCGGTCTGCACGAACAGCACGCAGTTGGTGTCGGTCACAGTGCCCTCCAGGGTCTTGGAGGTCTTGCTGTAGAAGGCGGAGGTGCTGGTGGTACCGGTGGCCCAGTCGGCCTCGATCTTCACCAGAGCCTTGTCAGCGGAGCCGGTCCAGGTGACAATGTCGCCCTCGTTCAGAGTGCCGACGCTGTCCTTGTCCACGGTCAGGATGGTCTTGGTGCCGTCAGCAGCCATGACCTCGATCTTCAGAGGATTGAAGGTGTTGCCGGCGGTGCCGCCGTTGACCTGCAGCACCAGGGAGTAGTTGCTGGCGGTCTCGGAGGTCTGAACAGCGCCGTACACGTAGCCGTTCACCAGGTACAGGTTGAAGGTCTCACCGATGTCGCTAGTGCCGAAAGCGGTGATACCGGTCTCGCCGCCGATGCTGGTGAAGGTCAGAGCAGCGTTGCCGTAGATCTTGTAAACGGTGCCGTCCAGGGTCACGGTCTCGTTGCCCTTGAAGCCGTTCACGGTGCCGGAGACGACCTGAGCCTTCTCCACGACGCTGTAAGCGCCGTCGTCATAGGCGTTGGTCTTGTAGGAAGTGGTGATCACGACCACGTCGTTCTTGGCGATGCCGCTGTAAACGTCGTTGTCAGCGATCTTGATGGTGCCCACGCCGTTGTTCATGGTGACCTTCTCGCTGTTGACAGCGGTCACGGTGGCCAGCTTGGAGGTCACAACGTAAGCGGTAGCGATCTTGCCGTCGGAATCAAAGACGAACTTGATGGTGTTGCCATTGGCAGCCTTCAGAGCGGTGGTCAGAGCGCTGTTGGTGCTGCCGTTACCGTCAGTGGCGGAAGGAGTGCTGGCAGCAGACACGTTGTAGTTGGTCACGACAGTCACGGTGTTCAGGGTGTCGTACTTGGCGCCGTCCACAACGACCTTGGCGTCAGAGGACTTCTGATCGCCGATCAGGCCGCAGTTGGTGTTCAGCACGCGGGTAGAACCGGTGTTGTACACGCCGTAGATGGTGTCCTTCTTGTCGGGCTGGTCAGCGATGCCGCCGGTGCCGTCCTTGAAGAGGACGCGGACCTGCTCGCCGATGTTGGACAGAGCCAGGTCGGAGGGGAAGTAAGCAGCAGTGCTGCCGCTGTTAGCGGTCTCCAGGCGGCCGGTCACCTTGATCTCACCGTCGGTGGAGGCGGCGCCGGTGCTCTTGTTGCCCTCGAAAGTGCCGACCCAAACCTGGCCGCCGAACTTGTCAACGAACAGGGAGTTGCCGGTCAGGGTGTAGTTCTGGGTGATCTGACCAGTGGTCATGTCCTGGCTCCAGGACAGCTTCATGGTCTTGGACTGGATGGCGTTGTAAACCATCTGAGCAGCGTTGTCGCGGCTGATGGGGGCGGAAGCAGAAACACTGCCCAGCTCCTTGTACAGGCCGGCGGCATTAGCCTCACGGTTGACGTTGATCTCCCAGCTGTTGCCCACAAAGCCGAACACGTCGTCCTTGTAGTTCATGGCAGTCAGCAGCATCTTGGCGCACTGAGAAGCGGTCAGGGTGCCCTCGGGATTGAACTTGCCGGTACCGTCGCCAACAATGATGTTCATGCTGGTGCAGTACTCAATGTAAGCCTCAGCCCAGTGGCCCTTGATGTCCTTATAAGTAGGAGTGACCTTGGTGCCCAGGACAGGCTCCACACCGCCGTTCAGCACGTAGGTGATCAGCTTGGCCATCTCGGCACGGGTCAGGGTGCCATTGGGATCAAAGTAGCTGCCGTCCTCCTTGCCGCTGATCACGTTCAGGGCGACGAGGGTATTGACAGCCTCAGGGTGCTTGATTTCAGCCTTGTCGGTGAAATCCTTGGTAGCTGCGCCGGCGGAGACGACCATCATGCCGATCAGCATCATGGCGGCCAGAACCAGGCTCAGCGCCCGCTTGAGGTTTCTCATCGGAAATTCCTCCTTCTTAAATTTTGTCCATCAGGAGAGGAGGCCTCTTATGCAAAAAACGAGAAAATCTTTGCAGCCCAAGGGCTGTGCGGCCTCCGGGTAGCCATAAAGGCAGCCCGCGTGCTTGACGGGCAGAATGGGTGCTGACAGAATAGTACTGTTTTCCATCCACTGCAGAGAAAGAAAAGGAGGATATTATGGCGAGGAAGCGGATCGAAAAGAATCTGGCTTTTGACGAGGAAAAGGGCCGATACTATGCTTATTTCGACTATGGGCGGGACGGCGCCGGCCGCCGGATCCGGGGTACC
Source organism: Intestinimonas massiliensis (ex Afouda et al. 2020) (assembly GCF_900626285.1). Lineage (GTDB taxonomy): Bacteria > Bacillota > Clostridia > Oscillospirales > Oscillospiraceae > Flavonifractor > Flavonifractor massiliensis_A. Next base: position 2,468,720 of record NZ_LR131147.1, read on the forward strand.
AGGATGTTTTCCAACCCGGACGAAGCACGGGAGGCCCTGTGTGAGTTTGAGCTGCGGAAGCTCCAGCACCGTCTGCGGCCGCCGGTCCGGATGACAGTGGGGGAGTGGCTGGACTATTGGCTGGAGGAGGTCATCCGCCCCAATCGGGAGGGCACCACCTACTACTGCTACCGGGGCATTGCGTGGAATCATATCATCCCTGCCCTGGGCCGGATTCCCCTCCAGGACCTGGAGGCCCGCCATATCCAGCGTTATTACGGAGAGATGCTGCGGGAGAAGAAACTGGGCACCAATACCGTCCACAAGCACCACATCCTGCTCCACACCGCCCTGAAGGCCGCCTTCCGCCAGGGCATCCTGCCGGAAAATCCGGTAGACCGGGTGGAGCCGCCCCGCCTGGCCTGCCCCCGCCAGTACTTTTATACGCCGGAGCAGTTGAGCACCCTGTTTTCCCTGGTGGAAGGCGACAGGCTGGAGCTGGTGGTCAAGCTGGCAGGCTACCTGGGCCTCCGCCGCAGTGAGATCTGCGGCCTGCGCTGGGAGAATGTGGACTTGGAACAGCACCTAATCCACATCTGCACCGTCCGTACAACCGCCGGCGGCACGGTAGTCCAGAAGCAGCCCAAGACCAGCCACTCCATCCGCAAGCTGGGCATTGCCGGACTGGAGGATCTGGAATGTATCCTCTGCCGGGAGGCTCAGCGCCAGGCTGCCCGCAAAAGAACAGATCCCCACTGGATTGACAGCGGGTACGTGGTAGTCCGACCGGACGGCGGACCCAGTGATCCAAATCGTGTTACCAGCACCTTCCACAGCTTTATTCTGGATCACCACCTGCCGCCCATCACCATCCACGGCCTGCGCCACACCTTCGCCAGCGTGGCCAACAGTGCCCGGGTGCCTCTGCTGGACATCGGCAAGACCCTGGGCCACAAGGACTGCGCCATAACCGGCCGGGTGTATACCCACATTTTCGACCAGACCCACCAGGAGGTGCTCAATACCGTGGCCGCCTGCATCGCGGCGGGGAAATAAAAAAGGGGGGCCTGCCGCAACTGCGGCAGGCCCCCCTTGGGCTTTCTCGGATTCAGTTCATACCCAGCCGGGCCAGCAGATACCCCACCACGCCGGTGATCAGGGCGGCCACCACCGACTCCCACCGGCGGGAGGGCCTGTCCTTCAGGGTATTCAGGTCGACGGACATGGAGGCCAGCTGGGAGATGATCTGGCTGTACTGGGTGGTGACTGCCGTCATCCCCCGCTCCAGCTCTCCCAGCCGGTCGTAGATCTTCTCATGGGCGCGGGAGCGTTCCGACTTTTCAGTCTGCATCTGCCGCTCCAGCGCCTCCACACGCGTCGCCGTGGAGCAGGCCCCGCCGGTCATGGAACATTCCCGCTCTCCCATGGGCTACTCCCCTTTGCTGTCCGCGATTTTTTGAGCCTGGGTGCCGAAATAAAAGGCGATGATAACGGTGAATACCGTCAGGAACTGATCCGCCTGCACCTTCCCCGTGACCGCCAGAAGGGAAAAGACCCCGGTCAGAATGATGGTCACGATGCTCTTTACGTCGATGAGATTTTTCAGCCGATCCAACACCGGCTTACACCTCCTTGTCGAACAGGCCCAGCCGGTCCAGCAGCACGATGGTCTGCAGGTTGGGCTCGTAGATGTTGACCTGTCCGTCGGCCGACTGGTTGATTACGCCGATGGCCACCGCCTTCTTCACGCTGGCCTGGGCCCAGTCGGGCATCTCCTTGATCTGGTGATAAATGGTCATGTCGTCCTCCTCCTCAGGGTTCGCCTCCTGCTTGGGCGGCTCTGGCTTCGCCGCCGCCTGATACAGCGGCATGGGGGGCGGATATTTGCCCGCCCGGATCATGGCACTGGTGTACTTGCCGCCGTCGCTCCACTGGATGTGAGGCCGGTCGGGGAAGGACTTCCAGTCCCCGCCCCACTCAAAGCCCATCTGCTTGGCGATGGCGGCCGCCTTCTGGAAGAAGGCCAGGTCGTCAAATTCGTGGCCCTTCACGTTCTTACAGAAGTCAAAGGCCAGTCCGGCCTTCACGCCGTGGAAGCTGGGCGTCTTGGATTGGCTGGTGCCGTTGTTGTAGCAGTAGAGCTGATACTCGTCGTCCCGTACCGTGCCGGTCACCAGCACCGCCAGCCCGGCCTGCCTGCACAGCTGCTGCCATACCCGGCAGTTGGCGGCCACGTCGGAGCGAAGATCGTCGATATTACGACTGTTCAGCATGAGTATACACCTCCCATCCACTAGGATATGCGTCCGGTGCCCAGACGTTCCCGTCGATGAGAGATTTGTATAACGTGCCGTTGTAATTGACGATGTCCCCCTTATTATAGGCGTCGTGGGCGCCGCTGGGCTGGGACCAGATGGGATAGCCGCCGTCGTCCAGACCCAAGGGGCTGTAGAGGGCCGGAGTGGAGACGGGAGACCACTCCGCCGCGCTGGTGTGGGCCTGTACCACCTTGTAGAGCTGGGGGTCGCCCACCTCGTTGGTCCCGTAGGTCACATATTCCCCAACGGTATAGGATACCCCCACCTGATAGGCCGGGAAAATGGTGGGCACCTCCATGGCCCGCTTCTCTCCCAGAGAGGCGGCTAACAACTGCAGGACCCGGCGGAACTGCTCGGCGCGCTGTAGCCGGTCACTCATCGTTCGTCACCCCCAGAAGCATATTGAGCACCTGATCGGTGTCCGGTTCGGGCTCCGGCGCCGCAGGCGGCTCTCCCGGCGTCACCCCGGTCAGCACCCCGTCCTGGATCTCCAGCTGGCAATAGCCCCGGCACCCCCATACCGCTGCCTCCAGCTCAGGCGGTACCGCCACCCAGCCTTCCAGCCAGCACTCCGTCCGATGGCTCTGGCTCTGAAGCCCGTGACCTCCGTCTGCCCGGGCCGCGATTTCGATAATGGTAAGCATCTCTGTTTCCTCCTTTCTATGAAAGAAGGAAACAGAGATGCTTCTTGTATGGTTTTGTACAACAAAACAGAAAAAACAGCAGCGAGCCTGTCAAAAGACAGGCTCGCTGCTGTTTTTTGTGTGTGAACAGAGAGGTAAAAGAGAGAGTAGAGAGGAGGTTGGTTTGTCAATTCTTCCTGACGTGATTATCATACACGACGGTACTCTCTCATTGGTGAACGGACTGTGAACAGAATATAAAGGTATTATAAAGGATCCTAAGAAATGCTTAACCGCCCATGTAGGAGAAGTGCATATAATCGTGATAGCCCTGGGAGGCGTCGCTGCTGTCCGCCCAGGCGTCGCCGCCCCAGCTCCAGCCGTGCTCGGCAAAAATGCGCACCACCGAGCTGTCCGGCCCGATGGAGTAGGGGTTGCTGCCCGGCTGCCACAGGCTGCCTGCCAGCGCCTGGCCGTCCCGGACCTGGTAGTTCTCGTTGGCGTTGATGTCGATGGCGGTGCCGCAGTTGTGCTCACCGGTGGCGGTGTCACCCCGCCAGGAGTAGCCGCCGATGTCGTGGATGGGGAACTGCTCAGGGTCGTTGTAGATCTCAGTAAAGATGGCCTTCACATCCTCGGCAATGGCGCTGTGGATGGACAGGGACATGGTGGAACTGACCTTGGTGCCGCCCTGGAGCTTCCACACCGGGATGGTGATAGTGGTCATGGCCGCCTTGGCCTCGTCCTGGTTGGCAAAGCGCCGCTTGGTGGAGTCGCCGAACAGCAGCTCATATTTACGCTGGTTCTCTCCCTGGAATTTCAGCCAGAAATCCTGCTTCCAGTAATCATCGTAGGAGGCCAGGCCCTGATCCACCTGCTCCAGGAAATCGGCTTCCTCCCGCTCCGCCTGGGTCATGGGCCGGTAGTACAGAGTATAAGTGCTGCAGGCGGAGCTGACCTGGCTCACCTGGCTGTCGGACCAGCTGTAGTTGTAGTACTTCAGTTCATCCAGATCCAGCTGGTAGGGGAGACTGGACAGATAGGTGCCTACCTGGACGGACACCTGCTGGTCGGGCAGAATGGGCTGTCCGTTCTGCACATTCAGAATACGGACTGTAATATCCTTTGGTGTGTATCGCAGACAGGAATCAACCACCTCCAGCACACGCATGACCAGCACCGTGCCGTCGCACCGCTGGATGGAATCGGCACAGCCGAAGGAGCCGTCACTCTTGCCGTTGATGATGCCCAACTCCGCCAGACCGGCCACCGCCTGTTGGTGCAGGGGGTCCATGGCGGTCCAGTCGGAGAGAAGGGCGGGGTCCTGGGTCTGGCCCCAGACGTAGTAGCTGTCCCAGGCATCCTCCGGCAGGGCGTTGTACAGCAGAACCGCCGCGTCCTGCCGGGAAATATTGCCGTTCAGGGTTTCTGCGGAGACCGGCAGGTTGTCCTCCGCACGGAGCAGGCCGGACTCCACCGCCGCGGTGTAGCCTGCCTGGTCCCAGGCCAACCCGGAAGCGGCGGCGCTCTGGTAGGCATCGGCGGCAAAGGTGCGGGTAAGCATGGTCAGAAACTGGCCCCAGCTCATGGTGGCGGAGGGAGCCATCTGCCCGCTGCCCACGCCCTGGATAATACCCAGCTCGGAGGCCTCCATCAGGTCGGAATAGGCCCAGTGGCTGGCAGGCAGATCGCTGTACCCGGCGGCCAGGGCGGGAACGGTCAGGGTCAGGGCCAGAGCCCCGGCCAGAACAAGGCTTTGGACACGGTGTTTAGCAGACATGGGGATCCCTCAACTCCTTTTCAGATTTCATGTACTTATTCTAGTATGTGTCAGTTAAAAATGCAAGAAATGGGAGGAAACTTGCCGAAAAAAGGGACCTTTGCTTTACAAGCGGAGGAAAGGGCCGTATAATCGAAAAGAATGGGCCGTGAGGGCCCGGAAGGGAGGGGCCGGAATGAACGACAGTCTGCTGTGTTGTCCCATCTGCGGCGGGAAACTGAGCCGGGAGGAGGGACGCTATATCTGCCCCGGCGGCCACAGCTACGACAGAGCCAGGGAGGGGTATGTCCACCTCCTGCCGGCCAACCGGAAACACGCCAGGGAGCCGGGGGACGACAAGGGCATGACGGCCGCACGGAACCGGTTTCTTTCCAAAGACTACTACGCCCCCCTGCGGGAGACCCTGTGTACCCTGGCCCTGGAGCGGGTGGGCCGTGAGGGCACGGTGCTGGACTCCGGCTGCGGCGAGGGGTATTACACCCAGGGGGTGTGGCAGGCCCTGACCGGAGCGGGGAAGGCCGTCCGACTGGCGGGCATTGACCTGTCCAAGCCCTCGGTACGTCTGGCGGCCAGGCGGCTGCCTGAAGGAGAGTTTGCCGTGGCCTCCGCCTACCATCTCCCGGTTGGGGCGGAGACCATTGACCTGCTGCTCAACTGCTTTTCTCCGCTGGCCCTGGAGGAATTCCGGCGGGTGCTCCGTCCCGGCGGGGCCTTCCTGTATGTGGTGCCGGGGGCGGACCACCTGTGGGAGCTGAAGCAGGTGCTCTATGACACCCCCTACCGCAACAAGGAGGAGGACATCCCCTATGAGGGCTTTTCCTACGAAAGGGTGGTGCCGGTGAAGTACAAGATGGCGGTGGCGGGGGAGGACCTGAAGGACCTGTTCCAGATGACCCCCTACTACTGGAAGACCCCCAAGGAGGGGGCTGCCAGACTTGCCGCGCTGGACGGACTGGAGATCACGGCGGACTTCCGGATCCATGTGTTCCGCCGAAGTCCCCCTCTTGCACAATAAGCCGGGCTATGATATAGTAGTTGGGCAAAATCCGCCGGGAAAATCGTCCGGCGGTTGGATTTAAGGTCGCGCCCCGGAGAACCGGCGGGCGTTTGGGTACGAAAGGGAGTTTCGATGCCTGTGGGGACCTTGAATCAGGCAAACCGAAACGAAAGGAAGTATCGTACTCATGGAGATCAACGGCGAGCAGGTCAACGAGGTCGTGAATTATGCCGACCTGGGTCTGTCCCCGGAAGTGATGAAGGCCATCGAAAAGAAGGGCTACGTGCAGGCCACCCCGGTGCAGGCCGGGGCCATCCCCTATTTTATGGACTGGAAGGACGTCATTGCCAAGGCCCCGACCGGCACAGGCAAGACCTTTGCCTTCGGCATCCCGATGGTGGAGCACATCGACCCGTCCAGCGAGGACGTGCAGGCCCTGGTGCTGGCCCCCACCCGGGAGCTGGCGGTGCAGATCCAGGAGGAGCTGCGGGACCTGTGCGAGTTTAAGGAAGGGGTGCGCACCGTCTGCCTGTACGGCGGCGCCCCCATCGACAAGCAGATCAACACCCTGAAGAAGAAGCCCCAGATCGTGGTGGCCACCCCCGGCCGGCTGATGGACCACATGAAGCGGCGCACCGTCCGGCTGGACAAGGTGGAGACGGTGGTGCTGGACGAGGCCGACCGGATGCTGGACATGGGTTTCGTGCGGGACGTGACCCGCATCCTGGACCAGATCAAGCACCGGAGGAACATGGGCATGTTCTCCGCCACCATCAGCCGGGAGGTCATGGATATCTCCTGGGTGTATCAGCGGGACCCCATTGAGATCACCGTCCGGCCGGTGGAGGAATCCAAGCCGGACATCACCCAATACCGCATTGACCTGGACGGCCGGGAGCAGAAGCTGGACACCATCGTGGCCCTCATCACCCACGGGGAGTACGAGCGGGCCATCGCCTTCTGCAACACCAAGAACATGACCGACCGGCTGGCGGGCTTATTGAAGATGCGGGGCATCTCCTGCGAGGCCATCCACGGGGACATCCAGCAGCGGATCCGGGAAAAGACCCTGGAGAAGTTCAAGAAGGGGGAGATCCGGGTGCTGGTGGCCACCGATGTGGCGGCCCGGGGCCTGGATATCGACGACGTGGACGCGGTGTTCAACTACGACGTGCCCGACGAGCTGGAGAACTACACCCACCGCATCGGCCGTACCGGCCGTGCCAAGCGCCACGGCGTGGCCTATACCTTTGTGGCCACGGTGACCGAGGGAATCCGCATGGACGACATCATCCGCAACACCAAGGCGGAGGTCCAGCAGCTGAAATACGACAAGGACGGCTGCCTGATGCTGGTGCAGTCCTGAGATGAGGGCCGGACGATGTCCGGCCCGTCGTTTTTTCTTGCCACGGTGGGTATAAGCGTGATATCATACCGGTATACTAGAACAGCATAAGGAGATTGGACCCTGTATGATCGAATTTCACACGCCGGTCCCGGCGGACAAGCCCTGGGTGGACGAGCTGTTGGCCCGGTGCAGCTATCGGGGCTGTGATTATAATTTTACCAATATGTTTGTCTGGCAGAAGGCCTACGGTCTGGAGATCGGCCGGTGGGAGGACTTTCTGGTGACCCACCTGTGCGGGCGGATGGGGTGCAGCTACATGTATCCCGCCGGCTCCGGGGACATTGCCGGGGCCATCCGGGCTCTGGAGGAGGACGCCGCCAGCCGTGGGGAGCCCCTCCGGCTGGTGTGCCTGACCCGGCGGCAGATGGCGGAACTGGAGGAGTTTTTCCCCGGCCAGTTTGACTATCAGGCCGACCGGGACGGTTACGACTACCTGTATGAGATCGACCGCCTGGCGGATCTGGGGGGCAAGAAGCTCCACGCCAAGCGGAACCACATCAACCGGTTTATTGAGAACAACCCCACCTGGGTGTATGAGGAGATCACCCCGGAGAGCCTGCCTGAGTGCCTGGAGATGGACAAGCAGTGGTATCTCCGCTCCCTCCAGCGGGAGGGTGAGGCCGAGGAACGGGACCTGGGTGACGAGGGCATCGCCCTGCGCACTGCCATGGAGTACTACCACCAGCTTGGCCTGGAGGGCGGCCTGATCCGGGTGTACGGCGAGGTGGTGGCCTTTACCATGGGGGACCACCTGACCGAGGACACCTTTGATGTCCACTTTGAGAAGGCGTACAGTGAGCTCCAGGGGGCCTATACCATGATCAACCGGGAATTTTCCCGCTGGGTGCGGGAGCATCACCCCAAGGTGAAGTACCTGAACCGGGAGGACGACATGGGGGTGGAGGGTTTGCGGAAAGCCAAGGAATCCTACTATCCCGACCTGATGGTGGAGAAGTACGCCGCCATCCTGCGGGCCTGAGCGTTGGCCCTGCCAGTTGCCAATAGAAAGGAGCGATCTCATGATAGACATTCGACCCTCCCGGCCGGAGGAGGCCGAGGCCCAGAAGCGGCTGTGGCAGCAGGCTTTTGGGGATGACCAGCGGTATATTGACTGGTTTTATGAATGCTGCTGGCATCCGGAAAACATGCTCCTGCTGTTGGAGGATGACAAGCTGGCCTCCATGCTGGCGCTGCTGCCCCATGACCTGACCCTGCCCGGCGGCGAGAGGGCCAAGGCTTTTTACGTATACGCCCTGGCAACTGATTCGGCGGTGCGGAGCAAGGGCTACGGCCGGCAGCTGTTGCACTATGTGGATTTCCACCTGAATGCCCGGGGCGCCGACTGTGTCACTGTGGTGCCTGCCGAGCCCAGCCTGTTCAAGTTTTTCGGCACGGTGGGCTTTTCCACCGGCTTTTCCACCCGCAAGGTGGAGCTGCTGAAGGATGAGGCAGGGGAGCCCCGGCCGGGAGACTGTGTGGAACCTGCGTCTCCCGAAACCTATAACGCCATCCGGGACCGGCTGCTGGAGGGCACCCCGTCGGTGCTTTACGGGACGGAGCTCATCCGCTATCAGGAGGGCATGAGCCGTCTGTCCGGCGGCGGGCTGTACCGGATCATGACAGGGGACGCGGAGGGCTGCGCGGCGGTAGAGTATGTGGACAAGGACAGCGTGCTCTTCAAGGAGCTGCTGGTTCCCGAACCCCAGATGGTCTGCCGGGCGCTGGCGGTCTTTTCCAGACTGCTTCCCGGCCGCCGCTGCTACGTGCGCACCCCCGCCAGCTGGGATGGGGTGTCGGGCAGCTACATTCAGCCCTTCGGAATGATCAAATGGTATCACCCTGACAAGGCCAGATTGTGGCAGGAGGACACCAAAGGATATATGGGCCTGGGCTTTGACTGAGCCAGAGGGCGGCACAGCGTGCTGTGCCGCCCTTTTTGAATAAATGGCGCCTGCATCATGCAGATTAAAAATTTCATTTTTTATCTGATGCGAATATTTATATCAAACTATATGAATAAAAATATAGAATATTTTAGCACTCTAGCGAGAAGAAGTGATAATTTTGGGTATTTTGGAATCGGAAGGATCAAAAAGTGCTTAATCATTCGTGGACACAACATTGGATATTTGTATTTCTATGAAAGACACATGCAAGAAATGGTGGAGTAACCATCAAATTAGAGGGTTTGGACTCTTGACGGGACGGCCTGTTTGAGATAAAATAAACGAACTCTATAAGATGGTGCTTCTTGTCGAGAACCGCCAAGGGTGTTTTGTATCCAGATCGGCTGCCGGGGGCGGCCGGCGGTGAAGGAGAGGAAGCAGCAAAATGCAGTTCGCCGGGAGCAGCTCTCCCGGCGGCTGTGTGTCATAGAAGTACGCAGCGGAAGGTATCGAGAAAGGTATAGGAAGTGAAGAAATGGCAAAATACATTTTGAAAAGAGTGTTGATGGCAGTGATTACGCTGTTCATTGTCATCTGTCTCACCTTTTTTCTGATGAACGCCGTTCCGGGCAACCCGTGGCTATCGGAAAAAACCCCCAGCGAAGCCACCATTGCCGCCCTGAACGAAAAGTACGGACTGAATCAGCCGCTGATCGTCCAGCTGGGCAAGTATCTGGAAAACCTGGCCCATCTGGATTTCGGCACCTCCATCAAGATGCAGAAGGACCGGCCCGTGCTGGAGATCATCCTGAACATGTTCCCCATCTCGGCGGGCATCGGCGCCATCGCCATCCTGTGGGCTATCTTGGTGGGCGTCCCGTTGGGCTGTCTGGCAGCGTATAAGCGAGGCACCTGGGTGGACAGCCTGCTGCGGGTGATCTGTACGGTGGGTATCTCCATGCCGGGATTTGTGGTGGCGACTATGCTGCTGCATGTATTTACCGGCGGCATAGAGGGACTGAAGTTCTTCCCCACGATCTTTGACGGCTCACCCAAGAGCTATGTGCTGCCCTGCCTGGCGCTGGGCTTCTACCCCATGTGTTATCTGTCCCGCCAGACCCGGACGGCCATGCTGGACTCCATCAATCAGGAGTATATCAAGACCGCCCGCGCCAAGGGCCTGAAGAACAAGACCATCATCTTCAAGCACGCCCTGCGCAACGCCCTGATTCCGGTCATTACCTACCTGGGTCCCCAGATCGCCTTTACCCTGTGCGGCGGCTTCGTGGTGGAGACCGTGTTTACCATCCCCGGCCTGGGCCGCTACTTTGTCTCGTCCATTTCCAACCGGGACTATCCCCTGATCATGGGTACCACCATCTTCCTGGCGGCCTTTATCATCGCCATGAACCTGATCGTAGACCTGCTGTACAAGCTGGTGGATCCGCGCATCAACCTGAGCAAGGGAGGGAACTGAGTTGGCAGAGAAGAAGCATAAAAAAGTACTCGGCTCCCTTCAGCCGGACATTGATGACATCCTGAGCTGGAACGACCTGCCGGAGAACGCCTTTGAGCCGGCCAGCGCTCAGGAGAAGGAGAGCTTTATCCAGGACCGCAAGAGCGTGTCCTATTGGAAGGACGCCTGGCGGCGTCTGCGCCGCAACAAGGTGGCCATGGTGGCCATGATCATCGTGATCCTCATCGGCCTGTTTGCCTTTATAGGCCCCATGATCGTGCCCTACACCTATGACCAGGTGATCAGCGGCGCCAACAACATCCACCCCTGGCACTACTCCCTGGAGGACCAGGCCCGCATCAATGAGTATATGGAGGAGCACAACGGCTCCTCCAACCTGTCGCCTGAGGAGGCGGTGGAGCAGGCCCGTGCCGAGGCCGCCGAGCAGGGCGAGACCCTCTCCGCCGTGGAGGAGGCCAAGATCCGTGCCACCGCCAAGGCCAACCAGGGCAAGAGTGAAGAGCATGTCACCGAGAAAGAGGCAGCCAAGGCTCTTGGCATCAAGACCAAGCCTTTTGGCTATACTGATGAGGAGCTGCAGCGCATGGCGGACGGCGAATTCGTGTTCCCCCATGTGTTCGGCTGTGATACTCAGGGCCGTGACATCATGGTGCGTACCATGATCGGCGCCCGGGTGTCCATGATCGTCGGCATCTGCTGCGCCATCATCGTGCTGGTCATCGGTGCCCTGTACGGCTCCATCTCCGGCTACTGCGGCGGCAAGGTGGACGCGGTCATGCAGCGTATCGTGGAGATCATCTACACCATCCCCGAAGTGCTGGTGATCCTGCTGCTGGGCTCCACCCTGAAGCCCATCTTTGAGGAATTCCAGAACTCCGGCGACGGACCCCTTCAGAAGCTGGTGACCCTGCTGGGCGCCAACCTGATCTCCATCTTCATCGCCTTTGGTCTGCTGTACTGGGTGACCATGTCCCGCCTGATCCGGGGCCAGATCCTCCAGCTGAAGCAGCAGGAGTACGTCACCGCCGCCCGGGCTCTGGGCGCCGAGGGCGGGCGCATCATCCGGCGCCACCTGCTGCCCAACTGCATCGGCCAGATCGTGACCACCACCTTCCTGCAGATCCCGTCCGCTATCTTTACCGAATCTTTCCTGTCCTTCCTGGGCATGGGCGTTTCCGCCCCCATGACCAGCCTGGGCTCCATGTGCTCCGACGCCCTGGGCGGCCTGAGCACCTATCCCTATCGTTTGTTTATCCCCGCCGCCATCCTGAGCCTGATGATCCTGTGCCTGAACCTGTTTGGTGACGGCCTGCGGGACGCTCTGGATCCCCGGCTGAAGAAGTAAGAAAGGAGGAGACAACATGGAACAGAACGAAAAGAGCGGCAAGCTGCTGGAAGTGAAGGATCTCCACGTCTCCTTCTTCACCCCCGCCGGCGAGGTCAAGGCGGTGGGCGGCATCAGCTATGACCTGGACTACGGCGAGGTTATGGGCATTGTGGGCGAATCCGGCTCCGGCAAGAGCGTGGAGGCCTACTCCATCATCGGCCTGCTCCAGTCCCCCGGCAAGGTCATCGGCGGGTCCATCACCCTGGAGGGGGAGGATGTGCTGGCCAAGAGCAAGGAAGAGATGATCGCCCTGCGTGGCTCCAAAGTGGCCATGATCTTCCAGAACCCCATGACCTGTCTGAACCCGGTGTACACCATCGGCAACCAGCTGATTGAGGCCCTGAAGGCCCACGACAAGAAGGTCCCCAAAGAGGAGGCCGCCAAGCGGGCCATGGAGATGCTGGAGCTGGTGGGCATCAACAACGTGGAAAAGCGGATGAAGCAGTACCCCCATGAGCTGTCCGGCGGCATGCGTCAGCGTGTCATGATCGCCATGGGCCTGATCTGCCATCCCCAGCTGCTGATCGCCGACGAGCCCACCACGGCTCTGGACGTGACCATCCAGGCTCAGATCCTGGAGCTGATGAAGGATCTGCAGAAAAAGACCCATATGGGCATCATCTTCATCACCCACAACCTGGGCGTGGTGGCCGAGATCTGCGACAAGGTCTCCGTCATGTACGCAGGCAAGATGGTGGAGCAGGGCCCGGTGGACGACATTTTCTACAAGCCCGGTCACCCCTACACCATGGGCCTGCTGCGGTCCATGCCCCGTGTGGATGCCGAGAGCTATGAGCGCCTGATCCCCATCGAGGGCACCCCCGTGGATATGCTCAATCCCCCCGAGGGCTGCCCCTTTGCCCCCCGGTGCGAATATGCCATGAAGATCTGCCTGCAGAAGATGCCCCCCTATGTGGAGCTGGGCGACAACCACCGCTCCGCCTGCTGGCTGCGGGTGCAGGAGCAGCTGGAGCGGGAGAAGGCCGGCAAGCCTGCGGGCGAGACCGAGGAGAAGGAGGCGGGCGGCCGTGAGTGAGAAAAACGATATCCTGGTTCAGGTGGACCACCTGACCAAGTACTTTGGTGTCAAGGGCATCAAGGGTCCCGGCGTCCAGGCCGTGGAGGACGTGTCCCTGTTCATCAAGCGGGGCGAGACCCTGGGCCTGGTGGGTGAGTCGGGCTGCGGCAAGACCACCCTGGGCCGCACCATTCTCCAGCTGCACGAGCCCACATCCGGCCGGATCATCTACGACGGCCAGACCATCTACCAGCATGAGTATCCCTTTGAATGCAAGACCATGACGGTGAAGGGCAAGGACGGCTCCGTCCATGAGGAGCGCGTTCTGGTGAAGAAGGCGGTGCCCAAGGCGAAAACAGTGAACATGCTGCCCTATCGCCGGAAGATGCAGATCATCTTCCAGGATCCCTCCGCCTCTCTGGATCCCCGTATGACGGTAGGCGAGATCATCGGCGAGGCGCTGGATATCCACAAGCTGTGCCCCGGCAAGCAGGAGCGGGCCGACCGCATCAAGGAACTGCTGAGCATGGTGGGCCTGAATACCGAGCACGCCAACCGCTACCCTCACGAGTTTTCCGGCGGCCAGCAGCAGCGCGTGGGCATTGCCCGCGCCCTGGCGGTGCGCCCCGAGTTCATCGTGTGTGACGAGCCCATCTCCGCCCTGGATGTGTCCATTCAGTCCCAGGTGGTGAACATGCTGGAGGATATGCAGCAGGATCTGGGCCTGACCTACCTGTTCATTGCCCACGACCTGTCCGTGGTGCGGCACATTTCCAACCGCATCGGCGTCATGTACCTGGGCACCCTGGTGGAGCTGGCCGAGAGCTATGAGCTGAACAAGCACCCCATCCACCCCTATACCAAGACCCTGCTGTCCGCCGTGCCGGTGCCCGATCCCCAGGTGAGCCGTTCCCGCCAGCGCATCGTGCTCCAGGGCGACATCCCCTCTCCCATGAATCCGCCTTCCGGCTGCCGCTTCCACACCCGCTGCCCCTACGCCACCGAGAAGTGCAAGGAAGCGGTGCCTCAGCTGAAGGAGCATTCTCCCGGCCACTGGGCTGCCTGCCATCTGCTGGGGTAAGCGACGGGGAGCATAGGGAAAGATTTAACAGATTTGCAATATATTCTTTACAGTCTTGCAATAATTGTGGTATAATACCCCATAATTCGTAAAAGGCCATGGCCTTTTCGGCGTCCGTGTAACGGACGCCGAGGGAATTTCCCTACTTGTGTATCACGCCGACAGGCGAAAGGATACAAAATTGAAAGATGGAGGTCCAAATATGAAAAAGAGAAAGCTCCTGTCTCTGCTTCTGTCCGGGGCCATGGTGGCCGGTCTGCTGGCCGGCTGCGGCAACGGTACGCAGAATGCAGATTCCTCGCCCAGCGCCGAGGAGACCGGAAGTACTTCCGGTGACGCCTTTGAGCTGACTGTCAACATCGCTTCCGAGCCCCAGACCATCGACCCCGCTCTGAACAGCGCGGTGGACGGCGCCATCATGATCAGCCACATGTTTGAGGGTCTGATGCGCTGGAATGACAGCGGCGCTGAGACCACCGGCTCCGACGGTACCTGCAACAACGCTGAGCTGGGCTACGGCCAGGCCGAGAGCTACGACAAGGACACCAACGCCGACGGCACCGTCACCTACACCTTCCACCTGCGGGACGGCATCAAGTGGTCCGACGGCAAGGACGTGACCGCTCAGGACTTCGTGTTCTCCTGGCAGCGTCTGGTCACTCCTGAGACCGCCGCCGACTACAACTACATGATCGACTGCGTGGTGAACGCCAACGAGATCATGGCCGGCGAGAAGGATCCCAGCGAGCTGGCTGTTTCCGCTCCCGACGACAAGACCTTCGTGGTCACCATCACCTCCGACCTGCCCTACTTCACTGAGATTTGCGCCTTCCCCGCCACCTTCCCCGTGCGCCAGGACATCGTGAGCAACGACCAGTGGACCTACAGCCCCGACACCTACATCTCCAACGGCGCTTACAAGATGACCAGCCGCGTGACCAACTCCGAGATCGTCATGGAGCCCAACGAGTACTACTACAATGTGGATTCCCTGGGTCCCCAGAAGATCACCTTCAAGCTGATGGACGATGCCAACGCCATGCTGTCCGGCTTTAACTCCGGCGAGCTGGACTTCATCGAGACCATGCCCACCGACGAGGTGGCCGGCCTGCTGGCTTCCGGCGATCTGAAGATCGTGGACTACATCGGCACCTACTATGTGTGCTTCCAGACCCAGAAGGCTCCCTTTGACAATCCTCTGGTCCGTGAGGCCTTCACTCTGGCCGTTGACCGCACCTATATCGTGCAGCAGATCACCCAGACCGGTCAGGTCGAGGCTGGCGGCTTCGTGCCCGCCGGCGTGTACGATGCCGAAGGCGCCACCGGCGACGACTTCCGTACCGTGGGCGGCGACTATTACAAGCCCACCGACGCTGACTACGAGGCCAACTGTGAGCGCGCCCGTGAGCTGCTGGCCGAGGCCGGCTATCCCGACGGCAAGGACTTCCCCGTTGTCACCTATCTGTACAACACCGACGACAGCCACAAGGCCGTTGCCGAGGCTCTGCAGAACATGTGGCAGACCGTGCTGGGCGTGACCGTGCAGCTGGACAACCAGGAGTGGGCCACCTTCCTGCAGACCCGTAAGGACGGCGATTACTCCATCGCCCGTAACGGCTGGATCGCCGACTACAACGATCCCATGTCCTTCCTGGATATGTGGCTGACCGGCGGCGGCAACAACGACGCTCAGTACGCCAACCCCGAGTACGACAACCTGATCCAGCAGGCCAAGGCCGCTACCGATCCTGCTGAGCGCATGAGCCTGATGCACCAGGCCGAGGATCTGATTATCGGTCAGGACTACGCTCTGTGCCCCCTGTACTTCTACACCCAGAAGTACATGCTGGCCGACGGTATTCAGGGTATGTACTACACCCCCCTGGGCTACTTCTTCTTCGACCACTGCACCCAGGGCTGATTTCAGCCACCCAAAAGGGCGGAGCCAACCGGCTCCGCCCTTTTTGTGCCCGCTTTTATCAGAGAACGGGGAAAAACCATATGGTTTTTTGTGTGCTTTGACGGATGAATAAATATTGCATTTTATTGAATACCGTGTATAATAGGACATAACCAATAAGGAAACCCAAAGAGGTTAGAATGAATAGGAGAGAATACAAAATGAAGCACCTGAAGAAGCTGGCCCTTCTGGGCCTGACCGCCGCCATGTCTCTGAGCCTGCTGGCCGGCTGCGGCGGCACCACCGGCAATGCCGAGACTCCCAACACTGACAGCAGCGCTCCCGTGACCGAGAGCCAGGCTCCCGCTGATGAGACCACCCCCGCCGGTGACTTTACCACCGTAGAGGCCGGCAAGCTGCACATGTCCACCAACGCCGCCTTCCCTCCCTATGAGATGATCAAGGACGACGGCACCTTCGAGGGCATCGACGTGGAAGTGGCCCAGGCCATCGCCGACAAGCTGGGCCTGGAGCTGGTTGTGGACGACATGGACTTTGACGCCGCTCTGCTGGCCGCTCAGAATGGCCAGAGCGACATGGTCATGGCTGGTGTTACTGTCACTGACGAGCGTAAGGCTGTTATGGACTTCTCCGAGAGCTATGCCACCGGCGTGCAGGTGGTCATCGTGAAGGAGGATTCCCCCATCCAGACTGTGGACGATCTGGCCAACGCTGACATGATCGGCTGCCAGGAGGCCACCACCGGCTACATCTACTGCTCCGACACCCCCGAGAACGGCGGCTATGGTGAGGATCACGTCACCGCCTATGCCTCCGGCGCTCTGGCTGTCCAGGCTCTGGTCAACGGCCAGGTGGACGCTGTGGTTATCGACAACGCTCCCGCTCAGGAGTTTGTGGCTGCCAACCCCGGCCTGAAGATCCTGGACACCGAGTTCGCTGTTGAGGACTACGCCATCGGTGTGAAGAAGGGCAACACCGCTCTGCTGGACGCCATCAACGGCGCTCTGACTGAGCTGATCGACAACGGTACCGTTCAGTCCATCGTGGACAAGTACATCACCGCTGACTGATCTCAATTTGGTTGTAAGACATAGGAAAGGGCGGCCCCGATCAGGCCGCCCTTTCCGTCCGTGTCAGAAAGGAGGTAACCCATGCAGGAATTTTGGATGGACATTGTCCAAAAATTCAACCTGGCTTTTGTGACAGGGGACCGCTGGAAGCTCTATCTCCAGGGCCTGGGTGTCACCCTGCAGCTCACCGTTTTCGCCCTGATCATCGGCATCGTTCTGGGCGTGGTGGTGGCCGTCATCCGTGCGGCCCACGACCAGCAGCGGCCGGGCCGCCGGAACTTCGGGCTGGGCATATTGAATGTTATCTGCAAGATCTATATCACCGTGATCCGGGGCACCCCCATGATGGTGCAGCTGCTGATCTGGGGCTTTGTCATCTTCAAGACCAGCCGGGATCACACCATGGTGGGTATCATCGGCCTGGGCATCAATTCGGGCGCCTACGTGGCGGAGATCGTCCGGGGCGGCCTGATGAGCGTGGACGTGGGACAGATGGAGGCCGGCCGCTCCCTGGGCCTGAACTATCTGGATACCATGCGCTTTATCATCATTCCCCAGGCATTCAAAAACATTCTGCCTGCCCTGGGCAACGAGTTCATCACTCTGTTCAAGGACACCTCTCTGGTCTCCGCCATCGGCGGCACCGAGCTGGTGTACTACTCCGGAGCGGTGGGCGCCAAGACCTATGAATACATGTTCCCCTATCTGGGCATTGCCGTCATGTACCTGGTGTGCGTGATGATCCTCACCTGGCTGCTGGGGATTCTGGAAAGGAGGCTGCGTCAAAGTGATAGACGTTAAACATCTGTCCAAATCCTTTGGGGACCACCTGGTGCTGGACGATATCTCCGAGCACATCTACCCCGGGGAAAAAGTGGTCATCATCGGGCCCTCCGGTTCCGGCAAGTCCACCTTCCTGCGCTGCCTCAATCTGCTGGAGATGCCCACCAAGGGTACCATCACCTTTGAGAATACCCCCATCACCGACCCCAAGACCAACATCGACCTGATCCGCCGGCAGATGGGCATGGTGTTCCAGCATTTCAACCTGTTCCCCAATATGACCATCCGGAAGAATATCACCCTGGCGCCGGTGCGCACCAAGCTGATGAGCCAGGCGGAGGCCGACGACACCGCCACTGCCCTGCTGCGCCGGGTAGGCCTGGAGGAGAAGGCGGATTCCTATCCCAACCAGCTCTCCGGCGGCCAGAAGCAGCGGATCGCCATTGTCCGGGCCCTGGCCATGAAGCCCAAGGTCATGCTGTTTGACGAGCCCACCTCCGCCCTGGACCCCGAGATGGTAGGCGAGGTGCTGGAGGTCATGAAGCAGCTGGCCGACGAGGGCATGACCATGGTGGTGGTCACCCACGAGATGGGCTTTGCCCGGGAGGTGGGCAGCCGGGTGCTGTTCATGGACGGCGGCCACATTCTGGAGCAGAACGAGCCCCACGCCTTCTTTGCCAACCCCAAGGAGCCCCGTACCATCGAGTTTTTGTCCAAGGTACTGTAAAAAGAATAAAAAAGCCGCCCCATCCGGTAGGATGGGGCGGCTTTTGCTGTATCGTGGTTATTCCGCGGAGATCATATAGTAGTACACAGGCTGTCCGCCGGACAGCAGGGTGATCTCGGCGTTGGGGCAGCACTCGGTGAACAGATCCAGGGCCTTCTGGGCCTCCTTTTCCGACACGTCCTCCCCGTAGAAGATGTTGATGAATTCTGCGTTCTGCTGGTTTTCATCCTCCGCCAGCCGGCGCAGCAGCTTATCCAGCTTGCGGTCGGTGCCGAACAGCTGGTGCTCGGTGAGCGCCAGATAGTCGCCCCGCTTGATGGCGAAGCCGTCAAAGTCGGAATCCCGGGCGGCGTAGGTGATCTCGGAGGTGTGGACGTGGCTGATGGCCTCGGTCATGGCGGAGACGTTGGCCTCCTCCTCGGCCTCAGGGTCCATCACCATCAGGGCGGAGATGCCCTGCGGCACCGTCTTGGTGGGCAGGACCACCACCTTCTTGCCCTCCGCCAGGGGGACGCACTGCTGGGCGGCCATGATGATGTTGCCGTTGTTGGGCAGCACGAACACGATCTCAGCGGGAGTGGCGTCGATCTCCTTCATGATGTCGTCAGTGGAGGGATTCATGGTCTGGCCTCCGCTGATGACGCCGTCGGCGCCCAGATCCCGGAACACGGCGGCCAGGCCTTCGCCGGCAGCCACCGCCACCACGCCGTACTTCTTCTCCGGCGCGGCCACCTTGGGCTTCTCCGGCGCGTGGTCGTGATCGTCCTCATCCAGGTCGTCGGTGCTCTGGATGTGCCGTCCGGCGGCCAGATCCTCCGCCTGGGTGCGCATGTTCTCGATCTTGGCCAGCTCCAGGGTGCCGTATTTCTGGGCCTCGGTGAGGGCGGCGCCGGGGATGTCGGTGTGGACGTGGACCTTGAAGCAGTCGTCATCCTCGCCGATGACCAGGCTGTCGCCGATGCTGTTCAGATAGGCCTCAAAGGAGGTCAGCTCCTTGTCGGTGGTCTTGCGGACGATAAACACCGTGTCGAAGGTAAAGGTGATTTCCTCGGCGGCAATGGCGGCGTAGTCGGTCTTGCTTTCCGTCTTGGTATCCCCGGCGCCGTCGGGCAGCGGCACCCCCCGCAGGGAGTCCAGCATGCCCTGGAGGATGACCAGGAAGCCCTTGCCGCCGGCGTCTACCACGCCGGCCTTCTTCAGCACGGGATTCATCTCGGTGGTGTGGTCCAGGGCCACCAGACCCTCCTGGATAGCGGCCTCCAGCACGGCCTCCGGGTCGTTGGGGGTCTTGCGGGCGGCGTCGGCCGCCCGGGCGGCGGCCAGCCGGGAGACGGTGAGGATGGTGCCCTCGGCGGGCTTCATGACCGCCTTGTAGGCGGCAGCCACGCCGAAGTCCAGGGCGATGGCCAGATCCCGGCCGTCGATGGTGTCCTTGTCCTTGACGGCCTTGGAAAAGCCCCGGAACAGCAGGGACAGGATGACCCCGGAGTTGCCCCGGGCGCCCCGCAGCAGGGCGGAGGCGTTGATGGCGGCCACCTCGCCCACCGTGCGGGGCTGCTTTTTCTTCAGCTCGGCGGCGGCGGTGGAGATGGTCAGGCTCATATTGGTACCGGTGTCCCCATCGGGGACGGGGAATACGTTCAGCTCGTTGATCTGCTGTTTCTGCAGATTGATGGAGGCGGCCGCGTGGATCAGCGCCTGGGCCAAAGACGCTCCGTCAATACGCTCTCTCATGTCTGTGTTCCTTCCTTTCGATGGCGGTGGGTCAGCCGATGACCATGGAGTCGATGCACACGTCCACATTGCGCACTTCAGCGCCGGTGGTGCGGTGCACGATATAGCGGACCTCGCTCATGATGGAGCGGCTCACCGCCATCAGGTTCACGCCGTTGTCCACGATGATGTGCAGCTCGATGGAAACGGAGGAATCCTCATTGTACGTGACCTTGACGCCCTTGCCCATGGATTCCCGCCGCAGCAGATGAACCAGACCGTCGGCCTTGGAGCGCACCGCCATGCCCTTCACGCCGTAGCAATTGGTGGCGGCGGCACCGGTGATATTGGTAAACACCTCGCTGCTGATGGTGATCTCGCCCTGTTCCGTTTGGAATTTCATTGATGCATCCCTTCCTTTCCTGGGGTGGATCCGGCAGCCGGATCAATACAGATACCCGTTTGATGGGAGAAGCTTATTTCATATTTCGTCACTCTATTGTATTCTATTTTCAGGAAAATTACAAGGGAAAAAGTTTCGGGAAAGTGGGGGCGGACACTTGTATTTTGTACCGGAAACGTGTACACTGTTACCATCCGCAAACATGTGGAAAGAAAAGGAGGCTGTTTGTTGCTATGAAGAAATTGATCTGCAGCCTGGCCAAGCTGTTTGCGCTGCTGGCCGTTCTGGGCGCGCTGGTCTATGCCGCCGTTCTTTACTGGGACAAGATCATGGAGCTGCTGTGCAAGCTGAAGGGAATGCTTGGCTGCAAGGACTCCTGCTGCTGTGCCGACGAGACGGCTGATTACGCCGACTGGGAATAATCCTGACAGAAAAAAGACGGGGCGCGCTGCCATCAGGCAGCGCGCCCTTCTTGTATTGTTACCGCTTCAGCGCAACGACAACCCCCAGCTATGCTGGGGAGAGTAAAAAGAATTATATAGTGAAAAAACCTTCTGGTAGAATGGAAGTTGCGGTCGGCCAACTGCAACACCAAAGAACCAGGAGGTTTTTTCGATGAAAGAAAAAGATATAGGGAGTTTGCAACATACGACATGGAGATGTCAATACCATATCGTATTCGCGCCCAAATATAGACGGCTAGCGATATATGGACAAATCAAGAAGGATATCGGACAAATTCTGCGGAAATTGTGTGAGCAAAAAGGTGTGGAAATTATAGAAGCAGAAGCGTGTCCGGATCATATTCACATGCTAATCAGCATACCGTCCAGGTACAGTGTATCACAAATCATGGGGTATCTCAAAGGGAAAAGCAGTCTCATGATATTCGACCGGCATGCGAATTTAAAATACAAGTACGGAGACCGGCATTTCTGGGCAAGAGGGTATTATGTGGATACAGTGGGGCGCAATAAGAAGCAGATACAGGAGTACATCCGGCATCAATTAGAGGAGGACCGGATTGCAGACCAGATCAGCATCAAGGAATTTATCGACCCGTTTACGGGTAGCAAGAATCCCAAGGCATAAAAATAGCCCCTTCAGGGGCCGGCCATGAGTCAGCAATGCAGTTGGCCGACCCATTCGCGGCCCCTTTAGGGGCGTTGTCCGTATTGTGCCCTTCTAGGGCTTACTCAAGCCCCCGGCTTAGCCGGGGGTCCTGACTTCCGGCCTTTACTTGGCAGCCTTGGCAGCCCGGATAGCCTCGATGAGCATGGGAGTGACCTTGTACAGGTCGCCGCAGATGCCGTAGGAGGCCACGTCGAAGATGGGGGCGGACTCGTTCTTGTTCACCGCGATGATGCACTCGGAATCCTGCATGCCGGCCAGGTGCTGGATGGCGCCGGAGATGCCCAGGGCAACATAGATGCGGGGGTGAACGGTCTTGCCGGTCTGGCCGACCTGGTGGTCGGCGGACAGCCAACCGGCGTCAACCACGGCACGGGAGCAGCCCACAACGCCGCCCAGGACGCCCGCCAGCTCCTCAGCCAGCTTGATGCCGCCCTCAACGTCCTTGCTGATGCCGCGGCCCACGGACACCACCACGTCGGCGCCGATCAGGTCCACCAGCTTCTTGGCGGCCTTCTTGACCTCCAGAACCTCAACATGGATGTCGGACTTGTCCAGCTTCACGTCCACGTTCTCGATCACGGTCTTGGCAGCGCCGGCCTCGTCGTAGGGCTGGGTCTGCATCACGCCGGGACGCACGGTGGACATCTGGGGACGGAACCGGGGGCAGATGATGGTGGCCATCAGGTGACCGCCGAAAGCGGGACGGGTCATCTTCAGGTTGGTGTTGCTCTCGAACACGGTGTTGTCCACGTCGATGGTAGAGGTGGTCTTGAGGAAAGCCTTGTACTTCTCCACGTCCACATCCAGGTGGGTGCAGTCGGCGGTCAGACCGGTGTGCAGCCGGGCGGCGCAGCGGGGGCCCAGGTCACGGCCGATGTTGGTGGCGCCGATCAGGAAGATCTCGGGCTTCTTGTCCTCCACCAGGTCGCAGATGACCTTGGTGTAGGCGTCGGTGGTGTACACGTCCAGCAGCTCGTGGTTGCAGTAGTAGACCTTGTCGGCACCGTAGCCGCCCAGAGCCTTCAGGTACTCCTCCTTGATGTCCTTGCCCAGAACCACGCCGCACAGCTCAACGCCCAGGTCGTTGGCCAGCTTGCGGCCCTCGCTCAGCAGCTGGTAGCTGGTGGACATGATCACGCCTTCGCGCTGCTCACAGAAAACCCATACGCCCTTGAAGGCGGCGGTGTCTTTACTATCGAAAGCCATTGTTTGCTCTCCTTTCACTTCTTAGATAATGTGCTTGTCGTTGAGGATGGAGACCAGCTTCTCAACCGTCGCCTTGTCGGCGCCCTCCATCATCATACCGGCGCCCTTCACCGGGGGAGAGAAGGACTTGTACACATTCGTGGGAGAGCCTTTCAGGCCGATGGTATCCACGTCGATGAGGGGATCGTCCTTCAGAGTCTCATAGTTGTAGATCTCCAGAGGCTTCTGGTAGCACTCCATGATGCCGCCAACGCTCATGTAGCGGGCGTCGTTCAGCTCCTTCACGCAGGTCAGCAGGCAGGGGGTCTGCACCTTGATGGTCATGTAGCCGTCCTCCAGCAGACGCTTCACGGTGACGGCCTTGCCCTCCACCTTGATCTCGGCCACATAGGAGACCTGGGGCAGGTGCAGCTTCTCGGCGATCTGGGGACCCACCTGAGCGGTGTCGCCGTCGATGGCCTGACGGCCGCAGAACACGATGTCGTCGTCGTCCACGCCGATCTTCTTGATGGCAGCGGCCAGAATCTGGGAAGTGGCGTAAGTATCGGAACCGCCGAACTCACGGGCGGAGACCAGAACGGCCTCATCGCAGCCCATGGCCAGCAGCTCGCGCAGCATGCCCTCAGCGGGGGCGGGACCCATGGAGACCACCACTACCTTGCAGCCGGTGGCGTCCTTGATCCGAAGAGCGGCCTCAACAGCGGCCAGGTCGTCGTGGTTGGTAATGGTGGCCATGGCGGCACGGTCCATGGTGCCGTCTTCCTTCACCGCAACCACGCCGGAGGTATCAGGTACCTGCTTGACACAAACGATGCATTTCATATCGTAATTTTCCCTCCCGATTTACTTTAAAGCCATATTGCTGGAGATCACGATACGCTGCACCTCGCTGGTACCCTCGTAGATCTCGGTGATCTTGGCGTCCCGCAGCATACGCTCCACGGGGAAGTCCTTGGTGTAGCCGTAGCCGCCGAACATCTGCACCGCCTTGACGGTGTACTTCATGGCGTTTTCCGAAGTGAAGAGCTTGGCCATGGCGGCCTCCATGGTAAAGGGCTGACCGGCCATCTTGCGGGCGGCGGCCTGATAGGTCAGCAGCCGGCCGGCCTCTACAGCCACTTTCATGTCGGCAAAGGTGAACTGCGTGTTCTGGAAGCGGGCGATGGGCTTGCCGAACTGGGACCGGTTCTTGGTGTAGGTGATGGCCTCCTCCATGGCGCCCTCGGTAATGCCCAGGGCCTGGGCGGCAATGCCGATACGGCCGCCGTCCAGGGTCTGCATGGCGATCTTGAAGCCCTTGCCCTCCTGGCCCAGCAGGTTCTCCTTGGGCACGATGCAGTCCTCAAACACCAGCTCGGCGGTGGGGGAGCCGTGGAGTCCCAGCTTTTCCTCGTGCTTACCCACGGAGTAGCCGGGGAAGGAGGACTCCACGATGAAGGCGGAGATGCCCCGGGTGCCCTTGGCGGGGTTGGTCATGGCGAATACCACAGCCACGTCGGCCACATAGCCGTTGGTGATAAATATTTTGCTGCCGTTGAGAACGTAGTGATCCCCCTCCAGCCGGGCGGTGGTGGTGCCCTTGGAGGCGTCGGAGCCGGCGTTGGGTTCGGTGAGGGCGAAGGCACCCACCTTGTGCCCCTGGGTGAGCATCCACAGGTACTTTTTCTTCTGCTCTTCGGTACCGTTGCGCAGGATGGGGTCACAGCACAGGCCGTTGTGGGTGGCCACGATGTCGCCGGTAGAGGCGCACACCTTGCTCAGCTCCTCGATGGCCAGGGCGGAGGACAGGTCGTCGGCGCCGGCGCCGCCGTATTCCTTGGGCACGCACATACCCATCACGCCGCAGTCAAACAGCTTCTCGATGTTTTCTCTGGGATACTCACAGGTGCGGTCTGTCTCCGCGGCAATGGGCTTAACTTCACTTTCCGTAAAATCCCGGACCATTTTTTGAATAAAGGCCTGCTCTTTTGAAAGAGTAAAATCCATGTCTGCTTCTCCTTTGACGCATTGTTCTTACAGTTTATTCAGGTTTAAATCCATCAACAAGATTTTGGGCCTCACAGTCCGGAGCGCCCCAGTGTATCAGCCTTCCGCATGGCCTGGTAGACCTCTTCGGGGGTGATGTCGGCCCGAAGATTTCGTGTGGACTGAGTGGGTACACAGGCTGCCTCGGCCGCCTTACGCAGGTTTTCTTCGATCACTGTGTGAATGCCGAGATCGGCAAATGTGGTGGGCAAGCCTACCCGCTTCATAAAGTCCAGGACGGAGGCGATTTCCGCGCTGGGCGCCTTTTCCAGCACCAGCTGGGTCAATACACCAAAAGCCACCTTTTCACCATGATACATACCGTGAGTCTGCGGCTCCTGCGCCAGACCGTCGTTCACGGCGTGGGCCGCAGCCAGACCGCCGTTTTCGAACCCCAGGCCGCTGAGATAGATGGAGGCCTCCACCGTGTCCTCCAGGTCCTGGGTGACGGTTCGCCGCTTTACCGCCTCCAGAGCACTCTCTCCGTGCTCCATCAGCAGGTCGTAGCAGAGGCGGGACATCATCAGTGCGGTGTTGGACACGTTGCCCCGTGCCATCGTCCGGGCGCCGCTCTTGTGGCAGGCCCGGGCTTCAAACCAGGTGGCCAGCGCATCCCCGAGGCCGGCGGTAAACAGCCGGGCGGGTGCCTTGGCGATGATCTCGGTATCCACTACCACCAGATCCGGATTCCGGCGCATGATGACGGCCTTTACCACCACGCCCTGCTCATTGTACAGCACGGCGACGCCGCTGCACGGCGCGTCATTGGAGGCGACGGTAGGCACGATGACGCAGGGAAGACCCAGGTTTTCCGCCACAGCCTTGGCGGTGTCCAGGGCCTTGCCGCCGCCCATTCCGATCACACCGTCACACAGCTCCGCCTTGCACAGGTCCATTTTGGAGAACACTTCCTCCTTTGTGGCCTCTCCGTGAAAGGGCGCAAATACGACCTGCTTTTCCTCTGCGGTCAAACTCTGCTGGACGCGATCACCAAAACGGTTCCAGTTGTTTTCGGAGCCGATCAACAGGAATCGTCTCCCCAGTTTTTTTAAATTGTGGCCCAGACGGTCCAGCTCTCCCGCGCCCTGAACGTAGCGCGCCGGGGCCTTTAGTGCATATGTCATAGCAGATGGCTCCTATTCAAATGTTTTTGGCCCCTCAATTTTCCTTGATGTGAGCCAGCTTCTTGGCCAGTTCCTTCTTCATGGCCAGGTTGCCCTGACGGGCGATCATGATGCGCTGGGCCTGCGGCGAGCCGGCGCCGTGCATGGACTCGGTGCGGTAGCCCACAGCGGCGGTGCCCAGACACAGGTTCTCGATGAGCCGCAGCACCCGCAGCCGGTTCTCAGTGGTCACCCCGGGAGCGGCCTTCAGGTACTTGTCGATGACGGGGCCCAGCTTGGGATCCCGGAAGTCGGCCTCGGAGGGGGCGGTGACCATCAGACCGCCGGCGATGTCCTCAGCCAGACGGACGATTTCGTAGGGGAAGCGGGTGACGTTCTGCTTGCACACGTTGGCCAGCAGCAGGTCGATCATGTAGTTGCCGCTGGCGGTGGGGTGGCCCTCGGCGGAGCAGGCGATGCCGCAGCAGTACAGGGTCTCGTTCAGGTGGGTCATCTCGATGAGCTTGTCCTTGATGTGGGAGGCCTTGGCACAGCCGTTGTAGTCGGCGGCCAGGGCGGCGGCGCCGATGAGCACATCGCCCACGCCCACCTTGCATCCGCCGTAGCTCTGGCGGTGATAGCCGGCGAAGCGCTCCACCATCATGCCGGCAAATTCGGTCTCGCCGTTGAGGAAGATCCGGTCGTTGGGCACGAACACGTTGTCAAACACGGTCAGGGCCTCCACGCCGCCGAACTCGCTGTTGCCCACGTCCAGCTCGCTGCCCTCCCGCTTGCGGGTGTCGCAGCTCTGGCGGCCGATGATCATGTAGATGCCCTGGGTGTCCACCGGCACGGCGAAGGACACGGCGTAGTCCTTGTCCTCGGGGCCCATGGAGATGGTGGGCATGACGATGACCTCGTGGGAGTTCAGAATGCCGGTCTGGTGCATCTTGGCGCCCCGGACCACGATGCCGTCGGGACGGCGCTCCACCACGCGGAGGAACAGGTCGGGGTCCTCCTGCTGGTGGGGAGCCTTGGACCGGTCGCCCTTGGGGTCGGTCATGGCGCCGTCCACCGTCAGGTCCCCGGACTGGACCCGCAGCATGAATTTCTTGAAGTTCTCGTGGTAGCTGGTGCCGTACTTCTGGTCGATCTCATAGGTGGTGGAGTACACCGCGTTGAAGGCGTCCATGCCCACGCAGCGCTGGAAGCAGGCGGCGGTCTGCTGGCCCAGCAGGCGCTGCATCTTTACCTTGTTGCGCAGATCCTCGGTGGAGCGGTGGATGTGGGTGAAGCGGTTGATCCGCTCTCCGGTCTCGGGGGAGATGACGGTCATCAGTTCCTGATACTCCGGCTTCTGCGCCAGATCGTAGGTCATGCGGACGCTGTTGAGGGCGGGGCGGAGGATGGGGTCATCCACCGGATTTTCCACCTTCTTGCCGAACATATAGACCTGCATCTTCATCTTCCGGATGCTCTCGATATACTGTTCGCCGGTCATAAGAGCCATAATTACTCACCTTTCTTTTCTGATGGCAATAATAAAAAAGGGCGCGCCGCAAAGTTCTGAATTTGCGGTACGCCCTTCTCCGGTGTGGGAGGGCCCAACTCAGCCCTGCGCCACCATGTCCCGGATGCTGGTCAGGTGCTGCTTGGAGCGGCTGCAGAAGAAGCCCAGATCATTCATGCAGGTCACGAACTGGAAGCCCTGCTTGATGCGGCGGGCGGCATCCTCTGCACTGGCGGTGACAATGCCGGGGATGACATTGTTTTTCTGGCAGGCCTTGAGGACCTTGTCGATGGCGGCCACCATCTCGGGGGAATTCACCGAGTGGCTGGCGGAGGAATCAGCCTTGAACTGAATCCCCATGTCCAGGGACAGGTCGCCGGTACCGATGAAGATGCAGTCGATGCCGGGCACGGCGGCGATCTCATCGATATTGTTCACGGCCTCCAGGGACTCGCACTGGGCGATGGCCAGCACGTTGTCGTTGCAGGTGTGGATATAGTCGGGGTAGTTGCCCCAGCGGGGGCCGCGGCCGCCGTTGGCGCCCCGCTTGCCCAGAGGCGCGTACTTGGTGAAGTTGACCATATTCCGGGCCTGCTCGGCGGTGTTGATCAGGGGGGCCATGACGCCGTTCAGACCCACATCCAGCATACGGCTCATCATGGGGCCGTCGTCGGGGTCATAGACCCGCATCAGGGGGGCCATGCCGTACATCTCGGAGGCACGGCACATATGCACCAGGGTCTCGGCGTCGGTCTGGGCGTGCTCACAGTCGATGAGCACGAAGTCCAGACCGTTGATGCCCAGAATCTCGCAGTTGGTGGCGGAGCTGGAGGCCACGAAGGCGCCCAGCGCGTAGCCGTTGGCCGCGATCTTTTCCTTGACTAGATTACGCATTTGCATAGCTGCGGCAGTCCTTTCTGTTGAACGAGAGTGGCGGAACGCTTAGGCGCGCACCTCCGCGCTGGCATCCTGAGGAGCGTCCAGATCGGGAACTTCCCGTCCGCCGGCATCCCAGTCGATATCGAACTCGGACTTCAGCCAGGCCTTGTACTCGTCACAGCTGGAGGAACGACGGGGAGACATGATGTCCATCTGATAGCAGGGGCCCTGAGAGCGGTACACGTGAGCGTAGTGTACATAGTGAGGGGGCACGTTGACCCAGCAGCCGGGAGCCAGACGATAAGGCACGCCGTCCACCCAGTAGTCGCACTCGCCCTTCACCACAGTGGCGATCTGCTCGTTGGGATGGGTGTGGGGGCCGATGGGCATGCCGTTGTACATCTTGCCGAGGCACATATGCATGTTAGCGGCCTCCATGGCGAAGCACTTCATGTAGCACATCACCTTACCGTCTACATCCTTGCGGTGGTTGGGCATCCAGGGCAGGTCGTTGTAATTGCCGTACATGATCTTGGCCATAATTGTTCTCCTTTCTAATCTGGAACTGTGATTTGGACCGACGAACGGTTCTCTGCCCTGGGTATAGTGCAAAATTGATGCCAGCTTTTCAAATCCGCATAAATCCTGTTTTCTGCGGCATTGAGCCCCATCCGGCAGGGGGGATAAGGGCGAATTAAAGCGATTTTGCATTAAAAGCGTGCATTACGATGCAAAAACAACTTGGATAAGGGGCCAATCTCCTTGAAAACAATAGGTGGGGACTTGGCATATAAATTGCACATTATTTTTACATCAAAATACTGCGCCAACCGGCGCACGATCAACGATATCAAAAAGGGTGGGTGAATCTCGCATGAGTCAGACAGTAAAAAAAGAGGTGTTCGGCACTACGGAGCGGGGTCAGGAAGTGCTGCTGTTCCGAATTCCCAACAACACCAATGATTACATTGAAGTGACCAACTACGGCTGCTCCATTCGGGGGATCTACGTCCACAACAATCAGGGCGTCATTCAGAATGTGGCATGGGGCGGGAAGAGCCTGAGCGAGTACGAGAAGACAAATCCCAGCACCATTTTCGGGGGCAAGCTGGGCCAGGCCCTGGCCCACAAGGTCTGGGATGTGGTGGACGTGGGGGAAAACTATGTGTTTATGGCCAGCCAGTGCGAGGCTGACGAGGCGGGCTGCTCCAGCGCGGTCAAGGTGGGCTGCCACATCATGTGGGTCAACCTGAACCGGCTGGTGATCGACCTGTTCGTGACGCCGGCAAAGAGCGTGGAGCTGCCCCTGTCCACCCAGCTTCTGGTGGATACCGACAGATACAAGAATCTGAAGATCCGTTCCTTCTGCCCCCAGGTCATGGAGCCGGGCAAGGAGCCCCGCCCCGTGAACGAGACCAAGTACGCCGATATGCAGTTCAGCGATGTGGACGGCGCGGCGGATACCTTTGTCAGCACCCATGAGGAGATCAAGCCCATGGCCGAAGTGGCTGATATGGGGGAGGGCATGTATCTGTCCGCCTATACCACGCTCTCCGCGCTGCGGATGGAAAAGGAGGCCGCTTCCGGCGCGGTCCGCCTGGTGCAGGAGGCCTGCCAGCCGGTGGCCCTGGGCAGCGGGGTCTCCTTTACCGCCCGGGCCATTTATGGTGTGGACTATCTCCGCCCCCAGCCCGCCAGTGAGGAGGAAGAGGTGGACATCAACCCCATGTCCGTATTCTTCGCCGGCGAATGAGAAGATCCGCCTGGGACCCGGAGACGCAAAATGGAACAGTTTAAGCACCTTTTTACCCCGCTGCGCGTGGGGAGCATGACGGTAAAAAATCGGATCTTTATGGCCCCCATCTCCACTCACATGGCGGATACGGAAGGCCGGCTCACGGAGGATGAGCTGAAGTACTACGAGGCCCGGGCGAAGGGCGGCGTAGGCTACATCACCGTGGCCAGCGTGCTGATCGAAAAGCTCAGCCGCTACGGGACCTACCGCAATCTTGGCCTGTATGAGGACTGGCATGTGGAGAACCTCCGCCGGCTGACGGAGCTGGTCCATGCCCACGGCACCATGATCGGGGCGCAGCTGCTCCATCCCGCCGTGGCGGCCCCTTCCAGCTATAACGAGGGCCGCCGGCCCGTGGCGGCCTCCCCTGTGGTGACCCGGCCCTATTCCGAACTGCCCAGACCGCTGACGGTCCCGGAGATCCGGGACTATGTGGCGCTGTTTGCCGGGGCTGCCCGCCGGGCCAGGCTGGCGGGCTTCGATGCGGTGGAGATCCACTGCTGTCACCGGCACGGCCTGCTGGGCCTGTTCCTCTCCCCGCTGCACAACAAGCGGGTGGATGAGTACGGCGGCGGCGTGGCCGGCCGGGCCCGGTTCGCGGTGGAGGTCATCCAGGCCGTGCGGGAGCAGGTGGGACCGGAGTTTCCCATCATTGTCCGCATGTCGGCCTGCGATGAGGAGCCGGGGGGACAGTCCCTCACCGAGGGGATGGAGCTTGCCCGGCGCTTCGAAGAGGCCGGGGCCTCCATGATCCATCTGTCCGACGGCTGCTTTGACAGCCCCTGGAACACGACGGCGCCCTTTGGACGGGCCCAGGGCTTCAATATGGAGTATGCCGCCAGGATCCGCCGGGCGATCCACATCCCCCTGGGTGTGGTGGGCCGGATCAACGAGCCCTGGGTGGGCGAATTGATGCTGGAGCAGGGTGCCTGCGACGCGGTCTATGTGGGCCGGGCCCTCATCTGCGATCCCGACTTTCCCAATAAGGCCCGGCTGGACCCGGAGACCATCCGCCCGTGCATCGGGTGCCTGCGCTGCCTGGCCTCGGTCAATGCCGATCAGCCCTTCTGCTGCACCATCAATCCGGAGGCCGGACGGGAGGCCATGGCGGCCTCATCCGCGCCGCCTGTGGCCGGGAAAAAGGTCCTGGTGGTGGGCGGCGGACCGGGCGGACTGACGGCGGCCATTTACGCGGCGGAGCGGGGCCACAGCGTTACGCTGGCCGAGCGGGCGGACCATTTGGGCGGGCAGATGTATCTGGCCGCGTTCCCGCCCTGCAAGCAGGAGATCGCCAAGGCCACCGCGTATTTCATCCGGCGGGCCCGGAAGGCCGGCGTGGACATCCGTCTGAACTGCCCGGTTACCCCGGCCTGGATCCGGGAGGAGCACTGGGACCTGGTCATCCTGGCCACCGGGAGCCGCAGCCTGATCCCCGGGTTCCTCCGGGGGGCGGAGCGGCTGGTCACCGCCTGGGATGTCCTGGAGGGGAAGGAGATTCCCGGACAGAACACCGTGATCGTGGGGGGCGGCTCCGTGGGCTGTGAGACGGCGGACTTCCTCCTTCCGGCCCACCGGGACCTGAAGGCCAACAGCCGCCGGGTCACGGTGCTGGAGATGGACACCGTCCTGGACCGGGAGGATCGGACTTCTGCCCGGTCCCTGCTGATGCTGCGGCTGGCGGAAAAGGGATGCAGGCTGCTGACCGGTGCCAAGGTGGTGTCCGTCAGCGGCAGGACCATCACCTATGAAAAAGACGGACAGACCCGCACCATTTCCGGCGTGGACACCGTGGTTTCCGCCGCCGGCCTTGCGCCTGAGACGGAACTCCGGGCGGAGCTGGAGCAGGCGGGCGTTCCGTTTGCGGCAGTGGAGCAGACGGCCAACATCCAGCAGGCCACCGCACAGGCCTACCTGCTGGTGCGGGAGCGCCTGTAAGGAATAAAAAAACAGGAGCGGCATCCCATAAGAGATGCCGCTCCTGTTTTTGGCTTGAGGCCGGTTACCAGTCGGTGATGCCCAGCGCCTTGGCCTTGCGCACAATGGTGGACTGGGTGGTGCCCAGCGCCTCCGCCGCCTTATACGTAGTCTTGTAGGTGGACAGGGCCTCGGAGATCAGCCTGCGCTCCAGAATGGCCACCGATTCTTTCAGGCTTACGCTGCCCGGCATGTTGACCGATTCTGTGGCGTCGTTTCCCATGGCAGCGCATACCTGGTCCACGGTGATGGCGTCCTTTTCGCCGATCACCACCAGCCGCTCCACCGCGTTTTCCAGCTCCCGGACGTTGCCCGGCCATGAATATTGTTCCAGGGTAAATACGGCCTGGCTGGTAAAGAATTTGGATTTCTGGTATTTTTTGTTGAACTGGCTGAGGAACGCGGAGGCCAGCAGGGGAATGTCCTCCTTGCGCTGGCGGAGGGCGGGAATCTGGATGGGGAATACGTTGAGCCGGTAGAACAGGTCCATGCGGAAGCTGCCGTTTTTGGTCATGGCCATCAGATCCCGGTTGGTGGCGGCGATGACCCGTATATCAATGGGGATTTTTTTGGTGCCGCCCACCCGGCGGAACTCCCGCTCCTGCAGAACACGCAGCAGCTTGGGCTGGAGGTGAAGGGGAAATTCGCCGATCTCATCCAGCATGATGGTACCCCCGTTAGCCATTTCGAACAGGCCGACCTTGGTGGAAATGGCCCCGGTAAAGGCGCCCTTCTCGTGGCCGAACAGCTCGGACTCCAACAGATTCTCCGGAATGGCGGCGCAGTTTACCGTGATAAAGGGCTTGTCCTTTCGCTGGCTCTCGCTGTAGATCTCCTTGGCAACCATCTCCTTGCCCACGCCGCTTTCGTCGGAGATCAGGACGCTGGCATCTGAGGAGGCGACCACCGTGATGAGCCGCCGCAGGGATACCATGGCCTTGGAGCTGCCGATGAGGTTGGAATCGGCCTGGTTGCTGCGGAGATACTGCAGCTCCTGCTGGAGCACGGAGTTTTTCTGCATTTCCCGTTCGATGGCATCCCGCCAGCGCCCCAGCGCGGTCAGATCCTGCACCATGGTGACCACGCAGAGCACATTATCGTCGTCCCCGAAAATAGGGGTGGCGGTGACCATCATCTGCCGGAAGTCGGGGGTTTGGGTCATACAGGTGATCTGCCTGCCCAGCTGGGCCGCCTGTACGGCGGCGGAGACGGTCTTGGGTTCGGTAAAATGCTCGTAGCTGATCTTTTCCGGCTCCTCGGAGGCCTCATCCTTCAGAGACAGGTAGAAATTCAGATGCTCCTTCTCCAGCAAATTGTGGATGTGCTGGCCTACGGCCTCCTCCGGAGACTTCCGGTACATGATGGACCAGGCCTTGTTGACAAAGCGGACAATGCCGTCCGGGGTGGTGATGTGGATGGGCTGGTTGACCAGGTCGGCCATCACGTAGATATTGAGAAAACGCGGATCTTCCCACGGCTGCGGGGTGCTGGCCATGTGGTGTCCCTCCCTTGAATCATTTTCAGATTTTTAAATTGTTTTTGCATCGCTTGCTGGGGATTCCTTCTACTCCAGCGTTTTGCGGACAGATTGCATAAAAATCCCGTTTTGAGCCGCCGGGATGTAATGCAATTTTGAATTAGAATAATCATACTCCAAATTTGAAAAAAGCACAAGCCCCCTTGAACTGCAAGGAAAAAAGAAGTTTTTTGTCGAAGATGGAATTGGCACGCGGTTTGCGTATATCATGGGCAGAAATTCCGTTAGGAAAGGGAGCAGGACAAAGAGCATGAAAAAGAACAAGAAGATTTTTATTACCGCCGCCCTGACTGGTGCTGTTCATACGCCCAGCATGAGCCCCTATCTCCCCATCACCACCCAGCAGCTGATTGATGAGGCGGTCCGGGCCTATGAGGCGGGTGCCGCCGTGGTACACCTGCACACCCGGAACCAGACTACCGGTGAGCCCGATTCCAGTCTGGATCTGATGCGGGATGCGGTGGCCGGTATCCGGGAGCGCTGCGACGTGATCTGCTGTGTCACCACCGGCGCCAGCCAGATGATGTCCCTGGAGGAGCGGCTGGCTCCCATTCCCGCGCTGCAGCCCGAGCTGGCCTCCTGCAACGCCGGCTCCATGAACTTTGTGCTGGCCGACATCGCCAAAAAGATCCCCGATGGGTTCGGCTGGGAAAAACCCTACCTGCTGGGTACCCGGGGCAACGTGTTTGCCAACAGCTATAACGGCCTGGAGCAGTACGTGCGCACCATGAACGAGAACGGTACCCGCCCCGAGTTCGAAGTCTACGACGTGGGCATGATCAACAACATCGCCTACTTCATCCGGGAGGGCGTGGTCAAGACGCCTCCCTACCTCCAGTTCGTCATGGGCATCACCGGCGGCCTGCCCGCCACGGTGGCCAACGTGAACTTCCTGTATGAGACCGCCTGCAAGCAGCTGGGCGACTTCCACTGGTCCGTGGCCGCCGCCGGCCGGCATCAGATGCCCATGGCGGCCACCGCCCTGGCGCTGGGCGGCAACGTGCGGGTGGGTCTGGAGGACAACCTCTACCTGACCCCCGGCAAGCTGGCCAAGTCCAGCGGTGAGCAGGTGGCGGCGGTGCGCACCATGGCCAACATCATGGGCCTGGACGTGGCCACTCCTGCCGAAGTGCGTCAGATGCTGGAGCTGAAAGGCGCTGACAACGTTAAGGTTTAACAGGGAGGAAGCACAATGAGCATTTGCAAAGAGCTGGATGAGGCGGTACAGAAATATCTGCGCACCGCCACTTTCCCGGTAGCGGTAAAGATCCTGGACGATGAATCCCAGTTTCCTGAGCGCACCCGCCGCCCTCTGCGGGATCTGGGCCACAAGCTGAACCTGTGCCAGGGCGTGGCGCTGGCCCGGCGCTATGGCTGGACCATCGGCTTCTGCCAGGAGGATCACCGCTGTGCCAACTCCCTGATCCTTATGGGCATCAAGGAAGTGCCTGACTTTATCAAGAACGGCAGCATCGTCTCCCCGGCCTATACCGACACCCTGGAGCACGGCGCCATCACGCAGAGCATTACCCCCCGGTCGGAGCGGCCCCTGTCGGCCATCCTGCTGGCTCCCCTCCACCGGGCGACCTTTGACCCGGACCTGGTCCTCTTCTACTGCAACCCCGGCCAGGCGGTGCGGCTGGTGCAGGCCGCCCTCTATCACTCGGGCGGCACCATTGAATCCAAGTTCATGGGCCGCTGCGCCTGCGCCACGGAGATCGCCGTGACCCTCCAGACCGACCAGTGCCAGGTTGTAGTGCCCGGCGGCGGCGAAAAGGTATTTGGCCTGCTGGGCGACGACGAGATGGTATTTGCCGCTCCGGCCAGCAAGCTGAACGACATCATCCGGGGCCTGGCCGATTCCCACAAAGCGGGGGCGGCCCGCATCCCCTCTCCCTATTTTGGACTTCAGGAAGAGCCCAGCTTCCCGCCCATCTACGCGGAGCTGGAGCGTTACTTCGGCCTGCGGGAGGAATAAAGCAGGTCCGAACACCGGCGCCATCGTCGCCGGACCGGCACACCGGTCCGGCGGGCGTACCATAAAAACGCAATTTGACCGGTAATTCAAACTGCGGCCCCATCAAAACCACGTGTAAGGAGGAAGTTGAAATGAGCGAAATCATGTCCGGCAACTGGAACCAGATGCCCTTCCGCCCTATCCGGGAAGGAATTAAGCAGGTGACCCTGGCCATGGGTGCGGATGATGTGACCATCACCATCGGCATTGTGCAGGCCGGCCACGAGAAGCGGCCCCACTCCCATCCCGAGGAGCAGGTGGCCATGGTAATCGAGGGCGAGTGCGATTACTATGTGGACGGTGTGCCCTATCACCTGACGCCCGGCGGCTTCGTGGTGGTGCCCGGCGGTGTGGAGCACTATGTGGATGTCCATGATACCGACATCCCCTGCTTCCAGATGGATATCTTTGGAACTCCCCGCCCTGAGTTCAAGGAAAAGTATACCGAATTTTTGAAGAGCTTGAAGAAATAACTTGCTGAAACCGAGAAAGGAAGAATGTATACTATGTTTGATGAGCGAGACATTTTGAAGGGTATCATCGATCTGCATGTTCACGCCGGTCCCTCCGTGGCCAACCGGGCTGTGGACGCTGCCGATATGCTGAAGGAGGCTATCGTGGCCGGTTACCGGGGCTTCCTGGTGAAGGACCACTATTTCCCCTCCTGCATGGGCGTTAAGATGGTGCAGGAGCACTGTGATGCTCAGGGCGTGGAGATTTACAGCTCTATGGCGCTGAACAACTCCATGGGCCTGTTCAACGCTCTGGCGCTGGATGCCGCCATCAACATGGGCGCCAAGATCATTTACTTCCCCACCGTGTCCTCCAAGAACCACATCGATCACCACAAGGGCAACTTCGTGGGCGCCGGCAAGATGTCCGTGCCTGAGGTCCCGGTGGTCTACGTGGACGAGAACGGTGTGATGGATCCCGCCGCTGTGGAGTGCCTGAAGATCATCGCCGAGAAGGACGTGATCCTGGGTACCGGCCACGGCACCGCCTGGGAGATTGATCACCTGGTGGAGAAGGCTGTGGAGCTGGGTGTGAAGCGCATCCTGGTCAACCACCCCCACTTCCACATCGGCGCCACCTATGAGCAGATGACCAAGTGGGCCAAGATGGGCGCTTTCATCGAGCTCAACGTGTGTGTGTTCACCTCCGGCTCCAAACTGGGCACTGTGGATGATCAGGTTATCGCCGATATGCTCAAGGCGGTGCCTCTGTCCAATATGATTCTGGACTCCGACATGGGCCAGAAGGGCAACGGCTCCCCCGTGGAGGGCATGTACCGCTTCATCCGTCTGCTGATGGATAAGTTCGGGCTGAGCGAGGCCGACATCAACCTCATTGCCAAGGAGAACCCCGCCAAGCTGCTGGGCCTGTGATCCGGCGCAAGGCACCAATCGCAATCCCCGTATACACGACACCCATCACTCATCCAAAACATTCCGCACAAAGTATTAGGAGGTAAGTATGAAAAAGAAAACTGCTCTGCTCCTGGCCGGAATCCTTTCCGTGTCCATGCTCCTCTCCGCCTGCGGCAATTCCAGCGCGCCCTCCGGTGACAACACACCCTCCGGCGACGGTGGTACCGAACAGTCCAGCGCGCCCTCCGGCGAGCCCGTCACCATCACCTTCGGCAGCTACGGTTCCAGCTCCATGCCCCCCGCAATGGGCCATGAGGACGCCATCGACTACATCTCCGAGACTTCCGGCGGCACCATCACCGTGGACTTCATTCCCGACGGCGTGCTGGGCGGCGAGTCCGATATGATGCAGCAGGTTATGGACGGCACCATTCAGGCCACTGAGTGCTCCGCCTCCTCCCTGAACCTGTATACCACTCTGTCCGAGTGCTTCCAGCTGCCCTTTCTGATCACCGACTATGAGACCGAGCAGGAAGCTCTGAGCAGCGACGCCGCTCAGGCTATCTACGACCAGATCGAGAAGGACCTGGGCCTGAAGATCATCGGCTTCTCCGAGAACGGCCTGCGTCACTTCGCCAACAACGTCCGCCCCATCACCTGCGTGGATGACCTGAAGGGTCTGAAGCTGCGTATCGCCCCCTCCAACATGCTGACCGACGCTATCGAGCGCCTGGGCGCCTCCCCCATGACCGTGGGTTACAACGACGTCTACTCCGCCCTGCAGAACAAGGTGGTGGACGGCGAGGAGATCAACATCACTTCCATCTACGCCCTGAAGCACTATGAGCAGCTCAAGTACATCTCCGAGATCGGCATGTATCCCTATCCCGCCTTCGTGGTGTTCAACCTGGACTTCTGGAACAGCCTGACCGCCGACCAGCAGCAGATCATCATGGACGGCTTCCAGCTGGGCTGCGACAACGTGTTCAGCACCTACCTGCCCGACTATGAGACCGAGGCCCGCACCGAGATCGAGGCCGAAGGCACCACCGCCTTCAACGTGATCGAGGGCGATGCCAAGCAGGAATTCATCGACATCTGCACTCCCATCTGGGACGAGTACCACGAGAAGGATCCTCTGATTGCCAACTTCATCGACTATGTGAAGTCTCTGAGCTAATTTCCAGCCTGTTGTTATCCTGTGTTCGGGTGGGGGACGGGGGTCCGTCCCCCCGCCCGGGTTAAGAGAGGAACGATTTATGAAAATAATTACGCGCATTCTGGATGTTCTGTGCAAGGTATTCAAATGGATCACTGCACTCATCCTGGCCGCCATGCTCGTCGCTTCCGTAGCGGAGATTATACGCCGTTACATCATGGGCCATTCTTTCGTATGGGCCGATGAGTTTGTCCGGTACTGCATTGTAGCCGTGGCTTTCCTGGGCGGCTCTGTCGCTTACCGGGAGGCGGGAGGCCTGGTTTCCTTTGATATGGTCCAGACCCACATTTACGGCAAGATCCGTGTGGTGCTGGAGCTGCTCATCAATACCATTGTTCTGGCCTTCTCCTGCTATATCTTCTATAACTCCATTCAGAACCTGCAGCTGCCCTCCATTTTCCGGCAGATCAGCATTGGCCTGGGAATTTCCATGGCCATCCCCTATCTGCCCATCACCATCGGCATGGGTATGCTGATCCTCCTGGCTCTGGAGAAATACTACACGATTTTCTGCAATTGCCGCTCCGGCGCATATAACAAACACCCGGCCAAGCCGGAGGAAGGGGGAACCGACGCATGACTTTGGTTGTGATCGTATTCCTGGCTGCCTTGGTGCTGGGCGTGCCCATCTGCGTAGTGCTGGGCCTGGCTGGTCTGACCCACGTTGCCACCATGGGTGTGGACACTTACTTCAACATCATTACCCAGAAAATTTTTGCAGGCGCCAGCGTCTCCAGCCTGACCTGCATTCCGTTCTTTATCATGGCCGGTGAGCTGATGAATGCCATGGGCGTGACTCAGAAGCTCATCAACTTTGTCCGCTCCCTGGTGGGCCACTTCCGCGGCGGCCTGGCCATCGTGGTGGTTCTGGTGGCCATGATCCTCTCCGCCATCCTGGGCTCCGCCAACGCGGTGGCCGCCATCCTGTGCGCCGTGGTGGTGCCTGAGATGATCCGGGACGGCTATCGGAATGACTTCTCCTCCGCCCTGGTGTGCGCTTCCGGCGTACTGGGCCCCGTCATTCCCCCCAGCGTCACCTTCGTGTACTTCAGCGTGCTGTCCGGCGTGTCCGTCACCGCCATGTTTGCCGGCGGCGCCATCCCCGGCATCCTGATCGGCCTGGGCTACATCCTGGTGATCCGTCTCCAGACCAAGCGCCTCAACCTGCCCCGCAGCACGGAGCGCTTTGACGCCAAGGAGTTCGGCATCTCCTTCGTGAAGGCCATCCCCGCCCTGCTGGTGCCCGTGATCCTGGTAGGCGGCATCACCCTGGGCATCTTCACTCCTCAGGAGTCCGGCGCCGTGGCCGTTGTGGCCGCCATCGTGGCCGGCATCATCTACCGCAAGTTCAAGCTGTCCATGCTGCCCACCGTGTTCATGCGCTCCGTGCCCGTTACCGCCGGTATCTTCATCATTATCGGCTTCGGCAACATCATGGGCTGGACCATGGCTGTGGACAAGATCCCCGACCGGATCTGCGAGGCTGTGCTGAGCTTTACCCAGAACGGCGCCATCATCATCCTGCTGATGTTTGCCATCCTGATCGTGGTGGGCTGCGCCATGGAGGCTACCGCCGCCCAGCTGATCTTCACCCCTGTTCTGATGCCTCTGGCCGAGGCCGCCGGTATGGATATGGTGCAGTTCGGTGTTTGGTTCTGCATCATGATCACCCTGGGCCTGGTTACCCCGCCCGTGGGCATGACCCTGTTTGTCACCTCCAACATCACCAAGGTTTCTCTGATCGACATTTCCAAGCAGCTGCTTCCCTTTATCGCAGTGGCTTTCGCGGTCACCTTGCTGATGGCATATGTGCCGGGAATCATCATGTTCCTGCCCAACCTGATGGGCATTACCTGATTGCTGCATGCAAACACACCCAGCGGCCGAAGCACTTCGGCTGCCAACTGTGGTGGCTGCCGCCCTTGGCGGCGGCCACCACAGTTGCTTTTTCAAGCGCTATTCCGTGTATCGGGAGGGAAATCCTATGTCACGATCCAGGAGAAAAACCGTTTTGCCCCTGTTGGACACAGGACTGATGCTGGCCATCGGCCTGCTCTACTTGCTGCGGTCGGTGACCGGCTGGGAATTGCTCTGGCTGCGTGCCGTGGTATCCGGCGCGCTGCTATTGAT
The DNA here is from genome assembly GCF_900626285.1 of Intestinimonas massiliensis (ex Afouda et al. 2020). Lineage (GTDB taxonomy): Bacteria > Bacillota > Clostridia > Oscillospirales > Oscillospiraceae > Flavonifractor > Flavonifractor massiliensis_A. The sequence continues at coordinate 2,509,187 of NZ_LR131147.1, forward strand.
CTTTCTGCCCCGTATGTCCAAATCCTTCCGCATTCCTGGGTGGATCTTTACCCTCTGCGGTGCGGCCATGCTGATCTGGAAGGGAGCTCCGGCGGCGGTGTGGGCCCAGGGACTGAACTCCATGCTTCTCACCGCGGCTATCATCGTGGTGATGCAGACCCTGTCCATTGCCATTGGAGCGGGGAATTACAGTCAGGCTATTTCGGATGCCATGCGCCGGTGTGCGAAGAACCAGGGCGTTTTGTATTTCCTGGTGGAGATCTTTGCCCACCTGCTGTGCAGCATCCTGAATATCGGCGAGGTCATTATCGTCCTGGGTTCCTTTGACCGGAAGCTGACGGACCAGATTGAGGACTATCCCGACTATGTCTCCGGCGCTATTGCCCGGGGCCACTGTACCGCGTTCCTGTGGGCGCCCGGTTCAGTCACCGTGCTGATGACCCTTCAGCTGTTCGGCTTGGAGTGGCCGGGATATGTGCTGCCCGCTGTGGGGCTGGCCTGCCTGGGGATCGCGTTGGGGGGCGGCATGGAGTATCCCAAGCTGCGGGGCCGTGCGCTGGCCGGAGAGAATACGGCTCCCGCCCCCGGCTCCTTCCGCAAGCTGTGGACGCTGGCGGCAGTGATTGTGGTGATCGTGTGCGGCATTTCCTTTTTGGAGCCGCTGTTTCCTCAGACAAGCAGCGGCGAGCGCCTGATTTTAGCGGTGGCGGTGGTCTCCGTGGTTTGGCTGCTCAGTCAGGTGCGGAGCGGCAAAATAGGCGAACAGGTGAAAAAATTCTGCATAGATACCCTCCCGGATTCGGGGAGCCTGTGTGCGTTCTTTATTTCTATGGGCTTCTTTTCCAATGCGCTGCAATATATGGGCCTGGATGTGATTTTGGAGCGGGCGGCTGCCCCGCTCAGTACGCTGCCGGTCCTGCTGCTCTTGGCCGTGGTTCCTCTGGTTATTATTGCGTTTTCCCTCATCGGCGTACATCCCATGGTGTCCCTGGCCGTGCTGGCGCCTTTGTTTACTCAGCTGACGGGAAACGCCAGCGCACTGCAGCTGTCCCTGTCCACAGCGCTGGGCTGCTGTCTGTCTTATATGCTCTCTCCGTTTGCCGGACTGGTCCTGCTGCTGTCCCACCTGCTCCGTTTACCTGCCCGCCAAATCGCGCTGGCACGCAATTTTCGCTTCTCAGTCCTCTATTATGTGATTTCTGTCATCCTGATCACTGCCTTTGTCTCCTGAAAGAACGGGCTCCAAAGCCGTATGGTTTGGGGCCCGTTTTGTGTAACCGGAAAGGAAACCAGACAAAAATGATACCCAATAAGAAATGTTTGTGTTGTTGACAGAGCGCCGTGTCAGTGCTATATTGACAAACATAGGAGTGATAAAATGGAACTGGAAAATTGCATTAATTTCTTGTTAAGTACCGCACAGCATAATGTATTTCAGTATTTGAACAGCCAGCTTGCGGAATATGGCATCACTCCGGCGCAGTACGGCGTTATGAATTGCCTGTGGAAATACCGGGAGCTCACCCCCAAGCAGATTGGAGAGCTGCTGCACCTGGAGGCCTCGTCGGTGTCCGGTATTCTGGAACGGATGCAGAACAACGGCCTGCTGGAGCGGAATGTGGATCCTGAGAACCGGCGTATGATCCGTGTTTCCCCGACGCAGAAGACCCTGGATCTTCAGTCTGCCATAGAGAAGATTATTCTGGAGATGAATGAGCGGGTGCTGGCGCCGTTTACCCGGCAGGAGCAGGAGCGGATCCGCCAGAGCCTGACCGTGATCGGCAATCTGGATCTGACTTGACCGCAGCCGTACAGACCTAAAAACAGCGAAACGGGACACGCCGCAGTTTTTTGCGGCGTGTCCCGTTCTTTGGAGCAGATATAACAAAAACCCTGAAACCATCGTGGTTTCAGGGTTTCCATTTGGTGGACGATACAGGACTTGAACCTGTGACCTCCCGCACGTCAACACCAAGTTTTGCTTTTTTCTAATCTTTTTTGGAGGTTTACAGCCATTTCTATTCCGAATAGATTGTTTTCCGGTTCGTTTGAAACGCACACTTTCCGGCTGTTTCGACCCTGTCTGTGGCTGGTTGTGTGGTCAAAGAAACGATAAAAATAGAACGAGAATATCCTGGAAAGCCGTATGCTATCTTCACTCTATTGAGGGAATCTGGTGAAGGAAGATGATTTTAATACGCTGTTAACAAAGATATCCTTCTGAGGTTCTCAACGCATTTACTCAACCAGACCATATTTGACCTTTATACGATCCAGTTTTTCCAGCATAGGTTCCGCACCAAACCACAAAAACAGCCAGGTGGCCATGGCGTGGATGCAGTCAAAGGGCATTCCTACGACATAACTGCTCAGCAAGATGCCGCCTGTCAGTTCCCGGTTTGCCGTCAGAGCCGAAGCCGGATTCATGATACCACCGTAAATCAGAATCGCGCAGAGAGCACCAAAGACACACAATGCGCCCCGGGTCCTCATCAAAAGTCCCTTGCGGAACAAAATGCCCGCCAGAAATCCGATGATACCCATGGAAAACATCTGCCATGGTGCCAGGGGGCCTTGCCCGAACATGACGTTGGAAGCCAGCATCGTCATGGCTCCCACCAAAAAGCCGGTTTCCCCGCCAAAGGCCACGCCTGCAATAATGGTCACCGCCATCACCGGCTTGAACTGGGGCAGCATGAAAAAGAATGCCCGGCCTGCCACGCCAATGGCGCACAGCACCGCGATGATGACCAGCTCCCGGGCCTGGGGCTTCCGGCCTTCAAAGGCCAGGAAAAAGGGAAGCATGGTTTCCAGCAGGATCAGGAGGGAGATAAAATAATACTTCTTCCCGCCCAGATAGGTGATCCCCACAAAGAGCGTCACCGGAATGAGCAGCAAGATCAGAACCGTTGCCGCCAGTGTGCGTTTGGCCAGCTTCCGCTGTTCCTTCGGCGTCTGCTTCAGATAGTCCGGCCGATGGCTGCGGCGTGTAATACAGACGGCAAACACGATCAGGGAAATGCAAAAAATCAGGTATAGCACCAGCTGCTCGCCCGCCAGGGAAGTCAGCCCCTCGGCGGTGACCATTTCGGTTAGATCCGCCACGCCCATAAAAGAAAGAAACAGAAAAAGCGCGACCCCCGCTGACAAGGCCGCCAGAAGCTTGCGCCACCAGGGCAGCTTTTTGGGCTTTTCCGCCGCGCTTCCTTCTTTCGGCTCCGGCAGGGGAGGGATGTCGTCCGGCAGCTCCGGCGCAGGCGGCAGATACCCGCCGCACAGGGCAATCACGTCCTCCGGCGTCACAGCTTCAGGCTCCAGCTCCCGCGCCATGCGGTTGGCGGAGGTAGTATAAAAACTGTTGCCCGAAAAGAAAGCCCGGGGCGTACCCTCTGCCACGGTGCTGCCGTCAAAAAACAGAGCGCAGCGATGGGTATAGCGGGCACAGAATCCGATATCATGACTGACCATCAGGATCGTAACGCCCCGCCGCAAAAGCACCTGCAAAATCTCCGCAAGCACCTGTTTGAACTCCGCGTCCAGTCCCTTGGTGGGCTCGTCCATCAGCAAAATGTCAGGATCCAGCAGTAAGACCTTGGCCAAAGCCGCCCGCTGCTGCTCACCTCCGGACAGGTCGTAGGGGTGACGATCCAACAGGCCTTCCAGCCGGCACAGAGCGACCACATGGGCGATCCGCTCCGCCTGCTCGGCTTTTCTGCTGCCCAGAATCTCTGCCAAATCCTCCCGAACCGTTTTCTTTACAAAGAGGGCCTGGGGATTTTGGGGCAAAACACCGATTGTGCCCTGACAGTTTACCGTTCCCCGATAGGGCTTCAAAAGTCCGGCCAGCAGCTTTAGAGACGTGGATTTACCAGCGCCGTTTCCGCCCAGAAGGGCGTAGAACTCCCCTTTTTTCAGGGTAAGGCTCAATCCACGCACCACATCCGGGTTGTTTTTCTCATACTTGAACCACAGCTCCGATGCCTCCAGTACAGGATCTTCCGGATATACCCGTGACGGTTCCGGCGGTATTGGATGCAGCGGATGCTTTGCTCCATAGTCTGTCAGCCACTCCCGGCCTTCCCGAACTGTAACGGGGCATGAACCGTTCTGTTCCACTGCCGCCCACACCCGCATGGCAGTGGGCATGGCCAGAAACATGGTGTGCCCGCTCGTCCGCAGGGCAGCGCCCACCTCGGCAGGTGTGCCGCTGCACAGCAGCCGCCCTTCCTCCATGACGGCAACTCTGGTGGCCAGGGGGAAGGCGTCTTCCAAACGATGCTCGGTCAGAATGATGGTTGTGCCCAGCTCCCGGTTGATCCGCCCAAGGGTGGCCAGAAAATCCGACGCTGCGATGGGATCCAGCTGGGAGGTGGGTTCGTCCAGGATCAGTACGGAAGGCTGCATGGCCATGACGGAGGCCAGATTGAGCAGCTGCTTCTGTCCGCCGGACAGCTCGGTCACATTTTTGTAAAACCAGTTTTCGATGCCAAAGAAGGCCGCCATCTCCGCCACCCGCTGGCGGATCACCGGCGTTTCATAGCCCAGGCTCTCCAGCCCAAAGGCCAGCTCATGCCAGACCTTGTCAGTGACGATCTGGTTGTCGGGACTCTGCTGGACAAAACCGATTCGCTCCGTCTGCTGCCGCTGATCCATGGAATCCAGCGGTTGTCCTTCAAAGAGAATGGTGCCGCTCCGTCTGCCATGAGGCGCGAGAACTGTTTTCAGCTGCCGCAGCAGCGTGGACTTTCCGCAGCCGGAGGGTCCGCAAAGTACCAGAAATTCTCCCTGCCGGACAGTCAGGCTCATGTCCCGCAGGATAGCCCCGGACTGCTCCGGATAGGAAAAGCAAAGGTGTTCAATTACAAAGGTGTCTGTCATGGAATATTCTCTCTCTTCCGCAGCAGGACCTGTTGGGTCTCTACCGCTTGTACCCGCTCCGCTCTGGCACGGGAGGTCAATTCGTGGGTCAGCCATGTCGGGTCGATCCGCTCCAGAACGGGCAATATGGCTGGATCCGTCCAGGGCCGGTGCTGGTCGATCTGAAGCACATGGGCATAATTGATGGAAAAACGCTGCCCGAATTCCTCCGGCCATTCCTCTGGCAGCCGGCCCGTGTGGCTTTGGACATAGGGACCGCTGAGGGACTGATGGAAATGGACGCCGCGAATCATAGCGCTGAGGCTGCCGTGCCGATCCAGCATAGCGCTGATATAGGCGGCTCCCTCACTTTGGCTTCGCAGTTCGGTACAACAGTTTATCAGATGCCCTGTATCCAGCAGGATTCCTTTATTGGCATAGCGTATGCCGTCCAGCAGCCGCTCTGTCTGCCTGGGCTCGGTGAAGGTAAAGCCCGGCCACCATTGGTTTTCCACCAGAAAAGCAAACGGCCACTGTTTTCCAGGCAAAAGCTCGTTGATGAGCTCCACAGCGGCGGTGATGACCTGATCGTTGGTGTGGGAGAAGCGATAGGTAAAGCACTCCTCCATGGAGACGTCTGAAACATGGAACACCACATATTCGGCGCCCAGGCGTTTTGCACGTTCCAGGTCGTCACGGTACTGCCGCAGCAGCGTCTCCCGGCCCAGTCCGCCGTACACAGCGGAGGCTTGTTCCAAAGTGCCGTATTTCTCCTTCAACGCCGGCCAGTTACCGTTCCAGAGATCCACCCAGTCATGGAAAAAGATCAGGTGGTAGCCCTGTACCAGCCCGGCAGGGAGTGCTTCCGGGATGGGTTCCCCACCCCATATGGCCTCAATGCCGTCACAGCCCAGGGCGTGCACCTCCTGCTGCAGGTCCGTCCAGTCCCGGTATTCCCGCAGCGTATCAGAATAGAGCGGCAGGCTCATACTTTGAATCATGTTGCAGTCTCCTTACTATGCAGCCCAGCCCACACCCGGTCTGCATGGACGTTGATTGCCACCGGCGTCAGGCACAACCCTGCCCAGCAAAGCAGAAGGCAGACGGTCACAGGCGTCAGCGGCGCGCCTTTTATGGTTGGATAATACCGCCAGAAAAGGCCGCCTGTCAATGCGCTCCAGCCGAGAACACCCCCGCAGAAGCAGAGCCACAGCAGGATCATCTTGTCCCGCTCATCAAAGCGGTAAATGGAAAATGCCGTTCTGCCCGGCAGCCCATAGCCCCGGCTCTTCATGCTGTCCGCCGTCTCAATGGCATTTTCCAGCGCCCAGGTAACCATAATGGAGAAGATTGTCACGGCGTTTCGGATCCGCCGCAGGAGGCTGCCATCGGAGACGTCCCGCCCCACACAGCGCTGGGCCTCGCTGACCACATGAAGCTGCGCCTTGAACTTGGGCACAAAGCGCAGCGTCATGGACAGCACCAGGGACAGGGCCGGGATCACTCTGCCGAACAGATACACGAACTTGTCGGAGGTCATCACGGCGGTATAACAGGAAAACCAGGAGATCACGGCGGCCAGCATGGCGGCGGCGGAAACGCCGTAGAGAATGCTCTCCAGCGTCAGGGGGTTACCCGTGGGCAGATAGGTCAGGATTGTAATGCCCTGGTGATTGAAGGCGGGATTGATTATCAGTGTCAGGAGCATCATGGGCAGGAGAAACGCCAGGGAAAACCGCACCGCCCGCTGACCGTTGAGGTACACCGCATAGACCACGCTGCCAGCCAGAGAAAGCCCCAAAATGATAGGGTGCAGGCAGAACATGGTCACCAGCAGGACCAGCGCAAAATACAGGAAATTGATGACTGGGTGGCAGCTGGAAAAGGCATCTCGATTTTGCACGGAGGTCTCCTTTCTGTTACGCTACCGGCCTGCCGACATCAGCTCCATAATCGCAGGTATAGACCCACTCCACTACATCGCCGTCCTGCAATTGATAGCGGCTGCATCCGTAGTTGGGAAACCAGTCGTTGACACTGTACATCCAGCCGGACAGCTCGCCCACATCGAATTCGTAGAGGTTGTGGATGCCTTCGATATAGGCGGAGTTATACATAGGCGTATCCTCAAACTCCATATGGATCTTCTGCTGCTTGCAGGTGCGCTGGAGTACGTTGAAGACGCTTTCCCCCTCATAGAAGGTAACGGTCATGGGCTCCAGGATCCATCCGTCCTCCGGAACCAGTTCTTTTTTCTCCGGATCACAGAGATCCAGATTATCCAGGATGGTCGCACAGGAGATGGAAATGGTGCAACTGTACGCTGTTGTGCCGATGGTCACATCCTGAGGCTCCACCGGCAGCGGTTTGCCTTCCGGCACCGGATCGGTCAAATACTGATCTTTTCCCGTCTCCGGGTTAATGACCATCTCTGGCTGGTCGGATGGCCGGGGCTGTTGGGGCTGCTTGGAAGCGGACGGCTCAGCAGTCTGCTCCGGTGTCGCTTTTGCTGGTTCTTCCTTTGTATCATCCACCACTGCGGAGGGCTCCGGTGTATGTTCCGCAGCTGTCTCCCCGGGGGTCGGAACTGCCGGGGGCTCCTGCGTCTGGACCGGTTCCGGCGTATCGTGTAGATCACCTTCCAGCGCAGGCTGGGACGCCTCATTTGCCGGGACAGTCCAACCCCGTGCGCCGGGAGCATTACCCCCATACCAGAACGCGCCGGCCAGCACTGACGCGATCAGAACCGGTATGAGTACTTTCCATTTATGCTGTTTCCACCACATGACGGATTCTCCTTACAGCAGTTTGGCGCTGTCCAGCATACGATACAGCATTTCGGCGATCTCACAGCGCAGGATCGCACGGGCAGGCTCCACATTCAGGTCGCTCTGGTTGAGGATGTCCTCGCCATAACAGAACGCCACTCCCTCCTGAGCCCACTGGGCAATGGTCACGTAGTCGGTAAACTGTGCCAGAACGTTGAGGATCTCGTAGTTTTCCAGCTCCGTATCCATACCGCAGAGCTTGGCGGCACGGGCCACCATGACGGCGGCTTCCTGCCGGGTAATGGTGCCGTCGGGATTAAAGCGCCCATTGCCTGCCCCGGTAATGATGCCGTAGGAATAGGCAGTCCCCACATAACCGGCGTACCACGCGTTGGAGGACACATCGGTAAAGGCGTTGGTGGCCTTGGGCGTCAGCCCCAGAGCCCGCACAACGATGGCGGCAAACTCCGCACGGGTCATGGTGGCATTGGGGTCAAAGCGGTTGTCGCCCTTGCCGTTGATGATACCCCGGGAAGCCAGCGCCTCGATGGCCGTCTGGTTGGCGTGACCGGCCACATCGGCAAAGGAGACGCTGCCGCTGACGGGTACCGGCTTGACGTCGGCGTGCTTGCCGGGCAGGCCAATGGTTTCCTTCGTTACGCCAGTCACATGAATGGTCACGTCATCCATGTGGTAGAGTGTGCTCTTTCTAACAGCGGCGCGCTGGGCTGCCACCAGGCCGTAGAGGCCCTGCTCGCTGGCCATCTGGCTATCACCGTTTCCAGCGGAGGTATGGAGGAAGCTGCCGTTGTCCTGCCGGTAGCTGAGCAGATTCTCCAGCAAGGTATGGCCGTTTTTCACAAAGCGGGCGTCATTCAGATCAATGCCCAGAGCGCACAGGCCCACGATGACCTGCACCACGCTTTCGGAGCTGCTGGTATTATGGCTGGCATAGCCGCCGTTGCTCTCCTGGGCCGCGCTCAGGCAATCCAGTGCCCGGTCAATAGCCGCCTTGACCTCGGGCTGGGACTGATAGCCGGCCAGAGCCTGGAGGGCCATGCCGGTAATATCGGGGTCGCTCTGACCGGCACCGCCCTTGTCAGTCAGGTTCCAGCCGCCGTCGTCCAGCTGCCGGCCAAGGATCTCGTCCACATACATCTGCCGTGTGGCCTGGGTCTTGGCGTTCTGGTTCCGGGGCATATCATAATTTCCTGAATCCAGCGCGATCAGCGCCCAGATCGGGCCGTTGATACCCTGCCAGATGGTTTTGTCAAAGTCTCCCAGAGGAGTGAGCAGGTTATAGCCCGCCACATCGGAGGGATCGGCGCCGATGGCGGTGAGGGCCACGATGAGGCGGGAATATTCGGTGTACTTCTTGTCGTGAAGGTTACCCTTGTGCTCCTCCACATAGTCCTCCACCGTGGCATAATAATCATCCCAGTATTTCTGGGGAACGTCGTAGCCGGAACGGGCCAGACCGATGACAGCCCATTCGCCGCCCACGGATCCCACCTGAGGCTCACGAACGGTGTTGAGCATATACTTGACGCTGCCCTGTACTGCGGCGGTCAGATCCGTCTCCACCGCAAATGCGGGGACACTCAGGCTGAGCAGCAGCATGAAAGCCAGGAGAAAGCCTGTTCCGCGTTTGAAAACTGTTTTCATAGGAACTCCTTTCCGTGCCGGGGCGTCTTGCGCCCCGGCACGCCGTTTGTTATTTCGTCAATTCTGTGAAGCGCATGAGGATGGTCGCCACTTCGGCACGGGTGGCCGTACCGGTGGGATCAATGACATTGGCGGTTTTGCCGGAAATCAGTCCGGCGCCCACCGCCCACGCCATGGCATCGGAAGCCCAGGCGGCGATCTGATCGCCGTCAGCGAATTTGCTCAGGTCGCCTTTGGCGCTGGTGTCCAATTTGCTGTACTTGGCGTAGCGGTAAAGCATGGTAGCTAACTCTTCACGGGTGATCGCCTGCGTGGGTGCAAACTTGCCATCGCCGACGCCGCTGACGATACCGTTGGCGCTGGCCCAGGCCACGGCAGAGGTATACCAGGTATCCGGTGCCACATCCATAAACGTTTTACCTTCACCCCTTGCAGCAGGCTCGCCGGACAGACGATACAGGATGGTGGCCAGCATGGCCCGGTTCAGGGACTCGTCAGGAGCAAAAGTAGTGTCGCTGGTGCCGTTCATCAGGCCGTTTCCATAGACATAAGTAATGGCTTCAGCGGCCCAGTGGCCGGACAGATCGGTGAAGGGCATGGTCTTCTGTGTGGTTACCACAAAGGTGCTCAAATGGGTGATCTTCACCTACATGCTCAGTTTCCCGTTTTGCTTGATGCAGGTTCCGGAAACAGTTTCTTTGGAGCCGTCGGCCCTGAGTGCGATCACCTTGTAAGTCTCGCCGGAGACAAAGGCGGAGCCAGTCACCGGAATGGTGACGGTCAAGGATTTTCCGTCAAAAGTGGTAAGTTCCTTTTTGCCGGAGGTAATGGTCACTTCCACTACTATCGCGTCTTCCAACTGGGAAGCGCTTACCTGCTCCTTGACATCCTCAGGTTTCTTGGCTTCCACTGTGATCGTCACGGTGCTGCCGCCGGCCTGCCGGGCAATGGCGTCCAGAGCGGCGTTGGGAATGGACACGCTGCCCACACCGGTCTGCACTTCCAGGGCCGCGTCGGTGTTCTTGACCACGTCCTTCAGGGACTGGGTGGAAACTTCCGTCATCACCTTTTTGGCCTCGCCGGTGACCTGAGGCGCAATAACAATGGCGCTGCTGCCCTCGGTCTTGGCCGTAGCGATACCATGACAAACACCAGCAGCAGGCTCAATACTCGTTTCTTCATATTTCCTCCGTCTCTCCTTTCGAGTGTTGCTCTGCCAGGACATAAAAAATGCCGTGACAGATCCCAATGATCGCCACAGCCGTGTTCCCATGGTCGGGTCGCATTTCGACGACCCTTTGCATTCCTTGTAGGTCTTCTGACTTGCGCTTCCGGAGAAATTCCCCACAACGCCGGATCTGCCTTCCCAGGTCTCCCCAGTGACTGACTTTCGTCAACGATCCGGTGTCTCGGCGCTTACAGCGGCGGTTACCGTTCGGGACTTGCACCCGATTCCCTTGTTCATCCCTCCCTCTGCTTCCGCCGAGACAGGGCCACAACAAATGCTCTATTTACTTGTCAGTTATCCATCTTCGCCTCCTGCCATTTCTCAAAATGCTCCGCGGCGGCAATTACGTTCTCCCACGAACGGAATCGCTCACAGAGGATCTTCGCCTGCGGTACATCACGTTTGCGCGGCGGGTATCCAAGGCGGCATCTGCGGCGGGTCACATCCTCCAGAGCACCGCAGATCTCCGGCTCCTCCGCCAGCATCTGTGACCAATCCGGCATAATCAAATCCGGTGTTGGTAATCGCCGCATCCCGGCTGCCCGCAGTGCGCCTGGCCAGGTACCAAACCGCGCTTTCAGGTAGATGCGATACAGAGAAAAGACCTCATCCTGTGTGGGCGCACGTCCCAGGCGTGACGCCGCATCGTGCAGAACAGCCAGCAAATCCTCGTCGGAATAACTGGCATAGACCGCCCTGCCAAGCCCACTGGACAGCGTAAGAGATGTATAAGGGTGCTTTTCGCCGTTGTCTGCGTACTCTGGTGGAGCTTGCTGTGCCCATTTCTGTATCAAATTGCGGTATTGTTCTGCCTCTTGCGGCGTAAGTCTAGCTGGGCGAGCCTGCCTTCGCTTGCTGACGGTCTTCACCCCCCTTCCAGTTTCGGGATCTGCTGCCGGCTCAGAAAACAAAAAGCCGGCAGACAATGGTGTCTGCCGGTAAAAAGCAGATATCCATTGCCGATCCCTGCAAATAGAGTTTTTGTACATTAAAAATGTACAAAAACCCAAGCCATCTCCAAACATGGACATGGCTGCAAAAATCGGCAATGGATACCACCTTGATCAATTACCATGGAACAGGCTGACAATCCTGGCTTATGGCCGGAGCCAAATACAGTAGAGGTAAGACTGCGCCGGATTCTCACCGGCTTGTCAGTTGGCATATGTCAAGCATATGACCTGTTCACGAAAATATTCTATCCGCTTTTTATGACGTTGTCAAGGGAATCCGAAGACAAGGATACCTATGGCAGCCCTTGTCTTCAACTGCCGACTTTTGCCGGGCTGGTTCTTTGGGTCAAACTTGCTGTTTCCTCAGGATCGGACTTCCGGGATCCACAGCTGGGGATGCTGTGGATCCCGGAGATCCTTGAGAGGGAAGTATGCTTCAACGAGGAGGCAGTTACTTTGCCAGTTCCTCGCCAAAACGCATCAGAATCATGGCCACTTCGGCCCGAGTAGCGGTGCCTTGCGGCACAATAGTGGTTGCGGTACGCCCGGTGATCAGCCCCTCCGCGTATGCCCAGCGCAGAGCCTCAACTGCCCAGTCGCTGGCGTTCCCGGCGTCAGTGAATGCCGAGAGATCACCAGCTGCGGCTGTATCATGCTTCATAAACTTGGCGTAACGGTAAAGCATAACGACCAGCTGCTCCCTGGTGATACTGTCAGTGCCACCGAACAGACCATTTCCGTAACCTGTGACGATGCCGTTCCCATTGGCCCAGGCTACGGCGTTAGTATACCAGGTATCCGGCGCCACATCGGTGAAGGCCGGGGCTTTACCGTCTCCGGCGGGCGAGCCCGCCAGGCGGTACAGCACGGCAGCCAGCATGGCGCGGCTCATCTCCGCGTCAGGGGAGAAGGTTGTTGTACTGGTGCCGTTGAACAGGCCGTTTTTATAGACGTACTGAACCGCCTCAAAATACCAGGCATCCTTATCCACATCCGTGAAAGGCAGACCGGCATCCAGAGCCGCGAAAGCCGCCTCAGCCTCTGTCAGTACGTTGTAGTTGCGAACCAGCTTCTTCTGGGTGTCGGTCAAGGCATCATATGCTTTCCGGGCCGCTTTGATCTTATCGCCGCTGTCCTTGGTAACAGTTCCGATGGCGTTGATGAGTTTTTCCACCGCCTGGGCCGCTTTCTGGTTATCGTCATAGCCGTGAGTTCCGGGAACTGTATGGTAGTCACCGGTATAGAAGAAGGTGATTTTATCGCCGTCGCTCAGGTAATACTGGTTCAGCGTTATCTCCGGCAGTGTACCGTTGACACGGTACATCCAACCACTGCCTTCGCCATGCTCCAGTTCGGAAAGGGTAACGCCGTTGGAATCCGTCACAGCGCTGACATAGGAGCCGCTGCCCTCATAGCGATATCCCGCCTCACGCAAGGCCGCCTGCAGCGCATCCCACGCCGTCCAGTCCTGACTACCGCTGCCGGTAAAGGTGTATGCGCTTAAATCAGCAAAGTTTTCGAAGCCGCCGCCGCTGACAGAAACCGTAGCCTGAATCTGTTCCGGCTGGGGATTCGGATTCTCTCCGCCCTTGGTTCCCTTTACTGTTACCGTCACAGAAACCGGGCGTTTATAGAACTGTTCAAACTGCGCGTAAGCCGGATTGCTGCCAAATTTCTCCCAGTATTTCCCGTATGCGCTGTGGGTCAGGACACTGTCCAGCGTAACCTTTGTGTCGTACTCCGGGCGGGTGACCAGGAGATTTTCGCAGGCGATGACGGTGGGACGGCTGGAGCGATACTCCCGCCACGGCTGGGCGTTCATCGGGTCGTAACCCGGCAGATCATCCACTTCCGCTCCGCCGAAGGTCAGGTTGATCGCGCCGTAGATATACTGCGGCTGCCCCTGGTCGCCCTTTAAAACTTCCGCAAACGGTTCCAGATTCTCTGTCACCTGGGTCTTATCCGTATTCTTGCCGCGGATGCCGTTCCAGTAGGCGTTCTCCGTACAGACGCTGTCCATGAACGCCGCAGCGGAGTTGATTTCATCCTCTGTCAACGGCTGCACGGTCAGGGAAAACGTCTTCTCTCCCAGCAGGGCATTGTTGCGGCGATCCAGAATTCGCACCGTATAAGACACATCCACAGCAGGGTTGCCGGGCAGCGGGCGGTAGACCACAGCGTGGTAGCCGCTGAATTCCAGCACATCGGTGTTGCTGCTGGTCATGGTCACTTTCTGATTATAGCGATCCGGCAGAATACCGGCGGACTCCAGCTGGCCGGGTGTGGGCATTTGCAGATCTGCGGTAACCTGGGTGGGAGTCACAGGCGTCTCTTTGTCCACAAAGTCCCGCAGCAGGGAGGGATACTTCTCCAGAGCCTCGTTGATCTGAGCGGACTGATCCACATCATTGGGTGCCACTGTAATAACGAATTTTCGAATGGCAGCGTACCAGTCCTGTACAGCGCCTTCAGCAGTTGCCTCCTGAATCATGTAGTCATCCAGGCGGTTGAACCGGGCTGTGGCGATCAGCGGGAAGGTAACCGGATCGCCACCGAACGGCGGGCGGTTGAGCGTAGCGGTATAGGATCCATCCGGGTTTGTCTGCACCGTCAGCGCATCCGTGTCGGTAGACGACCACTGAATGCGCACATCGCCGTAGGTATCCAACCGTGTGGGAAGGATCAGGCCTTTGTCCACCTGGCCGTCTACGGTGACCGTGTACCACCAGCCCTCGTCCTGGGTCACTGTGGCGGTATTGGTGTTCTCGCCCCGAATCTGCTCCCAGGTGATGGAGTTTACTGCACGGGAGAGATAGTCTTCGAGATAGTCATTTGCCCAGCCGATGTGAACTGTCATCGACACCTGTACGGACTGGTCGCCCAGCAGCAGCCGGAAGGTCACATCACGATAGAGCGCATAGTTGATGCCCAGGCCGCCTTCATCCCTGTAATAGGTGATCGTACCATCGTTGGCCAGGTAGCTGCCAGCCTGAGGCAAGACTTTGGTGCCGGGCGCAACAAACTCCACTTTTATGGCACGGGGGTCATCATCATATCTATACTGGGCCATATCCACCGGGTAATCCTTTCGGAGCAGATACTGTTCCATGGCCTGGCGGATGTTGGTGTGGCCGTAAGCCTCCAGGGGCTGGATGAACGTACCGCCGGACTGGGCCTCGCCACGGATCCCCTCCAGGGTCTCCAGATCCTGCGCGCCCTGGGACCAGAGAACCAGCCGGAATTCCTTCTGCTTGGAGGCTTCTCCCTTTTTTACCTGGGCGGTCAGGGTGATTTCCAGCTTGCCGTTTTCCGGAAGGGTGAGCGCACCGTCAGGCAGTGAAATACCGCCCTCCGGCGATGTCGTCCAGGTGATGGCACTGCCATGCTCGCCCTGTCCGGGCAGTTTCAGGGTGAGGGCATTCCGGATCTGGTAGATACCCTGGCTGTCGGCGGAGAGAGTCTTGCCGTCTGTTGTTTGCAGGTTCAGCGCCGCCAGATCCGCCGCCGCGTCCTCCTCATCGGTGCTCACCACCGGCGCGCTGCCGCCCTGCCAGCTGAGGATGGGGAAGCCGCTGTTGACCCCGTCGGTATCCATATGGAAGGCGCTGCCCAGTTCGTAGGCAAAGGCGTCGGTTCGCATCTCGTCAGCGCTGATTGCCTTGGTATCAGGCGCAGTGGACGCGGTATTGTCGGCAACGGCGGGAATGGATCCGTTGGGAAGGAAGAAGGTATTCTCCACCGTGCCCGCATTGGTGCCGATCACAAGGCCGATGCCATTCTCAGGGCCGGTGACCGTGCCGGAGAAATAGGCATTTCGCAGCGTGCCGTCCGCATACAGGGTACCCACCAGACCGCCCAGGGCGGAGTTGGTATCGCGGCTGGAATCGGCCCAGACGCTTCCCGTGGCGTAGCAGTTTTCAATGATGCCGTAGGCATAGCCGGCAATGAAACCGGTATGCAATGCGGTATTATACGACGCGGTATTGTTCTTGAGCTCCGCCGAAACAGCGCAGCCGCGGATGCTGCTGCCTTTCTGCGCTCGGCCGGCGATGGCGCCCAGACTGACAGAACCATAGGAGGGGCCGTAGTTCGTGACACTGCCCTCAAAAGCGCAGTTTTCCACAGTTCCCGAAAGCGTGCTGACAATGCCGCCCAGGTGACCGCTGCCGGTAATGCTGCCCATTACCACAAGATTTTTGACGGTTCCATTTGCGTCCACTGAGTCAAAGAGCGGCGCGGTGACGCCGGAGATTACATGCCCGCCGCCGTCCAGAGTTCCGGCAAATTGCTTGATGCCGGTCCAGGGCTTTCCGTTGAGATTGATATTGGCAGTCAGTTGACCCTTAAGGCCGGTTTCGCTCTCTGTCTGCTGGGCAAACCAGGCCAACTCCGCCGCACTGCCGATCTGGTAGACGCCTTCTGCCTGCGTGGGCTCGGTCACAGCTGTGCCGTCCCAGCCCTCACCGGCATCCGTCAGGGCGCTCACTTCGATGGTGCGTTCCTCCGTCAGCGTAAAGCTGCCGCGGCTGGGCAGGCAGTTCGTCTTGGCGACTTCATAAGAGTAAGTCTCTCCGGCAGGCAGGGTAAACACATTTCCCTGACGGAAGGCATCCATGCTGCCGGCGGTGGGGTGCGTTACCGCAAGGGAAGCGCCCTCCGGCATCCGGAAGGTCACCTTGCAAGTCGGAAGTTTGTTCAGAGAGACGGTCACGCTGCTCTGGTCGGGAATCGAAAAGCTGCCCTGGGTCGTCTCGTATCCGAAAGCCGAGGCGGTATATTTATACGCGCCCTCCGGCAGAAGATAGGTGCCGTCACTCTGGGGCGCAACGGTCTCTCCCTTGGAATTGCGCACCGTAAAGGCACCGCCCTCCGGCAGGTCGGTATAGGTCAGCGGGTACAGAGCGGTCACACGGAAATTCTTAAGGCAAACCCCATCACTGCCTTCATTTCCACCGCTGTCCTTTTCATATTGAAAGGTCAGGGAGTCGCCGGCGGCTACGGAAACAGCGAACTCCGTCCATTCCCCATTGCCGCTGGCAGTGATCAACGTGTCCGTCCCATGCTTCAGCGTGAATTTGTCATACTTTTCTTCCGAAGACACCCGATAGGCAAAATCCAGCCGGGCAGCCTGGGAGAAGGTAAGGGTCATGATGGCGGACGAACTGCTCTTTCCGGCATTATCGGATATCAGCCCACCGTCCTGCTCCGTGTCCCGGACAAAGCCGTAGCGTGTGCCGTTCTCGGCGGTTATGGCAGGAGAAATAGCCTTAAAGTAGTCGGAAAGTGTCCACTGGTGTTCCAGCGTCACCGGGACGGTGACCGCGTCCTCCCTTACTGTAAAGGAACCGCTGGCCGGCTCACAGCCCTCGCAGCTGATCGTGTAGGTGTATTCGCCGGCCGGCAGCTGATACACATTGGCCTCGTCTCCGCTGTGGGCGACCGGTTCCCCCTGGAAGAGGACGCTGATCATATGCGGCGCGGAAATGTCCTCCGGACGGGTAACCTGGAATGTGACGGCTTGCCGGGTGCTGGCATCCAGCGTCACCGTCTCCGTCACGTCAGCACCGTGTACGGTGATCTGCCCCGTCCGCTCCGCATAGCCAAAGCAGGATACCATGTAGTTATATGTGCCGTCGGCCAGCGCATAGACTACCGTTCCGTTGCTGTTGGAGACAGGCGCGATGGCTTCCCCGCCGCCCCGGGGTGTCAGAACGATCTGGGCATTTTCCGGACTAAGGGTAAATGTCGCGGTATGCAGGGTCTCCAGCGTAAAGCCTTTCAGATAGACGCAGTCGTTCCCTTTGTCTAAGCTGTAATCCTTGATGTAAGACAATGTGACGGTGTCGCCGCCATTTACATCCAGGGTATGCTCCGTCCAATCCACTTCTCCGCCGATTTTGGAGCCGCCGTTGATGGACAGGCCATCGCTGGCACTGTAGCTGCTTCCCTCGGACGACACCTTGTACCAGAAGGAAAGGCTGCCCTGGGCAACGGATTCGTCAATCGTAATGGTCACGGTGACCTGGGAACTGCTCTGCCCCTTGCTGTTGGAGCGGAGAACGCCGTCCTCCTCCACAAACTCCTGACCGGGTTCTCCTTTATAGCTGGAATTGTGGCTGTACGCCACCTGGGCTTTCCCGGCCAGAGCGTTGAACACAGCGCTGGGGAAGGGCTTCTCCGACACGGTAACCGGGAATGTTGCGCTGCTTCCGCAATAGGTGACCGTGACCGTCTTCTCCCCGGCTGCCGAGGAATCAAAGCCGCTGACGTCGACGCCCTCGGAGATCTCCCGGGTGGAGCCGTCGGAGTAGCTGACTTTCACTACAAGGCCGGCAGTGTCCAGTGTGTCTCCGACGTAATAGGCCGTCTTGGCGGGCTGGTTTTTGATTGCGATGCTGGTGACCGTTTTCAGGGAAACCGCCTCAATTTTGCTCTCGGAAAGAGCGATGCTTCCCTGGGCGCTTTCCACATCCGCCGCTTTCGGCATCACCACATAGTCATAGGTCTTGTTTAGGAGCAGCGTATAAGCTCCGTTTTCCCCGGCGGTCATTTCCTGGCCATCCAGCGTCACGGTGATAGTATACTGATCCGCGCCTTCAACCTGAAAGCTCAGAGTTCCCCACCGGTTGTTATCCAGCCCCAGTGTGATGGGATCTACCCGGATTTCCGCACTGCTGTTGGCCTGCTCTTCGGAAATGGTAAGTGCTCCGTTCTGGGATGTATAGCCCTCACAGCTGACCGTATAGTTGTAGCTGCCGGCGGCCAGGGCCGCGATTCGCGTCTCCCCCTGGCTGGAGGAGTACACGACGCTGTCGCTGCTGCGGATGGTCAGCTCAGCATTGGACGGCGCGATGGTAAACACAGCGGAAGCGGTCGAGATCTGCCAGGACAGGACCGGATAGTCCCCGGTCTTTACCCGGAAGCCCTCGCCCAACACGGTGGCAAAGTCCGCACCCTTCATCTCCTCCGATGTTTTAGCGGCAACCGTCTGGTCATTACCATTGATACCGATGGTACAGCTGCTATCCAGATAATAGCAGTTTTCCGATGTGGAATTGTACATCCATCCGGCAATGGCACCAAAATTGGTGGCCTTTTCCTGCACGGTAATGGCGCCGGTGCTATAACAGTTGTTCAGGCTGCTGCCGCGACCGTAATCATCTCCTGCGTAGCCGACGATACCGCCCAGGTTTGCACCGGAACGGTTCCGTTGACTGGAAATCTCACCCTGGTTATAGCAGTTGGTAATGGCAGTGGCCTTGGTTTGACCGGCAATGCCGCCAGCGTACTGGTCAGTTCCGCTGAGCGCCACACTTCCGGTATTGCCGCAGCCGGTGATACTGCCGCCGGTACACTGTCCTGCGATGCCGCCCGCATACTTGCTGCCGGCGGTGATGGACGCCGTATTCAAACAGTTTTCAATCGTACCGGAGCTGAGGCCCGCGATGCCGCCCACCTGACTGGTACCGCTGACCGAACCGTCAGTAATGACATTGCGGACGGTCGCGCCGGAGGACAGCTCAGAAAAGAGCCCCAGCTTGCTGTCGCCGGAGATGGCGAGGGTCACCTTGTGCCCTCCGCCGTCAAAGCTGCCGCTGAAGGCCTGACCATAGGGGGCGGACACTGTAATGTCACTTGTCAAAATATAATCCCCACCCGGCTCCATGGCGGCAAACTCACCGACGCTGGACACCGGCTGCGCCGTACCGGAGGCCAGTGCCGTTGACGGCAGAAGTCCAAGGGTCAGGCACAGCACCAGAAAAAACGAAAGAATCCTTTTTTTCACAAAGCTCCACTCCTTCAAACCATTTTTATAAAAACTGTTTTCAAAAAACAGGGCTTTTGGAACGGGGCCGTACCTGACAAAAAAGGAGCGGACAATTCTGTCCGCTCCTGTGTCGTCACTGCGTGAAAGCGACAGCACAAACGTGCTGCCGCATAAGGCATTTTTTGTCAGAGCAGCCCCGGAGATCCGGGGGTAAGCTCTTAGTAGGTCTTCTGACTGATGTGTCCAGGCGGAGCTATGCCCGCCAACGCAAATCCGCCGCCTTCCCAGCTAAGCCATTACAGCCGCCAGTGACCTGCTTTCGCAGAAAACGGATTTGCTCCACAATCACAGCTATAGAATCGCCCCTTTGCCGCCGTTTTCACGGACGGGTCACGGACGAAACATGTCCAGGATTCTCACCTGATTCCCTTGTTCAGAAACAAGGATGCGTGTCCAGCTCATAAGAGCCGGGTCGCGCATTTGCCACAAAAGCCGGATTTCATATTTAATTTTCCTTGTTGCTTTTGCATTATAGCACAAGCCGTATCAAAATGCTATTCTGTTTTTGCTATTTTTTAAATTTCTTCAGAAAGGAGCCCTTGGAACCCTGTTTCTAAACAAATTAAAGAGCATTTGACAACCTGCACAAGGCGTGCTATGCTATATTCAAATCCATTCTTGGTTCCAGGCCCGGCGTTTGCCGCCGGTTTGAAAATTTCATATCACTGTATCTATTGCATGGTGTGGCTGTTTGCTGTAACGATCCTGCCAACAAGGATCAGGCAGCAGCTAAAACGAATGGGATATCCAAGTCCCGCGCGACCGGCACTGTGTACGTGAGGCCATTCCGAAGCGGCGTATGCCGTCTGGACGAAAGTCCGCCATTGCGGGGGAAGACCCTGTGAGAAGGTAGGAAATGGACGCAGAGGGCCAAGCTCTCATAACGTAAGTCAGGAGACTTGCACCATGGCAGGATGCAGGGGGAAACAGCGGGCGTGTCCTCCGTTGTGTACGTTGCTTTGCTCGCTGGCCTTCTTGTTAGGGCCAGCGTGTTTTTGTCAGAAGGAGGTGCCGCCCGGGCACCTCCTTTTTCTGTTTCACCGCCGGTCAGTATATCATGAGTGATGTATCAGTCAGTAAAATGAAAGGAGAAGCGGTATGGAATCATCGACGTCCGAAAAGCACTTTCAGTTCTTTTCCAACAGCAAATGCGAATACTTCCCCTGCCATTCCACCAATGACCCGGAAAACTTTAACTGCCTGTTCTGCTACTGCCCGCTGTATGCACTGGGAGATAAATGCGGCGGAAACTTCACCTATATTGCCGGGGGGATTAAGGATTGCAGCGGCTGCTTGATTCCCCATCGCAGGGAGGGCTATGACTATATCATCGGCAAGTATGGCGAGATCAAAAAACTGGCGCAAAAAACCAACTGACAGGAGGCAAGCGTTATGATAAGTCGAACCTGGTTTGAAAATCCGGATCATGTGGTATACGCCGTAAAGGATGAGGTAATCCCCCGGCTCTCCCGGGAGCTGGGAATCAGCGATCTGGCCCAGCGGATTGAGGATTTCAGCAAGGCTCCCACTCAGGAGGGGGAAAACATCAAGGGTCTCAAACGCACCACTCTGAAGCTGATGGTTCCTAACCTGGTTTTCGGGGAGCCCATCGAAATGGGAGAAAATGTATGGATCTATATGGGCGAGCTCTGTCCGGCCTATTGTCTGTACACGCCCTGGGAAAAATAGAAAAAGCACATGGCCTGTACCCGACGCAGGGACAGGCCATGTGCTTTTCTGCATGTCCGAATACCGTTAAGATACCTGCTCCCAACGCTTGAGGGAGGCCATCATATATGAGGCTACGTCCATATCATAAACCTCATGGAGAAACTCTCTTGTTAGAAGCATATTGGCAGGCCCCATCCCTGCCACAGAACCATTTTTCAAAAACAAAAGCTGCTCGGAGAGCATCAGGGAGAGGTTGATGTCGTGGAGTACGCCGATGACAGTCCGTCCTTTTTCCTGAGACCAGTTTTTAAGATAGCTCACCAGCTCTGTCTGGTGCTTCAGATCCAGGTGGTTGGTGGGCTCGTCCAGTAAAATGATCTCCGGTTCCTGGGCCAGCGTCCGGGCCAAAAATACCCGCTGAAGCTGGCCGCCCGACAGCTCGGAGATCTGACACTCCCGCAGCGGCTCCAACCCGGTGGCCCGCAGATACTGCTCCACACACTGCTTGTCCTCTCTGGACGGGGATGCAAAAAGTCCCCGGCGCAGCTTCTGATACCGGCCCATCATCACTGTTTCAAAGACCGAAAAAGAAAAATAGACGGTGCTCATTTGGCTCATCATGGCCATGTGAGACGCAATCTCCGGCCGGCGCATGGCGGCCACCGGCTTCCCATCCAGGGTCAGTTCCCCACGGCAGTCCAGAAGACCGGAGATGGTACGCAGCAATGTGCTTTTCCCGCAGCCATTAGGCCCCAGAATGCACAGATTTTGTCCCAGAGGCAGATCAAAGGTAATATCGTGCAGAATATCTCCGTTTCCATATCCGGCACAAATATTTTTCAGATGCAGCATACAAACTCCACCTCATTTCAGCTTTCTGCCGCGGAAGAACACCAGTGCGAAGAAGGGAGCGCCTACCAGTGCTGTCACCGCTCCTACAGGAATAATCGTGGGCGCCATCACCGTGCGGGAAACCAACTCCGCCAACATCAGAAATGTGCCGCCGAACAAGGCGGACAAGGGCAGCACCAGACGGTGGGAGGAACCGAAGATCCGCCGCACAACATGAGGCGCGATCAGATCCACAAAGCCAATAACACCCACCAGCGACACTGCCGTGCCGGTCAGCAGGGCGGCAATGCCGATCAAAAGGAGCTTGATCCGCTTGAGATCCACGCCGATGGACATGGCCTGCTCCTCTCCAAAGCTCATGATATCCATCTCCGGAGTAAAGCGCTGCAATACCAGCATGGAGAGGACCAGAACCGGGAACATCACTGCCACATGGGACCAGTTCCGGCCGGTGAAGCCGCCCATCTGCCAGAAGACCATCTGCTGCAGGTGCTCCCGGGACAGGGCGGTGATCAGCGTCAGAATGGCGTTGACAAAGAGAGAGAACACCATACCCACCAGGATGACCGTCTGATTCTCCATCTTGCCGTCCAACCGGGCGGCAAAGGCCAGGGCCAGAAACACCGTGGCCAGCCCCCCGGCAAAACCCGCTGCCGGCAGGGTGAACAGGCTTCCCAGAAGCGGGAACGTAACGCCGGTGACCATCACCAGAGCTGCGCAGAGGCTGGCGCCGGAGGAAACGCCCAGGGTATAGGAGGACGCAAGCGGATTTTTCAAAATGGACTGCATGACTGTACCGCTGGCGGACAGAGCCGCGCCGGTCAGAAAGGCCAGCACCGCCCTCGGAAAGCGCATCTCCCATACGATGGCGCTCAGATTTGGGTCAACGGTTCCGGAGCCGCCGGACAGCTTGGCCATCAAAATCTCTGTCACCTGTCCGGGAGAGAGATTCACAGAGCCGACGGCGATACTGCCCACCAGAATGAGCAGGGCCGCGGCAACGGCAAGGAGTATCTTGACGATCCGCTTCATGCCGCAGCTTCCCTGGCAAAGGGATCTTCGATCCCTGCGTATGCGTCGGGATAGATCATCTTGGCCATCTGCTTCATGCCGTCGATCACATGGAGATTGGGAAGAGATACCGCATTCGTGTTGACCAGATACACGTCCCCGTTGGCCACGGCGGTAACATGCTCCCAGCCGGTTCGCCCCAGGATTTCTGCTACGGGATCTTCCACGTAGTCCACCATGGTCAGAATAACGTCCGGATTCAGGGTGATCACCGATTCCTCTGTCACGGCGATGAACCCTTCCTGATCGGCAAAAATATTCTCCGCGCCGATGACCGTAAGCATCTCCTGCATGAAGGTGCCGCTGCCAGCGGTGTAGATGTCGGGCGCGCATGCGATTTCCACCACTACACGCTTACTGTCCTGGATGCCTGCTCCGATGTCAGACAGCTGATCCAGTTCCTCCTGGAACTGCGCAATCAGGCTCTTGCATGTTTCCTGAGCACCCACGCAGGCAGCAATAAACCGGGTGTCCTCCAGCATGGTTTCGATGCTGGAGGCGGAGGGGATATCCGCTACGCAGACGCCGATATCCCGCAGAGGTTTGAAGGGATCGGCGCCGGAGGAGGCGCTCATACCGGTGGTGAAGATCAGATCTGCACCAAGGACAGCCATTTGCTCCGTGTCCGGCTCCATCATGTCAAAGGTGGGCAGATCCTCCAGGCCAAAGTACATGGCGGAATAGGTATCCACGGCGATGAGCTTGTCCTTCATGCCGAGGTCCAGAAGCGTCTGGGTAGCAGAGGGGGCCATGGAGATGATGCTGTCCACCTGATCCGGCAGAGTAATGGGATTGCCGCTGCGATCGGTGTCCGGACGGTCGGTCGATGCGCTTTGTGTTTGCTGCGGTGTGGTGTTCGCATCCGTGTTTTCCGCCGGGGTACACCCGGCCAGGGCCGCCAGAAGCAGTACAGCCAGCGCGAACGGGAGCACATTTCGCATTTTCATTTCCAACAGTTCCTTTCGCCTTTTCCTACTTATTGTTATCTGTTATAATTTGCTCAGAACATCTCGGAGAATCCCGGAGGATGATGTATGGAACGTATTTTTGAGCTGTGCAACGGCGACCGCCTGACCTGCACAGAACAGGCTGCTGTCTTTCGGTTTTCCGGCCCCCGCATGGTGCTGTCCACGGGGGCCAACGGCGGCGGCATGCGGGACGATCTGACCGCCGCTTTCAACTACTGTGATTGCGGCATGGCCGGTGTCTGTCAGCCTATGCAGGGAAATAATCTGCGGGAACACCAGCGCACGGTGGCCAGACGTCTGGGATTGGATCCGGATCACACCACCGGCCTGGATACGGCGGCAAATCTGGACAACATGGTGGTCATCACCAAACGCTGGGAGGATCTGCAAATTACGGCCGCAGTATCCGGCGGTGCCGACGTCAACGCGCTCTGCGCCGGTGATCCGGCATTTCTGACAGAGGCAGACGGCGCGCTCACCTCTGTGCCGCCCGGAACCATCAATATCTTTCTGATCACGGATCGGCCTCTTGCTCCCGGCGCCATGGCGGAGCTGATACTCACAGCCACCGAGGCCAAGACCGCTGTGCTTCGGGATCTGATGCAGGGGAGCAGCATATCACGAGAGCTTGCCACCGGAACCGGGACAGACGGCATGGTCATCATTTGCGGAACCGGACAGGAAGGAATGCTGCTGAACGCAGGCAAACATTTTAAATTTGGAGAACTGGCGGCGCAGGCCGTCCGGGAGGCCGTCACGGAGGCGCTGTTCAGACAAACCGGCTTTTGTGCGCAGGAGCAGCATACCGTACTCAGGAGGTTGCATCGCTTTGGGATCACTGCGGACACGCTGTCCGCTTATTGCCTGGCCCGGCGACCGGGGCAGGATGCCGCAATTGCCCGAACCATAAAAAAACTGGATCAGGACGCATTCCTGGTTGGGGCTGTGGTGCTCTATGTGCATTTGGAAGATCAGCGCCGTGCTGGAATGCTGACTGAACTGGAGGCCGGAGATTGGGGCGAGCATCTGCTGCGCCAGGTTCAACAGCACTATCGCTGTGATTTACCTCTGCTTCAGGAAGCTGCACTCATGGATAAACTGGAGCATTTCCTCTGTCAGCTGCTCATGTCCAACTTGCTGGAGCAAGAGCGCCTGTATCCCAATCAGCCTCCCATTTGATACAAAAATAAAAAGCGGCAGCAAATGCTACCGCTTTTCCAGACAGAACAGGTGTTGTTTCGCAAAGAAATAACACCCGTTATTTTGTAGGTCTTCTGACTCGCATATCCCGATGCGGACAACCGCATCCGCGCATCTGGTTCGCCTTCCCAGTCAGGCCATTACAGCCTGCCAGTGACCTGCTTTCGCAGAAAAAACAGACACTCTATGCTCACAGCTACAGAATCCGAGACTACATCCGGTTCCCGGAAACGTGTTTGGGAGTTTCACCCAATTCCCTTGTTCAGCGGAACATCCCGGCGTGTCTTCCAAAAAAGAACGCGCCGGTGCCACAAAAGTCGGAGCACTATATTCGTTTGGTTACCATTATAAAGAATATTTGCAGTAAGTCAATTGAAAATGGATGATTTAAACTCTCGGCGCATTAGGGCTGCGCTGTCCGCCGCTACCTTACATTGAATAGCTGAATTTTTTATCATGCTGTTAACAAAGATGTTCTGTACATATGACCTCCAGCACAATCTGTCTGGCCCGGCGGAGCTTCCAGGCAAAGCTATTCCGGTACCGATCCCGAAGGTGTTTCAGTGCCTGATCCCTGGCTTTTTCCACGCCGGACTCCTTCATGCGGTTTCGCATGGCAATTTCCCGCAAATCTGACTTAGGGAAACCGTACACACCGAAGCATCGTCCAAGAATGTCCTGTTCCTTCTTGGAAAGCTGCATAAACTCGTCTAGCAGGCATCCCATGGTCACTAACCGAATCACAGCATCCTCCGCAGAGCCTGAGAGGTGGTTCGTGGTAAGCCGCTCAAAAATATCGCCGTCATCATCTGAATCTTGCAGGTCATAGACAGAAAAGAAATGTGTGGGGTAGGCAACTGCCCTGGCAGCCCACGGAAAGAGATTCCAAGGAATATACAGATCTCGCTAAGTTCTTTCCCTTCCTGATGATAAAGACGCTGGGCCTTTCTCACCAATCCCATGCTGTCCCGGTCCAGGGCAAGTGTCCCCATACTGCACTCCAGATGCCGCCGCATGGCTCCGTCCAGAAACGGGGTGATGTAAGTGGTAAACCGGCCCTTTTCCGTGTCATAACTGCCGGTGCGTATACACTCTATCAATGCCAGCTTTCCCACGCTCTCCAGTTCCGAGAGCGTTTCTTTTGCGTAATCGCTCAAACCACCGTATTGAGTTTGACGCAGGCAGTGATACTGGCGGGCAATCAACCGGGCACGCTCCTTAACCAATCCTATATTCATCAGACACAGCGTGGTCAGAGCCGCCTCATCGCCGTTGGCCATCTGCTCCAACAATTTCTCGTTGGTCATGCGTCGTCACCGTCCTCCACCTTGCGGGGACGTCCCCGAGGCTTGGCCTGGCGGGCTATGCCGTAAAGTGGGTAAAGGCGCTCGGAGGAGATTGACTGCTTGAAGTCCTCATTGGAGATATCGGGGCTGCTCAGTGCGTCAAACAACTCGTCCCGCACAGCGTCCTTCAGGCGGCGCATCTCTTCCTCTGTAATGGCTCCCCGCTGATAGTCCTTCCGGATGCGGTTAAAGGCGGTGATCTTGGCCTGGATTTTCGGTACATCCCGGGCCAGTTCCTTCTGGATTTCATAGCTGCCGTACTGCCTGCAGGTGAAGCGCTCATCCAACGGGCAGCGTCCCTCACAGTAGAGGGCGTGGACACCGCTGTGAACCAGAAAATATTTTTTACAGACAATGCAGCGGCGGATGTTATGTCCGGCGTTCAGCGCTGTCATGAAGTCGGCCTTCAGCAGCATCTGCAAACTGTCCGTTGTGTGCTCCTGGGCGATGGCGAAGGTTCCGTCCGGGAATTCTCTGGGCAGATAGCTTACCACACAGTGATCGTACTTCTGATAGAAGGGCCGATCCGGGCCGGTAGGGTTCGCAATCAGCTTCTCCACCAGGCGCTCGTCATTGTAAAGCTGATACAGGGCGGCGGCGTACGCCTCCGGGGAGTTTCGTTTCAATTTGGAGAGAAGAAAGTTGATAAAGTTATGGATCGTAGGATTGAACACGATAACATCATCGATGTATCGCTGATAGCGGGCCATCTGCAATTTGTAATACCGCCACTTGTCCTCTCTGCCACCATTCACAATGAGGAGAAAAGGTGGTGTCCGGTGTTCCTCTTCCTCCTTCTGGTACAGATCAAGATATCGTTCCATAGTGCATTCCTGCTCATCCATCTCCTCGTCAGTGAACAAGGAATAGCTCTCTGTGTACTGCTGGGTCTCGTTGAGAAACCGGTCATCTTCCTTCAGTAAAATCTGAAATACCCGATACCGCATCAACTGACTGCGCAGCTCGATCAACTGATTGTTCAGTTCCCACCATACGCCGCGCTCCAATGTGTCCTCGTACTGTCTGGCCAACTCCTTCATGCGGTTCAAAAGGCGTTGAATGGGCCGGTAGTCCTCGGGAGCAAAGTTCAATATGTCTGCGGTCAGTTCACCGGCCGCAAAAATTTCTCCGCCGTACTCTATGGTGCTGCTGTGGGTATAGAAGACGATATCTCCATACATGTGAACATGCCCCCTCTCAAAATTGTCCCACCTGAAAAATAAATTGTCTCACTTTTTTCCAAGTCTATCAAAATCTCCGACACAATACAAGCAGAAGGACATCAGCACCGCCGCTGATGTCCTTACTTTTTTATAAAGGAGAATTTGAAATGAAAGAATCTGTCTACAAAACCTACGATGACCTGCCGCTGTTTCTCAATGCGAATCTGGTAGCGCAGGTGCTGGGCGTGTCGCCATCCAGCGGATACGAACTCATGCACGAACCAGGCTTCCCGGTACTGCGTGTGGGCAGCCGCATGGTGGTGCCCAAGGAACAATTCATCCGATGGGTCACAGAGCACACGGAGGGAGGTGATCGCGGATGAACCGGTGTCGTTTCTCAATTCCCAATGACATCTGGAAGTGGAATCTCAAACCGCAGGGATTTGCTGTCCTTGTTTATCTCTGCTATCTCCATGTGCATTGCAAAAATTATATTGCTCCAAGTGCAGAGGAGATTGCATTCCGTTTGCACATGAGCAAAGACATGGCTGCGGAACAGATCTCTGAACTCAACCATCGCGGGCTGCTGGATCAGCACATGGTTCCCGTCTTCAAAAACACCAGCAAGAATTTTTTCTCTCTGCCCAATGAGCTGTTCTTCCTGAATATCGGTCACGGGGCCATCACCGTCTACGCTTACCTGCTCTACTGTGAAGATCGTCGGACACATCAGTGTCATCCCAGCTACCGCACGATCTCGGATGCGGTGCATCTTGCCGTGTCCACTGTGATGAAGCACATTACGAAGTTGGCGGACAGGCAGTTCATCACGGTGGAGAGCACCAGCTATATTGACAAATGTGGTATGAAGTGGAATGGGAATAACCTCTACACCATCCTGCCGATACAGATGGCGGTGGATTATTGTTATCAACAGCAGCTGCTTCGCCTGGAAGCGTAAAACGCCCGTGTACCCCGTTGTGAGGCGCTGTGTGCCCTGCTTCTGGGCAGAGTAGAGTCCCTACCCCACCTGGGGCTTTGGGAGCGGATTAGGCCGCTTTCGAGGGACGAAATAAGAAGCAGGATAAAGGCAAGGCGTCAACATCGACGCCTTTGCCAGTCACTTCTGCCCGCAGTGCGGGCAGTTTCAGGCGTTTCTGTAAGTGCTGAAAATGGGGTCAAAAGCAGAGCGAACAGGAAATTCTGCGGTCGTTATCCCGCTGTGCTTACTCCCACAAGGAAAAAATAGGGGTCAAGCCCCGGAAAGGAGGCCATTATGAGCAAAAAAGAGAAATTCCCCGTCTACCTGTCGCCGGAGAAAAAGGCGGCCCTGGAGCGGAGGTATACCGAAGACGGCAGCCGGAGCATCACCGGATTCATCGAGAACGCCATCGACTTCTATCTGGACTATCTCAGCGCCAACAACTCCGGATTGTTTCTGCAGTCCGCCGTCCAGTCCTATCTGGATGGCAGACTGGATCAGATGGAAAACCGTATGGCGTCGCTGCTCTTCAAACAGGCGGTGGAGCTGGACATGGGACTGAGTATGCTGTTCAAGTGTGTCAACGTGAGCGAGGAAGAGCTGCGCCGTCAGCGGGCGGAGAGTGTGGCCAACGTGAAAAAGACCAACGGCAAGGTGTCACTGGTACAAAAGCTGCGGGAGCTGGAGGATGACCCATGGCAAGACTGATCGTCAAGAGCCCGTATATCAAGTGCGGCGTTGGTCAGGGTGCGGACGGATACATGAAGTACATCGCAACGCGGGAACGGGTGGAGATCATCCCGGATGACCGTCCGCCTACCCGCAAGCAGGAGCAGCTTATCACAAAACTGGTAAAAGATTTTCCTGACACCAAAGATCTGCTGGAGTATGAGGACTATGCGCAGCACCCTACCAAGGCCAATGCCTCGTCCCTCATCACGCTGGCCCTGGAGGAGAACTGGTCCCAGGTTCAATCCTCGGAGGGCTACGTCAGGTACATCGCCACTCGTCCCAGAGCGGAGCGTCTGGGTGACCATGGGCTGTTCGGCGACGAGGATGGTGTGGATCTGGACAAGGCCATGTCGGAGCTGGAACACTACGCCGGAAATGTGTGGACACACATCATCTCCCTCCGCCGGGAGGATGCTGAACGCTTGGGCTATGACAATGCCCAGGCGTGGCGTGCACTTCTGCGTACACACCGCAACGACATCGCCGCCGCTATGAATATCAAGCCTCAGGACTTCCGTTGGTACGCCGCCTTCCACGATGAAGGGGAGCACCCCCACGTGCACATGATGGCGTGGTCGGTGAAACCTGGACAGGCCTACCTGTCCAGGGATGGCATCCGGCAGATCAAGTCCACGCTGACCAATCAGATCTTCAAACAGGAGATGCTCCACCTCTATGAGCAGAAGTCTGAAAGCAGAGATGAACTGGTGCGGGAGACCCGAAAGGCCATGCTGGAATTGTCCCGGCAGATGAGTGAGTCGGTCTGTGAGTATCCTGAAGCAGAGCGGATGATCTTAAATCTGGCCCAGAGCCTCGAAGATGTGAAGGGTAAGAAGTCCTATGGCTATCTTCCAAAGCAGATAAAGCAGCAGGTCGATAAGATCGTAAACCAGCTGGAGCACCTGCCTGTTGTGGACAGGTGCTACCAGAAGTGGTGGGAGCTGCAATGTAAAGTGAATGACTTCTACGCCGAGAGAGCGCGGCAGCGCCCGCCGCTCTCTGAACAGAAAGAGTTCCGCGCCATCAAAAATGCGGTAATCCAGGAGGCCGAGCACGTCCGACTGAACCACATCTCTTTCGAGGACAGAGATATGGAAGACTACGGCGACTGGGTGGATGAACGATCACTCACCTGGACCTGCCGGGAGCTGTGGAGAATTGTTGAAAACGAGGCGTTTCCATTGGAAGAACGGGACGAGGCCGCTGAGAGGCTGGAGCTGCTGGCAAAGATGGGCGATCCCTACGCCCAGACCTTCCTGGGACAGCTGTACCGGGACGGCGGTTTGCTGATTCCGGATGCAGAGAAGGCCAGGCACTGGCTGGAGCAGGCGGCCCGGCAGGAACTGCCTGCTGCCCAATACGCTTTGGGGCTACTGCTTCTATCTGACGATCCCGACGTACACGATCCGGGTGAGGGTATCCGGTGGCTGAATGCAGCGGCGCAAAACGGGAGCGACTATGCCGCCTATACCCTGGGCAAGGAGTATCTCAGTGGTGAGCATGTACTCAAAAACGCAAATACAGCGGCAGAATATCTCCGTCAGTCGGCAGAGGCACAGAACCCTTGGGCGCAGTATCTGCTGGGCAAGCTGTACCTGATGGGAGAGGGTGTGGGGCAGGATCAGGACATTGCCTATGGCTGGTTCCAGGCTGCGGCAGTTCAGGGGCACACCTATGCACAGTTTTTCAAGGAGCGCATGGAGCAGGGCCCGCCCGGACCACCCAGCCTGATGCTCTCTGCCACGCAGCTCCTCCGCCAGATGGGCAACATCTTCCGGGACAATGTGCCGGAGGATTCCACAAGCATCGGGCTGCATATTGACCACAAGCGGCTTCAGGCGCTCCAGGAAAAGCGGATCGCCCTGGGGCATAAACCGAATGACCATGTGGAGCAGACGATGGGTGGTATGACCATGAGGTAGAGGTAAAAAACTCCCCGCCAGTTATGGCGGGGAGCAAAGTAATTACAGAATGAACAAGCTGCAGCATGGTGCTGCTGCTGGGCCCCATAACCCTATTCTGCTGTCACGACATGGTCGGGCCGGAAAATGAATTATGCCCTTGCTGCAGACGAATCTGTGCCGCACAAAAGTCACGTAATTCTATAATCTCGGCCTCCGAGGTCTCCCATATTGTATCAATGTCAATATGGCCATACTCATGAGCAACTACATTTCGCATACCGCGAATTGCTTTCCACGGTATTGTGGTATGTGACTGGACAAATTCATCAGAAAGTTTCTTCACCAACTCCCCAATCTGTAAAAGGCAGAGCGCAATCGCGTTCCGATAGGTTGGATTGCTGCAAAAGGTGTTGTAGTTGCGGTCATACTCCGTATGGGTAAACATGATGTCATCACAATATCCCTGGATCTTCTGTAGGATCTGGATGTCACGATTGGGTATGGTCATATAACAGCACCTCCTCCTGCGCAATATGACTGAGGAATTGCTGGTCCAGACTGCCCGTGGTCAACAGGTCCAGCTTTTTCCCAAGCCGTTCTTCCAGGTCGCTGTATAGTGCCCCCAAAGTGAACAGCCCCTTCACATTTCCTTTGTCTATGCGCAGGTCAACATCGCTGTTTTCCGTGGCCTGTCCTCTGGCATAGGAGCCAAAAAGGAAGATGCGGTCTACACCATATTGGGCGGCAATAGGGGATATCAATGCTCTCAATTCATCTATCGCATAGATTTTACCGTCCGCCATGTAAACCTACCCCTCCCTAAAGTGTCGTAAAGTAAGGCTACATCTGCATTGTAGCATAAGAATTTTATAGTTGCAAATCGAAAACGCGGGGTGATTTTAATACAGTGTATAACAAAGAAAGTCCCCCTGCAAATGATAACAGTTTGATAACTGTGGTCAAAACCACTGGCTATTCCTCTAAGATTAGGGTATTGTGTGTTGCTGCAAAGGAGGCGGCACACATGGGCTACTACATGAGCGAACTGTACCGGCGCTACTTCCGGGCCACGGACTTCAGCGAGCTGGAGGAAGAAATTGAAAACACCCGTCAGGAGGTGCGGGACTGTCTGGATCAGGCGCAGCGGCGGGAGCTGATGCGCCTGGTGGATGCGCAAGACCAACTGAAAGCAAACCTTGCCCAAGCCAGCTTCGAAGCCGGGTTCCGGCTGGCCATGGGGCTGCTCCAGGAGGTAGAGGTGGAGCGTATCCGGCTCGAACTGAAAGAGGAGGGGCAAACGTAATGAATATACAGTTTCCCGTTCAGCAATGCCAATACTGTGGGAGCACGAATATCGGTCTGGGCTGGCAGCACGGCGAGGCGCTGGTGACCTTCAAAAAACACGGCCTGCGGGGCAACCGGCTGCAGTATCTGATTTGCCGCCGCTGCGGTGCTGTGCTCTACCAGTGCGTAGCCGAACCTCACAGATTCCCCGCTGCAAAATAAGGGCTCAGAAATTGCGCCGCAAAACAAAAATACGACTTTGGGGGTGAAGCAAAATGGCAAAGAGACGGCCATCCGGAGACGGCATGGTGCGGAAGAGGGAAGACGGCCGCTGGGAGGGCCGCATCGTCATCGGGCATAAGGAAAACGGCGACTCCATCTTCCGCTACATCTATGCCGACACCCAAAAGGAACTGACTGCCAAGCTCCGGCAGAATATCAACGCCTATCAGGGCGTGGATCTGACCGAGGAGAGCAAAATGACCTTATCCCAGTGGCTAGACAAGTGGCTGGATACGTACATGACAGGAACGGTTCGGGAGAGTACCCTGGATGGGTACCGGAGGGATCTGAACAATCATGTCAAACCCTATCTGGGAGGAAAGCCGCTGCTCAAAATTACTCCGGCAGATTTGAGTGAACTCTATCAAGCGCTTCTGGAGCGCGGACGAGTGGTGAGGAAGAAAGCCTCAGGCTTTGGCCTGAGCCCGACAACTGTCCACGGGATTCACACCACCCTGCATCACGCCCTGAGAACGGCCGCAGAGGAGGGATTGCTTCCAGCCAACCCTGCCGATGGAGCGACACCGCCTAAGGTGGTCAACAGGGCAAAGGGGATTCTCAATAACGCTCAGTTGGACACATTCAAGGCAGCAATCCAAAAGGATTGGATCTGGCGGGACTTCTTCCTCACCGAACTGACTACCGGACTGCGGCGGGGCGAACTGTGCGGCCTCAAGTGGTCAGACTTTGATGAAGAGGCCGGGACGTTAAAAGCATGCCGTACCATCCATGCCAGGAAGGGCGGCGGAGTGGAGGCGGGAAGCACAAAGACCTATGCAGGAACCCGGACAATCCTGCTTCCGTCCAGCACAGCCCAGCTTCTGAGGGAGCGAAAAAAGTCCGCACTGACGGAGTGGGTCTTTCCCAATCCTCTCTGCCCGGAGCGGCCGGTCAGCCCGGGCAGCGCCTACCGGAGGTTAAAAAGTTTACTGGATGAGGCTGGACTGCCTGACCTTCGGTTTCATGATCTGCGCCACACGTTTGCCACCCATGCCCTGACCAGCGGGGTGGACGCAAAAACGCTCTCTGGAATCCTGGGGCATACCAAGGCCAGCTTTACCCTGGATACCTATACGCATGTGACTGGGGACATGCAGCGCGGCGCCGCTGAGATCGTAGGCGGCTTTCTGACCGAACTATTGGGAGAGGAGTTGGAACCGTGGCAAAGAAACGAAAACGGGGAGATGGCAGTCTCCACCTGAGAAAGGACGGCCGCTGGGAGGGGCGGTATGTGGTGGGCCATGACGAGAAGGGCCGACCGAAAACCAAAAATGTGTTGGCAAAGACAAAAGGAGAGTGTGCGGCAAAGCTAAAAGCGCTGAAAGAGAGCCTCAAAGGCTTAGAGCTGGAGCGCCCCAGGGGAGAAGTGACCTTCGGAATATGGATGGACCGCTGGTATCAGACGTACTGCAAACCGGCCATCAAGCCCAAGACCCAGGCGGACTATGAAAACCGGATCTATCAGCACATCATCCCGGAGCTGGGACACACCCCTCTTTCTCAGCTTACCCAAAGCGACCTCCAGCAGTTTTACCACCGCCTGAAGCAGGGCGGGCGGCTTCTGCGGGCGGAGCAATACGGCCCTGGCCTGTCCGACCGTATGGTGAAAAGCTGTCATGTGGCCTGCCGCATGGCGCTGGACAAGGCGGTGGCGGATGGGTTGATTCTGAAAAACCCAGCTGCAAACTGCAAAGCGCCAGCCACCCATCCCAGAGAAATGTCTGTACTGACCGGAGAAGAAATCCAGCGGCTGCTGATTCAGGCCAAAGAGGACGGATGCTATGAACTTCTTCTGCTGGAGCTCTCCACCGGCCTGCGGCGGGGCGAAATCCTGGCCCTGCAATGGGATGACCTGGACTTTCAGACCGGAGCGCTCAGGGTGGAACGGCAGGTACAGCGGATCAGAGGAGAACTGGTGGTCTCCGAGCCCAAAACCAGAACATCCAGCCGGAGTGTCATCCTGCCCGCACCGCTTCTGAAAGTGCTGAAACAGTATCGGAAAACCTGTATCTCTCGGTGGATGTTCCCCTCGCCAAAGAAAGCGGATTCTCCCTTGGATCCGGCGGCGGTGCGGAAGAAACTGGCCGCTGTCCTGGAACGGGCGGGCTGCAAGCGTGTCCGCTTTCATGATCTCCGCCATACCTTTGCCACCAACGCCCTGGAGCATGGCATGGACATCAAGACACTGTCCGCCATCATCGGCCATGTGTCCAGCGCCACGACCCTAAATGTCTATACCCATGTGACGGACGAGATGCGGCAAAAGGCCGCCGACCGGATCGATCGGGGAATCGCCGGTGTGGAGCCGCCCTCAAAACCCACATGGAAAAAGGAATCGACACCCACGCCCTTCCGGGCGGTAAAAGGGAAGTACCGCAAGCCGGGAACCGGGTGCATGACCCAGCTGGGCGACCACCTCTGGGAGGGGCGGTACTCCCCAAAGGTCAACGGCAAGCGCATTGCCCGAAATGTTTACGCATCCACGGAGGAAGAATGTGAGCAGAAGCTGGCAGAGCTGATTAAGGAGATGAAAAAGGAGCTGGAGCCCCTTCGGGCCAAGGGAAAAGCCTGCTGAGAACAGAAAACCGCCCTCCGGAAAAGCACTTCCGGAGGGCGGCGATTTTTCCTGTCTGTGGCTGTTATGTGGTCAAAAACAATTTGGCAAAATAGCGTGAGGAAGAAAATGAATAAAAAAGTAACAAAAAACCGCTATTTTCTCTCAAAAACAGCGGTTTTTCTGGTGGACGATACAGGACTTGAACCTGTGACCTCCCGCACGTCAAGCGGATGCTCTACCAGCTGAGCTAATCGTCCAGACAGCGTAGATTATTATACCTGGAAAGAGGGGATCTGTCAATAGTTTTTTATTTTCCCTTTTCAAAATAAAGCAGGACTGTTATACTCAGGTCAGAATACCGGCGTTCAGGAGGATCGAAATGGGGTATTTTAGGGTAGGCGCCCGGCAGCTTCACCAGTCGCTGGTGGACAGCGGGGCGGAGCTGGAGGTCTATTGCCGGGAACGTACCGGCCTGCTGGCCGACGACGGACAGCGATGGGGGGTGCTCATTCTCCCCGGCGGCGGATATGAGCGTATTGCCCCGGCGGAGCGCGAGCCGGTGGCACTGGCGTTTCTGGCGGCAGGGATACAGGCCTTTGTGCTGTCCTACAGCCTGCTGCCCCAGGGCTGGCCTCAGCAGTTTCTGGAGGGAGCGGCGGCTCTGGCCTGGATCCGGGCCCACGCGGAGCAGTTTGGCCTCCGGCCCGACCGGGTGGCGGTGTGCGGCTTTTCCGCCGGCGGGCACCTGGCGGCCTGTCTGTCCTGTCTGTGGGACCATCCCCTGCTGGCAGAGCGGCTTGGCCTGACCCCGGAGCAGGCGCGGCCGGATGCCGCCATTCTGGGCTATCCGGTGGTAAACGAAATGCGCTATATCTCCCCACTGGGTGGGGAAGAGGAGCTGCGGCTGGACCGGCGGGTGAGGGGAGAGCACCCGCCCGCCTTCCTGTGGGCTACGGGAGAGGACGCCACGGTGCCGGTGCAGAACACCCTGGACTATGCCGCCGCCCTGAGAAAAGCGGGGGTGCCGACGGAACTCCATCTCTTCGCACGGGGCCCCCACGCCATGGGGCTGGCAGACCGGGAGAGTGCCCGGGACGAAGCACACTACAATGCCCACGCGGCGGCCTGGCACGGCCTGTGCGTGGACTGGCTGAAAGGAGTATAAGATGACCAAGCGTGTGGTCCTCATTACCGGCGGCAGCCGGGGGATCGGGGCGGCGGCGGCCCGGCGGTTCGCTGCCGGCGGCGACCAGGTGATCATCAATTACTGCCGCTCTCAGGAGCGGGCGGAGGCCCTTGCGGCTGAGATCGGCGGCTGGGCGGTACAGGCCGACGTGTCCGACCCGGAGCAGGTCAAGGAAATGGTTGACAATGTGTTGGAGAATTTTTGTCAACTTGACATTCTGATATGCAACGCAGGGATTGCCCAGCAGAAATTATTTGGCGATTTGACCGACCAGGACTGGCGGCGGATGTTTGCCGTCAACGTAGATGGGATGTTCTACACCATACGGGCGGCCCTGCCCCAATTCATTCACCGGAAGGAGGGGCGGATCCTGACGGTGTCCTCTATGTGGGGACAGGTGGGAGGCTCCTGTGAAGTGGCCTATTCCGCCGCAAAGGCCGCAGTCATTGGCATGACAAAGGCTTTGGCCAAGGAGCTGGGACCCTCCGGCATTACGGTGAACTGTGTGTCTCCCGGGGTCATCGACACGGAGATGAACGCCAATTTGGGGCCGGAGGACCTGGCCGCCCTGGCAGAAGAGACCCCGCTGGGTACCATCGGCCGGCCGGAGGATGTGGCAGAGGCCCTGTGGTATCTGGCTTCCCCTGGCGCGAAGTTCATAACCGGTCAGGTTTTGGCCCCCAATGGCGGGCTGATCGTGTAGAAAAAGTGCCCTGTATTCATATTTTGTTCATAGTTCCAACAATGGCCGCCGGGCTCCGGCGGCCATTGTGCAGTTTGGAGGTTGACAATTTCCGACGTTACGAATATAATTGTCAACAACTTCTAAAAGGAGGAAGATACAATGAAAAAGCTTCGCATCCTGTCTCTTGCGCTGGCGGGTGCTCTGTGCGTTTCCATGCTGGCCGGCTGCGGCAGCAATGACCAGGGTTCCGCCAATACCCCCGCTGCTGGCGGTGAGACTCCCGCCGGTGAGACCGGTTCCACCGGTGATACTACCGGTACCATCAAGATCGGCGGCATCGGCCCCCTGACCGGCTCCGCTGCTGTGTACGGCCTGGCCACCAAGCAGGGCGCCGAGGTTGCCCTGGAAGAGATCAACGCTCTGGGCGGCCTGCAGTTCTCCCTGGACTTCCAGGACGATGAGGGCGATACCGAGAAGGCCGTCAACGCCTATAACAAGCTGATCGGCGACGGCGCTCAGATCATCTACGGCTGCACCACCACCAACCCCTGCGTGGCTGTGGCTGCCGAGACCTACAACGCCCGCTACTTCCAGCTGACTCCTTCCGCCTCCTCCACCACCGTGACCGAGGGCAAGGACAACGTGTTCCAGGTGTGCTTCACCGACCCCAACCAGGGCAGCACCGCCGCCAACTACATCAAGGACAATAACCTGGGCACCAAGGTGGCCGTGATCTACAACAACGGCGACGCCTATTCCACCGGCATCTACAATGCCTTCCAGGCCACCGCCGAAGAGATCGGCCTGGAGATCGTCACCGTCCAGACCTTCCCCGACGACAGCAACACCGACTTCAACGTGCAGCTGACCGCCGCCAAGGACGCCGGTGCCGATCTGGTGTTCATGCCCATCTACTACACCCCCGCTTCCCTGATCCTGTCTCAGGCCAAGACCATGGGCTATGAGCCCACCTTCTTCGGCTGCGACGGCATGGACGGCATCCTGGACCTGGAGGGCTTCGACGTGAGCCTGGCCGAGGGCCTGATGCTGATGACCCCCTTCAACGCCTGGGGCGAGGATGAGCGCACCGTCAACTTCGTGACCGAGTATCAGGAAGCTTACGGCGGCATTCCCAACCAGTTCGCCGCTGACGGCTACGACTGCATGTACGCCATCTATGAGGCCTGCACCGCCGCCGGCATCACCGCCGACATGAGCGCGCAGGACATCTGCGAGGCCCTGATCGCCCAGTTCACCTCCGCCGACTTCAGCGTGGACGGCCTGACCGGTACCGGCATGACCTGGTCCACCAACGGCGAGGTCTCCAAGGCCCCTGTTGTTGTTAAGGTCGAGGGCGGCCAGTACGTGACCCAGTAAGTTTATTCAGTTCCGCTGACATAAGGAGTGAAAGCGGGTTGCCGGCGCGCCCGGCAGCCCGCTTTTCCCCATGTTATCCGTTTGTATGGCGGACACATCCGCAGCCCGTCCGGGCCGCTGATGTTTCTGCCATACAGAGTATTTGTTTGAGAGTATATAGAGAGGTGAATGGTTTGAGCTTCCTCAACAATCTGATCACCGGCATCAGTCTGGGCAGCGTCTACGCCATCATCGCCCTGGGTTACACCATGGTATACGGCATTGCCAAGATGCTGAACTTTGCCCACGGCGACATTATTATGGTGGGCGCCTATGTGATTTTCTTTGCCACCGGCAGCTTTGGGCTGAATCCAATCGTAGGTATTGTGCTGGCCGTGGTGGTGTGTACTGTGCTGGGTGTGGTCATCGAAGGCCTGGCCTACAAACCCCTGCGGCAGGCGTCCTCCCTGGCGGTGCTGATCACCGCCATCGGCGTCAGCTACTTTTTACAGAACGCCGCCCTGCTGCTGTGGGGCGCCGATCCCAAGGTGTTTACCTCCGTTATTCCTGAGGGCTCCCTGCCCATTCCCGGGGTGAACATCACCTATGTGTCCCTGGTCACCGTGCTGGCCTGCATCGTCATTATGCTGGCCCTGACCTGGTTCACCACCAAGACCAAGATGGGCAAGGCCATGCGGGCCTGCTCCGAGGATAAGGCGGCGGCCCAGCTCATGGGTATCAACGTCAACCGCACGATCTCCATGACCTTTGCCATCGGCTCCGCCCTGGCGGCCATCGCCAGCGCCCTGCTCTTCTCCAGCTACAAGAACCTGATCCCCACCAGCGGCTCCATGCCCGGCATCAAGGCCTTTACCGCCGCCGTGTTCGGCGGCATCGGCTCCATCCCCGGCGCCATGCTGGGCGGCATCCTGCTGGGCATTATCGAGACCTTTGCCAAGGTGATCAACACCAACATCTCCGATGCGGTGGTCTTTGCCGTACTGATCATCGTGCTGCTGGTCAAGCCCGCGGGCCTGCTGGGCAAGACCATCCGCGAGAAAGTGTGAGGTGGCGGATATGAAAAAGCTTTCTCCCGGCCGCAAGCGGCTGGTCAATAACTGCATTACCTACGGCATCGTCATTGCTGCCTTCATTATCCTCCAGGTTTGCAACGCCGGCGGCCTGCTGTCCCCTTCCATCCAGGGCCAGCTGGTGCCCATCTGCGCCTATGTGGTTATGGCCATCGCTCTGAACCTGGTGGTGGGCATTTCCGGTGAGCTGAGCCTGGGCCACGCCGGATTCATGAGCGTGGGCGCCTTCTCCGGCGTGGTGACTGCCCTCTCTCTCCAGGATTCCATCCCCAACGACGCCCTCCGGCTGGCCATCGCCATGGTGGTGGGCGCGGTGCTGGCCGGTGTGGCCGGCGTCATCGTGGGTGTGCCGGTGCTCCGCCTCCGGGGCGACTACCTGGCCATCGTCACCCTGGCTTTCGGCGAGATCATCCGCAACATCTTCAACGTGCTCTATGTGGGTGTGGATGAGAACGGCCTCCACTTCTCCCTGCAGAACGAGATGGCCCTGAACCTGGCCGAGGGCGGCAAGTCCATCCTGAAGGGGCCCATGGGCTTTACCACCAACGTGAAGATGGCCTCCTTTACCGCCGGCTTTATTCTGATCCTCATTACCCTCACCATTGCGCTCAACCTGATCAACAGCCGCTCCGGCCGGGCCATCATGGCCCTGCGGGACAACCGCATCGCCGCCGAGAGCGTGGGCATCGGGGCCACCAAGTACAAGCTGATGGCCTTCGTCACCTCTGCCGTGCTGGCGGGCGCCGCCGGCGTGCTGTACGCCATGAACTACTCCTCCATGGCTCCCAAGAAGTTCGACTTCAACACCTCCATCCTCATCCTGGTGTTCGTGGTGCTGGGCGGCATCGGCAACATCCGCGGTTCCATCATTGCCGCCGCCTTCCTGACCTACCTGCCCGAGCTGCTGCGCAACTTCAACCTGGATGAGTACCGGATGCTGGTATACGCCATCGTCCTGATCCTGGTGATGCTGGTCACCAACAACCCCATGCTGAAAAGCGTGTTTACCTTTGCCGGACGGAGGGCAAAGAAGGAAGAAGCGCAGAAGGGAGGCGCGGTACAGTGAACGAGCGGCTGAAAAACAAGCAGCCCACCAAAATGGTGCCCGTGCCCAGCCATTCCATCGTCCCCGAGCGGGACGTGGATAAGCCCCCCATTCTGGAGTGCCAGCACCTGGGCATCGACTTCGGCGGCCTGACCGCCGTCAACGAGTTCAACCTGACCGTGGGCCGCACCGAGATTGCCGGCCTGATCGGCCCTAACGGCGCGGGCAAGACCACAGTATTCAACCTGCTGACCAAGGTGTACCAGCCCACCCGGGGCACCATCCTGCTGGACGGCAAGGACACCCACGGCATGAACACCGTGCAGGTAAACAAGGCGGGCATCGCCCGTACCTTCCAGAATATCCGGCTGTTCGACAAGTTGACTGTGGAGGACAACGTGAAGATCGGCCTCCACAACCAGATCCGCTATCCCATGTGGAGCGGCGTGCTCCGTCTGCCCAGCTACTGGAAGAAGGAGAAGCTGGCCCATGACAGTGCCATGGAGCTGCTCCACATCTTCGACATGGAGGACCTGGCCAACCACCAGGCCGGCTCCCTGCCCTACGGCGCTCAGCGCCGGCTGGAGATCATCCGGGCCCTGGCCACCAACCCCTCCCTGCTGCTGCTGGATGAGCCGGCGGCAGGTATGAACCCCTCCGAGACCGCCGACCTGATGGAGAACATCCTGAAGATCCGGGACACCTTCCAGATCGCCATCATGCTTATCGAGCATGATATGAACCTGGTTATGGGCATCTGCGAGGGTATCTGCGTGCTCAACTTCGGTCAGATCATCGCCAAGGGCACCCCCGCCGAGATCCAGGCCAACCCCAAGGTGGTGGAGGCCTACCTGGGCAGCCAGAAGAAGGAGGGCTGACGCCATGCTGAAGGTCAATAACATCAACGTGTACTACGGCGCCATCCACGCCATCAAGGATGTGTCCTTTGAGGTCAACGACGGCGAGATCGTCACCCTCATCGGCGCCAACGGCGCCGGCAAGTCCACCACTCTGCAGACCATCTCCGGCCTGCTCCGCTCCCGCACCGGCTCCATCGAGTTCATGGGCAAGGATATCGGCAGTGTGCCTGCCGACAAGCTGGTGGCCCACGGACTGGCCCAGGTGCCTGAGGGCCGGCGGGTATTTCTCCAGATGACGGTGGAGGAGAACCTGGAGATGGGCGGCTTTACCCAGCCCCCTTCCACCATCGCCCCCAACCTGGAAAAGGTGTACGCTCAGTTCCCCCGCCTGAAGGAGCGCCGGAAGCAGGTGGCAGGCACGCTGTCCGGCGGCGAGCAGCAGATGCTGGCCATGGGCCGTGCCCTCATGTCCAACCCCAAGCTGCTGATGCTGGATGAGCCCTCCATGGGCCTGGCCCCCATTCTGGTGGAGCAGATCTTTGATATTATCAAACAGCTCCACAAGATGGGCACCACCATTCTGCTGGTGGAGCAGAACGCCCAGATGGCCCTCAGCGTGGCCGACCGTGGCTACGTGCTGGAGACCGGGCGGATCACCCTCTCCGGCCCCGGTAAGGAGCTGCTGGCCGACGAGGCAGTCAAGAAGGCCTACCTGGGCGGCTGAGCCCGATACATAAGGACGCGCCGGAATTTCTGTTCCGGCGCGCCTTTTTTCATTCCATTTTTCCCAGCAACGTGGTATAATATAAGAGTTGGGATTGTTTTCTTCGGATACTTAAGGAGGAACTCGAGCCGATTATGCCGAATTACTATGCACACCTGAAGTTTGGCAACAAAGTACTGGCGGATCTGCCGGTGGAGCTGGCACAGACCATCGAGCAGGAGCGGGAAGCCTTTGACCTGGGTTGCCTGGGTCCGGATCCACTGTTTTTCTATCAACCCATCCGCCCCAACGCCGTCCGGCGGGAAGGGGTCAGGATGCACCGCAATTCCGCCCTGCCGGCGGTGGAGCGGCTGCGTCAGGCCATCGAGGATGAAGTGCCCATGTCGGTGGGCTACGGGGCGGGCTTTCTGTGCCACCTGGCCCTGGACAGCGCCTGCCACGGCTATGTGAATCAGCGGGCCGTGGATGGCCCTATCTCCCACATGGCCATGGAGGGGGAGTACGACCGGATGCTCATTGAAAACGACGGCCTGGACGGCTTTGAGAAGGCCTATCTGCCCCGCATTCCCGGCCGCCGTTCCCAGGTGTGGGATGCCGCGTCCAGAGCCTATTACCATGCCTCTCCCCGTCAGATGCACTGGGCCTGCCGCTCCATGCATCTGTACCTGAACATTTTGGCCCGCTCTAACGGCCGGGCAGCAGGCAAGGTCATCGGCGCGGTGAGCCATGCGCTGCCCATTCGCTCCGCTAAGGGCGTGGCGCTGAAGCGCAAGCCCCACCCCTCTGCGGTAGAGAGCAACGCCGACCTGGACCGGCTGCTGGAAAACGCCGTTCCTGAGACGGCGGAACAGATCACCGCCTTTTTCCAGGCCATTGAGGCGGAGCGGCCCGTGCCCCGCTGGTTTGACCGGGATTTCAAGGGCGAACCTGTTCACGTGCCCATGCAGACCTATTTTCGGGCGCCCACCGGGTACTCTCTGGTCACCTGAATTGACAACAAGGCCCGCCCCGCGCGCAGCGCGGGGCGGGCCTTTGTACTAGGACGGCAGGCCCTCCTGTTCCGTCTGAAATTCCGTCATGGTACCCCAGTACCGCTTGGGCATGTGGGTCATGCGGCACTTGGGGTTGTAGCGCCCCTCGATGGCGATGGTGTCGTAAAACCGCCGCCACAGCCGGCGGTAATCCAGCTCTTCCTGTCCCGGCCGGTCCAGGTGAAACTCCGTCAGGGGGACGATAGCCCACTTGCCCGGCTTGTAAAACAGCGCCTCCTTGTGGGTGCGGTCGTACAGCACGAAGGATTCCCGGCTATACCGGGTGCAGAAGTGGGGCCGCAGCAGGGGAAGCACCCGGTTTTTGGGCTCGATCTCCCCGATGAGCAGCCCATCCTGCTCCGAGAACCGGGTAAAGCCCTTCAGCAGATGGGCCTCCCCGGTGAGGTGCTGCACGGCCTTTGTGACGGTATTCACCCGGTCGTCGGTGAGATCCCGCACCACCCCCGGCCCCCGCTGGTAGCCCAGCCGCAGGAACTCCCACAGGGCAAGCTCCTTCTCCGGCAGGCAGGTGAGGAAGCCGTGGACCACCAGCTGCCGCCCCTGTACGCCGATCTTTCTGTCCAGAGACTGGTAGACCCGTTTGGCGTGGCCCTCATCGGTGGCCACCTGCCGCTCCGGCCACAGGGAGAGCCGGTCATCCTCCGGGTCCAGAAAGCAGGCAGGTGCCTCTTTGTGGAGGTAGGCCTCAAACACGCAGCACAAAAAACCGGCAAAGCTGCCGTCGTAGTGGTAGGCCACCTGGGTCCAGTCCATAAGCGCTTCCTTTCCAGCCAACTGGCCGTAGGGACGCACACTGTGCGCCCGGCTTTTATCCCGTCTGTTCAAACAGGGACAGCTGCTCCGGTGCCCCCTGGGCCAGCATGGGCCGCTCCTGGGCTACCAGGTGGCGGAGCACCCCGTCCGGGTTGACCCGCAGCCCCTCCAGCATCTTCCCCGAGCAGGTGAGGAAATACTGGGCCCGCTTCAGCACCACCCCCAGCTTTTTCAGGCCGGCGAAGGTGAGGGGGCCGCACCGCCGGGCGGTGAGGATCCGCTTGGCCGATACCACCCCAATGCCGGGCACCCGCAGCAAGGCTTCGTAATCCGCCCGGTTGACCTCC
The DNA here is from genome assembly GCF_900626285.1 of Intestinimonas massiliensis (ex Afouda et al. 2020). GTDB lineage: Bacteria > Bacillota > Clostridia > Oscillospirales > Oscillospiraceae > Flavonifractor > Flavonifractor massiliensis_A. Next base: position 2,553,597 of record NZ_LR131147.1, read on the forward strand.
ACCGGGAAGAACTCCATATGCCCCAGAGCCCAGGAGCACTTGGGGTCCACCAGAGGGTTGAAGTTGGGCTGGTTTTCGTCCAGCAGCTCCTCCGCCCGGAAGTGGTAGAACCGCAGCAGCCAGTCGGCCTGATACAGCCGGTGCTCCCGCAGCAGGGGGGGCTTGAAATCCTGACGGGCGGGGAGGAGGGAGCTGTCCGATACCGGCATGTAGGCCGAGTAGAACACCCGCTTGAGCTTGTACTTGTCGTACAGCGCCTGGGTGAGAGTGAGAATGTGCCGGTCGCTCTCCGGGGTGGCCCCGATGATCATCTGGGTGGACTGGCCTGCCGGGGCAAACCGGGGGGCGTGTTTGTATTTGGCCAGCTCCCCCCTGGACACCTGGATGCTGTCCCGGATCTGGGCCATGGGGGCCAGAATGGCCTTTTTCTGCTTGTCCGGACACAGCTTGTGGAGGCTGTCCTCGCTGGGCAGCTCGATGTTGACGCTCAGGCGGTCGGCCAGCAGCCCCAGCTGCCGGGTGAGCCCCGGGTCGGCGCCGGGGATGGCCTTGGCGTGGATGTAGCCGTGAAAGCCGTACTCTTCCCGCAGCAGCCGGAGGGCCTGGATCATGGCCTCGGTGGTGCGGTCGGGGCTGCCCCACACGGCGGAGGAGAGGAACAGCCCCTCAATGTAGTTGCGCCGGTAAAAGCCGATGGTGAGCTCCGCCAGCTCCCAGGGGGTGAAGGCGGTGCGGGGCAGGTCGTTGGACCGGCGGTTGACGCAGTACTGGCAGTCGTAGATGCAGCGGTTGGTCATCAGGACCTTTAATAAGGAGATGCACCGGCCGTCGGCGGAGAAGGAGTGACAGCACCCGGCGGCCATGGTGCTGCCCAGCCCGCCCCGGCCGCCGCCACGATCCACTCCGCTGGAGGTACAGGCGGCGTCGTACTTGGCGGCGTCCGCCAGAATGGTCAGCTTGTCCAGCAGCTCCACAGTGCTCCCTCCTTTTTCGAACTGTTGTACGAATATTATATATCGAACAAACGTACTGGTCAAGAGGGGAACGCTGGAAAACAAAAGTCCCCGGAACGGGAAAAGACCCGTTCCGGGGACTTTGCTCAGGGCTCCTCCGGCGGGGGCACCCGGCGGTGCTCCACCGGGCCCCAGGCGGGGAGGGGCAGGCCCTGCATGGCGCCGAATACCCGGCTTTTCAGGCCGGGATACTGCTTGTCCAGGGTTTTGATGAGCTCCTTGACCTCCTGCCGCTTGGTGTAGCCGTCGGCGGGGCAGGGGTTGAACACCACCGGCAGGTGGTTGCGCTCGGCGGCGTTGCGGATGAGCCCCTCCCCGCAGTAGAGCAGGGGACGGATCTGGCTGATGCCCATCCGGTCCAGCCAGGTCACCGGCTGGAAGCAGCTCAGCCGCCCCTCGTAGAACAGGGAGAGAAAGAAGGTCTCCACCGCGTCGTCGAAGTGGTGGCCCAGGGCGATCTTGTTGATGCCGTGCTCCTTGATGGCGTTGTGGAGGGCCCCCCGGCGCATCTTGGCGCACATGGAGCAGGGGTTCTTCTCCTTTCGCAGGTCGAAGATGATGTGGTGGATCTCAGAAGGGAGGAGGGTGAAGGGCACGTCGATCTCCTTGCAGTACTCCGCCACAGGGGCAAAGTCCATCCCCACGCCCCCATCCACATGGCCCATGTCCAGGGTATAGGCCTCCACGGTGAAAGGCTTGGGGTAGAACTCCCGCAGGCGGGCCAGGGCGGTGAGGAGCACCAGGGAATCCTTCCCGCCGGATACCCCCACCGCCACCCGGTCACCGGCCTGGATCATATCGTAGTCCTCCACGCAGCGGCGGACATAGCTCAGGATCTTGTTCATAAGCACCTCGAAAAAATTGAAAATTGAAATGGAGAAAACGAGAGATCAGAAGAGTATGAGCGAGAAAACAAGAGGAAAGCAAATTATAATTTAAAAAAATCAGAAAACGTGTTGACACTTTGGAACTACGGTATTATAATACAAAACGCTCCAATCGTAAAGATTGGGGCCTGTATTCTGTTTAGACATATTTTTTAGATATCAACAAATTGGAGGTTTCACCATGTCCACTTTTATGGCCAACAAGGGGAACATCGTCCGCAAGTGGTATATCCTCGATGCGGCTGGTAAGCCCCTGGGCAAGACTGCCGCCGCCGCCGCCACTCTGCTGCGGGGCAAGCACAAGCCTGAGTACACGCCCCACGCCGACTGCGGCGACTACGTCGTGATCGTCAACGCTGAGAAGGCCGTTCTGACCGGCAAGAAGCTGGAGCAGAAGTATTACCGCACCCACTCCGGCTGGGTGGGCGGCCTGAAGGAAACTCCCTACCGCCTGCTGATGCAGCAGAAGCCCGAGCTGGCCATGCGTGTGGCCGTCCGCGGCATGATGCCCCGCAACATCATCACCAAGGATTCTCTGTCCCGCCTGCACATCTACCGCGGCGCTGAGCATCCTCACACCGCCCAGAAGCCCGAAGCCTGGGCCGCGAACTAAGCAGGAGGTACAAGAGAATGTATAAGAGCAAGAAGCCTTATCTGTATGGCACCGGCCGCCGCAAGTCCTCCGTGGCCCGTGTGCATCTGTTCCCCAATGGTACCGGCGCTATCACCATCAACGGCCGGGACATCGACGACTACTTCGGCCTGGAGACCCTGAAGCTGATCGTGCGTCAGCCTCTGGCTACCACCGACACCCTGGGCAAGGTGGACATTGAGGCCACCGTGACCGGCGGCGGCGTGACCGGCCAGGCCGGCGCCATCCGTCACGGCATCGCCCGTGCCCTGCTGCAGGTCAACCCCGAGTACCGTGCCGCCCTGAAGGCTGCCGGCTTCCTGACCCGCGATCCTCGTATGAAGGAGCGCAAGAAGTACGGCCTGAAAGCCGCGCGGCGTGCTCCCCAGTTCTCCAAGCGCTAAAATGTTTCAAATCTTCCCGGAAAACTTCGGTTTTCCGGGATTTTTTTATGTAATTGTTCTAAACTTGTTTTTTGTCATTCGCATTCCGTCGTTGCAATACGGTACTACATATAGTCTGTTAGACTAATTTTAGACACAATATATAGGGTTATTTAGAGGTTACAAAACTTAATTTCCTCGTTTGAGGTTACAAAAGAGGTTACAGGAATATCCTTAAAATGGTATTAAATTTCCGTTTTGATATACATTACTGCGAATAATCTTGCTTTGCTGGATCTCTTGTCCGTGATGGAGTAACTTGCTTGACTGTGTTCTGCAAGAAACTAACGTGGTGCAAAAGTTTTATATCAATATAACAAAATGGAAAGGGAGTAAGAGATACCTCCCGGACACCGCCATATCCTGAAAAAAGGCAACTTTAATACATCCCCGTATTCTCATTTTTCAAAAAGAAAACGGCGGCCTTGATTTCTCAAAACCGCCGTCAGGTTACTGTATTATGTCTGGGCACACAGATGACCGGCCGCCGAAACAACGGTTTTTTATTATCCCGTGTTTCGCTTTATCGCGCGATCATATGACTATATTCTTGCGTTCTTGATGCACTCTCGTTTGTAATGCAGATTAAATAATCACCATCTTCTGGAATTGTAAAGGAAATGGGTGTCACCTCATTGCTCTCAACTACCTGAGATGAAATTACCTCTGTTTTATCAGCAGTAACCAAGCTAACTTGAACTGGAATGTCCGCATAAACACACTGAATGGAAAACTCAATTACAGTATCAGCTTCATAGAAGGTATTGTTTGCTCCTGTACCGAAATTGTAGTAGATAGACGACTTGGCGGCAATCGAGGTTTTTGTGCCTTGTGTGGGGAAATTAGCAATCCCATCTTGTTCCGCAGTTGCATCATTGCCGGAATTGTTGCTTTCCTGGTCTACCTCGGCAAACGGACTTTGATCTACTTTTTGAACAGCGACCGTTCCATCACTCTTTACATTATCATCGGTAGCAGACAACTGGCCGAACAATTTCTCCTTAGAAGTGTCGGCAGTAGCATCGGAATTTGTTGCGGCAAATGCCGTTGTTGCACCAGCAATCAAGGCAAGTGCCAAAGTACACGCCAAAATAGATGTCTTTTTGAATTTCATAATTGCTTCAATCCTTTCTGAAATTGCATTTTTGCCAAAATGGCTGTATAAAGCGGACATACCGCTTCTCTTTTCCTCCATTTTAATTAACATCAGCGCATAGGAGGAACGATTTTTTTCACCCATCATTCGGATAACCCAGGCATCACACGACAACTCTATATCCCGGTTGGCGAGAACATACATGACCCAAACCAACGGATTAAACCAATGGATGCAGAGTACAGCAGCAAAGAGAATTTTTGTGATTGCGTCAAAGCGCCGAATGTGGACATATTCATGGGTCAGCACATACTTCAATGCAACCTGGTCATTCCGATCAAGTTTTTTGGGCAAGAGGATCACCGGATGCAGGATGCCATAGGTCAGCGGAGAGGAAATCAAATCGGAGCTCCGCACCGCAAGGGGTCTGGAAATTTGGTGTGCGGTCAACCAATTTTGGATATACGGCGTGTTGTCGGGGATAGACATTCTGAACTTCCGCATACTCCGATAATAGGATATGGAAAAGTAGATTGCCAACAGCAGCACGCCAACCAACCAGAGTATCTCAAAGGTAGAAATGTGTTCTGTTGCAGGACTTGGAACAGCCGTACCTATATCATAAGACGGCGGACTATCCCCCGGTAAAGTAGAAGCGATATTTCCAGAGGGTAATTCTTGAACCACATCTGAAAAAACATCAAGGCCGATATGGATGTTGAAAGGCAGCGGGATGGAGAATGGCAGGAGCAAGCGTAGAGCCGCGATCATCCACAACGCTAAAAAAGTTGTTTTAGGCAAACGCTGGATCGCCAATGCGCGGATAACCACAATGAGTAAGATCAGCACACCTCCGGCCACACTCATTTGAAATAGGCTCATGTGTTACCTCCTATTCCAATTCAGCCACCATCCGGCGCAGATTTTCAATTTGCTCCCTGGATAACTTTTGATTGTCCAGCAAGGCGGCAAACAGCTTGTCGGGGGAGCCGTCAAACAACTTGCCGATCAGCTCCTCTGCCTCCGCTTCTTGCACAACCTCTTTTGTAATCAGCGCATGGCACATGAAGTTTGGTTCGCTACGCTCAATGGCACCTTTCGCGATGCACTTTTTAATCACGGTGTAGGTGGTGTTCATGTTCCAGCCGATTTCCTCTTTGAGGATATCAGAAATTTGCTTTGCGGTCTTGTCACCTTCTTTCCATAGCACATCCATGACTTTTAGCTCGGAATCAAAGAGCTTAATTGCCATATCATCAAATCCTTTCTTCGAACTATTGCAATAGTTTACGCTATAATACTATCACAATAGTTTCACGCTGTCAACACTATTCCGATAGTATGAATGAGAACATTTTGTAAACATGAGATTATCCAGTCGATAGTACCTTTGGAAATGGTTGTTGTGATTATTATTTGGATTTTGTTATTGCCCTGGGTGGCTTTTCAATCCGCTGGAGATACTTCTCAATGTGAGCCTGCGAAAACTGTACCTTCCCTCCAGGGTATGGCTGGTAATAGCCAATCAGTCTATTGGCGCGGAGCATATCCAGTTTCCGTACTGTGATTCCCAACATGGCAGCGGCCTGACTGCGCGAGTAGAGTTCCAAGAGAAACACCTCCTGACTGAGCATAAAATATCCCTTTATATAAATGGAGAAAAAGTGAACCGAACCTTGCCCCTTTCTTCGGCCTTTTCATTGTAATTCTGGTGCTCACCTATACTTTGGCCCAAAATGAAAGACGCCTATGCTCAGCACAGGCGTCTTTGTCTTTTACAATAATGCTTGGGCAATTGGTCAGATTATTGGAATTGCCTCTGTACAATTTTCTATTGCTCGGGTGTATTGGCATCCACTGAAAGAGTAAAGCTCTTCTTTCCGGCAAAGCGTTCACGCAGCAACGCAACCTGCCGTTCCAGCTCCTCCACAATACGCGTAACCTCTTCTTCAGTATAGTCATACGACACCTTGGAAGCGCAGTTTCCCAACTTCTCAAAATCGTTGATCAGGACATCCATACGCCGCTCAACAATGCGGATAAAACGTTCATGTTTTTTCTCGTTCATCATCGTTTCCTCCGTCTTTTTCCTGCTTGCCATCAGGCTGCTCAGCCGCTGGAACTGCAAAACCTTTTGATGTAAGGAATTCTCTGCACATAGCCTCAGCTGCCTGGATCAAATCTTCATTCCATGGAAAGTCCTTTTCGTCTTTTGCTAAGAGTATTCGGAGGCTATGATAAATTGCTGCCCTTGTCACTTTCAGATGCTCAAGCCTGACACAACCGGCATAGTCCAAAGCGTCCTCGTCCGAGTGATCCTCGCGCAGTTCGCTTGGGATAAATGGCCAGAACAGCCACAGAGCATCGTTTACCTGATACTTACCATCGGAAAAATAGGCTCTCCAGTCATCGTTGTGATTTTCACCTTCGACAGACAGTTCAAAAAAAGTGTCAGGGAAGTCTTTGGAGAGCTGAATCATATCACTCTGGCAGCTATACCATGTATCGTCCTCATTCAGCCAAACCCCAGCCCCGTCTTCCATGCACTCACACATGATGTACGGAACATACTGTTTCAGTTCATCGCTGATTCTCTGATAGAGATCTTCCGTCATCGGTTTTGCCGTCAGCAAGAAGTTGCTTCTGTATCCCATATCACATTCCCTCCTCAGGGCATTCCAGGATAAACAGCGGGACAATATCCGAATCGAAATTGCCCTCTTTGGGATCAGCAATGCCGTAGAATTTCAGGACACGCTGCTGTGTCTCCTCATTCAAATCAGAAAAAAAGATTTTCAACTCTTCCATTGTTAAATTCCTCCACTCATACGGTAAGAAAGGGGGCTGCGTATGTCTCCATACACAGTCCCCTTTGCTTATAACCTTCCAAAAATCGAATCTGTGATCCGCCGGCGCTCAATAAAGGAGAGCAGCAGATCATCAATGCCCTTATAGTTCGAGCTCCAGCGTTTTGGGATAACCTCGAATCCATTTTCGCATCCGACCTGGATCACTCGATCACGAGCTTTACGAACATTTTCATTCACATGGAGATCCATATCGAAGGCAACTTTGATGGTATTGATCCCAAAGCGCTTCAATTCCTCAAGCATTCGCACATACTGATTGATATTTGAGACACCGGTTAACCCAACGAATGCACAGGGATGGCCCAGAACTGTGGAAAAGTATCGAGCAATGTCGGCCTTCATCACGCCCTCCGTCAGATAGACGGCATCTTCCTCACCGGTTACACCAGCAAAATGTGGACAGCACGAAGCCGTTGCCCCATAATACTTGTCCACACTGGTCAGTGTGTTGAACTTGGAATGAGTATCCTTGTCCAACCTGATTTGGATAGCCTCAATCTGACCTTCGCAGTTCCTGTCCGGAACCATAATACCGGTGGCTCGAATATCCAGTTTCCACTGTCCGGTCTCTTCATCCACATAGAAACCAGGCACACCTTTCAAGTCACATCCACGCTCCAGCAACTCCGTCACGATTTTAGCAGATCTGACAGCCGGCGTAGTTTTATAACCAAGCCGTATGATTTCGCTGCCAGAGAGCCCTCGTCCCAAAAGGGCTTCCCGGTGAGCAGTGCCCAGGGAAAGCATGGAGAGCAAGTTGCTGTAGGTATTGTCCCGGGCTTCAACGGAGGCCAGTTCAAGGGCCGGTTTACTCTGCTTTACCTTCGTCTGGGCCTTGCGGACTGGATGCTCCGGCGCCTTTTCTCCCGACTGGAAAATCCGGCACAGTTCCTCATACGCTGTGTTTATTGAGATGTTATTCACTTCAGCGTAGAGGTGCAGTACACCGCCGCCCGTTCCACAGCGATTGCAGCGAAACACATTTTTGCTCAGATTGATATTGAGGTGCGCCTTCCGGTCATCACAGAACGGACATCTGCAATGCAGTTGTGTCCCGGAACTGCGAACAACGGGAATGCTGAGCAAGTCTACCACATCTTCAATATTGCATGGCAGATGATTGGAAACACCCATATAGCATCACCTCTTCTCACGGGCTGCATCCTTAGCTGGCTCTCTGGGCTGCCGCATTGACCAGAAGGATCGCAGCGGCCTTCAGCGCCAGATTTCGCCCATTGTACTTCTGAACATACCAATCCAGATCACTTGGTTTCCGCATCGCCACCTCGCCCAGCGTCTTTCCGGCATTATAGCCACAATCCACTTTCACTGCCTTGGCATCCTCCAGCGTCATGGTGTTCAGATAGTCATCCAAAGACATGGGCGTAGTCTGCTGGGGCGGTTGTGTAGTGGGAATCGGCTTAGGACTCGGGGTTACCGAAGCGGGCGCCGGCTGGGGCATTGTACTACTGCTGATCTGAGTCGCCGGCACATCCTCTTCCGCATCCATCATTTCAATGGGTGCATCTGCGATAATGCCGGACAGCATATCCGTATTGCCGCAGAATTGTGTGCCATAACCGGCAGCCGCCAGCACGCGTCCAATTGCCGCCGTTTCTGCGATCTCCAGATAGCGGTCGCCGTACTTCTCTTCAGAGCAGAATCTCTGAGCTGAGGCCTGCGCCAGGAATTGGTCGGCGGCGTCCGCTTTATCCTCGTACAGCTTGCAGCTCACAACAGCCGACTTCTCGTCAACATGGACGATGTCCGGTACGATCTTGCCCTGGGGCCGGTGTAGCCGGAACCACAGAAGTCTGTATTTCACGTCCAGATAAAGGCTTGTGCTGCCATCTTCGTTGGGCAGTTGCCGTGTAAATTCCGCCGGGTCAAATCCTTCAACCGCATTGATCGTAGGGATTTTCTTTGTCACAGTTTCCGTCATGATAAAATAACCTCCATTCTGATGGAGGAACAGTGGCATTGTTACCGCCTGTTCCTCCGGACTTAACCAACCAAGTTCTGTTTCTCGCGGGCATAGTAGGCCACAATCCGATCGGACAGGATGGTATTGCGCTTGTCCACATCACTCTTGTGAATGGCCATAAAGACCGCCTGTTTCTGACCAATCAGGATCACTTTTACCTTGGCTCGGGAAATTGCGGTATACAGCAGATTTCGGCGCAGCATGATGTAGTGCTCCTTCAGTATCGGGATGATGACTACCGGAAATTCAGCGCCCTGGCTTTTATGGATGCTGATACAATATGAGAGATCCACTTTTTCCAGCATGTCCGCAGAATACTCGAACTCTCGACCGTCCAGCAGCCGGATGTGGATTGTGGGTTCCTCCTCGCCATCCTCACGAATGGCAGTGATTACCCCGACATCTCCGTTGGAGACATCACCCTCACTTTTCGTTTGGATAATGCGATCTCCTTCCCGAAACAGCCTTCCTCCGCATTTGATTTCCCGGACTCCGATACGAGGCGGATTCGCTATCTCGCGGATCTGCTCATTCAGGCGATTGGAACAGACGACTCCTTTCCTACGCTGAGGAGATAGGATCTGCACATTTTCTACGCCGTGTTTTGAGACTTCTTCAAAATAGCATTTTAGAATCAGCTGATTTGCCGCTTCACTGTCCGCCACATCATAAAACGCAAAATCCGGCCCATACTGCAGCCGCGTATCGTTATGGTTGACCGCCTGCGCATTCAGCGCAATTCGGCTATTGGATGCCTGGCGGAACACGATGTCCAATACGGCTGTCGGAATCATCTGGCTGCGGATCATCTCACGCAGCACATTCCCTGGGCCGACGGAAGGCAGCTGATCGGGATCTCCCACCAGCACCAGCTGTGCCCCTGGTTTTAACCGCTCAAATAGCGCGTAGGCCAAGCGCATATCCACCATGGAGCTTTCGTCCACCACAACAAAATCCGCAGACAGCAGATCAAAATCCGTTGATTCCAGATCATCGTCATACTTGATTCCCATGGCGGCGTGGAGCGTATAGGCTGGAAATCCAGTCTGCTCACTCATGCGTCTGCTTGCTTTGCCAGTAGGCGCCACCAACAGGATTTCATTGTCCGGCTGCGTGCGGTGGTAGATATCCAGAATCACCCGTAGGGTCGTAGTCTTACCCACGCCAGGTCCGCCCGTTATGATGGACACCGGCTGCGTCAGACATAGTTCCACGGCTCTGCGCTGAGAATCGGCGAGCTGTTGATGCAGAGCGCGCTCACTCGCCTCAATTTCGTTGCGCAGGTCATGAATTGGGGGTGCTTCACCGTATAGCAGCATAGACACCAGACGCTTTGCTGTCTGAACCTCGCAGTGCCGTTCAAAGTACGGATAGACACGTCCGTTCTCATTGTAGATCCGCTTTTCCTGGTGGGCCGTCTGCAGCGCCGCAGCGACATCATTGAGAGAAACGACCTCCTGCTCACAGTCGCGGTTGAGCAGGTCATAGCATCGCTCTGAGAGGCTCTCAAGCGGAAGGAACAGGTGCCCGGCTCCCTTTGCTTCATCCAGCAAGAATTCAATGGCACCTGCAAAGCGCAGTGGATTCTTGAGACTGACTTTGGTCTTGCGTGCTATTTCATCGACGGTCAGGAATCCAAAACCACGTATTCTACACAGTTGAAACGGATCACGCCGAACAATGGCCAGGCTGTCATCGCCAAACACCTCTTGTATCTTGGCGATCTTCTTGACCGACACGCCGAATGGGGCAAGATACTCCGTCAGATCGCGGAGTTTTCTGGTTGCCCGGTAAGATACCAGGATCTTTTCCAGCTTGGCCTTGGCAATGCCCTTGACCTCGAGCAGTTTTTCCGGCTCACTGTCCAGCACTGCAATGGCATTCGTCCCGAAACGAGCCACGATTGCCTTTGCCGTTTCAGGCCCAATGCCTTTGATCAGTCCTGAACTCAAATAGGCGATGGCTCCGGCCGCCGTGTTGGGCAGCACCTCCCGGCATGAAGTAACATTGAGCTGCATGCCGTATTTTGAGTTCTGCCACGTGCCTTCTAATTCCACGTCCACACTGCTGGTATCCGTCAGTCCATATCCCACAGCAGTGATCAGCGCCCAGTCCGTTCCGTATCTGCTATGTCTCCTCGCCTCGACAGGCACCTGCAGGTCCTGGGTGTGATACAGGAACACACAGAATCCATCTGGCCCCTTGTACCTTGCATGGCTGAATTTACATCGCATCCCGCACCCCTCCGGTTTCCGTCCGGTAGTAGATTGGAATTCCGAGTTGCTCAGCCATAGCAATTTCTCCCTGCATACCCGCCGACACTCTGGATCCATAGACCACAAGCCGTGTGCACAGCGCCAACAGTTTCTTGCCAAACTCAACTGCCAGAGCTCGTTCCTCCGGAACACCATCATCCAGTAGGTACGGCAGGAAGGCGTGGGGAGCAACAGCGCGATCCCCAAACTCCTGTTCTGCCAGCCCCATATAGTTCTTTGCCTTGGCCGCATTGGAGAGCGTTGCCGCTCTTGTGGCCGCCGACAGTGGAGAGCATACATATGTCATAGAAATTCAGTCACCTCCAAATCTTCATTGATTCCAACTTTTTGATCCGTGTTGTCATGCATACCAGTCGCACTGCAGCCCCTTTACAGGCTGCTCTTTTTCACATCGAATGTGCGGTATTCGGTCACATCCGCAAAATCGCGGTAGATCTCCGGATACTGCGCACGCAGCTGGGACAGCTGGGTCTTGGAAATGCCTTCCCGATACCCAGGGACATAGGAAACGTCATAGATTCCATCATTGCCCTGGCAGGAGGCCTTGCATGCGGTACCCATCAGCTCTACGATCGGGGCATACGCACTCTTGATTTTGCTGCCCAACTGCCGCGATTGCCGATCCAGTTCGATCTTCTCCTCTTTCCATGCGATGATCTGCTCCAGTTGGCTGGCAAAATGCTCTTCCAACTGAATGCAGGGAGCATTCTTATCTGCCAGACCCGAAAAACTGCGGATGGTCTCAAGCACCAAATCGGGCTTTTCCGTCAGCGGAGGCTCTTTACGCAGGCAGACATAATTTTTCCAGAAGTCCTCCAGGAAGTAGATCGTGTTTTCCTCGTCATCAAGGTCGCGATCAATACGCTGCCACACGAAATCATCTTCATGGTTGGAAAAGAGGCATGCAATGTATGCGACATCGATGTTCATAACGCTCATGTAGTGGCGCACCTGGAGCTCGTAATGGCGCGGCACACTTCCGTTGGCCCAGAGATACTGCATGTTGTAGTGGGCCGTCTTACACTCCAAAATGGCTTTCCTGCCATCCGGGAGGATAAGAAATCTGTCCACATCAGCCAGCAGGAACGGGAAAAGCGGATGCTGATACATCGTCTGATCCCGGTATACTGTGAACCCGGTCTTCTTGGAAAAGATCTGAGCAACCACATCCTCCAGCAGGTGGCCAATGGCAAATGTGATGGACTTGTCCGGCTGCTCGACAGTTGGTTCAACCCCAATCTTGTCGAAGTACAGATCTCGTGCCGTTTTGTATGGAGAAAGATGAAGGGCGGCAGCGACATCGCTACCGCCAATTCCCTTCTTCCGCCAGGCAAGCCACTCCTCCTCCGTTAAGGTGGAGGTATCCACAAGAGCAATCGGCTTATAATTCAAATCCAGCGCCATAGTTACATCTCCTCGCTCATTTCAAATTCGGTGCCGCCGCATTCAGAACACTCCAAATCGTCCAGGGTCTCAAAATCTGCCATGGACTCGATCTGGCCGCAGTTCTTGCAGCGAGCATTGTGTAGTGAATCTGCCTGGCATATGAGGACACCAATCCGGTTGCATTGGATCAGCTCCTGAAAACCTTCCGATGCAGCTTTTGTGCGGATTATGACATCGACCTGGTCTTCCACACAGGCATCTGCCAACCCGGCACACTGTCCGGGATACTTCATGGAATAGAGCCCCGCAAGGCAATAAGCCGCAGACCACGCAAACTCCGGATAGACTCGATACTCCCGCTCTTCGCCTTCCGGCACATCCAAAAAGACACTATCGAGATCTTCCTGGATCTTATCGCGGCTCTCATAGAGTACGCTCCGAGCAAAGTATCTTACGCCCGGTACAGTCGATGGCTCAGCATCATAGAGGAACCGGTTCAAGAACGCCTCAATGGAGGCTTTCGTCCCGGTCACATCAACGATTCCACTTGCCCAATCAGACATTTATTCACCCCCGTTCTTCTTCAAATACGCTTGAATTTCCTTGCTGCGGGCTTCATCATGGCACTCCATTGCAATGGTATCCACCATAATGGAATCATCCACATAGCTGCCTTCAGGCAACGGGCATTCCGGGCCAAGCGCATACTCGATTGCCTCGTGCAATGACTTGGCCTCCACATCCATATGCCCGTACATCTGCCAAACCAAAGGGACACGATAGATTCCCATGACGCTCACCACTTGAAGTCGCCTGGCCGATCGTACTCATGCCAGTTGATGCGCAGAGCACGCGCGATGTTTTCTTCCAGCTGTGCAATGCGGTAGGCGCTGGCGCCTTCGCACTGCGCAAGGAAAATCACATCCGACATGGCCAGATAGAGCTGATAGGCATTACATCCAGAGCTTACACCAGACTGGCCGGCGAAAAGGTCTGCCACCTCATAGCTCATTTTCTTGGTGATGCCGATACGCTTGAGAACCCCGAGCATTGTGGTATAGGGATAGCGGATCTCCACATTCAGCAACTGTTGCTGCCGTTCGATCGACTCCTTGAAGCAGGCATAGAGCTGATCCATACTGGACGCGAAGGCATCCAGGTCTGCACCGTTCTTATGGTCCAGTTTCAGAGGATCCCCCAGCGGAATGATTCGATTGCTGCCGCCCAGAAGCAGGATGGGATACAGGTTGGCCGCACTCACGCCGACATCCGACGTAGTAAAGCGCAGCCCTGGCCGGGCAGACATTGCCTCGGTCACACCCTTTTCCGCAACGGCCTGCCGGTAGGTCTCCATCAGCTCATTGGCCTGGCCATCCAGACTCCAGATGGATGTTACGATGGAATGGTCGAAATTGGCTGTCAGGAAGTGATTTCCCGCAAAGTCTCGATCCAGAATAGACCGGACACACTGGACCAGCGGAAGAATCTCCAGAATGGCGTAATCCTTCGGGTCCCCGCCGTGTACTGCAGAAACCTTGTCATCCGCCACCTTGATGAGACTGTCCCCGGAAGCGACATCCATGCAGTAGTTCAGGATCTGTGTGAAGATCGACTTGGATACCTTGTTCAGGGCGTGCCCGGAAATGCGGGCCCGTTCCAGAATCGACTTGATTGCACAGGATCGCACAGGGTAAGTCTCACCGTTGACCTTGAGCAACAAGCTGGTGTTCTCCATCGTGTCGGCAATAATTTCCGCGCGGTCGTCGTGGTCATAGAGCTTCAGGTACAGTTCGCCCATCTGCGTGTTCTTCTCCAAGGACTCGAACACGAGGTTCCGGGACGGCGCTGTCATCCAGCGGCTGTTCTCTTTCCGTTCCTTTAGGAATTGAATGAAATCACCTGGGTCATCAAATGTGCGTCGGAAGTTGTCTGCGTAAATTTTCTGGTCTGTCATTGGTCAATACCGCCTTTCAAATTATTCTCAAATCCGCTGTTCAAACGGAATTTGGACAAAAAAATAGCACTTCGATTTGCGTCATCACAAATCAAAGCGCACTTTTGCGGCCCCCTACCTGTCCGGTTGGAGTGCCTTTCCATTTTTGCGAGCCTTACATGACTCGCTAATCACTGCTTAGTTAGATTCCCAAGGGGAAAGATTTTCTAATAAGTACAAAGGAATCATACCATGTAGTGAAGATTACAACAATCATACCAGAAATTACGCCGCCGCCCATCTGCCTATAATCAGAAATCTCACAGAAGAATTCAAAAAACACCATGGACATTGTAAAGGCGCCTGCGAACATTCGCAGGCGCCTTCTAGTGCAGTTACCAGACTACATATTCCTCACAGAACCGCATGAGCATCACCGCCGCCTGGGTGCGGGTGGCCTGGCCCTGGGGAGTGAGGATGGAGCCGTCGCCGGTACCGTTGATGATTCCGGCGCCCACGGCCCACTGCATGGCAGGGATGGCATACTCACTGAGATCGGCCACATCCGTATAGGACAGGATATTGGTGTCCTCACCGATGGACACATCATAGCCCTGCTCTTGGACATTGTGTGGTTCAAACCATGTGGGAAATCTATGATACTGTTCATCCGCACCTTTCACCAGCCGGGAGGATCTGTTCTTCGTGCTTGATATCAGGTTCCATGAGCTGATATTCCTCCAGATAATATGACACGATATCCGCCAATAAATCTGTTCGATTGATTTGGCCGGCCAGTGTTCTTGCACCGTTATAATTCGTGATGTAGGTCGGATCACCGGTCAGAAGGAATCCAACGATCTGGCTAATAGGTGAATAACCACGCTGCATGAGCGCTGCATGAATCTGTTGTAATCTCTCGGCATCAGACACGTCAGAAGCCCCCTCTCGTTATTGAATCCGAAAGCCCTGTTCTACCGCATCCAACACATACTTCAGCATCTTTTCCCGCTCCTCAAATACCCGCAGCTCGGCGTGCGCGAAATCGCGGAAGGAGATGACACGATTTTCCCAATCCACCCAGCATACCTTCTCTTTGGTAGCTATCATCTTCATACCCCCATAAGGACTTTGCGTGATAGTATTTCACGGCATTCACCGGAATCTGCGGTTCAGATCAGAGGCTTACTAATATCCCGTTTGAGAAAATCCGACTGCGCAATATAGAGCGCATTGACACGATGCCCCTGTTGTTTGAGTAGTCTTAATTTGAAATCCAGAAGTTCCGGAGGTACATTCAGCAAGCTGGCCATTTGGAAAAAGTCCGCCTGACTGTTTGCCACATCAAAGAGCGATGTATCATCTATCAGGAACTCCGCAGCAAAGATATTTGCCTCCCGTTCAAGAAAATCGGTCTCATCCAGGTAGGACAGTTCATGAAACGTGCGGATCCTGCGATCCACATGCAGAACTCCATGTGCCAACTCATGCGGCAGAATCACATTTTGGATTCGTTCATCAAGATCGCTATTCAGAACAGCAACTTTGATCCTATCCTGAACCATGAAAAAACCTTTACAGGCTTTTTCACTGATTCCCATGGAGAATTTGGAAACACGAATCCCCAACGCGTCACACATCTCCGCCGCATCCGATGTCTTGAACTTGATCTTCAGACGAGCCACTTCACGCTTGATATCCTCTGCACGCATTTCCAGCACCTCGATTCAAAACAGACCGATTTCACCTGGTACGGTCATAGTAACAGTTTCGTTGTCCCATAATCTGTACTCCATCGGGGATCCCCCTAATGAGGCTCAGATTACTTGCGATACTTCTTCGGTGTGAACTTGTTGCGTGCCTCTTCTTTGCACTCCAGATACGCCTGCATGACTGCCTGGAAGAACAGATCCTTCTCTTCCTGAGGGATATCACCGCCAGCAAACATGGTTTGCACACCGGAGAGGAGACTACCCATGTCATCTGCTCCCTTCCGCCCATATTGTTCTCGTGCCGCCTCAATGTATGGAGCCTCTTCCAAGCCATAGGTTGGATCTTCAATCTCCGGATTCAGCAGATACGCTTCGGCTACACCGAGTACAGTTGCCAACTTATGCAAGTTTAGGCCACGAGGCGTGACAGAATCCGTTTCATACTTGGAAACTGTACGTACAGTGAGCCCTGTTTTTTCCGATAAATCAGCCTGTGTTAAGTTGAGACGGATGCGGCACTCACGAATCTTTTCGCCAATTGTTTTCATTGAGTCGTCCTCTTTCTGCCGGTGATCTCTCGGTCGAAATTTCAAAACTTCTATTGACAACCCTCGAGTCACCTGCTATTTTGATTATAGAACTTAAAGGAACTTTCAGGAATGTGTTAGAACTTAATTGCATTATAAAGGGACTTTATTGTGTTGTCAAGCAGAACGAACAGGAACTTTGTAGAATTTACGTTGAAATTATGTGAATGGAGCGTATGTCCGGCTGAACGATACACAAAGGGAGGTAAGCGCATTGGATAAGTTCACACTTTTTCTTCAGAAGTTAGACATTTTACAGAATGTCACAGACGAAGAAGTCCAGAAGACAGAAACCTTACTGCGGGTATATGGCCCTATGCTGCGGGCTGCCGCGCAAAGCCTGGGTGAATTGGATGAGATGTGTTACGAGGGGCGCCGACAATCCATTACCGATTTTATCAATCTGGCCATCGACTATGACCACGATACAGACCGGAAACGCATTGCGGAACGACTGACCGATATGGGTCACTCCATGCAGCTGCTCTCTATCCTGGAATCTGCACTGCTCTTAGTCAAAGAAGACCAGCGCCATGGGGAACTCTACTACAAAATCCTTTTCGGCCGGTATTTTAATGCGTATTGCAGGACAAATGAAGATGCGTTCCTGACGCTTGGTATGCCTTCATCCACATACTACCGGCACTCCAAAAAGGCTGTGCGGATGTATGCCGCCTATCTGTGGTGCATCATCATTCCCGACTTGGTTCTGAAGGAACAGATGCGAAACCATAAAACTTCTGCAGCAGCTGAGGCATGAAGTGGGAGGTGAAATGGGAGAGAATGTGGAAGTCAAATGGGAGAACAAATGGCAGTAAAATGGAGGTGAAATTGGCAGACAGCTGGCATTGAAGGTGACATTTTAACCAGGTATAATTGACTATGCTGGAGAGCATTCGGGTTCTTGGAGTCATCCAAGAGCCCTTTTTTCATACTCTCACCAGCCAATACGGGAGCATGAGCCGAGTCGCTGCACAAAGCAGCAACTCGGCTTTTTTGCTGCCCAAATTGGGGAGCATGGCCAATGCGTACGACCTGTTGGGCCCGAGGGCCTCCTTCAAGTTGTTCAAATCCCAAAAATTTGAACAACTTGGAGGAATTATGAAAACGATTAGAATTAAGGATTACTATGGCGTCGAGCAAGTGGTTCCCGTGAGTGATGAGGTCTATGAAGAGTGGCTTGAGCTTCAGCGCGAGGAAGATCGCCAGCGCAAACGGATCTCTTACCATCACTACGGTGTCCCCCTTGATGATGTGTTAATCAACATGGCTGCAACCGGCCCTGATCCCGTATCGGATGAGGTCGTGCGCCGCGATGAGGCTGTACGTCTCTACGAGGCCATCAGCAAGTTGACGCCCATCCAGCGGCGCCGCGTCATGATGCTCCTGGAGGATATGAACTGCTGGCAGATTGCAAAGGCCGAAGGCAGGGATCCCTCTGTGATCTACCGCTCTGTGGAAAAGAGTTTTCTGCGTTTACGTATTCTCCTCAAAGGTTAATTGATCCCAGGGGGGCAGCCGTCCCTGGCTGTCCCCCGCTCTCCTCGCATTGTTGTTACTTGACGACGATGTGCGTAAATAGAAATAGAGTTCAATCAGCAGGAGGTCATCGTATGATTATTTCAGTAGATCACGGCAACAAGAGCATCAAAACACCGCATTTGCTCTTCACGTCCGGACTGGTCGAATCCGAAAACCAGCCCGGAATCAAAACGGACTGTATTTTTTGGGACGGAAAATACTATTCATTGACGGAAAAGCGCATCTCTTATTTACGGGACAAGACTGAGGATGACCGGTTCTTTGTGCTTACACTGTTCGCCATTGCCAAAGAGCTGGAGTATGCCGGCATCAAGGAACCCGATGATACGGTAGATGTCACGCTCCTGATCGGGCTGCCGCCCGCACATTATGGCCAGCTTCACGCGCGGTTCGAACAGTACTTCCTGAGAAAACACGAAGTGGTAGATTTCGAGTACAATGGCCGCTACTACTCCATCCGGATCGGAAAGGTAGTGAGTTATACCCAGGCTCTGGCGGCCGCAGTTACGAGGTTCGGTGAACTTAAAAAACACGCCTCCTCCTATATCATCGATATCGGCGGCTATACCGTCGATGTCCTGAAACTGAGGTATGGCAAGCCAGACCTGGCTGTGGTCGAAAGTTTTGAGCAGGGTGTGATTACGCTCTACAACAGCATCTTCAGCCAGTGTAATTCCCAGTATGCTCTTCATCTGGAAGACTGCGATATTGACGAGGTCATCAAAGGTGAACCCACGATTCTGCCGGGAGAGGTGCAGATCCTGATTCGAAAGATGGCCAGTCAGTTCCTGACCGAGTTCTGCAATTTCCTTGGTGAGCGCAGCATCGATCTGAAGGTCAGCAAATGCGTCTTCGCCGGCGGTGGCTCTCTGCTGCTTCGTCAGATCATCGAACGCAGCGATAAGATCGGGTTCCCGATCTTTATCGAAGACATCCATGCCAATGCCGTCGGCTATGATCTTCTCTATAAGAGTGAGGTGGCAGTCCATGGCGGCCAGTAATCATCGCCCCAGAATCTCTCTCCAATTCAATGACTTCGACTTCCGGCACCGGAAGGTATTGGAGATTCTTCGAGCCAGGCCCCGCAACATGACGGATATGGTTGTGAATGCAATCCTGCACTTTATCAGCTGTCCGGATGCTGAACAGGAGTACAACAAGGAGTCCATGAAGAAGATTATTCGGGAGGTCATCTTGGAAATGCAGGCAGAAGGCAGCCTTGGCGTTTGTTCGCCGTCCTCCGAGCTGGATGAACCTGCGGCCGATCCGGATCTCAGTGATATGATGGCCGCATTCCGAAATCAAGCATGACCAGAGGGGTGCAAAATGAAGCACATCACAATCGATAACCTCGAACATATCCCGGAGTCCGCAACCTTCCAGGATCTTCGATATCTCCATGGTACAGGCCGGTCGAAAACATCCATAGGTGCATATGGGCGCAAGCATAGTGACTACCGCTTTGGTGCACAGACCGAGATCGGCGACATTGAGATTTCGGTGTGGGAAGCTGCGATGCACCGGCTCATTCAAAGCAGCGGGGAAGAGGCGCTGTACCAAGCACTTCTCGCTTGGGTTGAGGCGGATACCCCGTGGTTGCACACCAAGAAAGAGCGCGAGCTGTATGCCTTAGAACTGCACTCCGCTCGCATCTTTGAACTTCCAGAATGGGTTGCCAAGCAGGAGTTTGAAGAGAACTACATGCCCAAAAGAGATTAGGAGGGAAACTATATGCCCATGAAACAGCGCTGCGGCGTACTGGTCTACAACAAGGAGAGGGATCGGATCGATATCCGATTTGACCTTAACAACTACTATGGCGGACTGCACTGCGGCCAGTGTTTTGATGTGATGGTCGGTGGGCGCTGGGTGCCTACTCGCATTGAAATGGCCAGCACTTGGTACCTGGTGGGAATCCAGACGGATAATCTGATTGGCTTGAGGGTGAGAATCTAAGTAAATTTGAAAACGCAAAAGAAGGGCAGACTTCGTATAGAAGTCCGCCCTTCTTCCCGCTATTTGTTATTTGCAATCTATCCGCCTATTATTTCCATAGAGCTTATAGGAACGGGACAGCCAACTTTTATTACTGTCCCGTTCTCCACCTTATTTATTTCCTCAGAGTGGCCCCAGCTGGACTTCCACATTCCCCTCTCTGTCCACATTCAGTCGCATGGGTCTAAGATAGCGATCGTAAAACTGCGCCTGCTCACCGGTAGAGAGCTCGGCCCTGGTGCGGCGGATGGCCTCTTGAAACAATTCCTGGATATTGAAATGGACTGCTTCGTCCAAGCTCTTTCTGACCTCATTCAAAACCGCCTGAATGCGAATCTCGTCGCTGTTTCCGGTGCAGAAGTCGTCCATATAGCAATAGGTAATACCCGCATCAATCATGGCTCGCTTGATATCCGGCCCGCACTTGTCCGACTCCACAAGAACCAGGAAATGTGCCTCCGGCATGGCCGAGATCAGTCCCCAGTAGTCTGAGTCACTGGAGGCCAGAATGAAGGAGTCTGTGTTATTCTGAAAGAATTCGCGGCATGTGCCGGTGGTGAGCCGGATATCTACCAAGGACTTGTTTTCTTTGATGCGCTCAATCATGTTGTGCTCAATCGGGATCTGGGTGAATTTCTCAAGAATCTTCCAGGCAGTGGTGGTGTGGACATCATCATAGAGGATGATTTTGCTGATCTTCCCAAGAAGTGCAGCCTGATCCAGATTGTTCAGGGTGGCATAAAGTTTATAGGGGTCTGCGTTCTCACAGTCCACGACGATTGCTGTCCGATTGCTTCGCTCCAGGAAGTCATAGATTCCGTTTTTGGCTATGAGCCCTGCATCTGTGACCTTGCTCATGTCCGTGAAGTAGTCCTCATGGTGCTCATAGAGGAGCCGGACGAATTTCTTATCGTTATATAGGATGTTACCCACATCGGATGGAGCTGACCAGTTCATGTAAACTTGATAGGGATAGATCTCTTTATGGGCATAATAGTCAGCGGCAGCGCCTTTGGCGCCTTTCTCCGTTGTACCGCCTGGCATGATAAACAGTTGGCGGATGTAAGACCAATTCAGCCAGATGGGGAAAAGGTTCTTGCAGTTGTTGATCCGGTTTGCGATATGGCTGTTGATGTCTATAATGTACTGAATGGGCTGAGCATTGGCTCGATAGATGGAAAGGCCATCTGCCGACAGCTGATCGATACATTCTCTCGGAATATACTCCGGCATACTGGCAATGCCCTTCAAATCATACCGCATAGCCTGATAGATGTTCCGGTAGTTGCGCTCAAATGCTGTCCGCAGCATACAGAGGTTCCGAATGATCCGGGCATTCTTATCTTTTTCAAGCGCCTCATACCACTCCATCTTCGGGGGCTCATGCTCATTTTCAAAGATATGGAACGGAACACCGATGAGATATGCGAACTTGGAGATCACCATATAGGTACCATTCTCATATAACGCATATCGGGAACGATCTGCAGTTTCCTCGCCATACAACACTTCGGCAATCAGCTGCTCCTCTTTCACAAGCCATTGTCCCCCTTGCATTGATTGTCCTTTTTAGTTTATTATACGGGAATGGCAATGGAAAGACAACTGTTCACCCCGTTATCCAACCGAGTTGACTTTATACTCCTAAAGGAGTATAATTCTTTTGAGGAGGTGGCAGTATGATCCGTCAGTTATTTCATGGATCCCCCAGCATCATAGAGAAGCCCCAATTTGGTTATGGTAAAGTATATAATGACTATGGCCTGGGGTTTTACTGTACCGACAGTCTGGAAATGGCAAAAGAATGGGGCGTGGCTCAGAATCGGAACGGGTATGCCAACCGCTATGAGCTGGACTGTGAAGGTCTCAAAATTTTGGATCTGAACGGACCTTCTTTCAATATCCTCCACTGGCTCGCTGTTCTTTTGGAAAACCGTGAGTTTGACGTGCCCTCCGGACTGGCGCTGGAGGCCAAAGAATATATCCTGAATACTTTTCGCGTAGATTATCAGTCACAGGATGCCATCATCGGATATCGCGCCGATGACAGTTATTTTTCCTTTGCCCAGGACTTTATCAACGGTACGATCTCCTATCGGCAGCTCAACAATGCGATGCATCTGGGAAAACTGGGTCAGCAATTCGTTTTGAAGAGCAAACAGGCATTTGATCGGATTCAATTCCTTGGTTATGAAGTGGCTGATCATGATGAATGGTACGCAAAAAAGATGCTGCGAGATCGGTCAGCCCGACGCGAGTACTTCAGCGTTGAACGCAACAAGCGGCAGCGTGGCGATCTGTATATCACGCAGATTTTGGACGAGGAGATGAAGCCCGATGATGAACGCTTACGATAAGGTTTATCTGGAGAAGGCGCGCACTGCCCTCGGGCGTATGCTGGACTTTGCGGTGCATGACCTGGGATACAGTCTGGAGACGTTTTATGACCTCTTTTTGGCCTCCGGTATCGCAGATCGATTTGGCCGTGGTGACTTCACAGTCATCGTTGGTCAGTCCGGAGTAGAGCTTGCCTATGATGTTCTGGAGCAATCCGGCATCAGCAGAAAGCGGGTCAAACCAAACTATCCGGTTGACCGCAGCGTTGAATACTGGACTGGCTGGGCCCTGGCCTATTATCAATGGGAGACAGGACTTTCCTTTGAGGAGATCGATGCCTATATTCCCATTCGGCAAGTGTCCGCACTGTATCATCCCTACCATGAGATGGACATTCGCCAATTCTGTGATCGGATGAACGAGTTATACCGGGTTGCGAAACCGGATACCAACCTAAAGCTGCGCCGGCAGAAGGTGAAGCTCACCCAGAAAGAGTTGGCCGATGCGTCCGGAGTGCCCATCCGGACAATCCAGCAATACGAACAGCGCCAGAAAAACATCAATAAAGCACAAGTCGAATACCTTGTAATGCTTGCCAGAATTCTGTGCTGCGACATAGAAGATATTCTCGAAAAGGTCGTATAAAAACCGCTCCCTCCTTTGCTCGGAGGGAGCGGCTGCTGGTTTATAGGTATTGTTGATATGGCTCCAGTGCAGCCTCGGCGCTCTTCAGACGTCGTTCCAAACTCCCATCCATCTGCAGCAGCTTAGCGTTGCTCTGAACAAGGAGGTCGTCCTCAGTGCCCAGTCTCAGAAAGCCGCCGCCAAGCGAGGGTAAGAGCATGAATTTTTTGGGTTCTGCCTGTGCTGGGAACTGAATGGAAATAGCCTGTCCCTCCATGGAGACAATTGTGCCGGTGCCATACACCTTGTGGATGATGTTTGAGCCTGCCTGTAAGTGAGATAGGATTACTGCCCGGATTTCTTCCAGGCACTCAAAGTCGGCACGAGCTTGCTCATACGATTCCTTCAGTGCGGCTGCCTTTTCCATCCGCTCACGATGGAGTTTCTTTTCTGTTCCCTTGGGGTGATCGTACTGGATGCCATCATAGAGGTTATAGACTTGGGATGAGTAGATCATATCAAAGGCTAAAACATGATAGGCCGGATCCTCATAGAGCTGATCAGCATTTTCCTCGTATCGGCTCATGTGGGTTTGGAGCAATGCTGGTGAGTCCTTTATTGCGGCTACCAGTTCATCACACATCCGATAATACACATCCAGTTTGAAGTTTGCGCCAGCTCCCCAATCATCGAGGAACTCAACACAGTCAGCAAATTCGTGAGCCTGGGTAGCCTTATAGAGGTAATTGTGCTCTGGATCATGAAAAAACAGGTAAGCCATCACAGAGCGCTGGTCGTTAGTATATCTCCAGCTCCCAGGCGCATATTTTGCCTTTAATTCTTCGCTCGATTGGATGAATGCAATGATCTTCTCCTGCCGTTCCGCGAGATTTTCACCGTCATCAGCAAAGAGATCCCGGAACATTTTCCGAACGGTCTCCGGTTCTTCCTTTGCGTAAGATACCAAAGCATAGAAGGGCTGCTGGTTGGCACTGTCGATGAGGTTCTCGCTGGCCTTCCACGCCTCATAAAGCATTCCAGGTAGATCGGGTGCTTCCAGGTTGAAAGACTCACGGTATTGTTCAACTGCCGCCCATTTGTATGTCTCATTATTATCTGGATTATTGATGTACTCAAACTTTTCTATATAGTTGGAGAACAACTGGTTCAGCCGCATTTTATTCATATCGATCCCCCGGAGTGATTGTTAAATAGGATATATACTATTATAATCAGATTGGAATGTATTGGAAAGGTCTATTCTTGTCATGGAGCAATTTCTCGGCCTTCATCTCCCCTGTTCACATTGCATGCGACAAAAATAGTCCTACACAACTTGTCCTCGGTCCGTTATGATGATGGTACAAAGTCAAGGGGGGATAGACATGAAACCAACAGCAAACGATATCGAAGATTTTGTCCGAGATTTATTTCATTGGTTGTATATCGATTGCGCTCATTGCGTTGGATACGCCTCACCGGACGACGAGTATGATTTTTCACCAAACCCCATTGAAAAGCATGGAAAACTTCAAAAGAAAACTTTGGCCAAAGCCGCAAAATCTCTCGGGCTGCCGATTGAGGCCCTGATGCAGCTCGATGGACGAGAAATCAGTTCATGGATGACGAAATACCCCTACTTCAAACTTCGCTCTGAATTTGAGAAGGAATTGGAGAAGCTTCGCTACGGCCCACGCCTGGCCGAGCACAGGCTCCTCAAAGCCATCTTGGGTGATCAAATACACAACCATGATGTTCTTCCGGTTCAGTACAATTACCGCAGTGTATATCAAAGGCTGTTGGAATTGCTTCGGCAAATGGATAAAGAAGTACCAGGGACATTCCACGAAGGTGCTGCCATGCAGGGATTGAGAATTAGAACAGCGCAGCTTTGTCATTTCAGCAAGATCAAGGAACTGTGCACTTCCTTTCTCGACATGGTTCAACGTGAGAACGAGTTATTTCAGGCGGCGCTGACCAACGATCTCTCCGAAAGCGACATATCCGAGTTCAACAGGCTGGCCTCTGTACTGGAATTGGAGGATCGCTATGATCCAGATCAGTATCTTTATTATGATCGTCTTGTGAAGTATCGAGAAGTATATCAGTCGGAAGGCGTTGTTGAAATTGGCGACACGGTCAGACTGTCTCCATTTGGATCCTTTGCGCCATACCGCTGCGCGGAATTCCTGGACGATATAGAAACTGTCCAGAAGTTTGTGAATCTTTATCCCTCCATGAAAAAAGACATGCGAGAGTTTGCTATGGCGGTATCAAAATTTCAATTCCGCTTTAAGTGGTCTGATGCAGCGCCGGCACAACCGGAAACCGTAGAATTACCTGGGCTGGGTATGACTGTGGAAGTCGGACCAGATCCCTTTAACCCGCCGGATGAGACGGTAATCTTTGTGCCAAAGACGGACGAAGAACTTGGAACTGATAAAGTATATGTAGAGAGGTTGAAAGCGGTCTCCAGTTCCGCCTCAATAGGAGGACTCCGGGTACCTTACACACCCTCAGAAGAGAGTGACCGTGAAATGATTGCCCGTGTCTGGGCGCGTTCAAATGCTCGTGGGGGTGAAGATGATGAGTAGCTGGACTCCACAGCAAAAGGCCGGCCTGGTTCTCAAGCGATTGATTCAAGAGCGCTATTCATCTCAGGAGGAGTTTGCATTGGACTACGGCATGGAACTGCGGACAGTGAGCAGATATGTAAATCAAGGGATCAATAAAATAAGCGTTGTTCAGGAGCTTGCAGATTTCTTTGCCTTAGAATTTGAGGATTTCTTTCGGATTTAACTGAACATATGAAAAACGGGCAGTGTAGTTTCTCTGACGGAAAAAACACTGCCCCTGTTCCATATAAGCATGATAGCAAATGCTGCATGATAAATTCAGTCTCTCAATACAATGCCCACCAATAGTCGAACACTTTGCGATATCGATTCCCTTTGCCTGACAGACCGCAATACTTCCGAACCAGACGGTTTCCTCTCTGTTTCAAATACTGCTGCCGACTGCTGGATTTCATATACTTGATGTGCAGGCCGGAATGAAGCAGAGTCGTTTTCTCTTCATAATCTCCGATGATATACCCTATGTTTGGCGCATATCCGCTGTGTTGAATAAGAAACAGAAGTCGATCATCGTGTCTGACCCTTTGTATGCGCCGGTATTGCCTGCCAGTCCGACGTCCACCCGAGGTCTGACACAGCCGCGCATCTTTTTCAGATACCTTCAGGATTTCGGTAATCCGATTGTTTAACTCTTGCTCTGTCATAAGCCTTCCTGCTCTGTACAGTCCGGGAAATTGGGTTCACTCCATGCCAGGAGCCGCGCTTTTGGGCGTAAAATTCCCGCTGCGCCTTCTTGCTACGCTTGTTCAGTGGTACGAACTGCATCACAGTCTGTCACTTCCTTCTCATTATGCGATTTTCGGTTCCCCCAAATGGCACGGCAGGCATCCAGATAGTCTGTATGGCCGAGCAGCATCATTTTACCTGGTAATTCATTCAGTGCCGCAAGGAAACGCTCCTGATCCCGCTTTCGTACATGGCAGAAGATGACCCGGTATGGAGAACCATCCCGCACATATTCCTCTCGAAAATGGACCCGCACCTGGTGCTTGATAAAAAGTTGGTCAGCCAGATACGCATCTGTATCCATGTATGCGTAGTAGGCATTCAGCAGTGAGAACCGCTCAATATCCTGATAAAAGTCTGTTTGTTTCAACGAACGCCTCCTATATGACAATCTCATTACAAATGTTCAAAATCGCTTGCCATTCCGAAATATATCGGGTATTCTGAAATACTCCGCTGCGGCGGAAATCATCCTGATGAATGGAGGCGATCCATATGTCCATGATTCAGTTCCCTGTGATCGATCCTGTGGCCACTGGGGCGAATATTTGCCGGCTCCGAAAGGATCGCGGCCTGACAGTCCGAGATCTCCAGCACTATTTCGGATTTGAGGAGCCGCAGGCCATCTACAAATGGCAGCGAGGGCAGAGTCTTCCCAGCGTAGATAATCTCTACGCACTGAGCGCTTTGCTCCAGGTGCCAATGAACGAAATCATCATCCCCACTTCTCATATCGTCTCTTTCGAGCAGCAGGCAGCCGTCTGCTGCTCGGGTCATTTTATCGGAGGATTTCTTCAGGTGCAGTGGGCATGGCAGAACTTCAAAACCGCTTAGACCCTTATCCACTTGTCCAACCTGGGGCCCACCGCGACCCAGCTGAGTCACAGGCCTCCCCCAGGTGAGCAAGCGACTTGAAAAAAGATTTTCACATCATTACTATGTGTACCAAGGGAGCGTAAGATTGAATTCTGCATTTAAGGGTAAACGTGTGGAAGAAATGGTGGCAATGCGCTGAACGCAGAGGGAAACGCCTGGCGTTCCTTTCATCATGAGTTATGAGCTCATTTCACATTCATGCAAATGCTGTCCATAATCTGCTGGAGTTGCGCAGCCTCATAATTCATCTGCGCCTGAACCGATCATCACGACCTATCCATTCTGCCACGCCCACCACACCCGAAAGTGTGGTTCTGAAAGTTATGCAACTGCCGCCTTTTCAATGAAGTCGTTGAGGATCTCCTCAAAGCTGTCGTTGATATCGAAAGGAGCTTCGTAGGCCACCTCGGTATTGACCAGGCACTTATCCAAGGCCATGGAGATCTCGTCTGCCTTCTTGCTCAGCGCCGTGGCCATGCCCCGGATCTTATTCCGGTCGAAGTCGATGGTGGTGACCTGGGTGGCGTCACACCGATAAGAAACCTGGTTGCCCTCACCATTGAAGCGGAATCCGGATCCGCCGCCGGCGATGGTCTTTTCGCTGTTGCGGAGCGTGGTCATATGCCGGAAAACTTCGGCCAGTTCCTGGCGCTGCCGGTTCAGGCCGACCTCGTTGTCCATATCCAGATCCAGTCCGCTCTTGGCCGCATGAATGGCCTTGCTCAGCTTCTCCCGCTCCTCCATCAAAAGCATAATGAAGGCCGCCACTTCGTTGGCGTGCCCGGCATACTCGCTGGGCGCAGTTTCCTCCACCACGGCATCCAGAGCATCCGACATGACCTTACTGCGCAGATGGGTGGTTTTGACTTTGACAATGTTGCGCCGGTCCTGCAGGATGCTGGTGGCCTCACACATCAGGTTTTTGAGTTTGTTTTGAAAACGGAATGCATCTTTCATGTTCATGGATCATACCCCCTATGTCATGTCCGACGGAACGATTTGATGGGTTAAGCATACCGCGAACGCGCTTCGTTGTCATTGAACTGCTGGTTGAATCGCTCCCTCACAGTATCAAAATAAACCTACCTTTGAAGTGTCTCAGTCTTTGTTGCTGAAAGATCGATCTCGGCGTAAATCATAGTACTAGTTAAAACGATGGTCTATATTGAGACCATCAAGCCTTAACAACAATACGCTGTACGGAGGTAGATAAAGATGCGGTATGGCTACTGTCGGACATCGAAACCCAAGCAAAGCATCGAGAGGCAGATCCGAAATATCAAGGCGGCTTACCCTGACGCCGTTATTGTGCAGGAGGTCTTTACCAGGACGCGGCTGGATCGGCCGGAATGGCTGAAACTGATGCGCAGGATCCAGCCCGGGGATGAGATCGTCTTTGACAGTGTTTCCCGTATGAGTGGAGATGCCAAAGAAGGGTTTGCCGCCTATGAAGAGCTATATCAAAAAGGGGTAAACCTTGTTTACCTGAAAGAACCCCACATCAATACTGAGACCTATAAGAAGGCATTGGAAAACAACGTTCAACTGACCGGCAGCAATGTGGACTACATCTTGGAAGGTGTCAATCGTTACCTGTTGGAACTGGCCAAGGAACAAATTCGGCTGGCCTTTGAGCAGTCCGAAAAGGAAGTCCAGGATCTGCATCAGCGCACCAGAGAAGGAATTGAAACCGCACGCCTGAACGGGAAACAGATTGGTCGTCAGAAGAACAGTGTCGTCGTCACGAGGAAAAGCATTGAATCGAAAGACCTGCTAACAAAAGTCAAGTAAAACTTTCAAAGGAAACGAGCAAAGGAAAAGGGTGCACCAAATTAAACCGCTGTGCATTTCAAAAAATGGCGGTCAGCCAGACAGTATAGAGCTGGGAAATCAGCCATGCNAAAAGACCTGCTAACAAAAGTCAAGTAAAACTTTCAAAGGAAACGAGCAAAGGAAAAGGGTGCACCAAATTAAACCGCTGTGCATTTCAAAAAATGGCGGTCAGCCAGACAGTATAGAGCTGGGAAATCAGCCATGCTCCAGAGAATCCAGGTAGGCTTTCACAGAAGCGTAGTAGATGCGCAGGAACTTGTTGGCGGAGGCCATCATGTAGACACGGTAGGGCTTACCTTCAGAGCGTTTCTTGTTCATGAACTGGTAGACCGGCTCATCCATTGGAGCGCATTGCAGGAGGACCCCCATCACCAGAAAGAGCGTCCTTCGCAGTGAGGCAGATCCTCTCTTGGAAATGTTACGGCTACGGACATCCACTTGTCCAGATTGGTAAGGTGGGGCGTCAATGCCTGCAAAGGCCACCAGCGCTTTCTTGGAATGAAAACGGCGTACATCGCCAATTTCAGCTATGAGTTGGGGGCCGAGGGTTGGGCCAACACCAAACATCTCCATCACCACAGGATACTCCGGTAGAGAAACGGCCAGGGACTGCATCTCCTGCTTGAGAGCAGCTAACGCGGCGGAAGTTGCCCGGAGTTGGGAAACAGCCTGTTCTACCAAAAGTTTTGCCGTATCCGTTTTCGGCATGACACCGAAGTGTCCACATGCAGAGGCGTATATGTCCAGTGCCTTATCCTCGCTAAAATTGTAGCCGTGCTTTCTGCACCACTTCTGGTATTGGGTGGTAAAGGCCTTTTTAGACAAACCACAGACACACTCACAATGCCAAAAAGCGGCTACAAAATCCACCCACTTCTCGCTGCCATCGGCGCGGGGTGGACTGGTAAACAGGCGGTTTGCATCAGGGAAAGCGGTGTCCAGCAGGGAGATTAGGTTGTTCTTCAGCATGGTCCGTACTTTGGAATACTGCTGGTACTGCCGGTAGCAGGTCTTCAGCATGAGCCGGGTGTCCTCCTCCGGGACATATTTCGGTAGTGTGAGCCAGTGGTCAAGGCCGTAGTTGGCCAGTTTCGCGGCGTCCTTCTTGTCAGTCTTGCCTCGTCTTAAACTGTTGTTCCCATAGTCATGCACCAGCATTGCATTGACTACGGAGACATAAAGTCCCGCGTCGTGGAGCAGCCAGGCCACCGGCGCGTGGTAATTACCCGTGGATTCCATCACCACACGGGTCTCACCGTCCAAACTTTTGAGCAGCCCTGCCAGTTCGTTCAGTTCATTGGCGGTGTGTCGCACTTCAAAGGGTGAAACCACCACCTCACCGAAGGGGCGCATGACGGCGATCATGCTTTTCCCTTTGGAAACATCGATGCCAACGCTGTTCATCCACATTCCTCCAATACTAAAGAATCTGCAACCGGAATCCATCTTTTCTCGTTGCCGATTCAATCTATTGGGTGACGCGAACTCCCCGGCATCCGGTGGCTCAACCTGCTGAAATCGAACGCTACAACAAGAGGATGGCTGACAGTCTTTCGTACGGACTTACAAGCCCAAGGAGTGAGTGGTCAGCCAGTTGCTCCTCTTATTGTAGCTTAGGCACGAGATGGAGGGAAAGCCGGACTGGCTGCCCGGCTTTCCTGTCCAAATTTATTGTAATAGANGACAGTCTTTCGTACGGACTTACAAGCCCAAGGAGTGAGTGGTCAGCCAGTTGCTCCTCTTATTGTAGCTTAGGCACGAGATGGAGGGAAAGCCGGACTGGCTGCCCGGCTTTCCTGTCCAAATTTATTGTAATAGAAGTGATCAGAAAACTCTCCAAGGAATTCGGCGGTAATCTCAGTGATGCCGAGATTATGCGCTTGACTGGCCTGGCCCGGAATACCTATTACAAGTACAAACGCGAACTACGAGGTAAATGAAAAAACACTTAACCCCCAGGAACCGTATATCCGACTCCTGGGGGTTAAGTGCTGTTTCTCAGTATGTTTCTTTCACGAGTGAGATGATGTATCTCAATACTGAATGTTGGGATTGGAATAGTCTATAATCCGCTTTTTAAGCAGCGTAGAGATATTAACCTTGGTTTCAATTGCACGCAGGAGTGCCTCAAGGAATTCATCCTGATTGCACTCAAATTCAGAGAACTTGGGGACTTCTCCAAAGATATCTCGATACTGAGCAAGGTGCGGTCTACACTTTTTTCCAAATTCAATCGAGGTCATTGTGCCCCTCCTTCCAAAATATCCATGACTTGATCCCAGGTGTTAGGGAAGTAGGCTTTTATGAATTCACAAGACACCGTGTTGCCCTGAGCTGCCATGCTGAAAATGTTTGCAAAGACTTCACATTCCCGTGCTCCAGGATGGGCCCAGTATTCGTTAGAATGACCGTAACTATTGATAGCTTCATCGTAGAATTTTTGCTGGATGTCAGGATGATTCATGAAAAAGGCTGACAGAATATCGGATACAGCTCTATCATAGGCGGCATCTGAGTTAACCACGGCGTCAAGCATATATTTGAAGTTTTCATATCCTTCAGCTGTGCTGAGGTCATACTCAGCAAGGTCTTTATTCATGGCATCCCTGAATTCCTGGGTATTGGATGGACGATCCAAGTTGTGATCAACAAAGTGGCCATACTCATGGCTGAAAATTTCTGCGTATTCGTCGTCTTGCAGTGTGGATTCCATCCGGATAACTCTATCAAGGAGGTTATAGTGGCAGGTCTTCACGCGATCAGTCTCTTTGATATCCTCCACAGACAGATATCTGGCATATTGATTGACAAGGGTCTTAATTTCATCTGGGGCGTTTTTAAAGGCATCATAGACAGCTTCCTGCCTCTCTACCGGTACAGCGGCAAAAGAGCCTTCAACCTCAAGATTATCTTTTCCGGGGACTTCGTTGCCAAGTCCGGCAGTATCACTGACCGAATTAAGTTTTTCCCGAATATGGGTGGCCACCTCTCTGCACTCTTTGGCTTTAGTGTAATACTGCTGGGAATGGCGGTAATGATCCCACTTCTCTCCGTTGGTCTCGCCATTTTGCTCAGCGTTCTTAAAGCGAGCCCACTCTTTCTTGGCTTTGTCCTCGAAGTATTGGGCGGTACTCTCATATCGCTTTGCCAGAGTTTCCTGGGTCTTTACCCAATCCTCAGCAGAATCATAGGTTTTGCCAGTCTCTTTATCGTAATATTTGCCATCATCACCTTTTTCGAGATACTGAGAGTAGCTCTTCTGCTCTGATGATTCGGAACTCTCAGAACGATTTACCTCGTTGCTTTCCGAAGTCAATCCAAAACTTTTAAAAGCAGAGTTGAAGATATCGGATAACTCGGTAACAGAATGATTCCCTGTTTTGTCGTCAAGAATCCAGTGGGGAACGTCCCTTTGATCGAACTTTGGGATATCGGATTCATTGAGCTTCGGTGCATCAACACCTTCGGGCCGATCAGTCTGCATTGCACCGTCGATCAGGCTGGTTTCTTTTAAGAAGCTCATATAATTTCCCCCCTTGCCATACGGATTGCGAACTCGCGCCAGAGTGGGTAATCCACATAGTAGCGGTCAGTGTATTCCTTAATGATCAAGGTAATCAAGATGTTAATCTGCTCATCCTCGAACTGCATGATGGACGGATCCAGTTCGGCCATGATAGCAGTCTTCAAATCTTCAACGGACGCTTCATCCGTCGTGCTCTCAAGCACTGCCTTTGCGTTTTTGAAGTGATCGAACACCATCGACGCAAGCAGCTTAACACTTTCAGCACTTTTCTTTGTAGACAAGTAATCCATGAGTCGCAGCTTAGTTTCAGTGGGTACGGAAGACTTCAGAATAGCTTTCTTAAATGCCTCCTCTTGACTCAGGTCGTCCAACTTGGCTCTGAAACCGGAATCTAACAGATCAAATAGCAGGGTGTCGTCCTTGGGAACAGGGTAGTTGGTTTTCTCGATATACTCTTCTTCCTTTAACTTTTTAGGCTTTTCCACGCTGCACAAAACTGGGGAGATCCAGTCATTCTGATAAACTGCAGCAACACCTCGGGGAAGCTTTGCCAGTTCGATAATCTGATCATCGTTGAGGCCGGCAGCCTTGCCCACCAACTCACGGTCTGAGAAGTCGGGAAGTCGCATAATAATCTTCGTATTAGTATTGCGGATCACTGACATATCCAGTAAGCCAGGAGACTGGTCAGCGATGATAAAGCCCTCACCATAGGTACGCATCTCAGCAATGGAGTTGGCCAACATCTCAACAGACTTACCAAGCAGATTAGCAGTTTCCGAACTTTGCTCAGTGCTTGTCCTCTTTAGAAGGTTATGGGCCTCCTCCAGAACGGTCACATGGCGTAGATTGGAATTGCTCTTATCGGTACAAGCAATGCGATGTTCCTGAAGTTTCAGAATCAGTACACCCATAATTAGAGCTTTGGTTTCCATGGAACCAACACGGCTCAAATCGACGATCACATTTTGTTCAAAGAGCGCGTTGTCCTCAATATCATCCGCAGTAAAAATCAGACTGTTAATGCCGTTCGTCAGAGACTCCAGGCGAGTGAGCAGGGAACCCTTGTAGTTGCTTTTATTCTCATCGGAGTATTCACTCTTGTTGATGTATTTCTCTACTTCAAGCGCAACATCGACGAAATTGGGGAAGATATCTCCATGCTTGTTTTCAGATTTGACCAGATTCCAGCCGGCGGAACGGTACGCATTCTCCATAGCTGCTTTCAGCACAGCTGGCATAGCTGCGTACATGGGCCAGCAGACATTGAAAATCTCCGTTAGCTTGTCCAAATGCTCGTAAATGTGGATCTTGTCGCTTGGGAAACGGAAGGGATTGATTCTAAGCAGAGGAGTGATGGATGGGTTCGTTCCGTACACCTTAATTCCGAACTTTTTATTTTTGGCAAGGGCATTTTTGTATTCTCCCTTGGCCGGTTCAATAACCATGAACTTTACCGTTTCGTCGGAGTCTCCAACCGTCATCGAATTTAGCTCGTCGAGGAGTTTGTAGATCGTTGTCGATTTACCGGAACCGGTAGAGCCAGTAATGAAGGTGTGAGCCGTCAAGCTGTTCGCATCCAGATTCACGGTGCCATCTTCTTTATTGTGCATGTGATAAATCTTACCGAGAGGCAAATCCCCATTAAATTCAGCCAGAGTGACAACCTCTCGTCCAAACTCAGCACACTCCACAACGGGAACACCGGATACAGACTTTTTGGGCAGGGGCATCTGATATGGCATTTCCTTGCCACTGACAAGCATGGTGGCAGTGGTCGGATAATGATGCTCTTCATCAATCAGAGTAAGGAACTCAGGGTGATAAAAACGCATCAGGTAGTCTTTGATATAGCCGACATCCTCTTCACTCTTCCAAATGTTGACGGCAGATGATTCGATAGAGGAGTTCTCACCACGAGTCAAGGATTTAAAGGCACTGGCAGCCGCAACAGCCACATCGTAGTCTTTGGATGCAAAGTAGGCGCAGGTATCGAACATCCCAAAGTCTTCACATGACCGCATACGCTTGATTTGCTCGTCTATCCGATCGAGCAGCGTCTTCACAGCCCGGTTCTCATAGTTGAGCTGGAGAGATTCACCATTTGTTGCAGCAAGAGATTTAGAGACGGAGTTCTGCTCCGTCAAAGACTTAGCTGTTCCAGAGCTAGTCGTGTCCGTCGTAGCCTCTGTTTCACTCTTGGTGCGGGAATAGGCGTGGCTATAATTTGCAGTAGCGGAAACTGGTAACATTCTACCAGTTCCAATACTTCCACCCGCGCTATCTGTATGAGTTTTTGCCGTGGCAGTTCCATGGGTCAGAGACTTTGCAATCGTTTCATTAGTCGTATCGGTGATACCTTTCACCAGGCCTTCGGTATCGGTTTGCGTCGCCTGCGCGTTAATAGTCTGAGCAGAGGTTTTAAAGGGTGCCAGCTGCGAATAAATATCCTCGTACTCGGCGCACATTTCTTCAATCTTATCATTGCTCATGGCGTCAGCAATGATAATCATAGAATACTTTTTGCCGCGCATCGTCTCAATCAGTTTCTCCAAGCCCTGGATAAACTCCAGATTCTTCGATTCATTAGCATTTCTGATTGCAGGGACGCTGCTCACGGCAGTGATATATTTGGCCTCTTTTAAAGATTCTCTAATGATATCGGCCTTGCCTACGATTCCCTTGTCCTTTTCGGTGACATTGTTGACCATCTTTAGCTCAGTACCAGGGAAGTTGCCGATGAAAGCGTTTTTTAACACCTTGCCGGTATTCAGCAGATTTTTTTCTATTACGGACAGCTTGATTGTGGATTCATTATCTACCGATGGCACTTCACCATCCTGTTGCATATTGTCCTCATTCAACACTTCTTCTGGAGACTTTTGGCGCATAAGTAGGTTTCTTGTGACAACGCCCAAGTACAGATCAACATGATCTTTGTTTCCATTCAAGAGCATGGCCAAACCATAGTTCTGGAGCGAAAAAATCGTGGAGTAAACAGTAGTCAGTTTATCTTGTGTGTTTTCGTTCTTGTCGTAGATAATTTTGGACACTTGATACAAAGAGATATTTTCGCCAATCGCTATGGACTTTAATTCATCAGATAGTTCTATACAGGGAGCCGCAGATAACTTTGAGATGTATTTCTTCAACACAATACTATCTGCTGCCCCAAATGCAGCGTATAGATCCTTCAGATCGAGAGGATTCTGAACGTGGGGGGCGTCACTCATCTGGGTGTCCATCCTTTCTATATCGATTTGCCCGAGCTATTTGGGTGAGTTCGTTACTTGTCAGATCCGATGTTTTCGGAGTTGATGTTTTGACCGATCTCGCCCGAAGGATATCCCGCTTAGACTGCTGTATTGTATCAACCTTAAAGGTTTTGGTGGTTGATTTATCAGCGATAGTCTTTACTTCGACAGCAGTTTTACCAGAAATGCCACAACCAGCACCAGGGCGGCCACCGCTGCGATCACACCCAATACCGGGAACGGTTTTTCCTTTGCCGCTGGTGCGTGAGTAGGGTTTGCGGTGTGGCCTCCTTGCTGGCTGACACCCGACTTGGGTGCCGGCTGAGCAGGCCGGCGGTTAATAGACTCGTTATACTTCCTAGCAGTATCCCGATGCACAGCCTGGCCCACTTCTTTGATATAGCCAACCCGGCTCTTCGCGAAGTTTTCCTGGAACCAATAGGTAAGTTTGGTGAAATATCTTTTATCCCAAGCACTGCGCTCCAGGCGTTCTTCATAGTCCAGTGTGATCTCTTCTTCGAAAATCTCGGGGACCTTATCGTCTAGGATTTCCAGAACCTTTTCGGTTTCCCCACGAGTAAAAGTGGGATCATTGAGCATGGAACTAACAGTATTGATTTTTAAGCTTGTGTAATCCTTTTCCTGAATTGCCTTCCAGAAATCATTTTCGTCAAAAGATGTAAACATAAATCACGCCCCCTTAATTTTTTCTGCGAGTTCGTTAAGCCACTCGTTCGTCTTTTCGCTCTTCTCAATTTCTTTCTGCAGTTTCTCCATAGAGTTGCTCAGGGACTGAATACGCTCTTCCTGTTTCTTGATATCATTCAGGAATTGCTGGATTTCTTTTAAGAGTCTGTTGGTCAAGTCACGAACCTTCTTCTTGCCGTCATCCATAATCTCCCTGAATGAATTTGCCATTGCGTCACTTTCAGTCTGGAGATTACGCAGGTAAGTATCGAGACTTCGCACAAGGTCGGTGGTTTCATAATAACCATCTTCATAATAGGTCTCGGTTTTGGTTTCAGACATGAATAGCGAGCCGAATTTCTTAAACGGGTTCCGACTCGAACGCCATTCATCTTTCTTGTAATTGTAAACCTCCCTGGTTTTTTTCGCTTTATCAACCACGCTTTTCTTGATGTCGGAAGCAAAGCTGTCAGCGTCAATATTTTCAAAGCTTAACTTCCAGAGGACACTATCCTTAAAGCTGTATTCACCCTGCTTAAAGACACCGGAGTTCTCAAGTTCTGTTATGGTACCCTTTAAAATATTGAAGATATCAACAAGCTGCTGGTCGTGCTTCTGTTTAATCATTTCAAGCTGATGATTTGTCTTCCTAAGAGCTGAGTCAAATAATCCCTTGATATGGTCGATACGCCTGTTAATTTCGTTCATAACATCACTAGGAGATCTCTGACCAGTCCGAACCTTATGGTTTGCACGAACAAACTGAATTTCATTATCATCTTCGATATCGGCTCTGAAGTCCCCGATTGCCTTTTTCAGAGACTTATCATCGAACTTGATGCTATCCAGCTTTTTGAGCTGAATATCAATTTTACCTTTTGCCTTTTCGAGTGCGGCGATTTTTTCTTCTACGCTTTCTTTTGCTTTGCTTACCTCCCCTCTTTCGCTGTTTCTTTCCCCCAATTCATTTCTCATTTGGATGAGGTCAGCAACGACGCCGCTGGAGAATCCGCTGACATCTTCCAAAATATCCTCAAAGGTCTCTAACAGGCCTCTGACCTTGATGGGGTAAGCATATCTCTCGATATAGTCCTTTATGGCGGACTCTACTGAAACAAGACCACACTGCAGCTCAGTCGCACGAGCATCGTTTTCATCACTAATCGCATCGTTAAATTCTTTTTCGATCTCGTCTTTGCGGTAGTTCGGAATATCGCAGTATCTGGACAGATAATACTTTTCGGGGTGCCTGCCATCCACTACTTCCTCCTTGAAGGCGTCATATGCCTTTCTGAGAGGCCAGTGATCGTCGTCAATATCTCGTTTAGGAAGCTCAGTCAAATGAGAGGCAATCGCCAAAGCGGGAGCAGCAGCAGTCATAAATACACGCGGGACGAAGTGGGAGGCATCTTCTGCGAGTTGCCGGAGTTCTTCCTCGTCTCCTTTGATATTCCATTTAGAGTCGTCAGTCAAGTATTTTGCAAAAGCGGTTCTGACGTCATCCGGTGTCTCACTCTGCTTGTATGGAATCATATCACTCTTGTTCATCAGGAAAAGGAATCGGTCGTTGAAACCGCTTCCTTCTTCCTTGGCCTGAGCGATAATCTCACGCATAAATTCACCGATGCTGGTATCTTCGTATTTCTGCCCATCCACGCAGAGAATGATCATCGGCTTGCTCTCCATGGAAATGGCATTCAAGGCGATCTCCGCATGTCTGTTCATGCCGTCTTCGCTAGACTGGGCGCTATCCATACCCGGAGTGTCAATCAGCACAATTGTAAACTTGTCTTCGCTTACGCTACTGGGATAGAGATGGGACAAGTCTACACCTAATTCCATCATGCTGACATGAGGATAATTGTCCTCGCTGTTGCTACTTTTAATCGGACAGATATCAAGAAAGGCGTTTGCACAGTCAACGTCATTATCAAAAATCCTTTTTTCGACAACAACATTTTCATCATCGTCGTAGCAGACCAGAGACAGTTTTCTTCCCAGACTGCGATCGTGTCTGATTCTGCAATTTTTCGATGTGCAGGTACGGGTACTGGTCGGTAAAACATCATGTCGAATCAGAGTGTTCAATAGTGTGGACTTACCGGAACTATATACGCCAGCAAAGACGATATAAAACACACTCTCTTTGGCGATTGTGTAGTTTTCGTCGAGGTCATTATACTTCTGAGTCAACCCTTCGGTGGTTCGTTGAGCTACCAGATCATGGAAACGCTCAGACTTCAACTCTTTAACAACATCTTCGATGTTCGTTGAAAGCACCTTGTCATCCAAAACTTTCTTGTGCTTGTAGTGGTAAATAACAGGAGATACGCGTTTATTGTTTTGGTCAGCAATAGAGCGTTTCAAATCTTCAAAATCGATGACTCGACCAGAGAAGGTCACCATTACTTCATCGTTGATCTCAGGATCCGAGATCTCATTCACGAAACCAGCCCAGTCCATGTAGGGAATGGGCTCGATCCAGGTCTGCAGCGGAATTTCATTTTTGATGAACTCTCGGAACTTGTCATAGTGTCCATCTTTACAGACATCAACACCGTCGATCAATACGGTGGTTATCATTTTATACGGGTTATAATTTATCTCAACTTTCTTCATCTGGTGCATCCTCCAAACTCTCGTTATTATCTATCTCTAAAGCGTCAGAATCTTTAAGATCTTCGAGTAGCCACACCAAAGAAGGTTCTCCAATATGAGAGCATCCCATCTGTGATGCTGCACTCCCGAGGGGAGCCAATAGTGCAGTTGCACTTGAATGAAGTTGTAATCCTGTTAAACCAGCAGAAGCAATAGAGGCAATAGAAATCATTGCCGTCCGAATCTCGTCTTTGTACTCTTGGTAAACAGGTGGCATTGCAGTAAACAAAACTCCCATAACTTTACGAAGCGTTGTGTTATTTTTGTTCATAGCAACCTCGCACTCAAACACAGAGCGAATGGCAATATATTGAACCCTTGATAACTTAACTTTTTGGTTTTCCAGATTACTTATTGTTTGTTTTGTGACGCCGAGTTTCTTGGCTAGATTTTCAGCGGTCCACCCGGAAATCTTCCGTAACTCGCAAAGGTTGTCTTGCATAATCTGGATTTCAGTTTTCATTTTTCCAGACACAGAATCACCTCCATCCACCACTATTTTACATTATATTGCAAAAAGCGACATCAGTCAATATATTTGACAAGAGTTTATAAATTAGACAAGTATACATTATTTTGCTCATTGGCGTTAATAACTTATTTCTACAGAATTACTATCGAGCCGAAGCATTGACGCAATGACAGCAGTTTTGTTAGAATGTGAGTAATATTGTGTCAGGGTACATGAGTGGAGGAAATAGAAATGGCATCGTCATTATGCGAGAAACTTTCGTTGCCCGAAGTTCTCTCCAATAAAACCGTAACTGAATTACGAAAAATGGCAAGAGGGCTCTATGTGAAAGGCTCAAGTTCGATGCGAAAGCAGTTGTTGCTTAATTCTGTTTATGCGGCCTTACTTGTATCAGAGCGTCTTGAGGAATTGCTATATGTCATTGATGATGAAACCTGGACGTTATTCCAGGCAGCATATAAAGAAGAATTCATTTCATTGAGTGGGCAACACCCTGACAATTTCATGTTGCTGAAGGACCTTTGTTACCTTGTCCAGGAGCCAGACTCACATGAGCAAATCGTTTATATGACAGGCGAAATCAAGGTGCTATTCTCAGAACTGATATCAGGAGGCTTTCTCCATCGCAGACAATACTATACCGAGCTCCATACTTATGCTTTGGCCGCGGTCAATCTTTATGGCGTGATTGCTAAGACTGATTTTGTTGAAATCTATAATCTGCAAAACGAGCAACAAACAAGCATTAACGAAGTCTGTGCTGTACTCCCCCGATATATTGAAGTCGGCGCCCCGTATTGTTTTTGGAAAGACTACATTGTCAGTATCGAATTTGGCGAAAATAACTTTTCTGACGTTCAGGATCTTCTGCACCAGATTGGCGATAAACCGCGCTTTCTACCAGGCAAAACAGATTTCCTCAAATATGCGAACTGGTACTTTTTTGAGCATACACATGAGACAGACGCCGTAAAACGCTATCTGATCAATCATCTTTATGTTAATGAAGCAACAGCACTTGAGATCCTCGGAGAGATTCACTTTGCTTTTGTAGTGGAAGCGGGGATGCAGGCTGCTATTGATGTGCTGGATGAGTTCGGTATCTCTATCACAGATTCTCAATTAGAACCGCTTGCGCAGTTACTCGTTCAGATGTCCAATTCGACGCGCTTATGGTCAAATAATGGACATACCCCCGATGAAATGGCAGACCTCATGCCCAGAATGGTTGATGGCATACGGCACAGCAGAAAAATCGGCCGCAATGAACCATGTCCCTGTGGAAGCGGTAAGAAGTATAAGAAGTGCTGTGGCAGATGATCTCTGCTCAGAGTTGGAAGAAGGCAGGCGTATCATTCCTTTGGTGATACGTCCGTTTTTGAGTTTTCTGCATCTTTCCATTCCGAGTATCAAAGATAGAACATAAGCAGTAGCTCAAACAAGATAAATGGGACCAGAAAGTCTTTCTGGTCCCATTTATCTTTAACAAACTTTTTAGTTACTTTTCAGTGCTCGATAAAGGAAAGTCACAATTTGAGCTCGGGTACAATTGGCCTCTGGGCTAAAGGTGTTTGTGCCAGTACCAGAGGTAACGCCGCTTTGAGCTGCCCATTGAACCGCATCGTAATAGTATGCCGTTTCGTTCACATCAATAAACTCAGTTATTTCCGTGGCAGCAGTGCCGTCATAGCGGTATAGGAAGGTAACGACCTGGCTGCGAGTACAAACAGTATCCGGACTAAATGTTCCCGCACTGGTCCCGGCCGTAATATTGTTCTCCACAGCCCACAATACGGCATTGTAAAAATAATCGCTCTCTTGCACATCTGCAAAAGGATTGGTTATCACTTGCGGCTGAGGGCTACCGGCAGCACGCCAAAGGAACGTGACAGCCTGTGCGCGGGTGCAGGCATTGTCAGGACTAAAGGTTGTGTCCGAAGTGCCGAAGGTAACATTACGGGCCACAGCCCAGGCTACTGCATCGTAGAAATAGTCTTCCGCATCCACATCTGTAAAGGTAATGATCGTCTCAAGTTCCTGAGCAAACACGGCGTTCACAAGTACCACGCTGTCGGGCATTATAAACTGATACGTTCTGCCATCCACTTCAATGAGTTTCACATCATTGCCCTTTCCATCGGCGACAGTAAGTGTACGGAGTACATATCCCACATCAGGCTTTACTGTAATGGTAACGGTGTCGCCGGTTTTCGCGCGGCTGGGAGTTACCGTGATAGTGCCATGCTCCGTGTCGGCCATCTCAACGGCGTGGCTGACAGAACTGCTGCCACCGCTGCCTGTTCCTCCGCCAGACTGCTCTGTCCTTATCATCAGTTCCAAACGGATGGTATCACTATATACACCGTCCAGCACAGCGGCAGCCCGGAGCGTTGTGTCCGCTGTAATTGCGATAGGGCCGGTGTAGGTCAGAGCCTCGTCTTTACAGGGACAGGTATCGTTGAGAGTGTACCGGATGGTTGCTCCTTCTGTGGCGGTGGACAGAGTGATCTTGGTCCCCTTTTCCACCGTCATACCGGTGGTCACAACGGTACCGTCACTTAGGACTGCAATCACCGGCTCGGGTTTGACCTCCCCCGGCACGTCCTTTTCGGTCATGGTAATGCTCACATAGAAGGTCTCAGAGAGTCCGGAAACAGGTTCTGTAACCCGGATCTGTCCCACGCCAGGCAGGTTACCGGTGAGCATAAGCACTGCGGTTCCGTCCACATCAGTAACCACACTCTGGTCGGAGAGACTCAGTAAACTGGGTGTCAGGTTCTCCACCACCAGGGTGGTACCTGCCTCGCCGCCCACGAGGGTAACTGACAGAACTCCTTCCTCACGAACCGTCAGAGAACAGTCCTCTGCCGTGATTCCGATGGGGCGCTGGGTCGGGGCAGCCAGCGCTACGGTATATGTATTCTCCAAGCAAGCGCTGGCATAATTTTCCGCGTCGGCAGCAACCGACAGTGTGCCGGTGCAGTCCCCATCTACCGGGGTCACGGCAAACCGGGTTGCGTACTGTGTAGACCCATCCAGAGCGTACTCAGCATCCAATGTGGTTACTTTGACAGAGATGGGCTGACCGTCCCGATTTAGGGAAATGGCATCCGCTACGCTCCCAATGTTCATATACTGACTGAAGGTCACCTCGATGCGGTCGGTATAAGCGATGGTATTCTCTACCGCGGGCGCGGCGGTGGACACCATGCCTACGTTTACCCCAAACTGGGGCGGCGGTACCGGGAGCCAGCCGGTATTCCCGATGTTTCCGATGGCAGCAGGCACGCCGCTGCTGTCTGCGGATAGGTATCCATTCTTGGTAAACTTCACTTTCCACTGGCCCTCAGGGACAAACCAGGCATAGGCTCCGTCAGCTTCCGTGATCTGAGGATTGAGCTGACTGTAAGCGTCGGCATTCCATAAACTTTCGCCGCCTGTTTCATTCTGATAGTACAGGGTAGCCGTTACTCCCGTCAGCCGGTTGGACGGCACCGCCTCGTATACATAGCCGGAGGGATC
This sequence comes from Intestinimonas massiliensis (ex Afouda et al. 2020), assembly GCF_900626285.1. Lineage (GTDB taxonomy): Bacteria > Bacillota > Clostridia > Oscillospirales > Oscillospiraceae > Flavonifractor > Flavonifractor massiliensis_A. Next base: position 2,597,103 of record NZ_LR131147.1, read on the forward strand.
CAGAATGGGGATGGTCTCCTTGATCTCACTCTCCACTGAATCGACCGAATATCCCCAATCTGTATAATTCTCGCTGCTGTCGCCTTTGCCAGTCTGATCGTCCTCCTCAGGCTCCTTATCCTCGCATTTGGTGTTCTTAAAGGAGGTGTTCAAGGCATCCAGCCGCTTTTGAAGGCCTGCAGCGGTGGAGTTGATATAGTTTTCCACACTGGCCGGTGTATACAATGCGGGGGTCAGCTGATCGATGGGAATCGTTGTGCCGTTTGGTAGCTTGATGCCGTTTACTAAAGCGTTTTCGATCTCCGGAGTAAAATACTGTTTACCGATCTCAGTGACCTGTTGCAGTAAGTCTTTCATAATGGTTGCCTTGTATTTCGCCATTTTTGAGGCAAACGGAATCTTATCAAAGGCTTTCTCAAATAACTGCTCGCCAATGATGGACATAAGTTTTGACACAGCGGCTCCGGTGGCGCGGCTGGTTGCAGTATCCTGGTATGTCTGGATATCCTGACCGATTTCGATCAATTCTGATGCCATTTGCATCTGCGTGTCCGCATCCAGGCGGTCACTTCCATCCGGACACTTGGCATCAAGAGCCTTTCCAAGAGCATTCCCTTCTATAAATAGGGCATCTACATTCCCCTGGATCTGCATTCGCCACTGAATCTGCGCATCCGTCAACTCGATGATGTCTTTGGTGATACCTGCAAGGGTCAATTTATCGGTAATCTTCCCATAAGCATCAAAGATAGAATCCATGACCTCCGCCGGGATTCCCCTTGTGTCGGCCAACGAGATAAACTGAGCGCGGGCTGTGGCTGCGGCGGCCTGTGGGTCTTCGAAGTAATAGGTCTCCGTCAAAAGAATGTGCTCAGTCAGGTCCGCATACTGCATCTGAATGGCATCCTCCCGGTAGGATGCCAGCGTATAGAGCGTCTGCTCCATGTTGACCGGATAGAATCCGGCTGCGGCCAGCTGCTGTGCGGTGCGGTTCTCCGGAGTCTGCTGCAGCCGATACCAGAAAAGGGGTTCATCGTTTTCGGTAATCTTTAGGACACCCTGCAAATCATTTTCCAGTTCAGAAGCCTTCTGCACCTCAAAAGTCAGCGGTGCATTGTCGTTCTTTTCTCCGTCAATTTCTGTTCCTATCAGATCCGCCAGCGGCTGGGTATCCGATGTTGCGAAGGAGAACATGTTGTCTTGGAACATCTCCTCCTGCACACCGAAATCATCAGATTCCTTAAAGGAATAGATAACACCGATGCCTTGCGGCGCGTCCTCGAAGGCATAGTACTGCTGGGTCCCAAGCCATCGACCGCTGCTCGCATCATAGGCGGTCTCTACATAGGTCCGGTGGCCGCCCTTGCTCTCCGTCACCACATAGACCTGATCCAACTGCGTATTGTCCCCGGAAAATTCAACCTGGAAAGTAAATGTAGGGAAATTGCCAGGCCACATACGGTAAGAACGGGTATCCTGTGCCGTATGCTCTGCTGAGCCGAAATGGAATACACTCTTGTTCTCACCGTGATCACCAATATTATACATCATCACCGTTTCCAGCACAGCCGGCATATCCTTGTCATAGATCACCAGCTGGCTGTCGATCTCAGCTGGCTGGTCCAGACCGTCTGCTGTCACGACCCCATGAACATAATGATAGGAACAAGCATACAGCGGATCTGCCAGATCAAACATACCCTGCCAGCTGCCCACTGCATTGGCGGTAGCTGTACCGATCTCTAAGTCGTTATCATAGAGAGTAACTGTTGCGTTCGGGAACGTTCGGCCTGTGATCTGTATGGTCTGATTTCCGGTTTTGGTAGGCAGGCTGATCCGCCCTAGAGAGAGAATGAGGGTCGAACCACCTAAGGGCAGAATTTGTTCTCCTGTAGAAAGAAGCGCGCTGATATGGTGTTCGCCTACTTTTCCAGCTTTACAGGCGAGGTACACCACACCTTCCGACACGCCTTCCGGAAGCGCGATCGTCACAGTATTTCCATTCGGCACCGTAACCAGAGCCTCCACGCCCAGCACTGCCGCGCCAACGGACTCCACGCCTTCTGGCATTGACAGCTGAATATTCTTGGCGACGGCATCGCCCTTAAGTGTGAAAGCCATACGAAGATAGGCCAGCTCACCAATTGTCACCTGACCTGGCGTCACATTTAGCCCACCACTGTCAAGAATACGACCGGTAAGAATATCGGTGTTCAATTCGGGTACGGTCACCGGTTCCAACTGGGTCATGATGCCGTCCGCTATGGTAACAGGGAGCAAGGTATAGTCGTTGCCTTCCGTCAGTCCAAGTTCGTTCAGACGACTGATAGCAGGCACGCTGGGAAGCAGAGCAGTCTTCTCCAAGAAAACCAGGCTGTACTGCCCAGCCGGAAGGGCATCGCTCTCCACGGGACACTGAACAGCCTTAGTAGAAACAAGGTTGCCTTCCTCGTCAAAAATCATCACATCTACCGCATGGGCAGCGGAGATGGTGGGGAGATAGAACTTTCCATGTTCCGTCAGAGTGATTTGAGCATTTCCCATCTTGCTTTCATCCAGTGTGACAGAGACATCTTTCGCAGTGTAATTTCCTTGTGTATCCTGTACCGACAACTGAATCGTATCTCCAGCATCGACCACGCCGGGAAGAAATCTCAGCGTGGTGCCCTGAACCTGAAACCCCGTCACCGGTAGCCCATCTCTGGTCAGAGTGAACTTTAGTCCGGCGGCATTGGGCAGATACCGTTTCTGAGGTGTTTCTCCACTCCTGACCGCATCAACCTGGGCCAGAGTAAGCTGGATGCAATCACTGACGGTTTTTGTCAGGGCAATCTCTCCCAAGTCATAGGAGCTGCCCGTACTTACCGTCCGTCTGGCGCTGTAATAGCCATCAGCTCGTACCACCACGGTGGTGGGAACCTGAGATATTTCCGCAGAAAAACCGCCATCTTGTTCCGTGGTAAGAGGTTGGAGATTGATGGACTGCTCTCCAAAGACCTGTACAATCTCCACATTCGCCCCCTGGATAGGCCCACCGGCCTCATCCACCACCGTTCCACTGAGACGCACAGCAGTATAGGCGTTCAGAGAAAAAACAAGCGCTCCACTATCCTCCGGTTTCACGGTCTGAGGCTCAGGTGTCTTATATAAGCGACTCAGTTCATCCCCCAGGGAAATCCGACATTCGTAGGTCTTAGACGCATCGGGCAGTATGGCGCTGGCTCCCACTGCAACCTGCTGTCCGGTGCTGATGTCGTACCAGCCCACGGTAAATCCCTCTGTCAACACCGTTCCTTCCGGGCTTTGTACCGTGGCACTTACCTGGCGGGTATCTTCTGTTCCTATCAATCGAATGGGGTGTCCATGCTCCAGAGCAAACGTATATGCATAACTGTCAGCAGTACACCAAATGGTAATATTGGCAGGCGTACTGTCATCAAACGCACTTTCGTTAATTTTTGTCAGACGATTTGGGATACGGACGGAGGTAAGATCATCGCAGAAGCTAAAAGCCCAGTAGTCAATGTTTCGAACATTCTCTGGGACATCCAGACTAACTAATCCGGTATTGTTGAATGTACTGCTGGCAATGGCAGTCAGCCCTGACGGCAGGACGAGCTCTTTCAATGCAATGCAGCCGCTAAATGCGCCTGAGCCAATGGCAGTGACGCTCTCTGGAATCTCCACGTTCCGCAGAGAGCGACAGTTCATGAAGGCTTCCTTTCCTATGGCAGTAACACCATCTGGCAAGGAAATAGACTCCAGAGCATAACTCCCACTGAATATGCTGTCTGGGATTACTTTCATATCCTGTGGAAGTGTGAGTGAATTCAGCCCGCTGGAGAGGAAAATGCGAATGCCCCATTCCGTAATTCCTTCCGGCAAAGTAAGACTTTTGAGGCTGGTACAATAAGAGAATGCCTCGCCACCAATGGCTTTTAGTCCGCTGCCAAATTTCACAGATGACAAGGTGGTGCATCCGGTAAACGCTTGGATTCCGATCTCTTCAAGACTATCCGGAAATTGGACGGATGCCAAAGCGGTACAATCCTGAAACGCATTGGCACCAATAGCTACTGTACCCTCGGGAATTACCAAATTTACTGGTTCGCCCGTATAACCGACTATGGTCTGACCAGATGTGTCCATTACCAAGTCATATTCAGAATTTCGCTTAGAAGTGGTTTCTTGGACAGCCTCAGTTGCTGCTGCTGTGAGCTCCAGTCCTCCCGGCATACTGAGCAACATCACAGCGGAGAGCAATGCCGCGATCCCTCGCCTCCAACGCAACTTCATATCCTCTCCTCCTTTTATTTTTCACAGAAAATTGCCAAATTCTTTCTATAGTTGCGTTCATTATATCATCGCCTGCTTTTCTTTTGTTCCCAAGAAACATGGGAACAGCCTCCACCCAGAAGGGTGGAGGCTGCTAACGCTTTTGATAGAATTGTCCGGTTGCTTCCGCTATCTGAGGGAAATAGGCAGCGAAAACATGACGTAACTGCTGCTTATTCTGAAGTCCCAATTTATGGAGCACGCTGGTCTGCTGATTAGCAATCGTTTTTTCCGAGGAGTGGAGTGTAACTGGCGTCCCAAGCATATACCGGAACACAGACATCTCCGCTGGAGTCAGATTTTTCAGCAGTGCGGAGCAGATCAAATGAGACTGAGGTGTGACGCCCCGAGCGGTCTCCCGGATGGTAGGTACCAACAGAGGAAATTGACTTTTTAACACATAGGCGGAGGCAAGGGCTTCCACACTCGCTCTCACCACAGTTTCCGGCTCCTCATAGGAGGTAAGCAAAATCACCTTCGCCCGAGTCTCCAGACGAATACGCCGGGCTGCCATCACTCCCTCTACGGGATCTGTTGGCAGTGCCAGATCCATTAAGACAACATCAGGTTGTTCTCGTACCGCAGCCAGGAAGGCACTTTCTCCATCCTGACAACAAGCTATCAACGCAAAATCTGAATGTTCTGACAGACTCTGCTGAATCAAATATTGAAAATCAGGATCATCTTCTACCACCAGAATCCGGATTGGTTCCATCATCCGACCTCCTTCTTTTTTTTACTGGAAACAGCAGTAAAAAAGTACTGCCTTGTCCTGGTTCGGATGTCACCCGAATGCTGCCGCCGTGGGCACTCATAACATTCCAGCAGTAATAGAGTCCCAAGCCGAGATTATTCCCCCCTGCTTTTGTTGTATAATATGGCTCAAAAATCTGATTTACTTTCTTTGCGTCCATTCCACAGCCGTTATCCGCTACCGTAATCATTGCATATCGCTTGCGGGAAAGGTTTTGATAAGAGATCGTCACCTCTCCGTTCTTGCCTGCGGCGTCCAGACCATTGGCGATTAAATTCCGTAAGACTTCCTCCACATGGGCTGGATCACACACCAGCATCTGAGAGTCACATTCAGAAACAAGAACTTTTCCCCGCTTTTCGGCAGAAACATTAAATTCCTCCGCCAAACTGCGGAGAAGCTCCGAAATGTCACACGCTTCTGGAAGAAGAGAGATTTTTTCGGAGTAGAGCTGTGTTCGGCTGATAAACTGCTTGAGATGGGCAGCAGATCGACGGAGAATATCCACCTCTCTGGAGGATGCTCCCTGCGCAGCTAAAAAATCTGTACACCACTCTATTTTTGATAAATCATTTTTTAATGCGTGCCCCACATACTGAGCATTCTTCTGCAGGACCCGGTTTCCACTGTTCCAGTCGTAGGTTTCCCTGCGAAAGCGAATCCCCCAGATACCGTCCCGAAAGGCATGATACAGGAAGTATAGTAGGACAAACAGCACCACAATCAAATTAACTTGCCAGAGCTTACTGAGATTCGGGATACCCAAGGCGTGATAGGGAAAGGCAGACACCAGCCAAAACCACAGTGGAACCAGCAGACTGGCTGCCGCCAGCCTGCGCTGGTGATAATGGGCGCTCATTCGCTCTTCCAATAACGCATGAAGGATAATCCCGGTGCCGATCAGCCCGTAGCACCAGTTATAGATTCCTACAGTCAGGCAAAAGGCGGTGTCGTGCTGAAAAGAAATTGTCTTTGTGCAGGGAAATACTACGGCAAGCAGGAAACCTGGAAGGAACACCAGCATCTGCAGGCAACGGAAACGCTGAGGGTGCGTTTGGTCCAAATGGTGAAAGTATAAACAGAAAATCAGTACCGCCGGCATGGACAGATAGTAAAACACTGCACTGAGGAGTGAATATAGTATTTCTGAAAAAGCGCTGGTCCAAATCCCACTATCAATAAGAACGGGACCCAGAGTATAGAATAGATATTCCTTTAGCGCTCCTACGCTGAACAGCATCCCACTGCAGAAACACCAAATGTTTAACCGGCTTTTTGCGTTGGAAAATAAGATCATAGCAAAAATAGCCCAAATCAAAAGCGTAAGCACCAATAGCAGTTCACCAGGGATTCCATCAGAAAAAATGTGCAACCATGCAGGTTTGCCCTCCATTGCGATACCTCCTCTCCATACAATATCTTGCTTCTACTTTACCATAGGCACACAAGGAAAGTCAGTATATTCCTAAAAAATATAGGAATGTGAGGCGTGGATTTTCATACCCATATTCTCAAGGGAGCTATCATTTTATCTGGTGCGCACAATTTGAATTGAACCCGTCCGCTATACTGATACCTATCATCCCCCCGGCTCCGTGGTATTTTCGGGCAAAATGCTTCAGGTACCTTCCAAGCGAGACACCAGATGTGATAAAAACAACGGCCCACCAGGTGTGCTATTCCTGGGTGGGCCAGTTTTGGTCTCTGTGGGCAAACAAGTAATTAAGAAAAATTTGGGCGTTCCAAACTTATGCCCCAAGAAGGTGCTATTTACAAAACTCTTCACCCACTTTTAGAAATTGTCGTGAGTGAAGTTGCACAGCTGTTTGTTACAGTGGGAGTATAAAAATGTGTGCCCACGGGCAACTCCGCTTATTTTCTCCCTAAAAGCACTCAAGGCCGCTTTATTTGGGCGTACAACCCCCACCTTGTACAGGCTTTGGGTTCACGTTCTTGTAGACGGTGTATTTACTGGGGGATGGTTTCTCTGCCGCTTTTGTCCGTATAGTGCTCCCCATCAGGGCCTTCAGTTTCTCAATTTTCTTATCCAACTTTGGGGTAGGCTGTCCGTTGCGAGTTGCTTGTGCCTTTGCCTGTGTGAGACGTTGATATTGCTGTCTCAGCGAAAGTTCCTGTTTAGCCTTAGCCATAGAGACTCCTTTCCACTCCGATCATACTCCGGCAGAAAAATCCGCATTCTGCCATGTTGCCCTCATATGGATCCACGAAATATCTAATTTTGAACGAACTCGTTTCGAATTCACACCGGTTGCAACAACCAGGCATTCCTTGATATCTTTTTCCATGCAATGCCGCTCCATGGCCTTAGCATGCTGTTGATCTAAAATAAAACTCCTGTACTGATACGGCATTATTGTCAAATCATCGTCAGTTAACACATAATCAATGAGAAGATGCTTTTTGGAATAAAACTCAATTCTTTCAAGGAGAAACGGTCTCTGTCCATAGTTATAAATCGTTATACTGTATTCAGATGCACTTGTTTTTGTACGGAGTCCCACCTCAGTCAATTCATTGTCAGGTGTGGCACTTAATTTGAAACAAAGGGCTGGCCTTGCATGTCTGGCTGCGCATACCTCGCTAAGGACACAGCCCAAAATCACGCCACTGAGCGTAAATACCCCACTGATAATCACGGTCACGATAGGATTCATTCAAGTTCCCTCATATTCCAATGCCGAACTAATTTACTTCACTCGTATCTTGCAGAAGGTTTTATTCGTCCTTGTTGATCGAACGCTGAAAAGCTTAATCCCGGCTTTGTCTGGCATTGCGCCACAATATATCCCATCAAACTCTTTCATCAGTTCTTCCATGAGTCTATCAATTTCCGTATTCGGAATGAACGGCCCTATGTTATCGACGAGGACAAACCTTGATTCGATAAACAATTCTATTGCAGGAGTTGTTGCCCGTTTCACTACACCACCCTTTCTAAACCATGGAGAAAAAGGCGCCAGAAGTGTTGCTACAAATGCTTCTGGCGCCTTTCGCTATATCTTACTCGCTGAATCCAAAGTCCTTAACCTTCAGAGTACGGCAATTCTCAGTGACCGTCCTCACAATTGGCACAGGTGTGCCATTCGGCAATTTGGCATTGACCTCAAGGTTGATTTCGATTTCAGCTCCATCGACACCAGCCACATAATTGATAATTTCCTGAACCAGATTGTTGACGTCTTTATTGATCCGCGTAGTAGTGAGCGGCGTAGACAGATAGAAATGCGTGTTTTGGGGCCGGCCAGTACTTGGATCAGGCGTTGTGGTGGTAGATCCTTCACCTGAATGCGGAGTAGCAGGCGTGCCTGTTTCAAATCCGGAGTTCTGAGGCCCGGATTCTGTTGGGCTTGGTTCCTTGCTCTTATCCGCCACAATCTGTTTTAGAGCCGCCGGAATTTTTACCAGATAACCGTATTCATCCACTCTGCTGAGGAAAGTTTGATATCTGAGGTCTAAATACCGCCCATTGCTTGTACCTTCAGCGTATGCGAAGTACTCGTCGCTGTTGACACCCGACATGATACACTCTTCCAGGACCGAGTAGCTTGAAAGTCTGGGAAGATAGCAGTAAGTACAGAAATACTCCCAGAGTTTCTTAATCTGAATCTCATTACTATCACGCCAAAGCAGATCATCCAACTTCATCAAGAGCAGTGCGGGTGCCCAATGGGTAATCAACGCATCGTTCGCCTCAAGCTTTTTTCGAACCTTCGTAATCGGCGTATCACTACCGCCGCGGATATTTTCCTCTTCCCAACAGATTGTATGGCTATCACCCTCCAGATCGATATACGGGGAGATGAGCCAGCAGTAAGTCTCCATTAGGCGAAGTTTTACGGTTTCGTTGCTGCGCGCCAGGCAGCTTTCCGTTTCCTTGTTCTGTGCTGCATCCAAGTTCAACTCAATCCGATCATTCTGAATCGATTTCCATGCCAGCCAGCGTCTGGTCTCCATGATCAACGAATCCATCCCAGCGCTATCCGGTGCGAGGAATACGAGCATATTGCGATAGATACGCGGGGAGGTTCCTCTACTATTAAGGATGCTTTCGCATTCCATGAGAGCTTCGGACTTCATTGCGTTTGCCTTGTGCGTCTTATCCGGAGAAAGAATTACAAGCCTCACTGCCTTTTCATCAGGAACATCGAGCGAGGAGGATGGGCATGTATGCAATCCTGCAAAAGGCGCCTCTCTCCGCCATTCCTTAAGCCTGCACTCAATCTCATACTCTACATCAGCACGCGACAATTGGCTGGCCCGATCTTCCATGGTTTTACGGAGGGTTGGGCGGGTATCATACCAGTAATGATCGCTACTGGCATACAGATAAGCCAAGCTCCCTTGTAATGTATTCAGAGCGTCATTGAATACTGCAATATTCTCATTGGGTTGGATGGTGCCCAAGCGTATCCGGGCAGACTCGATTCCTCGCACAGCCTGGGTGCGATCAGACGGGGCACTCCCCAGGAGGATCGTCCTCGCAAGTCTGCGGCAAGCCATCGAGGAGCCATAACGAGAAATGTTTTTGTCTTTCTGATAAGGAATCGATTTTTTACCATCGACCTCGGTGTCAACAATGCTGTTCCATTCCTCAGACAGATAGCGGGTCAGTTCATCCCTAACATTCGGGACATCCAAGGGAAGCGATCCAGGCATGATCATGGCGCTCGAATCATTGTTCATCCATAGTTCGTGGATAACCGCAGCCATCAGCCGCAGCACGCCACGAGTGCGCTGAAACCGCTCAAGAGTAGACCATTCTTCATAGAGGTGATCGAACACCTCCGGGTGGATGGGATAGCAAGAGACCATTCTCTCTCGGTATTCCACCTCCCGCGCCTGCACCGGGAAGTCGCTGGGATTGTTCTGATACATCTGGCTGAAGCTCTCGCAAACGGAGTCCCGGGCATCCGGGTTTTTGCAATCCAGGAACAGGCGCCGGCGAACGACCTCAAAGCCTTCTGTTGCAGCGACCGGCTTCCAGATCGACTCCATCCGACCAAAGGTATGCTCAATAGCTTCGAGCGCAATTTGGCCGGCTTCACCGCCAATCTCGATATCAGACTCGGGAATTGACGCAACAACCAAGCTGTTCCGACTCGTACTCGCAGCTTCCGTGATTTCTTGAATGAAACTGATAAAGTTGTCGAAGGAGCCTGCCGGCAGGCCGCTGATACCATAGATCTTCTTGGCATAAGCCACAAGTTCGTCCATGAGGATCAAGCAAGGACCACAGGCATCCATCAATTGACGCAGAGCCTCGTGGCCCGGCGAGACGCCTTTTTTATCGGCTTCCTTGACATAGTCGTATAGTTCCGGGCGGCCGGCCGAAAGGGCCAGCTGAGCAGCCATTTCGCCCCAGAGCGTGTTGATGGTAATACCCGGCATATTCTGAGGCCGACGGCTCTTAGAGGGATCCAGTGCCGTTCCTACCAGCACAGCAACATGAACCTTAACTGGTTCCGTCACACCGGCAGCTTCGAGCACAGGTTGAACGCCAGCAAGTTTATTTGCAGGTACTTTGCCTCTCAGCAAATGATAGAGTGCCAGCATACTATGCGTTTTACCGCCGCCAAAAGCAGTTTTCAACTGGATGACTGGCTCACCATCTGCACCGGACACTCGTTTCAGGGCCTGTACCAGCAGGCCCTTCATTCCCTCAGTCACATAGGTCCGCGCAAAGAATTCTACGGGATCCCGATACTCAAATGAACCCTCACCTTTTGCAACTTGTGCCAGATTGGCTGCGAATTCGGCATTCTTATATCTGCCCTGCGCCACATCGGGATGCGGCTCCATAATGGTTCTCCAGCTTGGCAAGCCATTCTGATGCGTCATCACTCCAACACTCGTGGGCTTGGCAGAGGACTCTGCATTCGCTGCCGTTACAGTGGTAGAACCTTGGGCAGATCCATAGCGGAGTTCACGCGCAAGCGTTCTAATTTCCTCGGCCGAATCATCATCAAAAGCTTCACAGAGTCTGGACATGGTATCCAAGGCTCTCCACGTATAATCATCATCCAGATCCTGGCCACCAATGTGGGCTACTTTGTTTCGGACGCCCATGAGTTCTTTCGCCCAAGTGCGATAATCCAGTGACAACTTTTTGCGGAAGATCTCATTCCAGCGCCGGTCGAAAATGCGCAGGCAGTTTGCAATATCCAAAGAATCAATCAGGTCAGCATAACTTCCGCTTGATGGCAGATCCCGCAGTTGGTCATCCAATGCGGACATTACATTCTGCCACCAACTGTCTCCATATTCTTTCCGCATCTCCTGGCCGATGTAACCAGCGAGATAGGGATGGAGGATTCTAAATCCTTTTTGGATTCGTTCAACATTTTGAGGCATGGTATTCCTCCCTTATTCGAACAGGCCGATCTGGACAGGCTCAATCGCCTGAAGCTCAGCAGCCTTGCTCTGAATTTCCGGCCAGGCGACAACAAGCGCATTATACGCATACGCTTCCTGCGCCCAGTTCTTGCGCTCACAGATAGAATATAGACGGTAGGCAAGATTTTTCGCTTCCTCAGCATTGTTGCCAAACATGGGTGCGATAATCTCTGCACACTTTTGGATGCCGCCCGTCTCCATGGCATGGGTAAGCTGCTGCGTCAGCAGCCAGATATTTTGCTCGCCAGTTTTGATTTTCTCGGGCAGCTCTTCACGGGTCAACAAGCGAACATCGCCCTTCGCCGCATAAAGAATATCCTGCCCGGCCAGCTTGGCCACAGATGTTCCTTTGGCACGTGCGAGAACGTCAGCATCGCCAAATTTCACTGTGTTAAAAGCGTACTGCGTGAACAGCTCCACGCAAAGCCGGCTATCACTGTCTATGCTGCTGTCCTGGCCTGAGAAATAGAGGTCGAGTTCCTGATTGATGATTTGCAGTGCGCTGCGCACCGTCATGGGCGAACCGTCAGACTCCAGCACCTTCTTATAGCGGCTGAACACACCAATGCCAGGCCCAATGGCCGACTGAGCCAAGTCAACAGGTGCGATGTTGCTCTGCTGAAGTTTTTGCAACGCGGGTTTCAGTTCGCGCTTTAATGTCGTCACAAAATCCCGGCGAGTGCAGGTGCGTGCGTTTTCATCACGCTTACGACAGACTAGAACGATGGACGAAGCCAGAGCATTAGTGCCTGAGGCAATAGAGCGATTGGCCATTTCTGTACGCATAGGCCAAGTTCCAGTGATCGAAAAACCAGCCTGAATCACCGCAGATAACATAGTTTCCCAACCGGTAGATGCCGTTTTCGATTCAGCCTCACTCGTCTCAGTATCACTTTGTTTGTAGGCATAATAAATGGTAACTGGAATGTCTTCCCGAGCATATTGATAAATCTGCTTGCAGGTGTGCAACATCCCTTCCTCAAAAAAATCACGAGCTTTTTCTACACTTCCATTAAAGCGATACGGGGTTGCGACTAGTTCTTCAGCTTTAGGCACCAGCATTGTGCGAAACAGATTGGGATAAATCGACTTTAAGGATTGGCGCATCCAAACATAAAAGAAATCGGATAGGTCAGCATAGCCAATATTATCATAGTAAGGGGGATCCGTAGAAACCATAATTTCGCGCAGCCCACAGTCACTTTGAGCATCAAATTGACATGTTTCGCCTTGTGTTGAGGCGGGGAACTCCAAAATACATTTGTATACCCAATCGAGCATATTATCGAAACACCCCGAAGCATTGCAAAATGGGTTGCTTTCTGCATAATCCCATGCCATCGGGATTGCTTGCCTCCCAAATGTATTTCGTAGGCCTTCACGACTAGAGTCCCAACTACAAATAGAGGACCCCCGATCTGCCATCTTGCTTATCTCAATCATGGCTTTGTTGATCATCACCGCTACCGGATTCAGATCGTGGGCGTGGGCCTCCAAGCCCAGTCGCTGAGCTTCCAACGGGATGGCTCCACCGCCAGCAAAGGGATCCAGCAACGGAGGTGGGTTGTTGCCGGTGGAGCGCAGGATTTCCGCCTTTGCTGCATCCAGAATTTCCGGATCATTGGAGTTTTCCCACTTGACCAGCTTTTCCAAAATGTTAAACAGGCGCTGTCGCTCCTTGTTCTGCTCCTCTTCGGTGGGGAACTGCTCAGGGTGCTCGGAGGGATCATCCACCAAGCTGGACCAGATCACAGCACGAGCTGCGGCCAAGGGCCGCCGGGCCCACCACAAATGCAGGGTGGACGGGTGCCCGTGGCGGATAGACTTCTCTCTGGCCGACTCTGCATTGATCGCTTCCAGGGGAAGCGCAACTTCTATCAGTTTCTTAGGCATGGCAAAGCACCTCTTCTAACAGGATAACGCTATTTCTCCTGAGGTCTTGAATGTCATAGTTCACGCTGCACGCTGTCCACTCTGGTTTCTCATGGAACGGGTGCTGCAAGTAAACAGTCTTTGTTTTTGAACCATCGACCTCAACGACAGCCAGTATGTATTCATCTGGCTTGTTAAGTGCGGTCAGGATCTCGTTTGCGGTTACGGTGACAGTAGTGGCCCCCACTGTCCTGCCTTTCACCTCAATAAACCGCAGTGTTGATTTTCCGTCTGCGAGTGTTTCTGGGATTTTCGACTCAATGTCATAGCCGCATTTCTCAAGGCTGACATCTCTGGGGGAATAGCCCAGTTTTCTCTCAATCTCCTCAACCGCTCTCATTGCGGCCATCTCGATACTCTTGCGATCTCCCTGGCTGAACAACTGAGCTGGCTGTTGGCCCATCAGCCGATTGATAAGCCCTCTGGGGATAACAAGGGCACCGCCCATAACAATCGGCGGCATGGCGGAAACCTGCTTTTCTTTCTCCAGTTCATCCAGTCGCTTATGCAATCTTGCTTCTAATTCTTCCGCGCGGCGTGCGGCATTTTGAGAATTGAGGCGAGAGTTGCTCTTGCCGGCATCTTCTTTCTTTTTGAGCTCGGAGGAACGATAATCCCAATACTGAATGGCCGCCGTCAACCGTTCCTTAACGGCTTTCATCGTCTTGTCCGCAGCTTTCACCCGACGTTCTTTAACAGCCAAGAAATGCTGAGGGATGATATTTCCAATCGCATAGTTCATGGCTTTGGACTCCACATCACCGGTTAACCACCGTTGGCTGGGGAGGAATCCTGCGATCAGCTGGCGCTCTTCCTCGCTTGGCGCACGATAGTCCAGATATGGAGCATAGCCTGCGTTTCTGGCATTCCCGTTTTCATCCAACTCTACAAAATGAAGGTTTTGGGAGATAACGCGTTTCGTACCGCTTTTGGTTAAGACACCATCTTGCACAGAACTCTCGATGTAAAAGAGCAGGCGCGGGGCTGTGCTGAGATCATTATCATCAACGAATATAGCCCCCTGTTTCATGGTGTCTGCGTTTTGCTCACGAATCAGATCGATAACAGCTTCCAGAAGCGGGTGCCCAGGGCAAATCAAATCCGCCGCAGCATGGCCAGGAAGCGTTTGGTACTGTTTGTCAAAGCAGACTCGCTCATATCGCTGCATGACAGGTTCACCAAAGCCGATAATCATGTCTCGGTTCCTGACCGCAAATGGAACATGAGTAATTTCATAGCGGCCTGTCTCACGTTTGGAGATCCTTCCGCCTAGTTTGGTGAACGCCGCAATAAAGAAACTCTCAACAAAATGCGGCTGAAGTTTATGAGCCTCAATTCGCTCCATCTCCTCACGGATGGCAACGACTTTATGGACATCCAAAGAATCCTCCGTCAATGCGCGCTCCTCAAGAAGTTTCGCCAGAGCCTCTTTGTCAAAGGAATTATCCACAACCCGGCGGAGCCTTGCCTGCACCTCAGGATCATTACCGTAGCGGATAGCCTCCACAAGCAGTTCCCTAAGCGGCTTATTATCAAAAGTGATTTTGCCAAGAATATCGAAAACTTGCCCGCCGAGGGACTGACGCTCTTGCTCCAGCTTGGCAAAAAGACGCTGGAAAACCATACCCTCACGGGTTTGATTGGAAACAAGATTCCAGAGATAGCAGACCTCCGTCTGCCCAATTCTGTGGACCCGGCCGAACCGCTGCTCCAACCTATTTGGATTCCACGGCAGGTCGTAATTGATCATGAGGTGGGCTCGCTGTAAGTTGATACCTTCACCGGCAGCATCGGTAGCCACCATGACACGCACGCCAACGTCTTGCTTGAAGAGCGCCTCCGCTTTACGGCGGTCATCTCTCAGCATCGCACCATGAATTGTGACCACAGCAGCCGGATCTCCAATCAAGGAGATAATCTTTCCGACCAGATAATTGAGCGTATCACGATGTTCCGTAAATATAATCAATTTCTCCCTGCGCCCACTTTGGTCATACATTCTTTCGTTGTCCTGCAATAGCTGGGAAAGTTCATCCCATTTGCGATCCTCTCCGCTCATTCGGACATCGTTGGCCATTCGTTCAAGCCGCTTTAGCGTTGCAATTTCTGCTTGTAGTTCATCAATTGTTCTTGCCGCCGATGCCTGATCGCTGATTGCATCCTCAGCGTTCTCCAGCTCTTCCGCCGGGAGATCTTCCCATTCGTCCGGATCATCAATAACCATGGAATCGATCTTGACCTGAGACGCCGTTTTCCCCATCTTCTCTTCAGCAAGACGGTGCTCCAGCCTTTCTCGGCGCCTACGCAGAGACTGGTAAATTGCCTCGGGAGAAGATGCCAGGCGGCGCTGCAGGATGGTTAGGGCGAAACCGACCGTGTTCTTACGTTCATTGTTCAACTGATCGGCACGATTAAACTCTTGCTGGACATAGTCTGTGACTTCCTGATAGAGGTATGCTTCCTTGGGTGAGAGGTCGTAATTGATTGTATAGGCAATACGCTCAGGGAAAAGCCGCGTCCCGTCAAATCGAAGCAGCTGCTCCTTCACAAGCCGTCGCATCACATCACTTACATCAACGGAATGGTTGCTTGTAGTCTTTCCCACGCCTTCAAAACGGTCCTGATCTACCAGGGACATAAAAAGCTGAAAGTCCTCTTCCTTACCGTTATGCGGTGTCGCTGTAAGAAGCAGGAAATGCCGTGTCGTATCCGAAAGCAGTCTTCCAAGCTGAAAGCGCTTTGTGTACCGAATCTCTCCACCCCAGATGGTTGCGGACATTTTGTGCGCCTCGTCACACACCACGAGATCCCACTCGGTAAGTTTCAGTTTCTCCTGAATGACTTCATTGCGCGCCAGCTTGTCTAGCCGGGCAATGCAGAAATTAAGCTCATTGAAGATGTTGCCACTTGCCGCAGATTCAATGCGGTCATTCGTCAGTATATCAAAATGAAGATGGAATTTCTGATAGAGTTCATCCTGCCACTGCTCCGCCAAATTACCCGGGGAGACAATAAGACACCGTTTGACATCTCCTCGAATAATGAGCTCTTTCAGCAGCAACCCAGTCATAATAGTTTTTCCCGCGCCAGGGTCATCAGCCAAAACATACCGGAGGGGCTGCCGAGGAAGCATCTCTTCATAGACCGCCGAAATCTGATGGGGAAGCGGTTCAATCGCAGAAGTATGGACAGCCAAATACGGATCAAATAAGTGGGCTAATTGAATTCGATAGGCCTCAGAGCACAGCCGCATCAAATCAGTGTCCGCAGTAAAACTCCACGGAAGTGCGTCTCCCACAATCTCTATGGATTCTTCTTGGTCCCGGAAAAGGAGCTGATTGCCTGCTTGTCCAGAAGAATTTTTGTAAGTGACTTCCATCGCAGCAGTACCAAACCACTTTACCGCGACAATCTCAACGGTGTTACTACCGATAATGCCAGTTACCGAGCAACCGACGGTTATATCTTCAAGGCGTGCCATTGAAACCTTCCCTCCAATCATAGTTGCGCTGGTAAACCTGGATTATCAACTTATCCGCATTTTTCAGGAAATGAGTGAACAATTTTCCTTGACCATTCATCGTTTACTCCTCCTGGACAGCTGCAGACTTTTTCTCCATCTGTCTATTCTTGTTTGAAACTCCAATATATCTCCCGCTTTTCACACGAGCATCCGCCGGCTTCTCTGCGTCTTTGGGGATAGCCCAGCAATAGCCCAATCGTTCAGCCCCTGGGATGCGTCCTTCTGAGCAGAGAGTCTGAATTCGGCGTTTGGAGATTTCCCACTTCTCCGCAGCATCTTTAATGGTCATAAAATCCATCGTAACACCCCATATTCATCAAAAAAAGGGCTCTGACAATGGCAGAGCCCTCAAGTTGACTGCCAAAAGCAGTGATCAAACAATGTTAGATTTCATTTTACACCAAAATGCGAATAATATCAAGGATATCTATAACCTCCCCGTTCAAGCATTTCGTCTACTTCGTCGATTCAATCTTTTAAGACCTCGTATGCAATATCTGCGACCTTATCCAATTGGATTTTCTATATCATGGTGGTGTAGGCTTTTTTTAGGGACTCGACTCGGTTTTCTACATCAATTTTATCTTCATTTTGAGGTACATGAACACGAACCAGTTCCTGACGTGTCTCCTCGTCATATAGCACAATGCCACCGTTCTCCGCCACAATAAAGCGATTTCCCAGTCGTAAGCGCTGTCCCATATCCTCTCGTGACAGTTTGGACTCGTCGATAGCCCGCAAAAAAGGCTGGTAGGTATTCTCCGACCATTTCCGCTCGGTCATCATAACCGAGAAGTGATAGGGAGCCTCAGCATAGTTCTCCCATGTATATTTCCCATAACTGCCTGGCCGGAAGAAGTCGTATTTGATGTAGTAGTATCGCCAGGGATAGATCTGCTGTTGTTCGCAACTGTCAAGGTAAGTTGCCGCCATATTATCAAGATAAGGAAAATCATCATAACCAACAAACTGCCGGACGACGGAAAAAGAAAAAAGCCGTCGTACAGCAGTCCTTTTGACACGCCATACGATCAGCGGCGGCTTTGAGAAATCAAGGCCGCCGTTTTTTATGCCCTCACGGAAACGACGCCCTGACGCTGGCAACATCGGCGGCCCACAGAGGGAGCTGCCATGAATCAGATGGCATTTCGACCAAATCCGACGAGGTTTGTGTCGGTTGTCCAAAGCCTGCACTTGGGCGGGGATAGTTTCAGCGGTACACGGCCAAAAAAATTTCCTGCCATGTAGCGGGATCGCTCACCCTTCCTGGTGAACTGTCATGCCATAATACATACGAACTAAAAAGAAACGCACTTGCTGTGTGGGGAATGGCCCCACCATGCAGGTGCGTTTTTGGTTATCACCACAGCTTATTCCCACGGTGCCGTGGCCCCCCGATCAGTCTGAATTTCTCAAAATTCAGACTGATCGGAGGTAAACAGCGTGGAAGCTGGCAAAAAAAGAATATGGATTCGCGGCCAATATGTCGAGGTCACGGATGAAGTGTACCGGGCCTATATGCAGGGCGACCGGAAAATGCGCTATTTTGAGAACGATTTGAAAACCGAGCGATTCGTTCTCGGAAAGGAGGGCCAAGTGGTGCAGATCATCCCCAGTCGCGAAGATTTTTTGGACCGGCTGGTGGATGAAAATGCCCGGCAATTCTCCGATGAGCAGGAAAGTGTGGAGAGCGTGGTGCTTCACAAGCTGGAAGTGGACAGGCTACATACTGCGCTTTCCCTGCTGGCTCCAGAAGAACGTGCGCTGATCCAGGCACTGTTCTTTGAGGAAAAGACAGAATGGTAATTTACAATAAGGATAAAGGGAGCGCGCACCCTCAAGAAAGGAGGTTACACCCCATGAAGAAACAGCCGGACAAGGGAAAAATCACAGCCCTGTACGAGCGTCTTTCCCATGACGATGAACGAGCCGGGGAAAGCGTGTCGATAGAAAACCAAAAGCGCATTTTGGAGGACTACGCCCAAAAGAACGGCTTTACGAATATCCGGCACTTCACCGATGACGGAGTGCGGGGAACGACTTTCAAGCGTCCGGGGCTGGACGCTATCTGGACGACGCTTTTGTGTGTTCCAGCTACCGCCAGCTTACCCGCGACTGCACCATGCACTATATCCCCACCGCGAAAATGGAAGCCGCCATTCTTGCTGCAATCCAGCGCGTGAGCTGGTATGTGCGGCACAATGAAGCGGAGTTTATCGAGCGTGTGCGGGAAGCGTCCGACCAGCACCAAGAGAACGCCGTCAAGGAGTACCGGCAGAAAGTGAGCAAGGCACAGCGGCGGTGTAAGGAGCTGGACGGCCTTGTAAAGAAGCTATACGAGGGCAACGCCACAGGCAAGATACCCGATAAGCACTTTACCCGTCTGCTTGCCGAATACGACGAGGAACAGACCAAGCTGGAAGCCGCTATCGCACAATGGGAGGAAGCAATCGAGAGCTGGAACGCCGACAGGCTGAAAACAGATAAGTTTATCGAGCTTGTGAGCCGCTACACTGATTTTTCCGAATTGACAACGCCCATGCTCAACGAGTTTATCGAAAAAGTCGTTGTCCATGAGGGCGAGGGACGCGGGAACAGCCGCCGCCAGAGGATAGATATTTACCTCAACTTCATCGGCGCGTTTGAAGTCCCCGCCCATATCGTTACCCCAATGGAAGCCGAGGAACAACGCCGCCAGCAGGAGGAACAGGCCGCAAAGGAAGCCCATTCACAGGAGCTTGCCAAGGCGCGGGAAGAAAAGCGCAAGGCAGAGAAACGGGAGTTTACCGCGAGGAAGAAAGCGGGCTTGCTGACCCCGGAGGAACAGGCGGCAGACGAAGCGCGGTTAGCCCATAACCGGGCATGGCAAAAGGAATGGCGGAAGAAACGGAAAGCCGCCGAGCCGCCCAAGTCCCCAAAGCCGAAATCCTTAAAGGAGCTTGCCGTGCTGCAAAAGGCCGGAGCCGACCTCACGCCGGAGGAAGCAGAACGCCTTGCCGCTTACCGCGAGAGGAAAAACCGCCAGCACAAGGCATGGTATGAACGGCAGAAAGCAGCGCAGCCGCCCAAGCCCCGGACGCTGAAAGAGCTTGCCGCCGCGCAGGACGCAGGCCAGCCACTCACGCCGGAGGAAACGGAACGCCTGGAAGCCAGCCGGAGCCGGAAGAAGAACGCCTACCAAGAACTGAAAACCCAAGCGGAAACCGACCCCGCCGCAGCCGCCGAGCTTGCAAGGCGGCGGGCATATCACAGTGAAGCTACCAAGAAATCCCGTCAGAAGATGTACGAGGAAGCCGCAGCCGGAAATCCCGAAGCTCAAGCCCGGTATGAAAACTTCCTTGCTGCAAGGCGGGAGAACTACCACAAAAAGAAGCAGGACGAGAAAGGAGAACAAATCGCATGAGAAGATTGATTGACAACGGGAACCGCCCTATTGCCCTGAAGCCCCATATCGGCCACTATGGGCGGCTGCGGAAAGCCTATCTGGAACAATACCGCCGCCGCCTTTATAACGCCCTTGTAGCCAGCGAGAAGCTATACCCCCACCTTGCGGAAACAGACCGGGCGGCGCGGGATATGCTGGACTACCTCATGCCCCGCCTTGCCAGAGAAGCGGGAGCCACCGAAGCCCTTAAAGCCGCCGACCCGATGAAATGGGTAGGTTTGATGAACAACTGCAAGGCGAGAGCCGAGGAAATCATCAGGCATGAGCTAATCTATGTCTGACGGTCAAGAGCTGGAAAAAACAGAAATCTTGCGATAACAGCCGCCCCGACGAACCATTCCCCGTCCGGGCGGTTTTTATCGTCAAAAACGCCGTTTTCTCCAAGTCAAGAGCCGGAGAAAACACCCGAAAAATGCCCCTATTGCGTAACAGTGGCGTAGAAAGGAGCTTGCATGAGAACAGGGCTTACCAAGCAGGAAAAGACCACCGATATTTGGTTTGACGAGAAAGACCCCCTTATCCATATCCGCACCCACAACACCGCCTTGAAAAAGCGTCTGCTTGCATACAGCCGCCGTTATCCGGCAATCTGCCAGCAGACCGATGCAGACCCGGAAACGGGCTGCATGGAGTTTGACATTGAGAAAGGCCGTTTCTCTTTCCGTCTGACCGCCCCATACAGTGAGGAACGCAGGGAAGCGGCGCGGCAATATGCCAGAGAGAACAACGCCGCTGACAGGCTGAAATGATGTAGATTTGTTCACAATCTTATGATATACTGTTTCTTGGGAACAAATCGGAGTTGAGGAGGCAAACCATGTATTCCTTATTGTTATTAAATCTGATTATACCTTTTGTAATGATTTTGGTTGGGGACATATTGAAAAGACATCCTGCAACTGACATAAAATCGGGTAACGGATATAACACACCAACTGCACGGAAATCACAAGAACACTGGAATTATGCACAAAGTATAGCACCAAATAATTTTATCTCTCTTGGCAAGGTATTAGGAGTAGTTGAGATTATTTTAAGTATAGGAATGTTCCTTTTACAGATTTCAGTTAATATTGCCCTTACTGTAGGAATTTGTACGGGAATAGTATTTTTGTTTTGCGGCTTTTATAAAACAGAAATAGGAATAAAGAATAAGTTTAAGGAATGAATTTTTGTTTAATCGAACAGAACATAGTAAAATCAAACACTCCACCCACAAGGGACAGCCGAGAAAATCGACTGTCCTTTTTCTATGCCGACAGGCAGAAAGGAGCGACCAGTCATGACGAAACCGAGAGAGAAAACCCGCGAGGAATTGACCGCCGAGATTGAGGAAAGCAAGAAGAAAATCCGGCAGTTTGAGAACCGGGAGAAAATCATCAAGCAGAAGTTATCCGTTGAGGAACGCAAGGCGAGAACCCACAGGCTTTGCAAGCGCGGCGGCTTCATGGAGAGCCTTGTGCCGGAGCTGATTGCCATGCCGGACGAGGACGCGAAAGCCTTTTTACGGCTTGCCTTGACGAGCGAGCCAGCACAGGAGTTTTTGAAAAAACGAGCCGGGGACGGGAACGCGGAGTAATCCCTTTGGAACAAAGGGCGCACTTATACACCCTTGCGGGCGTGTGCGCTCTGCCGAGGGCTTTATCTCCGCACAGGGAACTTTCCCCGCGCTCCGATATGGCGGCTTTGCCGCAACAAGGGGCTGCACCCCTTGCGCCGCTTCGCGGCTATCCCTGCACACCCACAAAAACAGTACACCCGCCCCGGCGTCTGTACTATTTTTGCGGGTTTTATTATCCTATCCGGGAGGTGATACCCATAGCCATTTACCATTGTAACATCGGCATTGTGAGCCGAGGAAAAGGCAAGTCAGCCGTTGCCGCAGCCGCCTATCGAAGCGGCGAGAAAATCACAAACGAGTGGGACGGAATGACCCATGACTACACCCGCAAGCGCGGCGTTGTCCATACGGAAATCCTACTGCCGCCCCATGCCCCGCCCTCTTTCTCTGACCGCGCTGCCCTATGGAACAGCGTGGAACTTTACGAGAAAGCCGGGAACGCCCAGCTTGCCAGAGAGATTGACGCAGCACTCCCCATAGAATTATCCAGAGAGGAACAGATCCGGCTCGTCCGGGAATACTGTTCCTCTCAATTTGTTTCCAGAGGAATGTGCGTTGATTTTGCCATTCACGACACCGGCAGCGGCAACCCCCATTGTCATATCATGCTTACCATGCGCCCCCTTGACGAGCGCGGCGCATGGGCGGCGAAGTCCAAAAAGGAATATGACCTTGACGAAAACGGCGAGCGTATTCGCTTGCCAAGCGGCAGATACAAGACGCACAAAGTTGACCTCACAGGCTGGAACGACAAGGGCAACGCGCTTTTATGGCGCAAGGCATGGGCGGATATTTCAAACGCCTACCTTGAACGCGCCGGAAGCCCGGAGCGTATCGACCACCGCAGCAACGCCGAGCGCGGCATTGACGAGCTGCCTACCGTCCACATGGGCGTAGCGGCTTGTCAAATGGAGAAGAAAGGCATAGCCACCGAGAAAGGCGAGCTGAACCGGAATATCCAAAAGGCAAACCGCCTTATCCGGGAAATCCGGGCGCAGATTGGAAAGCTCAAAGAATGGATTGGCGAGCTGTTCAAGGCGCGGGAAACCGCCCCGGAGCAGCCCCCGCAATCCCCCGGCCTTGCAAATCTGCTGATAAAGTATATGAGCGTTCAGAGGGAAAAGAGCCGGAAGTATTCGCAGTATTGGCAAAGGCAGCACGCAGCCGATGAACTGAAAACCGTATCACAGGCAGTCAATTTCCTTGCGGAGCGCGGCATTTCCACCCTTGCGGAGCTGGACGCTGCCCTTTCCTCTGTCAGCGACCAAGCCGACGCTATCCGGGAGGGCATGAAAACCGCCGAGAAGCGCATGAAAGAATTGCAAAAGCTGATTGAGTACGGGAGGAACTACACCGAGTACAAGCCCATTCACGACGAACTGAAAAAGCTGAAAAATGGCTGGACGAACAAGCGCGACAAGTACGAGGAAACCCACCGCGCCGAGCTTACCCTATGGAACGCAGCGAGCCGCTATCTCCATGCAAATCTGCCGAAAGGGACAAAGCCCCCCTTGCCTATTTCTGAATGGGAAAAAGAGTATGCCACCCTCAGCGGACAGAGGACAGCGGAATATACCAAGCTGAAAGAAACCCGCGCCGAGGTTGCCGAGCTGCACAATATCCGCAAGTGCGTTGATATTGCGCTGAAAGCCGACCAGCCAGAGCAGACCCGCGCCAAGCGGCATGACTTAGAACGATGAAAGGAGTTGAGATTTTTGTACTACACCCAAGAACAGATAGACCGGGCGAACCAAGCCGACCTTGTTTCTTTCCTGCAATCACAGGGCGAGCAGCTTACCCGCGCCGGAAATGAATACCGCTGGAAACGGCACGACAGCTTGACCGTCCGGGGAAACAAATGGTACAGGCACAGCCAGAGCAAGGGCGGCGGCCCCGTCGATTTTGTCATGGAGTTTTTCGGCAAGAGCTTCACCGAAGCCGTGGAACTTCTCACAGGAGAAAAGGGAGCCGTACCGCCGCCGGACAGACCTTGCCCCGCGTCCCTATCCGACTTCCGGCTACCGCCCCCAAACAGCGACAATCGAACAGCGAGGAACTACCTCACAGCAGCCCGCCGCATTGATGAAGATGTGACGGGCATTTTCTTTGCCCGCGGCGATATTTACGAGGACGCAGCCCACCACAACGCCGTATTTGTGGGGCGGGACGAGGACGGAATACCGCGTTACGCCCACAGCAAGGGGACGGCGGGAAACTTCCGGCTTGATGTGAAAGGCAGCGACAAAGCCTTTAATTTCTGCTACCGGGGCGAGGGCGACAGGCTTTTTGTCTTTGAAGCCCCCGTTGACCTGCTCTCTTTCCTCTGCCTGTTCAAAAAGGCATGGCAGAAGCAGAGCTATTTGTCATTGGGCGGCGTGGGAGAAAAAGCCCTGTTGCGTTTCCTCTCTGACCGCCCAAACATCAAGACCGTTTACCTCTGCCTTGACAGCGACCAAGCGGGAAACGACGCTTGCAGCCGCCTTGCGGAGCTTGTGCCGGAGGGATATACCGTCCACCGCCTTGTGCCGCTGTTTAAGGACTGGAACGAGGTATTGCAGCACCGGGCAGAAATCACAGACGGGAAGTATATCCGGGAAGCGGTTTACGGCTTGAAAGAGCCGCCGCAGGAAGAAACCGTCGAGATTATTCGCATGAGCGAGGTTGACACACAGACCGTTGAATGGCTATGGGAGCCGTATATCCCTTTCGGGAAAGTAACCATTGTGCAAGGCAATCCCGGCGAGGGCAAGACCACCTTTGCCCTACGCCTTGCCGCCGCCTGCACCACCGGGGGAACGCTGCCGGGAATGAAGCCCTTGCCGCCATTCCAAGTGATTTACCAGACCGCCGAGGACGGGCTGGGCGATACCGTCAAGCCCCGCTTGATAGAAGCCGAAGCCGACCTTGACCGCGTGCTTGTGATTGATGAAGCCAAGCGGGAGCTTACCCTGTCCGACGAGCGCATAGAAAAGGCAATCACGCAGAACGGGGCGCGGCTGATTATCCTTGACCCCATACAGGCGTACATGGGCGAAAAGACCGACATGAACCGGGCAAACGAAGTGCGCCCCATGTTCCGCCGCCTTGCCGATGTTGCCGAGCGTACCGGGTGCGCCGTTATCCTTATCGGACACTTGAACAAAGCCGCCGGAGGGCAGAGCGCATACCGGGGATTAGGTTCTATTGACTTCCGCGCCGCAGCAAGGAGCGTCCTGCTGATCGGGCGCGTGAAGCGGGAGCCAAATGTGCGCGTTATCGTCCATGACAAATCTTCCCTTGCGCCGGAGGGCAAGCCCGTTGCCTTTTGCCTTGACCCGGAAACAGGCTTTTCATGGATAGGCGAATACGACATAACCGCCGACGAGCTGCTATCCGGCGCGGGCGGGAACACCGCCACCAAGACCGAGCAAGCCGAGAAACTGATACTTGACTTACTCGCAGACGGGAAAGAACTTGCCAGCGAGGACATTGATAAGGCCGCAGCCGAAGCCGGGATTTCTGCCCGTACCGTCCGGGCGGCAAAGAAAAACCTTGACGGGCGCATTACCTCAAAGCGTATCGGCGCGGCATGGTATCACGCCCTCAAAAAATGAAGTGGCAAAATCCAAGTGGCAAAACCCAGATACCTTGCCACTTTGCCACTTCGCCACTTCAACCCTCAACCACCGCCCCATGTGCTGCCGCATGGGGCTTTTCTCATAGAAAGGAGCAGCCTATGAACAATGAAACCAGCAAGACCAGCGCCCCCGCAGCCGCTTCCCCTCTGACCGCCAAACCCGACCTTGTGAAGAACATCGGCGGCACGACCTTTGACATTCATATCCATTTCAGCGAAACCAGCCGGGAAACCTTTACGGACAAGGTTGTGCGCCTTATCAAGAACGACAGCGGCGATGAAACCGCTTAAAAGCAAGATACTTTTTTCTTGTTCCTTATTGACAAAACCCGAACGGCAATATGCAGACGAGCTTGGCGTGTACCGCAATGCTGTTCACGTTCGGAAAATGAAGGTCCTCAAAAAGCTCAGGACTTTATTGGAAGGCTTTATAGAGCAGCCTTGATTATTTCAAAGAGCCTATAAATACGGGCAAATCCCTGACCCGGCCCCCTGCCGGGCCGGGGATTTTGCTTGTTGGGGCATATCCCAGAACTCCTGTTCTCGTCCGACAAATTTACAATTCATCTATTCCTAAAAGTGGCCCGTCATAGTATAATGAAGTCGGCAACACTATTTGTTTTGAAAACGAGAAAAATCCACTGATTTCTGTGGTTGCAACCGCCCGTTGCGGAAAAGAAACCGCAATTTGGTGGTGTGCTATCGGTAAAAATCGTATACTGGTAGCGAAAGGAGGACACCGATATGACCTTCGGGGAAAAAATACAAAAGCTGAGGAAAGAGGCTGGACTATCACAGGAGGACCTATCCTACCAGTTGGGCGTATCCAGACAGGCTATCAGCAAATGGGAGCGTGACAACGGCTACCCGGAAACAGAAAAGATTGTTCGCATGAGTAAAATTTTTAATGTGACACTTGACTATTTATTGAATGATGAGGGTACACAGACACCAGAACCTGCTGCGGAACAAGGAATATATGTAAGCCGGGAAATGGCAGATGGTTTCCTTTTGTATCAAAAACGGAAATATCTTAAAATTGCGATTGCCATAGGTGTCATGGTTGGAAGTCTTGCACTCTCGTTTATGCTTTCGAATATTTCCATGCTTCTATTTATGCTGATATTGATTGCGGGGATTGTTCTCCTATTCTCTGTCAAATTAACAGATAATCCATATAGAAAACTCTGGAAGGAGCCACTACTATTTGACAAGACCGTAAAGGCGGAATTAAATACAGTATACGCAGAGAAAAAGAAATTCCTTCAACTATTTAACTTAATCGGAATTGCCTTAATTGCATTGGGCTTTCTGTTTTTTCCCTTAATTGTTCCGGCAGAATTACTCTTTGCAGATACGATTGCTTTAGCTGCGGGAATGATTGCTGCAGGAATTGGAACATTTTTATGTATTTATATGTCTGGCCTTGTTCGTGCCTATCGGCTATTGATTATGAATGAAGCCTATCAGCAGAAAAGAAAGTGAGGATATTATGAAAAAAATATTGGTTACATTAGTGGCAATACTGGCACTCCTTTGTGGCTGTCAAGCCAACGAAAATACAAATGCTTCCGATTATGGAGATGATATTTCAAAGGCGCAGGAAATAGCTGTTATCTCTCCTGATACAGCGGAAGTTATTGATACGATTACTGATACAGAGGAAATAGAAGATTTTGTTTCGGCGCTGGATTTAGACCAATGGGAATTAAAAACGCTGCCAGATGAAGCGTCTGAAATTGGCTCTTTTGGATTAGCACAAGAGGAAACAATCAAACTGGGGCAGACGGACACCGATGGAACGCTATATGATATTGCTACCATCACCCTATACAATGGAGCTTATATCAGTTTTGAAATTGGCGGGTTCGATATGACTTTTGAAGTGAGTGAGGATACGGCTGATTATTTGAATGGATATTTTGAATAACATTGGTTGGAATGGCAGTAGGTACTACGATGAATTCCGTTAGTTAGAGAAGTCTGCAAATAAAAAGTCAACAGGGAATTGAGGAAAGTTTGCAACCTTAGTAGGAGGCGAAAGAGAGCAAAACAAAAAGACCGCCGCGCAAGCGCCGGTCAAATTGAAAGAGTATGGAAGTGGTTAATCAGCATTTTCCCGTAAAGCCAGATACTCCTTTACACGGCCATAGTAGATGCGTAGGAACTTGTTGGCGCCGGCTGTCATGTAAACCAGATAAGGTTTGCCCTCGGCTCGCTTCTTGTCCATAAAGCAGTACACCGGGTCGTCCGCAGGCATAGTTTTTAACAAGCAGTCCATGACCAGGAAGAGTGCTTTGCGCAGTTCTGGCGGACCGCTTTTGGAGGCTCTTGTACTCTTTGCCTCATGGGTGCCGGACTGGTCAGCTCCAGGGTCAACCCCCGCAAAAGCCGTAATGGCGTTTCTGTGGGTGAACCGAGTTACATCACCAAGTTCCGCCATAAGCTGCGGGCCAAGAGAATCTCCAACACCATGCATAGCCATGACTACGGGATATTCTGGGAGCTGGGCTGCCAAGGTACGCATTTCGGCCTTGAGCCGTTCCAGAGACGCAGAGACGGCGTTCAGCGCATCAATAGCCTGCCGGATCATCGTTTTGGTCAGGGCATCTTTGGGGAGCATGGCAATCAGATCTTGTGCTCCAGCATGGATCTCAACGGCTCGGCTCTGGCTGAAGTTGTAACCATGGCGCTTGCACCACTTGCGGTAGCGCTCGGTAAAGGCAGTAAGGCTCATATTCCGAACGCAGTCCACATGCCAAAAGGCCGTGGCAAAGTCCACCCATTTCTGACTGCCGTCCTCTCGGACGGGACTGTCAAACAGGGCATTGACACCGGGATAGGTCTGGTCCAGGAGCGCAATGAGATTGTTTTTCATCATCGTCTTGGTCTTGGAGTACAGCCCCTGCTGCCGGTTCAGCGTTTTCAGTTGCATCCGAATCGTGTCCACAGGAGTATGTTGGCGCAATTCCACCCAGTTGTCAAGCCCATAGCGGGCAATCTTCCTGGCATCCGCCTTGTCTGTTTTCACTTTGCGCAGGGTGTTGTTCCCGTAGTCCTTGATGAGCTTTGGATTGACCGCGCTGACAAAGATGCCCTGATCGTGGAGAAAGCGGGCCACCGGCTCATAGTACCGCCCGGTGTGCTCCATGACCACCCGTGTCTCACCATCCAAGCTTTTCAAGTAGTCTGCCAGCTCTTTGAGTTCACTGCCGGTGTGACCAACAGAAAACGGCTTTGCCACCACTTCCCCAAAGGGACGGAGAACAGACACCGTGCTCTTTCCCTTGGAAATATCAATCCCTGCCACATTGCTCATGTACAACGCTCCTCATCATGGATTTGTCTTTGGCGACCAACCATTTCATCATTGCCGATCCAATCTATTTGATGACACGGGCGCACCGGTGTGGCGGCTCAACCTGCATAAATCGAACGCTGCGAACGAGAGGCTGGCTGACGGACTTCGTTACGGACGCGATGATCCTTGGAGGATTGCATCAGGCCAAGACACTCTCATTCTAACAGCTTAGGCAACGATACGGAAAAGACACGGCTGGCTGCCGTGCCTTAAACCGTAAATATATTGTAATAGGAGGATTCGTGGGGGCCATCATCTGGCCACCTTAATTTGTACTTTCAAAACTGAATACCAGTCGCCCACCGGCGACACCACCGAGCAGGAAATCTTTGAAAAATTTCCTGCTTTTCTTATGCCATTTTCAGAAAGGAGGGCTGCCGATGGCAAGTCTTAGGAACATGGTATCGGAATATCAAGATGACCTCTGGAACGGCATTGCATGGCTGGTACTCTGGCGTGTACCGCAATGCTGTTCATGTTCGGAAAATGAAGGTCCTCAAAAAACTTAAAAAAATTTTGGAATAATCGTTGTGCAACCTCTCACCCTCAACGGCAAATAGGGTGAGAGGTTCTTTTTATGGCCTCACGGCACCTTGAAAATTGCATACCCATTCATCAAGCACATTCCCGCTGCTTTGGCGAAAGCCAAAGCCCAGGTAGCGGCTGCGCGGTGATCTGCCGGGAGAAAACAACGAGACACCACCGAAAAAAGAAATTGTAGGTCTTTGGTTTGTTCTTCCCAGCAAGGAGCGAGAAACAGCAGGCTTCCAGTACCGGGCGGCTCCCGGTACGGCCATGACCAGCAGCGGAGCGATACTCCCGTCCAGCCTAACGTCCGAGCGTTGAAGCGGTTTGCCGCCGTGATCCGTCGCAGGCAATGGGGGCGGTTGCGTGAGAACCACGCGAGGGGTGAGATTCCCCGTGGAGCTGGTGAGCTGCCAGCCGTTTGATGACTTCCCACAGCAGTCCGGGGTGTCGAGGACAAATTGGATTGCTTTGAAATATGGCCGTGCAGCAGAGCAGGCAGAGAAACAAGAGGAATATTTATGCTTCCCCGGCCTTCCTTCTGCCCTGTTGTTCGGCCCCTACATAGGCGGCGCAGACTGCCTAAATTTCAAAGGGAGGTCACACAACATGAATAGAACATATTTGCGCGGCGATATGTATTATGCCGATTTAGGCCGGGGAGTCGGCTCCGAGCAGGAAGGCTATCGCCCGGTGCTTATTATCCAGAACAACACCGGAAACAAATACAGCACCACCGTCATTGTGGCAGCAATCTCCAGCAAGGTGGACGCAAAAGCCAAGCTGCCCACCCACTATCTGCTCAAAGCGGAAAATGGTCTGGAGCTTCCTTCTCTCGTCCTTCTGGAGCAGCTTCGCACCATTGACAAGCGTCGTCTGGGGAACTACATCGGCAGGCTGGACGAACATCACATCCGGCGGGTCAACCGCGCCCTGGCAATCAGCGTTGGGCTGATCGAAGAAGTCCCAAAGAACTTAATCATGTGCCTCTGTCCAGCCTGTGCCAACAATTTTTACGGCACGGGCTCTTATTATTTACGACGAGTCAATCCGAAGCAAGTGCAACGGGACATCTGTACCTATTGTGGACAGAATATTGGTTACGACTATGAGGTGGTCAAGAAACCAGCGAGGAGGTGAAGATTGAATATGGAAAAACTGATTACCCGTAAGGAGGCGGCAAAACTTTTAGGAATCAGCCTTGCCACGTTGGACGAAGCCCGAAACAGCGGCCTGATTTCCTATATTCAATATGTACCGAATGGCTGTGTCTACTTTACCTCTGCCGGACTCCAGGAGTATATCGCAAAATGCACCCATCGGGCAAAACCGATGGAAAAGAAGGAAACCTATCGCAATATGCGAGGAAACAAATCGCACCTTTGAGGAAATAGAGCAGTTCTGATAAAACCAAGATGCAGCACTGATACTATTTTTCGGAGGTGGAGAAAATGGCTACAAAAAGAAAGCGGATTCCAAGATACAGCAAGGTTCAAGTGAACGGCTATGAGTATTACAAAACAGATATTGAGGACGCAGACGGCAAGCGCATTATTCTTTATGGAAAGACCCGTGAGGAAGTTTACGACAAGGAAATGGCAGCTCTTGAACAGATCGACAACGCCACGTTTCGGCGTAAATCTCCTACGGTTGCCGAGTATTGCGAAAAGTGGCTGCTGATGCAGTCCGTCCATGTGCGCGCCACGACCCTGACGGATTATACATCCAAAGTGCGGCGTCACATTATCAAGGAGCTGGGGGATAAACGGATGGCGGAGGTGACACTGGATGACATCCAGGTGGCGCTCGTTCCGGTTTCCAAGAAATCTGCATCGGTTTACAAGTCCGTGGTGATTCTCTATAAATCTATCTTTCGGGCAGCAAAAGAAAGTCATGTTATTGATACAAACCCGACCATCTATCTCAAGGCAAAGGGCGGCGGTGTTCCGCAGGAGGAGCGTCGGGCATTGACAGATGAACAGGTAGAACGGCTTTTGGATGCCATTCGCGGATTGCCGCCTTATGTGTTTGTGATGCTTGGCCTGTACGCGGGATTGCGGCGTGAGGAAATTCTGGCGCTGCAATGGGATTCTGTGTATTTGGACACAGAAGCTCCATATTTGACGGTGCGACGGGCATGGCATACAGAACATAACAGGCCGATTATTCTTACTGATCTAAAGACAAAGGCTGCGGAGAGAAATATCCCTCTCCCGGATTGTCTGGCCGAATGCTTGAAAGAGGCAAAGAAAAAATCGACCTCAGACTATGTGGTTGCCAATCGGGATGGAGAGCCGTTGTCCTATACACAATTCAAGCAGTTTTGGAAGTACATTGTGACGCGAACTGCAAAACCAAGAATCGCTCGCAAGCCTGTGAATGGAAAATATGAAAAGTATATGCTTTACCCGGAACTTGGGGAAAAAGCCCGGAACAATAGCCATGTGGTTTACAGCTTGGACTTCGAGGTTACGCCCCATATGCTCCGGCATACCTACATCACCAATCTGATTCACTCGTCGGTAGATCCGAAAACAGTTCAATATTTGGCGGGCCACAAGAGCAGCAAGATTACCATGGACATTTATGCAAAGGTAAAATACAACAAGCCAGATCAACTGGCGGGGCTTCTGAACAGCGCATTTGTTCAATGGGATGCAGATGGCCGGAGCGCAGTACAATAGAATAGAAAGCGCACAAAGGGCGAGGATTTTTCCTCGCCCTTTGCGTTTTCAGGAATCGCACCTTTGAGAAGAATGAGAACTTTTGATAAAAGGGAGATGAGCAATGAGCTACATAAACTAAGGAAAGGAAATGATATTATGGCAAAGAAAAAAGAGTGCATCCCTCAGTATGGAACGATCACTCTCAACGGAACACAATATTACAGGACACGAGTTCTGGATGCGGACGGTAAGCAGGTAAGTTTGTATGCGCCTACCCGTGAGGAACTGTATCAAAAAGAACTAAAGACTCGGCGGCAGATTGAGGAAATCATTTTCAAAAGGAAACACCCAACTGTTGCAGAATATTGTGAGAAATGGCTGTTGATGCAGTCGGCAAAGGTTTCCCCAGCTACTTTAAGAAGCTACACGATTAACATGAACAAATACATAGTTGAGCCGTTGGGTTCTATGTATCTGTCAGATGTGACGGCGGATGATATTCGGCTGGCATTGATCCCGCTGACTACAAAATCGGCTGGATTGTATAGTACGGTGAATATGCTTCTGAAATGCGTCTTTTACTCGGCAGAGCGCAGCCAACTACTTGACTATAACCCCTGTGAAGGCATCTCGGCAAAAGGAGGTAAGCAAGCAAAGAAGAAGGATGCCTTGACGGACGAACAGACAAAGCTGCTGCTGGATACCGTCAAAGAGCTTCCACCATATACGTTTATCATGATTGCCCTGTATTCCGGCCTGCGCCGGGAGGAAATTCTGGGGCTTCAATGGGATTGTGTGTTTCTGGATACGCCTGCACCGTACATTTCTGTCAGGAGGGCATGGCGAACCGAGCATAACAGACCGGTGATTTCTACAACATTAAAAACCAAAGCGGCCCGCAGGGACGTACCCATTCCCAAATGTTTGGTAGACCGGCTGCGGGAAGTTAAGGAGAAATCCATATCCGAATATGTGATAGCAGACAGCAAGGGACAACCACTTTCGTATTCGCAGTTTCAGAGGGTTTGGAAGTATGTGACTGTGCGGACTGCCAAACCTCGCAACTATTATAAGTATGTCAACGGCCAAAGTATTAAGTACACTGTTACCCCAACCCTCGGTGGTCATCAAAAGAACAACCCTAAACTGATATACTCCATCGACTTCGATGTGACGCCACATCAGCTTCGGCATACCTATATTACCAACCTTCTGTATGCTGGCGTTGATCCTAAGACAGTCCAATATCTTGCCGGACATGAAAACAGCAAGACAACGATGGACATTTACGCGCAGGTGAAGTATAATAAACCCGAAGAACTTTGTAGCGTAGTGAATGGGGCATTTCAGCGGCAAAGTTCAAAATAAAGCTGGACAGACGCTATCCATTTTTACGATTAAAAAATAGGATAACTGGAGAGCGAAATCCCTGAAAAGCCCGAAATCTCAAGGAAAAACGGACGTAAGAGCATTTTAGTACGGTCTGAAGGCCGCCCGCCGTGCTCCCCAGTTCAGCAAGCGCTGATCTGTCTGCCGACTTTTCAAAAATGCCGCCCGTATGGGCGGCATTTTTCTTGCGCTCCTTCAGGGGCCCCGCCGCAGGCGGGGCGGCGCTGTGCGCCGTCCAAGCGTTTTGAGCCTTTGGCCCAAAACCTTGATGCCGGGCGAATTTACTTCGCCCGAGCAGATGAAATAGGGTTGGGGTCCCCGCGGGGTCTTGGCCCCGTGGGGCGCGCGGGAAGTACGGCCTCAAGGCCGCCCGCCGTGCTTTGCCCGCGTTGCGGCAAGCCTGTTTGCGGCTCCTGACGGACCCGCAAACAGGGCCGCTGCCTTGAACCGGCCTCGCTGCATCCGCCACAGGCGGCGCATCGGCCGTTTCCCCAGTTCAGCAAGCGCTGATCTGTCTGCCGACTTTTCAAAAATGCCGCCCGTATGGGCGGCATTTTTTTGCGCATTTTCATGTCCTTTACCCAAGGTTTGGGAAAAAGAGGAACAGGCCTGGAAAAGCGGCAGCTTTTTCCCGGCTATGGCATAGAATAAATTGCTTTTTTCCCTGGTGGGGTGTAAAATACCTTAGTATCTCTTTGACCGGGGAACCAAAGGAGGGTATTTCTATGGACGACCGGGTAAAGGAATTGCTGGAGCGGGTACGGGGCACCGCCGTGGCGGTTGGTGAGGCCGCAGGTGTGACCGCCCGCTGCGCCGGAAAGTGCGCCGGCCAGATGCTGGATACGGCCAAACTGAACATGAAGATCTTTGACCTGAAGGGGGACATCGACCGGGATCTCCAGGCCATCGGCCGGATGGTGTACGACGCCCACCGGGGTCAGGAGACCGACCACGCCGCTATGGATGGCCTGCTGGCCGGCATTGACGAGAAGTCCGCCGCCATCGAGACCCTGCGGGGACGGGTGGCCGTGCTGCGGCACAGCAGGACCTGCCCATCCTGCGGCATGGTGTGCGGACAGGAAGACAAATTCTGCAGAGGCTGCGGCGCTTCGCTCTGATGCCCGCCGGCCCGGGCCGGGCGGATCTTCCGTCCGGCCCCCTGACAGCAAATAAGGAGGACAAGCATATGCAGTATACCTTTGAACAGTATCAGCAGAGCGCCGACGCCATCCGGGCGAAGATCGGCTCTTTCCAGCCTAAGGTGGCCATGATCCTGGGCTCCGGCCTGGGCTACATGGGGGACATTGTGGAGAACGCCATTGCCGTACCCTACAAGGAGATCCCCCACTTCAAGGTGTCCACCGCCCCCGGCCACAAGGGCCAGCTGGTGTTCGGCACCCTGGAGGGCAAGCCGGTGGCCGTCATGCAGGGCCGGATGCACCACTACGAGGGCTACTCCTATGAGGAGGTGGCCTATGCCGTGCGGGTGCTGCGGCTGCTGGGGTGCGACACCCTCATCGTCACCAATGCCGCCGGCTGCGTCAACATGGACTGGAAGGCCGGCGACCTGATGCTCATCACCGACCAGATCAAGATCTTTATGGAGTCTCCCCTCCGGGGCGAGAATCTGCCTCAGTTCGGCGTCCGCTTCCCCGACGCCTCCCACCTGTATACCCCCGCCCTCCAGGAACTGGCCCGCAAGGCCGCCGGAGAGCTGGGCATCGACCTGAAGGAAGGCGTGTATATGTACTTCCCCGGGCCTCAGTATGAGACCCCCGCCGAGGTGCGCTTCGCCCGCATCGCCGGGGCTGATGCGGTGGGTATGTCCACCGCCCCCGAGGTCATCGTGACCGGCCACTGCGGTATGCAGGTGCTGGGCTTCACCCTGCTCTCCAACATGGCCGCCGGCATTCTGGACCAGCCCCTCTCCGAGGAGGAGGTGCTGGAGGCGGCAGCTGCCTGCCGGGACAAGTTCTCCCGCCTGGTACTGGCCTGCCTGAAGCAGATCGGGTAAGCAACGTACAATAACAATAAGGAGACCAACATTTTATGTCCATTCTCATTCACAACTGCACCGCCGTTCTGATGGATCAGGCGGGCACCGTGCTCCCGGGCGCCTATGTGACGGTGGAGGGGAGCAAGATCACCTGGGTGGGCACCCAGCGCCCCCAGGGGACCTTTGAACAGGAGATCGACGGCAGGGGCAATGTGCTCATGCCCGGCTTCGTCAACTGCCATACCCACGTACCCATGACCGCCATGCGGGGCTACGGAGACGGCAACAACCTCCAGGACTGGCTGAACAACTACATCTTCCCGGTGGAGGCCAAGTGGGATGACCGGGCGGTGAAGGTGTGCACCTCCCTGGGCCTGGCGGAGCTGATCGCCTCCGGCGTCACCACCATCGCGGATATGTACGGTCACACCGACGCGGTGGCCCAGGCAGTGGCGGAGAGTGGCATCAGCGCCAACCTGTCCTGCGGCGGCGTGCAGTTCTGCGACGGCCTGGACCCCGCCACCCACCACGACTGTGTGGTGCAGCGGGAGATGACCGAGAAGTGGCACGGCTACAACGACGGGCAGATCCTGGTGGACGCCTCCATCCACGCCGAGTACACCTCCCACAAGGAGCTGTGGCAGTGGATGGCCGACTACGCCAGGGAGCACAACCTGGGGATGCACGTCCACATCTCCGAGACCCGCACCGAGCACCAGGAGTGCATCGCCCGCCACGGCAAGACCCCCATCCAGACCCTGAACGATTACGGTGTGTGGGATACCCGGGCCATTGCCGCCCACTGCGTGTGGACCACCCCGGAGGACTGGGCCATCATGGCCGAGAAGGGGATCTCCGCCGTCCACAACCCCATCTCCAACCTGAAGCTGGGCAGCGGCATCGCTCCGGTCCCCGCCATGAAGAAGGCGGGGGTCAATGTGTGCCTGGGTACCGACGGGGTATCCTCCAACAACTGCACCGACTTCTTCAGCGACCTGAAATTCGCCGCCATCCTTCACAACGGGGCCAACTGTGACCCCCTGGCCATGCTGCCCCTGGATGCCCTGAAAATGGCTACCTGCGACGGTGCACGCGCCCTGGGCCGCAAGACCGGCACCATCCAGGCGGGCTATCAGGCCGACCTGATCCTGGTGGATTTCTCCCACCTGAACCTGACCCCCTGCCACAGCGTGATCTCCAACCTGGCCTATGCCGCCCACGGCTCCGACGTGGTGATGAATATGGCCCGGGGCAAGGTCATATATCAGGATGGGGAGTTCAAAACCATCGACCTGGAGCGGGTGAAGCGGGAAATGGCTGACTATGCTTTGCCCCTGCTGTTTTCTGAAAAATAAGGGGGACTATCCTTGTCTAGCCAAAAGAAAAATACCTTCTACGGCGCCGCCGCCTTCCTGACCATGACCACCATCCTGGTGAAGATCATCGGCGCCATCTATAAGATCCCGCTGACCGCCCTGCTGCCCGACGAGGCATACGGCGACTTCAACGCGGCTTACAACATCTATACCGTGTTCCTCACCATCTCCACCGCCGGCCTGCCGGTGGCCCTGTCCAAGACGGTGAGCGAGTGCAACGCCCTGGGCCTGCACAACCAGAAGGAGCGGGTGTTCCGGGTGGCCCTTGCCGCCTTCCTGGTGCTGGGCACCATCAGCTTTTTGTGCATGTCCCTGTTTTCTCCCATCGTGGCCAAGTATATCCTCCGGAACGAAAAGGCGGTCTTTGCGGTGCTGGCCCTGTCTCCGGCGGTGCTGTGCACCTGCTGCTCCGCCTTCCGGGGCTACGCCCAGGGCCACCTGAACATGGTGCCCACCGGCGTGTCCCAGGTCATCGAGGCCCTGTGCAAGATGGTCCTGGGCCTGGGTCTGGCCATCCTGATCCTCCACTCCTCCATCCAGCCGGAGGATACCCGCGACCGGCTGGCCGCCGCCGGCGCCCTGGTGGGCGTGTCCATCGGCGCCATCCTGTCCCTGGTCTACCTGATCGTGAACCACATCCGCACCAAGCGGCGGGAGAATGTCCGGGCTACCGATACACCGGACAGCAGCGGCACCATCCTGGTCAAGCTGCTCAAGCTGGCCATCCCCATCAGCCTGGCCTCTTCCACCCTGTCCATTGTCAACCTCATCGACACCAACCTGGTGCAGGGCCAGCTCCAGAGCGTATTTACCGCCATGGGAGACGGCCTCACCGGTGTAAACAACAGTGTGCTGGACATCTTCCCCAAGGCGGAGGCCCTGTTCCGGGAGAATA
This sequence comes from Intestinimonas massiliensis (ex Afouda et al. 2020), assembly GCF_900626285.1. Taxonomy (GTDB): domain Bacteria; phylum Bacillota; class Clostridia; order Oscillospirales; family Oscillospiraceae; genus Flavonifractor; species Flavonifractor massiliensis_A. The sequence continues at coordinate 2,634,951 of NZ_LR131147.1, forward strand.
TGGCCGCCTGGCAGGCGGAGGTGCTGGTGGATCCCGAGACAAAGCTGAACCCGGTGCTGGATTCTGCCCGGTCCCTGTACGGCATTTACAGCAAGACCATGAGCGTCTACAACCTGCCCTTCAACCTGATGGTGCCCTTCACCGCCTGCATCGTCCCCGGCGTGTCCGCCTGCATTGCCCGGCGGGACCAGCTGGGCGCCCGCCGCACCACGGAGTCTGCCCTGCGCATCTCCGCCCTGGTGGCCATGCCCTGCGGCTTCGGCCTGCTGGCCCTGGGCGGCCCCATCATCAACCTGCTCACCGTGGGCAACGTGGACGTCTCCATTGCCGGTCCTCTGCTGTCCATCCTGGGCATCGCCTCCATCTTTGTGTGCATCCAGGTGGTGGCCACCTCCATCCTTCAGGCCAACAGCATCGTCAGCCTGCCCATCATTACCATGGTGATCGGGGGCGTGTGCAAGGTCATCGTCAGCTTCACCCTGGTGGGCAATCCCAGGATCATGATTTACGGCGCCCCCATGGGTACCCTGACCTGCTTCGTGGTGGTGAGCGTGCTCAATCTGTTCATCATCAAGCGGATGGTGCCCCATCCGCCCCGGTATCATCTGGTATTCATTAAGCCGACTATCGCTGCCGCCATTATGGGCGCGGCGGCCTGGGCCGCCCACGGCCTGCTGGCCCGGGTGTTCTCCGGCTCCTTCCTGATGAACGCTGTGGCTACCGCCGGGGCCATCCTGGTGGGCGTGGTGGTGTACGCCGTTCTGGTGATCCTGCTGCGCATCCTGTCCAAGGAGGACCTGGAAATGATGCCCAAGGGGGATAAAATTGCGAAACTCTTGCATATTAAGTGAACTTTTTTGGAAAAAAAGGTTGCAGGAGGCCTTGAAATATGGTAGATTTTCAGTATAAGGATTCTTATAACGTCAAGGATCTGGAGGAGATCGTCCGTATTCTCCGCGCACCCGGCGGCTGTCCCTGGGACGCGGAGCAGACCCACCAGTCCATCCGCCGCAATTTTTTGGAAGAGGCCTATGAGGCGGTGGAGGCCATTGACGAGGAGAATCCGGAGCATTTGAAAGAGGAACTGGGGGACGTGCTCCTTCAGGTGGTGTTCCATGCCCTGATGGAACAGGAGGCCGGCCGGTTCGACCTGGACGGCGTGGCCGACGGGGTGTGCAAAAAGCTCATCTACCGCCACCCCCATGTGTTCGGAAACGTGAGCGTGTCGGGCACCGGCGAGGTCCTGTCCAACTGGGAGGAGCTCAAGCGCAAGGAAAAGGGACAAGCCACCAACACCGACGCACTGGAGGCGGTGGCCCGCTCTCTGCCGGCCCTGTGGCGGGCGGAGAAGGTGCAGAAGAAGGCCAAGAAGGCCGGCTTCGACTGGCCGGATGTGTCCGGCGCGCTGGACAAGCTGTCCGAAGAGCTGGAGGAGCTGAAGACCGCCGTGGCCCAGGGTACCAACGTGGCCGAGGAGCTGGGCGACCTGCTGTTCTCGGCGGTGAATGTGTCCCGCTTCCTGAAAGTGGACTGCGAGGATGCCCTGAACCAGGCCACGGACAAGTTTATCGACCGGTTCCGCAAGGTGGAGGAGCAGGCGGGGGACCGTCCCATGACGGAGATGACCCTGGACCAGCTGGACCAGCTCTGGGAGCGGGCCAAGGAGACGACTTAAAGGCGGAAACGCCTTAAGTATAAAAACCACAAGCGGGGCGATCCCCGAGAAACACAGGAGGAATGATCGACATGAATAAGGCTGAACTCATCAATGCGGCCGCAGAGAAGGCCGGCCTGTCCAAGAAGGATACCGAGAGTGCCGTTAATGCTGCTATTGAAGTGATTTCCCAGAGCCTGGCCGAGGGCGACAAGGTCCAGCTGGTGGGCTTTGGCGCGTTTGAGGTGAAGTGCCGTGCCGAGCGCATCGGCCGCAACCCCAAGACCAAGGAGAGCATCAAGATCCCCGCCTCCAAGGTGCCCGTGTTCAAGCCCGGCAAGGCGCTGAAGGACATCGTGTCCGAGTAAGCAATACAGTGTGGGACCGCCGCCGCAGCGCGGCGGTCCTTTTTTTGGAGGAACGATATGCGGCTGGATAAATGGCTCAAGGTATCCCGGCTCATCAAGCGGCGCACCGTGGCCAATGAGGCCTGCGACAATCAGCGGGTCACCGCCAACGGCCGGCCGGTAAAGGCCAGCTATGAGGTGAAGGAGGGCGACGTGCTGGAGCTCCGCTTCGGCGAGCGCACCGTGAAGGTGGAGGTGCTCTCGGTCACCGAGCACGCCGGCAAGGCGGAGGCCTCCGCCCTGTATAAGGAGCTGCTCTGAGCGCAAAGAAAAGGCGGTCCCGACCGTTTGGCCGGGACCGCCTTTTTATTTGTTTCTTATTTCCGGCCGCCCCGGCGGGAGCTGCGGCGCTCCGCCTGGCGCAGCTCGGACAGCTTGCTGTCCGAAGCGGCCATAAACTGCTTCAGCCGATCCTCAAAGCTGGTGGGTTCCGCCGGAGCGGGCTTGCCCCGGAAACCCATATTGCCGCCGTGGCCGGCGGGACGACCGCCGGGCCGACCCTGTCCCGCAGGACGGGGCGGGGGATCCATGGCCTTCTTAATGGAGAGGTTGATGCGGCCGTTCTCGTCAATGCCGATGACCTTGACCTTGACCTCCTGACCTTCCTTCAGATGATCCTTTACATCATTGACATAGGTATAGGCGATCTCGGAGATGTGCACCAACCCCGACTTGCCCTCCGGCAAGGCGACAAAGGCGCCGAACTTCGTGATCCCCGTGACCTTTCCTTCCACAATCGAACCAACACCAAACTCCATAACTGCCAGCAAAATCCTCTCTTTTAAATTCAATCGGTGAAATAGAAGACATACTCACCCGGCTCCACCAAACCCAGCTTATCCCGGGCGATGTCGGTCTGCCGGTCCGGATCATCGCTGTTTTCCACCGCGTCGGACAGGTCGGCGTTGACCTGCTTCTGAGCGGCCACTTCCTCCTGAGCCTGGGCCAGATCGGCCTGCGCCGCGGCGATCTTGCCCCGCAGATTCAGCAGTCCGGTGGCGGCGCCGATGAGCAGAGCCAGAACCACGATCTTTGTTAAAAGAGACGCTTTTTTGACCTTCATGGACGGCTCCTTCCCCAGCTTGCCGGTATATCTCATCCATTTCCCTGGATAGTAGTCTTATTTTATACCACTTCCGCCAATAATGGAAGGACTTTTTTGCAGTTTTTGAAAGTTTTTTGCCCAGCCGCAGAAGAAGACGCAGGGGAAAGGTTACGATCTTACAGAAAATGGTCACCAAATCCGCCAGGGCGTAGGCGCCCTTGAGTACCCATCGGCTGGCCAGCCAGAAGTAGGCTGCCGCCCCCAGCAGCACCGCGGCGATCATATAAAAACGGACCTGGCCGTTGCCGGCGGCGGTGGTGTAGACAAACAGGCCCACCGTGACCACCAGCCAGAACAGCAGGTCCAGGGCGCCCCCCAGCAGAGGCAGGGGGATGCGCACCCGCATGACCCGGAACAGGTCGTACAGCAGGCCCACTCCCACGCCCAGGACCAGGGCGCCGGCCAGAAAGAGAGCCTGCCATGCCAGCGGCCCCGCCATCTCAGCGGAACAGCCGGGCCAGCAGGCCGCCCGAGCGGTCCCGACCGCCGTCCTCGTAGGTCAGCGCGTCGATGTCCCCCTCCACCTTCAGGTCGCCGCCGTCCAGACTGAGTTTTTCGATGTGCAGGTTCTCCCCCCGGATCACCAGCGTGCCCCGGGTGGTGCCCATGACGATGGTGTTCTCGTCAAAGCTCTCCACCTCCTCCACGCCGGAGACCGAGAGCCGCTCCCGCTCCTCCAGGATGATGTGATGGGCGGCCTCCGGCCGCGCCCGGCTGTCCTCATAGGGCATGATACACCCCGCCTTTCCCACATAGTCTTGTCTATCTATATGGGACAAAAGGCGGGGATATGCCCTGTCACGGTTTCAGAGCCTTCCGCAGCCGCCGCCGCAGGAGAAAGGCCAGGGCCAGTTTGACCCCGTCAGGGATCAGAAAGGGGAACACGCAGCTGCCCAGCACCGCCCATACGCTCATCGGCCCCGTGGTGCTGGTGTAGAGCACCAGAAACCACACCGTGCCGAAGAGATAGCACACCGCCAGCCCGGCGATGCCGGAGAGCACAAAGACCAGGTCCCCCATGCCCAAGAGCCGCTCCCCCAGCCACATCACCAGGGCCATCAGCAGAAAGCCGATGAGGTAGCCTCCGGTGACCCCGGCAAAGGCCCCCAGGCCGCCGCTGAACCCGGAGAACACCGGCAGACCCACCGCCCCCAGCAGCAGATATACCCCCACCGCCAGGCTGCCCGGCTTTCCCCCCAGCAGACCAACCGCCAGAAAGATGGCGAAGGTCTGCATGGTGAAGGGCACCACTGTGGGAATGGTAAGCCAGGCACACAGGACGATGAGGGCCGCCATGATCCCCGTCCACGCCAACTGTCGTGTCTTCATAAGTACCTCCATATTGTAAACTTATTTTGGATTATAGTTTACAATGCCGGAAATGTCAACCGAAATAAAACGCAAGTTGACATGGACCGGCGGGGGAGGGTACAATGACAAAAAAGGCAGGAGGGATGGATATGCTGCGGGACGAGGTGCTGGCGCTGCTGCGGGAGCGGGAGGGAGAGCCTCTCTCCGGGGAGGCCATGAGCCGGGCGCTGGGCGTAAGCCGGGCGGCGGTGTGGAAGGCCATGGAGGCCCTGCGCCAGGAGGGGTATGAGATCTCCTCCGCCCCCAGGAAGGGGTACTGGCTGGAGGGCTCCCCCGATCGGCTTTCCCCCGGGGAGCTGGCCCGGCCCGGCCGGATGGTGGGCCGGGAGCTGGTCTGTCTGGACCGTGTGGACTCCACCAACAACGAGATCAAGCGCCGGGCGGTGGGAGAGGCAGCCGACGGCCTGGCGGTGGTGGCCGGGGAACAGACCGGCGGCCGGGGCCGCCGGGGCCGCAGCTTCGTCTCCCCGCCGGGAAAGGGCCTTTACCTGTCGGTGCTGCTGCGCCCGAACTGTCCCCTGGCGGAGGTGCCCACCCTCACCGCCTGGTCGGCGGTGGCGGTGTGCGACGCGGTGGAGGAGGTGTGCGGCGTCCGGCCGGGCATCAAGTGGCCCAACGACGTGATCCTGGAGGGCCGCAAGCTGTGCGGCATCCTCACAGAGCTGGAGCTGGAGGCGGAGACTGCCGCCCTGCGGTATGTGGTGGTGGGCATCGGGGTGAACATCAGCCAGACCGAGGCCGACTTCGGCCCGGAGGTGGCCCCTGTGGCCGTCTCCCTGGCCCAGGCCCTGGGGAAAGCCCCCCGCCGGGCGGAGGTGGCCCGGGCTCTGCTGGACAGCCTGGACCGGCTGTATGGCGACTTTCCCCGGCAGCGGGAGAACTGGCTGGCCCGCTACCGGGCGGACTGCCTGACGGTGGGGCGGCCCATCCGGGTGATCTCCGGCACGGGAGAGCGGGAGGGCACCGCCCTGGGGGTGGAGGAGGACTTCTCCCTCCGGGTGGCCTGGAAGGACGGCGGGGAAGAGGTCGTTTCCTCCGGCGAGGTGTCCGTCCGGGGGCTTTTGGGGTATGTCTGAGCCCTTCGCAACCACCGGTTGCGGAAAGTTCCAGCCGTTGCTGGTGGCCCGCAACCGCCTTTTCTGGTAGGCTGAAACCGTGGAAAGCCACCAAAACCGACCGTGAGGTGACAGATATGACGTTAGGTGAAAAGATCCAGTACTACCGCAAAAAGAACAAGCTCTCTCAGGAGGAGCTGGCCGCCCGGGTGGGGGTGTCCCGCCAGGCGGTGAGCAAGTGGGAGCTGGGAGACGCCACCCCCGAGGTGGACAAGCTGGTGGCCCTGGCCAAGGCCTTCGGCGTGACCACCGACGAGCTGCTCAGTCCGGAGGAGCCGAAAGCCGAGACCCCGCCGCCGCCCCCGCCGGAGCCCCCCTGCTATCATCGCCGGGGCTTTGGAGGTCTGGCCTGGCTCATCCGGCGGTACGGCTGGCTGGCGGGGGTGTACATCGCCCTCAGCGGCGCGGGCATCACTCTGGTGGGAGGTCTGGCCCGGTATTCCTTCCTCAGCATGACCCGGAACCTGCTGGGGGACGGCTTCTTTGACAGCCCGGGCTGGAACAGGGCCGCATCCGTGGCCCAGACCCCGCTGGTTATTGCCACGGCCATCCTGGCGGTGGGCCTTCTGATTCTGGCCGCGGGCATTATCCTGGCGGTGGTGCTCTACCGGAAGGGTCGAAAAGGGGATTGACAAATCCTTCTAACCCGCTATAATAGGACATTACAGGTGTCATGACACCTGTAATGTCCTATTTTTTGACTGGAGAGAGAAGGATATGGAAGGCATCAAAGCATTTTTAAAGCGGAAAGACGTGGTCGTTTCCGCCCGGCGCTACGGCATTGACGCCCTGGGGGCCATGGCCCAGGGCCTGTTCTGTTCGCTGCTCATCGGCACCATCCTGGACACCCTGGGGGACCAGCTGGGGCTGGCCTTCCTGGTGCAGGTGGGGGCCTACGCCTCCGCCATGAGCGGGGCGGCCATGGCCATCGCCATCGGCTATGCCCTGAAGGCGCCGCCCCTGGTGCTCTTTTCCCTGGCTACGGTGGGCTATGCCGCCAATGCCCTGGGCTCCACCACCCTGGACGGGGGCAAGGGAGCCGGTGGGCCGCTGGCGGTGCTCTTTATCGCCATCATTGCCGCCGAGCTGGGCAAGATCGTCAGCAAGGAGACCAAGATCGACATTCTGGTCACGCCTCTGGTGACCATTTTAAGCGGCGTGCTTCTCTCCGCCTGGTGGGCTCCCGCCATCGGCACGGCGGCCTCCGCGGTGGGGAACTTTGTGAAGTGGGCCACTATCCTTCAGCCCTTCTGGATGGGCATTCTGGTGTCGGTAGTCATCGGCGTGGCCCTCACCCTGCCCATCTCGTCGGCTGCCATCTGCGCGGCCATCGGCCTTACCGGCCTGGCGGGCGGGGCCGCGGTGGCGGGCTGCTGTGCCAATATGGTGGGCTTCGCGGTGCTGTCCTTCCGGGAGAACAGATGGGGCGGCCTGGTGAGCCAGGGCCTGGGCACCTCCATGCTCCAGATGGGCAATATCGTAAAAAACCCCCGCATCTGGCTGCCTGCCATCCTGGCCTCGGCGGTCACCGGCCCCATTGCCACCTGCCTGTTCCACTTTGAGATGAACGATCCCTCCGGCGGCGTGGCCTCCGGCATGGGCACCTGCGGCATGGTGGGCCCCATCGGCGTCTACGCCGGCTGGGTCAACGATGTGGCCACCGGGGCCAAGTCGGCCATTACCGCCTTCGACTGGGTGGGCATGGTACTCATCTGCTTTGTGCTTCCTGCTGTGCTGACCTGGCTGTTCGGCCTGCTTTTCCGGCGGATCGGCTGGATCAAAGAGGGGGATCTGACCCTGGAGTAAACAAAAAAGCGGCGCCCGCTGTGGGGCGCCGCTTTTTTCTATTCAGGCCAGATAGTTCTTCAGGTTGGTCAGGTAGAGAGCCGCCTCGCTGCGGGCAATGCTGCTGCCCGGCAGATAGAGGTCCTCCCGGGTACCGGCGGCAGGTATGATCCCGGCAGACAGGCAGAAATCCACCGCGGGCCTTGCCCAGGAGGAGATAGCCGCCCCGTCCAGCAGCTGGGCGGTGATTCCGGTGGCCTGGGGCATCTCCTTTCCCAGAGAGCGGACGTAGTTGTAGATCATGACAGCGGCCTGCTCTTTGGTGACTACGGTGAGAGGCAGGAATTTTCCCCTGCCGTCTCCGGTGACCACCCGGGTTTCCGCCGCCCAGATAACGGCATCGCTGCCGTTGACGTCGGTAAAGGCGTAATTGGCGCCGGGCTGGGGGCGACCGGCCAGATCGTAAAGCATCTCCACAAACTCCAGGCGGGTCAGGGGAGCATTGAACGCCTCCGGATAAATAAACCAGGTACTGGAGCGGGTGGGGACCAGTGTGCGGCTCTGATGAGCGGTGTCCTGGGCGTAGGCCGCCAGCAGGGCCGCCGCGCTTCCGCCATGGGAGGCGAAATCACGGTCGGCGGAGGCAGACCACGACACCTGACACTGGGGGAACTGGGGATCGGCCAGGCGGTCGGCGGAGACCGCCACAGTGTATTCCTGACTGTCGCTCACCGGTTCGCCGTCAAGAAGCAGGAGCCCTACCCGCTTGCCGGCCGGATTGCCCAGATAGAGGGAATAATCCATACCGTAGAGCACGTCGGCATCTTTGCCGCCCATGGGCTGACCGGCGGCATTGACAGAATAGCGGCCGGCACATACCTCCAGCCACTGGCGCAGCTGAGCACCGGTCAGCTTTACCGTCACAACCGGACTGAGATCGGGCACCAGCTGGGCGCAGTCACTGAGGGTCAGGGCGGCGGCAGTGCTCTTTTTCTCAAACAGGGAGGCGGCGGTACGTCCGCTGAGGGAGCCCAGGGAAATCAAAGCCGCGTCCGCGTCGGTGGCCCACAGCATGGTCTCCCCAACCAGGTCGGCGGTGTCGGTCTGGCGGGTGAGGGAGAAGCTGTCCTCCCACGTTCCGGACAGGGTGCCCACCCGGCGGCTGCCCGCCTGCTTGGCAGCGGCATTATGGGAGGCCAGAGCGCGGGACAGATCCCCGTCATTTTCGTAACCCGTCAGATCCAGCAGGGCACTGTCGGCCACCACCGGGGTACCGCGTTCATCCAGAGTAATCATGGTGCGGGTCAGGCTGTTGCCGCCGCCGCAGACGTAGGGGACCTTCTCCCCGTTTGCCCCGTCCAAAGAACCGGCAGCGGCCGGGCCGTCGCCCCCCACCAGCAGGTCGATCCCAGTGGTGGCGGCCGCAAGCTGGGCCAGTTCATCCGGACCGGCGTGACACACTACCACCACCAGGTCGCAGTTCTCCTGCTCCAGCTGGGGCTTCCAGTAGTTCCACTCCCACAAATAGCTGTTCTTCTCGTTGCCTGCATGGGCGAACCGCACATTGCCGTACAGCCGGTCAGGCAGCTGCCGGGCGGTATCAATGCCGCCCAGACCGAGCACGCCCACCCGCACCGACTGATTGCCCAGCGTCAGGCTGTAGACCTGATAGGGGACGGTCACGGGATTCCCCTGACTGTCCAGCAGATTGCCGGACAGCACTTCTACCGGTGTTCCCACGCCGCCGGAGGCGTTCAGAGCCTGAAGGAAGTTCTGACAGTAGCCGGCGCCCAGCCGGAATTCCTCCACGCCGGGGACCAGAGCGTCGTAGCCGATGTGCCGCAGGGCCAGCGCCACCGCCTGGCCGTCATCGTCGGTCAGACCGGTGGATACCGCGTTTCCCGCGTCCAGCAGCAGGGTGTCCGACATCTGCTTCCGTTCCTGAGCCATGGCGGTGGCCACCTTCAGGTAGGTTGCCTCCTCCGTTTGGCCGGTAAGAGGATCCTGAGCGTAAACTTCTCCCAGCATATTACTGGTCGTATAGATCGCGGCAGCGGGAGCTGCCTCCTCGGTCTGGGCAGCCAGCGCAGCGGTGCCGGGCAGCAAAGCAATCGCCAGCAGCAGAGCCAGCAGCCGGGTCAGGCCTGTATGTCTGTGAGCCAAGCAAATCACCTCGTTTTCTCACAATATCTGTTTTGATAAAACCATTATAAGAGCAGAGGCAGGGCGGCGCAAGAAAAGGCCGGTGAATGTAAAGAAAAAGAAAGATTGTTACAGAAATATAGCAAAATCCCCGCGGGTTCTTCACCCGCGGGGATAAAAGGAAGTGAAATTCAGCCCAGCTTGCACAGGGCGGCGGCAGTCTGAGCGGCCAGACGGGCGTTGTTGAACACCAGGTGGATGTTGGAATCCAGGCTGTCCCCGCCGGTGAGCTCCTTCACCTTGGCCAGCAGGAAGGGGGTGGTGGCCTTGCCGTGGATGCCCTGGGCGTTGGCCTCGGCAATGGCTTCGTCGATGGCCTTGTTGATCACGTCGTGATCCATGGAGAACTCCTCGGGGATGGGGTTGGTCACCAGCATGCCGCCCTTCAGGCCCAGCTCACGGGACACGTGGAAGGCCTGGGCCAGCTCCTCGGGGGTATCCATACGGTAGTCCACCTCAAAGCCGCTCTTCCGGGTATAGAAGGCGGGCAGCTCCTTGGTGCCGTAGCCCAGCACGGGTACGCCGTGGGTCTCAAGGTACTCCAGGGTCAGACCCAGGTCCAGGATGGACTTGGCGCCGGCGCACACCACCATCACGGGGGTGGAGGCCAGCTCCTCCAGGTCGGCGGAGATGTCCATGGTGGTCTCGGCGCCCCGGTGGACGCCGCCGATGCCGCCGGTGGCGAAGATCTGGATGCCCGCCATGTGGGCGATCATCATGGTGGTGGTGACGGTGGTGGCGCCGTCGGCCTTCCGGGCCACCAGCACCGCCAGGTCCCGGCGGCTGGCCTTGGTCACCTTCTGGCCCTGCTTGCCCAGATACTCGATCTCGTCGGGGGTGAGGCCCGCCTTCAGCCGGCCGCCCAGGATGGCGATGGTGGCGGGCACCGCGCCGTTGTCCCGGATGATCTGCTCCACCTTCAGCGCGGTCTCCACGTTCTGGGGATAGGGCATACCGTGGGAGATAATGGTGGATTCCAGGGCCACCACGGGCTTGTTGGCGGCTACGGCGGCGGCTACTTCGGGGGCTACGTCCAGATATTGATTCAGGTTCATGTTGCTTCCCTCCATATAAATTTAAACAGTTTGTTCCGCCCGGGCCTGCAGAGCCTGGGCGCTGAGATGAGGATTGATGGTTTCGGCGCTCTCCATGGCGATGGCTCCGGCCGCCATGGCCGCACGGGCGGTTTTCTCCAGGCCGGTGCCTTCCAGATAGGCCCAGGCGATGGCCGCCATGGCCGCGTCCCCGCAGCCGGTGGTGTTTACCATGGTTCCGGGGCAGCAGGGCACATGGAGCCGATGATCATGGCCGGCGGCATACACCCCGTCGGCCCCCAGACTGATGAACACCCGCCGCAGGCCGGTGCGGAGCAGTACATCCACCGCCCGGTCCAGGCTTGCCTGGTCCGTGATGGTCACTCCGGACAAGAGCTCGGCCTCCAGCCGGTTGGGCTTCAGGGTGTGGAGCTTGCCCAGTACCGGTCGCAGCTTTTCCGCCTTGGCGGTGGATACCGGATCGGCGAAGATGGGCAGCTTGATGTTGTTTGCCAGCCAGGCGATGGATTCCGCCGGAATGTTGGTGTCCACTATGATAAGCTGGGCGTTTTGCAGCAGCCTGGACCGGCCCGCCAGGAAAGCGGGGGTGACGTGGTCATAGATCTCCATATCGCTCACCGCCAGGGACATGTCTCCCTGTTCATCGGCGATGAACAGGTAAGTGGAGGTGGCCGCCCCCGGTACCGTGAGGCATTGACTGATGTCGATGCCCAGCTCGCCGCAGCTGGCGGCGATCCGCTGGGCGTTCATGTCGTCCCCAAAGGCGGTGAGCAGCCGCACGTCCATCCCAAGCAGGGCCATGTTGTGGGCAATATTTCGTCCCACGCCCCCCAGGCTCATCCGCACCCGGCCGGGGTTGGAGTCGGCGGGCACCAGGGCCTTGTTTGACCGGCCGCCGATATCCATATTCACGCCGCCCACTACCACCACATAGGGGGCGGTGCGGACGATGTACCCCTTGCCCGCGATGTGGCCCTGTTTCATCAGGTTGGAGATGTGTACCGCCGCCGACGAGCGGGTGATCCCCGCCTTGTCCGCCAGCTCCTGCTGGGAGATCAGGGGGTTTTCCTCGATCCATCTGAGGATCTGCCGTTCCCGCTGGGTCATGGCATCGCCTCCTAAACATTTATCAGTAACGTAATCATATGCTTATATTGTTTTCCTGTCAACCCTTTTTGGGAACTTTTTCTGTACCGTTTCGTCCAAAGAACAAACAAAAAAGGAGGGAGCGACCATGAAAAGAACCGTATTGCCCATACTTGTACTCTGCCTGACCCTGCTGGCCGGGTGCGGCACGTCCGCCGGGAGCGTTGTCACCCCGACCCCCACGCCGCCGGAGGACCCGACGGATACGTCTGCAGTCCTGGTAGATCAGGCTCCCTGGTTTGAAACCTTCCGGGTGGTGGCCGGGGCGGAGAGCGTGGAACTGGTGCTGGCGGCCAACGACGGGACCGCCAGCCAGGTCTATACCCTGAACACCGAGGGCCTCCCCCTGGACGCTCCGGTGAAAAACGGAGAGCTCATCAACGTGTACTACGATATGGTACTGGAGACTTTTCCCGCCCAGTTTGCCGACGTCACCGCAGTGGAGCACACCGAGACCGAGCGGGATGACCGCTGCGGCCTCTACCTCCAGGTGCTGGAGGACCTGTGGGAGGTGGACCCCGGCCTGAACACCGACCTGGAGGAGCTGGGGGTGGACCTTTCGGGGCTCACCGACCTGAGCGACAGCGAAAAGGCCGCCATTACGTGGGCCTTTGGCTGGAGCCACGGCCTGACGCCCATCACCGGCACCTGGGAGGAGCTGGTGGAGCAGGGCTATATCGACAGGGAGGAGCTGATCTGGAACGGGCACGGCTGCCTGTTCAGCCTCTCCGGCTCCGCCGACGACACCTTCCAGGCGGAGAAGTGGGCCTCCGGCCTGGGGGCGTACTTCTTTAATGACTGCACCGCCAAAATGGGGCAGGACGGCAGCTGGACCTACACCGTAGGCTCTGAGGCCATCTCCTGACCGCCTATCCTCTTATTGGGGCCGTCTGTCCGAAAACGGTGGACAGACGGCCCTTTTTTGGCTATATTGAGGGTGAAAGGAGGGGGCGGCATGAAGGTAACTATCCACATTGAGCCGGGCTGTGGGGAAGTTTCGGTGACCATCACCGCCCCCGCCCTCACCGACCAGGTGAAGGCCCTGGCCGTCCGGCTCCAGGGCGGCGGGGTGCTCACCGGCTGGCGGGGGGATGTGGCCACCCCCCTGGCGGCGGCGGACATCCTGCGGTGCTACGGGGAGGAGAAGGGGGTCAAGGTCCAGACCACCCAGGGGGTGTACGACCTGAAGGAGCGCCTGTACGAGCTGGAGGGCAAGCTGGACCGGCACACCTTCGTGCGCATTTCCCACTCCGAGCTGGTGAATCTGGAAAAAGTCACCGCCCTGGACCTGTCCCTCACCGGCACCATCCGCATGACCCTGGCGGGGGATACCGTGTGCTACGTCTCCCGGCGGTATGTGAAAAAGATCAAGGAGGCCCTGGGGCTCTGAAAGGAGGTCGTTTCCGTGACACACAGACAGAAGCAGTGGCTGGTCCGCATCCTCATCGGCGGGTTCGTCGGTATGGTTGCCCTGATCCCGGTGGGCGGGCTGTTCAACGACCTGGTCGGCGGCGGCCTCATCGCCATGGGGCCCCACACCCACTTCCGGCTGGTGAGCGATAACCTGGAGCGGCTGGCCGGTCCCGCCGCCCTGGGGATCCAGCTGGGGATCTACTTCCTGATGGGGGCGGTGGTGGGAGTGTCCACCCTGCCCTTTGCCGACGACGGAGCGACCCTGGTCCGCCGGTCCCTGGCCCACTTTGCCGTCACCGCCGGGGTTTTGGCCCTGATGGTGTGCCTGTGTGAGTGGAACTGGGGGGAGCCGGCCGTCTTGCTGGTGTATCTGGCGCTGCTGGCGGTGGTCTATCTGCTGATCTGGATGGTCCGGTGGGTGAGGTGGTACGCCGAGGTGACCGCCATCCGGGAAAAGCTGGGCCTGACCCCCGGCCCCTCTCCCCTGAAGTGGAAGGAGACCCTGCCCTATGTCCCGGTGGCCCTGGTCCTGTGCCTGGGGGTCCCCTGGCTGCTCCGGCAGCTGGAGGGCGGCGGCATGCCCCTGCTCAGGGGCGCAATCTACGCCCAGGTGCTGCTGCCCATCGGCTGCATAGCTTCCGGCATGCACCTGGGCAGACGCCGGGGATTTTGTCCCCTCTACCCGGTGGTGTGTACGGCTGCCATGCTGGCGGCTGTTTTCCTGGTCTACAACTACACCGTGCTGATCCTGTTCTGCGCCATCACCTTTGCCTCCTCTCTGCTGGGGGTGGCGGCGGGAGCCAACCCCCGAAAGAAGAAGTCTGCAAATAAAAAGTCAACAGGGAATTGAGGAAAGTTTGCAACCTTAGTAGGAGGCGAAAGAGAGCAAAACAAAAAGACCGCCGCGCAAGCGCCGGTCAAATTGAAAGAGTATGGAAGTGGTTAATCAGCATTTTCCCGTAAAGCCAGATACTCCTTTACACGGCCATAGTAGATGCGTAGGAACTTGTTGGCGCCGGCTGTCATGTAAACCAGATAAGGTTTGCCCTCGGCTCGCTTCTTGTCCATAAAGCAGTACACCGGGTCGTCCGCAGGCATAGTTTTTAACAAGCAGTCCATGACCAGGAAGAGTGCTTTGCGCAGTTCTGGCGGACCGCTTTTGGAGGCTCTTGTACTCTTTGCCTCATGGGTGCCGGACTGGTCAGCTCCAGGGTCAACCCCCGCAAAAGCCGTAATGGCGTTTCTGTGGGTGAACCGAGTTACATCACCAAGTTCCGCCATAAGCTGCGGGCCAAGAGAATCTCCAACACCATGCATAGCCATGACTACGGGATATTCTGGGAGCTGGGCTGCCAAGGTACGCATTTCGGCCTTGAGCCGTTCCAGAGACGCAGAGACGGCGTTCAGCGCATCAATAGCCTGCCGGATCATCGTTTTGGTCAGGGCATCTTTGGGGAGCATGGCAATCAGATCTTGTGCTCCAGCATGGATCTCAACGGCTCGGCTCTGGCTGAAGTTGTAACCATGGCGCTTGCACCACTTGCGGTAGCGCTCGGTAAAGGCAGTAAGGCTCATATTCCGAACGCAGTCCACATGCCAAAAGGCCGTGGCAAAGTCCACCCATTTCTGACTGCCGTCCTCTCGGACGGGACTGTCAAACAGGGCATTGACACCGGGATAGGTCTGGTCCAGGAGCGCAATGAGATTGTTTTTCATCATCGTCTTGGTCTTGGAGTACAGCCCCTGCTGCCGGTTCAGCGTTTTCAGTTGCATCCGAATCGTGTCCACAGGAGTATGTTGGCGCAATTCCACCCAGTTGTCAAGCCCATAGCGGGCAATCTTCCTGGCATCCGCCTTGTCTGTTTTCACTTTGCGCAGGGTGTTGTTCCCGTAGTCCTTGATGAGCTTTGGATTGACCGCGCTGACAAAGATGCCCTGATCGTGGAGAAAGCGGGCCACCGGCTCATAGTACCGCCCGGTGTGCTCCATGACCACCCGTGTCTCACCATCCAAGCTTTTCAAGTAGTCTGCCAGCTCTTTGAGTTCACTGCCGGTGTGACCAACAGAAAACGGCTTTGCCACCACTTCCCCAAAGGGACGGAGAACAGACACCGTGCTCTTTCCCTTGGAAATATCAATCCCTGCCACATTGCTCATGTACAACGCTCCTCATCATGGATTTGTCTTTGGCGACCAACCATTTCATCATTGCCGATCCAATCTATTTGATGACACGGGCGCACCGGTGTGGCGGCTCAACCTGCATAAATCGAACGCTGCGAACGAGAGGCTGGCTGACGGACTTCGTTACGGACGCGATGATCCTTGGAGGATTGCATCAGGCCAAGACACTCTCATTCTAACAGCTTAGGCAACGATACGGAAAAGACACGGCTGGCTGCCGTGCCTTAAACCGTAAATATATTGTAATAGGAGGATTGAATGGACAGGCTGTATCTGCTGATGATAGGAGGCTCTCCGATTCTGGGTGCTCTGCTGGGTACGCTGGCACTCACGCTGTTGATGGGGCGGCTGACCCGGCAGCGATACCACCCCTTCCGGCTGCTCCCTCTGGGCCTTCTGGCCATCCCTCTGATTGTTGCCTGGGAACAGTACCTGATAAAAAATCTGTTCTGGGAGCTGGGTGCGTTGTATTCAGCCGCCGTGGGCGGAGCCATCTTCCTGGGCTGGCTGATGGGGTGGAGGCTTTGCCGGAGGAAGGAGTGTGATTAGAGTATGGAGATACTTGCGCTGATGTTTTGGGGGCCTCTGGTCGGGACACTGGCCCTCACCCTGCTGATCGGCCGCCTGACCAAACGGCAGTTCCAGCGGCTCATCCTGTTTCCCCTGGGCCTTCTGGCCGTTCCCCTGGTGGGGGGCATACAAGAGTGGCGGGCAGGCGGGCTTTTTCGGGAACTGGTCCCTCTCCTGTGGGGAATGATCGGCGGGGCCATCTCCCTGGGCTGGCTGGCAGGGTGGAAACTCTGTCGGGGAAAGGAGAGAGTACCGTGAAAAAGAGTGTCAAGCTGTATAATATCCTGCTGCCTATCTGGATCCTGTATTTCTTCCCTCAGGTGTGGATCATCACCCTGCCGGGGAACCTGATCATCGACTGCGCGGTGCTGCTCATTACCCTGGCGGTCTTGAAGCACACAGAGAAAAAAGCGGTGCTGAAACAGCTCTGGTGGAAGTTCTGGCTGCTGGGTTTCCTGGCCGACTTCATCGGGGCGATGTTCCTGTTCGGCTTCTGGTACCTCTCCCTGCTGCCCGACCCCTTCGGCACCTGGGTGGAGGAGACCTTTTCCGCTGCAGCCCTCAACCCCTTCCGCACCCTGCCCGGCTTCCTGTACACCCTGGCGGGGGTGGCTGTGGCGGGGGTGTGCATCTACTTCTTCGACAAACGGGCCATGAGGACCTGCACCCTGCTGGACGGGCGGCAGCGGCACATCGTGGCCCTCACCATGGCCATCGTCACCGCCCCCTGGACCTTCCTCATCCCCCTCTACAACTATTAACTATTAAAGGAACTGCCCCCGGGACAAGGCTTGCGGCTTTGTCCCGGGGGCATTATAATATAGAGGTATCCAACAAACAGAACGGGGGATGGGCATGGGCAAGAGTATCAGCTATTTCGGCCTGGTGGCCATGGGCGTGGGGTGTATGCTGGGCACCAGTTGGCTGCTCCTCACCGGTACCTGGCTGGAGACGGCGGGGGGGCCGCTCAATCTGGCGGTGGCCTTCGCCCTGTGCATCGTCATCGAGCTGCCCTTCGCCTTCGCCTACATGGAGGCCATCCCCATGCTCCCCCTGCCCGGCGGCGAGGTGGTGTACTCCTACGCCGCCTTCGGCCCGAAAGGCAGCTTTGCCGTGGGCTGGGCGGGGATTCTGATGAACACCATCGTGTACTGCTGGGTGGACCTGGCGGCGGTGTCCCTGCTGGACGGGCTGTTCCCCGCCCTGGGCACCACGGCGGTGCTCTACCACGTGGGGGAGTTCGCCGTCACCCTGCCCAATGTGGTCCTTCAGCTGGCTCTGGCCGGGGCCATTTTGTGGGTACAGCTCCGGGGGGCCAACGTGTGTGCCTCCCTGGCCAAGCTCGCCACAGTGGTGCTGCTGGTCATGTGCGCCATCGGCCTTGCCATCTGCTTCACCCACTTCGACCCGGCGATCTACGCCTCCGACGGGGGCCTGGACTTCAATTTCTCCGGCTCGGCGGCCCTGCTGTCCCTGCTGGTGTTCTCGGTGGCCGGTTGGGAGACGGTGTCCAAGGCCGCCGCCGACGCCACCGGACCAGCCGCCCGCAAGGCGGGAGCTGCCCTCATTACCTGCCTGTTCCTGGTCACCGGCATCCTGTGCCTGGTGTCCACCGCTGTGGCGGGCTGTATGCCCTGGAAGGAGGCGGTGGGCCGCACCGCCCCCTTTGCCGATGTGCTGGTGTTCCTCACCGGCCAGAGCTGGGTGCGCCCCCTGTTTCTGATCACCGCCTTTGTGGGCGCGGTGGGAGTGATGAACTCCACCCTGTACTCCTCCGCCCGGATGCTGTACGGCCTGGCCCAGTTCGCCCTGGTGTCCCCAAAATTCACAAAACTCCACCCCAAATACAACACCCCCACCCGGTGCATCTGGTTCACCGCCGCCTTTGTGGTCATTACCCCCTTCACCGGCAAGCTGCTGTTCCTGCCCTTCATCAATGTGGCCTCCCTGACCACCATCGTCATGTGGGTGATGACTTACGCCGCGGTGCTCCGGCTGCGGCGGATCAGGCCGGAGCTGCGCCGCCCGGTGTCCATGCCCGGGGGCAGGGTGACGGCGGTGCTGGGAGCGGCGGCGTCGGTGTTCCTGGCGGGGAACATCCTGCTGCCCATGAGCCCCGGAGCCCTGAACGGCCTGGAATACGCCCTGGCGGCTCTGCTGGCGGTCCTGGGCGTGGGGCTCTATCTCCGCCGGGACAAGTCGGTGTCACCCCAGGAGCAGGAAAAACGGATCTTTGGGGACCTATTGCGCCGGTAATTGCCCAAAACCCCTTGCAAAATCAGGGAAAAATGATATACTTATGCCCACTGAGGCTAAATTTTACGAATCGAGGGAAATGCCCATGGAACGCAGCAAGATCGCACAGCTTTTTGCCGATAAGGAGAGCCTGGGCGGCCAGACCGTCACCGTCTCCGGCTGGGCCCGCACCATCCGGGATATGAAGGGCTTCGGCTTTGTGGAGCTCAACGACGGCTCCTGCTTCAAGAACCTGCAGATCGTCCTGGACGCCAATGTCCTGGACAACTATAAGGAGATCGCCGGACAGAACGTGGGGGCCGCCCTCACCGTCACCGGCACCCTGGTGCTCACGCCCGAGGCCAAGCAGCCCATGGAGGTAAAGGCCGCTTCCGTCGTGGTGGAGGGCACCTCCACCCCCGACTATCCCCTGCAGAAGAAGCGCCACAGCGTGGAGTATCTCCGCACCATCCAGCACCTGCGGCCCCGCACCAACCTGTTCTCCGCCGCCTTCCGGGTGCGCTCCGTGGCGGCCCACGCCATCCACTGCTTCTTCCAGGACCGGGGCTTCGTGTACGTCCACACCCCCATCATCACCGCCTCCGACTGCGAGGGCGCCGGTGAGATGTTCCAGGTCACCACCCTGGACCTGAACAACGTGCCCAGGACGGAGGACGGCCAGGTGGACTACAGCCAGGACTTCTTCGGCAAGCGGGCCAGCCTGACCGTGTCCGGCCAGCTGAACGCCGAGAACTTCGCCATGGCCTTCGGCGATGTGTACACCTTCGGCCCCACCTTCCGGGCGGAGAACTCCAACACCCAGCGCCACGCCGCCGAGTTCTGGATGATCGAGCCCGAGATGGCCTTCTGTGACCTGAAGGGCGACATGGACGTGGCCGAGGCCATGATCAAGCACATCATCAACACCGTGCTGGAAAAGTGCCCCGACGAGATCAACTTCTTCAACTCCTTTGTGGACAAGGGCCTGAAGGAGCGGCTGGAGCACGTGGCCTCCTCCGACTTCGGCCGGGTGAGCTACACCGAGGCGGTGGAGCTGCTGAAGAAGAACAACGACAAGTTCGACTACAAGGTGGACTGGGGCTGCGATCTCCAGACCGAGCACGAGCGCTACCTCACCGAGCAGATCTTCAAGAAGCCGGTGTTCGTTACCGACTACCCCAAGGAGATCAAGGCCTTCTATATGCGCCTCAACGACGACGGCAAGACCGTGGCCGCCGCCGACTGCCTGGTGCCCGGCATCGGCGAGATCATCGGCGGCTCCCAGCGTGAGGAGCGGCTGGACATCCTGGAGGGCCGCATCAAGGAGCTGGGCATGAACCCCAAGGACTACTGGTGGTACTGCGACCTGCGGCGTTACGGCGGCTGCAAGCACGCCGGCTACGGCCTGGGCTTCGAGCGGATGGTGATGTACCTCACCGGTATCTCCAACATCCGGGACGTCCTGCCTCACCCGAGAACGGTGGGCAACGCCGACTTCTAAAAAACAATACCATAAACGCCAAACGGGCGCCGGGACAATTTGTCCCGGCGCCCGTTTTTAGTATTCAGGAGAAGAACAGCTTCAGGTCGTCCTCCACGGTGCCGATGCCGGCGATGCCGAAGTTCTCCACCAGCACCTTGGCCACGTTGGGGCTGAGGAAGGCGGGGAGAGTGGGGCCCAGGTGGATGTTCTTGACACCCAGGTACAGCAGGGCCAGCAGCACGATGACCGCCTTCTGCTCATACCAGGCGATGTTGTACACGATGGGCAGCTGATTGATGTCGTCCAGCCCAAAGACCTCCTTCAGCTTCAGGGCGATGACCGCCAGGGAGTAGGAGTCGTTGCACTGGCCGGCGTCCAGCACCCGGGGGATGCCGCCGATGTCGCCCAGGTCCAGCTTGTTGTACTTGTACTTGGCGCAGCCGGCGGTGAGGATCACGGCGTCCTTGGGCAGAGCCTTGGCAAACTCGGTGTAGTAGTTCCGGCTCTTGGCCCGGCCGTCACAGCCGGCCATCACCACGAACTTCTTGATGGCGCCGCTCTTCACGGCCTCCACCACCTGGTCCGCCAGAGCCAGTACCTGGGCGTGGGCGAAGCCGCCGATGATCTCGCCGGTCTCGATCTCGGTGGGAGGAGCGCACTTCTTGGCGTGCTCGATGAGGGCGGAGAAATCCTTCGTCTCGCCGATCTCGCCGGGAATGTGCTTGCAGCCGGGGAAGCCCGCCGCACCGGTGGTGTACAGCCGGTCCTTGTAGCTGTCCTTGGGGGGCACGATGCAGTTGGTGGTCATGAGGATGGGGCCGTTGAAGCGCTCAAACTCCTCCTTCTGCTTCCACCAGGCGTTGCCGTAGTTGCCCACGAAGTTGGGATACTTCTTGAAGGCGGGGTAGTAGTGGGCGGGCAGCATCTCCGAGTGGGTGTACACGTCCACGCCGGTGCCCTGGGTCTGCTCCAGCAGCTGCTCCAGGTCCCGCAGGTCGTGGCCGGACACCAGGATGCCGGGATTCTTGCCCACGCCGATGTTGACGCGGGTGACTTCGGGGTTGCCGTAGGCGCCGGTGTTGGCCTGGTCCAGCAGGGCCATGCCGCTGACGCCGTGCTTGCCCACCTCCATGGTCAGGGCGACCAGGTCGTTCACGGTCAGACTGTCGTCCAGCGTGGCGGCCAGAGCCTTCTGCAGGAAAGCGTCCACCTCCGGGTCGTCCTTCAGCAGGGCGTTGGCGTGCTTGGAGTAGGCGGACAGGCCCTTCAGACCGTAGGTGATCAGCTCCCGCAGAGAGCGGATGTCCTCGTCCTTGGTGGACAGCACGCCCACCTGGGCGGCCTTCTCCTCCCAGTTGTCGGAGCCGTCCCACAGAGCGGCCTGGGGCAGCTTGTCCCGCCCGTCCACCTGGGCCAGCGGGGCCTGCTTAACGTCCAGGGTGGTGCGGATGCGGGCCACGATGGCGTCCTTGTCAAAGTTGGCGTTGGTGATGGTGACGAACAGGTTCAGGGTAATGAGGTGGTTGACCTCGTGGGATACTTCCTTGCCCTCGGCCCGCAGCTGAGTAGTCACTGCGGACAGGCCACGGGTCACGTAAACCAGCAGATCCTGCATGGCCGCCACGTCCGGCTTCTTGCCGCAGACGCCGGCCTGGGTGCAGCCGGCGCAGCCGGCAGTCTCCTGGCACTGATAACAGAACATCTTGTTTTCCATACTTGTTTCCTCCTGAATGGGGGTGTTTTTCTGACTTTCTGGGCAGAGTATACGATACCCGGAGGAAGAAGTATGTTGCAGAAGCAACGAAAGAACGGCTTTTTTGTATGGATTATATTGACAGCAGCTGCACCTCCCTGGGGGGTACATCCAATAGGGGGGCTCGCAGGCCCCCCTGATTGGTCGTTTCAAGGGGTGGGGTGTTGGGGCGGGGGAAATTGAAATCCCCCGCCCCAACCCTTTCTTTCCCGCCGCTTTCTTTGGAAAGAAAGTGGTGCCGCCGGAGGCCCGTGCTTCTGGAAAACAGAAAGGACAGCCGATGGATGATCAGCTGTCCTTCTCTGTCTTTACTGTGCCAGGGGCAGGGTCACGGTGAAGGTGGAGCCCTTGCCCACCTCGCTCTCCAGCGACACGGTGCCGCCGTAGAGCTGGACGATGTGCTTGACGATGGCCAGTCCCAGGCCGGTGCCGCCGTTTTTGCGGGCCCGGCCCTTGTCCACCCGGTAGAACCGCTCAAAGACCCGGCTCTGGGCCTCGGGCGGGATGCCGATGCCGTTGTCCTGGACGGCGATGACCACCTGATTGTCCTTCAGCCGGATGGTAGTATCCACCTTGCCGCCCTTTTCGGTGTACTTGATGCCGTTGCTCATCAGGTTGAGGAGCAGCTCCTTCAACCGGCTCTGGGGCACCGCCACCTCGGCGGACAGCCCGGACACCGACAGGGTCACCCCCGCGTCCTGGGCGGAGGGAGTGAGGAAGGCGGCGGTGTCCTTGGCCACCGCCAGCACGTCGGAGCGCTCGGTGCACTGGTCGATGGCCGCCGACTCCAGCTCGGACAGCTTGAGAATGTCGTTGATCAGGTCGATGAGCCGGTCCACCTCCACACCGATCATGGTGATGAACCGCTTCTGGTCCTCGGGTGAGGCCACCATGCCGCCGGACAGCATATCGGTAAAGCCCTTGATGCTGGTCAGCGGGGTCTTGAGCTCGTGGGATACGTTGGCGGTGAACTCGCTGCGGATGCCCTCCGCCTTTTTCAGCTCGGTGACGTCGGAGATGAGGATGGAGGTGCCCACCGCCTGGCCCTCGTACTGATGGCCGGCCACGGGGGAGACGAACATCCGCAGGGAGCGGGCGTTCTCGGTGAGGGCGTCCACGTCCAGCATGACGGAGCTGTGCTTTTCCTGGCACTCCCGGATGGCCTCACGCAGGCGGCGGCTGCGGGTGAGCAGCAGGGCGCCGTCGTCCTCCTCCCCCTCGGGGAAGCCGAAGATATCCCGGGCCGCCCGGTTGATGGCCAGCACCTTGCCCTTTTCGTCCAGCAGGATCAGGCCCTCCGCCATGCAGTCCAGAATGAGGGACACCTTGTCCCGCTCGTCGGTGATGGACTGGATGTAGCCGCCCAGCCGCTCCACCAGCTTGTCGATGTACCGCAGGATGGGCCGCAGCTCGTCGTCAGACTGGTATTCCTCCAGGCCGGGCTTGCCCGTGCCGTCCAGCACCCCCTGGAGGGCCTGGCTGACGGCACTGAGAGGAGCCACCACCCGGTTGGCGGTGCGCCGGGCCAGAATCAGGGCCACCAGCACCGCCGCTATGGAGGCGATGATGAAGCCCCACAGGCTGCTGATCATCAGACTGTCGATGGAGGACAGGGGCATGGAGGCCCGTCCGATCATGCCGTCGGCAAATTTCTTGGCCACGTAGAGCATGGAGGTGCCGATGGTGTCCGAGTGGCGCACCGCCTCGCCCCAGCCGGTGGCGGAGGCGGATTCCACCTCAGGCCGGTTGTTGTGGTCCTCCAGCCCCTCCGGATCGGCCTCGGTGTCGGCCAGCACGGTGCCGTCGGTGTCGATGATGGTGAGCCGCTTGTCGGGCGCCGCCTGGCTGAACTGGGCCGCCAGGCCCTGGGGATCGGTGTCGGCGCTCTGAGCATCCATCAGGATCAGCAGCTCCTGCAGGGTGCCCCGGGCGGCGTCCATCTCCCGGTTCCGGAACATCAGCGCTCCCACCACGTTGGATATGAGCAGGGCGCACACGACGGTAATCAGCGTGGCGCCGATAATACGTTTTTTCATGCAGGTTCCTCCCACTCTAGGACATTTTATAGCCCACGCCGCGGACGGTGGTGATCACATCCTCACCCAGCTTCTGGCGCAGGGCCTTGACGTGCATGTCCACGGTGCGGGTCTCCCCGGTGTAGTCGTAATCCCACACAGACTGGAGGATCTCGTCCCGGGTGAGGGCCACCCCCCGGCGGGTGCACAGCAGCTTGAGCAGCTCAAACTCCTTATAGGTGAGCTCCACCAGCTTGCCGCCCTTGCGCACCTCCCGGGCGGCGGGGTCGATCTCCAGATCGCCGCAGGTCAGCACCCGGTCGCTGCGGTGCTGGGTGCGGCGGAGGACCGCCTTCACCCGGGCCTGGAGCTCCATGATGCCGAAGGGCTTGACCACATAGTCATCCGCGCCGTTCTCCAGTCCGGAGACCCGGTCCATCTCGGCGGAGCGGGCGGTGAGCATGATGACGGGGATCTCGGAGGTCTCCCGGCCCTCCCGGAGCCGGCGGAGGATCTCCAGCCCGTCCATGCCGGGCAGCATGATGTCCAGGATGTACAGCAGAGGCAGGGGCTGATCGCTGTCCTCGAACAGCGCCTCCCCCGACTCGTAGGCCCGGACGGAGTAACCCACCGATTGAAAATAATAGCGGAGCATCTCCCGGATGCTCTCGTCGTCCTCCACTACCGCGATGGACTTGGACATGGTATCACTTCCTTACCCCAGAATCTCTCCGGTCACACAGAAAATGGCCCACTGGGCAATGTTCACCGCGTGGTCGGCAATGCGCTCCAGATACTTGGCGATGATGATCAGGTCGATGGCCTGGTCGGCCTCCTCCCGGTTTTCCACGATGAGCTCCACCAGCTCGGCCTTGATGGTGCGGAACAGCTCGTCAATCTCGTCATCCAGCTCGATGACCGCCTTGGCGGCGTCGGTGTCCCGGTTGACGTAGGAGAAAATGGCACGCTTCACCATCACGCCCGCCTTCTGGCTCATGGTGCGGATGTGGGCCAGGGCGGAGGTCTGCTTCTGGCCGGTGAGCAGCAGGGAGATCTCCGCGATGTTGGAGCACTGGTCCCCGATGCGCTGCAGGTCGGTGACCATCTTCAGGGCGGCGGAGATGGTGCGCAGGTCACGGGCCACCGGCTGCTGCTGCAGGAGCAGCCGCAGGCAGCGGTTCTCAATGTCCCGCTCCATCTCGTCCATGTGCTTGGTCATTTCCATGGCGTTCTTGGCGGCGGTGTCGTCGGCGGAGGCCAGGGATTCGGTGACCACGTCGATGGCGTCCTCCGCGGCGGCGGCCATGTCGATCATTTCATAATTGAGCTCCTGGAGCTCGGCGTCAAAGGTCTTTCTCATTACCTACTCCTTTATGACATGGGACCCGGAAAATCGGGTCATGGAAGTTCTTTTTGATTCTTTTTCTTTCAAGAAAAAGAATTATCCGAAGCGGCCGGTGATGTAGTCCTCAGTGCGCTTGTCCTTGGGCATGGAGAAGAGCTGGGTGGTGTCCCCGAACTCGATGAGCTGGCCCAGCAGGAAGAAGGCGCACTTGTCGGACACACGGGTGGCCTGCTGCATGTTGTGGGTGACGATGACGATGGTGTACTGGTCCTTCAGATCGGAGATCAGGTCCTCGATCTTGGAGGTGGAGATGGGGTCCAGAGCGGAGGTGGCCTCGTCCATCAGCAGGATATCGGGCTCCACGGCCAGGGCCCGGGCGATGCACAGACGCTGCTGCTGGCCGCCGGACAGACCCAGGGCGGATTTCTTCAGCCGGTCCTTTACCTCGTCCCAGATGGCCGCGCCCTGGAGGGACTTTTCCACGATATCGTCCAGACGGCTCTTGTTCTTGATGCCGTGGGTGCGGGGGCCGTAGGCCACGTTGTCATAGATGGACATGGGGAAGGGATTGGGCTTCTGGAATACCATGCCGATCTGCTTGCGCAGCCAGGTCACGTCCACTTTGGAGTCGTAGATCTCCAGGCCCCGGTACTGGACGGAGCCGGTGATCTTGATGCCGGGGACCAGATCGTTCATCCGGTCCAGGGTCTTCAGAAAGGTGGACTTGCCGCAGCCGGAAGGGCCGATGAGGGCGGTGACCTGCTTTTCGGGGATATCCACACTCACGTTTTTCAGCGCCTGGGTGGGGCCGTACCACAGGTCCAGCCCCTTCACAGACAGGATCGTATTTTCATCCATAATTGTGGGATCTCCTTACTTTTTCTTTAATTTCTTGCCCACCAGCTTGGCGGTCAGGTTGATGACCAGGGTGAGCAGCATCAGGATGGCGGCGATGGCAAAGGCCACGTCGAATTCCGCCCGCTCCTTGGCGTAGACGTACAGGGCCACGGTAAGGGTGGCGCCGGAGCTGTGGATGAAGTTGCTGAAGGAGGAGAAGAAGTTGTTGAGGCTCATGCCCATGCCGGCGGTGAACAGCAGGGCGGCGGATTCGCCCACGATGCGGCCGATGGACAGGATGCAGCCGGTGACGATGCCGTCCACCGAGGAGGGCAGGACCACTGTGCGGATCATCCGCCACTTGCCGGCGCCCAGGCCCAGGGCTGCCTCCCGGTAGGACTGGGGCACGGTCTTCAGAGCCTCCTGGGTGGTGCGCACGATGGTGGGCAGGGTCATGATGACCAGCGTCAGGGCACCGGCCAGCAGGGAGGCCTTCAGCCCCATGAACTGGCAGAAGAACAGCATGCCCACCAGACCAAAGATGATGGAGGGGATGCCGGTGAGGGTCTCGGTGGCGAACTCGATGACGGCCACCAGCCGGCGGTTGCGGGCGTATTCGGTGAGGTAGACGGCGGCGCCCACGCCCAGGGGCAGGATGAAGATCAGGGTGACCACCACGATGTATACCGTGTTGAGGATGTTGGGCAGGATGCCGATGGTATCCTTGATATAGCTGGTCTCGGTGGACAGCAGCTGCCAGGTGATATGGGGCAGGCCCTTGATGAAGATATAGCCGATGATGAACACCAGCAGGGCGCAGGTCAATACCGCGCAGAAATAGAGCAGGAAGCGGAGAACCCGGTCATAGGCCTTCCGCCGCCCGGAAAGCGGCTTCATTTCTATCACAGTATATCACCCCTTTTTCCGTTTGAGAAGCGAATTGAGCACGACGTTGATGAGCATGATGAAGAGGAACAGGACCAGGGCGATGGAGAACAGGGCCTGGCGCTGGAGGCCGGAGGCGTAGGACATCTCGCTGGCCACGGCGGTGGTGAGGAACCGGACGGAGGAGAACAGGGTGGGCATGTTGGCCACGTTGCCCGCCACCATGATGACCGCCATGGCCTCGCCGATGGCCCGGCCGATACCCAGCACGATGGAGGCGGCGATGCCGCTGGAGGCCGCCGGGACGGACACCCGGAACACGGTCTCGATGTGGGTGGCGCCCAGGGCCAGGGAGGCCTCCTCATACTCCTTGGGCACCGCCTTCAGGGCGGTCTCGGACACGGAGATGATGGAGGGCAGGATCATGATGGCCAGCACGATGATGGCGCAGAACAGGCTGGCGCCGTCGGGCAGACCGAACAGCTCCCGCACGGCGGGGACCAGCACCATCATGCCGATGAGGCCGTACACCACAGAGGGGATGCCGGCCAGCAGGTCCACGGCGGTACGCACTGCGGTGGCCAGCTTTTCGGGGGCCACCTTGGCCAGGAATACCGCCGTCATAAAGCCCACCGGCACGCCCAGCACGATGGCGCCGGCGGTGCCGTAGATGGAAGTCAGAATAAAGGGCAGGATCCCGAAGGAGGGCTCCGACGCGGTGGAGGCCCACTTGGTGCCGAACAGAAAGTCCACCAGCCCGATCTCCTTGATGGCAGGCAGACCGGAGATGATCAGGTAGACGGTAATAAACAGGACGAAGACGACCGCGATGAGACCGCATATAAAGAACACCAGGTTCATAAAGGCCTCCAGCGGCCGGAGCTTTTGTTTCATGACAGATGACCGGCCTTTCTTAAAAAGTAAATGACATGCCGAATGCCCCCTCGGAGGGCCGAGGGGGCGGTTCGGAAGAAGTTGCTGCTTACTCGGCCACAGGCACCGCACCGGCACCGGCGATCAGGTCGGCGGCATCGGCGGAAGTAGCCCAATCAACGAAGGCCTGAGCGGCGTCGGAGAGAGGAGTGCTCTCGTTGAGGATGAAGTTGAAGTTACGCTGAATGGCGTAGCTGCCGTCCAGAACGGTCTCCTCGGAGGGAGCCACACCGCCCACGGTGATGGCCTTCACGGTGTCATCCACGGCGGACAGGGAGGCGTAGCCGATGGCGTTGGGGTTGGAAGCCACATTGGCGATCACCTCGCCGGTGGAGGTCAGCTCGTTCTGATACTTGCAGGCGTCGGTGGTACCGGTGATGGTCTCGAAGCCGTCGCGGGTGCCGGAACCGGCCTCACGGCCGATGAACACGACCTCGGCGTCGTTGCCGCCCACCTCGGACCAGTTGGTGATCTCGCCGGTAGCCAGCTGGGCGATCTGCTCCACGCTCAGGTCAGCCACGGGGTTCTCGGGGTTGACGATGATGGCGATGCCGTCCTTGGCCACGGTGATCTGGGTCACGCCGGTCTCGTCATCCTTCAGGTCGCGGGAGGCCAGGCCGATGTCGGCGGTGCCGTCCTGAGCGGAGGTGATGCCGGCGCCGGAACCGGAACCGGTGTACTGAACCTGCACATTGGGCTGCACTTCCTTAAAGGCCTCGGTCAGGGCGCCCATCACGCTCTCCATGGAGGTGGAGCCGTTGGTGACCACGGTGCCGGACAGCTCGGTGGCGGGGGTGTTGCCGTCAGCGGCGGGGCTGCTGCCGTCGGCAGCGGGAGTGTTGGTGGTGTCATTGCTGCTGCCGCAGCCAGCCAGCATGCCGACACACAGAGCGGTGGAAAGCATCAGCGCAAGCGTTCTCTTTTTCATGTTGTTCGATCTCCAATCATGCATTATTTTCTTCATTTCCGGGAACGCTTATCAGTATATCGGGCAATTGTAAAGTTGTCCTTCAAGCCTTTGTAAAGCCTGTGTAAAGCGATCCTGAGGGGTAGGATTTCCGGACTTTACACGATCCATACCACTTTACAAAAGAAAAAGACGCGCCGCGGAAGATATCTTCCGCGGCGCGTCTTGGGTTGTTACCGCTTCAGCGCAACGACAACCCCCAGCTATGCTGGGGAGAGTAAAAAGAATTATATAGTGAAAAAACCTTCTGGTAGAATGGAAGTTGCGGTCGGCCAACTGCAACACCAAAGAACCAGGAGGTTTTTTCGATGAAAGAAAAAGATATAGGGAGTTTGCAACATACGACATGGAGATGTCAATACCATATCGTATTCGCGCCCAAATATAGACGGCTAGCGATATATGGACAAATCAAGAAGGATATCGGACAAATTCTGCGGAAATTGTGTGAGCAAAAAGGTGTGGAAATTATAGAAGCAGAAGCGTGTCCGGATCATATTCACATGCTAATCAGCATACCGCCCAGGTACAGTGTATCACAAATCATGGGGTATCTCAAAGGGAAAAGCAGTCTCATGATATTCGACCGGCATGCGAATTTAAAATACAAGTACGGAGACCGGCATTTCTGGGCAAGAGGGTATTATGTGGATACAGTGGGGCGCAATAAGAAGCAGATACAGGAGTACATCCGGCATCAATTAGAGGAGGACCGGATTGCAGACCAGATCAGCATCAAGGAATTTATCGACCCGTTTACGGGTAGCAAGAATCCCAAGGCATAAAAATAGCCCCTTCAGGGGCCGGCCATGAGTCAGCAATGCAGTTGGCCGACCCATTCGCGGCCCCTTTAGGGGCGTTGTCCGTATTGTGCCCTTCTAGGGCTTACTCAAGCCCCCGGCTTAGCCGGGGGTCCTGACTGCGTTCAGTTGAGGCCCAGCCACTGGCGCAGCTCTCCCAGGTCGGGGGCAATGTGGGTGCAGGGCAGGCCGGAGGCCTGGAAATCGGCGGCGGTGGTGGTGCCGTTGAGTACCGCGCAGAAGGAGGCGCCCGCCCGCCGGGCGGTCTCCCCGTCGATGGTGGTGTCTCCGCAGTACAGGACCTGCTCCGGGGTCAGCCCCTGGGCGGCGATGGCAGCCAGCAGACCCTCCGGATCGGGTTTGGGGTGCTTCACCTGGTCGCCGCCGGTGATGGAGGCAAACAGGGAAGCCACATCTCTGGCCTCCAGGATGGCCCGCAGGGTATCGCCCCGCTTGGTGCTGACCACGCCCACCGGCACGCCCGCCTGATGGAGGGCGGTGAGCAGCTCCACCGCGCCCGGATACAGCCGGACGGTCTCCACCTGCATGGGGCCGGCCTTCTCGGTGTAGAGCACCCGGAATCTGGCCCGGTTCTGGGGGTCGGCATCCCCGGATAGGTGGGTGTATTCATCCTCCAGCGTCATGCCGATGGTGCGCCGTACCGCCTCATAGCCCGGTTCGGGCAGCCCCATTTTGGAAAAGGCGTACCGGAACCCGGCCACAATGGCCTCGGTCCCATCGCCCAGGGTATAGTCAAAGTCAAAAAAGACCGCTTGATACTGCATTCTGTCCGTTCTCTCCCTCATTCATACTGTTTCCGGCCGGTGGTGCTGGGGATGTGCAGCTCGTCCCGGTACTTGGCCACAGTGCGCCGGGAGAGGGTGCAGCCCTGGGCGGCCATCAGCTGGCACAGCTTCTGGTCGGACAGGGGCTTTTTCTTGTCCTCCCCGGCGATGAGCTTCTTGAGCAGCGCCTTGGCCGCGTCGGGAGAGGCGGCCTCCTCCCCGGCGGAAACGGGGCCCAGACTGCGGGAAAAGAAATAGCTCAGGGGGTAGACCCCCATGGAGCACTGGATGTACTTGTCCTTGGTGGCCCGACTGACAGTGGATTCGTGGACCCCGATCCGGTCGGCCACGTCGGCCAGGGACAGGGGGACCAGGTGGCCGGGCCCCTTGCGGAAGAAGGCCTCCTGGAAGTCCAGGATGCACTCGGCGCAGGCCATCAGGGTGGAGCGCCGCTGCTCGATGGCCTTCACCATCCACTTGGCCTGCCGCACCTTTCCGGTCAGATACTCCTTGACGTGCTCATCCTCGCTCTCCTTCATCAGCCGGGTGTAGTATCCGCTGATGTTCAGGGAGGGGAAGTAGTAGTCGTTGGTCAGCAGCTCAAAGTGGTCGGGGAAGCTGACCACGATGATGTCCGGATTGATATAGGTCAGGTTTTCCCGGGCGGCAAAGCCGGTGCCGGGGCGGGGGTTGAGCTTGCGGATCCGGTCGCAGGATGAGCGCACCTCCTCCTGGGTGACCTTCAGCTCCCGGGCGATCAGCCCGTACCGGCTCTTGGACAGGGCGTCCAGATAGCCGTCCACAATGCGCACCGCCAGCTGGTCCACCGGGGTGCGGCGGACCAGCTGAAGCCGCAGGCACTCGGACAGGTCCCGGGCGCCCACACCCGCAGGCTCCAGGGACTGCACCGCATCCAGGGCCCGCTCCATGACCTCCAGGGAGCAGCCGAAGTCGGCGGCCAGGTCGGCCAGCGGCTCATCCAGCCAGCCGTTTTGGTTCAGGCTTTCCACCAGGAAGATCCCGGCGTCCATAACCTCTGGCTCCAGATCCAGGACCTTCAGCTGAGAGGACACATAGTAGTACAGATTTTCATCGTCGTCCCGCACAGTGCCGTAATTGTTCAGCGGGTCGGTTTCCTCCTCGGTGTCCTGCTGGTGGTAGTACCGATTCTGAGGGTCAGTGGATTCCAGCCACTCCAACTTCCGGCGGAGGACAGAGAATTCGTCCTGCTTATCATAATTCTGCTCCGACTCCAGCACCGGGTTTTCCTGCACGGCCTCCTCGATGTATTCCAGAAGCTCCTGGGAGCCCATCTGCAGAACCTCCATGGACTGCATCATCTGGGGGGAAAGCGTCTGCGTCTGCTTCTGAGATAGATTGAGTTCCAATGCCTTTGGCCTCCCTCTGCGAAAAACGTCACATTTCGTTCGGGAGACAGTATATCACGGAAGGGGGACCAATTTCAACCGCCCAGCCAGGCGGCGGATGTAGAAAATGCTGGCGGGCTAATCGTCAGGCCGCTCCAGAAAGGCCTCCGCCCCGTAGCGCAGGCAGCGGCGGAGCCGGGCCTCTCCCCGCTTGATGGTGCGGGAGACGGTGGACTTGTCCACCCCCAGACGCTCCCCGATCTGCCGCATATTCAGCTGTTCGCCGTAATAGAGCAGCAGAAATTCCCGCTGCCGGGGGGTGACGTCCTCCTGCAGGGCCCGCACCAGGTTGCGCTTGAGCCGGGCCATCTGCTGAGAATTGTCCGCCGCCATGGCCCGGGAATAGGCCGCCATGTCCGCGGCGTACATGCCGCCTCTTCTATAGCGTGTATTTGACATTGCGCCGGTACCCCCTCTCATAATACCGCTCACACAGGACCGCCAGATCCCTGGCCTCCCGCCACATGGTCCGCAGCATCTTGATACGGTCTTCCAGCCGCATCCGTCTGCCCTCGTCCCACTCCTCCCGCTGCTGGTTCTCCAGCAGCAGGGCCCGCTCCCGAAGCGCGGCGGCGCTGGCGCGGTACTCCACTGAAAGCTCCAATAAGGTCATGCTTCTCCTCCCTTTCCTCCTGCCGGATGACCGCCAGACAGCCGGTACACACATCCCGTTCCTGCCCGTACAGCTCGCTCCGGCACCGGCGGCACCAGCCTGCCGGCGGGACCCGCTGCATGTCCCGCAGCGGGTCCGTCCAAACCAGAACCCGGATCTCCTGTCCCTCCTCAAAAAAAGATGAAAAAAGATCGGACTTTCCCTTGACAAAACACACCCTTTCTGATAAAATAACCTTCGCTGTGGACGAGCTGATATGCTGGTGTAGCTCAGTTGGTAGAGCAGCTGATTTGTAATCAGCAGGTCGGGGGTTCGAGTCCGTCCACCAGCTCCATCGTTCAACTTCATATGGAGGAGTTCCCGAGTGGCCAAAGGGGGCAGACTGTAAATCTGTTGCGATTCGCTTCGGTGGTTCGAATCCACCCTCCTCCACCAAAAATGTCTCGCCGATAGGCGGGGCATTTTTATTTGCGGCTATCTCCGAACGGTGTCGAACGAAGAACAGTAATTAGAACACAAGTTCTAATGTAAAACTATGATAGCACCGAATGGAGATGAAAGTCAATGGAAAATTGTCGAAACATGTTGCGTTTGGTGATGAAATATGATAGAATAGCCCGTAAAATGGGACAGGGAGGGGAAAGCAGGTGAAGCAGGAGAGCAGCATTGGGGCCCGCTTGCGCACCGTAATGGCGGAACAGGGCCTGAGTTATGAGCAGCTTGGAGAGCGTCTGCATATGAATCCTCAGACGCTCAATCGCTACGTGCTGGGTCAGCGGGAGCCCAAGATCGGCACCGCCGCGGCCATGGCCCGTGCCCTGGGGGTAGACCCCCTGTGGCTCCAGGGCTTTGATGTGCCCCGGGTCCCGGCGCCCCAGCCGATGGAGACCTCGGTGGTGCCCATTCTGGGTACCATACGGGCGGGTACCCCTCTGCTGGCCCAGCAGGACCTGGAGGGGTATGCGGCGGCCAATGTGCCTGACCCGGAGGAGTGCTTTTATCTGCGGGTCACCGGCAACAGCATGATCAATGCCGGTATCCGGGAGGGGGATCTGGTGCTGCTCCGGCGGCAGGAGACCGCCGAGAACGGCCAGATCGTGGCCTGTCTGGTGGATGGGGAGGACGCCACCCTGAAGCGGTTCCGGGTGCAGAAGGGCGTGGTTATCCTTCAGCCGGAGAACCCGGACTACGAGCCCAAGATCATTCCCCTGCGCGACTTTGAGACGGGGGCCGCCCGGATCATCGGGGTGGCGGTGAAACTGGTACGGAATTTATAAAAGGAGGCAGCTGCCATGGTAACGGAAGACTGGCTGATGCGCCAGGTGGAGGCGATGGCCCGGTCCATCGCCATGCTGGTATTTCATAAGGAGGGGACGGACTACGTCCCGTCAGGCGACGAGACGGCCGACGGGCTCCACGGGGAGCTGATGCGCCGGCTGGAGGTGGGGGACCTGTGCGGCGCGGAGGACCTGCTGTTTGAGACCGCCGAGGAGGGCGGCCTGGGCTGTCTGGAGGCCGGGGTGGATTTTTACGCCCGGCTCAACGAACTGAGCGACGCCCAGCTGGAGGAGGCCGGCTTTGGCCGGGACGAGATCCAGGAGGGGCTCCAGGACCTGTCGGAGCGCTTCGGTGTGGTTCTGTAAGGAGGAAAGAGGAATGAAAATCAATTTTTCTGAGATGGTGGAAGAGGAGATCCCCCAGTTCAAGGGGGGCGAAAAGGTCACCTATGCCAAGCTGTACAACGACGAAAAGGCCCGCATCATGCATGGCCGGCTGGCGCCCGGGGCCTCCATCGGCCTGCACACCCACGTGGGCAGCAGCGAGGTGGTGTATGTCCTGTCCGGCACGGGGAAGGCCCTGTATGACGGCGGGGAGGAGCCCCTGGCCCCCGGCGACTGCCACTACTGCCCGGAGGGCCATACCCACTCCCTCATCAACAACGGCACGGAGGACCTGATCTTCTTCGCCGTGATCCCCCTGTATGAGTAAAAAGGTGCCGGACGTTTGACGTCCGGCACCTTTTTTCTTAGTGCTCCCGCTCCCGGCGGTATTCCTCCATTTCCAGCTCATCCTTGATCTCCAGGCCCCGCTCTCCGGCCAGGCCCTCGATGTGGTGGGTGAATTCGTGGGACAGGGTGGTGTACAGCTCGTCCTCCCAGTCCTCCTCCGTCCAGTTTTCCTGCTCCGCCAGGGCGGCGAAGGAGCCGTAGTAGAGGTTGATATATCTGCCCATCATGTCGTTGCAGTACTCCCCCATGATGTAGAGGTCCTCTCCCTCTGGGTCCTCCCTGGCCTCGGGCAGCAGGGAGATGCCGCCGTTGAGCTCCTGATAGAACGCCTCCGGAAATTCCTCCGCCATCTGGTCCAACAGGTCGCCTGCCTGGTCAAAGCTGAGGATCATACCACCGCCTCCTTGGGCTTCTTCATGGTCAGGGAGATGCGCTTTTTCTTCTCGTCCACCTCCAGCACCCAGACGGTGACGATGTCCCCCACGGCGCACACTTCGCTGGGGTGGCGTACCCGCCGGTTGGACAGCTGGGAGATGTGGACCAGCCCGTCCTGGTGGACCCCGATGTCCACGAACACGCCGAAGTCGATGACGTTGCGCACCGTGCCCGTCAGCTCCATGCCCGGCTTCAGGTCCTTCATCTCCAGCACGTCGGTGCGGAGGATGGGCTTGGGCAGCTCGTCCCGGGGGTCCCGGCCGGGCTTCATCAGCTCGTCCACGATATCCTTCAGAGTGGGCAGGCCCACGCCGCAGGTTTCTGCCGCCTTTTCGGGGCCGCAGGCCTGCACCTTCTCCCGCAGCCCGGAGATAGCCCCTGCCGCCACATCCTT
Source organism: Intestinimonas massiliensis (ex Afouda et al. 2020) (assembly GCF_900626285.1). GTDB lineage: Bacteria > Bacillota > Clostridia > Oscillospirales > Oscillospiraceae > Flavonifractor > Flavonifractor massiliensis_A. Next base: position 2,669,874 of record NZ_LR131147.1, read on the forward strand.
GACCGTGTAACCGCACAGCTCCAGCAGCTTCTGGGCCGCATCATAGCTCTCCGGGTGGACCCCGGTGCGGTCCAGCACGTTCTTGCTCTCGGGCACCCGCAGGAAGCCGGCGCACTGCTCAAAGGCCTTGGGACCCAGCTTGGGCACCTTCAGTACCTGCTTCCGGGTGGTGAAAGCTCCGTTCTCCTCCCGGAATTTGACGATGTTCCTGGCGGTGGTGTGGTTCAGCCCCGCCACATAGGACAGCAGGGGGGCGGAGGCGGTGTTCAGATCCACGCCCACGCTGTTGACGCAGTCCTCCACCACGCCGCCCAGGGTCTCGTCCAGCCGGGCCTGGGGCATGTCGTGCTGGTACTGTCCCACGCCGATGGACTTGGGGTCGATCTTCACCAGCTCGGCCAGGGGGTCCTGGAGCCGCCGGGCGATGGACACGGCGGAACGCAGGTTCACGTCGTAGTCGGGGAACTCCTCGGCGGCCAGCTTGGAGGCGGAGTACACCGAGGCCCCCGCCTCGTTGACGATCATATAGCTGACCCCGCCGCCCATTTTTTTGATGAGCTCCACCGTCATCTGCTCGGTCTCCCGGCTGGCGGTGCCGTTGCCGATGGCGATGTGGGCCACGCCGTGCTTTCTGATGAGTCTGGAGAGCACGTCGATGGCCTCCTGCTTTTTCCTTTCGTTAAAGGTGGGATACACCACCGCCGTGTCCAGCACCTTGCCGGTGGGGTCCACCACTGCCACCTTGCAGCCGTTGCGGTAGCCCGGGTCCAGGCCCATGGTGACAAATCCCTTCACCGGGGGCTGCATCAGCAGGGGCTTCAGGTTGAGGCCGAACATCCTGATGGCCCCCTCGTCGGCCTGCTCGGTCAGGGTATTGCGGATCTCCCGCTCCAGGGAGGGCTTCAGGAGCCGATCCCAGGCGTCGTCCGCCGCGGCACGGACAAACTCCATGGCCGCCCGGCCGGGCACCACCGCCCGGCGCACCGCGATACGGGCGGTCTCGTCGTCCAGCTCCACGCTTACCTTTAAAATATTCTCCCGCTCTCCCCGGTTGATGGCCAGCACCTGGTGGCCCATGGCCCGGTTCACCGGGGTGCGGAAATCGTAGTACAGCCGGTAGACGGTATCCTCCGGCTCCTTTTCCGCCGCCCGGGACACCAGCACCCCCTGGCGGAGGTACAGGTCCCGCAGGCGCTTGCGGACGTTGGCGTCGTCGGAGACCGCCTCGGCGATGATGTCGCTGGCCCCCTGGAGAGCGGCCTCCGCCGTCTCCACCCCCTTGTCCGGGTCCACATACTGCTCCGCCAGAGCCTGGGGATCCACCTGGGGACCCAGGGCGAACAGGGCAGCCGCCAGAGGTTCCAGCCCCTTTTCCTTGGCCATGGTGGCCCGGGTGCGCCGCTTGGGCTTGTAGGGCAGGTACAGGTCTTCCACCTCCGCCAGGGTGGCGGCGGCGTCGATGGCGGCGGCCAGCTCCTCCGTCAGCTTGCCCTGGCTCTCGATGGAGGCCTTCACTTCCTCCCGCCGCTTGTCCAGGTTCCGCAGGTACTGCAGCCGGTCGGCCAGGTTGCGCAGGGTGGTGTCGTCCATGCCGCCGTGGAGCTCCTTGCGATAGCGGGCGATGAAGGGAATGGTGTTGCCCTCGTCGATGAGAGTGACCACGTTCCGGATATATGTCTCCTTCTGGCCCAGCTCCCGGGCCAGAATCTGGATGATGCTCTCCATAGAACTACTCCTTTTAAATAAGGTATTCCTATTTTACGTGATTTTCACGGTCAAGTCCAGCAAATCTCCTTGCGCTTTTTTGACGTAACCCGTAGAATAAAGGAAAAGGAGGGGAATGGAATGGATCCCAGACTGGAGAAGATCAACAAGACATGGACGGAACTTACCGAGCAGGCCTCCCGGCTGAGCCGGGCAGGGGCCCAGCTGGCGGAGCTGGAGCGGCAGCGGAACGAGCGGCAGCAGCGGGTGGCGGAGACCGGCGCCATCTACCGCAAGGAACAGGACGACGTGGACAAGCTGGAGCAGGGCGGTCTGCGGGCTTTTTTCATCGGCCTTACCGGGAACATGGAGGAACGGCTCACCAAAGAGCGGCGGGAGGCCATGGCCGCCAAGTACCAGTATGACCAGGCCATGTCCGACCTGGAATACCTGGACGGAAAGATCCGGGAGCTGCGGGGCCAGCAGGAGGAGCTGAAGCAGGTCCAGCAGAGGCTGGAGGCCCTCAGTCAGGCCAAGGCCAAGCTGCTCAAGGAGCTGGGCGGTGAGACCGGAGAACAGCTGCTGGAGATGGACCGGCGGCAGGCGGAGCTGGAGCATCAGCTCCGGGAGGTGCGGGAGGCCCTTTTCGCCGGCCGGCGGGCCGAGACCGCCATCGAGCAGGTGGTCAACAGTCTGGACAGCGCCGAAGGCTGGGGCATGTGGGATATGCTGGGGGGCGGGCTGCTCTCTACCGCCATCAAACACGGCCATATGGATGACGCCCAGGACGGCCTGCGGCAGGTCCAGCGGGCCCTGTCCGACTTCCGCACCGAGCTGGCCGACGTGGGGAATATCCAGATCCCCGACATCTCCATCGGCTCCTTCGCCACCTTTGCCGACTACTTCTTTGACGGTATTTTCGTGGACTGGTATGTGCAGTCCAACATCCACGACGCCCAGAGAGGGGTGTCCGAGGTGCAGGGAAAGGTCCAGGCCGCCGTTCACACCCTGGAGGCGGCGGAGGACAGCCTGGACCTGGAATTGGAGGGCCTCAAGGCCCGCCGGTCCGCTCTGCTGGACAGCGTCCAGTCTTGACAAACCGGGAGAATAGAGATAATATGTAACTGGTTACTTATTTGAACGAGGTGGGAGCATGCCAGGTCTGATGCCCTTTGGCCTGAAAATCGCGATCATCAACCGGGAGTTCCGCAGGCGGATGGACGAAAAAGCCGCCGCCATGGGGCTGACCTCCGTGCAGCTCCGGGTGCTGGGCTCGGTGAGCCGGTTGGAGGCAGCGGGAAAAGAGGAGATCCACCAGAATGATCTGGAGCGGATCGAGCATGTGACCCATCCGGCCATGACCAAGATGCTTCAGCGGCTGGAGAGCAAGGGCTTTATCCGGTGTGTGCCCAGCCAGAAGGACCATAGGTACAAAAAGGTCACCTGCACCCAGCGGTCAGCCGGTATTCACCGCCTGATCCTGGCCCAGGATGCAGAAGTGGTGGAGGAGCTGTGCAGTGACTTTTCCGGAGAGGAAAAGGAACGGCTGATGGAGCTCATCGACCTGCTGCTGGACCGGATCGGCCCGGAAAACAAGTGAATTCCAAAGGCGGCACGCCGAGGAGGAAACTCGGTGCGCCGCCTTCTTTTTTTGCCCAAATAGGTAACCTGTTACTTATATGGAGGAGGACAACAACATGGAAAAAGCAGTACCGGAAGGGAAAAGTCCCTTCGCAACAGAACCGATCGGACGGTTGATTCTGAAATTTGCCGTTCCCAGCGTCATCGCGCTGTTGGTCAATTCCCTGTACAACATCGTGGACCAGATCTTCATCGGCTGGGGCGTGGGCTATCTGGGCAACGGCGCCACGAACATCGTATTTCCCATTACCATCGTCGCCCTGGCCCTGGCCATGATGATCGGCAACGGCGGCGCCGCCTTTCTCAGCCTGAAACTGGGCGAGGGCAAGGTGGACACGGCGAGAAAAGGCGTGGGCAACGCAGTTACCCTTGTGGTGATCGTCAGCATCGTCCTGGCGGCAGTCTTTCTGATCTTCATCAATCCCATTCTGAACCTGTTCGGCGCTACTGACGTGCTTCGCCCCTACGCCCTGCAGTACGGCTATATCATCGGTATCGGCCTGCCCTTCATGATGATCTCCGGCGCCATCAATTCCATGGTCCGGGCCGACGGCAGCCCCAAGTTTGCCATGTTCTCCATGGTCATCGGCGCCGTTCTCAACGTGATCCTGGACCCGGTGTTCATCTTTGTGTTCCACATGGGCGTGCAGGGCGCGGCCATCGCCACGGTGATCGGTCAGGTGGCCTCTTTTGTGGTGTCTGTGGTCTATATGCCCCGGTTCAAGAGTGTCCGCCTGACCAAGGCCGCCTTCCGGCCCAGCGGACGGACCTGCGGGAATATCGTCACCTTCGGCCTCAGCAGCTTCATTACCCAGTTTGCCATCACCATCGTCATGGCGCTGACCAACAACCTGCTGGCCATCTACGGCGCCGCCTCCATTTACGGCGCCGAGATCCCCCTGACGGCCACCGGCATCGTCATGAAGGTCAACCAGATCATGATCGCCATCCTGCTGGGCATCGCCACCGGCACCCAGCCCATTATCGGCTACAACTACGGCGCCAAGAACTTCAAGCGGGTGAAGAAGGCCCTGGAGATCTCCCTCATCGCCTCGGAGGTCATCTCCGTCCTGGCCTTCCTGCTCTTCCAGTTCTCCCCCATGACGGTGGTGTCCCTGTTCGGCTCCGAGGAGGGCCTCTACAATGATTTCGCGGTAAAGGCCTTCCGCATTTTCCTGATGCTCTGCCCCCTGACCGGGTTCCAGACCATGGCGGCGGTCTATCTCCAGGCGGTGGGCAAGCCGGTGAAGTCGGCCATCCTCTCTCTGGCCCGGCAGATCATCTTCTTTGTGCCCGCGGCCCTGATCCTGCCCCAGTTCCTGGGCGTGGAAGGCGTCCTGTGGACGGGACCCGTGGCCGACGGCCTGGCTTTTGTCCTCTCTCTGGCCCTGCTCCTGTATGAGAATCACCACCTGAAGAAGAGCCACGCGGCCCAGCTGGCGCAAAACGGACAGACAGAATAAAAGGAGGCTATGGAACATGAAAAACAGAATCATTACCATCAGCCGCGAATTCGGCAGCGGCGGGCGCACCATTGGAAAGAAAGTGGCGGAGGCCCTGAATATTCCCTGCTATGACAGCCAGCTGATCCAGAAGATCGCGGCGGAGAGCGGCTTCAATGAGGACTACATCAAGGAGGCCGGCGAGTATGCCCCCGGCGGCTTCCTCTCCTCAGCCCTCTCCCACCGGGGAATCGCATCTACCAACGAGGACTACATCTGGGAGATCCAGTGCCGGATCATCACCGAACTGGCGGAGAAAGGACCCTGCGTCATTGTGGGCCGGTGCGCCGACTACATCCTCCGGGATAAGGCGGACTGCCTGAAAGTCTTTATCCACGCTGACATGAGTTTCCGCGCCAAGCGCATCGTAGAGGTGTACGGCGAGCGGGAGCAGTCGCCTGAGCAGCGCCTGAAGGACAAGGATAAGCGCCGGGCGGCTTACCACCGGTTCTATACCGACATGAAATGGGGCCACGCCCAGAACTACGACCTGACCCTGAACAGCGGCACCCTGGGCATCGACAAGTGCGTGGATATTATCAGACAATTGTATTAAGGAAGAGAAAACGGACGCGGGTCCACAGACCCGCGTCCGTTTTTTGTTGACAGACGGACGGACGGCGGGGCTCCTTTCGGAGCCCCGCCGTCCTTACAGAGAAAAAGAGGGGAAAAGAGAGGAAACGAAATTACTTGCCCAGACGGCGGACCATTTCCTTGGCGCAGAAGGTGGCCACATCGTCGGCGTAGGTGCCGGCGCCGAAACCGGCGTCATAGCCCAGCTCCTTGGCCAGAGCGTGGGTGATGCGGGCGCCGCCGCAGCAGAAGATATACTTCTCGCGGACGCCCTCGGCCTCGGCCAGCTCGATGAGCTCGGTCAGGTTCTTGATGTGGACGTCCTTCTGGGTGACGGTCTGGGAGACCAGCAGCACATCGGCGTTGACCTCGGCGGCCTTCCGGAGGAACTCCTCGTTGGGCACCTGGGAACCCAGGTTGTACGCCTCGATCATCTCGTAGCGCTCCAGGCCATAGTGGCCGGCAAAGCCCTTCCGGTTCATGATGGCGTCGATGCCCACGGTGTGAGCGTCGGTACCGGTGGAGGCGCCCACCACCACCAGCTTGCGGCCCAGCCGCTCCTTCAGGAACTCGTCGGTCTCGTCCATGCTCATGGCCTCGTCGGCCACGGTCTGCACCACGATCTCATTGTAGTTGATGGTATGGGTGAGAGAGCCGTACACCACATAGAAGGTGAAGGCCTCGTCCAGCTTCTGACGGAGCGCCACGTTGGGGTCGGCCAGGCCCATCTTCTGGGCGATGAGCACGGCGGCCGCCGCGCCCTTGTCGTCGTCCTTGACGGGCAGGGTGAAGGACATCTGCACCTTGCCGTCGTTCATGGTGTCGCCGTAGGGTTTCAGCCGGGTCAGGTCCAGGGTGGTGTCCAGGTCCTTATCACGGATTTGATACAGTCCGGAACTCATTTACCGGCACCCCCTTTCATCATGGGAGCCAGGAAGGGGTTGAAGTACCCGGGCGCCTTGTTCACGACGCCTTCCAGGCCCTTGCCGCCGTCGCGGGGCCGCTTGATGTCGGCGAAAATGCCCCGCTCCAGGGTCTCGAAAATACCCAGCTGCTCGATCTGGCCCAGCAGGTCGGTGGCCTTGTGGAGCACGTCGGCCGCACGGTGCTGCATGATGCCGCCTTCCTTGAACACGATCTCGTTGCCCAGGTCGTGCATGGTACGGTAGATGTACTGCGCGTTCTGGATGGCCAGGAAACGGTCGGACAGGAAGGGAGTGTGGATAGCCTCGGTCATCATGCCCAGCAGATGGATCTTCTGGTTGGTCATGATGGTCACCATGTTGAACAGGGCGTCCTGAACCTGGCCGCGGAAGATGTTGCCGGTCATGAACTTCGTGGGAGGCATGTACTTCAGCGGGGCGTTGGGGAAGATCTCGCGGGCCATTTCGGCCTGAGCCAGCTCGTACAGGAAGCCGTTCTCCACGTCGGGATCGATCTCGAAGGCGTGGCCCAGACCCATCTGCTCCTCAGGCAGGCCGGCCCGGAGGGCGAAGGCCTCGTTGAGGAACTGGGAGGCCAGCACGGTGTGGGCCTCTTCCACAGCGTCGGCGGTGGTCAGGTAGTTGTCCTCGCCGGTGTTGATGACCACGCCGGCATAGGCGTTGATGGCACGGGAGAAGGACTGGTCGATGAGGGTGCGCTGCATGTTGATGTCGCGGAACAGGATGCCGTACAGAGCGTCGTTCAGCATCACGTCCAGGCCCTCGAAGGCGCCCATGGCGGCGATCTCAGGCATGCACAGGCCGGAGCAGTAGTTGCACACCCGGATGTAGCGGCCCAGCTCCTCGCCCACCTTGTCCATGGCCTCACGCATCAGGCGGAAGTTCTCCTGGGTGGCGTAGGTGCCGCCGAAGCCCTCGGTGGTGGCGCCGTAAGGCACGTAGTCCAGCAGGGACTGGCCGGTGGTACGGATGACGGCGATGACGTCGGCGCCCTGGCGGGCGGCGGCGGTAGCCTGCACCACGTCCTCATAGATATTGCCGGTGGCCACGATCAGGTAGATCCAGGGACCCTTCTTCTCGCCGCCGTGAGAGGCGATGAAGTCCTCGCGGCGCTTGCGGCGGGCGCGGATCTTGGCCAGGCTCTTTTCCACAATGGGATCCAGAGCGGCGCGGATGTCCGCCTCGCTGTGGGCGGGGATGGCAGTCAGGTCCAGAGAACCGTTGGCCACGTCCTCGGCGATGCCCTGGGGATCCTTCCCTGTCTCCACCATGGCGTTGCCGATCCAGAACGCGGCGCCCTGGGGCAGGCCGCCCTTCTCCTGCAGGTGCTCCACCACTACGTTGGGCAGAGGCACGTCGCCGGAGTCCACACCATCAATGCCCAGCAGACGGCAGATGGTACGCTCGACAGCTACGGTAGTGCAGCCGTCGATGAAGCGCTGGGTATCGTCAGCCACTCGGGAGGCGTGAGCCCGGGCCTCGTCCACCAGCTTAAAATCAAGGTTCAGCTTAGATTCCAACATCGATCACTTCCATTCTTTGTCAGTTCAAAAACGGGGGCAAGCGGACCGTCGCATTTGGCGGCGGTCCGCTGCTTGCCCTGGGGAATGATTACTCCTCGTGATGGGAACGCTTATGCCGCTCCAGGTTGGCGGGCTCCATGGACAGGGCCTGGCCACGCTCCAGACCAGCCACACCCATGAGCTCCTTCTTCTTCTTGCCGGTGCAGTAGTCGCACTGGCAGTCGGTGTAGTGCTCGGGCTCGGTGTAGGTGGTGATAACGCCCTCGTAGTTGCGGAGGATGACCTTGTGGGGGGTCTGGGAAATCACGTACTGAGGCATGACCGGGGTCTTGCCGCCGCCGCCGGGGGCGTCCACCACGAAGGTGGGCACGCAGAAGCCGGAGGTGTGGCCGCGCAGGCCCTCGATGATCTCGATGCCCTTGCTGACAGGGGTACGGAAGTGCTCCAGGCCCATGGACAGGTCGCACTGATAGATGTAGTAGGGACGCACGCGGATCTTGACCAGCTCGTTGACCAGCTTCTTCATGGTGTAGACGCAGTCATTGATGCCGGCCAGCAGCACGCTCTGGTTGCCCAGGGGGATACCGGCGTCAGCCAGACGGGCGCACGCGGCGGCGGACTCGGGAGTGATCTCGTTGGGGTGGTTGAAGTGGGTGTTCAGCCAGATGGGGTGATACTTCTTCAGCATGTTGCACAGCTCGGGAGTGATACGCTGAGGCAGCACCACGGGGGTACGGGAGCCGATGCGGACGATCTCCACGTGGGGGATCTCACGCAGCTTGGCAATGATGTACTCCAGGCGCTCGTCGCTCACCAGCAGGGCGTCGCCGCCGGACAGCAGCACGTCGCGGATCTGGGGAGTGTTGCGGATGTACTCGATGGCCTGGTCTACCTGATCCATGGGCATGCCGGCGTCATGCTGGCCGGCGAAACGGCGGCGGGTGCAGTGACGGCAGTACATGGAGCACTGGTCGGTGATCAGGAGCAGGCAGCGGTCAGGATAACGATGGGTCAGACCGGGAGCGGGGGAGTCCTCATCCTCGTGCAGGGGGTCCAGCAGGTCGGCGGGGGACTGGTGCAGCTCCTTGGCGGTGGGGATGGCCTGCAGCCGGACAGGATCCTTGGGATCGCCGGGCTGGATCAGGGACAGGTAGTAGGGGGTGATAGCCATGCGCAGGGTGCCCAGGCAGGCCTTGACGCCCTCCTCTTCCTCAGCGGTCAGGTCCACATATTTCTTCAGGTCCTCCAGGGTCTCGATGCGGTTCTTGACTTGCCAATGCCAGTCGTTCCACTCTTCATCGGTCACGTTGGGGAAAAGAATCTTACGGCGGGACTCTACCATAACAAGGTCATCCTTTCTAAGTCAGTGTGGGGATGCGAGATCCGCGGGTCAGGCTCCCATACCGAAACGGCGGTGAAGGACAGGGTTGGGGGAGGAGAGGTGTCTCCACCGGCGCCCGGGCCGGTCGCGGTACCACGGGAATGTCACATCAAATATTGTTTGCCCGCAGAATGCGGGGAAACTACTATATTATAATTACAGGTACTTCTTCTCGAAGCAGGCCTTCAGCTGGGGATTCTCACGCAGCGCCCCACGCAATTTCATTGCGCGGGGACCCCGGGATTTTTACATCCTCGGGGCAAGTGAATTGCCCCTGCGGCAAGGTTTTGCTGCGCAAAACGCTTGGACGCGCCAAAAGGCGCGGCGCGCTTACGCGCGGGCCGAGCTGAAGATGCCCGGGAAATCTGCCGTTACAGGTACTTCTTCTCGAAGTAGGCCTTCAGCTGGGGATTCTCACGCAGCTCGGCCAGGGTGATGGCGGCGTGGTCCTTGGTGTAGCCGTTGCCGATGACCATGGTGACATCCTTGCCGCAGCCCTCGGCGCCCAGGGCGGCCTTGGCGAAGTCGGTGGCCATGGAGAAGCAGTAGACAACGCCGTTGTCCCGGACGGGGAGGATGGCGCTCATCTCGCAGGCGGGCACGTTGACGATCAGGATGGAGATGTCGTACTCCTTGCCGCCGTTGACGGCCAGGGACTTCTCCAGCACCTCCACCGGGTTGGTGGCGGAGCCCACGATGGCGTGGTGGCAGAGGTTCATGCTCTTCAGCAGGTCGGCGTCCTCCTGGCAGATGACCAGGGCGACCACGTTGCCGGTGGGGCCGACGCGCTTCATGGCCTCGTAGCAGCACATCATGCCGCCCTTGCCGGCGCCGCCCAGGATCAGCACGGAGTCACCGGGCTTCACCAGCTTGGCGGTCTGGGCAGGAGCACCGGCCACGTCCAGAGCAGCCAGGGCCAGCTCCTCGCTCATGTCGTCAGGCAGCTTGGCATACAGGCCGGACTCGAACAGGATAGCCTGGGCGTCCACGTCCACCCGGTCGATCTCGGGGTGGATCGCCTTGATCTTGTTGATCTTCAGGGGGGTCAGGGACAGGGACACCAGGGAGGCGATCTTGTCGCCCACCTTCAGGTCAATCTTGCCCTGCAGGTCCTCGCCGATCTCCTTGACGGTGCCGATGAACATGCCGCCGGAACCGGTGACGGGGTTCTGCATCTTGCCGCGCTCGGCCACGATGTCCAGGATCATCTGCTCGGTCTTGGCCAGGTCCTTGTCGCAGGCTTCGTAGATCTGGGTGAAGGAAGCGGAGTCGATGTTCAGGGCGGACACGTCGCACAGGATCTCGTTGGAGTAGCACTCCATGGTGTTGTCGATCTTCTTGGCGGCCTGGGTCAGCAGACCCTTGGGCTCGATGACGCGGTGAGTGCCGTACTTGTTGCCTTTCTTCTGCATAGAAAGTTCCTCCTGTTTCGTTTTGTTTGGTTGGGGAGATATGTACTGACAAATTTAAGAAATGCTCAGGCCAGGGAGAGGATCTTCCGGGCCTCGTCGGGGGTGGCGACCTCGCGGCCCAGCTCCTTGGCCAGCCGGACCACCTTGGCTACCAGCTCGCCATTGGAAGCGGCCTTGTGGCCCTTGCCCAGGTAGATGTTGTCCTCAAAGCCCACCCGGACGTTGCCGCCCATGATGATGCCGGCGGCCGCCATGTCCCAGGCGCTCTTGCCGATGCCGCTCACCGTCCAGGTGGAGCCGGCGGGGATCTGCTTGACCAGGTAGTCCAGGTTGCCCACCGTGGCGGGGGTGCAGCCGGATACGCCCAGCACGAAGTTGAACTGCATGGGGGCGCCGGGTACCAGGCCCTTTTTGGCCATGTTCACGATGGTATCCAGATGGCCGATCTCAAAGCACTCATACTCGGGTTTGATGTGGTTCTCGATCATGCGCTTGCCGAAGGCACGCATGGTGGGCATGTCGTTGACAAAGATATCATCGCCGAAGTTGCAGGTGCCGCAGTCCAGGGTGGCCATCTCAGGGCACAGCTCGGTGGGCTGGAGCCGCTCCTCCGGGGTCATGCCGGTGGCGCCGCCGGTAGAGGGGATGAGGATGACGCCGGGGCAGGCTTCCTTGATGGCATCCATCACGACCCGGAACCGTTCCTTGTCCTGGGTGGGAGTGCCGTCGTCTTCCCGGACGTGGACGTGAATTACGGCAGCGCCCGCTTCAAAAGCGCTCTTGGCCTCGCGGACCATTTCCTCCACCGTGTAGGGAACCGCAGGATTGTTCTCCTTGGTGACCTCTGCGCCGCAGATGGCCGCGGTGATGATAAGTTTTTCCATAACACGCCTCCTCGTAAAAATAAACGCTATCCCGCCTTTTGGAGATACTCCCGGCGGGATAGCGCTTCATGAACAAAAAAACACTACTCATGTCCGCGGGAGGGGAAACTCTCGTTCAGACACAAATAGCGCTTCATGTAACTCATGACAATCCGTAAGCGCTGGGCCCACGGCTCAGGGGGAGGGCTGTACGTTTCACGTCCCCCTTCGGCGGAACGGACATTCACAACACACATCGGGCTCGCCTGCCCTTGCCATTGTGCTGCTACCTTGCGCTCCGCGCCTCTATCCATGCATGTTATTCACTTTTGACAAATTCACTATACTCCGGCGGTTTTCGTTTGTCAACTATTTTTTAAAAATTTTACATGACAAAAATTTTCTCCGGTCTGCGCACTTTTGTACGCTGCAGCAGGACATTGCTAGCGTGCTGATAGGAAAAGCGGGCCGCCCGGCGGGCGGCCCGCTGATCGTTTACAGGTCTGCCTGGAACAGCTCCATGAGGGTGGGATCCAGCTTGGGCAGCTGCTGAGCGATTACTATATTGACGACATCCCCCAGTCCGTATTGGAACAGCCCACCGTCCAACAGATGGTGGAGGCCCTGGGGGACCCCTACACCCAGTACCTCACCGCTGAGGAGTATGCCCAGTTCCTGGGCAGCATGGAGGACGTGAGCGTGGTGGGTATCGGTCTCTCCATGCTGACCACCCAGGAGGGGCTGCTGATCCAGCGGGTCTATACGGACACCCCCGCCGCCAAGGCCGGACTGCAGGTCGGCGACCTGATTGTAGATGTGGACGGCAAGGACGCCACCGGCGACAACGTGCTGCTGGCCGCCTCCTGGCTTCAGGGGGAGGCGGGCACCCAGGTACAGGTGACCTATCTGCGGGACGGGACAAAGCACACCGTCACCCTCACCCGTCAGGCCGTCATTATTCCCGCCACCTACAGCGAGCTGTGGGACGACCACATCGGCTACATCGACTGCGACACCTTCGGTGGTGACACCCTGGACCACTTCCTGGACGGAATCAAGACTTACGGCAGCCAGGCGGATCACTGGATCGTGGATCTGCAGGGCAACGGCGGCGGGGAGATCAACGCTGCCATGTCTTCCGCTGCCTGCTTTACCGGCCCTGCTCTGATGACCTATTTCCTGGACGGCTCCGGCGAAGTTGCCTCCTATGGCAGCCAGCTGGAAAGCCAGACCCTCTATCCCGCCATCGTCCTCACCGATGAGAACACCGCCAGCGCTTCGGAGCTGTTCGCCGCCGCCATCCGGGACAACAACGCCGGCATTCTGGTGGGCGGGCGCACCTTCGGCAAGGGCGTGGCCCAGAGCGTATTTGACCAGTCCTCCCTGCCTGATTACTTCCCTGACGGAGACGCCTTTAAGATCACCACCTACCGGCTGTACTCCGCCAGCGGCACCACCGCCCAGACCATTGGCCTGCTCCCCCACCTGCTGGTGGACCCGGCCATTGCCCCCGACGTGGCCGTGCTGCTCAGCGGCACCAACCCCACGGCCGGCACGGAGGGCACCCTGCGCATCGACTTCGGCTGGCGGTGGTATGTGGATCTGGACACCGCCCTCAGCCAGGAACACCGGGCCGCCTTTGTGGCCCTGCTGGAGGCGCTGCCCGCCACCGTCCAGCTGCTGGAGGGCACCAGCAGCACCGGCGACGGCTGGACCACCGTTACCGCCGCCGGTCTGGCGGAAAAATACGGCCTGACGGAATATGAGGCCCGCACCTTCTCCGACATCGCGGATTCCCCCTACCGGGCCCAGATCCAGCAGCTGGCCACCTATGAGATCCTGCAGGGCGACGGCACCGGCGCCTTCCGGCCCGACGACGGGCTCACCCGGGCCCAGCTGTGCGCCCTGCTGGCCCAGGCCATCCACTGCACCTACACCGGACCCAGCCGCTTCTCCGACGTGTCCGGCGACAGCTGGTACTGCTCCGCCGTCAACGCCATGGCCGCCATGGGCCTGGTGGAGGGCGTGGGCGGCGGACGCTTCAACCCCGACGCCCCGGTGGATCACCAGCAGTTCATCACCATCATGGGCCGTCTGGGACAGAAGCTGAACCTGTTCCTGGACCAGGCCGCGAAGGAAAGGTCGGAGGACGCCCTCTCCGATCCCGCCCTGGCCGCCTATCCCGACTGGGCCAGGGAATCGGTGTGGCTGCTGGCCCTCAGCCAGCAGGGGCTGGTGGGCAACACCATCAACCTGCTGTGGGAGCCCCTGGCGGACATCGACCCCACCTCCGCCGCCACCCGGGAGGAGGCCGCCGCCCTCACCTGCTCCCTGCTCCACTACATCGGCATCCTGCCCGCGTAAATCTTTCCACAAAAAACCGCCTGCCGGAAATCCCGGCAGGCGGTTTTTTATCCTGTCTCAGCCCAGCAGCAGCTTGTCGTCGGCCTCGTCGGAGCCGCTGGCTTTGCTGAACAGCTCCAGCAGCTGCTCCACGGTGAGCTTTTTCTTCTCCTCCCCCGACACATCCACGGCGATGCGGCCCTCATACATCATGATAAGCCGGTTGCCGTGGGCAATGGCGTCCCGCATGTTGTGGGTGATCATCAGGGTGGTCAGCTTGTCCCGCCGGACGATCTTCTCTGTGGTGTCCAGCACCTTGGCCGCCGTCTTGGGGTCCAGAGCGGCGGTGTGCTCGTCCAGCAGCAGCAGCTTGGGCTTCTTCAGGGTGGCCATCAGCAGGGTCAGGGCCTGCCGCTGGCCGCCGGAGAGCAGGCCCACCTTGCTGGTCAGCCGGTCCTCCAGGCCCAGGTCCAGGATCTTCAGCAGCTCCCGGTACTGCTCCCGCTCGGCCTTGGTGATCCCCGCCCGCAGGGAGCGGCCCTGCCCACGGCGGGCGGCCAGGGCCAGGTTCTCCTCGATCTGCATGGTGGCGGCGGTGCCCATCATGGGGTCCTGGAACACCCGGCCGATGAATTTGGCCCGCTTGTGTTCGGGCAGGCGGGTCACGTCCTGGCCGTCGATGGCGATGGACCCGCTGTCCACCGGGAACACCCCGGCCACCAGGTTCAGCAGGGTGGATTTGCCCGCCCCGTTGCCGCCGATGACGGTGACAAAGTCCCCGTCGGCCAGGGTGAGGGACACGCCGTTCATGGCCCGCTTCTCATTGATGGTGCCGGCGTTGAAGGTCTTGTAGATCTCCCGTACCTCAAGCATCGCGGCCCGCCTCCTTCCGTACCGTCTTGGTAAAGTACCTGCCCTTCCAGTAGGGGATGGTCAGGAAGAGCGCCACCACCAGAGCGGTGAGCAGCTTCAGGTCGGTGGATTCCAGGCCCAGACGGAGGACCAGGGTGATGACTACATAGTAGATGATGGCGCCGATGACGGCGGTGAGCAGTTTGAAGGCAAAGTTCTGGCACACCTTGCCCAGCAGCACCTCGCCGATGATGACGGCGGCCAGGCCGATGACGATGGCGCCCCGGCCCATATCCACGGTGGAGCTGCCCTGGTACTGGGCCAGCAGGCCGCCGGACAGGGCCACCAGGCCATTGGACACCACCAGGCCCAGCACCTTGCACCAGCTGGTGTTGATGCCCTGGGCCCGGGCCATGCTCTGGTTGGCGCCGGTGGCGCGGAGGGCGGAGCCCAGCTCGGTGCCGAAGAACCAGTAGAGCAGGGCGATGACCACCACCGTAAAGATGACCAGCAGGAACAGGGGGTTGGTCAGATCCAGCTCCCGGATGTACCGGGAGGAGATCAGCAGGTCCTGCTTGTCCACGCTGAGGGCCAGGGTGGCCTTGGTGGTGGCCTTCTCATCGCCGATGGCCATGATCCGCAGGTTGATGGAGTAGAGGGCCAGCTGGGTCAGAATGCCGGCCAGAATGGCGGGGATGCCGCAGGCGGTGTGGAGCAGGCCGGTGACCAGCCCGGCCAGCATGCCGGCCAGCACCGCCATCAGCAGCGCCAGCCAGGGGTTCCAGCCCAGGGTGATGCACAGGGCCGCCACCGCGCCGCCGGTGGCCAGGGAGCCGTCCACCGTCAGATCGGCGATGTCCAGAATCCGGAAGGTGATGTACACCCCGATGGCCATGATGCCCCAGGCCAGCCCCTGCCCGAAGGCGCCGGGCAGGGAGTTGAAAAACGCGAACAGGACGTCCATGGATTCGCCTCCAAATGTTTAAAAATCTCCAGTAGTATACCAGAAAAGAGCGGAGAAGGGATACTCCTTCTCCGCCCTCCGGGGGTCAAGGTCAGGCAATGGGCTCGTAGTCGTCCGGCATGGTCAGCCCCAGCGCCTCGCAGTTGGCGGCGTTGTACATCTTGGTCACGTTGGGGGCGTACTCGATGGGCATGGTGGAGATGTCCGCCTGGCCGGTGAGGATCTGGGCGGCCATCTGGCCGGTGGTGTAGCCGATGTCGTAGTAGCTGATGGACAGGGTGGCCACGCCGCAGCCGGAGCAGATGCCGCTCTCACCGGCGATGACGGGCACCCCGGCGGGGATGACCACGTTGGCGATGGTCTCGGTGTTGGCGGCGGCGGTGTTGTCGGTGGGAATGTAGATCACGTCAGAGCTGTCACAGGCGGACTGGGCCACGGAGGACAGGTCGTTGACGTCGGTGAAGGCGAACTGCTCGCAGGTGTAGCCCATGTCGGTGAGGTAGCCCTCAATGGTCTCCACCTGGTACACGGAGTTGGGCTCGCCGGAGCAGTACAGCAGGCCCACGTTCTTGGCATCGGGGAACAGCTCGTGGAGCATATCCGCCTGCTGGTCCAGGGGGGCCAGGTCGGAGGTGCCCGAGATGTTGCCGCCCACGGTGCCCGTCCAGTCCTCAATGTTGAGGGCGGTGGCGTAGTCGGTCACCGAGGTGCCCAGGATGGGGATTTCGGCGGTGGCGGAGGCGGCCGCCTGGAGGGGATAGGTGGCGTTGGCCAGGATCAGGTCCACGCCCTCGGCCACAAAGCCGTCCATAATGGTGCCGCAGTTGGCGTACTCGCCGCCGGCGTCCTGCTCCTCAAAGGTCACCGCGTCGCCCAGGGCCTCGGTGAGGGCCTCCTTAAAGCCGCGGGTGGCCTCATCCAGGGCGGGATGGGTCATCTGCTGGCAGATGCCCACGGTATAGGTCTCGCCGCTGGGGGCACTGCTCTCCCCGCCGGCGGCGGGGCTCTCCGCACTGCCCTGAGTGCCGCCGCAGGCAGCCAGGCTCAGAGCCATCGCGCCGCTCAGCGCAAGAGCGGCCAGCTTGTTCACTTTCATTTCCGGTTCCTCCAATTCCTACTGTGCTTTAGCTCTTTTAAGGACTAAAGCAATATGTTGCGTTTTATTATAGTCACATTCGCACCCGTTGTCAACGGTGAACTTCACAGAATCTTAAGAATACCCGTTCCCCTTTCTTTGGGTTTCCGCATAGACTTTTGGGGCAAGTTATGGTAAAATGGCTTGAAATTATGGACACAATCCAATCGGAGGCATTTGATTTTGAGGACAGATGTATTAGGCGTCGGCTTTGACAATCTGACCCTGGAGGAGGCGGCGGCGGCGGGGGCCGCTCTGGTGGAGGCCGACGGGTTCCACTACGCCGTGACCCCCAACCCGGAGTTCATCCTGGCCGCCCGGAAGGACCCGGACTTCTCCCGGGTGCTGGGGAAGGCCGACCTGGTGCTGGCCGACGGGGTAGGCGTGATCCACTCCGCCAGGATCCTGGGCCGACCCCTGAAGGGCCGGGTGCCCGGCA
This sequence comes from Intestinimonas massiliensis (ex Afouda et al. 2020), assembly GCF_900626285.1. Classification (GTDB taxonomy): domain Bacteria; phylum Bacillota; class Clostridia; order Oscillospirales; family Oscillospiraceae; genus Flavonifractor; species Flavonifractor massiliensis_A. Next base: position 2,687,150 of record NZ_LR131147.1, read on the forward strand.
TTGAATTTGCCCAGCGGCTCATCGCCTGGATGGCCGCCCACGGCAAGCGGCTGTTCCTGCTGGGCGCCAAGCCCGGCGTGGCCGAGCTGGCCGCCGCCAACCTGAAGGACAAGTACCCCGGCCTCATCGTCTGCGGCACCCACGACGGGTATTTCAAGGAGGACGGACCGGTGGTGGAGGCCATCCGGCAGGCCGCCGCCGACGTGGTGTTCGTGTGCCTTGGGGCCCCCAAGCAGGAGTTCTGGATGGCCAAGAACGGCCCCGCCTCCGGCGCCCACCTGATGGTGGGGCTGGGCGGCTCCCTGGACGTGTTCGCCGGCGTGGTGGAGCGGGCCCCGGAGGGATTCCAGAAGCTGGGTATGGAGTGGCTCTACCGGCTGATGAAGGAGCCCAAGCGGATCGGCCGCATGGCCAAGCTGCCCCTGGTGCTGGTATACGCCCTGGGCAGCCGGATCGGAGGGAAATGAGATGGCGGGAAAGCTGATCGTATTGGAGGGCACCGACGGGTCGGGCAAGTCCACCCAGTTCAGGCTGCTGTGTGACCGGCTGGACCGGGAGGGGATCGCCTTCCAGAAGCTGGTGTTCCCCCAGTACCAGGAGCCCTCTTCCGCCCTGCTGCGGATGTACCTGAACGGGGAATTCGGCTCCCACCCCTCCGACGTGAACCCCTACGCCGCCTCCACCTTCTACGCGGTGGACCGGTACGCCTCCTGGAAAAAGGTGTGGGGGGACTACTACCGGAACGGCGGGCTGGTGCTCTCCGACCGGTACACCACTTCCAACGCCGTCCACCAGGCCTGCAAGCTGCCGGAGGACCAGTGGGAGGACTTCTTCCGGTGGCTGTTCGACTTTGAGTGCTCCAAGCTGGGGCTCCCCATGCCCGACCGGGTGTTTTACCTGGACATGCCCACCGAACAGGCGGTGGAGCTGCTCCGCAGCCGGGAGGCCGCCACCCACACCAAGGGGGACATCCACGAGGTGGACACCGGGTATCTGGCCCTGTGCCGCCGCACCGCCCTGCGGGCGGCGGAGGAGCTGGGCTGGACGCGCATCCCCTGCCTGACGGAGTCCGGCGCGCTCCGGAGTCCGGAGGAGATCCATGAACAGATCTGGGCCATGCTGACCCAAACCATAAAATGAGAAATGAAAGGTGCTGTTACAATGGTAGCGATTTTACTGGGAACCGGTTTTGAAGAGGCTGAGGCCATCGTACCCGCCGACCTGCTCCGCCGGGCGGGTGTGGAAGTGGCTCTGGTAGGCATTGCCGGCCGCCAGGTGGTGAGCAGCCACAAGGTCACCGTCACCGCCGACCTGACTCTGGACGAGCTGGACCGGGACCAGGTGGACATGCTCATGCTCCCCGGCGGACTGGGCGGCGTGGAGGCCATCAGCTCCGACGTCCGGGCTCAGGCCCTGATCCAGTACTGCTATGACCACGGCCGCTGGCTGGCCGCCATCTGCGCCGCCCCCACCATCCTGGCCAACCTGGGCATGCTGGACCGGCGCAACGCCGTGTGCTACCCCGGCATGGAGGACCTGATGGGCTCCGCCGTGGTGCAGAAGGGCACCCCCGTGGTGGTGGACGGCCACATCGTCACCGGAGAGGCCGCCGGCTCCGCCTATCCCTTCGGCCTGAAGCTGGTGGAGATCCTGAAGGGCGCGGAAGCCGCCGCCCAGGTGAAGGATGCCGTCCACTATCACGGCTGAGAAGGCCGCATTGCGGGCCCGGATCCGGGCCGTACTGAAGTCCCTCTCCCCGGAACAGCGGCGGGAGAGCGACCGGGCTCTGCTGGACCGGTTTCTGGCCCTGCCCCAGGTGAAGGCGGCCTCCACCCTGCTGCTCTACCACGGCATGGGGACCGAGCCGGACACGTCCCGGCTGCTGGAGCCCCTGTGGGAGGCCGGCAAGCGGGTGGCGCTGCCCCGGTGCCTGCCGGGGAACCAGATGGAGGCCCGGCTCGTCCAAAAGGATACGGTGCTCATCCCCCACCCCTGGGGGATGCTGGAGCCTGGAACGGACTGCCCCCTGGCAGGTCCGGCGGATATCGGTCTGGTGCTGGTGCCCGGCCTGGCCTTTGACCGCTCCGGCGGCCGGCTGGGCCAGGGCGGCGGCTTTTACGACCGGTGGCTGGCCGGATTTTCCGGCCTCACCGTGGCCCTGTGCCGGGAGGTGACCCTGCTGGACCGTGTGCCCCGGGAGGGGCACGACCGGCCGGTGGACCTGGTGGTCACCGAGGGGGCCGTCTACGGCCTGTCCCCCGCCGGGGACGGGGAAAGCGGGGCGTGAAGCCCCGCTCTCCTCTGGGTTACGTAGCGCCGCTCAGCAGCAGCTGTCGCCGCAGCCGCAGGAATTGCCGCAGCCGCAGGAGTTGCCGCTGGTGCTGCCTCCGCAGCAGCAGCAGATGATGATGAGGATCAGGATGATCCACAGGCAGCTGTTGCCGCCAAACCCGTTATTGCCGAAACACATTTGCTTCTCACCTCACTTGCTTTGACTGACCTATCTTATGCGTGAGGGGCGGATGTGGTTCCAGACGCACCATCGTTTTTCTGTTAGGAGTTGAATCCATGTCTCAGGAAGATTACCGCGAGAACGAGCGTTATGAGCGCCATGCCCACAGCAGCCACGGCGGAAAGCGGGTGGCGCCCTCCTCCCACTCGGAGCGCCGTCCCGCTCCCCGCCGGAAAAGGCGCCGCAGAATGGGCACGTGGGGCCTGCTGATCTATATTCTGTTCGTGCTGGGGGCCTCCGCCCTGCTGGCCGGCGTGGGCTGGATGTGGGCCAACGACGTACTGGCCCTCAACAAGGCCGAGCACACCGCCGCGGTGGAGATCGACGAAGGGGACACGGTGGACACCGTGGCCGACAAGCTGAAGGAGCAGGGGCTCATTGAGTACAAATCCGTATTCAAGCTGTTCTGCTCCCTCACCCACGTCTCCGGCAAGGCCGGCGAGGAGGACGCCAAGATCACCCCCGGCACCTACGAGCTGAGCACCGATATGGACTACCGGGCCCTGATCTCCAACATGGGCTCCGGCTCCTCCAACCGGATGACCACCAGCGTCACCATCCCCGAGGGCATGACCGAGGCCCAGATCTTCCAGTTGCTGGAGGAGAAGGGCGTGTGCACCGTGGAGCAGCTGGAGGACACCGCCGCCAACTACGACTTCAACTTCTCCTTCCTCAAGGGGGTCCAGGCCCTGGGCGATCCCAAGCGGCTGGAGGGCTACCTGTTCCCCGACACCTACGAGTTCTATATGGGCGACGACCCGGTGAACGTGCTCAACAAGATGATCCTCCGGTTCGACGAGGTCTTTACCGATGAGATGCGCGCCGACATCCAGGAGGCGGGCTACACCATCAACCAGGCGGTCATCATCGCCTCCATGATCGAAAAGGAGACCGACGGCACCGACCAGGGCAAGATCGCCTCGGTCATCTACAACCGTCTGGAGCGGCCCACCAGCGAGACGGCGGGCTATCTGAACATCGACGCCACCATCCTGTACGCCACCGGCGGCACCGAGGTGGACGTCAACGCCGACACCCCCTACAACACCCGCACCCACACCGGTCTGCCTCCCACGGCCATCGCCAACCCGGGCACCGACGCCCTGAAGGCGGCGGTGTACCCCGATTCCACCAAGTACTACTACTACGCGCTGGGTGACGACGGCAAGCACTCCTTCTTCGCCACCTACCGGGAGCAGCAGAACTTCGTCGCCACCCAGGAGCTGTACAAGAATGACAAATAAGATCGAACTGCTCTCCCCTGCCGGGGATATGGAGCGGCTGAAAATGTCCCTGGCCTACGGGGCGGACGCGGTGTACCTGGCGGGCACCGATTTCGGTATGCGGGCCTTCGCCGGCAACTTCACCCCCGACGAGATGCGCCGGGCCGTGGACCTCTGCCACAGCCGTGGGGTGTCCATCCACGTGACCTGCAACACCATGCCCCGCAACGATGAGATCGCCCGTCTGCCCGAGTGGCTGGAGTACCTCCAGGACCTGGGGGTGGACGCGGTGATCCTGGCCGACGTGGGGGTGCTCTCCCTGCTGAAGCGGTACGCCCCCCGGGTGAAGGCCCACATCTCCACCCAGGCCAGCATCTCCAACTACCAGACCGCCGCGGCCTGGTACGACCTGGGGGCCAGCCGGGTGATCCTGGCCCGGGAGCTGTCCCTGGAGGAGGTGGCTGAGATCCGGGCCAAGACCCCCAAAGAGCTGGAGATCGAGGCCTTTGCCCACGGGGCCATGTGCGTCAGCTACTCCGGCCGGTGCCTGCTGAGCAACTATATGACCGGCCGGGACGCCAACCGGGGCGCCTGCGCCCAGCCCTGCCGGTACAAGTACGCCCTGGTGGAGGAGAAGCGCCCCGGGGAGTACTTCCCCATCGGCGAGGACGAGGGCGGCGCCTATATCATGAACTCCCGGGACATGTGCATGATCGACCACATCCCCGAGCTGATGGCGGCGGGGCTCTCCTCCCTGAAGATCGAGGGGCGGGCCAAGAGCGCCTACTATGCCGCCGTGGTCACCGCCGCCTACCGCCACGCCATTGACGCGGCGGCGGAGGGGAAGCCCATGGACCCGGTGTGGCGGGACGAGGTGGAGAAGGTGAGCCACCGGCCCTACTCCACCGGCTTCTGGTTCGGCCAGCCGGGCCAGTACACCGGGGACGCCCGGTACATCCGGGAGTGGCAGGTGGTGGCGGTGGTCACCGCCTGCGACGCCGCCGGCAACGCCACCCTCTCCCTGCGGAACAAGTTCTCCGTGGGGGACGAGCTGGAGCTGGTGGGCCCCGACGTGGCCGCCACTCCCTTCACGGCGGGGGAGATGACCGACGCCGACGGCTTTGCCATCACCCAGCCGAAAAATCCCCAGATGGTGTTCCACATGAAGCTGCCCAAGCCGGTGCCCCCCCTGTCCATTCTCCGGGCCTGCCGGGAAAATTCCTGAAAGAAAAAGTCCAGGCAACTTTGCCTGGACTTTTTTGTGACCTGAGGGCGGGTCCAATCGTTATATGGCTGAAAGGAGGGCAGGCCCATGGATGAAGCACAGAAGCGGCGGTTTGAAGCAAGCTATGACGCCTACGGCGCCATGGTCTACCGCCTGGCCATGGTATACCTGGGCCGGACCGCCGACGCGGAGGATGTGACCCAGGAGGTCTTTTGCCGCCTGCTGCGGCGGACCCCGGCTTTTCTGGACGGGGAACACGAGAAGCGGTGGCTGCTCCAGGTGACGGCCAACCTTTGCAGGGACCAGCTGAAAGGGTTCTGGCGGAAGCGGGCGGCAGCTCTGGAGGCGGACATTCCGGCGGCCCGCCCGGAGGACCGGGGGGTATGGGAGGCCGTTCTGGCCCTGCCGGAGACCTACAAGGGTCCCATCCACCTCCACTACTACGAGGGGTACTCGGTGGCGGAGATCGCGGAGATCCTGGGCCTGTCCCCCTCGGCGGTAAAGATGCGGCTGAAGCGGGGCCGGGAGCAGCTGAAGCTGGAACTGGAGCTTGGAACGGAGGGATCGGTATGAATCTGGACGAATACAAAGGCGCGCTGGACCAGATGGTTCCCGCTTCTGATCTGAAGGACCGCATCCGGGACGCCCTGGACGCCCCCGCCCCTGTCCCCCGTCCCCGGCGGCGGCGGGCGGGCCTCACCGCCCTGGCGGCAGCCGCAGCGGTGGCCTGCACCTTCCTGGTGGCCATGGCGGCCAGTCCCCAGCTGCGGACGGCAGTGCTCACCTTCCTCCGGCTGGAGGATACCGAGCAGGTGCCCGCCCCCACGGGAGAACGGCCGGAGCAGCCGGAGCTGACCCAGAATACCATCGGCCAACAGGTGGAGGCGCAGTACATCCGCCTGCCTGACGCCGGGTCGGGGTGCGACTACAGCAACAATACCCTGTTCCAGGCGGACCGGGCGGAGGACGGCTCCATTCTGGACGTTCACTACTGGGGCATCGACGGAAATACCCTGGTGGCCCTGAATACCAGCACCACCAATTTTACCGCCGTCTGGGACGGGGTGACCTACACGGACACGGTCTACTGGTGCGAGTATGAGGGGGAGATCTCCTGCTATAACAACGGCACCGCCGGCATGGCCCTGGACTACGACTGCTATGTCTCCGCTCTGGACGGCCGCACCGACGCGGTGCTCCTCACCCTGAGCCAGGGCAGCCAAGTGGACTACCGGGAATACCCGGTGCTGCTGGACCTGGCCACGGGGGAGGTCACCGACCTGCTGGGCGGTACCGGCTGGGAGGGGGCCGCACCCCTCACCGAGGTACAGTGGACGGACGATCTGTCCGCCGCCATCCTCTCCAGCGACCGGATGGGCTGGTTCTACTGCGACCGGGAGGACAAAACCACTGTCAGTCTCAATGCGCTCACCGGCCTGGAGGTATCCAGCGCCTGCTTCGCCGACGACAGCACCCTGATCCTGCTGACCCGCTCCGGCCCTGACGGGGACTGCTGTGACATCTGGACCTGGCTGCCGGACAGCGGAGCGCTGAAGTGCACCTTCTCTCAGCTGCCGGTCTATCAGCCCCGGGTGGAGCAGTCCTACGGCTTCCAGTTCTTCTTCGGCGGCGGACGGGGCATTTACGTGGCGGAGGACGGCTCGGTGTCCATCCTGGACCTGATCACCGGGGAAACCACTGCCGTGGAGGGCTTCTCCCTGTCTCAGACCGACGGCACGCTGCTCCCCAATCCCACCGGCACCAAGGTCCTGTTTGCCAGCTACGACAATCAGACCAGCGGGCTGGGCATCTCCAGTCTGGGGGTGATGGACCTGGAACAGGGCACCTTCACCCTGCTGGACCGGGAGAATTATGACAGCATCTATGAGGGGGTGCTGGGCTGGTTCGACGAGGACCGCATCGCCATCACCGCCCACGGTACCGACGATTACAATCAGGCCTGTCTCTACCTCTACCGGTTCTGACCGGCCTCCGGCCCTCCCCAGGCTGGGGAGGGCCGGAACTTTTTTCAATATTTCGTATTCGTATTAAATTGTCGTTACTCTCACGACAAGGAAAAAATGGTTGCCGAATATCCCATGGTTTAAAGCAAACCGCTTGCTTCCTCTTTATTTTATTAAAGTTATATTTTTAACTTATTTGTTTTAAAAATAACAATAATTCGTTAAAAAATAAACTTTTTAAAACTTGTTGACTTCCTTTTCCAGGCAGGCTATACTGACGCCAACCGACGGGGCCCCGCCGCCCCACCGAGAAAAAGGAGGAAAACGCTCATGTCCACTTACTACTTTCTGCCCACCCGCAACGTCTTTGGCGAGGGAGCCGTCAACGAGGCCGGAGCCCTGCTGAAGAGCCTGAACGTAGGCCGCACCATGATCGTCACCGACAAATTCCTGGCCCAGTCCGGCATGGCCGCATCCATCCAGGAGATCCTGACCGGCTCGGGCATCCACTCGGTGGTCTTTGACGGAGCGGAGCCCAACCCCACCGACAAGAACGTGGAGGCGGGGGTGGCCTTCTTCCAGGCCAACGGGTGCGACTCCATCATCTCTCTGGGCGGCGGCTCCTCCCACGACTGCGCCAAGGGCATCGGCCTGGTGGCCAGCAACGGCGGGCGCATCCACGACTACGAGGGGGTGGACAAGGCCACCAAGGACGTGGTGCCCCTGATGGCCATCAACACCACCGCCGGCACCGCCTCCGAGATCACCCGGTTCTGCATCATCACCGACACCAGCCGGAAGGTAAAGATGGCCATTGTGGACTGGAGGGTCACCCCCAAGATCGCCGTCAACGACCCGGTGCTCATGAAGGGCATGCCCGCCTCCCTCACCGCCGCCACCGGCATGGACGCCATGACCCACGCCATTGAGGCCTATGTGTCCACCGCCGCCAACGTGCTCACCGATTCCGCCGCCCTGATGGCCGTGAAGATGATCTACCAGTACCTGCCCAAGGCGGTGGCCAACGGCGACTACATGTGGGCACGGGACAAGATGGCCTACGCCCAGTATCTGGCGGGCATCGCCTTCAACAACGCCTCCCTGGGCTACGTCCACGCCATGGCCCACCAGCTGGGCGGCTACTACAACCTGCCCCACGGCGTGTGCAACGCCATCCTGCTGCCCTACGTGGAGGAGTTCAACCTGATCGGCAACCTGAACCGGTTCCGGGACCTGGCGGAGGCCATGGGGGAGAAGATCGACGGCCTGTCCACCGGGGACGCCGCCGCCAAGGCCATCCAGGCCATCCGCACCATCAGCAAACAGGTGGGCATCCCCGCCAACCTGAAGGTGCTGGGGGTCAGGCCGGAGGACTTTGAGATCATGGCGGAGAACGCCATGAAGGACGTGTGCTGCCTCACCAATCCCCGGAAGGCCACCAAGGAGCAGGTCATCGAGATCTACCGCCGGGCCTACGAGGGCGAATAAGGAAACCCACACCGGGCGTACCGCTGGTACGCCCGGTGTTATCGTTTTTCAATAAAATTATATTGACTTACAGGCTGAGTTGTGTTAGGATGGCCCCGAAAGGAGGGGTGCGATATGACGCCCTCACCCGCCTCCCGCTTCGGGGGCTTTGCCGCGGGACACTTTGTGGTCACCGCCCTTTGCGCCCCCCTGCTGTTCCTGGCGCCCGTGCTGGCGGCACTGATCTCCACCCCTCTGGAGGCGCTGTGCATGATGGTCCTCTATGTTCCGGCGGGGTGGATCGTGGCCGCCCTCCGGGGCTGGAACCGTCCCGCGCCAAAAGAGGGGCTGAAGGCCGTCCTCTGCCCCGCCCTGTTCGCCTGGGGCTGGGCCCTTGGCGGGTGGCTGCTGACCCTTTACGGCCAGTACCTTCCGCCCCTGGGAATCGTGGGGATCTATATGCTCCTGTCCACCTGCTTTCTGGCCGCCCCCTCCTTTGTCCTGATGCTGAGCACCCTGGATCGGATCACCGATGTCACCGCCTGGAATGCCTTCGGGCCCGCCTGGTATCTGTGCATGTTCCTGGCGGGGCTGCTGCCCCCGCTGCTCTTCTTCCTGGGGTCCCTGCTGCCCCACCGGGTAAAGGAGGATTTTCATGAAAAAACGGATGGTACTTGCTGTGGGAATCCTTCTCCTGGCATGCCTGGCGGTCCTGTGGATGGGAAGCCGGTCCAGCCAGGCGGGGATCCGGCGGTTCGTCCTCTCCCACCGGACGGAGCTGGAGGAGATGGCGGCGGACTGCCTGAGCGGGGACGAGATACCGGAGCGGTATAAGGGCGTCGAGGTGGAAGGCGTCTTTCCCGGGAAAAGCCCCATCGTGCAGTTTTCCACGGTTGGCTTTGGGCTGGTCCCCTCCGCCTCCTATTGGGGCTTCTACTACGCGGAGAGCGGACAGCCCGCCGCCTACCAGAATGTGGACATGGAGCTGGTCCCTGTCTCCGACGAGGAGTGGACCTGGACCGACGGCACGGACAACGGTGGAGTGACCCGGCGGATCGACGAGCACTGGTTCTCCTACAAAGCGTGGTTTTAGCGGTTGACAACGGCGCAAAATGTGATAGAATAGTACAGCTAAAGGCTATGACGAAACCAAGGGGACCGCGCCGCGTCAAGCGAGAGGGGAGAGTGCAAGCCCTCCGCGATACGGGTCTCCGCGCCACTTCACCAGCCGCCCGGGAGGACCGGGACGCTTCATCCCCGTTACCGGATGCAATGAGATGCGCCTAAAGCGCAGATCAGGGTGGTACCGTGGAGTAAACTTGCTTCGCCCCTGACACCGTCAGGAGCGGGGCTTATTTTTTTGCAGAAGAGGAGATTGAATCACATGCCCAAGAAATTCGGCCTGAACGAACTGCGCGAGATGTTCCTGTCCTTCTTTGAGACCAAGGGACACCTGCGCCTGCCCAGCTTTTCCCTGATCCCCCAGAACGACGCCTCCCTGCTGCTCATCAACAGCGGCATGGCGCCCATGAAGCCCTTCTTCACCGGCGAGCAGGAGCCCCCCCGTCACCGGGTGACCACCTGCCAGAAGTGCATCCGCACCGGCGACATCGAGAACATCGGCCACACCGCCCGCCACGGCACCTACTTCGAGATGCTGGGCAACTTCTCCTTCGGCGACTACTTCAAGAAGGAGGCCATTCACTGGGCCTGGGAGTTCCTGACCAGCCCCGAGTGGGTGGGTCTGGACCCCAACCGCCTGTACCCCTCCGTGTTCGCCGGCAATGAGACCACCCCCGCCGACGACGAGGCCTTCCGCATCTGGAACGAGGAGATCGGCATTCCCGCCGACCGGATCTTCAAGTTCGGCAAGGAGGACAACTTCTGGGAGCACGGCTCCGGCCCCTGCGGCCCCTGCTCCGAGATTTACTATGACCGGGGCGAGCAGTGGGGCTGCGGCAAGCCCGGCTGCACCGTGGGCTGCGACTGCGACCGCTATATCGAGGTGTGGAACATCGTGTTCTCCCAGTTCGACAACGACGGCGAGGGCCACTACACCGAGCTGAAGCAGAAGAACATCGACACCGGCATGGGCCTGGAGCGTCTGGCCTGCGTGTGCCAGGACGTGGCCTCCCTGTTCGATGTGGACACCGTCATGAACATCACCAACAAGGTGAGCGAGATCACCCACGCCCACTACGGCGAGACCGCCGCCAAGGACGTGTCCCTGCGGGTCATCACCGACCACATCCGCTCCGCCACCTTCATGATCTGCGACGGCGTGCTCCCCTCCAACGAGGGCCGGGGCTACGTGCTGCGCCGTCTGCTCCGCCGGGCCGCCCGCCACGGCAAGCTGCTGGGGGTCAACGATCCCTTCCTGTATGAGGTGTGCGACACCGTCATCCACGAGAACGAAGGCCACTACCCCGAGCTGCGGGAGCGGCAGGACTATATCACCAAGGTCATCCGGGTGGAGGAGGAAAACTTCGCCCGCACCATTGACGGCGGCCTGAAGATCTTCAATGACATGCTCTCCGGCCACAAGGAGAAGGGCGAGACCGTGTTCTCCGGCGCCGACGCCTTCAAGCTGTACGACACCTACGGCTTCCCCATCGACCTGACCATCGAGATGGTGGCCGAGCAGGGCATGACCGTGGACGAGAAGGCCTTCCAGGACCTGATGCAGGAGCAGAAGGAGCGGGCCCGGAAGGCCCGTGAGGCCCTGGGCGACCTGGGCTGGGCCGGCGTGGAGTTCGGCAAGGACGTGCCCGAGACCGTGTTCGTGGGCTACGACCACACCGCCATCGACGACGCCAAGGTGGTGGCCCTGGTGGTGGAGAACGAACAGGCCGAGGAGCTGATGCCCGGCGTGGAGGGCATCGTGGTGCTGGACAAGACCCCCTTCTACGCCGAGATGGGCGGCCAGGTGGCCGACCACGGCACCATCACCGCCGGCGGCGCCCTCTTTACCGTCACCGACGTGCAGAAGAACAAGGGCGGCAAGTATATGCACTACGGCAAGCTGACCGGCGGCGCCATCAAGCTGGGCGACACCGTCACCGCCGCCATCGACGTAAAGCGCCGGAAGGCCGTCATGCGGGCCCACTCCGCCACCCACCTGTTGGACAAGGCCCTGCGCACCGTGCTGGGCGACCACGTCCACCAGGCCGGCTCCCTGGTGGAGGAGGACCGGCTGCGCTTCGACTTCACCCACTTCTCCGCCATGACCGCCGAGGAGCTGGGCAAGGTGTCCGCCATGGTCAATGAGGCGGTGCTGGACGGCTATGACATCCACACCGACGTGCTGCCCATCGAAGAGGCCAAGAAGAAGGGCGCCATCGCCCTGTTCGGCGAGAAGTACGGCGACACCGTCCGGGTGGTGGACATGGGCAGCGGCTACTCCGTGGAGTTCTGCGGCGGCACCCACCTGGACAACACCGCCAAGGTAGGCGTGTTCCACATCGAGAGCGAGTTCTCCGTGGCCTCCGGCGTCCGCCGGATCGAGGCCACCACCGGCGCTCAGTCCCTGAAGATCATGAACCAGAACCAGGAGAAGCTGTTTGAGGCCGCCGCCGTGCTCAAGACCAAGCCCAGTGAGCTGCGGGAGAAGGCGGAGCAGACCGTCTGCGAGCTGCGGGAACTGCGCCACATGGTGGAGAAGTTCAAGGCCAAGGAGGCCGCCGGCGAGACCGAGCGGTTCCTGATGGGCTGCCACCCGGTGGGCGATCTGAAGGTGCTCACCGCCACCCTGCCCAACGCCGACGCCGCCAAGCTGCGCCAGATGGGCGACATGCTGCGGGACAAGCAGCCCGGCATCGTGGCTGTTCTCTCCGCCGTCAATGACGGCAAGATCACCTTCCTGGCGGTGTGCGGCAAGGAGGCTGTTGCCAAGGGTATCAAGGCCGGCGACCTGGTGAAGCAGGTGTGCTGCTGCTGCGGCGGCAAGGGCGGCGGCAAGCCTGACAGCGCCATGGGCGGCGGTTCCGACGTGCTCAAGCTGGACGACGCACTGGCTAAGGTGGACGACTTCGTGGCTGAGAAGCTGGGTGTGTAATTCACCTGCCAGCTGTTTGGGATCGGCGTCGTCCAGCCCCGCCGCGAGTGCGGCGCCCCAAGCGTTTTGGCCCGGTATCGCCGGGTCAAAACCTTGATGCCGGGCGGATTCATTCCGCCCGAGCAGATAAAATCATTGGGGCCCCCGCACGACATGGTCGTGTGGGGATCGACGCACTGGCCAAGGTGGACGATTACGTGGCCGAGAAGCTGGGCGTGTAATTCACCTGCCAGCTGTTTGGGATCGGCGTCGTCCAGCCCCGCCGCGAGTGCGGCGTCCCAAGCGTTTTGGCCCGGTATCGCCGGGCCAAAACCTTGATGCCGGGCGGATTCATTCCGCCCGAGCAGATAAAATCATTGGGGCCCCCGCACGACATGGTCGTGTGGGGATCGACGCACTGACAAAGGTGGACGATTACGTGGCCGAGAAGCTGGGCGTGTAAGCCGCCCTTCCGGGAACCCAAAGCGAGCCCAGCGCAGCGGGTCGCTTTGGGAGCGGAGGAGCAAGGGAGCGCAGCGAGGGATGGCCGCCAGGCCGTCCCAAGCAGAGCGGACTTTGCGACGACGCGGCTGAGAAGCCGGGCGTGTAAGCCGATTAGAAAAGTATTAGAAAAGGCCGCCACGGATAAACCGTGGCGGCCTTTTTGTAACGTCCGGACCTATTTTTTGGTATAATAGTTGAACAACAGCATCAGGACAGCGCTTATACCGATCAGCCCGACCGGCCAGAAGAGGGCCTCAAAGTCCCCGGAAAAACTATGACCGGCAAATAGAAGGACTTCGACCGGATACAATAGGGCGGCAAGAACGGTCAGTGCGCCGACCAGATTTTTCAGCCTGATTTTATCTTCTGCGCTTACGTTTATTTGCTGGATTCTCTTCGGCGGCTGTTTCCGGAGTAAAAAAACAGCACCCGCAAGCAGAAGGATCAGAGAGACTGCCCCCTTGAAATTTTGTGGTGAAACCACCATTCTCAGTATCGCTGCCATATCAGATCCTCCGGCCGCTTTTATTTCCTTATTCCGCGTCCAGCATGGCCTGGGCGGCCGCCTTGATGACTTTCACCGCCGTGTCGATCCCGATCCGGCTGTTGATGCACAGGTCGTACTCCCGGCTCTGTCCCCACCGGCCGGTGGCAAAATAGTTGTAGTAGGACGCGCGGGCCTTGTCCTGCCGGATCACGTAGCCCTCCAGATTGGCCTCAGTCACGCCGTACTCATCCCTGGCCCGCTTGACCCGCTGGTCCAGGGGCGCGTTGACAAATACCTTCAGTACATGGGGCTCCTCCCGCAGGATATAGTCGGCGCAGCGGCCCACGATCACGCAGGATTCCCGGGCCGCGGCGGCCTTGATGACCTTGGCCTGGGCAATGAACACCTGGTCGGGCACGGAGGGGGTGGCTACCGAGGTGTAAAGATCATACAAAAAGCTGTTGGTGGGACGCTGATGCTCCGTATCCCGGATGAAATTCTCGGAAAATCCGGTCTTCTTAGCTACCTCAGTGATCAGCTGCTTGTCGTAAAAGGTGATCCCCATCTCCTCCGACAGCTGCTTGGCGATCAGCCGACCGCCGGAACCATATTCCCGGCCAATGGTGATAACGATGTGCTTCATACGGACACCTCCTATCCTGCTTTCAGTATAGAGCATTTTTCCCGGCCCGTCAAAGGTGATTTTTCCTCCCCGCCAATTTGCAACCCATATGTAATATTGGTGCACTTCTATCTGCCGGGTGCTGCCCGTTTTCGTCAAATCTGCAATTTTTTATTTTTCTCTTGCAATCCAACAGACACTGCATTATAATAACTTCATCTTGAAAAAGTGAGCGTATTCTCCCGGATTATTCCGGAAAAATTCGGCAGGTCTGCATGGCCGCCATACAAAGGGGTTTGGCAATATGGCATTTACGATCACCAATTCTTACCTTCAGGGCGTTTATGAGAACGTCTGCAAGAAGAACGCCCATGAGCCCGAGTTCCTTCAGGCCGTCGGCGAGGTTATGGAGTCCCTCCAGCCCGTGTACGACCAGAAGCCCGAGCTGGCCAAGATGGGCATTATGGACCGCATGGTGGAGCCCGAGCGCAGCCTGCTGTTCCGCGTGTCCTGGGTGGACGACAAGGGCCAGGTCCAGGTGAACCGCGGCTACCGGGTGCAGTTCTCCACCGCCATCGGTCCCTCCAAGGGCGGCCTGCGGTTCCACCCCTCCGTCAACCTGTCCATCATCAAGTTCCTGGGCTTTGAGCAGGTGTTCAAGAACTCCCTGACCGGTCTGCCCATGGGCGGCGGCAAGGGCGGTTCCGACTTCGACCCCAAGGGCAAGAGCAGCAACGAGGTCATGCGTTTCTGCCAGTCCTTCATGACCGAGCTGCAGCGCCACATCGGCCCCGACACCGACGTGCCCGCCGGCGATATCGGCGTGGGCGCCCGTGAGATCGGCTACCTGTTCGGCCAGTATAAGCGCATCCGCAATGAGTTCAGCGGCGTGCTCACCGGCAAGGGCCTGAGCTACGGCGGCTCCCTGGTGCGCACCGAGGCCACCGGCTACGGCCTGTGCTACTTCGCCGACGAGATGCTGAAGGCCGCCGGCAAGTCCTTCAAGGGCCAGAGCGTGGTCATCTCCGGCTCCGGCAACGTGGCCATCTACGCCAACCAGAAGGCCACCGAGCTGGGCGGCAAGGTCATCGCCATGAGCGATTCCAACGGCTACATCGTGGACGAGAACGGCATCGACTTCAAGGTCATGCAGGAGATCAAGGAGGTCAAGCGGGACCGCATCAAGACCTACCTGAACTACGTGCCCACCGCCAAGTACTACGAGGGCTGCCAGGGCATCTGGACCGTCCCCTGCGGCATCGCCCTGCCCTGCGCCACCCAGAACGAGCTGCCTCTGGAGGGCGCCAAGGCTCTGGTGGAGCACGGCTGCTTCGCCGTGGCTGAGGGCGCCAACATGCCCTCCACCCCCGAGGCCGTCGCCTACTTCCAGGAGCACGGCGTGCTCTTCGCCCCCGCCAAGGCGTCCAACGCCGGCGGCGTGGCCACCTCCGGCCTGGAGATGAGCCAGAACTCCATGCGCCTGAGCTGGAGCTTTGAGGAAGTGGATCAGAAGCTCCACGGCATCATGACCAACATCTACCACAACGCCGCCAAGGCCGCCGAGGAGTATGGCATGCCCGGCAACCTGGTGGCGGGCGCCAACATCGCCGGCTTCATGAAGGTGGCCGACGCCATGATCTGGCAGGGCGTGTCCTACTAAGAGGAGCGTTCCACAATATCCCGGCTTTCAAGGAGGCTGCGGCATTGCCGCAGCCTCCTTTTGCGTCGGCCGCCACGGCTCTAACATCAAAAGGGCATCGTCTGAGCAATCAGAGGATGCCCTTTTCTCTCTTTTATGGTATAATACCAACATTCTGAGAAACACGAGGACCACGCTATGCTCCGTATCCAAAACATTGCCCTACCCCTGGACGGGGGCGAGGCTCAACTGAAAAAGAAGGCCGCCCGCATCCTGGGGATCAGGCCGGACGCCATCGCCGGGCTCTCCCTGGCACGGCAGTCCATCGACGCCCGGAAGAAGAGTGACGTCCACTACGTCTGCACCGTGGACGTGACGGTGGCCGACGAGGCCAAGGTCATGGCCCGGTGCCGGGACAAGCACGTGAGCCTCCACCAGAGCGTCCCCTACGTCTTTCCCCCGGTGCGGCGGACCTCCCCCCTGCCGCCGGTGGTGGTGGGCATGGGCCCGGCGGGGCTGTTCGCCGCCCTCTTCCTGGCCCGGAACGGCCTGGCCCCCATCGTTCTGGAGCGGGGCCGCCCGGTGGAGGAGCGGACCGCCGACGTGGAACAGTTCTGGGCCACCGGCGTGCTGGACCCCGCCTCCAACGTGCAGTTCGGCGAGGGGGGCGCGGGCACCTTTTCCGACGGCAAGCTGAACACCGGCACCCATGATCCCCGGATCGCCACCGTATTCCGCACCTTTGTGGCGGCGGGGGCTCCGGAGGACATTCTGTACCAGCACAAGCCCCACATCGGCACCGACGTGCTGCGGGACGTGGTGAGAAACATCCGGCTGGAGCTGATCCGGCTGGGGTGCGACGTGCGCTTCGGCCACAAGCTCGCCGGCCTCACCCTCCGGGATGGGGCGGTGGCCGGTTTGACGGTGGAGGGCCCCCAAGGGGCCTATGACCTGCCCTGCGACGCCCTGGTGCTCTCCCCCGGCCACTCCGCCCGGGACACCTTCCGGATGCTCCACGACGCAGGGGTGCCCATGGAGCAGAAGGCCTTCGCCATCGGGGTGCGCATCGAGCACCCCCAGAGCGCCATCTCCCTGGCCCAGTTCGGCCCGGCCTGGGAACAGCTGCCCGCCGCCGACTACAAGCTGGCCTGCCATCTGCCGGGCGGCCGGAGCGCCTTCACCTTCTGCGTCTGCCCCGGCGGCCAGGTGGTGGCCGCCGCCTCGGAGGAGGGGCGGCTGGTGACCAACGGCATGAGCCATCGGGCCAGAGACGGGAAAAACATCAACGGCGGATTCCTGGTGGGGGTCAACCCCGCCGACTTCGGCTCGGACCACCCTCTGGCGGGGGTGGAGTACCAGCGCCGGTGGGAGGAGACCGCCTTCCGGCTGGGGGGCGGCGGCTATCTGGCCCCCGCCCAGACGGTAAAGGACTTTCTGGCCCGGCAGCCCTCCAGGGCCCTGGGGTCGGTGGAGCCCACCTACCGGCCCGGGGTGGTCCCCACCGATCTGGACCGCTGCCTGCCTGACTATGTGACCGACACCCTCCGGGGTGCCCTGCCGGTATTTGACCGGAAGCTCCACGGCTTTGCCGCCTCCGACAGCCTGCTCACCGGGGTGGAGACCCGCTCCTCCTCCCCCGCCCGCATCCTGCGTGGGGAGGACTTCCAGTCCCCCGTCCGTGGCCTGTACCCCTGCGGCGAGGGAGCCGGGTACGCGGGCGGCATCACCTCCGCCGCCGTGGACGGCATCCGGGTAGCCGAGGCGGTAGCCGGCCAGCCATAACGTACAGAAAAATGCCGCCGCATATTGCGGCGGTATTTTTTTCGCTTCCGATGCAATCATACGCCCGGCTCAGGTGTGTTAGGGGCAGAAAGGAGAGAGCGCCATGGCCATGCAGCTCCGGGGGGACGCCCCCTTCTCCTACGCAATGGAGCATTATCTGGATACGGTGTACCGGGCGGCCTGCCACAACGCCCCCACGGTGCAGGACGCGGAGGATGTGACCCAGGAGGTCTTTGAGGCCCTGCTGCGCAGCGGCAAGGCCTTTGCCGACGGGGAGCATCTGAAGGCGTGGCTGCTGCGGGTGGCCATCAACAAGTGCAAGAACCTCCACCGGGCCAAGCGGTCGGAGGAGGTGCCCCTGCCGCCCCAGTTCCCCGCCCCAACCGGGGCGGACGGCTCGGTGCTGGATGAGGTGCGGTCCCTGCCGGAGCCCTACCGCAACGCCATCTACCTGCACTACTTTGAGGGCTACACCGCCAAAGAGATCGGGGAGATTCTGGGGGCCAAGCGGAACACCGTCCTGTCCTGGCTGGCCCGGGGACGGCAGGCCCTCCGGGCACGGATGATCGGAGGCTTTGAAGATGAATAGATTGGATTACATGGTCCAGGTGGAGGACCTCCGCGCCTCCCCGGAGCTGCGGGCGCGGATCTCGGCCCTGGCCGGGGAGGTCAGGCGGCCCCGGCGGCGGTTCCGCCCCTGGATGGGGGTGTGCGCCGCCCTGGCGGTGGTAGTGCTGGGGGGTACCTGGCTGGTGACCAACGTGCGGATGGGCGGCAGCTCCGGCGGCGGGGCCAGCGGCCACGACGAAGCCTCCACCTTTACGTCCTACGCCGGACCGGTGTTTCCCCTCACTTTGGAGGAGGAGAACGACAGCATCACAGCAGAGCGGCACACCACCCTGGACTTTGCCCCCTGGGAGCCGGAGTGGGTGGAGGCGGATTACCTGGAGGAGGGGGGCTACTGGAGCCGCTCCACCGACATCCTGGTGACCGATTCCTACACCCTCACCAACTCCGCCGACCAGGACCAGACCGTCACCCTGCTCTACCCCTTTCTCGCCAGCCTGGACACGCTGGATCAGGCCGCGCCGGTCCTCGCCGCCGACGGGGCTGCGCTGGACACCACCCTCCGGGCGGGGGGCTACTCCGGCGGCTTTGAGGGGGCGTGGAACGGCGTCATGGACGGTGAGCCGGAGGGCAGCGTCAATCTGGACAGCGCCGGGAGCTGGGAGGACTACAAGGCCCTGCTCTCCGACGGCACCTATCTGGAGCGGGCCCTGGGTCCCCTGCCTGATCTCAGCGGCGTGCCCGTCATCGTGTACCGCTTTACCGACCCCTGGGGGGAGGCTGAGGACGAGGAGGCGGGCCGACCCAACCCCACCATCCGGGTGACCTTCCGGCTGGACTACGACAAGACCCAGGTACTCACCACCGGGTTCCACTCCGGGCTGTACGACCGGGAAAACGGGATCATGGGCAAGGGCTTCTCCATCCCCCAGCCTGAGGAACAGAACGCCACGGAGGAGTGGTGCCTCATCGTGGTGGGGGAGGACATCTCCGGTCTCACCACTCAGGGCTATGTCACCGGCGGGTGGGACACGAAGGAGACCATCGAATCCGGCGTGACCATGGAGCGGTATGAGACCGACCTGGACACCGCCCTGCGCACCCTCTACCTGGACCGGAACTGGGCGGAGCTGGAGGGTCAGCCCGGCCTGACCTACGAGATGTACTGCGGCCTGGCCTTTGACTACCTGCTCAGCTACGGCCTGCTCTCCGACACCCCCGCAGAGCGCTACGATGACGGGATGCTGAGCACCGAGTTTGCCCATGTGGACCGGGTGTGCTGGCTGGAGACCCAGGTCACCGTCCCCGCCGGAGGGAGCATTACGGTGGAGGCTTCTTTTGCCAAGCCGGCCAGCTTCAACTACACCTGTACCAATACCGAATACCGTGGGGTGTACGGCTACGACCTGGTGACCAAACTGGGCTCCAACCTAGCCTGCACGGAACAGACCGCCACCCTGGAGGACCGGGGGCTCATCCGGATCATCCGGCAGAACTTTGGCTTCGATTTGGAAAACGGGGTGAACACCGTCACCCTGGACCCAGAGCAGGAGCACTACTACCTGGAGGTCAAGCGCCTTACGGAATAGACAGCAAAAGAGCCGCCCTAACCGGGCGGCTCTTTCTGTTTGGTTCAGCGCTCTTCCATGGGCACATAGTCGGTGTGGGTACCCACATATTTATAGGCCGGGCGGATGATCTTGCCCATGTTGATGAGCTCCTCGATGCGGTGGGCGGACCAGCCGGCCACACGGGCCATGGCGAACAGGGGGGTATACAGCTCCAGAGGCAGGTCCAGCATGTGGTACACGAAGCCGGAGTAGAAGTCCACGTTGGCGGACACGCCCTTGTACATCTTCCGCTCCCCGGCGATGACCTCGGGGCCCAGCCGGGCCACCAGGGAGTAGAGCTCGTACTCCTCGTTGCGGCCCTTCTCCCTGGACAGCTTCTCCACGAATTTCTTGAACAGGTTGGCGCGGGGGTCGGACAGGGAGTAGACGGCGTGGCCCATGCCGTAGATAAGGCCCGCCTTGTCGAAGGCCTTCTTGTCCAGCAGGTCCTGGAGGTATTGGCGCACCTCGTCCTCGTCCTTCCAGTCCTTCACATGCTCCTTCATGTCCTCGAACATGCGCACCACCTTGATGTTGGCGCCGCCGTGCTTGGGGCCCTTCAGGGAGGCCAGGGCGGCCGCCATGCAGGAGTAGGTGTCGGTGCCGGAGGAGGTGACCACGTGGGTGGTGAAGGTGGAGTTGTTGCCGCCGCCGTGCTCGGCGTGGAGGGTCAGGCAGATATCCAGCACATGGGCCTCCCAGAAGGAGTAGGAGGAATCAGCCCGCAGCAGGGAGAGGATATTCTCCGCGGTGGACAGCTCGGGCCGGGGGGCGTGGATATACAGGCTGCTGCCGCTCTTGTAGTTCCAGGCCTGGTAGCCGTAGACGCTGAGCATGGGGAACAGGGAGATGAGCTGCACGCACTGGCGCATCACGTTGGGCAGGGAGATGTCGTCGCACTGGTCGTCGTAGGAGGCCAGGTTCAGGACGCTGCGGGCCAGGGAGTTCATGATGTCGTGGCTGGGGGCCTTCAGGATCACGTCCCGCACGAAGTTGTTGGGCAGGGAGCGGTAGTAGGACAGCTGTTTGGTAAAGCTGTCCAGCTCCTCCTTGTCGGGCAGGTGGCCCAGCAGCAGCAGGTAGGCGGTCTCCTCAAAGCCGAACCGGCCCTCCTTCAGGGCGCCCTCCACCAGCTGCTCCACATCGATGCCCCGGTAGTAGAGCTTGCCGTCACAGGGGACCTCCTCCCCGTTGACGATCTTTTTTGCAACAATATCGGAGACTTCGGTCAGGCCTGCCAGCACGCCCTTGCCGTTCAGGTCCCGGAGACCCCGCTTCACGTCATACTTTACAAAGTCGTCCGGATCGATGCTGCTGTTGCGCAGCGCCTCCGCCGCCAGCGCCTCGATTTCGGGGGTGATGTCACAATAATTCGGATTGCTCGCCATAGAAAACCTCCATTCTCATCCGTGCCAACGCGGCTTTTTCAGGCCGCGACATTTCGTAACTGAAATGATATCATAAAATTGTTACCATTTTGTGAATCAGCCGGTAAACTTTCCTGCAAAAAAACGGCGGAGGGAACTCCGCCGTTTTCCGGGTCAGAACAGGTCTTTCTTCTTCAGCAGGATACCGGTGATCACGATGACCACACCGGCGATCACCAGCGGGATCCACCAGAAGTGGTCCAGAGGCAGGCCGGTGGTGATGTTCATGCCGTAGAAGCCGAAGATGATATTGGGGATGGTGAGCAGGATGGTGATGGAGGTCAGCACCTTCATGATCACGTTCAGGTTGTTGGAGATCACGCTGGCGAAGGCGTCCATCATGCCCGAGATGATGGAGGAGTAGATGTTGGCCATCTCGATGGCCTGCCGCACCTCGATCAGCACGTCCTCCAGCAGGTCGTGGTCCTCCTCATAAAGGGTAATGATGCGGCCCCGGAGGATTTTTTCCAGGGTGACCTCATTGGCCTTCAGGGAGGTATTGAAGTAGACCAGCGACTTTTCCAGGTCCAGCAGCTGGATCAGCTCCTTGTTCCGCTGGGACTTGTAGAGCTGCCGCTCCATATAGTTGTAGATCTTGTCGATCTGCTTCAGGTATTGCAGGAAGCGCTTGGCCACCTGCAGCAGCATGTAGAGGATGAAGCTGGTGCGCTTCTGGGTCTCGGCGTTGCGCACCAGGCCGTCCTGGAAGTCCTTCAGGATGGAGGTCTCCTTCAGACAGACGGTAATGATGTGCTTCTGGGTGACGATGATACCCAGAGGCAGGGTGGAGTACACCACCGCGTCATCCTTCTCCACCGAGGGCACGTCGATGATGATGAGGGTCTGGCCGTCCTCGGTGTCGATCCGGGAGGTCTCCTCCTCATCCAGGGCGGCCCGCAGGAAGGAGGGCTCCACCCCCAGGGTCACCGCCACCGTATTCAGCTCGTCCTCGCTGGGGTAAGTCAGGTTGACCCAACAGCCGTCCTGGACGGATTCCAGCCGGGTCATCTTGCCGTTGATGGTCTTATAGATGGAAAGCAATCTGCTCACGCCTTTCTGGGCGCGGGTGAAAA
Organism: Intestinimonas massiliensis (ex Afouda et al. 2020); assembly: GCF_900626285.1. GTDB lineage: Bacteria > Bacillota > Clostridia > Oscillospirales > Oscillospiraceae > Flavonifractor > Flavonifractor massiliensis_A. Next base: position 2,709,285 of record NZ_LR131147.1, read on the forward strand.
AAGGGCACAAAAATACCCCGCCGCCCGTTTCTTGCCGCCCGGGCAGGCAGAGCCTCCCGGACACGCGGCATACAGGCGCGGGGCGTCCCGCCGGTCAGGCCGGCCGGACACAGAGCCTGTGCGCCGCGTTAAGTACATTACACGCTCGACTCAGAGGGTCACCGCTCACGGCGCATATCACTCCCTTGTTCTCAATCATTTCGCAGGCTTTATTATATGCCTTTTTCTGCCGGATTGCAAGGCTTCCGGCCAAAACGCCGCGCGGCAGTCTGCCGCGCGGCGTTTTCTTTCCGTTTGCTGCGCTGCTCAGCGGCCCCGGTTGAAGATCTTGAAGATGTCCTCGAAGGGATCGTCCTCCGCGGGAGCGGCGGCGTCCTGCTTCTGCTCCTGAGGCTGCTGGGTCTCCGCCTTCTTCTCCGCCGCGGCGGAGAAGGGCTTGCTGGGCATGGCGCCCTCCCGCTCCTCAAAGCCGGTGGCGATGACGGTGACCCGGATCTCGTCCTCCAGGGTGTCGTCGAAGGCGGCGCCGAAGATGATGAGGGCGTCGGGATGGGCGGCCTGCTGCACCAGGTTGGCGGCAGTCTCCACTTCCTCCAGGCCGATATCCATGGAGCCGGTGACGTTGACCAGCACGCCCTTGGCGCCGTTGATGGAGGTCTCCAGCAGGGGGCTGGAAATGGCCATCTTGGCGGCCTCCTCGGCCTTGTTCTTGCCGGCGGCCCGGCCCACGCCCATGTGGGCCATGCCCGCGTTCTGCATGACGGCGGTCACGTCGGCGAAGTCCAGGTTGATGAAGCCGGTGTTCTTGATCAGGTCGGAGATGGACTGCACCGCCTGGCGCAGCACATCGTCGGCGATCTCGAAGGCGTTGGCGAAGGTGATCTTCTGGTCGGTGGCGAACTTCAGCCGCTCGTTGGGGATGATGACCAGGCTGTCCACCCGGGTGCGCAGCTCCTCGATGCCCTTCTCGGCCTGGAGCATCCGCCGACGGCCCTCAAAGTTGAAGGGCTTGGTGACCACGCCCACGGTGAGCAGGCCCATCTCCTTGGCAATATCCGCCACGATGGGGGCCGCGCCGGTGCCGGTGCCGCCGCCCATGCCGGCGGTGATGAACACCATGTCCGCGTCCTCCAGAGCCTTGGAGATGGCGCTGCGGCTCTCCTCGGCGGACTTGCGGCCCACCTCGGGGTCGCTGCCCGCGCCCTGGCCGCCGGTGAGCTTCTCACCGATCTGAATCTTAAAGGTAGCGCTGGAAACGGCAAGCGCCTGCTTGTCCGTATTGACCGCGATAAAATCCACACCCTTGGTCCCGGACTTCACCATCCGGTTGACCACGTTGTTGCCGCCGCCGCCTACGCCGATGACCTTGATGGTAACGACAGTATCGGGACCGGTATCCAACCCAAACGCCATAACTGCTCCTCCTATGTGAAACGAATTCGTATATTTTGCGAGAAAAAGGGGGAAAAAGAGCTATCTTGTATGCTCTTCCTCCGAAGAAACAACATCTTGATTTATTTTAGCGCTCTTTTGCTTGGAGGTCAATAGTTCCCGCCGGATTTCCGCAAAGTTTTGGAACATTCTCGTTCCGAATACCACCACCGCCGCCAGGTACAGCGGGATACCCAGATAGCGGCCCAGCCAGGTGAGAAAAACCGCGATAACGGCGTTGCCGATGGTGCCCGACAGGAACACGTCCAATTTGAAGTCCCCCACCACTCGGCCCCGCAGGCCACCCAGTGCGGAGTCCAGGGCCGCCAGCAGTCCGGTGGCGGCGTAGAGGGAGTACTGGCTGGGGATGGTCCAGGGGAACAGCAGGCCCACCGCCAGGCCCACCAGCAGTCCGATAATCTCCAGCATATTTACTCACCCTCCTCCTCGCCCGGCGTCACCGTGTGGGCGTACTGATAGTCGATGGTCCCGTTGTACTTGGGGATGAGCAGCTGATCGCTGGCGGTGACCTTCACCGTGATGCCCCACTGGCTCAGCACGTCCACCACACCGTTGCGCATGGTCATGGCACTGTACAGGGTGTCCGGGTCGCCGATGGCGAACACCACATAGGGGGCGGCGTACCGCCGGCCGTTCACCGTCACCACCGCGCCGGTGCACCGCACCTCGCTGGTGGCCAGGATGCGCTCCCCGTTGAGGGAGATGGCCTCCGCACCCGCCGAGCGCAGCTCGTTGATCACCGACAGCAGGTCGCTGTCGTGGATCAGGTAGTCGGCCTCGTCCCCGGTGACGTTGGTGGAGCTGGAATCCTCCAGGATCACGGTGACCCCGGGGCCCTCCACGTCGGTGAGGCCGGCGGCGATCTCCAGCTTGTCCACCTCCGCCTTCAGGGCCTCGCTGCCCTCATCGCCGGAGGCCGCCTGGTCCCGGTAGAGGGCCAGCTCGCCCTGAAGCTCCTTCACCTGGTCCTCCAGGCCGTCCTTCTGATCCATCAGCTCGTTGTACAGGCTCTGCAGGGTCTCCAGCCGGGCGGCATTGGTGGCGTCCGCCGCTCCGCTGAGCTTGACGCTGCGCAGCTGGGCCGCCAGCAGGAAGCCCACCACGGCGCACACCACCACCACCGCCAGCTCGCCTTTATTCCGTCGTTTCTTCATTGGTACCATCATCTTCTCCTTGTGGGGTCATACTGGCCTGGGGCGGCGCCGATGCCTCGGCGCCCGCCTCCGTCTCAGGCGCGGGGTCGGTCTCCGCCTGGCCCGTTCCCGTCAGCTGGTCGGGCAGCCACCGCTCGGGCAGCAGGTGGCTCTCCCGGCCCTCATAGTTCTGGTCCAGGGTGCCGGTGCGGGGGATGCCCCGCTCGTCCATGCTCTCCAGTGCCCGCTTCAGCTCATAGGTCTCCTGGTCAAAGTCCCCGTTCAGGGGGAAGATCACCGTCAGGTTTTCCCCGTAGCCGAAGCGGATCTCGTTGTCGCTGCTCAGGTCGATAAAGCTGGTCAGGCTGCCCGTCATCTGACGGTTCTCAATGGCCGCCAGGAACTCCCGCAGCCGGTCCAGCTTGGTCTGCTCCTCCGGGTCCACCGTCAGCCGGTTGCCCACCGTGGCGTCCACCGGCGTCAGGCCCAATACCTCCGGCCGCCCCTGGGTGAGGGAGGAATCCCCCGCCTCCAGGATCTTGCACCGGTGGTCCAGCAGCCAGCAGGTGCCCCCGCTCCCGATCCAGGCCACCGGCGTGCTCTCGGTCACGTGGAAGATCAGGGTGTCGGGCAGCTTGCGGTCCACGGACAGGTCGTCCACATAGGGCAGACGGGTCAGGATACGGGAGACCATCTGGCTTTTATTGAGGGTGAACAGGTTGTCCCCCTGCTGCACGCCGGAGGCAATGATGATCTCCTCCGCGGTGTACCGGCTGTTGCCCTCCACCACCATGGTATTCACCCGGAAAAAGACCACGCAGCCAGCCAAAATGGCGGCAAAGATGATCAGAGTGGACAGCAGCTTATAGAGGAAGCCGAAGCGTCCCCGATTGCGCCGCCGTCCTTTTCTCTTCCGTCTTGCCGCCATTCTACCGGTCTCCTGTCTGTTGGTCTTTGATTCTCTCTGATACTATCCCACAAAAAAGATAAAAAAGTGTAAAGAAGCTCTTACGATTTTCCCGTCATTTCCCGGAAAATATGGGCGCCCAAAGCGGTCAGGTCCCCCTCCAGGCACTGGTAGCCCCGGTCGATGTGGTGGATCCCCTCCACACGGGTCCGGCCCCGTGCCCCCAGAGCGGCCACCACCAGGGCGGCGCCCCCCCGCAGGTCGGTAGCCCGCACCCGGGCGCCGTGGAGCCTGGGCACGCCGTACACCACCGCCACACGGCCCTCCACCCGGATGTCCGCTCCCATGCGGATGAGCTCATCCACGTGGCGGTAGCGGCTCTCAAACATGTTTTCCACAAACACGGTGCAGCCGCTGCCCTTGCACAGGGCCGCCATCAGGGGGGCCTGCGCGTCGGTGGGAAAGCCGGGGTAGGGGGCGGTGCGGATGGGCCGCACCCCCTTCAGGGGCTTGGTACAGGTGAGGGCAATCCGCCCCGGCTCACTGCGCACCCCGCAGCCCGCCTCGGTGAGCACCGCGGTGACGGTGGACAGGTGCCGCCAGTCCACCCCGGTGACCTCCACATGGCCCCCGGCGGAGGCCGCCGCCGCCAGATAGGTACAGGCCACGATCCGGTCCCCCATGACGGTGTAGCTGCCCCCGTGGAGGGGAACGCCCCCCTCGATGGTGATGACCGAGCTGCCCGCGCCCCGCACCCTGGCCCCCAGGGCCAGCAGGAAGTTCTGGAGATCCACGATCTCCGGCTCCCGGGCGGCGTTGGTGATGGTGGTGATCCCGTCGGCGCACACCGCCGCCAGCATGGCGTTCTCGGTGGCACCCACGCTGGGCAGGGACAGGACGATGTCCGCCCCGCGGAGGGCGCCCTCACACAGCAGCCCCCCCTCGCTCTCGGTGATGACCCCGCCCAGGGCCCGGATGGCCGCCAGGTGGAGGTCGATGGGCCGGGGGCCCAGTTCACAGCCCCCGGGGGCGCACAGGCTGGCCCGTCCCATCCGGCCCAGTACCGCCCCCAGGAAGATCACCGAGGAGCGCATCTCCCGCATCAGCCGGTCGGGCACGTCCCACCGGGTGGGGGCGGAGGCATCCACCACCACCGCATCTCCTTCCCGGCGGGCGGGACAGCCCAGGTGCCGCAGGATGGCCAGGGAGGCCTCCACGTCGGACAGGTGGGGACAGTTGTGGATCACGCACTCCCCCGGGGCCAGCAGAGCGGCCGCCAGGATGGGGAGCACGCTGTTCTTGGCCCCGTGGATCGCCACGGAGCCCTCCAGAGGGAAGCCTCCCTCCACCAGATATGTACTCATACGCCATCCTCCGCACTTCGGTTTTGGTACGCCATCCTATGCGGAGGACGGAATGGGGGTTCATTTTCCTTTTTTCTTGTTCAGCAGGCCGGAGAGTACGGCGTAGATCTGCTCCGCCGCATCGGGCACCGCCATAGCCCGGAGGGCGGCCCCCATGGCCTCCCGCTTCTCCTTATCATGCAGGATGGAAGCGGCGGCCTGGTATAGCTTCTCCCCGGAGCTCTCGCTCTCAGGCAGCAGCACCGCGCCCCCCGCCTGGGCCAGCACCCGGGCGTTCTTGGTCTGGTGGTCGGCCACCACGTTGGGGGAGGGCACCAGAATGGAGGGCTTGGCGATGGCGGTGAGCTCCGAGATGGTGGAGGCCCCCGCCCGGCAGAGCACCAGGTCGGCGGCCGCCATCACCACCGGCATGTCGTAGATGTACTCCCGCACGTCGATGGAGGGGTGGTCCCCGGTCAGGGCCTTGCACACCGTCTCATAGTCCCGGCCCGCGCCGTGGATGTGGTGCCAGGGCTCCCCGTTCTGACACTCCAGGTGGATGAAGTCCACGATCTGGCGGTTCATCTCCTCGGCGCCCAGGCTGCCCCACACGGAGAGCACCAGGGGCCGGTCGTCGGTGAGGCCCAGCTTTTCCCGGGCCTCCTTCCGGGTGTACTGGAAGAAGTCGCCCCGCACCGGGGTGCCGGTCACCACCACCTTGGAGGGGTCGTCATAGTGGTTCTTGCTCTCCTCAAAGCCCACCATCACCACGTCCACCACCTTGGACAGGGCCTTGGTGGTGAGGCCGGGGACGGCGTTGGATTCGTGGACGGCGGTGGGGATGCCTCGGGCGGCGGCGGCATTCACCACCGGGTAGGAGGCGTAGCCGCCGGTGCCCACCACCAGGTCGGGCTTGAACCGGTCCAGAATGGCGTTGGCCTGCTTCTTGGACTTGTTCATGTTCAGCAGGGTCTTGACGTTGTGGCCGATGGCCGCCGGAGAGAACGACCGGCGGAAATTGGTGATGGTCACCGTCTCGATGGGGTAGCCCTCCTTGGGCACCAGGCGGGTCTCCATGCCCCCGTCTGCCCCCACGAACAGCACCTCACAGCCCGGGTTCCGGGCCTGGAACATCTGGGCCAGGGCCACGGCGGGGTTCACATGCCCCGCGGTCCCGCCGCAGGTAAAGAGGATCTTCATACTTCCACTTCCCTCTCAAAAACAATCTATTCTTGTCGGGGCGCCGGGATCTGGCGCGAAACTGATAATACCATGCCCATCTCGGCCAGCTGGATCATCAGGGCCGTGCCGCCGTAGCTGAAGAAGGGCAGAGAGATGCCGGTGGTGGGCAGCAGATTGGTGACCACCGAGATATTCAGAAAGACCTGCACCGCCAGCAGGGTGGTGATGCCCACCACCAGCAGGGAGCCGAACCGGTCCCTGGCGTGGACGGCCAGCCAGTAGCCTCTGATAATGAGCAGCACGAAAAGCAGGATGACGATGGCGGCGCCGATGTAGCCCAGCTCCTCGCAGACGATGGCGAAGATGAAGTCGTTCTCCGGCTCGGGCAGGTAGAGGAATTTCTGGCGGCTCTTGCCCAGGCCCAGGCCCAGCAGGCCGCCGGAGCCGATGGCGTACAGGGACTGGATGATCTGATAGCCGCCCTCCTGCTTGTAGGCCCAGGGGTCCTTCCACACCAGGATACGGGTGGACTGGTAGCCCTGCATGGAGATGGCCAGCAGCAGCCCCATGGCGCCGCCGCCCAGGATGAACCAGTAGAGTTTGATGCCGGCGGCAAAGAGCACCGCCGCCGCCCCGGCCAGGATCAGGATGGTGCCCGACATGTGGGGCTCCAGCTTCATGAGGAAAAAGATGACCAGCAGGATGACGCCGTAGGGCACCAGCTCCAGAAAGCCGATCTTGTCCAGCCAGCCCACGATGCCGCTCAGGTTGGACCGGGGGCTGAGCCGGATGGGCTTCTCCTTGTTCCGTTTACTGAGCCGGGCGGAAAAGTACATGATGACCGCCACCTTGGCGATCTCCGATGGCTGGAAGGTGCCCAGGCCTGGGACGGCGATCCAGCGGCGGACGCCGTCGGCCCGGTTGGTGTGGATGCCGGGGACGAGCACCGCGATGAGCAGCAGGATGGCCAGGCCCAGGGCGAACACCGACATCCAGCGGAAGGTCTGGTAGTTGATTTTGGAGATGATGTACATGATGGCCAGGCCGGCCACGGCGAACAGGGCCTGCCGCAGGAAGTAGTAGGCCGGGTCCTTGCCCTCGTAGTAGGCGGTGGCGAAGGAGGCGGAAAAGACCATGATGGTACCGATGCCGGTGAGCAGCAGCACCAGCATGAGGAAGGGCAGGTCCATGGGACCCCGGGCCAGCTGCTGCTCCATGGTCAGATCGCGCTTGCGTTTTGCCAACGTACTTCGCCTCCTTCAGCGGGAAATCGGATGCTCAGGCCCAGCGGCCCATAACGCCCCAAAAGGCCAGCAGGCAGGTCACCAGGGTGATGCCGGAAAAGACCACCACCAGCTTGACCTCACTCCAGCCCCCCATCTCCAGGTGGTGGTGGAGGGGGGCCATGCGGAAGATCCGCTTGCCGTGGGTGAGCTTGAAGTAGCCCACCTGGATGATGTCGGACAGGGTCTCGGCGATGTAGATGATGCCCACCAGGATGAGCGCCAGGGGAATGTCCAGCCCGAAGGCCAGGCCGCACACCGCGCCCCCCAGGAAGAGGGAGCCGGTATCGCCCATGAACACCTTGGCGGGGTGGAAATTATAGATCAGGAAGGCCAGCAGGCCGCCCAGCAGGGCGCCGGAGAAGATGCCCAGCTCATAATGGCCCCACAGCACGGCCACCGCGGTGAAGAAGATCATCACCGGTACCGTCACCCCGGCGGCCAGGCCGTCGATGCCGTCGGTGATGTTGACGGCGTTGACGCCCCCCACCATGACGAAGGCGGCAAACACCATATACAGAGGCCAGGGCACGGAAAGGGTCACATTGACGAAGGGGATATAGAGATCAGGGGTCAGATAGCCGAAATTCCGCAGCAGCACGGTGAACAGCACGGCGGCCGCCAGCTGGAGCAGGAACTTCTGTGGGGCGGTGAGGCCGGTGTTCTCGTGCTTTTTCACCTTGAAATAGTCGTCAATATAGCCGATGATGCCGAACACCAGGGCGAACAGGAACACGAACACACCGCCCATGACCCCCTGGGAATAGTCCGGCCAGCCCAGCACGGCCACCATGACGGCGGCGCCGAAGATGAACATGAGCCCGCCCATGGTGGGGGTGCCCTGCTTGGTCATGTGCCAGGTGGGGCCGATCTCCTTGATGGACTGGCCCGCCTTCATCCGCCGCAGGATGGGGATGAGCACCCGTCCCGCCAGGGCGGTCACGATAAACGCCGCCACGATACTGATGACGATCCTCAACATCTCTTTTGAACCTCCAAAGCCTCTCACAGCTCGATTTGATCCGTTCCATTCAGACCGGGTAGGTATTTTATCACAAACAGGCCGGGCTTTCTACTCAAAATAGTAACAAACTTCCTGGCCTATTTGGCGAACCATGCGGCGATTTCCTCCCGCTCGTCCAGGTGGTACTGTACGCCGTTTATCTCCTGATAAGTCTCGTGGCCCTTGCCCGCCAGCACCACCGTGTCGCCGGGCTGGGCCAGGGAGAGGGCCAGGGCGATGGCGCGCCGCCGGTCCGGCTCCACGTGCCGCCGGGCCGGGGTGCCCTCCATCCCCGCCAGGATGTCCCGGATAATAGCTTCTGGGTCCTCGGTGCGGGGGTTGTCGGAGGTGACCACCGCCACGTCCGCCAGGGTACCGGCGATGGTCCCCATCTGGGGCCGCTTGGACCGGTCCCGGTCGCCGCCGCAGCCGAACAGGCAGATCACCCGGCCACCGGTGAAGTCCCGGACGGTGGTGAGCACGTTCTCCAGGGCGTCGGGGGTGTGGGCGTAGTCGATGAGGACGGTGAAGTCCGCCGGCACCGGCACCACCTCCACCCGGCCCTTCACCCCCTTGGCGTGGGCCAGGGCGTCGGCACAGCCGGTCAGGGGCAGGCCCAGCACCGCGCCGCAGGCCAGGGCCGCCAGGGCGTTGTAGATGGTGAAGCCCCCGGGGATGGCCAGGCGGACCCGGGCGATGGCGTCCATGGTCACCGCCTCGAACTCCACCCGCTGGGGGAAGAGCCGCAGGTTCTTGGCGGTCAGGTCCGCCTCGTCCCGCCGCTCGGAGTAGGTGAACACCGGGCAGGGCACGGTGGAGGCGTAGTACCGCCCGGCCTCGTCGTCCAGGTTGAGCACCGCCGTCTCACACTGGCGGAACAGCAGCCCCTTGGCCTGGCGGTAGGCCTCCATGGTCTTGTGGAAGTCCAGGTGGTCCTGGGTCAGGTTGGTGAAGATGCCCGCCCGGAAGGTGATGCCGTCCAGCCGGTGGAGCACCAGGGCGTGGGAGGAGGCCTCCATCACCACATGGGTGCACCCGGCGTCCGCCATGTCCCGCAGCAGCTTCTGCACCTCCCAGGATTCCGGGGTGGTGCGGTGGGCGGGGAGGATCTCCTCCCCGATCATGTTCTGGTTGGTGCCGATGAGGCCCACCTTTGCCCCCAGCACCCCCTCCAGCATGGCCTTCACCAGGTAGGTGGTGGTGGTCTTGCCGTTGGTGCCGGTGACCGCCAGCACGGTCAGCTCCTCCGCCGGGTGTCTGAACCAGTTGGCCGACACCGCCGCCAGGGCCGCCCTCGGCTCCGGGGTCACCAGCCAGGGTCCCTCCCGGTCCGGGGGGCGGCGGCAGAGCACTGCCGCCGCCCCCCGCTCCAGGGCCTCATCAATATATTTGTGTCCGTCGGTCTTGTAGCCCGGCAGGGCCACGAACAGGCAGCCGGGGCTCATCTCTCGGGTGTCATAGCTGATGCCGGTGATCTCCACATCTCCCACACGCCGGTCCTCCAGCGGGACCGACGCCAGCAGCTGATCAAGCTTCATGGACACACCCCCAATGGTTCGTTCTTACAGGCCGGAGCCTCCGCCGCCGCTGGCGGTGGAATCGGTAAAGCGCACTTCGATGGCGGTGCCGCGATTCACGCTGGTGCCGGCAGCCGTCTCCTGCTCGTAGGCGGTGCTGGCGCTGTAGTCGCTGGCGCCGATGGCCTTCAGGTACAGGCCGGCGTCCTCCATCTTCTTCTGGGCCTGCTCCAGGGTCAGACCCACCACGTTGGGCACCTGCACCTGGTCGGTGGGCACCTCGGCGCCCATGTAGAGCACCACTTCGCTGCCGCCGGGGATGGAGGCGCCGTAGGCCGGGATCTGGCCGGTGACGGTGTCGCCGTCGCCCACGGTGCGCACGGTCAGGTTGTTCTTCTTCAGAGCGGAGGTGGCGTCCGCCAGGGTCTTGCCGCTCAGGTTGGGCACCACCACGTCGGCGGTGGCGGAGTAGGTCTTTTCCACACCCAGGTAGTCCAGGATGTTCTCCAGCAGCTCGCCGGCCATGGGGGCGGCCATGTTGCCGCCGCTGATGTACCAGCCGCCGGCGGTGGTTTTGGCGCCGGGGAAGGCGGGCTTGGGGTTGTCATAGGCCAGCAGGATGATGACCTGGGGATCGTCCGCCGGGGCGAAGCCCAGGAAGGAGACGATGGTGTGGTCGGTCTCGCCGGTCTCGGAGGAGCCGGTCTTGCCGCCGATGCGGTAGCCCTCCACCCGGGCGTTCTTGCCGGTGCCGCCGTCCACCACCTTCTCCAGGATGGTGCGGCAGCGTTCACTGGTCTGCTCGCTGACCACCTGGCGCACCTCGGTGGGCTGGGTGGACTCCACCACGTTGCCGTTGGAGTCGGTGACCTGGCTGACCACGTAGGGCTTCATCAGGTGGCCGCCGTTCACCACCGACGCGGCGGCGGTGAGCATCTGGATGGGGGTGATCTTCAGCCGCTGGCCGAAGGAGGCGGTGGCCAGGGAGGAGATGCCCTCGGCGCTGGTGAAGTAGTCCCGGCTCCAGATCAGGCCGGCGCTCACCGGGTCGTTGGTGGGCTCGCCCTGCATGTCGATGCCGGTGGGCTCCAGCAGGCCGAAGCGCTCCAGATAGTCATAGAATTTCTCCGCACCCAGCCGCTGGCCGATGGCGATGAAGGCCGGGTTGCAGGAGTTGGCCACCGCTTTGGCCAGGTCCTGGTCCCCGTGGCCGTCCCGGTCGGAGCAGTGGATCACGTGGTCGGCCACCTGGACGCTGCCGGAGCAGTAGAAGTGGTCGCTCTCGCTGACCACGCCCTCCTCCAGGGCGGCGGCCAGCACCAGGGATTTGAAGGTGGAGCCGGGCTCGTAGGTGTCGTTGATGGCCTTGTTGCGCCACTGGGCGTACAGAGCATCGGTCTCCGCCGTGCTCACCGCCTTGTCGTAGGCCTCCTGGGTGCTGGCCCCCTCCTCCAGGGCCTTCTGATAGGCCTCCTCCTGGGTATAGGCGCCGCTCTTCACGTCCTCAATGTACTGGAGGAGCACCGGGTCGCTGACGGTCCAGGGGTCGTTCAGGTCATAGGTGGGGGAGTTGGCCCAGGCCAGGATCTCCCCCGTGCTGGGGTCCATGGCGATGCAGAAGCCGCCGTCCTGCACGTCGAACTGCTCGATGCCCTTCTGCAGAATGCTCTCGCAGTAGGACTGGATGGTGGAATCGATGGTGAGGGTCAAATCGTCGCCGTCGGTGGCGTCGTAGTAGTCCTCAAACCAGTAGAGCATCTCGGTGCCCACGCCGTTCTTGGCGGTGACCACACGGCCGCTCTCGCCGGACAGCTCATCCTCGTACAGGGCCTCCACGCCATAGGCGCCGGTGTTGTCCACGTTGGGGTTCACCCAGCCGATGACCTGGGCGGCCAGGCTGCCCTTGGGGTAGTACCGCTTGCTGGTGGGCATCAGGTAGATGCCGCTGATGTGGTTCTCGGTGATGAAGGTCTGGACCGCGTCCGATTCCTCGGCGTCCACCCGCCACTTGATCATCTCGTACAGGGAGTTCTCCTTGGCCAGCCGCACCAGGATGTCGTCCACCTCCAGGTCCAGGATCTGCGCCAGGTTCTCCGCGATGAACTGGGCGGTGGGCTCCGGGTAGTCCGGCAGGTCCTTGCCGTTCTTCTCCGCCTCCTCCACCTTCTCCTGGTAGTCCTTCTGGCACTGGATGATCTCCTTGGGGGAGAGCTGCACATTGTACACCGTGGCGCTGAGGGCCAGGGGCACCCCGTTGGAGTCGTAGATGGTGCCCCGGTTGGCCTCCACCGTGCTGTCCTTGGTCTGCTGGTCCGCCACCAGCTCGTTGTACTTGTCGTACTCATCCACCTGGATCTGCCACAGGCGGAAAAACAGCGGTACAAACACCGCCACGCCGAAAATGCCCATCAGGATCAGGGTGCGGATCAGGATGGTGCGGTTGGCCTTCCGGTCCGGCTGCTGACGGATCACCCGGTCTTTCTTTTTGTACGCCATGACTGGTCACCTCGCTTGGGTCGCTCCGCCGGAACCGGCGGATAGTTACAGTGGAGGGCGTAAGAAAATTACTTTTCTTACGCCCTCTTCCGATTCTGCTTCATGCGGGTGGGCCGCCCGGCGGCAGCCCATCTCTCTTTTTATGGGGTCTGCAAATCAATATATGGCTGCGGTCACTGGAAATATTCCACAATCTCCGTCACGATGGACTTCAGGCTGTCCAGGAAGCCCTGGGCGCCGGCGGTGGTATCCTCCTGGTTGAACAGGGTCACCGAGTCGGGCTCGGACAGATCCACATAGATGGTCTGGCCGTTCTGGGGCTTGACCATGGTGCCGTTGGTGGTCATTTCCGTCTCGATGTTCTCCAGGTCGTAGGCCAGCTCATACTGAGCCCGCAGCTTGGCCTCCTCGGAGCGCAGCTCGGTCATCTCGCTCTTCAGGTCCACCACCTGCTGGGAGATCACCGTCAGGTTCACGTAGCTGTACAGCAGTAGCAGGGCGAACACGCCCACCGCCAGGAATCCGGCCACCGCGAAGGGGGACACATGTCCCGCCTCCCGCACCCGCACCTTGGGACGGGCCACCACCCGCTCCTTGGGGCGGACCATGGGACGGGGCTGGAGGACTTCCTCGCCGGGAAGCTGCCGTACCGCCGAGCCGTCATAGGCCTCATAGGGGATGTCGTTGTATCGGTTGTATCGTGCTCTGTGCTTTACGGCAGTCGCCATTCCTGCGTCCACTCCATTCTCTTTGGTAAACTCACAGCTTTTCCGCGATCCGGAGCTTGGCGCTGCGGGCCCTGGGGTTTTCCTCCAGCTCCTCCGCTCCGGACACGATGGGCTTTTTGTTGATCAGCTTGATCTGTGGCTTTTTCCCGCACACACACACGGGGAAATCCGGCGGACAGGTGCAGCCCTTTGCAAATTCCGCCAGAGCGTTCTTGACGATCCGGTCCTCCAGGGAGTGGAAGGAGATCACCGCCAGCCGCCCGCCCGGGTTCAGCCGGGGCACCGCGGCGCGCACCATCCTGTCCACCGACGAGAGCTCGTCGTTCACCGCGATGCGGATGGCCTGGAAGGACCGCTTGGCCGGGTGCTGCTTCTCCCGCAGGGCGGAGGCAGGCATGGCCGAGCGGATCACGTCCACCAGCTGCAGGGTGGTCTCGATGGGTCCTTTGTCCCTGGCCCGGACGATGGCTCCCGCGATGGCGGGGGCATACCGCTCCTCCCCGTACTGCCAGAGGATGCGCCGCAGCTCCTCCTGGGGCCACTCATTGACCACCGTCCGGGCCGTCAGGGTATCGGTCTTGTCCATTCTCATGTCCAGGGGGGCGTCCGCCATGTAGGAGAACCCCCGGGACGGGTCGTCCAGCTGGGGGGAGGACACCCCCAGGTCGAAGAGCATGCCGTCCACCCCGTCCAGACCCAGTCCGTCCAGGATGGCGTCCAGCTCGCTGAAGTTGCTGTGTACCAGGGTCACTTTTTCCATCCAGGGGGCCAGCCGCTCCCGGGCCGCGTCCAGGGCCGCCTGGTCCCGGTCCACGCAGATCAGCCTGCCGGCCGTCAGCCGCCGGGCGATCTCCCGGCTGTGGCCCGCCCGGCCCAGGGTGCCGTCCAGGTAGATCCCCTCCGGCCTGATGTTCAGTCCCTCGATGCACTCATGGAGCAGCACCGGCTTGTGGATAAAGCTCTGTTCACTCATGTCAGAATCCCAAAGCCTCCATACAGGCCGACATCTTCTCCGGCGTCATTTCTTCCTCTTCCTGAGCCTGCCAGGCGTCGGCGCTCCAGATCTCCGCCCGGTCGTGGACGCCGATGATCACCACATCCTTGTCCAGACCGGCGTACTTGCGCAGCTTCTGGGGGATGACGATGCGGCCCTGACTGTCCAGCTCGCACTTGGCGGCGTTGGCGAACAGGGGCCGCATGGCCTTGGACTGGCTCATGGGCAGGGAGGCAAACTTTTCTGTAAACCGGTCCCAGGTGGACTGGGGGTAGATGGCCAGGCAGGCGTCCACACCCATGGCCAGGTAGAAGGTGACGCCCAGCTCCTCCCGGAGCTTGGCGGGAATGAACAGGCGGCCCTTGGAGTCGATGCTGTGCTCGTATGTCCCGGTCACGCCCTTCACTCTCCCTCCACTTTACTGAATTCCGGCGGGTTTTTCCTCCACTTCGCCCCACTTTCCCCTTTAGTATAAATGCTCTGTAACAGAATTGCAATAGTTTTTTCTTCTTTTTTGAAGAGAAAAATGGCTGTTTTCCCTCCGAAACGCCTGGTTTTCAGCATGAAAAACATATGTTCGACTTTCCATCGTTACAAATGGAAACAAAAAACCACCATACCTTGCGGTATGGTGGTCAAAAAGTACCAGATTTCGATGTTACGTAAACGGGATTTATTCGTCGGCGGCGGCGTCATAGGGCTGCCGGCCGGTGGAGGCGGACCCCCCTGCCAGCGCCCGGAACCGGGCACGGGATTTCTTGATCTCGTCGTAGGCCTCGGCCACAGCCTCCTCGGTGCGACGGAGGGCATCCTCACAGTAGTCGTTGGCCGCCTTGCGCAGGTCGCGGCTGCGCTCCTCGGCGGTACGGATCATCTCGTTGGCCTTCTGCTTGGCCTGAGCCAGCACCTCGTCCTCGGCCACCATCTGCTTGGCCTGGTCCTCCGCCTGCTTGCGGATCAGCTCACCCTCCCGCTTGGCGGAGCTGATATACTCCGTCCGGGCGGCGATGAGCTTCTTGGCCTCGGCCAGCTCCATGGGGAACTGGGCCCGGATCTCATCCAGCAGATCCAGGGCCTTGTCCCGCTCCAGAATACACTTATCGCTGCTCAAAGGCATGCTCTTGGCCTCATCGATCATCTCAAAGAGCATATCCAGTAATTCATCTACGCCGGTAGCCATCAGCTATCCCTCCTGCTGTCCATTTTCCGCTGTACGTCCTCGATGATCTCCCGGGGGAGGAAATCCGTCAGGTCCGCCCCGTAGCGGGCCATTTCCTTCACCACGCTGGAGCTGATATAGGTATACTTGGTGCTGGAGGGCAGAAACATGGTCTCCAGCCGGGGGTTGAGCTTGCGGTTGATGAGTGCCATCTGCAGCTCGTTCTCATAGTCGGACACCGCCCGCAGACCCTTCACCAGGGTGCAGGCCCGTTTCTGCCTGGCGTACTCCGCCAGCAGGGTGGAGGAGCAGTCCACCTCCACATTGGGCAGCTTGTACACCACCTTGCGGATGAGCTCCACCCGCTCCTCCGGGGTGAACAGCCCCCGGTTCACCTTCTCCGAGTTCACCAGCACGCACACGATGAGCTTGTCGAAGCAGACGGCGGCGCGCTTGATGATATTCAAATGCCCCAGCGTGATGGGATCGAAGCTGCCGGGGTAGATTGCGGTTTTCATGTGGGCTCACATCCTCATGCCGGGGGGAAAGGTCAGGCGTCCCGGTGGTACAGCGTGATCTTGATCTTGCCGTAGCGGTAGTCCTTCCCCTTCCGATAGGGGGCGGACAGCTCCGGCAGGGCCGCTTCGGCGGCACTTTCGCAGACTATTATACCATTTTCCGTCACGTTGTCAATCTTGGTAATGGTCTCCAGGGCCTTTTCCAGCATCCCGGTGTTGTAGGGCGGGTCCAGGAACACCAGGTCGAATTTCTCCCGGCAGCCGGTGAGGAAGGCCAGATAGTCCCCCTGGATCACGCGGGCGTGCTCCGCCAGGCCGGTGTGGGCCAGGTTCTCCCGGATCACGGCGGCGGCCTCCTTCCGCAGGTCCACGAAGGTGCAGTGGGCCGCCCCCCGGGACAGGGCCTCGATGCCCATCTGGCCGGTGCCGCCGAACAGATCCAGCACCTGCCGGCCCTCGATGTCGAACTGGACGATGTTGAATACCGATTCCTTCACCTTGTCGGTGGTGGGCCGGGTCTCCATGCCGGGCAGCTCCTTCAGCTTCCGGCCCCGGGCGATTCCTGTAATGACGCGCATGGCGATTCCTTCCTTTCTATGGTCAGTCGGGCAGACGGCCGGTGCCGTTCCAGCAGAACCGGACGGCGTCGGCCTCGGGCACATTGTCATAGTCCCACTGGTGGTTGGTCTGGCGCATATAGTCGCTGGTCACATTGAAGTACTGGTGGTGCACCATGTCCCACTGGTTGGGGGACACGCTCTCGCCGCCGATGGGGTCGTCCCAGGTGGGGTCCACACAGTACCATTCCCCCTCCAGCCGCACCATATTCCAGGCGTGGTCGCTGGTAGAGGAGGAAGATGCCCCCACCACCGTGATGCACTCCACATCCGCCAGGTCCATCAGCAGCTGGAAGCTGGTGGCGTAGGCCAGGCAGATGCCGTACCCCTCCACCAGCAGGCCGTAGGGGTTGGTATTGTCAGGCCAGCCCTTGCCGTCGGCATATACCGTCACGTCATACTCTCCCAGGTCCACCAGGGCGTCGTGGAGGGCCAGTTCCTTCTCAAAGTCGGTCATACCGTCGGTGATATGCTCCGCAAACAGCGCCCGGCACCGAGCCAGGATGGCGGCGTCCTTTTCGCTGAGGCCGTCCTCCTCCCCGCTCTCCCAGGCCGCCAGAATGGCCGAAGTGTCATAGAGGGTCATGTCGTGCTCGTTTGGGGGATCAAAGGGGGCGAAGGCCTCCGTATCCGGAGCGGGCTCCGTCAGGGCCGCTTCCCCGTCCAGAGCCGCCTCCAGGGCGGAACAGGCCTTCTTCGGCTCCTCACAGACCAGCAGGGCGGCATATCCGTCCAGACTGGTCACCGTCCCGTCCTCCAGCAGGTCGGCCTGGTCCGGCGCGTAGCCGGTAAAATCCCCCAGCCGGGCCTGCCGGTGGGCCTCCAGGGCGGCGGTCACCGCCTCGCCGTCCTCCGTCTGGCTCAGCCGGAGGACGATGATCTCCCGGGCGTCCACCCCGGAGGCGGTATACACCGCCGCCTCGGTCCACCGCCCTTCTTCCACGCCGCACACAGCAGTGAGGTAGTCGGTGCGTTCCTCCCCGGTGAGGGGCGTCAGCCCCGCCATATCCGGCTGGCTGTCCAGCACAGCCCGGGCCGCCTGGTCCGTACTCACATATCCCGCCGGGGCAGCAGCGTTCCCGCTGTCCGGTGCTCCGCAGGCGGTCAGCAGAAGCAGCAGGGACAGGGTCAGGGCCAGAATCCGTCTCATTTCTCCTCCTTCTTCCGAAAGAAGCCGTACACCGCCTGGGCGGTGTTCTTAGGCACCACGGCCTGGAGCTGCTCCAGGGTGGCGGCCTTGATGTTCTTGATGCTCTTGAAGTGCTTGAGCAATTCGCTCCGCCGCTTCTCCCCCACCCCGGGGATCTGGTCCAGCACCGAGCCCTTCACCCGCTGGTTCTGCTGCTGGCGGTGGAACTCGATGGCGAAGCGGTGGGTCTCCTCCTGGATCTGGCCGATGAGGGAGAAGATGGCCTGGTTGCCCTGAATGCCGATCTCCCGGCCGTCGGGGGTCACCAGGGCACGGGTGCGGTGGCGGTCGTCCTTCACCATGCCGAACACCGGGATGGTGAGGCCCAGATCGCCCAGCACCCCCACCGCCACTTTTGCGTGGTTCTCCCCGCCGTCGATGAGCAGCAGGTCCGGCTTGTCGGCAAACTTCTCGTCCCCGTCCAGATACCGCTGGAACCGCCGCCGCAGCACCTGGTCCATGGAGGCGTAGTCGTCGGGGCCGTCCATGTCCTTCAGCTTGAAGTGGCGGTAATCCCGTTTCAGGGGTTTTCCGTTCACGTACACCACCATGGAGGCCACGATGTCGTCGGAGCCCTGGTTGGAGATGTCATAGGATTCAATGCGGCGGGGGGGCGCGTCCAGATTCAGCATAGTGCCCAGCAGCTCCAGCAGCTTGCTCTGCCGCTCCTCCCGGGTGGTCCAGCGGGCCACTTCCTCCACCGCGTTCTTGTTTGCCAGTCGGATCAGGTCCATTTTGGCACCCCGCTGGGGGGTCACCAGCTCCACCTTCCGCCCCGCCGCCTCGGAGAACATCCGCATCAGGGGCACCTCGTCCTCCAGCTCGCAGGGCAGCAGGATCTGCCGGGGCAGATTTCCCCTCCCCCCGTAGTACTGCCGCACCAGGGCGGACAGGATGTCCGCCGTGTCCTCCTCCATGGGGGTGTCGATCAGGTCCCAGTCCTTGGCGGCCAGCTCACCCTCCACGAAGTGGAGCACCACAAAGCAGCTGCGGGTGGCCTCCCCCTTGTGGAAGCCCACCACATCGGTGTCCGCCAGGGACCCCGCCACCACCTTCTGCCGCTTACCCAGCAGCTCGATGGCACGGTACCGGTCCCGCAGCTCGGCGGCCTTCTCAAACCGCAGCTCCTCCGCCGCCAGCTCCATCTCCGCCTTCAGCTCGTCCCCCACCTCCTGGAACTTGCCCTCCAGCAGGCGGATGGCCTGATCGATGGCCTCCCGGTAGCGGCTCTGGTCCATCTCCTTCCGGCAGTAGCCGTCGCACTGGCCCATGTGGTAGTTCAAACAGGGCCGCTCCTTGCCGATGTCCCGGGGAAATTTCCGGTTGCAGGAGGGCAGCTTCAGGGCCACCCGCAGGGCGTCGATGATGTTCTGGGTGTTGCCCCGGCTGCCGTAGGGCCCGAAGTACCGGGCTCCGTCCTCGGCGGCACGGTTGGCCAAAGAAAATCTGGGGTACTCCTCCTTCACCGTCAGGCGGATGTAGGGGTAGCCCTTGTCGTCCTTCAGCAGGATGTTGTACCGGGGCTGGTGGCGCTTGATGAGGGAGTTCTCCAGCACCAGGGCCTCAAACTCCGAATCGGCCACGATCACGTCGAAGTGGTCGATCTGGCTCACCATGGCCCGGGTCTTTTCCGTGTGGGCGGCCAGGTTGGCAAAATACTGGCTCACCCGGTTCTTCAGGGCCTTGGCTTTGCCCACGTAGATGACCGTATTCTTCTTGTCCTGCATGATATACACGCCCGGCTTCAGCGGCAGGGCATGCGCTTTTTCTTTTAGTTCATCAAAAGTCATAGTAGGGGCACCATGCCCTCCTTTCCGTGCAATACGGCCGCTATTTCATTATCGCCAGAAACGCATAGCCCAGGGTAGCTCCGAATCCGTTTATGATCCCGTGGGTGATCATGCTGGCGCCAATGCTCCTGGTCTTCCAGGCCACGAGGCCAAGGGCCAGCGCGTCCAGTGGCACCACAAGGAAGGCGGAAATGTTGCTGCTCCCCACATAGTAGGCATGACCCACCGCGAACAGCAGCGCCTGGAACAGCCAGATCCAGTGATCTTTCCAGCCACATTTCCGCAGCCGTCCCCACAGGAAACCGCGGAACAGCGGCTCCTCCGCCGCCGCGGCATAGTCGATCTGATAGAGAACCCCGTACGACAGCTGTCCCCCATGCAGCAGCTGTCCCGCAGATGGAAGTGCCGACACATCCACCATCTCCCGAAGCTGGAAGGTCAGCAGGAATCCGGACACCACCGCCATCACCGCACCGGCCAGCACCGCCGCGCCGATACAGCGGGCCGTCCGGCCCGCTCCCCGCCGGGGCAGAACCGGCCGCCGGATGAGCAGTGCGGCCAGGAGCACAACGGCAAGGACGGCCTTGACCGCCTGCCCGGGCAGGCCATAGCCGCCGGCCATTCTTCCGATCAGCACGGCAATGGGCGCGCCCAGCAGCAGCACCAGGGCCAGACTGTCAATGTGGTACTCCTCCAGCCGCTCCCGCTCCAAAAAAATCAGAAGGCACGTCAGTAGACAGGTGCCCAATTCATAGGCAACGTTCACCACATTGTCCCCGGGGATCAAAAATTTCCCCAGGATGAGCCACGGAAACCGCAGAAACAGCAGACCACCCAACAGTATCCAGAACAGGCATCGCTCTCGTTTCAAAGCCTTTGTCGTTTCCATATTGTACCCTCATGGTCAAAAAAAGCGCCGCAATGCGGCGCTTTTTTCTTTCGCTGTTGACTTACTCGGAGAAATTGGAGGAGATCAGCTCAATCAGAGCCTCCACCGCTTCCTTCTCATCGGGGCCGTCTGCAATGAGGTTGATGGAAGTACCCTTGACGATCCCCAGAGAGAGGA
Organism: Intestinimonas massiliensis (ex Afouda et al. 2020); assembly: GCF_900626285.1. Lineage (GTDB taxonomy): Bacteria > Bacillota > Clostridia > Oscillospirales > Oscillospiraceae > Flavonifractor > Flavonifractor massiliensis_A. The sequence continues at coordinate 2,729,662 of NZ_LR131147.1, forward strand.
CACCCAGCAGGCTCTTGGCGTTGACTCTCCGCTCGTCCTTCTCCACCCAGATGGAACTCTTGAACTCGTTGGCCTTCTGAATGAAGAACGTGGCCGGTCTGGCGTGCAGGCCAACCTGGTTATTCACGACTGCCTCTTTCATATACATAAGCGTTTCCCCCCAAGATGCATTCGCATACTTCGTATTATAGGATAGCAAATTTATCCCAAACCGTCAATGACAAAATGCACAAATTCCGAACAAGAAACTGGTTTCATTGACGAAGGGTCTTACTTGAGCTCGGCAATGGTCACGCCATCCTCGCCCTCGCCGTAGCGGCCGGGGCGGAAGGACTTCACATACCGGCTGCGCTTCAGGTGCTCCCGCACCGCCTTGCGCACCGCGCCGGTGCCCTTGCCGTGGATGATGCGCACCTCGTTCAGCTTGCCCAGCACCGCGTTGTCCAGGAACAGATCCAGGGCCCCGATGGCCTCGTCGGTCATCATGCCCCGCAGGTCCACCTCCGGGGAGGCACCCAGGGAACGCAGCTTGTGCTCCGCCCGCTGGACCACCTTCTTGGCGGACTTGACGCTCTCCCCCTCCACAACCCGGACCTCGTCCTGTTTGGCGTTGATCTTCAGAATCCCCGCCTGGAGCTGGAGGGAGCCGTCCTTGTTGACGGAGATGACGGTGGCCTGGGTGCCCATCTTCACCAGCTCCACCGTGTCCCCCGCCCTGGCGGGCCGGGTGGGCGGCGGCACCGGTTCCTCCGGCCGGGCTCCCAGCTTGCCCTCCGCCTCGTTCAGGCGGTGGCGCAGGCCGGCCCGCTCGTCGTTGATCTTCTGCCAGTCCTCTTCCTTCCGCTGGCGGCGGCGCATGTCGTTGAGCTCCCTGAACACCTGGTCGGCGGTGTCCCGGGCCTCGTCCAGGATGGCCCGGGCCTCCGCCTGGGCCTTCTCCACCGCCTTCTGCCGCTGGGCCTCCATCTGGGCCTTGTACTCCCGGGAGGCCTTGGCGGTCTCCTCCATCTCCCGGCGGAGCTTGGCCGCGGCTTCCTTCTCCCGCTCCATCTCCTGGCGCTGCTCGTCCAGCTTGGTGAGCACGTCCTCGAACCGCACGTTCTCCGCGTCGATGCGGGCGGCGGCTTTCTGGATGATCTCCTTGGGCAGGCCCAGCCGCTGGGAGATGGCGAAGGCGTTGGATTTTCCGGGGATGCCGATGAGCAGCCGGTAGGTGGGGGCCAGGGAATCCACGTCAAACTCGCAGGAGGCGTTCTCCACCCCCGGGGTGGTCATGGCGTACACCTTCAGCTCGGCGTAGTGGGTGGTGGCGGCCACCAGGGCACCCATCCCCCGGGCACTGTCGATGATGGCGGCGGCCAGGGCCGCGCCCTCGATGGGGTCGGTGCCCGCCCCCAGCTCGTCGAACAGGATCAGGGCGCCCTCGTCCGCCTCCTTCAGGATCCCCACGATATTCACCATGTGGGAGGAAAATGTGGAGAGATTCTGGGCGATGGACTGCTCATCGCCGATGTCGGACAGCACCCGGCTGAACACTTTTACACAGCTGTCGTCCCCCACGGGAATGTGGAGTCCGCACTGGGCCATCAGGGTCAGCAGGCCAATGGTCTTGAGCGTCACCGTCTTGCCGCCGGTGTTGGGGCCGGTGATGACCAGGGTGTCGAAGTTCTCCCCCAGCATCAGGTCGTTGGACACCGCCTTGCTGGGGTCCAGCAGGGGATGGCGGGCCTTCCGCAGGTAGAGGCCCTTGGGGTCCAGCCGGGGGGCGGCCCCCCGCATCCGGTAGGCCAGCCGGGCCTTGGCGAAGATCACGTCCAGGATGATGAGCAGGTCGTAGTCCTGAGAGATGTCCTCCTTGAACTGGGCGCACTCGGCGGACAGCTCCGCCAGAATGCGCTCGATCTCCTTCTCCTCCCGGGACTGGAGCTCCTTGAGCTCGTTGTTGGCCTTCACCACCCCCATGGGCTCGATGAAGAAGGTGGAGCCGGAGGAGGACACGTCGTGGACCAGGCCGGGCACGTCGTTCTTGTGCTCCGACTTCACCGGCACCACGAAGCGGTCGTTGCGCTGGGTGATGATGGCGTCCTGGAGGTATTTGGCCTGGTTGGAAGAGATGAGCTTGTTGAGGATGTCCCGCACCTTGGAGGCGGTGGCACGGATGTGCCGCCGGATGGCGGCCAGCTCGGGGCTGGCGGCGTCGGCGATCTCGTCCTCCCCCACGATGGCTCCGGTGATCTTGTCCTCCAGGAACCGGTTGGCCGTCAGGGAGCGGAACAGGTGGTCGATGCAGGTTTTCGTCCGGTCCCCCTCTCCCTCGCCGTACTCCTTGGCGGAGCGGGCGGAGCGGAGGACGGCGGCGATGTCCAGCAGCTCTCTGGTATTCAGCGCGCCCCCCATGTCGGCCCGCTGGAGGGAGGCCCGGACGGGCCGCACGCCGGAGAAGGAGGGGGAGCCCCGGAGGGCGGTCATATTCACCGCGGCGGTGGTCTCGTCCAGGGCACGCTGCACGTCGTCCGGATCGGTGAAGGGCCGCAGGGCCAGGCAGCGGTCCTTGCCCTCCGCCGTCACCGCCTGGTCGGCCAGCTTCTCCAGCACCTTCGGCAGTTCCAGGGTCTGTATGGATTTTTCAAATAAATCGGTCATGTAGGTTCTCCCGTAATCAATTCACATTTCAGGGTGATGAGGGCACGGCCCCCCACCCGGACCTTGACGCCGTCCCCGTCCCCGGTGATGCGGCTCAAAATCTCGGAGGGCTTACCCATCTTCTCCCCCTGCACAAAGCGGTTGTCCGCCCCCGCCTGAATGAGGCCCCGGCGGTACAGATAATAGGTCAGGGCTCCGTTGGAGGTGCCGGTGGCCGCCTCCTCCGGGATGGCGTACAGCGGGGCAAAATTGCGGCAGTGGGCAGCGGCGTCGGGGGTGTTGGGGCAGAACATGTGGACCCCCACCACGTCATAGCGCTGGGACAGCCGGGTGACCTCGGCCTCGTTCTGCACCGCCCTGTCCAGCGTCTCCAGGTCCTTCACGGGCAGCAGGATGTCCATGAGGCCGGTGCTCACCGCCTGGGGCTCCAGCCCCGCCGGACGGTCCGCCAGGGTCAGGCCGTAGGCGGCGTACAGCTCCGCCTGCTCCGCCTCGTCGAAGGTCCGCCCGTCCCTGGGGGAAGCCATGTCCATCCACACCGCGTTCTCCCCCACCCCGATCTCCAGATCGCCGGAGCGGGTGTGGAGAAAATACTCCCCGGGCGCAATAGCCCCGGTGTCCCGCAGGACGGTGAAGGCGGCGATGGTGGCGTGGCCGCACAGGTCCACCTCCTCCGCCGGAGTGAAGTAGCGGATGTGGAAGGCCTTCTCCCCGGTCTGCTTCACGAAGGCGGTCTCGGAGTGCTTCAGCTCCCCCGCCAGGGCCCGCATCAGGGTTTCCGCCGGAAAGTCCGCCGCCCCCAGCAGGGCCACCCCGGCCTGGTTGCCGGAAAAGCGCGTGGTGGTAAAGGCGTCGGCTACGTACAGTTCCATCTTACATCCCCGCTTTCAGTTGTTTATAGAAGTCCAGGGTGCTGAATCCCCGGTCCAGCTGGGTGAGCAGGAACCGCTCGCACACCCGGCCCAGGCAGTCCAGCCCCTTCTGGTCCAGTTGGAAGGAGAACAGGCGCTTGGGGTCGCCGTAGACGATGTGCCGCATGGCGGCCAGGGTGCCCGCCTCCAGGGGCAGGGAGACCCCCTCCCCCACCTCGTCCTGGCAGGATGCGCAGTGGAGCACCCCCTGGACCAGGTCCAGCCGGGGCCGGTCCGGATCGGGCAGGCCGCAGACGGCGCAGGCGTCCAGCAGGGGCTCGTACCCCTCCAGACACATGAGCTTCAGCTCAAAGGCCGCCTTGATGAGGGCCTGTGGCTTGTTCAGCTTGTCCAGGGCGTGGAGGGAATTCAAAATTAGGGCCCCCGCTCTTATTCACAACTCCCATCGCCGAGCGAACCCTCTGTGGTTATACTACTTCCGCCCCACTCACCAGATATTAAATCTTCACCATCTCTTGTACATTCACAAACATCATCAGCTTGTACATTTTTATTCTCCTTTCTATTGTCTACTCTTGCACCCCATCCACTAACTNACGGTGTGGCCCATCATGTTGACCTCCACACACAGCTTGAACAGCAGAGTGCGCAGCCGGTTCTCGTTGTCCGCCAGCGTGCCCCGCAATGTGTCCACCAGAGCGCGGGAGAGATATTCCGAGGTGTCCTCCGTGGCTCCGTCCGATCCACGTCCAGCCACTCCTTCCGGCATTAGCTTGACCGGATGGGCGTCATTTATCAGCGGTAAAATGTGTTCATTCGTCCTTATATCCGAAATTATGGATGAGATTGATGTTGTCTCTCCAGTTCTCCTTCACCTTCACCCAGGTCTGAAGAAAGACCTTGGTGCCCATGAAGGCCTCGATGTCGGTGCGGGCCAGGGTGGAGATCTTCTTCAGCATGGCGCCCCCCTTGCCGATGATGATGCCCTTGTGGCTGGCCTTCTCGCAGTAGATGGTGGCATCCAGGTCGATGATCCCGTTGTCCCGCTCGGAGAAGCGGGTGACCTCCACGGCGGTGCCGTGGGGGATCTCCTTGTCCAGGCAGAGCAGCAGCTTCTCCCGAATGATTTCGGCGCACACCTGCCGCTCCGGCTGGTCGGTGATCATGTCCTCGGGGAAGAGCTGGGGGCCTTCGGGGAGGAATTCCGCTAGCAGGTCCAGCAGCTCGTCCACGCCCTCGCCGTTCTTGGCGGAGATGGGCAGGATGGCGGAAAAATCGTGGGCCTGGCCGTAGGTCTGCATGACCGCCAGCAGGTCGGCCTTCTCCACCGTGTCGATCTTGTTGATGACCAGCACGGAGGGCACGCCCAGCTGCTTGATGCGGGCGATGAGCTCGGCCTCCGGGCCGCCGATGTGGGGGATGGGCTCCACCAGCAGCAGGATGGCGTCCACGTCGGCCACGCTCTGCCTGACCACGTTCACCATGTAGTCTCCCAGCTTGGTGCGGGCCTTGTGGAGGCCCGGGGTGTCCAGAAAGACGTACTGGCAGTCGTTGCGGTTCACCACCGCGCAGATGCGGTTGCGGGTGGTCTGGGGCTTGTTGGAGACGATGGCGATCTTCTCCCCCACCAGGGCGTTGGTCAGGGTGGACTTGCCCACGTTGGGCCGGCCCACAATGCTTATCATACCGGATTTTTTGATTTCCATAGGTGATCCTCAACTTTCTTGAGCAATATAGTATTTGTCCTCCGCCCACTTGGCGGGGTTGGTTTCGAGATAGGTCCAGATCCGGAGATAGTCGTTCTCATCCCGGATGATGTGGTCGTAAAAGGATTTTTGCCAGACGGGCGTGCCCAGAGCCTTGGTCACCGCTTCCTTCCACCCCCGGACGATCCGGGACACCGTGGGGGCGCGCAGTGCGCGCCCGTTGTGGGCAGGCAGCGTCAGGATCATGTGGACGTGATTGGGCATGACCACATATTTGTCCACCGCAACGCCGGGATAGTGGGCGGGAATCGCCAGGAGCGCCCGTTCCGCCGCGATACCGGCGGCGGTCAGGGGTGGGAGGGGTTCGGGCGCGCAATGCGCGCCCCTACGCAGATAGAGTGCACGGTTCTTTGTGCATACCGTCACAAAATAATACCCGGCGGCGGCATAATCATACCCCTTCAGCCGCAGGGGCCTGCGGTCAGTCCCGGCCAATCCCCAATTCTCCCAGGATGGCCTCCTCACGTTCCCGCATCTGGGCCTTCATGGGTCCCTCATCCATGTGGTCGTAGCCCAGCAGGTGGAGCACCGAGTGGACTGCCAGATAGGCCACCTCCCGACGGGTGCCGTGGCCAAACTCCTCTCCCTGGGCCTTGGCCCGCTCCAGGGAGATCACCATGTCCCCCAGAGGCACCAGGCCGGTGCCCGGGTCGGCGTCCTCCTCTGTGGGGTTCTCCCCCGGCTGCAGGTCAAACATGGGGAAACTGAGCACGTCGGTGGGCCGGTCCACCTGCCGCTGCTCCAGGTTGATCTGGTGGATGCCCTCGTCGTCGGTGAACAGCACGTCCACCTCGCAGGGTACCTCCACCCCTTCCGCCGCCAGGGCGGCGGGGATCACCTGCCGCAGCAGGTCGGCGTACTCCTCCGCTCCGTCTACCTCGGTCTCAATGAGAATTTCATGGTTCACGGTTCTTCCTCCTCAGGCCCTTCCACGGGCTCGTCCAGCACCCAGGGCAGATACAGGCTGATATCCAGGTCAAAGCAGGGCTCGGGAAACTCCGGCTCGATATTGTAGCGCTCATAGCCCAGCATCATCTGGAAGGTGGGGAATTTTACCGGCGGACCCCAGGCGGAATTGCCCTGATTCTCACTCGGCTGCCCGGTCACCGCGCCTGCCACCCGCCAGCTGATCTCGTAGAGCAATCCCTTCTCCCGCCAGCTCTCGTCGTGGTAGAGCTCGCACACATAGGTGGCCTTCTCCGGCGGGATGGACAGCCCGTCCAGGATGTTCAGGATCTCCTCCGGCAGCCGCCGCTCCTTCGCCAGAGCCAGGAAATTCCGGCAGTGGCCGCAATCGCAGCCCCACTCCTCTGCCCCGGCATACCAGTCCCGGGTGGCTTTCCCGTCCACCTCCACCGTATACCCATACCAGGTCAGACGCTTCACTTCTTGTTCCTCCGGTTCTCGTCGGCCTCGTAGGCCTTGATGATCCGCTGGACGATGACGTGGCGCACCACGTCGGCCTCGTTCAGCTTGCAGATGGCGATGTCCTCCACCCCGTCCAGCACCCGCATGGCCTCCTTCAGGCCGGACACCGTGTCCCGGGGCAGGTCGATCTGGGTGATGTCGCCGGTGATGACGATCTTGGAGCCGAAGCCCAGGCGGGTCAGGAACATCTTCATCTGCTCCCGGCTGGTGTTCTGGGCCTCGTCCAGAATAATAAAGGAGTCGTCCAGGGTGCGGCCTCTCATGTAGGCCAGGGGGGCCACCTCGATGTTGCCCCGCTCCACGTACTTCTGGTAGGTCTCCGGACCCAGCATTTCAAACAGGGCGTCGTACAGGGGCCGCAGGTAGGGGTCCACCTTGCTCTGGAGGTCGCCGGGCAAAAAGCCCAGCCGCTCCCCCGCCTCCACGGCGGGCCGGGTCAGGATGATCCGGTTCACCTGCTTGTCCCGGAAAGCGGCCACGGCGGCGGCCACCGCCAGGTAGGTCTTGCCGGTGCCCGCCGGGCCGATGCCCAGGGTGATGGTATTCTTCTTGATGGCGTCCACATACCGCTTCTGCCCCAAGGTCTTGGCCTTGATGGGCTTGCCCTTGGCGGTGACGCACAGAACGTCCCGGGCGATGTCGTTGATGTGCTCCTCATTGCCCGCCCGCACCAGGTTGATGATATAGCGGACGTTCTGCTCGGTGATGCTCTCCTTCCGGCCCGCCAGGCCCAGCAGGCCCTGGAGGGCCTTCACGGCGTACATCACGTTCTCCGCCTCGCCGGTCACCTTCAGCTGGTTGTCCCGGCTCACCACCGTCACACCCAGCTCCTGTTCGATCAGCTTGATATTCTCGTCAAAGGACCCGAAGACGTCGATGACGTCCTCCATCCGCTCGATATTGATGGTCTGTTCTATCATGGATCGGCCTCGTTTTCTTGTGTGTTCTCGTCGGGCACGAACCGCCCGATCTCCTCGGTGCACTCCGCCTGGAGGGTGACACGGAGCATGCCGTCCTTCTCCACGGCGGTATAGTCGGTGCTGACGATCTTTCCCTCCCCCACCGCCTCCTCCAGGGCCTCCAGCAGGCGGCTCTCCAGCAGAGACCGGGCGGCATCGGTGTCGATCTCCATGGCGGCGGTGGTATAGGCCCGGCAGGTCTCCTTCTGGACGGTCAGGGGCATCTCCCGGCCGCCGGGGAGGGTCAGCTCCCAGACTTCGTTTATTTTATCATACTGGTCGAATGGAATTCCACTGTTTCCGAAAAAAACAAGCCGCTGGCCCAAAACTGTGGCCGACCAGCGGGTGGTCTCCTCCCCGGTGTAGGTCTTGACCCGGGTCTCCAGGGGGATCTCCGCCTCCAGGGTGCGCCAGGTGCGGGCGTACACCTTGCCCTCCGCCCGGACCTGGAGGGTGCCCAGGTCGGGGACCTCGCTGTACTGGGGGGCGGCCAGGTGGACGGTGCCCGAGATCAGGGTCTCCCCCTCCAGCACCGTGTCCCCCTCCTGCACCAGGGCCTCCCCGGACAGGGGCTCGATGCCGGTGATGATGCCGGAGGCCCGGGCCACCACGCTGCCCGTCTGGCTCAGGTCCACCACCTCCGGCTCCGGGGTGGCCTCCCGCACCAGTACCTGGGCCCGGGTGCCGTAGAGGTTGACGCTCATCCAGGACAGCTCCGGCAGCTGGAGCAGAGCCCTGGTGCGCAGCGCCTCCTCGTCCAGCCCCGGCCCGTACACCCCGGGCCGCAGGCCCTGCCGCCGCAGCTCGGTGAGGATGACGGCGGTGGGCACGCTCTCATTGCCCTCCACTTCGATGGTGAGGATGAACTGGGACAGCACACACACCGCCGTCAGGGACAGGGCCAGGCCGATGAGCAGGGCGTACCGGCGGCGGAACCGCTCCAGAAAGGCCAGGGCGCCCGACTGGCCGGCCCTGGTGACGGTGCACATGACCCGCTCCCCCAGCTCCACCGCCGCCCCGGCGCCTCCCCGGGTGACGGTGAGGCGGAGGCGGGTGGCCTCCAGCCACTCCACGTTCCAGAAGAGGATGCCCCGCTGGGCGCACAGGTTGAGGAACCGCTCGGGAAAGGCCCCCTCCACCTCCAGGCACACCTTGCCCCGGAGGGCGTTTGTCAGCCATTTCAGCATAGCGCCCTCCTCAGCTCAGGTCCACGCCCCGGATGGTGCCGGTGATGAGCAGCTGCCCGGCGTTCATGGCCCGCAGCTCCAGGCCCTCCCCCCGGACCTTTACCACCAGCTTGCCGCCGGAGATGAGGATCTCTTCACTGCCGTAGGCCAGGATGCCCTTGTGGTTCTCCATCCGCAGCTGGTGGCTGCCCGTCAGCTCGATGTGGGGCAGACCGGCCACGATCTCCCCCGGCAGATCCAGCGCCTCCGCCGTCTTTTCCAGCAGTCCTCTCCGGTTTTCCTCCATGGTCTCGCCCCCTTGTCTCCCATGCTTATGCGGGAGGGGGGCTTATTTTGCCTGTCCACCCCGGACCAGCTCCAGCAGTTTTTCCCGCTCGTTGTCCTCCGGGTGGGCCAGGATGTGCTCCGCCAGGGCTTTCTGGACAGCTCCGATCTCCTTCCCCCGGAGGCCCAGGGCGGCCAGCTCGCCCCCGGACAGGGCAAGGGTTCTGACCGCCTCCCGCTCGGGGTGGAGCACCCCCTGGCGGAGGACCCGCTCCACCGGCAGGGCCTCAATGGGGAAGCCGGTTTTTCCACAAAAACCCCGCCAGCGGGGGATACCCTCCGCCGGGAGTTCCCTCAGCTCCGTCAGATCGGGGCAGTTTCCCGCCGGATACAGGTGGGCCAGCAGGCCCAGCCGGATGGCCTCCCCCGCCCACTCCGGCCGGGGGGACAGGAGGGTCTTTTCCAGCTCGATCTTGATCCGCTCCCCCGACACCAGGGCGGCCCGGGAGGCGTTCCGCCCGATGGCGGCCAGGGTATTCTTCTCTATAGCGAAGCCCAGCTGGGCGGCGAACCGGAGGGCGCGGAACATCCGCAGGGCGTCCTCCCGGAACCGGGTGTCCGGGTCCCCCACGCAGCGGATCACCCCCGCCGCCAGGTCGACCCGCCCCCCGAAGGGGTCGATGACNCGCCGTCGATAAAGAAGGCGAAGCGGCGGACCTTGATGTTCTCGCCGATAACCAGCACCATCTCCTGCTGCTCCTCCAGCACGGTGCGGCCGTTGCCGTAGGGCAGAGCCATCAGAGCATCCAGGTCCCGGCGGGCCAGGTCCTGAGTGAGGCCCACGTCAAAGGCCACCCCGTCCGGGTGGCGGCCGTCGGCGTAGCCCCCCTCCCGGCGGAAGGTGGTCACCTCCACCGGCCCGTCCTCCGTCAGCACGGTAATGGTGCCGTGCTTCAGGCCGGTGGGCACCGTGCGGTCAAAGAGGGCCATGGTCTGCTCCGGCCGGGCGGAGGTGCACACGTCAAAATCCCCCGGAATCCGGCCCAGCAGCAGGTCCCGGACGCACCCGCCCACCGGATGGGCGGCGTGGCCCGCCCGACGCAGGGTGTCCAGACAGCGGGCCACCCCCGCCGGCAGGGTCCAGGCTTCCATTTTTCTACACCTCCAGCGGCATTTTTTCCTTGCTATTTGCCTATAATAGTTTATAATATAGTGTTCGTAACTCACATTATAATTCACAGTAAAGGGTGTGTAAACCCCATGGCAAACGCCAATATACACGACTACATCGCCCCCGGACGCCGGGCCCACCTGGCCGGCATCGGCGGGGTGTCCATGTCCCCCCTGGCGGAGGTGCTCCACAAGATGGGCATGGTCATCACCGGCTCGGATATGCACGAGAGCGCCACGGTGGAGCATCTCCGCTCCCTGGGCATCCCGGTGGCCATCGGGCACCGGGCGGAGAACATCGGCGACGCGGAGCTGGTGATCCGCACCGCCGCCATCCACGACGGAAATCCGGAGATCGTCGCCGCCCGCGCAAAGGGCATTCCGGTGTTTGAGCGGGCCCAGGCCTGGGGCTCCATCATGCGGGGATACAAGAACGCCCTGTGCATCTCGGGCACCCACGGCAAAACCACCACCACCTCCATGTGCACCCACATCATCATGGCCGCCCAGCTGGACCCCACGGTGATGATCGGCGGCACCCTGCCCCTGCTGGGCTCCGGCTACCGGGTGGGCCACGGGGACACCATCATTCTGGAGAGCTGCGAGTACTGCAACTCCTTCCTGTCCTTCTTCCCCACGGTGGCGGTGATCCTGAACATCGAGGCCGACCACCTGGACTTCTTCAAGGACCTGGCCGACGTGGAGCACTCCTTCCGGGCCTTCGCCGACCGGGTGCCGGAGAACGGCCTCATCGTGGCCAACGCCGACGACGCCAACACCATGCACACCCTGGAGGGGGAAAAGCGGCCCATCCTCACCTTCGGTCTGGAGCAGGGGGACGTCCACGCCGCCAACCTGACCTGGCACGACGGTCTGCCCTCCTTTGACGTGATCTACCGTGGGGAAGTGTTCACCCACGTGGACCTGCGGGTACCCGGGGAGCACAACGTGAAAAACGCCCTGGCCGCCGCCGCGGCCTCCATCGCCCTGGCGGTATCCCCCCAGGCGGTGAGCGAGGGCCTCAACGCCTTCCGGGGCGCTGGCCGCCGGTTCGAGCACAAGGGCACCTACCACGGCGCCGAGGTGTACGACGACTACGCCCACCACCCCGGCGAGCTCCAGGCCCTGCTGGCCGCCGCCCGCACCCTGGGCTACAAGCGGATCATCTGCGCCTTCCAGCCCCACACCTACTCCCGCACCAAGGCTCTGTTCGACGACTTCGTGCGGGTGCTGAAGGAGCCCGACATCACCATTCTGGCCGAGATCTTCGCCGCCCGGGAGACCAACGACATCGGCATCTCCTCCAGGGATCTGGCCGATCAGATCCCCGGCAGTGAATATTACCCCACTTTGCCTGAGGTCACCCAGCGTCTGCGGGAACTGGCCCAGCCCGGCGATCTCATCCTTACGGTTGGCGCCGGCGACATCTACACCGTGGGCGAGGCCCTTGTGAAGAATTAAAGTTTCTTTTCCTTGATAAAGCAGGAAAGTGTGATTATAGCATAAATATCCGCAGTTGACAAGCCCCTCAAAGAGACGTACAATGGTGGTAGTGAATCTGTTGCCATTTTTGTGCGTATTCACAACATATGAATGAGGAGTGGAATCGACATGGACGAGAAAAAGTATACCTCGATGATCCGTCTGCGCATGTCTGCCAAGGACGCCCACTACGGCGGCAATCTGGTGGACGGCGCCCACATGGTCCATCTGTTCGGCGACGTGGCTACCGAGCTGCTGATCCAGTGTGACGGCGACGAGGGCCTGTTCTGCGCGTACAACAACATTGAGTTCAAGGCTCCTGTCTACGCCGGCGATTTTATCGAGGCATACGGCGAGATCACCCACATCGGCAACACCTCCCGCAGAATGAAGTTTGTGGCCCGCAAGGTGGCTATTCCCCGTCCCGACATCAGCGACTCTGCCGCCGATTTCCTGGATGAGCCCATCGTGGTGGCTATCGCCGAGGGCACCTGCGTTACCCCCAAGAAGTGCCAGCGGAAAGAGCACTAAGTCCATATTGATCGTAAAAAGGTCCCGGAGCATGGCTCCGGGACCTTTTTTCATACCGCCGGGCCGCCCTCCCGCTCCCGCAGGATTCTGGGGAAGAAGTGGAGGAACAGGCAGGTGGTGACGGTGGCGGCCACCGCATCGGCGATGGGCTCGGACAGGAAGGTGGCCTCCGCCGACACCAGGGCGGGCAGCAGCAGCAGGCAGGCCAGGAACACCGTCTTGCGGAACAGGGAGCAGAACAGGGCCAGCCGCACATGGCCCAGGGCGGTGGTCTCATCCACCAGGGGATACTGAACGGCCAGGGGGAGGATCATGGCGGTGAACACCTTGATATAGCCCACAGTCCGCTCCAGCACCTCGGCATTCTGGGTGAACAGCCGGACGAACAGGGGGGACAGGGTGTGGGTGACCACCATCATGATGGCGCAGAAGGTGAGGCACAGCCCCACGATGGACTTTAATGCGGTCTTGATCCGCCCCCCGTCCCCCGCGCCGTAGTTGAAGCTGATGACCGGCTGGGTGCCCAGGGTCAGGCCCCCCATGGGCATGGTGATGAGGAGCAGATAGCTCTGGACGATGGTGGCGCAGGTCACCAGGGTGTCCCCCAGCTCCGGGCCGCCGAACCGCTGGAGCACAGTGTTCAGGACGATGAGCAGCACGCTGTCGGTGGCGATGATGAGGAAGGGGGACAGGCCGAAGGCCACGATCCGCCCCATGATCCGCTTGTCAAAGCCCCCCCACCGGAGCGGGACCGGCATGGTTTTCCGCAGCAGGGCGCACAGAACAAAGGCACAGGAGGCCATCTGGGAGAGCACCGTGGCGATGGCGGCTCCCGCCACATCCAGACCCAGCAGGAAGATGAACACCGGGTCCAGGGCGATGTTGAGCACCGCCCCCAGCACCACCGTGGCCATGCCCAGGCCGGAGAAGCCCTGGGCGATGAGGAAGCTGTTCATCCCCGTGGCCATCAGGGCGAAGAAGGTGCCGGCGGTATAGATGGTGAGATAGGTGTCGGCATAGCCGAAGGTGGCGGAGCTGGCCCCGAACCACATGAGCAGGTGCTCCTTCAGCAGCAGGAACAGGGCGGTGAGCACCGCCGAGAGCACCAGCAGCATGAGGAAGCTGTTGGACAGCACCCGGCTTGCCTCCTTCCTGTTCCCCTCCCCCATGCGCATGGCCAGGATGGGGGAGCCGCCCAGGCCCACCAGGGTAGCAAAGGAGCCCAGCAGGGTGACGATGGGGCCGCACACCCCCACCCCCGCCAGGGCCAGGTCCCCGATGTCCGGGATGTTGCCGATATACATGCGGTCTACGATACTATATAATACGCTGACCAGCTGGGCCAGCATGGTGGGGATCGCCAGGCGGCACACCAGGGGAAATACCGGGTCCCGGCCCAGGTCGTTGGTCCGTCGCATATCCATCCTCCTTCGCGGTATCCTGGGCATTATACCGCTTTTCCCCGCCGCCGTAAACCCCCATCCGGATTTTAGCACTCTCAAGTTAAGAGTGCTAATGTTTACAATTTGGACATAATTTAATGTATATTTGTTCATAGTCCCGCCCTATAATTTCAATCAGAAAACGAGATGAGCCCCGGATCAATGGGGCGGAAAGAGGATGAGCTCCATGCAATATCCGAGAAATTAGCAAAGCAAGTTCTTGATTGCTAACGCCATTCATCCAAAATTCCGATTGATAGATAAAGGAGAGATTCTTTATGTTTGGTATGCTTCCTTTTGAGCGCGACAACGACAACGTGTTCGACACCTTTGATAACTTCACCCGCAACTTCTTCCAGAGCAGCAACGCCAACCTGCCCGCCTTCCGCACCGACATCCGGGACGCAGGCGACAAGTTCATTTTAGAAGCTGAGCTGCCTGGCTTCAACAAAGAGGACATCAAGCTGGACGTGAAGGACGGCATCCTGACCATCACTGCTGAGCACAAGGAGCAGCAGGAGGACAAGGACAGCAAGGGCACCTACATCCGCCGGGAGCGGAGATACGGCTCCTTCACCCGTTCCTTTGACATCACCGGCATTGATGAGAGCGGCATCACCGCCGCCTACCAGAACGGCATTCTGGAGCTGAATCTGCCCAAGGCCGTCCCCGTGGTTCCTGAGACCCGTCGGATCGCCATTGATTGACCTGGATGAGCGGGAGCCGGTCAGCTTGGCTGACCGGCTCCCTGCCGTTTTCCCCCATGAAAGGAGATGTAACGCGATATGAACGCGCAGAAATATACGCAGAAGTCCCTGGAGGCGGTGCAGACCGCCCAGAGCCTGGCCACCGAGTACGGCAATCAGCAGATCGAGCAGCCCCACCTGCTGCTGGCCCTGCTGAGCGACGAGGCCGGCCTGATCCCCCAGCTGCTGGGGAACATGGGCATCACGGTTCCCTCCTTCGCCGCCGCCGCCAAGGCGGAGGTGGAGAAGCTGCCCCGGGTGTCCGGCTCCGGCCGGGAGCAGGGCAAGATCTATGTGGCCCAGGACGTGGACAAGTGCCTGAACACCGCCGAATCCATCGCCGCTTCCATGAAGGACGAGTATGTGTCGGTGGAGCACCTGCTGCTCTCCCTCATCGACACCGCCAACCGGGAGCTGAAGGAGCTGTTCCGCACCTATAACATCACCAAGGAGGGGGTGCTCCAGGCCCTCACCGCCGTCCGGGGCAACCAGCGGGTGACCTCCGACAACCCGGAGGAGACCTACAACGCCCTGAAGAAGTACGGCTCCGACCTGGTGGAGCGGGCCCGCCAGAACAAGCTGGACCCGGTCATCGGCCGTGACGACGAGATCCGCAACGTGATCCGGATCCTGAGCCGCAAGAGCAAGAACAACCCGGTGCTGATCGGCGAGCCCGGCGTAGGCAAGACCGCCATCGCCGAGGGTCTGGCCCAGCGGATCGTCAAGGGCGACGTGCCCAACTCCCTGAAGGACAAGACCATCTTCGCCCTGGATATGGGCTCCCTGATCGCGGGCGCCAAGTACCGGGGCGAGTTTGAGGAGCGGCTGAAGGCCGTTCTGAACGAGGTGAAGAAGAGCGAGGGCAAGATCATCCTCTTCATCGATGAGCTGCACACCATCGTGGGCGCCGGCAAGACCGAGGGCGCCATGGACGCCGGCAACCTGCTGAAGCCCATGCTGGCCCGGGGCGAGCTCCACTGCATCGGCGCCACCACCCTGAACGAGTACCGCCAGTATATCGAGAAGGACGCCGCTCTGGAGCGGCGGTTCCAGCCCGTCATGGTGAACGAGCCCTCGGTGGAGGACACCATCGCCATCCTCCGTGGCCTGAAGGAACGCTACGAGGTGTTCCACGGGGTGAAGATCCAGGACAGCGCCATCATCGCCGCCGCCACTCTGTCCGACCGGTACATCACCGACCGGTTCCTGCCCGACAAGGCCATTGACCTGATCGATGAGGCCTGCGCCATGATCCGCACCGAGATCGACTCCATGCCCACCGAGCTGGATGTGATCCAGCGGAAGATCATCCAGCACGAGATCGAGGAGGCCGCCCTGAAGAAGGAGGATGACGCCATCTCCAAGGAGCACCTGGCCGAGATCCAGAAGGAACTGGCCGAGATGCGGGACGAGTTCAACGCCAAGAAGGCCCAGTGGGAGAACGAAAAGAACGCCATCACCAAGGTGCAGAAGCTGCGTGAGGATCTGGAGGCCGCCAACGCCCAGCTGGAGAAGGCCCAGCGGGAGTACGACCTGAATCGCGCCGCTGAGCTGCAGTACGGCAAGATCCCCGAGCTGCGCAAGCAGCTGGAGGCGGAGGAGGCCATTGCCAACGAGGGCAAGGCCCGCTCCCTGCTGCGGGACAAGGTCACCGAGGAGGAGATCGCCCGCATCATCGAGCGCTGGACCGGCATTCCGGTGGCCAAGCTGATGGAGGGCGAGCGTGAGAAGCTGCTCCACCTGGAGGACATCCTCCACAAACGGGTAGTGGGCCAGGACGAGGCTGTGCGCCTGGTCAGCGAGGCCATTCTCCGCAGCCGTGCCGGCATCGCCGACCCCGACCGGCCCATCGGCTCCTTCCTGTTCCTGGGCCCCACCGGCGTGGGCAAGACCGAGCTGGCCAAGACCCTGGCCGAGGCTCTGTTTGACTCCGAGAAGAATATGGTCCGCATCGACATGAGCGAGTATATGGAGAAGTTCTCGGTCTCCCGTCTGATCGGCGCCCCTCCGGGATACGTGGGCTATGAGGAGGGCGGCCAGCTCACCGAGGCCGTCCGCCGTCACCCTTACTCCGTGGTGCTGTTCGACGAGGTGGAGAAGGCCCACCCCGATGTGTTCAACATCCTGCTGCAGGTGCTGGACGACGGCCGGATCACCGACAGTCAGGGCCGCACCGTGGACTTCAAGAACACCATCATCATCCTGACCTCCAATCTGGGCTCCCAGTATCTGCTGGACGGCATTGACCAGAACGGCGAGATCACGGAGGAGGCCAAGAACCAGGTCCAGGAGCTGCTGCGTCACTCCTTCCGGCCGGAGTTCCTGAACCGTCTGGACGAGATCGTGTTCTACAAGCCTCTGACGAAGGACAACATCACCCACATTATTGATCTGCTGGTGGAGGAGCTGAACAAGCGCCTGGAGGAGAAGCAGCTGAAGGTGGTGCTCACCGACGCCGCCAAGCGCTATATCATCGACAACGCCTACGACCCCGCCTTCGGTGCCCGTCCCCTGCGCCGGTTCGTGCAGCACGGGGTGGAGACCCTCATCAGCAGAAAAATCATCGGCGACCAGGTCCAGCCCGGCGACACCCTCACCGTGGACTGCGTCAACGACCAGCTGACGGTGGAGGCCAAGACCGTCCTCACCGGCGAAGTGGTGGATCAATAACACATAACGAAACAGCGCCTGCCGCATCCGCGGCAGGCGCTGTTTTTTATTTGTCCACCTGGGGGATCTCGGTCTTGTCCACCTCGTCCAGGTTCTTCAGGTAGTGCCTGGTCTCTTTGGCGATGACCCCCGACAGCAGGAGCACGGCGATCAGGTTGGGGATGGCCATGAAGGCGTTGAGGATGTCGGCGATGGTCCAAACCAGGTCCAGGGCCAGCACCGGCCCCACCACCACGATGGCCACAAAGACGATCTTGTACACCAGAATGGCCTTTTTGCCCCACAGGTACTGGGCGCACCGCTCGCCGTAGTAGGACCAGCCCAGGATGGTGGACCAGGCGAAGGTGATGATGCCCACCACCAGGATGACGGGACCCAGCACGGGGATCTGGGAGAAGGCCAGGGTGGTCAGCTTGCCGCCGTCGGTGACGTCGGCCATATTGATGGCGGGATTCTTCATGATGGTGGACACCAGCACCAGGCCGGTCATGAGGCACACCACCACGGTGTCCCAGAAGGTGCCGGTGGCGGACACCAGGGCCTGGCGCACCGGGTTGCGGGTCTGGGCGGCGGAGGCCACCAGGGGGGCGGAGCCCATGCCGGACTCGTTGGAGAACAGGCCACGGGCCACGCCGAAACGCATGGCGATCATCAGGCCCTGGCCCACCAGGCCGCCGGCCACCGCCCCGGGCTTGAAGGCCAGGGACAGGATGGCGGAAATGGCGGGGATGATGAAGTCGTAGTTGATGCCCAGGATGATGATGCAGCCCAGCACGTAAAAGGCGGCCATAAAGGGCACCAGCTTTTCACACACGCTGGCGATGGACTGGATGCCGCCGATGATGACGATGGCGGTGAGGATACCGCCCACGATGCCCACGGCGATGGGAGGGATGCCGATGGGGATGTTGTTCTCAATGACCTCGGCGATGGCGTTGATTTGGGTGCCGCAGCCGATGCCGAAGGAGGCCAGGGTGGCCAGGGCGGCGAAGAGGACCCCCAGCCACTTCATGTTCAGGCCCCGCTCCAGGGCGTACATGGCGCCTCCCTGCATCCTGCCGTCGGGGGTGCGCACCCGGTACTTGACGGCTATGAGGGATTCGGCGTACTTGGTGGCGATGCCGAACACGCCGGCGATCCAGCACCAGAACACGGCGCCGGGGCCCCCCAGGAAGACGGCGGTGCCCACGCCGATGATGTTGCCCGTGCCGATGGTGGAGGCCAGGGCGGTGGTGAGCGCCTGGAACTGGCTCACGTCGCCGGGGGAATCCGGGTCACGGGTGACGGACAGCCTGATGCCCGTAAAGGTCTTGCGCTGGATGAAGCCGGTGCGCACCGTCATGAACACGTGGGTGCCGAAGAGCAGCACGATCATGGGCAGGCCCCAGATAAAATCGTCCAGCCAGTTGATGAAGTTGATGATTGCCTCCACAGTCTCTCCTCTTTTCTCTCTGAATTTATTGGTTCTGCTCCAGCCACTTCTTCAGTTGTTCCGCCATGGCGGAGCTTCCCTTCTCCTCGTTCTGTGCCTGCTGCTGGAGATACCGGCGCACGTCCCCCTTGCCCGCCGACTTCTCCGAGCGGCGCTTCTTGAAGTCGCTGAGCTTCTCCCGGTAGCCGCACACGCAGGCGAACATCTGCTTGTCCCCCTCCCCACGCAGCTCCATCTTCTTATGGCAGTTGGGGCAGCGGGCGTTGGTCACCTGCTTCACGCTGCGGCGGTAGCCGCACTCCCGGTCGGGACACACCAGCATCTCCCCCCGCTTGGTCTTGACCCGCAGCAGGTACTTGCCGCAGTCGGGACAGGGGGAGCGGGTCTGGTTGTCGTGGTGGTAGGATGCGTCGCTGGCCTTCACCTGGCTCACCAGCCGGGAGGCGAAGGAGCGCATCTCATCCACGAAGGCGCTCTCCTTCTCCTTGCCCTGGGCGATGTCCCCCAGCCGCTTCTCCCACTTTGCGGTGAGGGAGGCCGACCGCAGGTCGGACGGGGCCAGCCCCACCACCTGGATGCCCTTGGAGGTGGGCCACAGCTCCTTCCCCCGCCGCTCAATGTAGAAGGCGGAGAACAGCTTTTCGATGATGTCCGCCCGGGTGGCGGGGGTGCCCAGGCCGCCGGTCTCCTCCAGGATGAGGCTCTGGTCCTTGTCCTGTACCTGGGCGGCGGGATGCTCCATGGCGGTGAGCAGGGTGGCCTCGGTGTACCGCTTGGGGGGCGCCGTCTGGCCCGCCTGGGTTCTGGCCCACCGGACGGGCAGTTTATCCCCCTGCCGCAGCTCCGGCAGGGTCTGGTCCTTCTCGTCCTCGTCCGGGTCCTCCTCGTCCAGGGAGAAGGAGCGGTCGTAGGCCGCCTTCCAGCCCTGGTCCTTCACGATCTTCCCCTTGGCGTGGAGGACCTCACCCCCCACCTTCACCTTCAGGGTGACCTCCTCATACTGGAAGGGGGGCAGCAGCACCGCCAGGAACCGGCGGACCACCAGGTCGTAGATGTTGCGCTCCGGCCCGGACAGCCGCCACAGCTCGGGCTGCTCCTCGGTGGGGATGATGGCGTGGTGGTCGCTCACCTTGGCGTTGTTCACCAGGTAGCGGGTCTGGAGGGGCCGGGTCAGCAAAATCTGCTGGGCCAGGGGCTTGTACTCCTCCACCAGCACGCTGCGCAGCCGCTCGGGCAGGGTGGGCACCACGTCGTCGGAGATATAGCGGGAATCGGTGCGGGGGTAGGTCAGCAGCTTGTGGACCTCGTACAGGTTCTGCATGATGCCGAGGGTCTCCTTGGCGGAGTAGGCGTACTTCCTGTTGGCGTCCCGCTGGAGCTCGGTCAGGTCATAGGCCGCCGGGGGCGGGGTCTGCTTCCAGGTCTTTTTCACCTCAATGAGGGTGCCGGTGCCGTTGCTGAGAGACGCGGCGATCTGTTCCGCCTTCTCCCGGTCGAACGTGCGGGCCTGGTTGTTCTTGTCCCGCCAGGTGGCGGTGAAGCCGTCGAACCCTGCCCGCACCGTCCAGAATTCCTTGGGCTTGAAGGAGCGGATCTCCTCCTCCCGGTCCACGATGAGGGCCAGGGTGGGGGTCTGGACCCGCCCGGCGGACAGCTGGGCGTTGTGCTTGCAGGTGAGGGCCCGGGTGACGTTGAGGCCCACCACCCAGTCGGCCACGCTGCGGGCCCGGGCGGAGTGGTACAGGTTGTCGTACTCGGCGGCGGGTTTTAAATGGGCAAAACCGTCCTTAATGGCCTTGTCGGTCTGGGAGGAGATCCACAGCCGGCGGGCCGGTTTCTTCCACCCCGCCTTCTCCATGATCCACCGGGCCACCAGCTCCCCCTCCCGGCCGGCGTCGGTGGCGATGACCAGATCACTCACGTCCCCCCGGCGCATGAGGGCCTGCACGGCCCGGAACTGCCGCCCGGTCTGGGGGATGACCACCGTTTTCATATGCTCGGGCAGCATGGGCAGGGTGAGCATGTCCCACTTGGCCCACGCCTTGTCGTAGTCCTCGGGAGGGGCCAGCTCCACCAGGTGCCCCAGGGCCCAGGTGACGATGTACCTGTCCCCCTCCAGGCAGCCGTCCCCCGCCTTTTTGCAGCCCAGCACCCGGGCCAGCTCCCGCCCTACCGAGGGCTTTTCCGCCAAAACCAGTGTTTTTGCCATATATGTTCTCCTAACCGCCGGAAACCGGCGTTTTGTCACAATTTCGTAATTTGACTTTTCCCCTGCGTCATGCTATTTTATGCTTGGAAGGATCCTCTGCCGTTTCAACCGTCTGGGAAGGAGCAGACCATGTTCGGATTTGCCGGCTTGCAGATCAAGATGAGCCAGAACCTGCCCCCCGAGGACCGGATGAGCCATGACGAAAAGGTCTGCCGGAAGCAGGCCAGGGACGCCGAGTGGCAGTTCCGGGTATCCAAGGGCTACGAGAAGGACACCTTCTGGAACCGGATGCGGTTCCGCATGACCCATAAGGACTGAACTTCCGCCGCGGGCTTTGCCCGCGGCTTTTTCTGCCTTTAGAGGGTCATACTCCAGTTCCCCAGTTCGTCCAGGATGGGGATGAGCCGCTTGCAGGGCTCGGTGATGGCGTACTCCACCCGCACCGGCACCTCCAGATACTCCCGCCGGGTCACCAGCCTGTCCTCCTCCAGCTCCCGCAGGGCGCCGGCCAGCACCGTGTTGGACACCCCGTCCAGGGTCTTTTTCAGCTGGTTGTACCGGGTGGGGCCGTTGTTGTACAGGGAGCACAGAATCTGCATCTTCCACTTGCCGCCGATGAGGGCCAGGGCCCGGTTCAGAGGGCAGGCCTCCATACAGGGGCAGTTGTCATGGGTGGGCTGCATGGTCAGTTCCTCCTTACCTGGTACGGAATTTCTGCGTTCTTGCACTGTTGTTTATTAGGTACTATAATACTACCAGGTTGGAAAAAAGGAAAGTATTTTTTGGGAGGAATTACCTATGCCGCCGTATTTGCAGGGTCTGGGCATCGGCCTGGCCTATGTGGCCCCCATCGGGATGCAGAACCTGTTCGTCATCAACACCGCCCTCACCCGCCCCCGGCACAAAGCCATTCTCACCGCCCTCATCGTCATCTTCTTCGACATCAGCCTGGCGCTGGCCTGCTTCTTCGGGGTGGGCGCCCTGATGGACCGGTTCACCTGGCTGAAAATGCTCATCCTCCTGGCGGGCGGCGCCGTGGTCATCTGGATCGGCGTGGGCCTGTTGAAGGATAAGCCCACCATGGACCACAGCGTGGACGTGGATATGCCCCTGCCCCAGGTGGCGGCCAAGGCCTGCGTGGTCACCTGGTTCAACCCCCAGGCCCTCATCGACGGCACCCTGCTCTTCGGCGGGTTCCGGGCGGGCAACCCCGGCGCGGTGAGCACCCAGCTGATCCTGGGCTCCTCCACCGCCTCCTTCGTGTGGTTCCTGGGAATCACCATTCTGATCTCCTTCTTCTCCGCCCGGTTCAACGACAAGATCCTCCGGGTCATCAACATCGTCTGCGGCATCATCATCATCTTCTACGGCGCCAAGCTGCTGTTCCAGTTCTTCCAGATGATCCTGTAAACAGAAAGGGGGCCGCTCCCACCGGGAGCGGCCCCCTTTTTCTGTTCGCTTACTGATTGCGCACCAGGTTGACCAGCACCTGGACCATCTTCTCCAGGGCCTCCACCGGGATGTACTCGTGGACGCCGTGGAAGTTGATGCCGCCGGTGCACAGATTGGGGCAGGGCAGGCCCATGTAGCTGAGCCGGGCGCCGTCGGTGCCGCCCCGGATGGGCACCTCCATGGGGGTGACCCCGGCGGCCTCCATGGCGGACCGGGCCCGGAGGATCAGGTACATGTGGGGCTCGATCTTCTCCCGCATGTTGTAGTAGCCGTCCTTCAGGGTCAGCTCCACGGTGCCCTTGCCGTACTTGGCGTTCAGGTAGTCGCTCACCCGGCCCAGGTAGGCCTTCCGGGCCTGGAACTTGTCCATGTTGTGGTCCCGGACGATGTAGTCCATGCGGGTCTCGGTCTCGTCGCCGTGCATCTCGCTCAGGTGGTAGAAGCCCTCATACCCCTCGGTGTGGGCGGGGGTCTCGGCGGGCGGCATCATGCCCACAAACTCCAGGCCGATGAGCAGGGCGTTCTTCATCTTGTTCTTGGCGGAGCCGGGGTGGATGTTGACCCCGTGGATCACCACGGAGGCGCTGGCGGCGTTGAAGTTCTCATACTCCAGCTCACCCAGCTCGCCGCCGTCCACGGTATAGGCCACCGCCGCGCCGAAGCCGGGCACGTCGAAGTGCTCGGTTCCGCCGCCCACCTCCTCATCGGGGGTGATGCACACGGCGATGCGGCCGTGGGGCACCTCGGGATGGGCCATCAGGTACTCCACGGCGGTGAAGATCTCGGCCACGCCCGCCTTGTCGTCGGCCCCCAGCAGGGTGGTGCCGTCGGTGACGATGAGCTCCTGCCCCACGTACTTGTCCAGGCTCTCGAAGTCGGCAGCCCTCATGACGATATTCTTTTCATCGTTGAGCACCAGGTCGCCCCCCTCGTAGCGGACGATGCGGGGCTTCACGTCGGCGCCGGAGGCGGAGGGGGAGGTATCCATGTGGGCGATGAGGCCCACGCAGGGCACCCCCTCGCAGCCGGCGGAGGCGGGCAGCCAGCCGTATACATAGCCGTACTCATCCATATGGGCGTTGTGCAGACCCATATGGTTCAGCTCTTCCGCCAGGGCCGCGCCCAGCACCTTCTGCTTCTCCGAAGAGGGATAGGTCTCACTATGCTCGTCAGACTGGGTGTCGTAGGAGACATACTTCAAAAAACGGTCAACGACGTTCACGATGATCTTCCTTTCTATTGACGGACATGGGCGCTTGGAATAAACTAAGTATATCTCAGTTATTTTACCACAGACGGAGGCGTATTTCCATGGTTTCCAGCCAGGTTTTTACCTTTTCTTCCAGCGACGGCATCCATGACGTGTCCGCCGTCCGGTGGCTGCCGGAGGGGACCCCCCGGGGGGTGGTGCAGCTGGTCCACGGCATCTCCGAGTATATGGGCCGGTACGACCCCTTCGCCCGGTACCTGACCCAGCACGGCTTCGCGGTGGTGGGCCACGACCACCTGGGCCACGGCAGAACCGCCAGGGATTCCACGGAGTACGGCTGGTTCGCCGACAAGGACGGCTGGAAATACATCCTGGAGGACACCCGCACCCTGCGGGAGCTGGCGGGGCAGGACTGGTCCGGCCTGCCCTACTTCCTCATGGGCCACTCCATGGGCTCCTTCGTGGTGCGGGGCTATCTGATGTTCTGGCCGGGGACGGTGGACGGGGCCATCCTGTCGGGCACCGGCCAGGAGAGCGCTCCCACCGTGGCGGCGGGCCGGGTCCTCTCCTCCCTGTTCACCCGGATCTCCGGGCCCAGGGCCCACAGCAGGCTGCTCAATACCCTGTCCATGGGGGCCTACAACAAGCAGTTCAGGCCCAACCGCACCGGGGCGGACTGGATCTCCCGGGACACGGCGGTGGTGGACGCCTACTGCGCCGATCCCCTGTGCCGGTTCCTGCCTACGGTGAGCATGTTCCACGACATGATGGTGGGGCTCCAGCTGCTGGCCAAACGGGAGAATCTGCAAAAGATGGACCGGGACACCCCGGTGTACTTCTTCTCCGGGGATAAAGACCCGGTGGGGGCCTCGGGCAAGGGAGTGCGGAAGGTGGCCGGCTGGTTCAGGGAGGCGGGCGTGAAGGACGTGACCGTGAAGCTCTACCCGGAGGGCCGCCACGAGATGCTCAACGAGACCAACCGGGACCAGGTATTCCAGGACGTGCTGGACTGGCTGGAGGTACATATGCCATAAGACAGGAAGGCCGCGGAGCCAGGCTCCGCGGCCTTCTTTTTACGCCTGGTTGAAGCTGTAGCGGAACCGGTCCCGCCGCCAGCACCAGCACCGGCGGGCCAGATCGGCCCCCACCTCCACATTGGCGCCGGGGGGCAGGCGGACCAGCAGCTCCAGGCAGCGGCCCGCCCCCCGGAGGGTGAGCACATACTCCCCCGGGGCCAGAAAGCCGAAGCAGGTCCGCCGGCTGCACAGCAGGCTCCGGCACCAGCAGCCGCAGCCTCGCCGGGGCCGCAGGCACACCGTGTCCGTGGGGCGGCAGTCCGCCAGGCAGACCGTGACGCCGCACCGCAGCCAGGGGGGAAAGGCGCACAGATCCTGCGCCGCCTCCCCCTCCGCCCTCAGGCAGAAGGGCCGCCCGGCCTGGACCCAGGTTACTGCTCCAGCTTGGCCTTGACCAGATACTGGCCGGCGGTGACGCCGCCGAACAGGTACATCCCCTGGGCGTTGGTCTTGGTGGTGGCCACCAGGGTCTCCACCTGGGTTTCCCCCGTGCCGGTCACCTGGTACAGGCCCACGAAGCAGCCCGCCACCGCCATGCCGTTCTGATCCCGGATCACGCCGCTGACGGTGCCGTTGTAGGTGCGCACGTCCTGGGTCATGGCCACGGTCAGGTTGGCGATGGAGCCGCCGGCGATGGTGGTCAGGATGGGACCGGCGGTGAAATAGCCGTCGGCGGATACCGTCAGGGTATAGGCCCCGTCGGCCACATCGTAGAACACGAACTCGCCGTCGGCGGCGGAGTAGGTGACGGCCAAAACGGTGCCGGTGGAGCCGATCAGGGACACCTTGGCCCCCGCCAGAGGCGTGCCCATGCCCGCCACAGTGACCACGCCGGCGATGGCGCCCAGAGCCAGGGTGGGCTCGGCGGCGCAGGTCAGGGCCACCTGGGCGGTGGTGCCGGGAATGAGGGCCACCCCCACCGGTGCGCTGAGCAGATAGCCGTCGGCCACGGCGGAAATGGTGTAGCTGCCGGCGGGCACGTCGTTGAGGGTGTACTGGCCGGCGGCGTCGGTCAGGGTGTGCTGGAAGGGGGTGCCGGTGCTGTCAAACAGCTTGACGGTGGCGTTGGGAATGGGGTCGGTGCCGTCGGTAACGGTGCCGGTCACCGTGGCGGCGGCGGGGGGCGCCGGCAGCAGATTCAGATTGATCTCCGCCTCCTGAATGCCCTGCACCGAAAAGTCGGCGCTGTATTCCAGGCCATACAGGTCCTGCTTGATGTCAGCCATAGAAAAACCTCCAAATCAATATTGCGCTGGAAGCGGCGGCCCCCGGTGGGAGCCGCCGCTCTTTACTCCTGAGAAGGGGGACCGGACCGGCCGGCGGGGGCCCCGATGAGCAGGCCCACGCAGCCCGACACAAAGTCCCGGAACTGAGCCACCGTGGCGGTGGCGGAGTCAGACCCGACGGCTGCCGGGTCCTCCAGGGACAGATTGCGCAGGGCCAGCAGTACCGCCAGGCAGAACAGCCCCGCGGCGGCGGCCGCCGCCACCAGGTGTCCGTCTGTCTCAGGCTCCCCCCGCCTGCCTCTGCCGCTGAGGAAGTAGCCAAAGATGGCCGCCGAAGCGGTGCGGACGATCACGTCGATGTCCCCGCGCTCCGGGCCGCTCACCGGCCCGGCAAACAGGCTGTAGGCCGACTGCCCCAGCAGAACGGCCAGGAACAGGATCAGGCAGCGGTCGGTGAGCGGAATGCCGGAAATGGCCTTCCCCATCCGCTCCCGGACCATACGCAGCCACTTCATCACAGTTCTCTTCTCCCTCCGTGCGCCAGGCAGACGAAACACCCGCCGCGCACAGCCCATCCTATGCCGGTCCCGGTCCTCCGGTTCCGGCAAAAAAAGCCCGGACCCGAGGTCCGGACTTCAGGCGGGAAAGAACAGGCGCACCGCCCAGGCGGCGGCCAGGAAACCGGCCAGATCGGCGCACAGGGCGGCGGGGACGGCGTAGCGGGTTTTCACGATCCCCGCCGCCCCGAAGTAGACGGCGATGGTGTAGAAGGTGGTCTCGGTGGAGCCCAGCATCACCGCCGCCGTGCGGCCGATGAGGGAATCGGGGCCGTAGGCGGAGATGAGCTCCGCCCCCACCCCCAGGGCGGCGGAGCCGCTGACCGGCCGCACCAGCATGAGCCCCACCGTCTCCGGCGGGATGCCCACCCCCTCCAGCACCGGGGCCAGGGCGTTGGCCGCCAGCTCCAGGGCGCCGGATGCGCGCAGCATATACACCGCCGGCAGCAGGGTCACCAGGGCGGGCACGATGCGCAGCAGCACCCCCAGCCCGTCCTTGGCCCCGGCCAGCAGGGCGTCGTACACATCCACCTTCCGGGCCATCCCGTACAGGGCCACCCCCGCCAGGATCAGGGGCACCAGCATGGTAAAAAACAGCTCCACCTTATTTCCTCCACACCCTGGACAGGGTCCAGGCCGCCAGAATCCCCACACTCACCGACAGGGCCGACGCCAGCCACACCGCCGGCAGGATGTCAAAGGGGGTCTGGCACCCCGCCGCCGCCCGCACCCCCGCCACCGTGGTGGGGATGAGCTGGATGGAGGCGGTGTTGCACACCACCAGCATGCACAGCGGATCGGAGGCCACCCCCGGCGAGCGCTTGCTCATCAGCTGGGCCGCCCGGATCCCCAGGGGGGTGGCGGCGTTGCCCAGCCCCAGCAGGTTGGCGGATACGTTGGCCGAGATGCTGTCCATCACCGCTCCGTCCCGGGCGAAGGCGGGATAGAGCCGCCGCAGCACCGGCCGCAGCAGCCGGGACAGCCCCTCCGCCAGGCCGGAGCGCTTCATGACCTCCATGACCCCCATCCACAGACAGAGGATCCCCGCCATGGACAGGCACAGCTCCACCGCCGCCCCGGCCCCCTCCACAGCAGCCGCCGCCACCTGATCCCCGGTCCCCTGAGCCAGTCCGCACAGGATGGACACCACCACCATCCCCGTCCAGATCGCCGCCATCGCCATTCCAGTCACCACCCCTTCTTATCCCCATCTATACGGACTGTCCGCTTCAAACATGCCTGCCAGTTCACATAAAGTTTTCTTAAGATTTCCAGAATGACATTGACAATTGAATACGTTATGTTATAATGATGTCAGTTTCTTGATAATGAAGGAAAATTTTGGGAACAAATAGGGAAAGGAAGTAGCAACGTATGAAGTCAACCGGCATTGTGCGCAAAGTAGATGAACTGGGGCGGATCGTCCTGCCCATCGAACTGCGCCGCACCTTGGACATCGCGGAAAAGGATTCTCTGGAGATCTATGTGGACGGCTCCTCCATCGTACTGAAAAAGTACCAGCCCGCCTGCATTTTCTGCGACGACGCCAAGGATGTGATCAACTTCAAGGGTAAAAACGTCTGCCCCAACTGCATCAGGGAACTGCAGCTGAAGTAAAACGTTTTTCCTGTAAAAAACCCCTTGCTTTTCCGAGAAAAGCAAGGGGTTTTCTATGTTTTCCGTGCCAGATTCCCGCCGAAAACACGGAATAATTAACCTATGTATATATTACATTTCGTAATATATTGGGTCTATCTGGAAGGGCCGCTCACCCCTGCTCCAGGGCCAGGGCGTACAGCTCATTTTTGGGCAGGCCGGTCTCCTTGGCGGTCTGCTTCACCGCGTCCCGCAGGGAGCTGCCCGCCGAGCGCAGGGCGGCCACCCGGGCCAGGCCGTCCTCCATGGTCAGCTCCTCCCGGGCGGTCTCAGGGGCACCCTCCACCACCAGAACGAACTCCCCACGGGGCGGATTTTCCGCATACCATGTTACCGCCTCCCCCAGGGTGGTGCGGCGCACTTCCTCGTGGAGCTTGGTCAGCTCCCGGCACAGGGCGATCCGCCGCTCCGGCCCGAAGGCCGCCGTCAGGTCGTCCAGGGTGGCGGTCAGCTTGTGGGGGGCCTCGTAGAAGATCATGGTCCGCTGTTCGCCCGCCAGGGACTCCAGGTGGGTGCGGCGGTTCTTCTTGTTCATGGCCAGGAAGCCCTCAAAGGTGAACCGGCCGGTGGGCAGGCCGGAGGCCGCCAGGGCGGTGATGAGGGCGCAGGGGCCGGGGATGGACACCACATCCACCCCGTTCCGGGCGCACAGGGCCACCAGGTCCTCGCCGGGGTCGGAGATGGCGGGGGTGCCCGCGTCGGTGACCAGGGCGCAGCTCTCCCCCGCCAGCAGCCGGTTCAGCACCGCCTGGCCTCCCGCCTCGGTGTTGTGGCGGTAGTAGGAGATCAGGGGCTTCTTCAGCCCCAGGTGGTTGAGCAGCTTCAGGGTCACCCGGGTGTCCTCGGCGGCGATAAAGTCCGCCTGGGCCAGGGTGTCCGCCATTCTCTGGGAAATATCCCCCAGGTTGCCGATGGGGGTGGGTACCAGATATAAGGTTCCGGCCATGTCAATTCCTCCGGTTCATCAGTTGTACGGGCAGCACCGTCAGACCCGGCCTGCCCTGCCGTACCCCCTCCACCAGGGCGGCGGAGGGGGGCGTATCAGGCCCGTGCTGCACCAGCCGGAGCCGCTTGGGTTCCAGCCCGGCGGCTCTCATGCATGCAAAGACCTCCGCCAGCCGCTCGGGGCGGTGGACCAGGGCAAATCGCCCGCCGTTTTTCAGCAGCCGCCCGGCGGCAGCGCACCAGTCGCTCAATCGGGCCTTCTCCGTCCGGGTGGGTCCGCCGGAGGCCCCGCTGCCCGCCTTGAAGTAGGGCGGGTTGCACACCGCCAGGGAGGCCGTCCCGGCGGGAAGGGTCAGCGCCCGGATGTCCCCGGTGAGGATGGTGCCCGCCAGGCCGTTTTCCGCCAGATTGGCGCGGGCCAGATCGCTGTCCGCCGGGGAGAGCTCCACCCCGGCCAGGGTCAGCTCAGGCTGCCGGGCGGCCAGCAGCAGGAGCAGCGCCCCCGCCCCGCAGCCCAGGTCCCACACCCTGTCCCTCCGCCGGACGGTGGCAAAGGACGCCAGCAGCAGGCTGTCCTGCCCCAGGGGGAAGCAGGTGTCCGACTGGCGGTAGGTGTAGGGGCCCAGCTGTTCCGGGGCCCTCACCCCATGTCCTCCAGCAAGCGGCGGGTGATCCGGCCGGTGAGGCCCCAGATGGGGTGGCCAGGCCAGTCGTACACCGGCACCGTGGCCTTGCCCCCCCGCCAGCGGTAGCCCTGGGGGAAGCCGATCCGCTCATAGGGGAAGTCCTCCCCCACCTGGGGGGCCAGGTCGTAGGTGTACACCGCCGGGGGGTGGGCCAGCAGCCAGTCCACCGGCACGGTAAAGGCCTCCTTCACCTCCGCCGGGCTGGGGACCACAGACACCTTGGGGTCCACGATGCCCAGGATGGGGTACATGACAAAGCCCCCCTGGTGGGTCACCAGGTCCAGGGAGGCCACCACCTCCACCGCCTGAGGCGGGACGGCCAGCTCCTCCCAGGTCTCCCGCAGGGCGCACTCCACAGGGGTCTCCCCCGCCTCCATCTTCCCGCCGGGGAAGCACACCTCCCCCGGCTGGCGGCCCAGCCGCTCCGAGCGCACCTCGTACAGCAGGCTCAGCCCCTCCGGCCGCTCCACCAGGGGCACCAGCACCGCGTATTTGGCCTTCATATCCTGTATCTCCGGCACATGGCCGGTCCACCTGGCCCGGAATTGCTCCAGATCCGCCTGTCTCCCCATGGGGGTTCCTCCTTTTGCTGCTGGTTACGATTCCGGCCGGACGAAGTGGGCCAGGGGGTCGGGGCGGGTCCACAGCACCGCATGCCCGGCGGCCCGGCTCTGCTTCACGTCGATGAGCCGCTGGTTGGCGCTCCCCCGGAACAGGGCCTCGTAGGACTTCTCCGCCAGCAGGAAGGGCCCGTCCACCAGCACGTCGGTCTGGTCCAGCAGCTCCAGGGCGCCGGGCAGGTCCCCCTCCAGCAGTCTTTCATAAGTATACCCCGTATAGGTCCACACGTTCAAGCCCTTTTCCCGGGCGATCCGGGCCAGGGCGGCGCAGTCGGCCGCCTGGCAGAAGGGCTCCCCGCCGGACAGGGTGAGGCCGTCGGTGAGGGGATTTTTGACCATCTGCGCCCCCAGCTCGGCCACGGTCACCTCCCGGCCTCCCGCCGGGTCGTGGGTGTCCGGGTTGTGGCAGCCGGGGCAGTGGTGGGGGCAGCCCTGGGTGAACACGGTGAACCGCAGGCTGGGGCCGTCTACGATGGAATCCGAAACAGTATTGGCAATGCGCATATCAAAAACCTGCCTTTCCGGAAAAAACGGGCTGCCGCGGCAGCCCGTTTTGTTTATTGGTCGTCCACCACCTGGAAGATGTAGAACTTCAGGTAGAGGGACTGGTCGGCCCCCCACAGCACCGGGTGGTCGGGGGACTGGGTGCGGTACTCCACCTGCCGCAGGCGGCGGTGGGCGTCGCGGGCGGCCTCCCCGATGGTCTTGGTAAACAGCTCCGGGGTCATGAAGTGGGAGCAGGAGCAGGTGGCCAGATAGCCCCCGTTTTTCACCAGCTTCAGGCCCCGCAGGTTGATCTCCCGGTAGCCGGTGACCGCCTTCTTGACGGAGGCCCGGGACTTGGTGAAGGCGGGCGGGTCCAGGATCACCAGATCGAACTGCTCGCCTTTCTTCTCCAGCTCGGGCAGCAGCTCAAACACGTCGCGGCACTCAAACCGCACCCGGTCGCTCATGCCGTTCAGTTCCGCGTTGCGGGTGGCCTGATCCACCCCCAGCTGGGAGGCGTCCACACCCAGCACCTCCCTCGCCCCGCCCTTGGCGGCGTTGAGGGCGAAGGCCCCGGTGTGGGTGAAGCAGTCCAGCACCCGGCCCCCTTTGGCCAGGGGCTGGATAGCCAGGCGGTTATATTTCTGGTCCAGGAAGAAGCCGGTCTTCTGCCCCTCGGCCACGTCCACCTGGTAGCGGACCCCGTTCTCCACGATCTCCACCATGGGGTCGAAGGGTTCGGACAGGAAGCCCTTCACCCGCTCCATGCCCTCCTTCAGCCGCACCTTGGCGTCGCTGCGCTCGTAGATGCCCCGGATGGCGATGCCGTCCTGGGCCAGAACATCCACCAGCAGCTTCAGAATGGTGGATTTCAGCTTGTCGATGCCCAGGGCCAGGGATTCCACCACCAGCACGTCGGCAAACTTGTCCACCACCAGGCCGGGGAGGAAGTCGGCCTCCCCGAAGATGATGCGGCAGGAGGAGGTGTCCACCGTGTCCTTCCGGTACTGCCAGGCCGCCCGGACCCGGCCCTCCAGGAAGGCCTCGTCGATGACGGTGCCCCCCTTCCGGGACAGCGCCCGCACCGCGATGGTGGAGGCCCGGTTGAGGAAGCCCACCCCCAGGGGGTAGCCGTTGTAGTCCTGGATATCCACGATGTCCCCGTCGGCGGGGTCGCCTAAAATCTCCCCGATCTCGTTGTCGTAGATCCAGGGGCCGCCGGCCTTGAAGGACCGGCCCTCCCCCCGCTTCAGGCGGATGATTCCATTCGTCATTTTCGTTCTCCCCTTACACGCTGTGCTTCACCCGGTCGTGCTCCTCCGCCCGCTTGGCGTTGTTGAACCGGTCCAGGGTGCCCACCAGATAGCCGGTGATCCGGCGGATGCGCTCAAAGGGCACGCCGTCTGCCTCGGTGCGGCCGCAGCCGGGGCACTGGTCCCCGATGATGCCGGAGAAGCCGCACACCGGGTCCCGGTCCACCGGATGGTTCACGGAGCCGTAGCCGATGCCGTTCTCCTTCATGCAGCGGATGACCTTCTCAAAGGCCTCCAGGTTGTCGGTGGGGTCGCCGTCCATCTCGATGTAGCTGATGTGTCCGGCGTTGGTGAGGGCGTGATAGGGGGCCTCGATCTTGATCTTGTCATAGGCGGAGATGGGGAAATACACCGGCACGTGGAAGGAGTTGGTATAATACTCCCGGTCGGTGACCCCCTCGATGACCCCGTAGCGGGCCTTGTCCAGCTTGACGAACCGGCCGGACAGTCCCTCGGCGGGGGTGGCCAGCAGGGAGAAGTTCAGGCCCCGCTTCTCGCTCTCCTGGTCCATCCGGGCCCGCATGTGGGAGATGATCTCCAGGCCCAGCACCCGGGCCTTCTCGCTCTCCCCGTGGTGGACGCCGATGAGGGCCTTCAGGGTCTCGGCCAGGCCGATGAAGCCCACGGACAGGGTGCCGTGCTTGAGCACCTCCCGCACCTCGTCGTTCCAGTCCAGCTTGTCGCTGTCCAGCCACACACCCTGACCCATCAGGAAGGGGTAGTTGTACACGTGCTTGCGGCACTGGATCTCGAACCGCTCCAGCAGCTGGTCCACGCACAGGTCCATCATCCGGTCCAGGGATTCGAAGAAGGCGTCCACGTCCCCCCGGGCCTTGATGGCCAGCCGGGGCAGGTTGATGGTGGTGAAGGACAGGTTGCCCCGGCCGTTGCAGATCTCCCGGCTGGGGTCGTACACGTTGCCGATGACCCGGGTGCGGCAGCCCATGTAGGCGATCTCGGTCTCCGGGTGGCCGGGCTTGTAGTACTGGAGGTTGAAGGGGGCGTCAATAAAGGAGAAGTTGGGGAACAGCCGCTTGGCGGAGCACCGGATGGCCAGCTGGAACAGGTCGTAGTTGGGCTCCCCGGGGTTGTAGTTGACCCCCTCCTTCACCCGAAAAATCTGGATGGGGAAAATGGGGGTCTCCCCGCCGCCCAGGCCGGCCTCGGTGGCCAGCATCACGTTCTTCATCACCATGCGGCCCTCGGGAGAGGTGTCCATGCCGTAGTTGATGGAGGAGAAGGGGGTCTGGGCACCGGCACGGGAGTGCATGGTGTTCAGGTTGTGGATCAGGGCCTCCATGGCCTGATAGGTGGCCCGGTCGGTCTCCTTCACCGCCCGCTTGTGGGCGAATTCCTGGGCCTTTGTCACATCCCCGAAGTCGGCGGCCAGGGCCTCCCGCTCGGCGGCTGCATAATCGTCCCAGTCCTCCAGAGTGGGCACCAGGCCGGTGCGCTCTTTGATGCCCGCCATGATCCCCTTCAGCTGGCTCTCCGGGTCCTCCCGGTCCTCCAGCAGGGTGAGGGCCCGGGCCAGGTTCTGCCGGTACAGCCGCACAAAGGTCTTGCGGACGCCGTCGGCCATGCCGTAGTCGAAGTTCACCACGCTCTGGCCGCCGTGCTGGTCGTTCTGGTTGGACTGGATGGCGATGCAGCACAGGGCGGCGTAGGAGGAGATGTCGTTGGGCTCCCGCAGGGTGCCGTGGCCGGTGGAGAAGCCCCCCTCGAACAGCTTCTTGATGTCGATCTGGCAGCAGGTGGTGGTGAGGGTCAGGAAGTCCAGGTCGTGGATGTGGATGTCCCCCTCCCGGTGGGCCCGGGCGTGGTCGGGGTTGAGCACGAACATGTCGTAGAACTGCTTGGCCCCCTCGGAGCCGAACTTCAGCATGGAGCCCATGGCGGTGTCCCCGTCGATGTTGGCGTTCTCCCGCTTGATGTCGGAATCCTTGGCGGCGGAGAAGGTGATGTCCTCATAGGTCTTCATCAGCCGGGTGTTCATCTCACGGGCCCGGCTGCGCTCCTCCCGGTAGAGGATGTAGGCCTTGGCGGTCTGCACGTAGCCGTTGTCCATCAGCACCCGCTCCACCAGGTCCTGGATGTGCTCCACGTCAGGCTGCTTCTCCCCCTCTACCTCCAGGATGGAGAGCACCTCGTCGGCCAGCTGCTGGGCCACCTCCTCCTTATTGGGCTTATAAGTGGCCCGAAAGGCCTTATTGATGGCCTGGGCGATCTTTTCCTCGTTGAAATCTGCCAGACGGCCGTCCCGTTTTCTGATCTTGGTAAGCGTCATTGCTCTTCCGTTCCTTTCCACGCCAAATCTTCCACACAATATCTTGTGCCTGTTTTTCTGCACGTTGATTCCATGATACCGTATCTTGATATCCCCGTCAAGGCGCAAAACAAAAAGCGCGCCCCAAAAAGAGGGCGTGCTTTTTGGCTGTTTCGCTGATTTTGTAAAACCGGCGGTTTTTATCTTGACGGAGCTACAGCAGGACCAGACCGTACTTTTTGGCCATCTCCCGGAGGAAATCCTCCTCCAGATCTTCGGTGCCGTCCCAGAAGGCCCGGCCCTGGTAGATCCGCAGGGCCTTCTCCAGCAGCTCGGGCACGTCGGAGAAGAGGCACAGGGCATCCTTCACCACATACTGGTTCTCGGCAAAGATGTCCAGGTCGTCCTCCTCCAGAATGGCGATCTTCAGCGCCCCCTGGGGGGAGACCTCCTCCGCCATCAGGATGTCCTCCATCAGGTCGGGGGTGCACTCGATCATCTCCCCCACGTCCACGTCGGGGGTGATGAACCGGGCCTCCTTCTCGCTGGCGCAGGGGATCACGTCCGGGTCACGCTCCACCGGGGGGAAGGAGGAGAAGTCCACCTGCTCCACCGCCCCCTTCACCGCCGCCAGGTGGTCCGGCCCGGCGCCGCAGCAGCCGCCGAAGATCCGGGCCCCGGCCTTTGCGTAGGCGGGCACGAGGGCGGCCAGCTCCGCCGGGGTGCAATAGGCCCCCGGCGCTCCGGCGTTGGGCTTGGCCAGCAGGGGTACGGTGGCGTAGGGGGTGAGGCGGGCCAGCTGCTCCGCCGTCACCGCCGGGTCGGTGCAGTTGAGGCCGAAGGCGGACGCCCCCATGCCCTGCATGACGATCAGGGCGGCCAGCACGTCGGTGCCCGAGGGAGTGCGGCCCTCCTCGTCGCAGGTGAAGGACACCCACACCGGCTTGTCGGACACGCTCCGGCAGGCCAGCACTGCCGCCCTGGCCTCCGCCATGGTGGTCATGGTCTCGATGACGAACAGATCCACCCCGGCCCCGGCCAGCGCCGCCGCCTGCTCGGTGTAGACGGCCACCATCTCCTCAAAGCTGCTCTCCCCGAAGGGGGGCAGGGACAGGCCCATGGGGGCCAGATCCCCCGCCACCAGGCACTTTCCCTCCGCCGCCTGGCGGGTCAGCTCCACCAGACGGCGGTTGTAGTCCTCCACCTGGTGGAAGGCCCCGCAGCGGCTCAGGCCCACCCGGTTGGCCCCGAAGGTGGGGGCCAGCAGGATCTGGCTGCCGGCGCGGACATAGGCCCGCTGGATCTCCAGCAGCGCCTCCGGGTGCTCCAGCACCCACTGCTCGGTGACCGCGTCCCGGGGCATGCCCCGGGCCATCAGCTCGGTGCCGGTGGCCCCGTCCATCACAATGGGCAGGGATAAGGGAATGGTGTCCATATTTTTTCCGTTCCTCTCAACAGAATATAAAATATAAGGTAGTGATAAAAATAGCCACACCCGTTGGGGTGTGGCTATTTTTATGGTACGCCCGAAGGGACTCGAACCCCCAGCCTTCAGAACCGGAATCTGACGCTCTATCCAATTGCGCTACGGGCGCGCAGGACACGCTTCATTCAACGTGCCTGATTATTATAGCAACCTTTTCCCCATTTGTAAAGAGGCTTTTTTCTCTTTTTCCAAAAACGGTGGATTTACACTTATAACCGAACAGGGCCTATCCTGTATTTGACTAAAAGAAGGAGTAAAAAGAAATGAAAATTAAAGTTATTGGCAAGGCCCACCTGGAGGGTAAATCCAAAAGAACCGGCAAGGATTACAACTTTAACCAGATTCATTATCTCGGTGCAGCTTATGGCGTTGAAGGTCAGGCGGCCTTGACCCAGAGCCTTGACCCGGCCCGGGTGCCCTATGATTCCATCGTCATCGGCGCTGAGTATGCGATTGAGTTCGACAATCGCGGCTATGTTGTCACCTTCGAGCGTGTGACTGCCCGGTAATGCGCTATGGGCCTGTCACATCTGGAAGTGGATCACCCATGTTCTGCTTACGGCCCACGGTGTTATTCCTGCCGTTTGCGGCCATGGTGCGTCCTTTTTCGTGTTCGTCCCCCACCTCCTCCTAACCCCCATCAAACCCGCCGGGCGTAGCCCGGCGGGTCGGGGAAGGCCCAGTATTACCCTTCCCCGACTTCTGTAGTTTTGTAGTTTTTTGGTGGTGATTGAAAATGGCTGACGGCATGGCTCGTGTTCAGGGCCGCAAGTGGCAAATCACAATCAACAATCCTCTGGATCATGGTTTTGACCATGAGAAGATAAAAGCCGCTCTTCATCAGTTCAAAGGCTTACTTTACCTTTGCCTTTGTGATGAAGAGGGTGACGAATGTAAGACCCGGCATACGCACGTTTTCTTTGTCCTTCGTAATCCGTGTACCGCTGAACGTGTCAACAAGCTGTTTCCAAACTTTCACCGTGAGCGTATGAATGGCACCTGTGTTGAAAATCGTGCCTATGTTCTGAAGGATGGTGAGAAGTTCAATAAACAGTCGGATGGCTCCTATCACTATACGGATTCCAGCGGTAAGGAACATGACGGTATCAACTTCTCTGACACCTTCGAGGAAGAAGGCGAAATGCCCCAGGAGCACCAAGGTAAAAGCCGGGATGCCGATAAGATCGTTGATTTGCTCAAGAATGGCGCTTCCAACATTGAGATCGTTGACGCTGTGTCCAGCGCTTACAAGGAGATCGACAAGATCGAGCGTGTTCGCTCCATGTACCGTGATGCTGAATTTGCATCGTCATGGCGTGACATGGAAGTGACCTATATGTTTGGTAAGACCGGTTCCGGTAAGACCCGTTCTGTGATGGACAAGTATGGCTATACCAACTGTTACCGTGTGACCGACTACAAGCACCCCTTTGATACCTACGACGGTCAGGATGTACTTATTTTTGAGGAATTCCGTGGCGGCCTGAAACACGGCGATATGCTCAATTATCTGGACGGCTATCCGCTTCTTCTTCCGTGCAGGTATTTTAACCGGCAAGCCTGCTTCACAAAGGTTTTCATTCTGACCAATATCCCCCCGGATAGTCAGTATTTGAATATTGACCGGGAGAGCCGTGAAGCGTTTTTCCGCCGTATCGGGAAAGTGGTTGAGTTCGATGCATCCGGTAACCGTCGTGAATGGCCCAGCGTGAAGGATTATATTCACCGCTTGGATTGGGTGGATGATGCGGTAAGTTCTCCGTGCGAACAGATTGTTCTTTAGATTGGATGTGATATTGTGCTTGATGATGGCTCTTGCATTTCTGCGGTTCGTCCTCATGGCGTAACAACTGTTTCGGTTTTTGCTTGCGGCCCGGAATATGGTGTGCTGGTTTGCTTTCGCAGTATTGTGAGAACTCTTTTAGAATCCGGGCTTCCCTTCGGCCTTTTGCTCTCGGCTCTCCGTGATGCGTCCAAGGATGTAGGTGAGCATAATGGTTGACCGGCTGCGGCACTTTCTCCCGCTCTCTCGCCGGATTCTTTTTGGTTTCGCTTCTGCTGTCCTTCTGTTCTTTTACCTTTGGTTGGATCTTCTGCTTTTCCGTGCGGAAATCCCCATTTTGGCCGTTCTCCTGGTTTTGTTTCTCGGCGCTGTCCTTATATTCTCCATCTTCCTGAATATCTTCTTTTTTCTGCTGAAAAAACCTCTTTAACCTGCCTGCCCTCCCTGTGTCGGGCGCTCAGCCGAACAGGGAGGGCAATATAAAAGCACTCCCTTTGAAAGTGCACAATCAATAAATAGATTACTTCTTTTTTGACCATGCACTTTCAAAAGTAGTGCAAAAAGGAAACCGTGATTTCTCACGGTTTCTCTTTAGATGGCTTTTTGAATAAGGTCACCATTGTGTATAAGTCCAGATATCTGTTTTAGCTCTTTTTGTTTTTGTCATATTGTTTTTGCCAAATTTCGTATGTACTTTTTGGTTTCCGGTGGAACCCAAAAAGTAAAAACTTGATTGTAGTAATAATTCCGATGATTGCGAAAATACATACGAGGCCGAAAATTAAATAGGTTAATATTCCTGATAAAGTATCTTCAAAGAAAATACCGATTGCGCCTCTGTATGATAACCTTTCCAGATATGTCCAACCGGATTCTCCAATGATAAATTTCATATGTTTTTCTCCCCCTTGATTTTTTGTTCGGCTTTCCATTCTTCATAGTTTTGTTTTTTTGTGGTTTTGCATTTTTCCCTAAAATCATTGTTTTCTTGTTGTTCTTTTTTTCTCCTTCTTTCTATTTTTCTAAACATGGTTTCGTACATTATTGCTACAATGCACAACGTTGCAATCGCTAGTAATATTTTTGATAACGTTATTAGCATTAGTATATTCCTCCTTGGTGGTGAAATGTGATGACTTTCTTTAAACGTATTTTAGCATCTTTTTTAGCTGTTGTCATTTGCATTTCTTTATTTATTTCTCCTGTTTTAGCTGCTTGGTATAATGATGCTGCCTATATTTATACTCAGTCTGGTTTTCTTAATTGGATTGTTGATTCCATTTTGGTTGGTGGTGGCTCTGCTGCTGGTGGCATTATTGGCGCTGGTGCCGGTACTATTGTTCTCCCTGGTGGCGGCACTGTGAGTGGTGCAGCACTTGGTACTGCTATTGGTACTGGTGCTGGTCTTGCTGGTAAAGACGCTTTTGATGCTTTCATGGAATATCTTGCTCAGGATTCTAGTTTTGTTTCTGAGGATGAGTATATTAAACTACTTCCTGCTGTGGAGATTTCTTCCGATGGTGAGTTAATTGTCCCTTGTTTTCATGTTCAGTTTTTCACGGGTTTTGATAGTGGCTGTGGGCACTCTATTGATTCTGATAATAATTTGACTTTTCGGCCGGATTCTTACAATAAAGATGAATTTTATTATGATTGTGATAACAATTCTATTACTTTCTTAAAAGATTTTTCCGGTATGGTTTCTATCGTTTGGGCATTCATTCCTTTGGAAGCTGGCACATATTACAATGTTTGGCCGGTCGTTTCTCCTGGTACTGCTTGGGATTATCCTGTTGTAGTTGATGAGGATTCTGTTGGTGAAATTTATGTGGTTGGTGGCACAAATCAGATTCCTGTTTCTCGTAATGCAGGCGAAACGTTGAATCTTTCCCCCTGCTATATGACGTATGGTGCCTCTTCGGTTGATCTTGAAGAGGATGAGCTTTATGGTTATTTTACTCGTCCTTCTTCTTTTACTCAGTATATTTACAACTATAACAATTCTGGTGATGGTGATACCAAATTCGGTATTGGCGTAGTTGATGATCGTGGAGATATAACAAACGTCTATGACGTTAATATTTTCGATGAAAAAACTTTGACTTTTACGGAGCCGATTACTGGTAATCAATACCTTTGTACTCGCTGGACGTACAATTATGAATCTCATACTTATCACTTGGAATTGACGGAAAAATCCATGTCTATGGAGGATTCTTCTGGTTCTTTAGTTTGGGTTACTGATGTTGACGTTACGTATGGCGATGAAGCGTTGACAATTTCTTATTGGTCTGGTTCGACTTTGATTCGTGTCGATAGTTTTGTTTATGTAACTGCTAAAAAAGGTGAAGATCCTTCTCCTGATCCGTCTCCTGACCCTTCACCCGACCCTTCTCCTGATTCGTCTCCCGATCCTTCACCCGACCCTTCTCCTGATTCGTCTCCCGATCCTTCACCCGACCCTTCACCCGATTCTTCTCCTGATCCTGGTGGTGATGATGATGGTTTTTTGTCGTGGCTTTTGGATTTGTTTAAGTCTTTGATTTCCGCCATTGTGAACGGTCTGGCCTCCGGCCTGGAATATTTGGTCGATACGGTTATTGTCACGGTGACCGATCTCTCGATTCAAACCACACAATGGGTTTTTGGTTCGCTGCACGTTGGCGATCTTACCACCTGGTTTACCTGGTTTGATGACGGCAATTCTGTGTTCCAGGATGAGTTTGGTCAGGACACAGAGGAAAAGGAGGTGGACGTATGGGCTTACTCTTTAGGCTGATTTCCGGGATTCAGCCGGTGTTTACCTTTATGCTGTCCCTCTGGTCTGCCTTCCCCTTGGCTCTAAAGTTGATTATCGCTTTGTTCTTTGCCGTGGCAATCGGCTTTGTGATGATCCGCAATCTCATTTTGTGAGGTGCCGTATGTTTGGTGTGTTGACTGCATCTATTGAGTGGATGCCATTGATCCTCCGTCTGCCGCTTTTGGCCCTGGTCGCTCTGCTTTTCCTCATTGTGTTGGTCAAGCTGGTGACTGCTGTCCTTTCCATTATTTCGGCTGTCCTTAGCTTTATCACGAGTTGGCTGTAAAGGCCCTTTTCCGGCCCTCTGCGGTGTCTCTTTTGCCTGGGGTATCCCAGGATACCCCAGGCGCTTCCCGCCCCTGTTTTTACCGCAAGAAAAAACTTTTGACCGTGCACTTTCAAAGGAGGTTTACCCATGGAAACTATGCAGGAAATCATGACCACTTTCTTTTCCGGTGTGTGGTCGTTGTTCTCCAGCTTCACCGTTCCCGGTTTTGGTATTCCTTTGGCGAAGGTTGCTATCGGCTTCTTTGTGATCCGCTTTTCGTTGTCCCTTCTCTCCCTGATAACCGGTTTCCGTTCCAACTCCGGTTATGCCGCCGATCAGTTCCGTACTTCTTCGGAAAGCCTCAATCAGTATAAAAAGGTTTCTGATCAGAATATGAAGCGTGAAAAGAATGGCGGCATCGGGTTCCATGGATAAGGAGTGTGCTATGATGTTTTTTCGATTGGCCCCCGTATTTGTTTTGCTTCTGTGCGTTGTGTCTTTTCCTTCTGCTTTGGCTGCTGAGGGTGATATGGATGTGATGGATGCTGATATCATGCCCGGCACATCTACTGAGACTTTCACCACCGATACGGATAGCGGAAATATCACGGTTAATGTGACTGTCCCTTCCGCTGATTCCGTCCCTGCTTCTCCTGAGCCGTCCTCTGAGGTCAGCCCGGCTTATGCTACCCGTATTCTGGATGATACTGCCGCTCCTGCGGATTCTGAGACTATGCCTGGCCTTGTTACCGCTCTTTTTGGTTCCTATACACCCCGGACGCAGACGGTGACGGAATATCTGCCGGATGGCTCCAGTGTGACCTATTCGGAAGTCGTTCCCGGCCTTGCCGGTCTGGATTGGCCCTGGATCGCCTCTGTTGCTCTGTTTGCTATGTCCCTGTACTGCGTGTTCCGTATGATCGGAGGGTTGTTCAAGTGGACTTGATGATATCCTTTTCTTCCTCTCTCCTGGGCTGTATCGCTGATTTTCTCAGCGCTGAGCCTATGATTTATCTCTTCTCCATTGTGTGCCTGATTGGCATTGCAAAGGTGTTTCGGCAATTTTTGCCTTAACATACAATAATCGTTGGCCACGATTGTAACTCTTAAAAAATTCCGAAAGAAAGGTGTAAAAATGACTATGACTGAACTGCTTTCTACTGTGACTGAGGTCTTTACCGCCGCTGTCGGCTGGGTTGGCACGGTTGCCACTACTATCACCGGGGAGCCTCTGCTCCTGATCGGTGTCGTGATGGGCTTTATCGGCGTAGGCGTTGGCCTGTTCCGCCGTATGCTCAATGTGTGATGGAGGTGTGAGACATGGAGGAAACGACTGCTATGGGTACCCTGCTCACCACTATCGGCGAGGTGTTCACTGCCGCTGTCGGCTGGGTCGGTACGGTTGCCGATACCATTGCCGATAACCCCATTCTCCTGATCGGTGTCGTGATGGGCTTCATCGGCGTGGGTGTTGGCCTGTTCCGCCGTATGCTCAACGTGTGACCCCACCTGTTCGGGCGGCGGCATTTGCCGCCGCCCTTCGTTTTTGAGAGAAGGTGATTTTGTG
Source organism: Intestinimonas massiliensis (ex Afouda et al. 2020) (assembly GCF_900626285.1). Lineage (GTDB taxonomy): Bacteria > Bacillota > Clostridia > Oscillospirales > Oscillospiraceae > Flavonifractor > Flavonifractor massiliensis_A. Next base: position 2,771,860 of record NZ_LR131147.1, read on the forward strand.
AAGTTCTGTCGTTTCGGTTTCGTCGTGTCTGCCTTGCTCTGTATTTTGATGGTTTCCGCCTTTGCAGCGGAGCCTGAATATACATATGAGTTCGGCATACATTTTCCGCCCGAATATGCTACGATTTCTTACGATGGCGATATGGTTTCTGTTTATGTGGAGGATGCGTTTTTTGAAGCTTTTGAGGAAGATGTGTCCCGTGAGGAAATTTGTTCGGTTCTTTCTGGATTTGATTGGCAACTGACTGTAAATGGAGTGCAATCGCCTAATTTTTTTCTTGATTGGTCTGTCGGCTCGTTTTCTTTCCGATATAGTGAAGATGGGATTTATGAGGTTTCTGCTGATTCTCTTGAACTTGTTTTTAGCTTGGGTGTGACCCTTGTTCCTGTCTCTTCTGATTCTGCCTCTGTTCCCGGTATTCTTTCCGCCGTATCGGATGTGTTTGCCGCCGTCCTTGGCCTGGTTGCTCTCCTTGCCGCCGCTTTTGCCGTTCATCCCATTCTCCTAATCGGTGTGGTTCTCGGCTTCTTTGGCTTAGTGATCGCCATATTCCGTCGTTTGTTTGTCTAACGTAGGAGGGGCGGCGGCGGCGTGAAAAACCCGCCCCGCCCCTCCTGTGTTTGACCGTGCACTTTCAAAAGGAGTTTTTGTATGGCTTATTTGATTCTCTTCCTGTTGTTCATTCTTTGGCGCTGTTTCCAGCGTGCCTATAATCCCCGGCATCCACTTCAGCTCAATGTGTATTTTGGCGTTCCCGGCTCCGGTAAGACTACCTTTGCCGCTTACCTTGCCCGATGGGCGCAGCGTGAAAGTATCGTGATCCGCCTGTGCCGCCGTTTTCCGTGCCGCTTGTCCGCCTGGATTTTGTCCGGCTCTCATTGGAAGCGCTCCATTCGTGTCCTTTCCAACGTTCCCATCAAAGGAACTTATAAGGTGGACTGTAAACACGACATAGGCAAATATGCCATTGATAACTGTAAGCTGATCATTGACGAGGCCGGTGTTGACTTTAACAGCCGTCAGTATAAGACCCTTTCCATGGATGCCATTGAGTGGTTTAAGTATCATCGTCATTGCGGCGTGTCTGTGGATGTCTTCTCACAATCCTATGAGGATATGGACATTACCCTCCGCCGTCTTGCTCAGCACTTTTATGTGGTCAAGCGTTCCCTGATTCCCTGGTTCGTCTGTGTCAAGTTGATTCGGCGGAAAGTAGGTATTGATGACAACACCCACCAGATCTGTGACGCCTATTCCTTTGGCCTGCCCGTCCTCGACACCAAGCGTATTTTCTGCCCGCCCCTCTGGAAGATGTTCAATACCTACGACCACAAGGAACTCCCGGAAAAGGATTGGCAGTTGTGGGATAGTGCCTCTTAGCCCCCTGGGCCGCTTCTGCGCTCTGTCTCCCTTCAGGGGTATCTCTGTATACCCCGGCACCTGTCCCGCTCTCTTTTTTCTGTAGAAAAAACTTTTGATAGTGCACTTTCAAATTGCTCTGTCTCCATAAGTATACCCCCGGAAGCTTATGCCTCCGGGGGTTGTTATGTATCAGTACCGTGCAATTGTGTAACCTAGTCGTTTTAAGAATGCTTCTGCATGATGCTCCTGGGCGAATGTCCGGCTTTTTAGCTTCTCTCTGTCCCGGCCTGGTATGCTCTGCCCACTGGCTGCCTGGACGATGTACCGCACTTTTCCTTGCTTCTCTACGATGTTGTAATAGACTGCTTGTCCCTGCTCATTGCTCAGCTTCATGCGTCTCAGCCTCCTTGTCCATGTAAATCTTAACGGTGATGCTTTCCAGCTTCGGATGCGTGAACTTGTATGCCTCCACCCATTTTGGAATGTCTTTCAGCGGCATGTCTTGTATGTGGTGTGTGTAGTTCCCTGTGCCTGGGAAATAGCATCTGATACTGAGACGATATTCTTTTGCCATGGCTTGTCCTTTCTCCCCGTGTGGCCGGTAGGTCAGCCCTTGAAAGTGCACTTTCAAACCTCTGTCATCTTCTCCATGCAGTCCCCACAAATGATGTTGACCGTCTTTGTGGCCCTGACGCTCTGCCCACACTTGGGACAAACCAGCTTCCTTGTGCTGGATGGCCGCTTGCCTCCGCCCTCTGTTCCGCTTGTAAGGCTCCCGGCTCCGCTCTGTCCCGTGCCTGTCCCGCCTGTCCGTATCGCCGGTGGAAGGTGGTTCCGCCCGATCTGGATTTCGCTCCACCCCTTTTCAAGGGCGTACTCCACCAGCTTGTCGCTTGGTCGTGTGTTCCAGCCGTATGACCCGCACTTGTAGCACTCCAGGCCCCGTTTCTCTGCTTCCTCCTTGAATTTCCCGTTGTGGTACTTCCCGCCCCGGCTGACTTCCTTGATGCCCTTCTCTCTGCAATACAGGTGCACCATTTCGTGAATCATCGTATCTAACGTCTCCTCAATGGGGTAATTGAGCACTTCGGCGGCAATATTCAGCTCATAGGTACTGCTGTCTTTGCGTTGCCATACTTTGGCTACACTGCAATGTCCATAGGTCCCTGGCTTGCTCTGCACGGTGATGATTGGTACTGGCAGCTCCCCGCTAAAGAGGTCTGTGTTGATGCTGTTGTAGATTTTCTCCAGCTGTCCCACGGCTCTGCTCATTTTGGTTGTCTCTTTCATGTTCTGCGCTCCTTTCTGTCTGTGTGGTTACGTCTACTGCCCCGCTTCCCCAAAATAAAAAGTGGGTGAAGCAAAGCTCGCTCGCGAGCTTTGTTGATGTCCCGGCGCACGGAATTCTAATATTGTCAAGACTTGGCCTCCCCCGTGAGAGGCCAACTCTGCACAAAATTTTTTAGCCGCGACCCATCGTTCTCGGGTCACGGCGTAAAAAAAATTTTGTGGTCTTGACGATATTCGATTTTCGTGCATCGCCGTCCGCGAAGGACACCCTATTCCCCACGTCCCGCCCGCAGGCGATACCTAACTGTCGAAACTTGACAGGCTCTGGAAAAACGTGGTACCATCAAGACATGAAAAAAGAGCGTCAGGCCACCAAATGGCCCGGCGCTCTGCCGCATTTATAGGCACTTTGTAAGTGCACTTTCAAAGGGGGAAAGGACTATGATCAAGCGCATGACATGGACAACTCGTCTCCAGATCGAAAAGCTGTTTAATTCCGGTGCCTCCTATCGTCAGATAGCCCGTCATGTCTCCTTTTCCGTGTCCTCTGTGTATGCTGAGATTCAGCGTGGCCTATATGACCATTTGGACGGTGCTACCTGGAAAACAGTCAAATACTATTCCGCTCAGATTGCCGATGATGATGCGTCATGGCTGGCTACTTCTCGTGGCTGTCCTGTCAAGCTGGGTAAAAATCATGTGTACGCCTCTCTTGTTTCTGCTCGTATTCGTGCCGGTGAATCTCCTGACCAGATCGTAGGTGATTTGCGGCGGCGTGGCGAATGGACAGTTTCCACTACCACCTTGTATCGCTATATCGACCAGGGCTATATCCCAGGCGTGACAAATGCTGACCTTCTTCAAAAATCCCGTAGAAAACGGCCATATCATAAAGTCCAAAAAGCCGCCCGACCACCCAAAGGCCCCTCTATTGAAGTTCGCCCCCAAGATGTTGACCAGCGTCAATCTTTCGGCCATTGGGAAATGGATAGCGTGATAGGAAAAGCAAAGGGTAAGAACCAGTCGGTCCTTACCCTTGTTGAGCGTGTGTCTCGCTATCAACTCATTTTCAAGCTGTCCAGTAAGTCCTCTGCCGCTGTTGTCCGTGCACTTTCAAAAGCTGTTTGTCAGTTTCCATCTGGCACCTTCCAGACGATCACTGTTGATAACGGTTCTGAGTTCCAGGACTATGAGGGCCTAAAGAATTTAGCACAGGAAATTTACTACTGCCACCCATACAGCAGTTATGAGCGTGGCTCCAACGAAAACGCTAATCGTATCATTCGCCGTTTCTTCCCCAAGGGGCAAAGTCTCCGTGACCGTACTCAGCGGGATTGTGATGCCGCTGCCGATGCCATGAATCGGATGCACCGCAAAATCCTCGGCTATGCCACCCCCAAGGAAATCTTTGACGAGTGGCAGGCGCAACTTCGTGCCGCTCAGTCCTCATAAAATTTTTTCAAAAAAGTGTTCGGCTATACTTGACAATTTGCGTCTTTTTCCAAAAACCTCACTCCAGCTCCCGGGGCAGGAAGGCCTGGTAGGGCAGCACCCCCGCCAGCTCCACCAGCAGGTCGGAGAAGCCGCCCCCTCTGTCGTACCCCATGGACGGGGTGCGCAGCACCTGGCTCCCCTCCGGCGGACGGATGGGCAGGGAGACCACCGCCCGGCAGCCCCGGTCCTCCTGCTGCTGGAACACCACGGCGCCGCCGTGGGCCGCCGCGATGCTCCGGGCCACCCGCAGGCCCAGGCCCGGGCCGTCCGGCCGGTACAGCGGCCCCTGGTCCTCCCCGTCCTGGGGCGGGATCAGGCCGGGCCCGTCGTCCCACACCGTCAGGGCCGCCCGGTCCTTCCGCACCGCCAGCCGCAGACCCGCCTGGCCGCCCTTCCCCGCCGCCTTCACGGCGTTGGCAATGAGCCCCAGCAGCATCCGCCGCAGCATCCGGCCGTCCCCCCGGGTGAGCAGGGAGCCGGTCTCCTCCTCATAGCGGAAGGTCACCCCCGCCAGCCCGGTGAGGGGCGCCGCCTGCTCCGCCAGCTCCCGGCACAGGCCCGCCAGGTCCAGGGTCTCCATCTTCAGCTCCTGGCCGCCGCACTGGTCCAGCTCCAGATACTCCACATTGCCCAGCAGGCGCATCATGCGGTACAGGCTCTGGTGCAGAATGGCCAGGTAGGGATCGTACTGCTCCCCGCCCTTCTCCCGCACCACCGGGGTCAGCAGCTGGATGGCCGCCGCCAGGTTATTCATCTGCTCCCGGAACTGCTCCACCAGCAGCGGTCCCAGATCACTCTGCTCCGCTCCCATCCGCACTGCCTCCTCCCGCCGGTCGTTCTCAGTTTGCCCCGGCGGTCCCTGTTCTCCGCCGTCAAAAAACTGGTAAGTTACAATCAGTATATCAAACCCGCCGCCTCCGCACAAGAAAAAATGTCGAACCATGTCGAAACTGCCACGTTTACCGATTATCCCCTCGTAAATTTATACAGTTTCCCCACTAAGTTTTCTGTTTTTTCTCTTTTCATTCCGGAAAGATTAGTCTATAATGGAAGCGCGTAAAGAATCTAGGGTTAAGACGCGATTTAGAACAAAGGAGAGATTCAAAATGAGCATTAAAGTTGGCATTAACGGCTTCGGCCGCATTGGTCGTCTGGTGTTCCGCGCCGGTATCAATCGCCCCGACATCGAGTTCGTGGGCATCAACGATCCCTTCATGACCCCCGACTACATGGCCTATATGCTCCGTTATGATACCATGCACGGTCAGTTCGACGGCACCATCGAGTACACCGATGACGCCATCATCGTCAACGGCAAGACCGTGAAGTTCTTCGCCTGCATGGACCCCAAGGACATCCCCTGGGGCGAGGTGGGCGCTGAATACGTGGTGGAGTCCACCGGCGTGTTCCTGACCAAGGAGAAGGCCCAGGCTCACCTGGACGCCGGCGCCAAGAAGGTCGTCATGTCCGCTCCTTCCAAGGACGACACCCCCATGTTCGTCATGGGCGTGAACCAGGACACCTACACCTCCGACATGAACTTCGTGTCCAACGCCTCCTGCACCACCAACTGCCTGGCCCCCATCGCCAAGGTCCTGAACGACAACTGGGGCATCACCGATGGCCTGATGACCACCGTCCACTCCACCACCGCCACCCAGAAGACCGTTGACGGCCCCTCCAAGAAGGATTGGCGCGGCGGCCGTGCCGCTGCCGGCAACATCATCCCCTCCTCCACCGGCGCCGCCAAGGCCGTGGGCAAGGTCATTCCCTCTCTGAACGGCAAGCTGACCGGTATGTCCATGCGTGTTCCCACCCTGGACGTGTCCGTGGTTGACCTGACTGTCAACCTGGCCAAGCCCGCCAAGTACGACGAGATCTGCGCCGCCATGAAGAAGGCCTCCGAGGGCGAGCTGAAGGGCATCCTGGGCTACACCGAGGACGCCGTTGTCTCCTCCGACTTCCTGGGCGACACCCGCACCTCCATCTTCGACGCCAAGGCCGGCATCGCTCTGACCGACACCTTCGTGAAGGTGGTCTCCTGGTACGACAACGAGATCGGCTACTCCAACAAGGTGCTGGACCTCATCGCTCATATGTATTCCGTGGACCACAAGTAAGTGACTGTCCCACACGGGTAAACCAAAGCCCGGCGTCCGATCGCTGATCGGACGCCGGGCTTTTTTTCTCTCTTCCCGCCGCCCTGAAGTGTTCCCTCAAAAAAAGGTGCGCAGCAGATAGAATAGTCCCATTCCCACGAGGAACAGGCCCACCAGCTTCTTCAGGCCGGTGTCGGACAGTCTCCGGAAGGCCATCAGTCCCAGGGCCAGGCCGGCCAGCACGCCCACGATGCCCACGGCGCCCAGCAGCATGGCCCGCCCGTTCAGGTTCCCGGCCAGGAAGTGGACCAGGATCAGGAACAGGGAGGTGATGGAGAAGTGGGCCTGGATGGTGGCGGAGTACTCCTCCTTTCCGTTGGAGGCCGCCAGGACGTAGGCGGCCACCGGAGGTCCGGCGATGCCGAACAAGCCGCCGAAAAAACCGCCGATCAGGCCCGCCGCCACGCCGGTGGCCGCGGTGGGCCGCAGCCTGGCCCGGTCACTGAAGGAGTGGAAGAAGGTCCCCAGGCAGATGAGCAGCAGGCCCAGCAGCCGGTAGAGCAGGGTGGTGTCCAGCTGGAACAGGGTGAAGAAGCCCAGCAGGCTGGCGGAGCAGGAGAACACCGTGGGCCACAGGAGCAGGCTCCAGCGGATCTTCCGCCGCTGGCGGATGGCCATGTAGAGCATGGACACCACGCCGGTGATGAGCTCCAGCACCACCGCCGTCTCCAACGGCAGGAACAGGCTCCAGAAGCAGACGCAGATCACGGCGTAGCCCAGGCCGCAGGTGACCTGGACGAAGCTCCCCAGCAGCGCCACGGCGATGATCCCCAAAAACGTCATGGTTCTCCTTTCCTTCTCCGCCGGCCCGGTTATCCGCCGAACCGGGCGGAGAACGCCTCCATGATCTCCGGTACGAAGCCGGAGCCGATCCGGTTGGCGCCCAGCTCGATCATCTGGAGGGTCTTGTCCAGGGTGCGCATGGCGCCGGCGGCCTTGATGCCCACCCGGTCGCCCACCACCTGCTTCATGAGGCGGACGTCGTCCGCCTCCGCCCCGCCGGGTCCGAAGCCGGTGGAGGTCTTGACAAAGTCGATCCCCTGCTCCACCGCGACCTGGCAGGCGCCCCGGATCTCCTCGGCTCCCAGGTAGCAGTTCTCCAGGATCACCTTGGCCGCCGCACCCCGGGAATGGCAGAGATCGGTCATCTCCCGCATCTCTTCGGCGATATAGCGGTAGTCGTGGTCCAGGAGCCTGCCGATGTTCAGAACGTAGTCGATCTCGTCCGCGCCCTGGGACAGGGCGATGCGGGCCTCCTCCCGCTTGGCGGCCGCGGACATCTGGCCGAAGGGGAAGCCGGCCGTGGCGCCCACCTTGACGCCGGTGCCCCGGAGCCGCTCCGCGGCATAGGGGACCCAGGCGCCGTTGATGGCGGCGGAATAGACGTGGTACCGCACGCAGCCTTCCAGGAACCGGTCGAACTCCTCCTGGCGGCAGTTGGGGCTCAGCAGGGCGAAGTCGAAATAGGATGCCAGCTGGCTGGCGGTCAGGATCTGGGATCTCATACCATCACACCTTTCTGTAGATTGGCCGGGACCCTCACGCCGGGTCCAGCACCTGCCGGCAGGCCTGGATGCGCTGGGCGCTCAGGCCGCCCTGGTAGAAGGTAAAGGCGCCCATGACCAGCATATCCGCCCCCTGGGCGGCACACAGGGGGCCGTTGTGCAGGTCCACCCCTCCGTCCACGGAGATGAGCCAGGACTGTCCGCTGGCCCGGCGGTAGGCGCTGGCCGCCCGGATCGTCTCCAGGCAGCCGGGCTGGAAGGACTGCCCGGAAAAGCCCGGGCGGACGCCCATGACCAGCAGCAGGTCCAGCTCCGGCCCATAGGGGCGGGCCAGCTCGAAGGACTCGCCGGGAGAGAGGGCCAGACCGGCCTTCATCCCCAGCTCCCGGATCCGCCGCAGAGCCCGTCCCGGATCGGGCACGCTCTGGAGGTGGATGGTGGCCAGGTCGGCCCCCGCCTCGGCAAGCCGGTCCAGATAGGTCTCCGCGTTGTCCATCATCAGGTGGGCGTCGATGGTGCAGGGGTAGCGGGTGTGGAGGGCCCGGATCAGGTCGAAATTAAAGCAGAGATTGGGCACCAGATGGGCGTCCATCAGGTCGATGTGGAAGGTGGAACAGCCCTGGCTCAGGAGCAGCTCCGCGTCCCGGGCCAGATGGAGCAGGTCGCCGCAGATGAGGGTAGAAGAGTAGATCACCGCGTACTTCCTCCCTTCAGGAGATCTTTTTCAGAAGGGCGTCCACCTGTTCCCTGCTGATGACCCGGGAGGAGGCGCCCATCTGGGAGATGGACAGGGCCGCCGTGGCGGCGGCAAAGCGGCAGCAGTCGAAGAGGGATTTCCCCTCCAGCAGGGCGCAGAGGAAACCGGCGGCGAAGTTGTCGCCGGCGCCGGTGGTATCCAGCGCTCGGGCCGGGACGGCGGGGACGAAGAACTGCTCCCGCCGGCTGCGGGCGAAGCAGCCGTCCCGCCCTGTCTTGACCACCACGTGCTTGATGCCGCAGTCCAGCAGGGCGCTGGTGATGGACTCCAGGTCCCGCTGCCCGGTCAGGAGGGAGGCCTCCTCGTAGTTGGGGAAGAAGTAGTCCAGCCGGGACAGGCCCGCTTTCAGCTCCTCCAGGGGGTAGAGCCTGCCGTTGCACATCACGTCGGCGCACAGCAGGGCGCCGCTCTCCGCCGCGGCGGCGGTAAAGCGCTCGATGGTCTCCGGCGTCAGGAAGGGCGGCGCCAGCAGGCTGCCGATGGAGATGATCCTGGCGGCGCCGGGGGCCGGCGGCACGGGGGTAAAGAGGCTGCCCGGAGCCGGGACGGCCTCGTGGATGAAGTGGCGCTGGCCGTCGTTCTGGACCAGGATGATGTTAACGCGGGAGTTTCCGGGAGAGCGGACGATGTCCTCCGTGGGGACGCCCTTGTGCTTCAGCTGCTCCAGGATCAGCGCGCCGGCCTCGTCGGTTCCCAGGCCGGTCATCAGGCCGGCGTTCACCCCCAGATGCCGCAGGGCCACCGCCTGATTGACCGCGTCCCCGCCCACCGCCAGGGCGACCTGCTCACAGTTTTTTGCCTCGCCCTGAAAAGGGGTCGTCACATCCGCGCCCCGGACCAGCACGTCCAGACAGCCGATGCCAACACACATCACATCCCACACAGGGGCTTCCTCCTCTCATAGTTGCCGCCCGGAAGGGGCGGCGGTCACCGCCGCAAGCCGAAAAAAGCGGCCGGCCTCTCATGCTGCGCAGGGAGGCCGGCCGCAGGCGGACCTGTAAGAAGACCTGCTTACTGGCCCAGATAGTTCTCCACCGCGGTTTTCATGAAGCTAAAGTTGCAGGAATCGGGGAGGGTCTTGGGGTTGCCGCTCTCCACGTTGCCCAGCTTGTCGTTGTACAGCAGGTCCATCAGCTCATAGGCGTAGCCGGTACCGTCGTCAAAGCCCTCCAGGTAGTCGGACAGATCCTGGGCGCTGTACACGATGTAGTCCTCGCAGAAGAAGGAATCCTTGGCGGACTCGGTCACCTCTTCGGCCATGTCGGCGGCCTCCTCCTGGTGGGAGTTGCGGTAATCCAGGGCCTTGACCAGGGCGTTCATGAAGCGCTGGGCCACGTCGGGGTTCTGCTCCAGCCAGTTGTTGTTGGCCACCCAGGTGTTGATGTAGGTGTAGTCGGGCATATGGGTCTCAGCGGTGGCCACCTTGATGCCGCCGGCGTTGCGGATGGTGCTGGTGGAGGGAGAGTAGCAGCAGCACATCTTGGCGTCGCCGGCCTGGAAGGCGGCGGGGATGGTGTCGTTGCTCATGCTGTAGAAGAACACACGGTAGGCCTCGTCACCGGTGGGGTTGGGGTTGGTGTAGCCCTCCAGGAAGGAGCTGTCCTCGGTGTCAATCCACAGCTTCTCATTGTCGGGTACCTCGGTGTCGCCGGGGCCGCCGTACAGGTTGACCCGGGAGACGAACTCCTTCATCCAGCCGCCGGGGGTGGTGCTGGTGTCCACGAACACGGTCTGGCCCTTGAGGGCGTTGTAGATCTCCTCCCAGGTGGAGTCGGGGGTCAGGCCCACGCTCTCATCCACCAGGAACTGCTCGTTGTTGGAGATGCAGTCCATGAATACGAAGCTGATGGGCACGCCGCTGGCGTCCATGGCGTTCCAGGCCACGCCGGCGCCGATGAAGCCGATGTCCAGGGTGGGATTGTCGGTACGCATGGCGGCCATCTCAGCGGCGCCGCCGGTGACGATGGTGTAGTTGGGGGTGATGTGCTCCTCGTCAAAGTAGCCCATCTTCACGGCGGTGGCGAAGAGGGAGGCACCGGGGGCGTTGTTGTGGATGCCCACATTGACGGTGGCCCACTCCGCGTCGCTGGTCTCCTGACCGGAGGTCTCGGGCGGGTTGGAGGTCTGGGTGTTGTCGGCGGCCGGGTCGCCGTTGGAGCAGCCGGCCAGCACCGAGATGAGCAGCGCGGCGCTGAGCAGGAGCAGAGACAGACGTTTCTTCATGGGAAATCCTCCTTTTTTATCATTGTAATATGGTTACAGGAACGTCCTGTAAGGGGACCATTACTTCCGCACTTCCAGATACATCTGATAGACGGTGTTCCAGATGCGGTTCTTCATCTCCACGAACTCGGGGAGCAGCTTGGTGGCCTGGTTTCTGGGATAGGGCAGATTCACGTCCACGATCTCCATGACCTTGCCGGGTCGGGCGCTCATGATGACGATTTTGGTCGCCAGGAGGACGGCCTCCTCCACGTCGTGGGTGATGAAGAAGCAGGTCTTTTTCTCCTCCTGCCAGGTGACCAGCAGGTCCTCCTGGAGCTGGGCACGGGTCTGGGCGTCCAGGGCGCCGAAGGGCTCGTCCATCAGCAGCACGTCGGGGGCCACGGCGTAGCCCCGGGCGATGGCCACACGCTGCTTCATGCCGCCGGACAGCTGCTTGGGGTAGGCGTGCTCAAAGCCCTGGAGGTTGACCATCTTGATGTACTTTTCGCTCAGGGCCTGCTTTTCCGCCTTGGTGAGCTTGGTGTACTCGGCCTTGGTCCGGGGAGCGTTGGTTTTGGGGTCGATCTCCCCCACCTGCCGGAGCACCTTCTTGTACTTCATGCCGTACTCGATGTTCTTCTTCACCGTCATCCAGGGGAACAGGGCGTACTGCTGGAAGATGACGCCCCGGTCGGGTCCGGGTCCCACCACGGGGATCCCGTTCATGGTGACGGAGCCGTTGTCGAACCGCTCCAGGCCGGCGATGATGTTGAGCAGGGTGGTCTTGCCGCAGCCGGAGGGTCCCACCACGCAGACGAACTCATTTTCGTAGATGTCCAGGCTCACGTCGTTCAGGGCCACCGTGTCGCCCCGGGTGGCGTCCCGGTAGACCTTGTTGACGTGCGAGATCTCGATCAGTTTCTTAGCCATGTTCCGTACCTCACTTCCAACGGGTCAGCCGCGCCTCCAGGAGGAGCAGCACCTTGTCCAGGATGTATCCGATCACGCCGATGGTTATGATGCCCAACAGCACCAAACTGGTGTTCATATATTGCTGTGCCAATTGGATTCTGGCGCCCAATCCATAGATGGTGCCCGTCATCTCGGCGGCGATCAGGGTGGTCAGGGAGGAGGCCACCGCCAGCCGGGCGCCCACCAGGATGTAGGGGAAGGCCTCGGGGACCATCACGTCCAGGAACAGGTTCATGTCCTTGGCGCCGAAGGTGTAGGCCGCCTTGACCAGGGTCAGGTCCACCTGCCGGATGCCCTGATAGACGGTGACCACCACCACCAGGAAGGAGGCGATGAAGATGATGATGTACTTGGCCTTTTCCGTCAGGCCGGCGGCCAGGATGACCAGGGGGATCATGGCCAGGGGGGGAATGGTCCGCAGGAACTGGATCCAGGGCTCCAGCAGGTTGCGCACCTTGGGATACCAGCCCATCAGGAAGGCCACGGGGATGGCGCAGATAAATCCGGTGCTGAAGCCGATGAGCACCCGCTGCAGGGAGATGGACAGGTCCTTGAAGTACCGGCCGTTGGAGGCGATCTCCTCCTGAAGGGCGTCCCAGACCTGCACGGGGCCGGCCAGGAAGGTGCTCAGGCTGGGATCGCTGGACAGCGTCAGCCACAGGATGACGGCGCACACCACGGAAACGATGTTCAGGGTGATGCGGGTGGCCCGGGTTCCGTCGCTGAAATCCTTCAGCTTGCGCGCCTTGACCTGGGGGGGTGCCGGCGCAGTTGTCCGGCTCATGTTTTTCTCCTGATCTGCCATAGTGACCTCCTGTTCCGCGTCCCCGCGCCGGGCGCTGGGAAACGCTCACACAAAAATGATGACCGATTGTACGGTTTTCAGACGACAGGCGCCGCTCAATAGACCCGGCGGCCTTCCTCGATCTCCTCCAGCATTCTGAGCCGTCCGTCGTGCTTGCCGGAGTATTTCCCGAAGAGGAATACCTCCACGATCCGCTCGAACTCGTCCGGGGTGGTGAGCCAGGCCCCGGTGGCCAGGATCCGGGCGTCGTTGTGCTCCCGGGCCATCAGGGCGGCGAAGGGGGTATAGCACAGGGCCGCTCTGGTCCCTCTGACCTTGTTGGCCGCCATGGCCACGCCCTGTCCGGTGCCGCAGATGAGGATGCCCCGGTCGAACTGTCCGTCCCGGACGGCCTCCGCCACCTTCTGGGCGGCCACCGGGTACTCCCCCGCCTGGGCGGAGTCGCAGCCGAAGTCGGTAATGTCGTAGCCCTTGGCGGACAGCCGGCGGATCATCTCGGTTTTCAGGTCATAGCCCGCCAGATCGCTGCCGATGACCAGCTTGAACTGTGTCTGCATATCCTTCACCTCTGTGTATTATGCTTCGATCCAGGACCGGAACCGCCGGCAGGCGGCCGGTATGGGAATATCCTGCTGAAAGATGGCGTAGAACCCCAGGATCAGTACGTCCGCGCCGCACAGTCTGCACTGGCGGCCGTTGTCCCGGTTGATCCCCCCGTCGATGGAGATGAGGTACTTCAGCCCCTCCTTCTCCCGGAACTCCGCCAGGGCGCGGATCTTCCGGTAGGTACCCTCGTCAAAGGGCCTGCGCACCCCGCCGGGGACGATGGACATGAGGATCACCATGTCCGCCAGGGGAAGCAGGTCGTGAAACTCCTCCGGCGTGTGCTCCGGATTGATGACGATGCCCGGCTTCATGCCCGCCTGCCGGATGTCCCGGAGGAGGGCGGCGGGGTCCCGGGCGGTGTCGGGGATGAACGAGAGGTAGTCCAGCCCTGCCGCCGCGCCGGGGGCCACATAGTCCTCCGGGTTGGTCACCATCAGGTGGGCGTCCAGGGTGATGGTGGGAAAGGTCTCCTTCAGCTCCCGGGCGGTGTCCAGGTTGGCGCACAGGTTGGGCACGTTGTGCCCGTCCATGAAGTCGATGTGGAGGAAGGGCATGTCGCCCTCGATCAGCTGCCGCACGTCCGCCTCCATGGCGATCTGCCGGGTACAGGCCAGGCTGGGCGCGTAGATCATGGAGCGCACCTCCAGCTCTTTTTCAGGGCCATGGCCCGCTTGGCCTGCTCCGCGATGGTTCCGGCGTCCAGATGGTAGCGCTCCTTCAGGTAGGGCAGGGTGCCCACCTCTCCGAAGGTGTCGGCCACTCCCACGGCGGTGATGGGTACGCTGAGCCGGTCGGCGGCCGCCTCCAGCACGGCGCTGCGCAGCCCGCCGATGACATTGTGGTTTTCCGCCGCCACGCCGCACCCCGTCTTGCTCAGGGAGGCCAGCACGGTCTCGGCGTCCAGGGGCTTGATGGTGTGTACGTTGACCACCTCGGCGTCCACGCCCTGGGCCGCCAGCCGGTCCGCCGCCTCCAGGGCCTCCCGCACCATCAGGCCGGAGGCCAGGATGGTCACGTCCCGGCCCTGCCGGAGCACGTCGGCCCGGAACAGGTCCAGGTGATAATTCTCGGGGTCGTAGAGGGGGCTCCACTCCTTGCGGTAGGTGCGCATGTAGACGCAGCCGGGGTAGTCGTTCATGGCCCGGAGGCCCTGCCGGAGCTGGACGGGGTCCGCCGGCTCAAAGATGACGGAGCCGGGGATGCTGCGCAGGACCCCCACGTCCTCCATGCTCATGTGGGTGCCGCCGTTGAGCTCGGCGGTGATGCCGGGGTCGGTGCCGATGATCTTCACGTTCATACCGGCGTAGAGCACGGAGATGGCGATCTGGTCGCACACCCGCCGGGTGGCGAAGGGTGTGAAGGAGGAGATGTAGGGCTTGAAGCCGTAGCTGGCCAGGCCGGCCGCCAGGCACACCATGTTCTGCTCGGCGATGCCCACGTCAAAGGTGCGCTCCGGGAAACGCTGGTGGACCGCCGTGGTGCCGTTGGAGGCCGCCAGGTCCGCGTCCAGCACCACGATATCGGGATCGGACTCCATCAGTTCGATCAGGGTCTGTGCCATGATGTCACGCATCCACATGGTCTGTGCCTCCGTTCTCCTTCAGGGCCTGTTCCACTTCCTCCGGGGTGAGGGCGAAGTAATGGCTCCCCTGGGCCTTGCCCTCCATTTTGGCGATCCCCTTGGCCTTGACCGTGTGGAGCACGATCATGGTGGGCCTGCCGGCGGAGGATTTCGCCTGGCAGACGGCCCGGTCGATGGCGTCCACATCGTGGCCGTCCGCCACGTCGATGCAGTTCCAGCCGAAGGCCTCCCACTTGGCGCAGACAGGCTCCAGGGTGTTGATGTCGTTGACGGCGCCGTCCAGCTGGGCTCCGTTGTAGTCCAGGAAGGCGATCATGTGGTCCAGCTTCCGGCTGGCGGCAAACATGGCCGCCTCCCAGATCTGGCCCTCCTGGGATTCCCCGTCGCCGATGATGGCGTAGATCCAGGCGCCGTCCTGCCGCAGGCGGCTGCCCAGGGCCGCCCCCACCGCGCAGGAAAAGCCCTGTGCCAGGGACCCGGCGGTCATATCCACCCCCGGGGTGCGCCGCATGTCGCAGTGGCTGGGCAGGTCGGTGCCGGGCTGATTCAGGGTCAGCAGCTTGGCCTTGGGGAAGTACCCCCGGTTGGCCAGGGCGGCGTACAGCGCCGGTCCGGCGTGCCCCTTGGAGAGGAAGAGCCGGTCCCGTCCCTCCAGCTTGGGCCGGGCGGGATCAATCCGCATATGTTTGAAGTACAGCACGCTGAGGACCTCCGCAATGGAGAGGCTGCCGCCGTAATGTCCCGCGCCCAGAGAGCCGATGCAGCGGATGGTATCCAGCCGGATATTCCGCGCGGCCTGTTTCAGATCCATGTGATCCACTCCCGCCTGTCTAATGTGGTTTCATTATAGGCACAGGTTCGTCGGGTGTCAATAATCTTCTGAAAATATTTTCAGTGTATATAAATTCAACAACGTTCCAAAATCGACAAGCAAAAGTTTCCTTATTTTTGTTATTTTTGTATTATATTAAACTTATTTCGCAGAAGCTCGCAAAACAAGACTGGCGCGTCCAAATTTTTTCTACTAATTCGGCACCTCGTCCCTGACATATTTGAAAATATTTTTTAAAACGCATAGAAAGTGAAATTAAAATTATGTGTTGTATTTATTCCATTATAATGATATTATTTGGTCAAAATCGTAAACCTAAAAAATCAGTGTCAGTTTTTGGTTTGTTTCCTGCTGTAAAAACGTTTTCAGTAAAGAGGGGGTTATTACATGGAGATAGGCGTTTTTTCCAATGTCTACTCCGGATGCACCGCCGAGGAAGGGCTTGCCCGCATGAAAGAGGTTGGGCTCACCCTGGCCCAGCTGAATCTGTGCTCCGTCTGCGGGGAGGCGCTGCCGGCGGCTCTGGACGAGGGGGCGCTGACGGCGGTGGGGCGGCAGGCCCGGGCGCTGGGCGTCCGGTTCGTCTCCCTGGCGGGCACCTTCAATCTGATCGACCCCGACCCGGAGGCCCGGCGGGAGGGCCTGCGCCGGTTTGAGGTGCTCTGTCAGGGGGCCGCCCTGCTGGGCATCCCGGTGATCCTGCTGTGCACCGGCTCCCGAAATCCCCGCAGCCAGTGGCAGTGGCACCCGGACAACGCCTCCCCCGCCGCCTGGCGGGACCTGCTGGCGGGGACGGAGCGGCTGCTGACCCTGGCGGAGCGGTACGATCTGGTGCTGGGCGTGGAGCCGGAGCCCTCCAACGTGGTGAGCGACCCCCGGCGGGCCCGGGCCTATCTGGATGAATTCCGCTCCGACCGGCTGAAGATCGTCCTGGACGGGGCCAATCTCTTCCGCCCGGAGCTGGTGTCCCGCATGGACCGGGTGCTGGAGGAGGGGATCGGCCTGCTGGCCGGGGACATCATCCAGGCCCATGCCAAGGACTTCCTGGTGGACGGGGCGGGGACGCTGACCTACACGGCGGCCGGGAAGGGGCTGCTGGACTACCCCCGCTATCTGGGGACCCTCCGCGCCGCGGGATTTGACGGCCCGCTGCTGCTCCACGGTCTGGGCCCGGACGAGGTGGCGGACAGCGTCCGCTTCCTGAGGGGGGTCCTGCATGAGTGAGCTTCGGCGGGGCGGCATGGCGATGCGCTGCCAGGTGAGGGGCGAGGGTCTCCCCTTCCTCTTTCTCCACGGCCTGGGCGGGAGCAGCACCCAGGGTCTGGGGCTGCTGGACCCGCTGGAGGGGGTCTGTCAGATCCTGCCCGACCTGCGGGGCCACGGGGAGACGGAGCTGGGCCCGGTTGAGGAGCTGAGCTTTTCCGCCATGGCGGAGGACGTGGCCGCCCTGTGGCGGTCGCGGGGCCTGGGGCGGGGGGGCCCTGTCTCTTTTTCACATCTCCGGGCCCACGAGACGGGCTCCTAAATCGCATGCCGCCCTCTGGCTGGAAAAAAAAAAAGAAGTCCTTTCGACAGTATTTCAGGTAGTTTGAGTTGAGGCCGTTGTTTCCGTCCGAACCGTTCTCCTCCTTTTCGGTGACGACGTTGACGGTCGTATCCGCGGGNGGGGCGGGTGGTCCTGGGCGGGATCTCCATGGGGGCGGCGGTGGCGGTGGCCGCGGCCCTCCGCTTCCCCGACCAGGTGGAACGGCTGGTGCTGCTGCGGCCCGCCTGGACCGACGCGCCTATGGCGGAGCGGGTCCGGGCCTGGTACCGGGCCCTGGCCGCCGCCCTGCGGAAGGGCTCCCCCGCGGCTCTGGAGGCCGACCCGGCCTTTCGGGAGATCCGCACCCACGAGGACACCGCCGCCATCTTTCTCAATGCGTTCCAGGACCGGGCCAGTCTGCGGTGGCCGGAGAAGTATGAGCTGCTCCCGGCCCAGCGGCCGCTGGGGGCCCTGGCGGAGCTGGGACGGCTGGAGCTTCCGGCGCTGATCCTGGCTGACCGGGGGGATCCCATCCATCCATTTTCCTACGCGGAACGATATGCCGCCGCCCTTCCCCACAGCACTCTGCTGGAGGTACCGTCCAAGGGCACGGAGTATCTCGCTTACCGGACCGCAGTCAACCGTGCGCTGCGGAACTTTCTGTCCGACGGGCGGCGGCCCGGGGGACCAGAGGAGGTCATGTAAATGAAGGCAAATATCGGGATCATCGGCGCGGGCGCCACGGTGGGCATCGCCCACAACCACGCGCTGGGCCTGCAGAAGGACAGCCGGGCCGCCATCGCGGCGGTGTACGATCTGGACCGGGAGCGGGCGGCGGACTTTGCCCGTCGCTTCGCGCCGGAGGCGGCGGTGTGCGCCACGCCGGAGGAACTGCTGGAGCGGGTGGACGGGGTGGATATCTGCACCCCCAACTTCACCCACGCCGACTATGTGGTACAGGCCGCCCGGGCGGGCAAGGCGATTTTTGTGGAAAAGCCTCTGGCCATCACCCTGCCGGAGTGTGAGCGGGCCGCCCGGGCGGCGGAGGAGGCGGGAGTATTCCACATGGTGGGCTTCGTCTACCGCTTCGCCCCCCACGCCCAGGCCCTCCGCCGGCTGATCCGGAGCAGGTTTACCCGGATCTACTCCGTCTCCGGCTCCTACGGCGCCCGGCGGCTGGCGGACCCCACCCTGCCCTTCGAGTGGCGGATGGACCGGACCCTGTCCGGCGGCGGGGCCCTGGATGACTTCGGCAGTCATCTTCTCGACTTGCTATTTTTCGCCTGCGGCGTTAAAATAAAGAAAATCTCCTGTCTTTCCACCATTAGTATCCCAAATCGTGCACCGGGCGCAGGGGGAAAGCAGCTGGTAGAAAATGACGATTCCTCGGCATTCACCGGTACGGGGGCGGGGGGCGAGCTGGTGTCCCTGCTCACCACCCGGGTGGGAATGGACAACATCGCCCTGCGGATCTCGGGAGACGGAGGGCTGGTGGTGCTCTCCTATGACGAGGATCATCTGATCTACTACCCCAAGGCGCCTCAGGGGGGGTATTCTGGGGAGCGGCAGTCCCTCCCCCTGCCCGACCGCTCCGGTTTTCAGGACTGGTTCGACCGGGAGATGCGCGCCTTTGTGGACGGGGTCCTGGGGCTGGGGCCGGAGGTATGTACCATCGGGGACGCGCTGGACATCCAGCGCGTGCTGGCAACGGCGGCCCGCTCCGCCGAATCGGGAAAAGTGTGCGCACTCTGAGCGGGGGCGCGCGCAGACCACAGTTTAATCATTGCTGAAGGGGTTGAGTGGTAATCTTATGGCGAAGGTAACCATTATCGACGTGGCCAACCGCGCGGGAGTATCCATCAGCACAGTATCCCGCTATCTGAAAGATGCCGGCAGCATCAATCCCGTCTCCTCCGCTAAAATCGACTTGGCCATCCGCGAACTGAACTATGTGCCCAATTCGTTTGCCCGCAACCTGAAGCGGGGGAGCGCCGATCTGATCGGCGTGGTGGAGCCGGATATTTCCCAGAGTTTCTTTTCCCGGACCGTAAAGTCGGTCAACAACATCCTGTATCAAAACGGCTATATGCTCCTGGTGTGCGACTCGGACTTTCAGCCCAGGAAGGAGCAGTTCCTCATCAACCGGCTGATCGAGCAGAACGTGTCCGGCATCCTGCTGGCCACCACGGGGAAAAACGCGGAATTCCTCCGCAAGATCTCGGAGCGTTTCCCCAACATTGTGCTCTTCGACCGGGAGGAGGAGAGCCTCAGCCTGGACTGCGTGGTGGAGGACAATGAGGAAAACGGCTACCGGCTGACCAAGCATCTGATCGACCAGGGGGGCAGGCGGATCGCGGTGCTCACCGGTATGTCCTTTGCCAGCAGCACCCGCCAGCGTCTGGCCGGCATCTGCCGGGCCGCGGAAGAGGCGGGGATCCCCCTGAGCGCCAAGGACACTTACATGAACGGCACCAACAAGGAGGTCATCCAGGAGAACGCGGCCAGGATCCTGGAGGCCGGGATCTACGACACCATCATCTTCACCATCCCCCGCAGCATTTTCGGCATCCAGAGCGTGCTGGAGAGCCGGGGGATGCAGCTGGGAAAGGACGTTCTGGTGGGGGGCTGGAGCAACCGGGAGCTGTTTCAGCAGAGCGGGGTCCGATACCCCGCCATCTTCCAGGATGCAGACCAGATGGGCACCACCGTGGCCAACCGCATCCTCCGCCGGGTGAATCTCCGGGAGGAATTCCTGCCCAGCGAGCGCATCGTCCTGGAGACGGAACTGTACATCCCCTGATTTCCGCCGAATTGCCGCAAAAAAGGCCCGGCGTCCGATCGCTGATCGGACGCCGGGTTTTTCTTACACGGTCAGAAACTGGTTTTCACTTTCCAGGTATCGGCAGAAGATAAACAGCCCGCAGAGAAAACACGCGGGGAAGGTCTGTTCCGCCTCCAGCCGCCAGCCGCCCATCGCTCCCCCATGAACGATATGAAGCATCCGCCGGCCGGCGCTGTCCTCCATGCAGTATTCCCGGCTGCTTTCCATACGCAGGATGTACTGAACCGCTCCCATCGCGATCAACGCATGGTCCGTCCGCGGCATCCGGCATATGGGCCAGCCCACCCGCTCCGGATCATCCCCCTCCGCATACCGGGGTGCGCCGGAGGCGTATTCCCGGCCGTCGTCCCGGCACATGACGTATTTGGTATAGCGCACATCCCCTCCCTGTCCGGGCGGTCCATCCAGCCGCCGGATCTCGGTACGCAGCAGCAGCGTGCCGTCCGGCCCCAGGATCTGGCGCGCGGAGCCCGGCAGCCCCATCCTGATCCTGGCCAGAGGCGGACCCCCACCCTGTCGGCAGAGCACCCCCGCTTTCAGCTCATAGTCCATAAAAACACCCCCTCACATGATCTGACAAAGGACCAGTCCGGCGGCACCGGCCCCCACCATCGCCCAGATCGGATTGATCTTCCACCGGCGCAGCGCGAAGAGTGCCCCGCAGAAGATCAACACAGATGCCGGCCGGATCCCCGTCAGATCCGCCGGCAGCGTGCGACTGCCGTAAAAAGACAGGATCAGCAGGGACAATCCGGCGGATGCGATGGTGGCCACCACCGCCGGGCGCAGGCCGAACAGGACGCCCTGCACCATGGACAGGCCTTTGAACCGATAGTAGATGTAGGCCAGCAGCATGACGATGATGCAGGAGGGGAGCACACAGCCCAGGGTGGCCACCAGCGCGCCCGGGATCCCCGCCACCTGAATGCCCACAAAGGTGGCCGAGTTGATGGCGATAGGCCCGGGGGTCATCTCCGCAATGGTCATGATATCGGCAAATTCCGTCATGGTCAGCCAGGGGTGCAGATCCACCACCTGATGCTGGATCAGCGGCATGGCGGCATAGCCGCCGCCGATGCTGAACAGGCCGATCTGAAAAAAACTCCACAGCAGCTGCAGATAGATCATTTCAGCCCCGCTCCTTTCTGGCCTTCTCCCGCCGCCAGGTGT
The DNA here is from genome assembly GCF_900626285.1 of Intestinimonas massiliensis (ex Afouda et al. 2020). Taxonomy (GTDB): domain Bacteria; phylum Bacillota; class Clostridia; order Oscillospirales; family Oscillospiraceae; genus Flavonifractor; species Flavonifractor massiliensis_A. The sequence goes on from NZ_LR131147.1 coordinate 2,792,966, forward strand.
CCAGACCGCCCAGCGCGCCGCAGATCAGGATGATCAGAATGATGTTTACGCCCCATACCCGCACCGCCAGAAAGGAGAGCACCATGACCAGAATGGGCATGACCCGCTTCAGCTGAACCACAGACCGGCCCATGGTGAACACCACGTCGCAGATCACCGCCGCCACCCCTGCCAGCATACCGTCCATGGCCAGGCTGACAAACACATTATTCCGAAAGGCGGTATAAAAAAAGGAGATCACCGTGATGATCACCAGCGGGGGCAGCACCGTGCCGCACACCGTCAGCAGCGCTCCGGGGATCCCCGCCACCCGGTAGCCCACCAGAATGGACGCATTTACCGCGATGGCACCCGGCGAGGACTGGGCGATGGCGGTCAGGTCCATCATCTCCTGCTCGTCGATCCAACCCAGCTTTTCCACAAACTTTTTCCGCATCAGCGGGATGATTACAAACCCTCCGCCAAAGGTAAACGCGCTGAGCTGCAGCGTGGATAAGAATAAGGTGCCGTACGGTTTTTTCTTTGTTTTCAAGCCGCTCCCTCCTTACCGTCATATTATACGGCTTGCAAAACAATAACAAAAATAATATTATTATATTAAATTGATATGTATAATGATATAAGAGGTGGGGCATATGACCATCCGGCACATCAAGATTTTTCTGAGCGTCTGCGATCACGGCTGCAACACCACCCACGCGGCGGAGGCGCTCCACATGGCGCAGCCTGCCGTCAGCCTGGCCATTCGGGAACTGGAACAGTATTACGGGGTGCGGCTGTTCGACCGGATCGGACGGCGGCTGGTGCTCACCGAGACCGGGCGGCGGTTTCTGGCCTATGGCAGGCGCATTGCCGGTCTGGTGGACGACATGGAGCGGGAGCTGCGCAACTGGGACCAGCTGGGCCTGCTGCGGGCGGGGGCCAGCATCACTATTGGGGCCCAGTTTCTGCCCAGCTACGTCAGGACCTTCTCACAGCTCAACCCCGGGGTGGAGATCCGGGTGGAGGTGGCCTCCTCGGACCGGCTGGAGGAGGGGCTGATGGACAACTCTCTGGACTTTGCCCTCATGGAGGGCGCGCCCCGGGGGGACTGTATCCGCACCTTGGCGTACATGGAGGACCGTCTGGCGGTGATCTGTCCCAGGGACGGCCCCTTCCGCCAGGGCCAGATCCTGACTTTGGAGGAATTCCGGACCCAGCGCTTTTTGCTGCGGGAACGGGGTAGCGGCACCCGGGAGGAATTCGAGCGAACGGTGGCCGCGGCCGGGCTGACCGTGGAGCCGGTGTGGGAGGCCATGAGCACCACCGCTCTGGTCAACGGAGTGATCTGCGGTCTGGGGATCGCGGTGCTACCCTACCGCATGGTGCTGGGTCCCCTGGAACGGGGTCTAGTGGTGTCTGTGGGTGTGAAGGGGCTGGAATTCCGCCGCCAGTTCCGCATCGCCTGGCACAAGGACAAATACCTGACCCCGCTGGCCGGCTCCTTTATCGATCTGTGTCGCCGCTATGAGCTGGATTATCCCACGCCCCGGTATAACGGACTGTACTGATCCCTTTCTGTCACTCTGTTTGGCTGTACCGCTTTGGGCCAAGGTCCCGGGTCCCCCTTGTACCGCCCCGGCACCACCCTCCCCGTTTCCCCCAAAAGGCCGGTCCACTTTGGTCTAACCAGAGAAGCCTTTCCTGCTCTCCTCCTTGGTCCACAACGGGTCAGATCTACGAGATATTGCCAGGGGGGAGGGATCGTCTGTCCGCCAGGCGGAGGTGAACTCGTACACGTTGGGCTTGCGCAGGTTCTTGTTGGAGTATACCTTCACAAAGCCCCCGTCGGCCAGCTGGCGGATGTACCGCCGCAGGCTGGTGGAGGGCACGCCGTACTTTCTGGCCGCCGTCCGGGGCAGCAGGAAGGTCCGCCGCCCGCCGCTCTCCATGGCCATGCACAGGTACAGCATCCGGGGCCCCGGCCCCAGGGCCTGGAACTTCTTGCTCAGCAGCAGGGAGTTGCCCACCTGGAGAAACCGGCGCTCCTTACCGTCGGCTCGGGCGCTCATCCAGGGCAGCATGGTGCCGCCGCTCTTTCTTCTGCTCATGTTATCCGCTCCTTTATGCATCGGCCCGCAGGCCGGGTTTACTCAGGGGGCAAAGGGGGCGGAAGTTGTCCGTTTTGATGCAAGCATCCGGAAAAATGGCAGAGGCACAGGAAATTTTCCGGCCGAAAACTGATTTTTATGTATTCTTTCGTATTCTCTTTGTTACAGCACTGTGCTATAATGTCCACATCGTCCCGGCGGTGTGTGGCCGGGACCGGAGAGCGAATGAGAAAAGGAGCGTGTTTCCATGACCACCACGGAAATCCTGATCCTGCTGGCCATCGTGGTCTACCTGCTGTTCATGCTGTGGATCGGCTGGATCTGTTCCAAGAAAAACGAATCTGTGGACGACTTCTACCTGGGCGGGCGGAAGCTGGGACCCTTCGTCACCGCCATGAGCGCCGAGGCCAGCGACATGTCCTCCTGGCTGCTGATGGGCCTGCCCGGGGTGGCCTACCTCACCGGCCTGGCGGAGGCCAGCTGGACCGCCATCGGCCTGGCGGTGGGCACCTATCTGAACTGGCTCATCGTGGCCCGGCGCATCCGCCGCTATTCCCACCGGCTGGACGCCATCACCGTGCCCCAGTTCTTCTCCAAGCGGTGGGGGGATGACCGGTGCCTGCTGTCCGCCATCGCCGCCCTGGTCATCATCATCTTCTTCATCCCCTACACCGCCTCCGGCTTCTCCGCCTGCGGCAAGCTGTTCTCCACCCTGTTCGGCATGGACTACCTCACCGCCATGCTCATCTCCGCCGCCGTCATCGTCCTCTACACCGTCATGGGCGGCTTTCTGGCCGCCTCCTTCACCGACCTGATCCAGTCCATCATCATGACGGTGGCCCTCATCGTGGTGCTGGGCTTCGGGGTGACCCAGGCCGGCGGCCTGGATGCGGTGATGGACAACGCCCGGTCCATGGCGGGCTACCTGTCCCTGGACCGCATCCACGACCCCGCCACCGGCGGCTCCAACCCCTACAGCCTGCTCACCATCTGCTCCCTGCTGGCCTGGGGCCTGGGCTACTTCGGCATGCCCCACATCCTGGTGCGGTTCATGGCCATTGAGGACGAGAAGAAGCTGAAGCTCTCCCGCCGGGTGGCCTCCTCCTGGGTGGTCATCTCCATGGGCGTGGCCATCTTCATCGGCCTGGTGGGCAGCGCCATGACCCGGGCCGGCGCCCTGGAGCAGCTGGCCGATTCCGAGACCATCATCGTCCGCATCGCCAGCCTCATCAGCCAGTTCGGGGTGGTGCCCGCCCTGCTGGCCGGCGTCATCCTGGCGGGCATCCTGGCGGCCACCATGTCCACCGCCGACAGCCAGCTGCTGGCCGCCTCCTCCTCCATCTCCCAGGACCTGGGCAACGACTTCCTCAAGCGCAACTTCAGCGGCAAGCGGGGCATGGTGGTGGCCCGGTCGGTGATGATCGTCATCTCCCTCATCGCCGCCTTCCTGGCCCGGGACCCGGACAGCTCGGTGTTCCGGGTGGTGTCCTTCGCCTGGGCCGGCTTCGGCGCCGCCTTCGGACCCACCATGCTGATGGCCCTGTTCTGGAAGCGCTCCAACAAGTGGGGCGCCCTGGCGGGCATGATCGTGGGCGGCGTGATGGTCTTTGTGTGGAAGTTCCTCATCGCCCCCATGGGAGGCGCCTGGGCCATCTACGAGCTGCTGCCCGCCTTCTGCTGCGCTCTGGCGGCCATCGTGGTGGTCTCCCTCCTCACCCCCGCCCCCAGGCAGTCGGTGCTGGACCTCTTCGAGGAGGCAAGAAAATAAAAAAACAGACGGCCGGTGCTTTTCAGCACCGGCCGTTTTCATGCCGTCAAACGGGTCAGCCCTTGTTCAGATAGTTCATGATCTCCTCGGCGGTGGGGGGGCAGCCGGGCACCTGGCGGGAGGCGCAGTTGCAGCAGGCCCCCACGCCCAGGCCGTGGAATTCCACGCCCCGCCAGCCCTGGCCGATGGCGATGGGCTCGCCGGTGGGGCGGCTGTTGTACAGGGCCCGCACCAGGCTGGCGTAGCAGGCGGAGCAGGCGCTCTTGGCCTGCACGTTCCGGGTGAGGGCGGCCACCTTGCCGGAAGGGGCGGGGTACCTGGAGGCGGCGGTGGGCTGGTTGAGCTGGATGATATCCTCCGGGCCCACCTTGGTGGTGCCCGCTCCCCAACCCTCCGCCAGGCCGATGTAGGGCACCTGGTCCAGATCCAGGCCCATCAGGCGGCAGCCGTAGGCGTCGATCTGCACCGGGTCGGTGCCCAGCATCATCCGGCCGGTGGGGACGGGGTTGCCCCCCTCCTCAAAGTTCAGGTCGCCGCAGATGCTGTCCACAATGGTCAGGTCGGGCTTGAGAGCGGCGGCCAGGGCGGCGATGGGCCGCATCAGCCCCTCGGCGTGGAACTTCCGCTTCTCCTTGTCGGGCAGGCAGCCCTTGCAGTTCTTCAGGGCGCAGGTCATCACGGTCTGGCAGTGGCCCTTGAGCACCGGCAGGTTGATGAGATAGCCCGCGTCCAGGGCCCGGCAGCAGATCTCTATGGGCCGCAGGGGGGTGTTCACCCGCCGGGTCTTGTCGTGCTTCAGGTCGTACAGGGGCACGTTGTAGCGCTTGCCCACCTGGTCGTAGCCGGCGGCCCGGAAGGCCCGGCCGGTATCGTCTCCCACCCAGGAGCCCTCGATGATGCTGATATCGGTCACGCCGTGGTCCTTCAGGTACTCGATGGCGCCGGACAGCACCCCGGCGTGGGTGGTGGCGCCGCTCTCCGGGGAGGCGGCCACCACCAGGTTGGGCTTGAGGGCCACGCTGGCTCCGGCGGGGATCTGCCCGGCCACGCCGGCCTGCTCCATCAGGGCCTTTGTCATCTCATGGGCGTCGGAGCCGAAGATTTCATAGATAACAGGCATGGAAATCCTTCCTTTTCTTGGGTTAAATGAGATCTGATTTCTCCCGGCGGAAGTTGTCCGCCGCCAGGTCGATGAAATGCCGGGCCGCCTTGGAGAGGTAGTGGTTCTTCCGGCAGCACACTGCCACCTTCCAGCTGGGGCGCCCCGCCAGGCGGAAGGTGGCCACGTTCCGCCGGTCCTTGGTGTAGTAGTAGGGCATGATGGAACAGCTCAGCCCGTTTTCCACCATGGTCACGTTGGCCCGGTTGCTGGCGGTCTCCAGGAAAATGTCCGGCTTGATGCCCGCCTTCTCGAACAGGGGGTCGATGATCTCCCGCTGGGTGGACTGCCGGTAGATCAGGCAGAAGGTCAGATCCCGCAGCCGCTCCAGCTCCAGCACGGTGAGGGGCTCTCCCGGCGGGGCGGCCAGGGCCGCCAGCGGGTGGTCCCGGGGGGTGATGAGGACGAACTCCTCCTCCAGCAGGGTGGTGCCCGTCAGGCCGGGCACATCCAGGTCCTTCATGGAGACGAAACCCAGGTCCAGCTCGTCGTTCTGGAGCATCTCCAGCTGCCGCCGGACGCTGATCTCCCGGGGAATGACGTTGATCTTCGGGTAGCTCTGGTAAAACAGCGGGTACACCGTCATGAACATCTCCATGCCCCGCTCGGGCGCGAAGGCCAGGGAGAGGGTCCCCCGCTGCTGGTCGGCCATGTCGTGGATGATGCGGTAGGCCTCATCCTTCAGGGCCACCATCTGTTTGGCGTAGTCCACATAGACCTTGCCGGCGGCGGTCAGGGAAAAGCTGGTGCGGGAGCGGTAGAACAGCTGGGTGCCCAGCTCCTTTTCCAGCTTGAGCAGCTGCTGGTCCAGGGCGGACTGGGTGATGAACAGCTTGGCGGCCGCCTTGCTGATCCCACCTTCCTGGGCAATGGTCAGAATATAGGTCATCTGTTTGACGTCCAAAACCCTCACCTCCTTGCGGTCTGGAGAAAAAAGACGCCCCCGGCCCCATCAGGGGAGCTCGGGGGCGGTGTGCGCCCGATCGTCAGCGGCGAATCAGGAGCACAGCTACATCGTTCACATTGGTGCCGGTGGCTCCGGTGACGATCAGCCCGCCACAGGCCTTCAGCGCCGTATAGGCATCGTTCTGGCGCAGCACGTCGTAGATGCGCACGCCCTGCCGGGCCAGCGCCTCCCGGGTGCCGTCGTCCACATAGCCGCCGGCGGCGTCGGTGGGGCCGTCGGTGCCGTCGCTGCCCACGGAGAACACAGCGGTGTCGGTCAGACCCGCGATCCCCTCGGCGGCGGACAGGGCCAGCTCCTGGTTGCGGCCGCCCTTGCCCTTGCCCGTCAGGTGGACCACCGTCTCGCCGCCGGCCAGGAAGGCCAGGGAGCGGCCGTCGTTCTGGTGGGCCCGGGCCACGGCGGCCAGGAAGGCCCCCGCCTCACGGGCCTCGCAGTCCAGGCTGTCGGTGAGCACCATGGGCTCATAGCCCAGCTCCCGGCAGGCGGCAGCGGCGGCGGAGCACAGCTCCCGCACGCTGCCGGTGATGACGGTCTGGACGTTGTCCAGCTCCTTGGGGGTCTCCTTCTCCAGGCAGCCCGCCGCCTCCGCCGACAGGGGCAGAGCGTACTTCTCCGCGATGGCCTTCGCGTCGGCGCAGGTGGAGGAGTCGGGATAGGCCGGGCCGGAGGCGATCATGTCCAGGGGGTCGCCGATGATGTCGGACAGGACGATGGAGCACACCCGGGCGGGGGCGCAGTGCTGGGCAAAGCGTCCCCCCTTCACGGCAGACAGCCGCTTGCGGATGGTGTTCATCTCCACGATGTCCGCGCCGCAGGACAGCAGGCTCTGGGTGATCTTCTGCAGCTCGTCCTGGGGGACCAGGGGGGCCTCGAAGAGGGCGGAGCCGCCGCCGGACAGCAGAAACAGCACGGTATCCTCCGCCGTCAGGTCCTGGGTCAGGGCCAGGGCCTCCTCCGTGGCGGAGAAGGTGTCCTGGTCGGGCACGGGGTGGCCCGCCTCACGGATACGCAGCTGGCCGATGGGGCCCTGGGCATAGCCGTGCTTGGTGATGACGATGCCGCCGCTCAGCTGATCCCCCACGCAGTCATAGGCTGCGCGGGCCATGGACCAGGCCGCCTTGCCCACCGATACCAGCACCAGCCGCCCCTGGGGGAGCGGAATGTCCTTCAGGGCCCGGCGCACCGCCGCATCGGGCTGCACCGCGGCAATGGCCTGACGGACGATCTGGTCGCAGTCGTTTCTCAGTTTCATACGTACCTCCATAGGAGCCTCCGGCGGAGGCTCAGATCAGGCCCGCCTCGTGCATGGTGCGGCGGAAGCCCTCTTTGGCCGCGCCCTCGGGGGTGGGCAGGTTGGGCAGATAGGGCACGCCCACGTCCCGGCCCCGCAGGGTGGCCATATCCTTGGCCGCCACGGGGAAGCTGGCCGGATCCATGGCCAGACGGACGGGGTTCAGCTTGAACTGGGCCTCCAGGCTGCCCTTCAGGTCGCCGGCTACAAACTTATTATACACGTCCGTGATCAGTTCGGGCATAAAATTTGCGGCGGTGCACACGCCGCCCACGGCGCCGTGGCACAGGCTGGCGTACAGCAGGGTATCCTTGCCGCCGAACACCTTGAAGTCCACGTCGCGGGTGCGGCGGATGAACTCGCTGGTCAGGGTGATGTCGCCGCTGGTGTCCTTCATGCCCACGATGTTGGGCACCTTGTGGGCCAGCTCGTCGATCAGGTCGGCGGTGAGGGTGTAGCCCACACGGCCGGGGTTGTTGTAGAGCAGCATGGGCATGTCGGGCACGCTCTCGGCGATGGTCTTGAAGTGCCGGAACAGCTCGGCATAGGTGGGCTTGAGGAACATGGGCTGGAGCACGCTGATGCCGGAGGCACCGTTGGCCGCCGCCATCTTGGCCAGGCGGCAGCACTTCTTGGTGCTGATGGCGCCGATGCCGAAGTACACGGGGACGCGGCCCGCGGCCTGATCCACCATGATCTTCAGGCCCCGCTCCATCTCGTCCTCTTCCACCATGTAGAACTCGCCGTTGCTGCCGAAGGCCAGGATGCCGGACACGCCGCCGTTGATGACGTAGTCCACCTGAGCGCGCATCTTGGCTTCGTCGATCAGCTCGTTTTCGTCAATGGGGGTCAGAATGGGCACTACCACGCCCTTGATAAAATCGGTATTCATGACAGGTTCCCTCCCCTTCTGCCGGACCGGGTCCCCTTACAGGGACTCGATGCCGGTCAGCTTCTTGTAGTACTTGATGATGGAGCTGTGGTCGTCCTGGCCGCAGCCGTTGTTGTGCAGCCACTGGAAGATCTCCTGCACGGCGGCGGTCATGGGCAGGGGGGAACCCACGGTGTGGGCGCAGTCCAGAGCGTTGTTCAGGTCCTTGATGTGCAGGTCGATCTTGAAACCGGGCTTGTCGTTGCCCTCGATCATCATGGGAGCCTTGGCGTTCATGACGGTGGAACCGGCCAGGCCGCCGCGAATGGCCTCAAACACCAGCTGGGGCTCCACGCCGGCCATCTTGGCCAGGGTCAGGGCCTCGGACAGAGCCTGAATGTTGCAGGCCACGATGATCTGGTTGGCCAGCTTGGTGGTGTTGCCGGCACCCACCTCGCCGCAGCGGACCACGGAAGCACCCATGGCGCCCAGCAGATCCTTGTACTTGTCAAAGACCTCCTGCTTGCCGCCCACCATGAAGGACAGGGTGCCGTCGATGGCCTTGGGCTCGCCGCCGGACACGGGGGCGTCCAGCATCTCGATGTTCTTCTTGGCCAGCTCAGCGGCGATCTCCTTGGAGGCCACGGGGTTGATGGAGCTCATGTCGATGAACACGGTACCGGGCTTCATGTGGGCGGCCACGCCGTCCTCACCCAGCATCACGGCCTTGACCTGGGGGCTGTTGGGCACCATGGTCAGCACCACGTCGCAGGTCTCGCCGATCTCGGCGTTGGTAGCGGCCTTGGCGCCGGCAGCCACCACTTCGTCCACAGCGGCCTTGTTCAGGTCGCTGACCGTCAGGTCATAGCCCGCCTTCAGCAGGTTCTTAGCCATGGGCTTGCCCATAATACCGAGACCAATCAGTCCGACTTTCATAGTAATTTCCTCCTAGATATTGAAAATAGAATTTATCCAAACGGGTCGCTCACAGAGCGGCCACGTTTTTGGTGATGATGACGTTGGCGCCCAGGCCGCACACGTCGGGCAGGACCACCTGTCCGATGGCGGTGGGGGCCTTTACATGGAGCTTGTTGATGGCGTCCATGACGGCGAAAATGTCCTTCTTGGGAATGGGCCGGTCCAGCCGGACGCTGACCAGGGGCAGCTCGCCCCCCTCCACCGGAATGCTGGTGGCGATGTTGCGCCGGGGATCGGTGAGCTCCTGCCGGACGTAGTCCTGACCCTTGGGGCAGGTGGCGCCCTCAATGGAGCGCACGTCGGTGCCCTCGTACTCGGCGGTGATCTCACAGCCGTTGGGGCAGATGATGCAGGTAAAGGTCCGTGTCATTGTACGCTCACCTCCAGATCTCCCGCGGTCTCCAGCTTCTCCGCAGGCACGGTGAGCTGGATCATCTCGGCGGGCAGGGCCTTGGGGAACTTCCGCCGCAGCACTTCCCGGCCGTTCTGGGTGACGGTGAGGGTGACCTTCTTCAACGGCTGGCGCACCCGCAGGGACAGGGTGAAGCTCCGGGTGCCGCTGATCCGCTGGGGGATCACGTGGCCCACGTTGGTACCGGCCTTCACCTCCAGGGGACAGGCGGGCAGGGAGCCCTTCTGCAGGTACTCCGCCGCCGCGGCCGCCAGGGCCTCCGCCTCCAGGGAGACGAAGTCCACCAGGTCGTGGACGTGGAGCACGTTGCCGGCGGAGAACACGCCGGGAATGCTGGTCTGATAGTGCTCATCCACGAAGGCGCCCTTGGTGCGCCCGTCCACCGCCAGGCCGGAGCCGTTGGCGATGTCCCCGGCGGGGATCAGGCCCACCGACAGGATGAGGGTGTCGCAGTCCACCCGCTCCTCGGTGCCGGGGATGGGGCGGAACTTTTCGTCCACCTGGGAGATGGTGACCCCCTCCAGCCGCTCCCGGCCGTGGATGTCGGTGACGGTGTGGCTCAGGTGGAGCGGGATGTTGTAGTCGTTGAGGCACTGCTCGATGTTCCGGGGCAGGCCGCTGGGATAGGGCTGGACCTCGTAGACACCCTTCACATGGGCCCCTTCCAGGGTCATGCGCCGGGCCATGATGAGGCCGATGTCGCCGCTGCCCAGGATCACCACTTCCCTGCCCACCATCAGGTTGCGCAGGTTGATGTACTCCTGGGCCACGCCGGCGGTGTAGATGCCGGCGGGACGGCTGCCCGGAATGGCCAGGGCGCCCCGGGTACGCTCCCGGCAGCCCATGGTCAGGATCACCGCGTCCCCCCGCAGCTTCTTCAGCCCGGCGGGGCCGGAGGCGGTGACGGTGCGGTCGGCCTCCAGGGAGAGCACCGTGGTGTCGGTGAGGCAGGTGATGCCCAGCTCCTCCGCCTGGTCCACAAACCGCTGGGCGTACTCCGGACCGGAGAGGGTCTCCCCGAACCGGGTCAGGCCGAAGCCGTCGTGGATGCACTGGCGCAGGATGCCGCCGGTGCGGTGTTCCCGCTCCAGCACCACCACGTCGTCAATGCCCTTCTGCTTGAGCTGGATGGCCGCGGCCAGACCGGCGGGACCGCCGCCGATGACCACCGCCTGATGGCGTTCCACATTCATGCCCGGTCCCCTCCTTTCACCGCGCCGGTGAACATCCAGGAGCCCTCCGGCCCCAGGTGGATGTCCTTAAAATCCTCACCCAGCTCCTGATGGAGGGCCTCGGTGATGCGGGTCTCGCAGTAGCCGCCCTGGCAGCGGCCCATGGTGGCCCGGGTGCGCACCTTGACGCCGTTGACGGTGTGGACCCCCAGGGGGTTGTGGATGGCCTGGAGGATCTCCGCCTTGGTGACCTTCTCACAGCGGCAGAAGATCTCGCCGTAGTCCGGGTTCTCCGCGATGGCGGCCGCCCGCTCCTCGTCGTTCATGTCGGCGAAGCGGCGGATGCCGTGGCGGACGGGGTCGAAATCGGGGTTGGGCTCCAGCGTCTCCCGCTGGGCGATGAGGGCCACGGCCCGGCGGGCCAGCGGCAGGGCGGAGGTCAGGCCGGGGGACTCGATGCCCACCAGGTTGACCACGCCGGGCACCTCGTCCCGGCACTCCAGCACGAAGTCCTGCACCGCCCCGGTCTCCGGGTCGATGCGCTTGGGCCGGATGCCGGCAAAGTTGCGGATGAAGTAGGCCCGGTCCATGTGCTTGAACATGCGGGAGCCGCTCTCGATCAGGCCGTCCATGGCGGCCTGGGTGGATTCGTAGTCCTGGAAGTCCCGGGCCAGCTGGCTGTCGGGACCCACCAGCACGTTGCCGTCCACCGTGGGGGTGGCGTGGGTGTCGAAGGTGTTGTCCGGATTGGGGGCGGGATAGACGGGGATCTTGGCGAACTGCCCCGCCAGCTTATCCAGCACGAAATACTCGCCCTTCACCGGCTTGATGACGTAGCCGGGGATGCCCAGCTGCTCGCTGACCACGGCGGAGTTGAGGCCCGCGCTGTTCACCACCCACCGGGTGAGGAAGTCGCCCCGGGTGGTGTGGAGCAGGTGGGCGCCGTCGGCCTGCCTGGTCTCGCCGGTAAAGGCGCAGTTCAGGTGGTACTCCGCACCGTTGCGGACGGCGTTTTCCGCCAGGGCAATGGTGTAGAGGAAGGGGTCCAGGATGCCGCTGGCCGGGCACCACATGGCAAAGTTGCCGCCGGCGCTGGGGTCCAGCTCATCCATCCGCTTGCGGTCGATGATCTCCAGGCCCTTCACGCCGTTGGCCTCGCCCCGGGCCTTGAAGTTCTCCAGGCGCTGCCGGTCCTCGTCGGTGAAGCCCACGATGAGCTTGCCGGTGCGCTTGAAGGGCACGTCCAGCTGGGCGGCCACCTGGTCGAACTCCTGGTTGCCCTCCACGGCGCAGATGGCCTTGAGGGTGCCGGTCTTGTACAGGAAGCCGGCGTGGAGCATGCCGGTGTTCCGGCCGCTGGTCTGGGTACAGACGTCGCTCTCCTTCTCCAGCACGGCGATGCGCAGCTTGTACCGGGAGAGCTCCCGGGCGATGGCGCTGCCCACCACGCCGCCGCCGATGATGACGACGTCATAAGTCTGCTGCATACAGGTCATTCCTTTCTTTGTTAAAGGAATAGGGTCAGAATTGGCACCGTGACCAGACTGGTCAGGGTGGAAATAAACACACACTTGGAGGCGAACTTGGCGTCCGCCCCGTATTTCTGGGCCAGAATTGCGGTGGTGGAGCCGATGGGCATACCGGTGATGACCACGCTCACCCCGATGGTGAGGGGGTCCATCCCCAGCAGCCGCAGGGCCACCAGGCAGATGCCGGGCAGCAGGAACTGCCGCACCGCCACCAGGTAAAAGCTCTTGGGATCGAACACGGTCTTTAAAGGCACATCGGCCAGGATGGCGCCCACCAGGGCCATGGCCATGGGGGAGGTGCAGGCCCCCAGATTGTCCACTGCGCTGTCCACGAAGTGGGGCAGGGGGATCTGGAGGATCATCCGCACCAGGCCGATCTCCACGGCGATGATGCCCGGGTTGAGCATCACCTTCCTGACGGCCTGCTTGGCGTCGGCCTTGGTGAACAGGGAGATGCCGGCGCTCCACATGAGGATGCGGGTGGGGATGATGAACAGGGAGCCCAGGAACAGGCCCTCGTCCCCGTAGGCCCCGCTGACCACCGGCAGTCCGGCGAAGCCGGAGTTGCTCACCAGGGTGCCGTACTGGAGGATGCTCTTCTCCTCGTAGGGGAAGCGGTTGTACAGCACCCTGCCCAGCACCAGGGCCACGCAGGCCATGACCACCGCGATGAGCAGGGCCACCGCCCCCTGTTTGAGGGCGGCCAGGCTGAATTCCATGTTGAAGGATTCAAAGATCATGCAGGGCAGGGTGATGAACACCACGAAGTCGGTGAGCTTATCCCGGGCCACATCGTTGAAGATGCCCCGTTTCCGGCAGTAGAAGCCCACCGCCATGTAGATGAACAGGACGGTCTGGACGTCCACCATTTTGAAAAAGCTCTCCATCTCAGCCCTCGATGGGGGTAAGCAGGGCCCCCTGCCCGTCGAATTCCAGTTCCTCCGGCGCCGACACCGCCTCCAGGCCGGGCCAGCGCCCCGCCTTCACGTCCTCGTAGTAGGCCGCGCTCAGCATGATGCTGCCGATGTGCAGGCTGTTGGGGATGCGGATGACGCGGGGATGGTTCTGGTCGATGCCGTTGCAGGTGCGGATACACATCTGGATGGCCTCCTTGTCGGTGGCCACCACGCAGGGGATGCGGGCGGAGGTGAGGACGGTGGAGGTGATGCAGTTGGGATACATCATCTCCAGGTCGATCTTGTCAAAGAACCGCTTGGTGATCACGTTGGCCAGGCCCACCCCCAGGGAGTTGCCGTGGCTCTCCTCGCTCAGGTCCAGGAAGCAGGTGCGCTGGACTTTTACACCGCCGTGGGCGTATTCGGTGGAAAAGGTGCCGGTGATGTTGGGGTCCACACCGGTGCCGGAGTAGTTCTTGCCGGTCTCGTCCACGACCAGCACGTCGCACTCCCCCACCAGCAGGGAGGGCATGTGGGCAAAGGCCTCCTTCAGCAGCTCGGGCTCCCGGTCCAGGATGTCGTCCTTATCGATGGCCACCAGCTTCCAGGTCTGGTCGTAGGCGTTCTCCAGACAGGGGATGGCGAAGAGGATGGGGGCTTTCTCCAGGACCACCTTGGCCATGGAGGGGATGTTGGCGCCGATCTTGCCCATGCCCTCGGCGTGGACCCGTTCGGCGCCCTTCTGCTTGCCCAGGCCCACCGTCATCATCTTGCAGGGACCGCTCTCGTAGCGGCCCCGGAAGGCGTTGTGGGGTTTCAGGCGGCAGGAAATGATGATGCCGTCGGCGTGGTAGGCGTTCTTGTCCATGTACACCGGCATGCCGGTGTCGGACACGCCCAGCTCCACCACCTCCATGCTGCTGCGGATCTCACAGCCCATGGTGTCGGGGGTGATGCCGTAGCCCGCCAGGATGTCCAGCTGGCCCTGGGCGGTGGCGCCGCCGTGGCTGCCCATGGCGGGCACGATGAAGGGGGTCGCCCCCCGGGACTTGACAAAGTCCACCACCGCTTTGGTGATGATATCCACGTTGGCGATGCCCCGGCTGCCGGCGGTAATGGCGATCTCCATGCCGGGCTGCACCTTGGAACGGAAGGGCTCGCGGGAGAGCTGCTCCATCACCGCCGCCGGGATGTCCGCCGGCTCGATGTGCTCCGAGGGGAAGATCTGCCGGGCCCGGAACATGGGCGGGATGGGCACGCCGGCCAGCAGCTGGGAGACCACGCCTCCCTGTTTGATTTCCATTGGCTTCCGCCTCCTTCAGCGTCAAGTGCGCCTATGGCTCCCGTCGGGATTGGCCGGCGGGAGCCTGGTGCGGATCTGTTTCTGATTGATTAGGTAATGGGCGCGGGGTTGAAAATGCAGATGTCGTTGTGGAAGCCGTACTGGTCGGAGTAGGGCTTCTTCACGCCGCTGGCCACGTCCAGGATGAGCTCGAAGAGCTCGGTGCCCACGTCGGCGATGGTCTTTTCACCGGTGGCGATGGGTCCGGCGTTCACGTCGATCAGATCGAACCAGTGCTCCTTCATCTCGTTGCGGGAGCAGACCTTGATGACGGGGGCGGCGGCCAGGCCGTAGGGGGTGCCCCGGCCGGTCATAAAGACCTGCAGGCCGATGCCGCTGGCCAGCTGGCAGGGTCCGCAGACGATGTCGCTGGCGGGGGTGGCGGCGTAGATCAGGCCGTGCTTGGTGGGCTTCTCCGCCGGGGAGAGGACCTCCTCGATGGGGGCGGTGCCCGACTTGGCGATGGAGCCCATGGCCTTCTCCACGATGTTGGCCAGACCGCCCTTCTTGTTGCCGGGGGTGGGGTTGGCGTCACGGTCCACGCCGCCGGCCTCCAGGTAGTCGTCGTACCACTTCATCTCGGCGGCCAGCTTGTCGCGGGTGGCCGCGTCCCGGCAGCGGGCGGCCAGCAGATGCACGCCGTCCCGCACCTCGGTGACCTCGCTGAACATCACCGTGGCGCCGCCCTTCACCAGCATGTCGGCGGCGTAGCCGGCGCTGGGATTGGCGGTCAGGCCGGAGAAGGCGTCGGAGCCGCCGCACTGCATGCCGATGAGCAGCTCGCTGAGGGGCAGTTCCTCCCGGCGGCGCTCATTGAGCTTCTGCAGCTTCTTCTCCGCCATCTCCATCAGGGCGTTCATCATGGCGTCATGGCCCTTGTAGTCCTGGAGGGTCAGGGTGTTCTCCGGGGTGATGTCCTCGGGGGGCAGCACCATGTCGTAGGTCAGCTTCTCACAGCCCAGGCCAACCACCATCAGCTCCCCGCCGAAGTTGGGGTGGCGGATCAGGTTGGTCACCGCCCGGATGGGGATGTGGGCCTCCCGGGCCTTGATGGCCACGCCGCAGCCGTAGGGGTGGTTGATGGCCACCACGTCGTCCACGTGGGGATATTTGGGGAGCAGCTCCTTCTTGATCCGCTCCACCGCCACGTTGACCACGCCGGCGGCGCACTGCACCGTGGTGACGATGCCCAGCAGGTTGCGGGTGCCGGCAGGGCCGGTCTTGTTGCGGTAGCCCATCCAGGTGGTGCGGGGCGGATCGGGCAGCTGGTCCTTCGGCACCAGATTGGTGCCGAAGGGCATGTGCTCCACAGAGGGGCTCTGGGGCAGGTCCAGCATGTGCTCGTTGATCCAGGCGCCTACGGGGATGTCATCCTTGGCATAGCCCAGCACCACGCCGTAGCGGATGATCTCGCCCCCCTTGGGGATATCGGTCAGGGCGATCTTGTGGGCCTGGGGGATGTCCTCCCGGGTGACGACGCCGGGCATGACCTGGGTCCCCTTGGAGATATCTTCCACCGCAATGGCCACATTGTCAATGTCCTTTACTTTGATGTACAGCGGTGCGCTCATAGCAGCATACTCCCTTTAACTTACTTCTGTCTTACTTCTTGTCGGCCAGTTCCTTCGCCTGGCGCTTGGCCTTGCGGTTATCCAGAATCGCGTAGACCACGGACAGGATGATGAGGGCCCAGATGACCCAGGCCATAGGACGGACAAACAGGCCGGTCAGGTAGCCGTTGTAGGCGGTGAGCACCTGGATGAAGTAGTCCTCCAGGTCGCCGCCCAGGATGAAGCCGATGAGGAAGCAGGACACGGGGAAGTGGAACTTCTTGATGAGCAGGCCCACGATACCGAAGAGCAGCAGGCACCACACATCGAACATACGGCCGTTCAGGGTGGCGTAGGCGCCCACGGTGCACATCATGAGCACCACGGGGTACAGACGCTCCTGGGGGATCAGGATGATCTTGGCCAGCAGCTTGATGGGGAAGAACATGACCAGGTACATCAGGATGTTGCAGCACAGCAGAGCCACCAGGATGGTGTTCCAGATCTCGGGGTTGCTGGAGATGAACAGGGGGCCCACCTGGATGCCCTGGAGCATGAAGGCGCCGATCAGCACGGCGGTGGTGGAGTCGCCGGGGATGCCCAGGCTCAGCAGGGGCACCAGAGCGCCGCCGGTCAGGCCGTTGTTGGAGGTCTCGGAGGCGATCAGGCCCTCAGGCACGCCGGTACCCAGCAGCTCGGGGTGCTTGGACCAGCTCTTGGCCTGGGAGTAGGCGATCAGGGAGGCAGCGGAGCCGCCCACGCCGGGGAGGATGCCCATGAAGGTGCCCAGCAGAGCGGAACGGATCACGTTGACCCACTGGCCCTTGAAGTCCCGGGTGAACTTGAACTTCACCACGTTGCTGATGCCTTTGGTATCATCCTTGGAATAGGATGCGTGCATGCCCGTCTCACATTGCTGGAGCATCTCGGACACGGCGAACAGGCCGATGAGCACGGGGAAGAGCTGGAAGCCGCTCTGCATCTCGCTCTTGAGGAAGTCGGGCACCATGCGGTACTCGTTGTTGACGGAGAACTGGTTCATCATGGCCACCAGCACGCCCAGCATGCCGATCCACAGGCCGCGGAGCATCTGGCCCCGGGACAGGGCGGCGATGACGGTCAGGGCGAACAGGATGATGAGGAATTTCTCCACAGCGGAGAACTTGATGGCCCAGCCGGCCAGGATGGGGGTGAACAGGGCCAGGATCACCAGGGAGATCATGCCGCCGAAGAAGGAGGAGGTTACGCCGATCTTCAGGGCTCGTTCACTTTCTCCCCGTGCCGCCATTGGGTTTCCGTCGAAGGTGGTACACACCGAGGAGGGGGTGCCGGGGATGTTGATGAGGATGGCGGGGACCAGGCCGCCGGAAATGCCGCCCACGTACAGGCCCAGCAGCAGGTACAGAGCCATCTCCATGGAGTAGGCGTAGGTCAGGGGCAGGAACACGGCCACCGCCATGGTGGCGGTCATGCCGGGGATGGCGCCGAAGATAATGCCGATCACGACGCCGAACAGGGCCACGGCGATGTATTCCGGGCCGATCACAAAAGGAAGCTCAAATCCCATGAATTACACCAGCCTTTCTCAGTACAGAATGAAGCCCAGAGACGGAATCTCGATGGTGCAGATACCGGAGGGCAGGGTGATGGTGAACAGGGTACCGAACACCAGGCTGATGACCACGCAGGCCACCACGGAAATGATCGCGCTGGTGATGTGATACTTGGGGTTCTTCATCTGCTCCTTGTTGGCGAACAGGGTGTTGAACAGGAACAGGCAGATAATGGACCACACGGTGAAACCGATCTTGTCCAGGAAGAAGAAATAGACAAACATCAGCACCAGGCAGCCCCAGAACTTCACCTTGTCGTAGTTCTCTTCAAAAAAGCGGCCGGGCTTGGCAAAGAAGCCCTTGCCCGCCTTGATCCGGGCCCGGCCCTCCAGGGCGATCAGCAGCACGCCCAGGATCACCAGCACGCCGATGGTAATAATGGGGAAAATCCAATGCTGGGTCGAATAGACCACATTGATACGCATCTTGTTACCTCTCTTTCACGATAATCACGGAAGCGCCCCGCTGAAACGCCAACCACCGGTCGGTTTTCAGCGGGGCGCCGTTCCAAGTTCGATTAGGTCAACTCGTCCAGGCTGGGAGCCACTTCCACGATGGCGCTGGAAGTCTCACGCTTAGCATTGATGTACTCGCGGGAAGCCTCCAGATCGGCCTCCTCGGGGGTAACAGCGGCGTACATCAGGTTGGCCATCTCGGCCTGGAAGTCGGGGTTCTCGCACACCTTCTGCATGGCAGCGGTGATCTCGTTCAGAACGCCCTCGTCCATATCCTTGGGGAAGAGCATGAAGAAGTCCTTGTTGAAGTCGAAGGGCTCGCCGTTGAAGGTGATGCCGTCGTCAGCCATGGCGATCACGCTGTCATCGGCAATCTGGCCGCAGGTGTCGAAGATCTTCATAGCCAGCTGGGAATCCACGCCCTCTTTGGTGAACTCCACGCAGGAGGAGTAGTCGGCGTAAATGATGTCGGCGTTGCCGTCCCACAGGCGCTGCTTCTTCTCGTCGGTGGTGCCGCCCACCAGAGCCTTGATGCGGGAGGCCACGTCGTCACCGTACTGCTCCTTGGTCCACATGTACCACACCACGAAGCACAGGTGGGAGGCGGAGCCGGATTCGATATTCACCCGCAGCTCCTCAGAGGGGTTGTCGGCCAGCCACTGGGCGGCCTCAGCCAGGGAGTTGTAGGGCACGGAGGCGTTGGCCGCGAAACAGCCGCCGGGGTTGACGCCGATGCGGGGACCAACGGTCAGGTTCTCCAGGGAGTACTCCTCACCCACGGCGCCGAACAGCACGCTCAGGTAGGCCATGTCGTGGAACATCATGATGGTGGTGCCGTCGCCGTCAGCCTTGCTGATGGCGTCCAGAGCCTGGGCGTTGCCCACGGCGTCGACCTTGCCGTTGAAGCCCATCTCTTCGCCCAGGTAACGGGTGACCATGTCGGCGATCATGTAGGAGTCGCCGCCGGTGGAGGTGGAACCAATCACAACACGAACACGCTTGCCCTTCAGGCTGCTCTCGCCGGAGGCGTTGCCGGCGTCGCTGGTCTGCTCGGTGCCGGCGTCGCCGGTGTTGGCGGCGTCGTTGTTGCCGCTGCTGGTGTTGCCGCAGCCGGCCAGCAGACCGACTACCATGGATGCGGAGAGGAGCAATGCGGTCAATTTCTTGAACTTCATCGTTCAATCCTTCCTATTACAATAAATTTGGACAGGAAAGCCGGGCAGCCAGTCCGGCTTTCCCTCCATCTCGTGCCTAAGCTACAATAAGAGGAGCAACTGGCTGACCACTCACTCCTTGGGCTTGTAAGTCCGTACGAAAGACTGTCAGCCATCCTCTTGTTGTAGCGTTCGATTTCAGCAGGTTGAGCCACCGGATGCCGGGGAGTTCGCGTCACCCAATAGATTGAATCGGCAACGAGAAAAGATGGATTCCGGTTGCAGATTCTTTAGTATTGGAGGAATGTGGATGAACAGCGTTGGCATCGATGTTTCCAAAGGGAAAAGCATGATCGCCGTCATGCGCCCCTTCGGTGAGGTGGTGGTTTCACCCTTTGAAGTGCGACACACCGCCAATGAACTGAACGAACTGGCAGGGCTGCTCAAAAGTTTGGACGGTGAGACCCGTGTGGTGATGGAATCCACGGGTAATTACCACGCGCCGGTGGCCTGGCTGCTCCACGACGCGGGACTTTATGTCTCCGTAGTCAATGCAATGCTGGTGCATGACTATGGGAACAACAGTTTAAGACGAGGCAAGACTGACAAGAAGGACGCCGTGAAACTGGCCAACTACGGCCTTGACCACTGGCTCACACTACCGAAATATGTCCCGGAGGAGGACACCCGGCTCATGCTGAAGACCTGCTACCGGCAGTACCAGCAGTATTCCAAAGTACGGACCATGCTGAAGAACAACCTAATCTCCCTGCTGGACACCGCTTTCCCTGATGCAAACCGCCTGTTTACCAGTCCACCCCGCGCCGATGGCAGCGAGAAGTGGGTGGATTTTGTAGCCGCTTTTTGGCATTGTGAGTGTGTCTGTGGTTTGTCTAAAAAGGCCTTTACCACCCAATACCAGAAGTGGTGCAGAAAGCACGGCTACAATTTTAGCGAGGATAAGGCACTGGACATATACGCCTCTGCATGTGGACACTTCGGTGTCATGCCGAAAACGGATACGGCAAAACTTTTGGTAGAACAGGCTGTTTCCCAACTCCGGGCAACTTCCGCCGCGTTAGCTGCTCTCAAGCAGGAGATGCAGTCCCTGGCCGTTTCTCTACCGGAGTATCCTGTGGTGATGGAGATGTTTGGTGTTGGCCCAACCCTCGGCCCCCAACTCATAGCTGAAATTGGCGATGTACGCCGTTTTCATTCCAAGAAAGCGCTGGTGGCCTTTGCAGGCATTGACGCCCCACCTTACCAATCTGGACAAGTGGATGTCCGTAGCCGTAACATTTCCAAGAGAGGATCTGCCTCACTGCGAAGGACGCTCTTTCTGGTGATGGGGGTCCTCCTGCAATGCGCTCCAATGGATGAGCCGGTCTACCAGTTCATGAACAAGAAACGCTCTGAAGGTAAGCCCTACCGTGTCTACATGATGGCCTCCGCCAACAAGTTCCTGCGCATCTACTACGCTTCTGTGAAAGCCTACCTGGATTCTCTGGAGCATGGCTGATTTCCCAGCTCTATACTGTCTGGCTGACCGCCATTTTTTGAAATGCACAGCGGTTTAATTTGGTGCACCCTTTTCCTTTGCTCGTTTCCTTTGAAAGTTTTACTTGACTTTTGTTAGCAGGTCTTNGAGCATGGCTGATTTCCCAGCTCTATACTGTCTGGCTGACCGCCATTTTTTGAAATGCACAGCGGTTTAATTTGGTGCACCCTTTTCCTTTGCTCGTTTCCTTTGAAAGTTTTACTTGACTTTTGTTAGCAGGTCTTTCATTCTCATTCGCACTACATTTGGGCACCTGCCCGGGGAAAGAGTTCTGCTTCACTACCGTGCCCATATGATAACAAAACGCCGGACCTCTTTCTATTCGCAAATAGCCTTGAATCCAACCCTAAAAATTAGAATTTCTGTTCTTGTTTCAGTTATCTGCACTTTCTCTTTCACATACCCCCGATTTTTGTTTCATCTTGAAATGTATTTTTCACGCAGATTTTTTGTAAATTTGATTTTACAGGTTCTTTTCGCCGTTTTCTTAAAAAAATGCCTATTAAAATCGTACATATTGCATAACATCGTCCGCCCTGGGGCGGATTTTTCGCCACTTGTGCATTGGTCCGGAATTTGATACACTGGACCTGATCCAAAGAAGTCTGAAATAAAATAAAGGAGTCGGTCCAAATGAACGAGAGAAAACAGGGCCTGCTGGAAGGCCTTACCGCCCAATACAAAGGCCTGCGCAGGCTCTATCTGGTCTATCTGGCCGCGGCGATTCTGGCACTGGTCTTCTTTTTTGTTGATAAGCGGGTTACGCTGGTGCTGATCGCCGCCAGTCTGATTTTCCACCTGGTGGTGGTGCGCGCCCGGTCCAGGGCCTACACCAAGGCCTTTGTCCACACCTGCCTCCAGAGCACGCTGGAGCGGACCCTCCAGGACGCCAGCCACACGCCGGAATCCCCCCTGGATCCGGAGGAGCTGCGGCAGGTGCGGCTGGTGGCCGTCAACCCGGCCAAGGGCTCCGTCCTGGCCCGGGAGGGCGGCACGGGCACCTACCGTGGCCGGGCCGTCCGGCTCAGCGACGCCGCCTTCACCCACACCTTTGATATGGAGGGCAAGCGGCACCACGAGTTCGTCGTCGGCGCCTGGGTGACGGTGGAGCTGGACCACGACACCGGCCTGGACTGCCGGCTGATCCACCCCAAGGTGATGATGAAGCAATCCCGGGACCCCTATTTCGGCGGGGAGCGGGATCTGCAGCAGGTGGTGAGCGGCCTGCCCGACTGGATGGAGGCAGGGGGCTGGCTGGTGCTCCGGCCCCGGGAGGCCCCCCAGCTGCCCGACAGCCGCTTCCTGAGCGCGGTACACACCCTGGCCAATCACACGGAGCTGCCCCTGGCCGTCTGCGTCCAGGGCAGCAGGCTCCACGTCTACGTGGTCAACCGGATCCTGGGGCAGAAGGTCAGCAGCCGGGTGGTCCCCGGCCCCGCCGTGGTGGAGACCGACTTCTTCCCCGAGCTGGGCGGCATCCTCAAGCTGTCCGACGCGCTGTAAACGCATAAAACAGGCCTGGAGCGGACCGTCAGCCGGTCTGCTCCAGGCCTGTTTTCTTATGCTCAATAGCGGTCCCGGATGCCGTACTGCTTCATCCGGCGCCACAGCGTGGTCTTGCTCATGCCCAGCTGGGCGGCGGCCTCCGCCCGGCTGCCGCCGCACCGGGAGAGGGCGGCGATGATCCGGGCGGCCTCCTCCGTGGCCGGCTGCTCCTCCTCATGGGGCAGCGGGATGTCGTCCGGGTAGAGCTGCTCCAGCAGGTCCCGCACATAGCTGTCCTTTATGGTGCGGGAGGGCGCGGTGAGGGCCATCCGCTCCAGGAAGGTGTGCAGCTGGATGTAGTTGCCCGGCCAGGGGTAGCTCATCAGCACCTTTTTGGCCTCCTTGGTCAGCACCACATAGCGGTTGAGCTTGGTGACGCAGTCGTCCAGACACATGGTGATGGCCTGCTCCAGATCGTCGGGCCGGCTGCGCAGCGGAGGCAGGTCCAGCTGGTGGGGGGTCAGGATGTAGGCCAGCTCCGGCAGGAAGCCGCCCCCCTTTATCCGGGGGACCTCCCGGTCCGCGGTGGAGACGATCACCCGCACCGTCACCGGCTCGGGGGCGCTCTCCCCCGTCAGATGGATCACCCCTTCCCGGATCAGGCGGCACAGGGCGTGCTGGCCCCCCTGCTGCAGATCCTCCAGGTGGTCCAGGTAGAGGGTGCCGGTGTCCGCGTCCTTGGCCGCCCGGATCAGGGCCCCCTGCTGGTCCTCCCAGCTGGCCCCGCAGTCAAAGGTCACGAAGGGCCCCTTGGAGCAGGGGCTGGCGTTGTGGATGCTCTGGGCGAAGAGGGATTTGCCGCTGCCCACCTCCCCCCGCAGGAGGATGGGCTGGGTGGTGCCGGCAAAGGTGCGGGCCAGGCGGACCACCCGGGCCATCTCCCGGCTGGTATGGCTCACATCCTCAAACCGGCCGTAGGCCAGGTACCGCTGGAGGCGGTACCGCTCCCGCAGGGCCCGCTCCCCCTGGCTCTCCATCTTGTGCATCTCGTAGAAGGAAAAGATCATGCCCTCTGCCGCGCCCTGGTCGGTCACCGGGACGGCGTTGGCCACCACATAGGCCCCCGCCACATTGAGCACGGAGAAGTACAGCTCCTGATTGCGGGCCAGGGCGTCGGTCCACACCTCCTGATCCTCCGGAGGCATCAGCGCCGACAGGGGCTGTCCCACCAGCTCCTCCCGGTCCCGGGCCAGGATCTTGCAGGCCATGTCGTTGCACCGGGCCACCACGCCCTTGTCGTCCAGCTCGATGATGCCGTTGAAGGAGTAGTCCAGCAGCACCTGGAGGTGGGCGGTGTTCCGCCGCTCCGCGTCGGAGGCGAAGCCCACGCTGCGGGCGTTGCGCAGGCTGGTGCGCAGGGAATCCTCCGTGCTCTCCATGAAGAGGGTGCGCTTGCCCAGCCGGCGGCAGCAGGCGTTGGCAAAATCGCCGCCCAGGATCACGTCCATCCCGTCGGCCACCGCCTGTTCCACGCCCTTTTCCGTCTCGTCCGTGCCCGCCACGAAGTAGGTGTGCAGCTCAATGCCCATCACTTCCTCAAAGCCCTGGACCTCCCCCACCATGTTGGGGATGGTCACCACCCCCACCTTGGGCCGGTTCAGGCGGGGTACCAGGCTTTTGGCCCGGTGGAGCAGCAGGGCGATCTCCAGGCCGGTCAGGCGGATCTCCACCACCGGCAGATCGGTGTGCTCCTTCAGAATGGAGGCCTGCCGGCCCCGGGCCACCAGGATGTCCGCCCCCAGCGCCCGGCAGGTCTCCGCCTGCTCCAGCACGTGCTCGGTGGCCACCGACCGGTTCAGGACCACCTCCATGCCCAGCTCCCGGGCGATCCGTCCCGCCGGTTCCACCATTTCCTCTCTGGGCAGGAGCAGCGCGAATTTCGCCACGACCCTCGCCTCCTTTTGCTCGTTTGTTTTATCATACCGGATTGCACTGCGCTTGTAAAGCAGCCGCCGCCAGGAATGCGCGTCCTCTTTTTTCTGCGCAGAACGCGGCACAGCCGGAGCAGATTGCTCTGCCCCGGCTGCGCCGCGTCTTTTGAAGGATATTGGGAAAAAAGGGAAGTCTGGAAGATTCAGCGCACCAGGCAAGGCCGCTTGGGATCGAACTTCCAGCCGGGAATCAGGTACTGCATGCCCACGGCGTCGTCACGGCCGCCCAGGCAGTTGTCCAGATACAGCTTGTGGGCCTTCATCAGCTGGTCACGGTCCAGCTCGATGCCCAGACCGGGCCGCTCGGGCAGGTCGATGCAGCCGCCCTTGATCTGCAGGGGCTCCTTGGTCAGGTGCTCGATGCCCTCCTGCCAGATCCAGTGGGTGTCGATGCCGTTGAGCTTGCCGGGCACAGCGGCGGCGCACTGGGTCATCATGGCCAGGGAGATATCAAAGTGGTTGTTGGAGTGGCAGCCCCACATCAGGCCGAAGTCGTTGCACATCTGGCCCACACGGACGGAGCCGGCCATGGTCCAGAAGTGGGGATCGGCCAGGGGGATGTCCACGCTGCGCAGGGCGATGCAGTGGCGCATCTCCCGCCAGTCGGTGTCGATCATGTTGGTGGCGGTGGGCATGCCGCTCTCCTGCTTGAACTCGGCCATGATCTCACGGCCGGAGAAGCGGCCCTCAGCGCCGCAGGGGTCCTCGCAGTAGGCCAGCACCTTCTTCAGCTCGGGAGCCAGGGCCAGGGCGTCCTTCAGCAGCCAGCCGCCGTTGGGGTCCAGGGTGATGCGGGCCTCGGGGAAGGCCTCCTTCAGGGCCTGGACGGCCTTCAGCTCCTCCTTGCCCTCCAGCACGCCGCCCTTGAGCTTGAAGTCCTCAAAGCCGTACTTCTCATAGGTGGCCTTGGCCAGCGCCACGATGGCGTCGGGGGTCAGGGCCTCCTCATGACGCAGGCGGTACCAGTCGCAGTCGGAGTCGGGCTCGGAATAGTAGGGCAGATCGGTCTTTTTGCGGTCGCCCACATAGAACAGATAGCTGAGGAAGCGCACCTTGTTGCGCTGGATGCCGTCGCCCAGCAGGGCCGCGGCGGGGACCTCCAGATACTGGCCCAGCAGGTCCAGCAGAGGAGCCTCGATGGCGGTGACCACGTGCACGCCGGTGCGCAGATCGAAGGTCTGCTGGCCGCGGACGTCGTCCTTGATGTTGGAGGTCAGCCAGTCGTTGACCTTCTTCAGGGTGTTCTTGTAGTCGCCCAGGGAGCTGCCCTCCACCAGGTGCTTCACGTCCTCCAGGGCCTTGGTGATCTTCTGGCCGCCGGGGACCTCGCCTACGCCGGTGTTGCCCCGGTCATCGGTGAGCACCACCACGTTGCGGGTAAAGTAGGGGGCGTGGGCGCCGGAGAGGTTGAGCTCCATGCAGTCCTTGCCGGCCACGGGGAAAACTTCCATCAGGGCTACTTTGGGTGTGTTACCCATTGATATGCACTCCTTTTTTCAGACAAAGGTTCCGGTTTTCTCATTTCGGTAGTGAGCAGACCAGAGTTTCTCCGTTTGAAGAGGGACGGTGCTCCTGATTTCGCCTGCATTGTATCACGCCTGATACAAGAAATCAAACTTAATAAATTTATTATACGATTAGTTTTTCTAAGTTTACTCTCCTTATCCTCAAGATCTCTTTTTCGGCCGGATAAGTTTTATGTGTAAAACAACCACTTTTTCTAATTTGCCTTTCATCCGGGCCTGCGGTATGATAAGTTGACTTTTTATATTCCCATCTGAAAAGGAGGTCTGCCGTCTATGGAGCGCCTGTTTGTCCGCACCCAGCCGGCCTTTGTGTGCGCCCCGCCGGAGCGGCGGGCGGAGGGGCTGGCCCTGGAGGCGGTCTGGCCGGAGGGCGGGGCGGCGGTGCGCCGGACCCTCTCTCCCGCCGGCATGACGGAGGAGCAGACCGGCCGGCTGCTGGAGGCCGACCAGCCGGTGGGGGCCGGCAGCATGGTGGAGCTGTGCTGGGGGGCCGGGGACCGGCTGCTGGAGGTCCGGCCCCTCTTTGTGCCCCGGCTGAAGGGACTGGGGCTGCTGAACTTTGCCGCCAGGGACTACGGGCCTGCCCTCTCCCCCACGGAGGCGGGGCCGGGCCGGGCGGTGGCCTCCGGCTGGCTCACCGGCCTGGGGGAGGACTGGCTGTCCCTGGGGGATCTGGACCTGTTTGAGGAGACCTATCCCCTCTCCCCGTCCCTCACCGTCTGCGCCTTTGACACCGGCGCCTGCACCCTCACGGTGCTGCCGGAGCTGCCCCCCCTCCAGGCCCGTCAGCAGGTCATCGCGGTGTTCGGACAGGGGGAGGACCGGGCGCGGGTGACCCAGCTCTTCTGCATCACCCCCGTTCCCCCCATCCCCCCACCATCTCTTCCTTTTAAACCTCTCACAGCCCCCGAGACGCGACACCGCATCGCATTCCGTCTTCTGATTTCAACAGCCATACGAAAACCAATGCCTGCAAGATATTGCTGACCGACAAAAAAATAAGCGTCTCTGCAACTCCTGTTATGGCTATATATTTTCATACACTAACGATTNGGTAGTCCCCCACGCCGACCCAGGTGGCGGAGGGGGTGATGTCGCTGGGCCACTCCCCATCGGTACCCACCTTGTAGCCCTGGGTCATGTTGCCCGCGGCGTTGAGCCGGGTATAGTCGGGAGCCACGTCGTCCAGGCTCACCGCCGCCCGGCCCTTCCCCATCGTGCCGGACCGGCTCTACTACGTGGGGGACAACGAGGTGGCCCTCTACCTGCTGCGGGCCGACGACGGCACCCTGATCCTGCTGGACGCCGGCTGGCCGGCGGCGGGCTACCAGTACTGGCGCAACATCGCCGCCCTGGGCTTTGATCCCGGGTCCATCCGGTGGCTGCTGCTGAGCCACGGCCACTTCGACCACTACGGCACCGCGGCGGAGCTGGCCGGTATGGCGGCCCGGCAGGGAGGCCGCCTGACGGTGTGCATGAGCCGGGAGGACGTCCGCGGCCTGGCCGCCTACGGCTGCCCGGAGATCGGCGGCATCCTGAAGGACCGGCCGGCGGCGGACCTGGTCAGCCGGTACTACGAGGACGGGGGCTGGCTGGAATTTGAGGGGGTCCGCATCCAGACCCTGCTGACCCCCGGCCACACCGACGGCACCGTGTCCTTCCGCATGGAACTCACCGTCCCCGCCAGCGGGGAGGTCCTCACCTTCGCCTACGCCGGTGGCTACGGCATCAACGGCCTGACCCGGCGGGCCGGTACGCCCGGCTTCCGCCGCCTGGCCTTCCAGTACGGGCTGCGCTGGCTGCAGCAGACGGTGGAGCCCGACTACCTGCTGCCCCAGCACACCAACCAGTACCCCATCCTGGAGCTCCAGCGGCTGGCGGAGGAGGCGGGGCGCCCCCTCCTGTCGGTGCTGGTCCGGGGCGGAGCGGAGTGGGTCAATTTCCTGGAGAAGCGGCAGGCGGCCCTGACCTATGAGGACTGCTATCAGCGGTGGCTGGCCGCCAAGGGCCGGGGAACTCCCCTCTCCCCCATCACGGACGGGGAGCTGGAGACCATCGAGGCCGCCGGGCCCTTCCGCCGCCCGGCGGGGACCTACACCA
The DNA here is from genome assembly GCF_900626285.1 of Intestinimonas massiliensis (ex Afouda et al. 2020). Taxonomy (GTDB): domain Bacteria; phylum Bacillota; class Clostridia; order Oscillospirales; family Oscillospiraceae; genus Flavonifractor; species Flavonifractor massiliensis_A. The sequence continues at coordinate 2,820,873 of NZ_LR131147.1, forward strand.
TCACCCTGGCCGACGGCGGCAAGGTGATCCGGGGCTTTGACCGGGCCCTGAACCGGGCCTCCGCCCTGCCGGCGCTGGCGGAGGGGCTGGTGCTGGAGCTGGACAGCTATGTCCACGACCCGGACGGCTGGTACGTCCAGGTGGGGGCCCTGGTCCACGACGGCTATCCCGGCGCATGTGCCGGCGGGCCGGTGGAAGCGGTCCACCGGCCCTGGTTCGAGCTCCTGCGCACCGTCCGGCTGGACAGCCGGGACCAGGCCCAGGCCCTGCTGGCCGGGCTCCGGGCGGGCATGAGCTGCCGGGTGGACCTGGACCGGTCCGGGCAGATCCTGCCAGGCCGGCCGCTTTCCGATACGTTCCGCCCCGTCCCCGGGGCCGTTTGAGAAAGGAGAACCGTTATGCAAGACATTCTGAATCTGCTTGTCCTCACCCCGGAGGAGCGGGAGGCCTTCCGGGCCGCCGCCCCCGGCCTGTCCCAGCGCTTCGCGCCGGGAGGCCATCCCCTGCCCGGCCAGCCGGAGCTGACTGAGGAGGACTACGCCCGGACCGCGGTGATCCTGGGCAATCCCCCCGCCGCCCGGCTGGGGGAGGGATGCGCCCTCCGCTGGCTCCACACCCGCAGCGCCGGGGTGGACGCCTACACCGCCCCCGGCGTGCTGCCCCACGGGGCCATGCTGAGCTGCTCCACCGGGGCCTACGGCCACTCGGTGTCCGAGCACCTGTTCGCTATGCTGCTGGCCCTGATGAAGCACCTGCCGGAATACCGGGACCAGCAGAATCAGTGCCAGTGGCACGACCTGGGACAGGCCCGCACCCTGGCAGGGGCCCAGGTGCTGGTGGTGGGCGCCGGGGACCTGGGCGGCTCCTTCGCCCGGCTGTGCGCCGCCCTGGGGGCGGAGACCGCCGGCATCCGCCGCAATACCGACGTGCCTGTGCCGGGCATCGCCTCCCTCCACCCCATGGAGGCCCTGGATCAGCTCCTCCCCGCCGCCGACGTGGTGTGCCTCACCCTGCCCCAGAGCCCCCAGACCGTCCGGCTCTTTGACCGGGACCGGCTGCTGCGGATGAAAAAGGACGCCATCCTGCTCAACGGCGGCCGGGGCAGCGTGCTGGACTGCCAGGCCCTGGCCGACGTGCTGGCGGAGGGCCACCTGTGGGGAGCCGGTCTGGACGTCACCGACCCGGAGCCCCTCCCCCCGGAGCACCCCCTGTGGCGGCAGCCCAGGGCCCTCATCACCCCCCACGCCGCCGGCGGGGACCACCTGCCCGATACCGCCCGGGCCATCGCCCGCATCGCCCTCCGGGCCCTGCGCTGCTACCTGGACGGCCAGCCCATCCCCAACCGGGTGCTGTGACCCCCGGCAGGACTTTCCGGCTGCCCGTCCCACCTGCCGCAAGCGCCCCGGCGGGATGGTTCCACCCCGTCTCGGGCGGCCACGCCCAGGGGCCGAAAAACGCAGACGGCGGCAAGTCTTGCCCGTTCATATGCCGTGGGGCGGCAGCCTGCGGAACAGTCCGCAGCCGGGGACATCGAGCCCTGAGCCGGAGCGGTCCTGCCCGGCAGCGAGAACCCCTCCGCCGCCTGGACCCCTGGGGTCCGGGGCCGCGGCCCCGGCGAACTTTGGTGACTTTCCTTCGCCGGAAAGTCACCCGCCGGAGGCAGGAGCAACCATCGGAACCTGCCCGCTAAACAACAAGAAGGGCCCCCGGAACAACGTTCCGGGGGCCTAAACCTTGGCAGTTGATTCATACATGCCGCCCATGTCGGGAGCGGGAGCGGCGGGAGGAGTGGGCTCCTTCTTGTCGGCATTCCCCCGAGAAATCCTCCGATTTCTCGGGGACCCCCTCCCTTTTATCTGCTCGGGCGGAGTGAATCCGCCCGGCATCAAGGTTTTGCCTCCGGCAAAACGCTTGGCCTGGCGGCCGACAAGAAAGGCCCCCGGAACAGTGTTCCGGGGGCCCAAAGCTTGGCTATTGATTCATACATGCCGCCCATGTCGGGAGCGGGAGCGGCGGGAGGAGTGGGCTCCTTCTTGTCGGCATCCCCCCGAGAAATCCCCCGATTTCTCGGGGACCCCCTCCCTTTCATCTGCTCGGGCGGAGTGAATCCGCCCGGCATCAAGGTTTTGCCTCCGGCAAAACCCTTGGCCCGGCGGCCGACAAGAAAGGCCCCCGGAACAACGTTCCGGGGGCCTAAACCTTGGCAGTTGATTAATACATGCCGCCCATGTCGGGAGCGGGAGCGGCGGGAGGAGTGGGCTCCTTCTTGTCGGCCACCAGGGATTCGGTGGTCAGCAGGACGGAGGCGATGGAGGCGGCGTTCTCCAGAGCGGAGCGGGTCACCTTGGTGGGGTCAACGATACCGGCGGAGATCATGTCCACATAGGTCTCGTTGTAGGCGTCGAAGCCGTAGCCCACCTTGTCGGCCTTCTTCACGTTCTCCAGCACCACGGAGCCGTCGATACCGGCGTTGGTGGCGATCTGGCGCATGGGCTCGGTCAGGGCCTTGGCGATGATGCGGACACCGGTCTTCTCGTCGCCCTCGGCGCTGTCCAGCAGCTTCTCCACGGCGGGGATGGCGTTCACATAGGCGGTGCCGCCGCCGGCCACGATGCCTTCCTCAACGGCGGCGCGGGTGGCGTTCAGGGCGTCCTCGATGCGGAGCTTCTTCTCCTTCATCTCCACCTCGGTGGCGGCGCCCACGCGGATGATAGCCACGCCGCCGGCCATCTTGGCCAGACGCTCCTGCAGCTTCTCCCGGTCGTAGTCGGAAGTGGTGGTCTCGATCTGGCTGCGGATCTGGTTGGTGCGGTTCTTGATGGCCTCGGAGCTGCCGGCGCCGTCCACGATGATGGTGTTCTCCTTGGAGACCTTCACCTGGCGGGCCTTGCCCAGCATATCCATGGTGGCTTCCTTCAGCTCATAGCCCATGTCGGAGGTGATGACGGTGCCGCCGGTCAGCACGGCGATATCCTCCAGCATCTCCTTGCGGCGGTCGCCGAAGCCGGGGGCCTTGACGCACACCACGTTCAGGGTGCCGCGCAGCTTGTTGACGATCAGGGTGGACAGAGCCTCGCCCTCCACGTCCTCGGCGATGACCAGCAGCTTCTTGCCGGACTGCACCACCTGCTCCAGGATGGGCAGCAGCTCCTGGATGTTGGAGATCTTCTTATCGGTGATCAGGATGAGGGCGTCGTCCAGGACAGCCTCCATCTTCTCGGTGTCGGTGACCATATAGGGGGTGATGTAGCCCCGGTCGAACTGCATGCCTTCCACGACCTCGCTGTAGGTCTCGGCGGTCTTGGACTCCTCAACGGTGATGACGCCGTCGTGGGAGACCTTCTCCATGGCCTCGGCGATCAGCTTGCCCACGGTCTCGTCGCCGGAGGACACGGTGCCGACACGGGCGATATCGGCGGAACCGTTCACCTTCTGGCTGTTGGCCTTGATGGCCTCGATGGCGGCGTTGGTGGCCTTGGAGATACCCTTCTTCATGACCATGGGGTTGGCGCCGGCGGCCAGGTTCTTCAGGCCCTCGCGGATGATGGCCTGAGCCAGCAGGGTGGCGGTGGTGGTGCCGTCGCCGGCCACGTCGTTGGTCTTGGTGGAGACTTCCTTCACCAGCTGAGCGCCCATGTTCTCAAAGGGGTCGTCCAGTTCGATCTCCTTGGCGATGGTCACGCCGTCGTTGGTGATGAGGGGAGCGCCGAACTTCTTGTCCAGCACAACATTGCGGCCCTTGGGGCCCATGGTGATCTTAACGGTATCGGCGAGCTGGTTGACGCCCCGCTCCAGCGCGTGACGGGCTTCCTCGCCGTAGCAAATAACCTTAGCCATAACGAATTACCTCCATGAAAATTCCGCCTTGGCGGAATCAAATTTAAAATCTGTCCGGAGCAGGACATGCGCCTGCGCAGGACACCTCTGCTTGCTCCGCCACCGGCGGGCAACCGCCTTTGCGTGCAAAGGCGAGGGGGGTATCGGAACCGCTGTGCCGCCTGCGGCGCGGCGGTTTCGTATCTAGGGGGGATGCATCCCCCCTGGACGGAATTACTCCACAATCGCCAGGATATCGGACTGACGGACGATGGTGTACTCTTCCCCATCGACCTTCACTTCAGTGCCGGAGTACTTGCTGGTGATGACCTTGTCACCCTTCTTCACGGTCATGGTGACTTCCTTGCCGTCCACCAGTCCGCCGGGGCCCACCTCGATGACTTCGGCCACCTCGGGCTTCTCCTTGGCGGCGCCGGTCAGGATGATGCCGCTCTTGGTCTTTTCCTCCGCTTCCACCAGCTTGATGACCACACGGTCGGCAAGAGGCTTGAGTTTCATAATGGGTTCCTCCTTACATGTATCTTTATTTTCTTATTAACCAATTCATCGGGTTAGCACTCATTTTGTCGGAGTGCTAACCACAAGTAAGATAATACCCCTACTGCTCAAAAAAATCAACCCCCTTTTTTGAGAAAAGAGGGTTGATTTTAAAAAAGTTCAAGTTTTGTTCACAAACGCCCGGTAGGAGTGCTAACGCCAGGAGGCCCCGGCGGGGTAGATGAAGTTGACCTTCTTATCGGACAGCCGGGCGGAGAGCTCCGCAGAATCCACCCGCTCGCCGTCCAGGTTGATCATGCTCACCCGGTCGCAGGTCACCTTCATGGACCGGCCCTGTTTGAGGATGACGCCGGGGATCTCCCCCGCCTCCCCCCGGGCGAACTTCTTGATGAGGGCCAGGATGGTGAGCCGGGACACGGCGGGGATGATGACGAAGTGGAGCAGGCCGTCGTCGGGCATGGCGTCGGGGCTGGGCTGGAAGCCGCCGCCGTAGTAGCGGCCGTTGCAGGCGCAGATGAGGGTGAACTCCTCCCCCGGCAGCTCCTCCCCGTCCACCTCCACCCGGTAGGGCCGGTGGATGCCCTGGATGATGGTGCGCAGGGCGGAGAGCTGGTAGGCCATGGTGCCGTTGACCAGGGGGAGCTTCTTGAAGTCGGCCACCCCCAGGCCGATGCGGGCGTCGAAGCCGATGGAGCACACGTTGAGGGCCAATCTCCCGTTGCACTCGATCAGGTCCATGGGAGCCTGGGGGCCGTCCAGCAGCTCGTGGAGGTCGTAGAACCGGCTGGCGTCGGGGCCGAACATCCGCAGAAAGTCGTTGCCCGAGCCCATGGGGTAGTGGGTCACCGCCGCGTTGGGGTGGCCGGCGGCGCCGTTGGCCGCCTCGTTGAGGGTGCCGTCCCCGCCGCAGGCGTACACCCGCAGGGGCTCGCCCGTCTCCGCCGCCGCCCGGACCAGCTCTGTGCCGTGGCCGGCGTACTGGGTCACCTGGATCTCCCAGGGCTCCTCCCGGTCCGCCATGGCGGCCTGGATCTTCTCCCGCATCTCCTGGGTGCGGTCATATTTTCCGGCATAGGGGTTGATGAGGAACAGATGCTTCACTGCCGCCCCCGCCTCCTTCTCTCTGTGTTAATCCACCAGGGCACTGCTGTCAAAGCTCCCCCAGAGGGTGATCCGCTGCTCCGCCCGGGCGATGCGGGAGGCCAGGGCCGCCGCCTCCGCCCGGGTCATGGTGCCCCTGGGATTGAAGGTCAGGTTGCCGTCCACGCCGGACAGCAGCCCCTTCTCATACAGGGCGTATACCGCCTCCGACCCGGCCGAGCCGGGCAGGATGTCGGGGATGGAAGCCCGCACCCGGACGGCGTTGTTCAGGGCGGGCATATTCTTCACCGGACTGGTGGCGGCAAAGATCCGGGCCATCTCCAGCCGGGTGGCCGGTCGGGTATAGTCCTTCTGGGTGAACTGTCCGCTGCGGATGATGCCGCTGGCGATGCAGTAGTTCACCGCGCCGGTGTACCAGTAGGGCTTGGTCTGGCCGAGGCCCTTGTGGAAGCTGTCGTCCCGGTAGCGGCTCTCGATGGTGGCGGCCAGCTGGAGGGCCTCCGCCACGCTCATGGTGCCGTTGGGGTTGAACCGGTTGTCTCCCACGCCGGACACCAGCCCCACGTTGTAGGCGATGTCCACCCACAGGGCGTACCACTCCTTCTGGGACACGTCGGAGAACTTGGGCAGCTTGCCCCGGGTCAGGGGGAACCGGGCGGAGGGCACCCCTTTGCGCACCAGGATGCCGGGCAGGTCAAACAGGGGCACACGGGTAACGCCGTTGCCGTCCCGCAGGGTGAGCACCTGGACGCCCCCCTGCTCCTCCACCTGCACGCTGTCGTAGGTCAGGTCATAGAGCACGTTGGTGGTGCCGCCCGCCCCGTCGGAGAAGGGCAGGATGCTCACCACGCCCCAGCCGCCCCCCTTCTGGGCGATGTACAGCCCGCAGTCGATGGGCATCAGGGTGTCGTACTCCGGCCGGATCAGGTAGGATCCGTCCTGCCGGATCACCCCCAGCTTGCCGTTCAGGTTCACCGCCGCCACCCCCAGGGAGAAGGAGACGATGCTGTCGTACTGGAGGGGGATGACCACATCCCGCTTTCCGTTCACGTAGCCCCACTTGCCGCCCAGCTCGCACTGGGCCAGCCCCTCGCTGTAGCCCCACACCGTGGACCCCGCCGGGGCGGCCAGGGCCGTGCCCGTCAGGACCAGACACAAAACCAGCGCCAGCAGGCCAAATCTTCTCTTCATTTCCACACCCTTACCTTTTTATCCCGTAGAGGAACAGATCACATTTCAGCATGCCGTTGTACAGCTTCCGCTTCTTGTCCGCCGTCTTTCCGAAGGTGCGCTCGAACTCCGTGTGGGAGGAGAGCACCCCCACCTGCCAGCCCGCCGGCAGGGTGCGGACCGCCCGGCCGAAGGCGCGGTAGAGCTCCTCCGCCTCCTTTTTCTCCAGCAGCCGCTCCCCGTAGGGCGGGTTGGTCACCACCCGGCCCCGGGGCTCGTCCCGGTGGAAGCTGGCGGCGTCGGCCACCTCAAAGCGGACGCAGTCCTCCACGTCCGCCTTCACCGCGTTGTCCCGGGCGATGGCCACCGCCTTGGGGTCGATGTCCCCGCCCCAGATGTCATACGTGCCGTGGTACTCCCTGTCCATGGCCTCGTCGGCGGCCTGGAGCCACAGGCCGCTGTCCAGCCACCTCCACTTCCGGGCGGAAAAGCTCCGGTTCAGGCCGGGCGCCCGGTTTTTGGCGATGAGGGCGGCCTCGATGGCGATGGTGCCCGAGCCGCAGAAGGGGTCGCAGAAGGGGTCCTTGCCCCGGTAGCGGGAGAGCAGCACCATGGCGGCCGCCAGGGTCTCCCGCAGGGGGGCGGCCACCCCCACGGCCCGGTAGCCCCGCTTGTGGAGCCCCGGCCCGGTGGTGTCCAGCATCAGGGTGACCTCGTCCCTCATGATGGAGAACTGGACCTGATGCAGCGCCCCGGTCTCGGGCAGTTTTTCCAGGCCGTACCGCTCCCCCAGCCGGGCGGCGATGGCCTTTTTCAGAATGGACTGGCAGGCGGGCACCGCGTGGAGCTGGGAGTTCAGGGAGTGCCCCTTCACCGGAAAGGCGCCGTCCTGGGGGATGAAGTCCTCCCAGGGCAGGGCCCTGGCCCCCTCGTACAGGGCGTCAAAGTCCCTGGCCTCATACCGGCCCAGCACCAGCAGCACCCGCTCGCCGGTGCGCAGGTTCAGGTTCACCCGGGGGATGTCCCCGGGCCGGGCCCCGCAGCACACGTGGCCGTTGTCCGCCCGCACCCAGGGCAGCTCCAGCCGCCGTAGCTCCTCGGCGCACAGGCCCTCCAGTCCAAACAGGGTGGGGATCAGCAATTCCAGTTCTCTCATAGCCCGCTCCTCGTTCCATGGATTCCGCAATATGGTTAGAGTATAACCTATTTCCTCTCCGTTGGCAAATCCGGAAACGAATTTTACTTCCCTTTTCGATGGAAGTATGCTAGGATAACAGCAAGAAAGGAGGTATGCCCATGCCCATACCCAGTATCCTTTGGCTGGTGGCTCTCATCGCCCTGGTGGTGCTGGAGGCCGCCACGGTGGGTCTGGTGTCCCTGTGGTTCGCCCTGGGCTCCCTGGCCGCCCTCATCACCTCGTTTTTTATCCACAATATCTGGGTACAATTCGGGGTGTTCCTGGTGGTGTCCCTGGTGAGCCTGCTGGTCATCCGGCCCCTGGCCCGCCGCTACGTCACCCCCAAGCAGGTGGCCACCAACGCCGACCGGGCGGTGGGGGCTGAGGGAGTGGTCACCCAGGCCATCGACAACCTGAAGGCCACCGGGCAGGTCTCTGTGAAGGGCGCGGTCTGGACCGCCCGCACCGAGGATGAGACCGTGGTCCCCGTGGGCGCTACCGTCAAGGTCCTGCGCATCGAGGGGGTCAAGCTCATCGTGGTCCCCGTGCCCGCCGCTGCCCGCCAGAATTGATGGAAGGATCAGAGATCCGAGGAAACGGAGGAACGTATATGCCTAACATTCCATTCATCCCCATTATCGTCATCATCCTGGTGGTGGTCATCATCCTCATCCTGGCCACCAACCTGAAGATCGTCCAGCAGTCCAAGGCCTACGTCATCGAGCGCATGGGCGCCTTCCACGCCGTGTGGGGCGTGGGCGTCCACTTCAAGGTCCCCTTCATCGAGCGGGTGGCCAAGGCGGTCTCCCTGAAGGAGCAGGTGGTGGACTTCGCCCCCCAGCCCGTCATCACCAAGGATAACGTCACCATGCAGATCGACACGGTGCTCTACTTCCAGATCACCGACCCCAAGCTGTACACCTACGGCGTGGAGCACCCAATGAGCGCCATCGAGAACCTGACCGCCACCACCCTGCGCAACATCATCGGCGATCTGGAGCTGGACCAGTCCCTCACCAGCCGTGACATCATCAACTCCAAGATGCGCTCCATTCTGGACGAGGCCACCGACCCCTGGGGCATCAAGGTCAACCGGGTGGAGCTGAAGAACATCATCCCGCCCCGGGAGATCCAGGACGCCATGGAGAAGCAGATGAAGGCCGAGCGGGAGCGCCGTGAGGCCATCCTCCAGGCCGAGGGTCAGAAGCAGTCCCAGATCCTGGTGGCCGAGGGCGAGAAGCAGTCCGTGATCCTGCGGGCCGACGCCGCCAAGCAGGCCGCCATCATGAAGGCCGAGGGCGAGGCCGAGGCCATCCTGAAGGTGCAGCAGGCCACCGCCGAGGCCCTGAAGCTGCTGAACGAGGCCAATCCCAACGAGGCGGTGCTGAAGATCAAGGCCCTGGAGGCCTTTGAGGCCGCCGCCAACGGCCAGGCCACCAAGCTCATCATCCCCAGCGAGATCCAGGGGCTGGCGGGGCTGTGCGCCTCCGCCAAGGCCGCCTTTGAATCGGCGGGAGAGGGCAAGAAGGCCTGACAGTTTTCAGAAAACAAAGAAGAAGCGGCATGGCGCTGGCCATGCCGCTTCTTTTTTCATTCTTCCTTGGAAACAGGGGGCGGGATCACCGGGCCGTCGTGCTCGAAGGCGTCGAAGTAATCCTCGTTCTGGAGCTCCGGCTTGCGGTGGCGGATGCCCTCGGTGATGATGGGATAGAGGACGATGGCCAGCAGGCCGCCGGAGAAGCCGTTGTTGTACAGGTTGAAGCCCTCCACCGGGGTGCCCGCCCGGAGGACCACCGAGGAGTGGAGGAACCCGGCGATCACGCCGAAGGGCCAGCCGAAGTAGCCGGAGATGGGGGCCAGGGTGGTGCCGAAGAGGAGGGCCAGCTGCACGGCGCTGTCGTTGATGTGCCAGTGCATGCAGAAGCCGCCCAGCACCACGCCGGCCATGATGGGGATGATGTTGCGGGCGTGCTTGCCGAAGGCGGAGAAGCCCATGATGGTGAAGATGCCGCCCAGGGTGGGGCCGTTCAGGTCGCCGCCGGTGGCCAGGATGAAGGCCATGCCGATGAGGCCGTTGACCCCGATATTGATGAGGGTGGGGGCGGCGCCGAACATGCGCAGGTAGTCGCTGGGCGCCCGGCCGGTGGTGAGGAGCAGCCGCCGGTAGCCCGCCCAGGCCGCCCACACCGGCCGTCCGCTGAGGAACAGGCCCGCCCCGATGAGCACCGCGCACAGCACCCCCAGGAAAATGCCCAGCTGGAGGTTGTAGCCGGTGGCCCAGTGGAGGGCCACGTTGGGGTTGGCCCCCAGGGCGGTCATCACCGGAACCAGGATGGTGGCCAGCAGGCCGCAGGCGAAGCCCATGTTGTACAGGTTCATGCCGTTCTGGATCTTGTATGTATAGGCGGACAGGGGGGGCAGCACGAAGCCGATGATGGCCCCGATGAGGATGGCCCACCAGATGTTGCCCCAGCCGTTGTCCAGGGCCACATAGCTCACCACCGGCGACAGGGCGGTGGCCAGCAGGGACACCGAGGCGTACTTGCCAAAAGGCTCACGCCGCAGCTTGGCGTACAGGAAGGTGCCGCCGATGATGGGCCAGATGTTGGCGATGTTCTTGCCGAACAGGGCAAAGCCCGCCATCAGGCCGATCTCCACCAGGGTGTAGCCGTTGAGGGGGTCCTTACTCAAATGGAGGATGCCCAGGCTGATGAGGGTCACCAGGGCGGCGTTGGTGAAGGCGGCGCTGATGCCGGCGATCTTCACATAGTCGGTGATGAGGGCGTCCTCCGTCAGGATGATCTTCCACAGGCCGGGCAGGATCTGAGTGGGGTCGCCCAGGATGACCCCGATGGCAATGAGATAGGCTGCAAAGCAGATGGTGGCAGGATAGATCTTGTGGTAGCGCATACCATGTCCCCTTCCGTCTTGGGCGGTCTCTGTTTATCGGTTGCTGAAATAGGCTCTGGTCTGTTCCGCGTTGCGCATGACCTCTTCCCGCAGGGCCTCCAGGGAATCGAACTTCCGCTCCCCCCGCAGCCGCTTGTAGAACTCCATGCGCACCGTCTGGCCGTAGAGGTCCCCGTTGAAATCCAGGATGAAGCCCTCCACCGTCACCTTGTTGCCGTCGTCCACCGTGGGGCGCACTCCCACGTTGGTCACCGCCGGGTGGTTCTCTCCGTTCTCAAACCATACCTTTGTGGCGTACACCCCGTGGGCCGGCACCAGCACCCCCGGCTGGAACCGGAGATTCACCGTGGGGAACCCCAGGGTGGACCCCAGCTTCTTGCCGTGGGCCACCGTGTCCGTCAGGGTGTGGGGATGGCCCAGGAACTCGTTGGCCCGCTCCATCTCCCCCTGGGCGATGAGGGTGCGGATGTAGGTGGAGGAGATGGTGATGTGGTCCCGCTCCACCTTGGGAATGATGTCGCAGCCGATGCCCAGCTCCCCGCACAGCTCCCGCAGCCGGTCCGGGTTGCCCTCCCCCTTGTAGCCGAAGTGGAAGTCGTGGCCCGCCACCAGGTGGACCGCGCCGTGCTCCCCCACCAGGTAGTCGGTGACGAACTCCCGCCAGGGCATGTGCATCATCCGCTCATCAAAGTGGGCCACGATCACGTCCCGGATGCCGTAGTACCGCCGCATCAGCGACCCCCGGTCCAGGGGGGAGCTGAGCAGGGGCACCGCCGGGGCGTTCAGGATCAGATTCTCCGGATGGGTGTCAAAGGTCACCGCCGCCGGCACCGCGTCCAGCCGGGCGGCTTCCTCGCCTACCCGGCGCAGCAGCGCCCCGTGGCCCAGGTGGACCCCGTCAAAAAATCCCAGGGCGATGACCCGTCTCTCTTGCTCCATCTTCCTACACCTCGAAAAAACTTTTGATAGTGGTCAGTCTGTTCCCCTCCACCCGGCTCAGGGCCAGGAAGGTTCTGTCCATGCCGTACAGCCGGTAGGTGCCGTCCCCCGGCGCCGCGGGGAGGGTCACTGCCATTCCGTTGCGGATCTTTTTCTCCGCCTGGGGGCTCTTGAGGACCAGCATGGGCAGCCCGGCGAAGCAGCTGTCCACCGGCATCAGCAGGGCGGCGGGATCGTCGGCCGCCTGGACCTGTTCCAGGGTCACCGCACCGTCCAGGGTGTAGTCCCCCACCCGGGTCCGCCGCAGGGCGGACAGGCTGCCGCCGCACCCCAGGGCTTCCCCGATGTCGTGGCACAGGGTGCGCACGTAGGTGCCCTTGGAGCAGGTCACCCTTAAGTACCACAGGTTCTCCCCCGTGGGGAAGCCCGCCGGGGCGCCGTCCAGGATCTCCAGGCCGTGGATGGTCACCTGCCGGGGAGCCCGCTCCACCTCCTGTCCCGCCCGGGCCAGCTGGTAGAGCTTCTTGCCCTGGATCTTGATGGCGGAGTACATGGGGGGAATCTGGGAGATCTCCCCCCGGAAGCCGTCCAGGACTTTTTCCAGGGCCGCCCGGTCCACGTCCACCGGCCGGGTCTCCGTCACCTCGCCGGTGGCGTCCTGGGTGTTGGTGATCACACCCAGCTGCAAAGCGGCCAGGTATTCCTTCTGACCCTCCACGGCGAACTCCACCGCCCGGGTGGCCCGGCCCACGAACACCGGCAGCACGCCGGTGGCCATGGGGTCTAAGGTGCCGCCGTGGCCGATCCGCTTCTCACGGAGGATGCCTCTCAGCTTGGCGCACACGTCCATGCTGGTCCAGTCGGAGGGTTTGTCAATGATCAAAACACCGTTAGCCATCCGCTTCCACCTTCCGGATGGCGGCCAGGATCTGCTCCTCCGCCTCCTTCAGGCCGCCCGCCACATTGCACCCGGCGGCGGCGGCGTGGCCGCCGCCCCCCAGCAGGGCGCAGACTTTGGTGGCGTTGAGCCCGGCGGAGGTGCGCACGGACAGCTTGCAGCCCCCCTCGGCCAGCTCCCGGATGGTGACGGAGGTCTCCACCCCCTCGATCTGGCCCAGGAAGGCGGCAATGTCCTCCATGTCCTCCTCGGTGGCGCCCGCCTCGTCCAGGAGGGAGAGGGACACGGGGGCCACGGCGATCTTGCCGTCCTCGTACCGGTGCATCCGCTCCACGATGAGCCGCTCCACCTGGAGCCGGGCCCAGGTCTTGGTGCGGAAGTGGCGCTTGTTCAGGGGGAACACGTCGATGCCGGTGTCCATCAGGGCGGCCGTCACCCGGTGGGTGGCGGCGGTGGTGTTGCTGTACTGGAAGCAGCCGGTGTCGGTGGATACCGCCACGTACAGGGGCACGGCGGTCTCCTGGTTGATCTGCCCCAGTTCAGACAGGATATCGAACAGGATCTCCCCGCAGGCCGCACGGGAGGCGTCCAGGCAGGTCTCTTTGGCGAAGAACTCCTGGGAGGGGTGGTGGTCGATGGCCAGGTCGATCCCCCGCTCCAGCCAGGGCTTTCCGGTGTCGGTGAACAGGCCCCGGGCGGCGATGTCCACGCTGACCACGGTATCAGGCTGAAACCCCTCCGGTGCCAGCAGCCCCTCCAGGTAGGGGGTGAACAGGTGGGTCTCCCCGGTGCCGGGGCAGATGTGGGCGGTCTTGCCCAGGCCCCGCAGGCCCCTGCACAGGGCGGCGGCACAGCCGATGGTGTCCCCGTCGGGGCGCTTGTGGGTCAGGATCAGATAGCGGTCATGGGCGTTCAGCCAGGCCGCGGCTTCGGTATAGGTCATAGCTCATTCCTCGCTGTCCAGGTCGATGTGGGCGTTGGCGGGATTGGCGGGCTTTACCACCTCCGGATCCCGCAGCAGGCTCAGGATGTGGGCGCCCTTGCCGATGGAGTCGTCCTCCACAAATTGCAGCTCGGGGGTGTAGCGCAGCTTCAGGGCCGCCCCCAGCTCCCGCCGCAGGTAACCCCCGGCGGACTTCAGGCCCTTCACCACTTCGCTCACGTCGCTCTTGTCCAGCACGCTGACGTAGATCTTGGAATAGCGCAGGTCGCTGGTGGTGTCCACCGCCGTGATGGACACCAGGCCGTGGACCCGGGGGTCCTTTACCGTCCGGATCAGGGCGGACAGCTCCCGCTGGATCTCCTCATTGATGCGTCCGATTCGATTACTTGCCATGGTTTTCTCCTATCATGCAATACAGACCCGCCCCCTCCTCAAATGACTTGGGGACGGAACGGGTCTGATTTGGTTTTTGGTTGAACTTACACTTCAATTTGTTCCATCAGGTAGGCTTCGATCACGTCGCCTTCCTTGATGTCCTGGAACTTCTCGAACGTGATGCCGCACTCGTAGCCCTGAGCGACCTCCTTCACGCTGTCCTTGAAGCGCTGGAGGGAGGCGATGGAGCCGTCGTAGATGACGATGTTGTCCCGCAGCAGGCGCATCTGGGCGCCGCGCTGCATCTTGCCCTCGGTGACGTAGCAGCCGGCCACCATGCCCACGCCGGTGATGCGGAACACGTTGCGCACCTCGGCCTGGCCCAGGTCCACTTCCTTGAACTTGGGGGCCAGCATGCCCTTCATGGCGGCCTCCATCTCGTTGATGCAGTCGTAGATCACCCGGTACATCCGCATATCCACCTTGTTGCGGGCGGCGGTGTCCTTGGCGTTGTTGTCAGGCCGCACGTTGAAGCCCACGATGATGGCGTTGGAGGTGGTGGCCAGCATCACGTCGCTCTCGCTGATGGCGCCCACGGCGCAGTGGATGACCCGCACCCGCACCTCGTCGTTGGACAGCTTCTCCAGGGAGGCCTTGACGGCCTCGGCGGAGCCCTGGACGTCGGCCTTCACGATGATGTTCAGGTCCTTCATCTCGCCCTGCTTGATCTGGCTGAACAGGTCCTCCAGGCTCACCTTGCCCACGGGGGCGGAGGCGGCCATCTTCTGCTCGTGCTTGCGCTGCTCCACCAGCTCACGGGCCATGCGCTCGTCGTCCACGGCGTGGAAGTCGTCGCCGGCGCCGGGCACCTCGCTCATGCCGATGATCTCCACAGGCACGGAGGGGCCGGCCTCGGTCACCTTCTCGCCCTTGGCGTTGGTCATGGCGCGGACACGGCCCACGGCGGTACCGGCGATGATCACGTCGCCCTGGTGGAGGGTGCCGTTCTGCACCAGCAGGGTGGCCACGGGGCCGCGGCCCTTGTCCAGCCGGGCCTCGATGACGGCGCCGTGGGCGGAGCGGTTGGGATTGGCCTTCAGCTCCTGCATCTCGGCGGTCAGGTTGACCATCTCCAGCAGGTTGTCGATGCCCTCGCCGGTCTTGGCGGAGATGGGGCAGATGATGGTGTCGCCGCCCCACTCCTCGGGCACCAGCTCGTACTTGGTGAGCTGCTCCTTGATGCGCTCCGGGTTGGCCTCCGGCTTATCCATCTTGTTGATGGCCACGATGATGGGGATCTTGGCGGCCTTGGCGTGGTTGATGGATTCCACGGTCTGGGGCATGATGCCGTCGTCGGCGGCCACCACCAGGATGGCCACGTCGGTGATCATGGCGCCACGGGCACGCATGGCGGTAAAGGCCTCGTGGCCGGGGGTGTCCAGGAAGGTGATGGGCTTGCCCTGGACCTCCACCTGGTAGGCGCCGATGTGCTGGGTGATGCCGCCGGCCTCGCCGGCGGCCACGTGGGCGTGGCGGATATAGTCCAGCAGGGAGGTCTTGCCGTGGTCGACATGGCCCATGACCACCACCACGGGGGCACGGGGCTGCAGATCCTCCTCCTTGTCCTCGGCGGTGTCGATGAGCTTCTCCTCGATGGTGACGATGACCTCGTGCTCCACCTTGCAGCCCAGCTCCTCGGCGATGATGGCGGCGGTGTCGAAGTCGATCACGTCGCTGAGGGAGGCCATGACGCCGTTCTTCATCAGGGTCTTGACCACCTCGGCGCCGGTCTTCTTCATCCGGCTGGCCAGCTCGCCCACGCCGATCTCGTCGGGGATCTTCACGGTGAGGGGGGTCTTTTTGGCAATCTCCAGCTGGAGCCGGCGCATCTTCTCCTGCTCCTCCTGGCGGCGCTTGTTGCCGCCCTGGAAGTTGCCCTTGCGCTGGTTGCGGCCCTGGAACTTCTGCTTGCCGCCCTGCATCTGCTTGGTCTTGCCGGCGGCCAGGTCCTCCAGCCGCTGGTCGTACTTCTCCAGGTTCACGTTGCCGCTCTTCCGGGTGTCCACCACCTTCTTCTCCGGAATGCGGGCGCCGGGCCGGTTGCTGGGCTGCTGGGGCTGCTGCTGGGGCTTGGACGCCTCCGGCTGGGGCGCGGCGGCGGGCTGCTTGGCAGCGGGAGCGCCGCCGTTCTGGGCCGGCTTGGCGCTGGGCTGCTGGGGCTTGTTGGCCACGGGCTTCTCCTCCTTCCCCTCCGCCTTGGGTGCGGCGGCGGGCTTGGGCTCCCGGTACACGTCGGCGTAGATGCTCTCAATGCTCTCCACCTGGTTGTGCTGGGTCAGATATTCAAAAATCAGGGACAGCTCCTTGTCGTCCAGGGGCTGCATGTGGTTCTTCGGGGTCGTCGCGTATTTGGTCAGGATGTCGGTGATCTCCTTGGAATTCTTGTTGAAGTCCTTGGCCACCTCATGCACACGATACTTGTTGTTCAGCAATATAAGCCACCTCCAGTTAGGCCGGCTTGCGCCAATAGGAAAACGCGGCGCGCCGCTGCGCTTTCTTATTGGAACAAGCGGGCTCGTTCCAATGCGTTCACGCCATATCCGTTCATGGCTTTTTCTTTATGGTCAGCTTGCCCCTGGGGGCAAAGGGTTTCTTCGGGGGTTCCTTGGGAGCCGGCTTCTCCTCCTTGGGAGGGGGCGGCGCCCAGGGCTTCCTGCTCTTCTTCTGCAGGTTCTTCTCGTGGGCCCGGCGCTCCTTCTGCCGCTGGAGGGCCTTGCCCGCCGCTGTCTTCAGCTCCTCCGCCGCGGCGGCGCACCGGTCCGGGTCGGCAGCGGCCAGCTTTTCGGCGATGGCGGCGGCCAGGCCGATGTCGGTGAGGGCCAGCATGGTGCAGGCGCTGCGGCCCACGGTGCCCCCCAGCTCCCCCTTGGTGTAGGGGGTGGGCAGCACGGGCACCTTGCCCGCCTCGGCAAAGTGGGCCGCCCGGCGCAGGCTGTTGTCCGCCCCGTCGGCGGCGGTGAGGATCAGCTTGGCCTGATGGGCCCGGGCGGCGGCGCCCACCGGCTCCTCCCCCACCTCCACACGGCCCGCCTTGCGGGCGATGCCCAGCAGGTGCAGGATACTATCCATCCCGGTCACCCGCCTTCATCTGCTCCTCCAGAGCGGCGTATACCTGGTCGGGCAGGGGGGCGGAAAAGGCCCGCTCCAGCGCCCGGGATTTCCGGGCCTTCTTCAGGCACTCCGGGTCGGGGCACACATAGGCCCCCCGGCCGGGCTTCTTCCCCTTGAAATCCAGGGAGACCTCCCCCTCCGGGCTCTTCACCACCCGGATCAGCTCCGGCTTTGGCTTCATCTCCCGGCAGCCCACGCACTGGCGCAGGGGTATTTTCTTGGGCATCCTTCTGCCCCCCTTCCGTCATTTTTCCACAGACCGGCAGGCTTACTCCTGGGTCTCGGCCTCGTCCTCGATGATCACGTCGTCCTCGTTCTCCGGCTCCTCGTCGGCGGGGGCGGACTCCGGCTTGATGTCGATCTTCCAGCCGGTCAATTTAGCCGCCAATCTCGCGTTCTGGCCCTCCTTGCCGATGGCCAGGGACAGCTGGTCGTCGGGCACCACCACCCGGCAGCTCTTGCCCTCCTCGTGGACGTCCACGCTGATGACATCGGCGGGGGACAGGGCGGCGGCGATATACTCGGCGGGGTTCTCAGACCACTTGACGATGTCCACCTTCTCGCCCTTCAGCTCTTCCACGATGTTGTTCACCCGCTGGCCCCGGGGACCCACGCAGGCGCCGATGGGGTCCACGTTGGGGTCGGCGGACCAGACGGCCAGCTTGGTGCGGCTGCCCGCCTCCCGGGCGATGGACTTGACCTCCACGGTGCCGTCGTAGATCTCGGGCACCTCCAGCTCGAACAGCCGCTTCACCAGGCCGGGGTGGGTGCGGGAGATCAGCACCTGGGGTCCCTTGGTGGAACGGCGGACCTCCACCACATACACCCGCAGGCGCATGCCCTCGGTGTAGGTCTCCCCCTTCACCTGCTCGCCGGGGGCCAGGAAGGCCTCGGTGGCCTCGCTGCCGGAGCCGATGCGCAGGCTGGCGGCGCCGGACCGGGGGTCGATGCGGGTGACCACGCCGGTAAGGATCTCGTGCTCCTTGGAGGAGAACTCATCATAGATCATGCCCCGCTCGGCCTCCCGCATACCCTGGATGATCACCTGGCGGGCGGTCTGGGCGGCGATGCGGCCGAAATCACGGGTCTTGATCTCGATGCGGATCACGTCCCCCAGCTGGGCCTGGGGCAGCTTGGAGCGGGCCATCTCCAGGCTCATCTCGGTGCAGGGGTTATCCACCTCCTCCACCACGTCCTTCTTCACGAACATGCGGACGGTGCCCTTCTCCTCGTCGGCCTCCACGGTGACGTTGTCGCCGGCGCCCTCGTGGTCCCGCTTGTAGGCGGACACCAGGGCCTGGGTGATCTTCTCCAGCATGTAGGCCTTGGGGATGCCCTTCTCCTTCTCGATCAGGTCGATGGCGGCAAAGAATTCCGCCCCGTCCAGCTCATTGGTCTTCTGCGCTTTGGCATTTTTCTTCGGCATAATCTTACTCCTTATTCTCCACCCGGGCGGGCACTGCCCGCCCCCGTATCTTAAAACCGCACGTACAGCCGCACCTGGGCCACGTCCTTCTTGGCGAAGGTGTGGGGCCCGGCGGCGGTCTCTATGGTCACATCGCCGTTGTCATAGCCGGTCAGCACACCCACGTGGTCCTTCCGGCCCTCCATGGCCCGGTAGAGGCGGACCTCCACCTCGGCGCCCATGAACTTCTCAAAGTGCTCCGGCTTCTTCAGGGGCCGGTCCGCCCCGGCGGAGGACACCTCCAGCACGTAGCTGCCCTCGATGGGGTCGGCCTCGTCCAGCTGGTCGGACAGGGGGCGGCTCACCGCCTCGCAGTCGTCGATGGACACGCCGCCCTCCTTGTCGATATACACCCGGAGGAACCACTCGCCCGCCTCCCGGACGTACTCCACATCCCACAGGGAGCAGCCGGCGCCCTCCACGATGGGAGCGGCCATGGACGCCACCAGATCCGTGATTTTCGCCATCTTCGACCTCCTTGCCGGGGACTTCCAGAAAATACCTTCCCCCGTTTTTTCAATAAGAAAGAGCGGAGCCGCAACCCCACTCTCACCATACAACTACTACTATCGTATGTACTATACCACAAAAGGTACCGTCTTGCAAGGGTTTGCCCTGATTTTTTCGGCTGAGGACCCACTTTTCTCCTTTTCTGTTGACATAACGAAACACTTTGGTAGAATAATGACATAGCGCAATAAGGAGGACAGACCATGAACGGAAGCAAAGTGATCCTGAATATCCTCACCGAGGTGAAAAAAGCGGTGGTGGGGAAGGACGAGGTGCTGGGTAAGGTGCTGCTGGCCATTCTGGCCCGGGGCCACATCCTGCTGGAGGACATCCCCGGCGTGGGCAAGACCACCATGGCTCTGGCCTTCTCCAAGGCTCTGAGCCTGCAATATAACCGGGTGCAGTTCACCCCCGACGTGATGCCCTCGGACATCACCGGCTTTTCCATGCTGAACAAGGAGACGGGGAAGATGGAGTACCAGCCCGGCGCGGTGCTGTGCAACCTGTTCCTGGCCGACGAGCTGAACCGGGCCACCAGCCGCACCCAGTCCGCCCTGCTGGAGGCCATGGAGGAGGGCCAGGTGACGGTGGACGGGGTGAGCCATCCGGTGCCCCAGCCCTTCCTGGTCATCGCCACCCAGAACCCGGCGGGTGCCTCGGGCACCCAGCTGCTACCCGATTCCCAGATGGACCGGTTCATGGTGCGGCTGTCCATCGGCTATCCCGCCCCGGCGGACGAGATGGATATGGTGCGCCGCAAGCAGCAGGGCAACCCCCTGGACCAGGTGGAGCGGGTGCTGGACCTGGACGGCCTGCGGGCTTTGCGGGAGGAGGCGGACAGGGTGTACGTCTCCGACGACATTCTGGACTACATCGTGCGGCTGGTGAACGCCACCCGCACCCACACCATGATCGTCCAGGGAGCCAGCCCCCGGGCCTCCCTGGCCCTGACGGCCATGGCCAAGGCCGCCGCCCTCACCCTGGGCCGGGACTATGTGAATCCCGAGGACGTGTCCATGGTGTTTGACGACGTGGTGACCCACCGGCTTATCCTCTCCCCCCGGGCCCAGGCGGAGGGGGGCTTCCACCCGGCGGCGGAGATCCTCCAGCAGGTGCCCGCCCCCGCGGTCCGGTAAGGCCATGCTCCACCGCCGGATCTCTTACGCCGCCCTGCTGGTGGCGGCGGTCTTTTTCCAGATCTTTTTCAAATTCTATCTGTCCACCTTCACCCTGGTGCTGGTGGTGCTGCTGCCGGTGCTCTCCGTGGTGCTGAGCCTGCCCGCCCTGCTGGGGACCTCCCTGCATCTCACCCCGGAGGGCAACGTGCCCCGGGGGAGCGAGGGCCGGTTCACCCTGACCCTGGAGCGGAAAAACGCTCTCCCCCTGCCGCCGGTGAAGGTGCGCCTCACCTGGACCAACCAGCTCACCGGCGAGGGGGGCGGCCTAGTGTGCCATCTCCGGCCCCAGGACGGCACGGCCAGCCTGGCCATCCCCCTGACCCCCACCCACTGCGGGCGGCTGGTGTGCACCGTCACAAGGGCCACCGTCTGTGACCTGCTGGGCCTGTTTCCCCTGCCCATTCCGTCCAAACCCTCCGCCGCCCTGCTGTCCCTTCCCCTGCCTGCGGAGGTGCCCCTCCCCGACGAGCTGGAGGCCCCCCGCTCCGGCGGGGTGGTACTGAAACCCCGGCCCGGCGGCGGACCGGGGGAGGACTACGACCTGCGGGACTACCGGGCAGGGGACCCTCTCCGCTCCATCCACTGGAAGCTGTCCTCCAAGAAGGACGAGCTGGTGGTGCGGGAGACCCTAGAGCCCCGGCAGGCGGAGGTCATCCTGACCTACGACCACTTCGGCCCGCCGGAGGAGCTGGACCAGACCTTTGACCGGCTGGCGGCCCTGTCCCGGCGGCTGCTGGACAAGGGCCGGACCCACCATATCCAGTGGGCCGCCCCGGCCAGCGGCCAGGCGGAGGACCGGCTTGTCACCTCGGAGCAGACCCTGCTGGCCTGCCTGGACCTGGCCTTCTCCCTGAACGCCCCGGAGACCGGCCGGTCCATCCTGGACGAGGCCCTCCGGCTGTCCCCCTCCGCCGGGCCGCCCCTCCACTTCCATGTGACCGCCCGGGACGTGAAAGGAGGCCGGACATGAAAAAGCGGAAAGACCGGCCCAGGCGTCCCCCCTTCCGGCCCCCCCCCGCCTCCATTCTGGGAGACGGCATTCTGCTGTTTCTCTGCCTGTACGGCACGGTGTTCTCCTTCGTCTCCGCCTTCTCCGTCCGGACATACCCCCTCTTCCTGCTGGGGGGCTGCGGGGTGTACACGGCGGTGAGCCTGCTGACCTGGTCCCTCCCCCGCCGGTGGTGGACCCTCCCCCTGGCGGTGCTGGCCGGGCTGTGGGGTCTGGGGCTGTGGAAACTGTGGGAGTACCTGGCCCTGGGGGAGATCTCCCTGCGGTGCTCGGTGGTGAACACCTTCTGCACCAGCCTCCAGCTGGACGGCTTCATTGAGCCCATCGCCCAGCTGTCCCCCAGCACCTGGGCGGCGTGCGCCACCTTCCTGGTGCTGATGGTCATGCTGCCCCTGAGCCTGCTGCTGGGCCTGGCCATCCAGCGGGCCCGCTCCTTCTGGTTCACCTTCTGGGTGACCCTCCCCTTCCCCCTGGCCCCCATCTGCATCTCGGTCACCCCCGCCTGGTTCCCCCTGTGCGCCCTGCTGCTGGTGTGGTGCACCATGGGCCTCACCTCCCTGGTGAAAAAGCGGGACCCCCGGGGCACCGCCCGGCTCACCCTGGCGGTGCTGCCCGCCGGGGCGCTGCTGCTGGCCGGGCTCACCGTGGCCATGCCCCAGGAGAGCTACCAGCGGCCCAAGTGGGCGGACACCGCCCTGGATGATCTGACCAACTGGGCCACCCACCTGGACATCGCCCTGTTTGAGGGCAACGGCCCCTTCGGCCTGTTCGGCGGGGGCGGCTCCCTGTCCGACGCCGACGGGAAGGTGGACCTGTCCAGTACCGGCCCCCTGCGGTTCTCCGGCCGGACGGTGCTGAAGGTGGACACCGACCTGCGGGGCCGGATCTACCTGCGGGGCTTCTCCAGCGCCGTGTATGACGGGGGCAGCTGGGGTCCTCTGGACCAGGAGGCCTACGGCGCCATGTTTCTGGAGGAAGGGGAGGAGGAAGTTCCCGGCTCCAGCAGCGTCTACTACTTCCCCTCCCTGGACGGCTGGCAGCCCATGAACTTCCCCGCCCTGGCGGACCGGGAGACCTTTCCGGAAAAGGAATACGCCAAAATCACCATCCGCAACGTGGGGGCCGACCCGGGATACGTGTACGTGCCCTACCACATCCTGTCCCAGCCCGACGAGCTGGGGGGCGCCGCCTTTGTGAACGATTCCTACATCGCCCGGATGGACGACGTGTGGACCCACACCCTGTACATCCAGCCCGGCTGCTCCCCCCTGTCCGGGGCGGAGCTGCCCCGGGAGGCGGAGGACGCCGCCAAGAACTATGAGAACTTCGTGTACAGCAACTACCTGGATGTCCCGGAGGACTGCCTGCCCGCTCTGGAGCGGGCCATAGCGGAGATCAATGAGGAGATGATGTCCGGCGACACGGAGATCCCCGCCTACCAGCGGTATCTGCAGCTGGTGAGCGCCAGTTCGGTTCCCAGCTGGCAGCAGGTGGAGCTCCTCATGGCCGACGTGGTGGCCGCCTACCTGAATGAGACAGCGGAGTACGACCCGGACACCCCCGTCACCCCGGAGGGGGAGGACTTTGTCACCTGGTTCCTCACCGAGAGCCGCCAGGGCTACTGTATGCACTTCGCCTCCGCCGCCACCCTGATGCTGCGGTATCTGGGGGTCCCCGCCCGGTACGTCACCGGCTACGTGACGGACGTGCCTTCCTCCGGCAAGGTGGACGTGCCCGACTCCGCCGCCCACGCCTGGGTGGAGATCTATCTGGCGGGCTACGGCTGGGAGCCGGTGGAGGTCACCCCGGCCTACGCCGGCAGCCATCCCGGCCAGTCCGCCACGGTGGAGCCCACTCCCACCCCCACGGCCACGCCCAAGCCCTCGGCCACCGCCGCACCCCAGACCAGCGCGGCCCCTACCCCCACCCCC
>NZ_LR131147.1:2844175-2867886 GCF_900626285.1 Intestinimonas massiliensis (ex Afouda et al. 2020)
CCAGCCGGTGAAGGAGTAGCCCTCCCGGGTGGGATCGTCGGGCTTTGTCACGGTGGTGCCGTAGTCCTGGGTGATGGGCTCCACAGCGGTGCCCTCGCCGGTCTCGAAGGTGATGGTGTACTGGTTCACCGTCCACTTGGCATACAGGGTGAAGCTCTGAGCGGGCATGGTGGTGAACACGTAGGGCTCGCCGGTGCAGTCCGCCTCGGTATACCAGCCGCCGAAGGTGTAGCCGGTGCGGGTGGGCACCGTGGGGGCGGTCACCGTCTGGCCGTAGTCGGCCGCGATGGCCTCCACCTGGCTGCCGCCCTGGCTGTCGAAGGTGATGGTATACTGGCCCGCCTGCCACTTGGCGTACAGGGTGATGTTTTCAGCGGGCATGGCGGTGAAGGTATAGGGGTCGCCGCTGTAGTCCGGGTCGGCGTACCAGCCGATGAAGGAGTAGCCCTCACGGGTGGGAGCGGCCGGGGCCTGGACGGCGGCGCCGTAGTCGGCCTGGATGGGCTCCACAGCGGTGGCACCCTCGCCGGTGACGAAGGTGATGGTGTACTGGTTCACCGTCCACTGGGCGGTGATGGTCAGATCACCTGCCGGCATGGTGGCCGGGATCTCCTGATCCCACCCGGCGAAGGTGTAGCCGGTGCGGGTGGGGGCGTCGGGAGCGGTCACCGGAGTGCCGTAGTCGCCCACGATGGGGGCCACAGCGGTGGCCCCTTCGCCGGTGACGAAGGTGATGGTGTACTGGCCCGCCTGCCACTTGGCGTACAGGGTGATGTTTTCGGCGGGCATGGTGGCAAAGGTGTAGAGGTTCTCACAGGTCTCCTCGGTGTACCAGCCGATGAAGGAGTACCCCTCACGGGTGGGAGCGGCGGGGGCCTGGATGGCCGTGCCGTAGTCGGCGGTCATGGGCGCCACAGGGGTGCCCTCGCCGGTTTCAAAGGTGATGGTGTACTGGTTGGCCGTCCACTTGGCGTACAGCTCCAGGTCAGCCTCCGGCATGACGGTGAACACATAGGGCTCGCCGGTGCAGCTCTCGTCGGTGTACCAGCCGCCGAAGGTGTAGCCGGTGCGGGTGGGCTCTGCGGGGGCGGTCAGGCTGTCCCCTGCCAGGCCCTGGAGCACGGTGGTTTTCCCGCTGCCGTCGTTCCAGTTGCAGGTCACAGAGACCACCTGGGCTGACAGGGACAGGGTGGCGGCGGTGTCGTCGCTGCCGTCGGTGAGGGTGCTGCCGGCGGGCACATCCAGGTATCCGCCCTGGACAGCGGCGGCGGCCAGCACCTTGTCGCACAGGGTGCCGGTGGTATCGGCCTGCCAGTCACCCAGGACCAGCAGCCGGTTGCCGTCCAGCTCCACCAGCATGTCGTCAAACTGCTTGAGCACGTCCTTGAGCTGCTCCACCTTCTGGTCGTAGCCGGAGACCAGCTTGTTGGAGATGATCAGGCTGTACAGCAGCGGGTCGGAGGCATTCTGATACAGCTTCTCCGCCTGGGTGTAGATCCGGCCCACCACGTCACGGATGTCGCTGTAGTTCTCACACAGGAAGGCCAGGCGGGCCGCTTCGCCGCTGACGGCGGTGAACCGGCTGTGGTAGTCCTCCAGCTGGCCGATCAGGCCGCTGTCGCCGGTGCCGGTGACATAGCTGCCGCCCATGGCCACAATGGCGTCCTGCATGTTGGTGATGGTCTGGCCGATGCCGAAGAGGCTGATGAGCAGGGAGTTGGTGGGATCGGCCGCCGCGGCGGTGATCTGATCATAGGTATCCCGCATCAGGCTCTTGGCGGTCTGGCTCTGCTCGTACATCCGCGCCTCCAGATCGGCGAACTGCCCGATCTGGGTCAGGGAACCGCTGGCCAACGCCAGGGGCAGGTTGACGATCTGCTCCATCTCCCGGCTGCTGAAGCTCAGCTGGCCCTGGAAGCGGATGGTGCAGTTCTGCACGCCGCCGGAGGCGGGCAGGCTGGCGGTAAAGGTGCCGTCGGCCTGCTGGGTGAAGGGAGCGTTCTGGCCGCCGTTGTCCAGCTGGACGGGGATCCAGCGGCTGGCAAAGGCCAGCTCCTCCAGCTGAGGCACGGTGACGGTGACCTCCAGCATACCGTCGCGGAAGGTGTAGCTGGTGCTCACGTCATCGCTCTGGAAGGCGGGGATCACGATCCGCTCCCGGCGGACGGTAAGCAGCTGGTCCAGCTCCTCCACGGCCTGGGGCAGATCCCCCTCCCGCAGCTGGGCGGAGAAGTCCTGCTCCGGCAGGGTGAGGGCGGTGTTGGGCACCAGCAGGGTGTCGTCGCTGTACATGTCGCTGGCCAGGCCCAGGAGCACAGCGGAGTGGAGCTGGATCTGGCCGCCGCCCAGGTAGCTGCCCCGGGCGCCGTTGTTGATGCCGTAGATGCCGGCCAGCACGCTGTCGTACACCGTCAGGTTGCCGTTGTTGTGCACATCGGCGCCGCTGCCGTTGTAGACCACCGTGCCGTCATCCTCCACGCTGTCGCCCCGGCAGAGCATGTTGCGCAGCACGGTCTTGCCGCCGTCCACCATCAGGGCGGGCTGGCCCTGGTCGGAGCCGCCCACCAGGGTGCCGTTCCGGATGGTCACGGTCTGGCCCTTGCCCGGCTTGCTGGTGATCACCGGCTCGCCGGCCAGGCCGGTGATGACGGCGCCGCCCAGATCCAGGGTGAGGGGCTTGTCAATGGTGACAGAGGTGGTGAAGTCGCCGCCGGTCCAGCTGACGGTGCCGCCGGGCTCGGTCTGGTCGATCAGGTCCTGCAGGGCGGAATTCTTCAGCCACACCGCCGTCAGCACCAGGTTGGTGTCGGGCATGGGGGCGGTGAAGTCATAAGTCTGGCCGTCCAGGCTCCAGCCCTGGAAGAAGTAGCCGCTCTTCACCGGGGCCTCCGGCTGGGGCACCTTGGCGCCGTAGTCCACCATCAGGTCGTCCAGCTCGGTGCCGCCGTCGGTATCGAAGCTCACCCGGTACTGGTTCAGCACCCACTTGGCGTACAGCTCCAGGTTCTCCGCCGGCATGGTCTCAAAGGTGTACTTCTCGCCGGACAGGTCCTCCTCAGTGAACCAGCCCAGGAAGGAGTGGCCCTTCAGGGTGGGATAGTCCGGCTCGGTCAGGGGATCGCCGTACTGGCCGGAGATGGGCTCCACTTCGCTGCCGCCGTTGCTGTGGAAGGTGATGGTGACGCTGTTGATGGTCCACTTGGCGTACAGGGTGATGCCCCCCACGGGCATGGTGGTAAAGGTGTAGGGATTCTCACAGGCCTCCTCGGTGTACCAGCCACCGAAGGTGTAGCCGGTGCGGGTGGGGGCGTCGGGGGCGGTGACGGCGGTGCCGTAGTCCTGGGTGATGGCATCCACCGGGCTGCCCTCGCCGGTGACAAAGGTAATGGTATAGGAATTGGCCGTCCACTTGGCGTACAGGGTGGCGCTCTCCGCCGGCATGGCGGTCAGCTCCACCGCCGGGCCGGAGCAGTCGGCGTCGGCGTACCAGCCGCCGAAGGTATAGCCGGTCTTTTCCGGCGCGGGCAGAGTGACGGGGGTGCCATAGTCCTGGGTGATGGGCTCCACCGCCGGGCCGTCGGCGCCGGTGTCGAAGGTGATGGTGACGCTGTTCACCGTCCACTTGGCGTACAGCTTCACGCCGTCCAGCGGCATGGTGGTAAAGGCGTAGGGCTCGCCGGAGCAGTCCTCCTCCGCATACCAGCCGCCGAAGGTGTAGCCGGTGCGGGTGGGGGCGTCGGGGGCGGTGACCTTGCTGCCGTAGTCGGCGGTGATGGTGTCCACGGGGGTGCCCTCGCCGCTCTCGAAGGTGATGGTGTACTGATTCACCGTCCACTGGGCGGTGATGGTGATGTTCTCTGCCGGCATGGTCTCCGGGATGGCCTTGTCCCAGCCGGCGAAGGTGTAGCCGGCGCGGGTGGGCTCGGCAGGGGCCTGGACGGCGGTGCCGTAGTCCTGGGTGATGGCATCCACGGGGCTGCCGCCGGCGGTTTCAAAGGTGATGGTGTACCGGTTCACCGTCCACTTGGCGGTGAGGGTCAGGTCGCCCGCCGGCATGGTGGCCGGGATCTCCTTGTCCCAGCCCGCGAAGGTGTAGCCGGTGCGGGTGGGATCCTTGGGGGCGGTGAGCTGGGCGCCGTAGTAGGCGGTAATGGGCTCCACGTGGGTGCCCTCGCCGGTGACGAAGGTGATGGTATACTGGTTCACCATCCACTTGGCGTACAGGGTCAGGTTCTCCGCCGGCATGGTGGTGAAGTCCACCGGATCGCCGGTAAATGTGTTGTCCCGGTACCAGCCGCCGAAGGTATAGCCGGTGCGGGTCACGGTGGGCAGGGTGATGGGCGTGCCGTAGTCGGCCGCGATGGTGGCGGCCTCACTGCCGCCGTTGCTGTTGAATTGCAGGGTGTACGCGCCCACCTGCCAGCCGGCGTACAGGGTCAGGCTCTCCGCGGGCATGGTGGTAAAGGTGTACACGTTCTGGCAGTCCTCGTCGGTGAACCAGCCGGTGAAGGTGTAGCCCTCCCGGGTGGGATCGTCAGGTCTGGTCACGGTGGTGCCGTAATTCTGGGTGATGGGATCCACCGTACTGCCGCCCTCGCTGGTGACGAAGGTAATGGTATACTGGTTCACCGTCCACTGGGCGGTGATGGTCAGGTCGCCCGCCGGCATGGTAGCCGGGATCTCCTTATCCCACCCGGCAAAGGTGTAGCCGGTGCGGGTGGGATTCTCGGGGGCGGTGACGCTGCTGCCGTAATCCCCGGTGATGGGCTCCACGGCGGTGCCCTCGCCGGTGACGAAGGTGATGGTGTACCGGTTCACCGTCCACTTGGCGTACAGGGTGAAGCTCTGGGCGGGCATGGTGTCGAATACGTAGGGCTCGCCGGTGCAGCTCTCCTCGGTATACCAGCCGCCGAAGGTGTAGCCGGTGCGGGTGGGAGCCGTGGGGGCAGTCA
Source organism: Intestinimonas massiliensis (ex Afouda et al. 2020) (assembly GCF_900626285.1). Lineage (GTDB taxonomy): Bacteria > Bacillota > Clostridia > Oscillospirales > Oscillospiraceae > Flavonifractor > Flavonifractor massiliensis_A. The sequence continues at coordinate 2,849,128 of NZ_LR131147.1, forward strand.
CCGTCTGGCCGTAGTCGGCGGTGATGGCGTCCACGGGGCTGCCGTCCCGGCTGTCGAAGGTGATGGTGTACTGGTTGGCCGTCCACTTGGGATAGACGGTCAGGGAATCGGCGGGCATGGTGGTGTCCTCGGCCACCGGGGTCTCCAGGCTCTCGTCCAGATACCAGCCGCCGAAGGTGTAGCCCTCCTTCACGGGGGTGAAGGTGCTCAGGGTCTCGCTCAGGGGGGCCCCGTAGGGCACCTGGGCGGTATCTTCGCCGGCGAAGAGGGTGAAGTTGATCCGGTCGAAGTAGACCTTCAGCACGGTGGAGCCGTCCCCCGCCACGGTGGCGGTGAGCACGTTGTCCTGGTTTTCGATGCTAAAGAGGTAGCCGCTCAGGTCGGGCATGCCCTCCGCCTCGGGCAGGACCAGCTTGTCCTCCTGGACCAGCTGGATGTCCTGGCCGGTGTAGGCGGGCACGGTGACGGTGCCCAGGGAGCTGTAGGTGCCGCCGGTCAGGTCGGCGCCGTAGAGCTCCAGGGTGTAATTCACGGAACCGGCCTCCCACACGGCGGTGAGGGAAGCGCCCCCCTCGGGGACGGTATAGGGGTCGGTCAGGTTGTAAGTAGTCTCCCCATCCTTCCAGCCGGTGTGGGTCCAGCCCACCTCGGTCAGGGTGGGCAGGGTGATCTGGGCGCCCGCCGGATAGTAGAGGGTCTGGGAGGCGGGCTGGCCGTGGTCGCTGCTCAGGGAGACGGCGGCGTAGGTCACCGAGCCGCTGCCCTGGGCGGACAGGTACCACTTCCCGTCCTCCCCCTCATGGAGAGCGTAGACGGTGCCGGCGTTGGCGGCGATGCCGTCGGCCAGGTTCTGGGCATAGCTCTTGCCGTTGGCCTGGGTCTTGCCCTGCTGGAGCAGGTTGGCGTTGCGCTGGGTGCCGGTCACGCCGGAGAAGCTGCCGGCGGTCTGGACAAACTCATACAGGGCGGTGCCCTCATCCCGCAGCACGGTCATGGCGGCGTCCACCGCCTTGCCGTCGGTGGAGGTGACGCCGTCGCCATCCAGATACTCCCACAGCTCGTTGTCGCTGCTGTTGGCCACTTTCGCCTGGCGGTCATAGTAGACGCCGTAGGTGCTGTCCCAGGCGGCCGTGCTGGCGAAGTTCACGTTGCCCGTCCGGTCGTCGTCCTTGATCACCTTCTGGACGGCCAGGGCGGTATCCAGCAGCTGGCCGCCGTTGGCGCCCCACCAGGCCTGGAGCTCCGCCAGGCCGGCGTCGGAGGCGCACAGGCTCTGCAGCTCCTGGAACAGGGGCTGGGCGGCCTCCGCCTGAGCCAGGGCGGCGGACAGGTGGCTGTAGTTCTCGTCCACATAGAAGCCGGACATCATGCCGTCGCTGTTGATGGTGCTGTAGAAGCCGTTTTTCGTCACGGTTGCGCCGCTTTCCGGGTTGGTCAGAGTGGACGCCTTGGCCCAGTAGACGCCGACGGCTTCACTGTCTCCCTTTACGCCCTGGTAGATGACGCCATTCTCGTCGCCGGAGAAGGCGGCCACCTCATCGGCGTAGGTGGCGTAGTATTCGTTCAGGTGGGCCTGGGTCAGGGGGGTGTCGATCTTCATCTGGTCCCGCAGCTTGAAGGCTCCCTCCACCATGGAGCCAGACAGGTTGGCCTTCAGGGTGCGCAGGGCCTCCACATCGGCGGACAGGTCCAGCTGGCCGCTCAGAATGCTCAGATAGCTCTTCAGGTCGGCGGCCGCCTTGCTCTCGTAGTCCGGGTCCTGCAGGCGGTTCAGCTCCGCCTGGCGCACCGTACTGGGGGATACCTCCGTCGACCAGTTCACCGACAGGGTGTAGGCCCCCTCCGGCGGGGTGATGGCAGCGGTGCCGTCCACGAACTCCGCCGTCTGGGCCTCCCCGGCCTCCGGGGTCAGGGTGACGCTGACGGGCACCCAGCGGTAGCTGAAGGCCCCGTCCGTCCCGGCGGACACCGGCTCGGGCGCGGTGACGGTGAGCTGCCCGTCCGCCTCCGCAGTGGTCAGCCCGGCGCTCTGTGCCAGGGCGGACCGGTCCAGCACCGTCAGGGCCTTGGTGCTGGTGTCCACGCTGACGGAGGTGAAGCCCTGGGCGTCGTCCATGCTGGCGAAGGCGCCGAAGCCGGTCATTTTGATCCAGTTGTCGCTGGAGTCGAACTTGACCCGGATGTCCGTGATCTGTCCGGAGAAGCTGGCGGTGTTGCAGCGGTCGTTGGAGCCGCTGAGATAGCCGCTGTTGCCCGACCAGCTGGCGCCGCCGTCATAGGAGACGTTGACGTAGTTCCACAGGGAGGAGGAACTCTGGCTGCTAAAGAAGACCTTCCAGGCCTGGCTGCCGGAGAGGGTCACCGGCTGGTCCAGCTTGCGGTAGATGTAGGCGCTGTAGGAGTTGGCGGTGACCTTCATCTGCCCGTCCACATAGTCGATGGTGGCATCGGTGGCGGTCCACTTGGCCACCTCGTCCGGGTCGGTCAGGTCAAAATAGAGGTAGGGGGTGCAGCTCTGTTTGGTGAAGCTGCCGGTGAAGTCCAGGTCGTTGACCGCCGCGCCGCCGGTGAGGGCCTCGGTGTACAGGGCGTCGCTGTCCAGGGCCACGGAATTTGCGCCCAGGTCGGTTACGGTGTCGGCGTTGGTGTAGCTCTTCACGCTGGCCACGTCGCCGGACAGGTAGCCGTCCTCCACGGTGATGGCACCGCCGGGGGTAAGACCGGAGACCTGGTTGTTAACGGCGTACTCGCCGTACAGCTCGCTGTCCCGGATGGTCAGGGCCGCGCTGCCCGCCAGATCCACGGCGCTGGACACGTGGGTCACCAGGGCCTGACCGGTGAGGGCCGCGCCCTGCGCCGTCACCCCGTCCAGGGTCACGCTGCCTCCCTCCGCCCGGATGGCGGCGGGGTGCTCCCCGTTCAGGGTGGCCAGCAGCTGGGTGCCGTCGGTGGCCAGACCGCCGGAGGAGGAGCGGACGGTGCCGTTGGTAATGGTCACGTTGCCGCTCCGCACTCGGATGGCGGCCTCGCCGTCGGCGGAGGTGAGGGTGGCCCCTCCCAGATCCAGGGTCAGGTCCTTGTCGATGGTGACGCTGTCGGTCAGGTCGCCGCCGGTCCAATACACGGTGTCTCCCGGCTGGGCCTCGTCGATCTGCTTCTGCAGCAGGTAGGGCAGCACGGTGATGGTATACCGCTCCTCAAAATTGCGGTTCACCCCGCCCTGGAAGATGATCTCCACCTTCTTGGCCTGGGTCAGCCCCGCATCGGCGCTGGCCGTCAGGGTGACGGTACCGTCCCCGTTGTCGGTAACGCTCAGCAGGTCCGGGTCGGAGCTGGTGATGTTGTAGCTGTGGCCGCCGGGAATGTTGGTATTTTCCTCCCAGTGGTTGTACGCTTTTCTGAAGCCCGCGGAGTAGTCCAGGGTCAGGGACCGCCCCTCGTTGAGCACCGTCTGGTCCATCTCCACGTCAAACCAGCTGACCAGGTGGTAATAGTAGGTCGAATACCCGCCGGACAGGTCTGTCAGCTCGGCGTAGACGGTCCAGATGTTGTAGGCCTTGTCCCACAGGTAGGGGAAGTCGAAGGTGACCGTGCCGCCGCCGGCCGTGAACTGCTCGGGCAGGGCGTCCTCTCCCACGCCGGTCAGCTCGCCGGAGGTGAAGTAATCCACTTCCCCGTCCTTGCTCTTGAGGCCGTAAATACCCATCATCACGGAGCCCACGAAGTTGGGGTCGTCGATCTGCACGGTGATGCCGTCGGGGTCGGAGGTGAAGTTCATCTCGGTCACCTTGGGGGGGACGGTGTGGATGACCACGGGGAAGTAGAAGCTGCTCCGCCGGTTGCCGCTCTCGTCGTCCCCGGTGCCCATGGTGGCGGTCACCTTGGCGATGACCAGGGTACCGTCGGGCAGGATGGATCCGCTGGTATCGGTGCCGTTCCAGTAGAAGCGGTAGGACAGGTAGTCGCTGTGGTCCCGGACGGTGGTGCCGTCATGGTAGGTCTTGTTGTAGTTCTCCCCGGACACGGTGTTGTACACCGTGGCGGTATCCACATAGGATTCCAGATTCTCATAGTTGTCCAGGTCATCCTGGGTAGTGCCGCTGGTGACGCCGTAGAGGGTCATGGTCACATCCTTGGCGCTGCGCAGCAGGGAGATATCGCAGAACAGCAGGTCGTACCCGCTGTCCGGCGTGGGGTTGTACAGGTTGAGGGAAGGCCGGTAGTCGTAGCCCACCTCCGCCAGCTCCCGCTGGTTGGCGCTGGTCATGTTGGGGGTGCCCAGGGGGGTGGCGGTCTCCAGCAGGATGGAGAAGATGCTCTCGGAATCCCGCTTGGCGGTGGAGAAGCCGAAGGAGGGATGGATGTCCTTGTCCTCCAGCACGTCCATCCAGGTGCCCTCGTCCAGGATGGGAGCCTGCTCCCAGTCGCCGTAGAAGGCCAGGAAGGGGATGCTCAGATCGGAGCCGCCGTCGCTGTCGGCGTCCAGCAGCTCCACGAAGCCGTCCACATAGATGCCGTTGGGGTACTGGTCCAGGTAGGTCCGGTCGGCGTCCCCCAGGGTCAGGGTGACGGTGACGGCGGTGCTGCCGTTGGCGGGGACGGTAACGGTGCTGCCGCTGACGTTGTCGCCGGAACAGGTCACGGTGACCCCGGTGAGCTCATAGGGCTCGTTGGACATGAAGTCCTCGGTGACGGTCTCAGTGGTGTACTTCTGCTGGGCCTCATTCCAGTGGTAGGTCTGGTACTCCACCTGCTGGTTCTTCAGGATCTTCTCCGTCAGGGCGGTGGTGTCCAGGGTGTAGGTCTCATCCTCCCCGCTCAGGCTGTTGACGGTGAAGGTCATGGTGTACTTGCCGGTCTTGCCGTCGTCATCCCCCAGGTCCAGCTTGGCGGAGGGAGCGCCCTCCACGGAGAGGAAGGCCTCCGCGGCCGCCGCGTCGGCGATGTTGGCCAGGCCGGCGCCCTGCTTCCGGGGGGAGTAGAAGGTATTGCTGTTGGGATCGGTGATGGGGCTGGCGCTGCTCATCATCAGGTTGGTGATCACATCGCCCAGCTTGTTGGGATCCACTTTGCCCTGGTCATCGTTGATATAGGGCGCGAATTTCTCCTGATTCTCATTGATGTACTGCTTGGCCAGCGCCACCAGGCCGGCCATGTTGGGGGAGGCCATGGAGGTGCCGCTCATGTTGCCGTAGGTGCCGTTGTCCCGGGTGGAGTAGATGTTGCCGCCGGGGGTGGTGATCTCCGGCTTCAGCTTCAGGTCGCTGGTGACGCCCCAGGAGGAGAAGTCGGACATCTGGCCGGCGCCTACGTTGTCCTCGGTGGAAACCGCCCTGGAGATGGTGATGGTACCGGTCTTTTTCCCGGCCAGGAAGTCGCCGTCGGCCTTGGAGATGAACACGGCGGGGATGGTGACCTCGGTGTTCTCCGCCATGTTGGACAGGGAGCCCTCGGTGTGGTCGGCTACGATGAGGCCGATGGCCCCCGCGTCCTGGGCCCGCTCCACCGTCTCGGTAAAGGTCTGGCCCCGGCGGACCACCACGAACTTGCCCTCGATGCCGCTGCTCACGGCGTACTGGTCGAACTCGTCGGCGGTGCCGGTGAGCATGGTGCTGCCGTCGGTGAGGATGGCAAACTCCTTGTCCACCGATTCCTGGCCGTCGGGGATCAGCTTCAGGATGTTGCGGCTGTCCGCGGTGGCGTTGTTGGTGAAGGCGATCTTGCGGTCTCCCACCCACAGGAACTGACCGCTGTAGGTGGTGTTGGCCACGGAGGCCACCGCCAGGGATTCGTCATAGCTGGCGGGAGAGCCCACGATGCCGTTGTCCGGGTTGGAGGCCAGGCTCATGCCGCCGTAGCGGTTGCCGTAGGCGGCGCTGTACTCGTTGCCGGCGGAGGCGCACACCACCACACCGGCCTTGGTCAGGGTATTCAGGACCTCCGCCGTGTTCTCCTCGGCGGCGGAGCTGCTGTCGGAGAAGCCGGCGGGAGAGCCAAGGCTCAGGTTGATGACGTCGGCTCCCAGGCGGGCGGCGTCCTCCATGGCGGCCAGGATATCCGACCACTGGCCGGCCCGGTTGGCGCCGAACACCTTCATGATGATCAGCTGGGCCGCCGGGGCCACACCGGAGAAGGTGACCTTGCTCTCGCCGTCCACCATGTAGCCGGCGGCGATGCCCGCCACGTGAGTGCCGTGGTCGCCCTGGGCGTCACCGCTGTGGTCGGCGGGCAGGGTGCCGTCGTCGGCGTAGTTGAAGGCGAAGGGCACTTTCAGGCTCTTGTAGACGCTGTTGGCGTCAGAACCCGTCTTGCCGTTGATGGTCAGTGTTTGCATCAGACCGGCCAGCTCCGCCTTGCACAGCTTGGCGTTGTCCTCCGTCACCAGGCCGCCGGCATTCTGGAAGGCCTCGTGGTCCAGGTCCAGACCGGTGTCGATGACGGCGATCACGGTGCCCTCACCCTTGTACTGGCCGTTGACGGCGTTGACGCCGGTGGTCTCGTTGGAGCCGGACATGTTGGGGCTCACCTCTTGGGCGTCGGTGGGCACCATCTCATACACCGGGTCGATGTAGACGCTGGCCACCCCGTCCGCCTGGGCGATGGCGTCCATGTCCAGGTAGTTGACCTCCGCGGCAATGCCGTTGAAGGCCAGGTCATAGGTATACTTCACGTCCATGTCCACGCCGGTTTCGGCTGCGATGGACCGGGCGGCGGCCTGCTGCTCGTCATCGGTGGACATGAGGCTGATACCGGACTCAGCCGCCTCCCGGAGGAACTCCAGGCTGGTGGGGTCCTCCTCCAGCATGGACTGGCCCTCCAGCTCGATGATCACGCTGACCCGGGGGTTTTCCTCCTCCATCAGGTCCTCCAGCTTCACCTCGCCGGAGCGGAGCTTGTCCTTCTGGGCGTCGCTCAGCTGATCGCCGTAGCGGTTAATGAAGGCCTCCACCTGGTCCTGGTAGGAGGGCTCCTCCTCTTCCGCCGAGGTTTCCGGCGCACTGTCAGGCGCGCCGGAAGGTGCCGCCAGCGCCGTGACCGGCAGCATGCCGGTCAGGATGCACAGCATCAGCAGCAGGGAAAGCGCGCGTCTCCATGTTTTCCTCATATGCGTGTTCTCCTTCTATCCTCTGTAAAACGACCTGGCCTGCTGCCCGCAAAATGTGGACAGCAGGCCAGGCCCTATGGGAATACGTTGGTTATGCCATTGCGGCTGAATGCTCAGGCGCCTTCCAGATCCAGCACCAGAGTAAAGGCGAAGTTGGTGGAGGCGCTGCCCAGCGTGATCTTGGGCGCGGTGGCCTCGTCACCGAAGGTGCTCAGGCTCAGGTCATCCAGGCCGTTGTCGGTGATCAGGTCCGCCAGAGCCTGGCACAGGTCCCCATTGGTGGTGGCGGAGGCCAGACCGCTCAGGGAATCCTTGGTCAGGGTGGTGTTGCCGATCTGCACCATGGCGCCCGCGGGGATACGGTTGACCACCGCGGCAATGGCGCGGCGCAGCTGGACGGCGTAGTTGCTGTCGTCATACCGGCCCACCAGCTCCAGCAGAGTGGCGTTGTTCAGGGCGGTAGAGGCGTTGGACAGCTTCACGTCCCAGATACCGGCCAGGGTCTTGACCTTGACCGCCTTCTCCAGGGTGGTCATCATGCTGTTGCCGGTCAGCACACCGTCGATCTGCTCGTTGATGGCGTCCTGCATGGCGCCCTCGGCGTCGGCCTTGAAATCGGTGGGCTTGCTGCCCTGGGCGCGCAGATAGTCGCAGATGGCGGCCAGCGCATAGCCCTGGATGGGATCGTCGGGATCCAGCGTCACACCGATGTCGGCGCCGCTGGCTTCAATCAGGGTCACAAAGTTCTCGGCATTCACATTGTTGCAGATACCGGTTTCACCGTCGCCGAACAGGATCAGATTCACATAGCCTGCCGCGTCGTTGATGCCGGCAGCCTCAAGGGCTTTTTTCTGATCCTCCTCCATGCTCTCATACATAGCAGCCAGCTGCGTGCGCAGAGTTTCATCAGCAAACACACCGGCGTCATCGCCGATGGCCGCGATCAGAGCATACAGGGCGCTGTTGTCGGGGGCGGCGGAGGCGTTCTCCTCCCAGTAGCGCTGGAAGAGGAAGCTGTCCTTGATCTCCGCGGCGGAGAGGTGGTTGGCGGCCACCCAGGCGTCCACAGCGCCGTCCAGCATCTGCTGGGCCTCTTCCTCGGTCTTGCCCAGCTGAGTGAGCAGGCCCTTGTAGCTGTCCAGGCTGACGCCGGCCAGGGCGTCGTTCAGAACGGTGTCCAGCTTGCCCTGCACGGTGGTGTTGTCCAGAGCGGCATTCACCAGCTCATCCACCGCTCCGGCGTAAGCGTTCTGCATCTCCTGGGAGATGGTGAGCTTGAGGTAATAGCCTTTATCCGCATCCAGCTTGTAGGACAGGTAGTCGCTCTGGGCGTCCAGCACGAACTTCACGGTGTAGTCGGTGGGGAAGGCGCCCTCGCCGGTGTAGGAAGCCGCGATGCCGTCCACCGGCGCGAAGGAGGCCTTCACACTGGTCTGGGCGTCAAACTGATTGGTGTAGTCGGCGCTGTTGGCGGAATTGAGCAGGTTGCGGGCGATCTTGACGGCCGCCTGCACCGCGTCGTTCTTGGTGATGCTGCCCACGGTCAGGGTCATCTCGTCCCCGTTGGCAAAGGTGAGGGTCATACCGGTGATGCAGTCACCGCCGTTGTAGTTGCGGAAGTTGTCCTTGAAGTCCTGCATGGCCTGGGCCAGGTAGGACTGGGCGGCCTCCTGGATCTCGCCCACCATCTGATCCACCTGATCCTTGGTCAGCTCGATGCCCAGCTGCTCGGCCACGTCCTTGATCATCTGCTTCAGGTCCGCGGGGGTGGTGCTGCCATCCACCACGGGGAGAACCATGTCCATGGCAAAGCGGGCGGCGTTGAGCACGGTGTTCTCCGTCAGGTCGGCCTGAGCGGTGACGGTGACGGTGCGGGCCCCCTCCTCCATGGAGGTCATGTTCCCGGTGGTCAGGGCGAGGTTCAGGGTGTCATTGATGGCCAGGCCGTTGTTCCCGGCGGTGTCCTTCACGCTGTCCAGCACGGAGTTGACGGTATCCACATACCCGCCGGCCCAATCAGCCGCGGAGAGTACCGCCTGTCCGATGTAATCGGTATTCGCCATCCACTGGGCGTACAGGGTCAGGTCGGCGGTGACGGTGATGGTGTCGCCCACGTTGTAAGTCGTGCCGGTGCCGTTCGCCGCGGTGTTCCAGCTCAGGAACCGGTAGCCGTCCCGGGCCAGCGCCGCAAAGGTATAGGTGGCGTCCTTGGCCACCGTCACGGTGGTGGCCGTCCCGCCCTCATAGTTGGGATCCAGGGTCAGGGTGTAGTTGGTAACAGCGGGGGTACCGCCGCCGCCGCCGGTGCTGCCGCCGCCGGTGGGCTGGGTGGTCATCAGGGACAGGCGGTAGATCATGGCCGCCACTTCCGCCCGGCTGGCGTAGGCCTTGGGCTGGAAGGTGCCGTCACCGGTGCCGTACACCAGGCCGTAAGCCACGCAGCGCTCCACCGCGTCCTTGGCGTAGGAGCTGATCTGGTCGGCGTCGGGGAAGGCGATGGGGTCGGCAGTCTTCTTGAAGGTCTTGTTCTGGCTGGTCTCCAGATAGCTGATGAACCGGGCCATGGTGACGCACATGTCCTCCCGGGTGATCTCCTTCTCCGGGTTGAACCTGTTGCCGCCGATGCCGTTGATCACACCGTTGGACACAGCCCAATCCACGGCGGCGGTGTACCAGGTGTCGGCGGGCACGTCGTCAAAGGGCGCCACGGAGGCGTCCCCCGTCTTCCCGGCCACCCGGGACACGGCGGTGACGAACATGGCCCGGGTCATGGTGTCCTCCGGGGCAAAGCGCGTACTGCTGATTCCCTGGAAGAACCCCTTTTCTGTGACATAATCTACGTAGGAATAGTACCAGCTGTCCGCCTTCACATCGTCGAACCGCTCCGCATCAGCAGCAAGTGCGCTGATAGGCAGAAGAGTAAACAGCATGCAAAGCGCCAACAACAGGCTGAGCATTCGGGACTTTACGTTTCGCATCTCTTCACATCCTTTACAGTTTTTTGTTGGAACAACACCAACACATTTATATTATATAGAAATACAGATGGAGATCTTCTCCCCATCTCTTCTTCACCTCCTCAGAAAATCGTCTTGCTACGTAATATTGTAGCACTAACTTTTAGGATTTTCAACAATTTCCAGCCCCATAAAAAAAACTAATTTGTCGCAGCCGCAGAAACGGGCGGTACCGTTTGTGCGGTACCGCCCGTTTTTGCGTGTTTTTATTTCGTTAAAGTGAAAAAATCTCCCAATCTGTGGGATTTGTCAAATATATTGTTGTATAACAGCATCTGGTAGCCGTCCACCGCCTCAGCCAGTTCGGCGGGCAAAGTCTCGTTTTCGCCGTACCAGGTGCCGTCGCCCCCCCGGATGCCCACGGTGTTGATGACGGGTGCGGTCTGCCACAGGTCCAGCAGGTACTTCTGGTAGCCGGTCATGGGCAGGTTGGCTGTGTCCATCAGCAGGGCGGACAGGTAGTTCAGGGACAGCTCCACCCCCTGCTCCTCCGGGATGTCGTAGTTGGCCCACAGCAGGAAGGGCACCATCTGCTTCTTCTGGGCCAGTCCGGTGGGCGGATCGATGCCCAGCACGTCGGTGTAGAAGTTGGTGGCCACCTGGGGCTGGTGGTCCCCGAACAGCAGGATCATGGTGGGCTCATCCGCCTGGGAGAAGTAGTCGATCAGCTCCTCGAAGGCCAGGTCGCTCTGGCGGATGAGGGACAGGTACTGGTTCACCGTCTGGAACTGGCCCTCCAGGTCCCCGGTGAGCCACACCTCCCGGGGCAGGTTGGTCCAGGACATCTGGTAGCCGGAGTGGTTCTGCATGGTGACGTTGAAGAGGAACAGGGGCTCCCCCTCCTCCTTTTCCTCGTACAGCCGGACCAGGTTCTCATAGTCGCACCGGTCGGTGACGTAGCCCGTCTTGGAATCCCCCCGCATGTACGCCCGGTTCTGGAAGTCGCTCTCGAAGTACACCTCGTCAAAGCCGAAATTCTTGTACACCGACGGCCGGTTCCAGCCGGAGGACCGGTAGGGGTGGGCGGCGATGGTGTGGTAGCCCAGGGCGGACATCTGGCTCACCAGGGTGGGGTCCCCGTCGGAGACGTACATCTGGTAGGGCACGGTGCCGGCGGGCAGGAAGGCGGTGGTGTTGCCGGTGAGGAACTCATACTCCGAGTTGGCGGTGGTGCCGCCGAACACGGAGGAGTAGGCGTAGCCCTTGATGGTGTTTTCCGTCAGGGAGCGGATAAAGGGCATGGCGTCCTCGTTGGTCTCCACCCCCGGCAGGACGGACAGGTCGGAGAAGGATTCGTTCATGATGACGATGACGTTCACCGGCTGCTGGGCGCCGTCCGTACCCGCCGCGGTGACGGAGGTCCCGTCGGAGGAGGTGTCCGCCGTCAGGTTGTCCAGGGCCTGCTGGGAATAGCCCTCCGGCTTCTCCACCCGCATGTACTTGAGGCACACGGTGAAGTTGAGGGCCAGGCCGTTGCCCCGGGTAGTCCACATGGAGGGCTCGATGCCCTGGTTTTCCACGAACCCGGTGCCGAAGAACACCGCCAGCACTACGGCGGCCACCCCCACCGGCGGCAGGAACCGATGCCAGGCGAAGGGGATGCGCTGCTCCCTGGGCAGCAGGGACAGGGCCAGCAGGGCCAGCACCAGGATGAGCAGGGAGATGGTCTGCATCCGGTCCAACGAGTAGTCGTAGTTGCCCGCCACGTTGACGGCGGTACCCAGGGTGAGGAAGTCCCCGGGGAACAGGGTGCGGCCCCGGAAGGAAATCAAGTAGTGGTTGGCCAGGCCGAAGCCCCAGGCGATGCCCAGGGCCCACTTGGCCGCCGACACCCGGCGGCCCCGGACGAACCAGAAGATCAGCTCCAGCAGATAGTACCAGATCAGGTTGAGGCCGATCTGCATGGCGGAAAAGTCCTGCCAGGGATCGTTGTAGTTCAGGTACTCCACCAGCGTGAAGGCCAGCAGGGGGGCCAGCACCAGCACCCCCCTGCCTACCCAGCGGTATTTCGCCTCCGACAGGGCCAGCTTGGGCCAGCGGAGTTTCCTCTTTTTTACTTGTGTCGCCGTGGTATTCGTCATTTCTTTACGCTGCCTTTACGGGAATTTGATGATAGCTATTGTAACATAAAAGAGCGAAAACGCAATGCGCTTTCGCTCTTTTTAAGGAATTCTTCATATGGAACGTACCGAAAGGGGCGGGCCCTCCAGGGCGATGGTCCGGTCGCACAGGTCCACCACCTCTTTCTCGTGGCTGGACAGCAGCACCGGCACTCCCAGCTCCCGGATGCGTCCCAGAATGCGCTCCGCCCGGGGGGCGTCCACCCCGGTGAAGGGCTCATCCAGCAGCAGCAGGTCCCCGCCCAGGGCCAGAGCGCGGGCCAGGGCCAGCCGCCGTCCCATGCCGCCGGACAGGGCGGCGGGACAGCTGTCCTCCTCCCCCTCCAGCTCCGCCAGCTCCAGCCAGCGGGAAACCTCCCCCCGGCGGCTCTTGGGCAGCACGTCGGAGATGTGCTGCCCCACCGTCCGCCAGGGCAGCAGCCGGTCCTCCTGGAAGAGGAGTACCGGCCTGGGAGGCACAGTCACCGTGCCCCCCTCTGTGGACTGGAGCCCCGCCAGCACCCGCAACAGGGTGGTCTTGCCGCAGCCGGAGGGGCCGGACAGGGCGGTGAGGCCGGCGTCCGGAATTTTGAGGGAAAACCGGTCCAATACCAGTTTTTCCCCGAAACGGACGGTAATATTGTGGACGGAAATCACGGCTCTCCCCCTCCCATCCGCCGGAACAGGGTCCCCAGGGCCCGCTCCAGCACGAAGCTGAGGACCACCACCGTCACCGTCCAGGCGAACAGGTCGGGGGTCTCCATGGTGATCTTGGCCCGGTAGAGCTTGGTGCCGATGGCCAGCTTGGGCAGGCAGAGCACCTCGGCGGCCACCCCCGCCTTCCAGGCCAGGCCCAGGGCGGTGGCGCAGCCGCTGGCGAAGTAGGGCAGCACCGAGGGCACATAGATGAGCCGGAAGGTCTTGCCTCTCCCGAACCGATAAGCTTTCGCCATTTCCAGCAGCTTGGGATCAGTTTGAGAAATGCCCTTGCCCACGTTGCCCCACAGCACGGGGAGCACCATGAGGGCGGAGACGATGGCGGGCACCATCCCGGTGGTGGGGGCCCACAGCAGCACCAGCACGATGAAGGAAGCCACGGGCACCGCCCGCACCACCTTGACGGCGGGGGTGAGCACCCAGTCCGCCGGGGCAAAGGCGGCGGTGGCCACGGCGGCGGCGGTGCCGATGACGGCACCCAGGGCGAACCCGGCAAAGATGCGGCCCAGGCTCATGGCCGCCGCCTGCCAGAAGGCGGGCTCCCGGACCAGGGCGGCCAGCCGGGCCGCCACCTCCAGGGGGCCGGGCAGCAGCAGGGAGCCGTAGCCCTCGGTGCGCCAGTCCATGAAAACCGCCCCAAGCTGCCAAACCCCCAGCCAGAAGGCCAGGGGTATGACAACGCGCAGTATTCTGTTCAGGGGCTTATTCCGCGATGTAGTAGAATCCGTCATCGGGGATGGAACCTCCAATGGACTGGGGGTCGGCGGCGAAGAGCACCTCGTAGTAGCTGGAGATGGACTTCATATCCGCGCCGGCCACGAAGATCATGTTGGCCTGGGGGATGGCGGCCTGGGCAATGGCGGCCTTGGGCACGATGCCGTACTGCTCGATGAGCTTGGCCCCCTCCTCCGGGTTGTCCTTGATGTAGTTGATGGAGGCCTCGTACTCATTGAGGAAGGCCTTCACCGCCTCGGGGTGCTCCTGGGCGAACTCGGTGCGCACCACCACGCAGCCCATGGTGAAGGTGCCGGTGGCGCCGGATTCCGTCCAGGCATCGCTCAGGTCGATGGCGTCCCGCACGTCGCTGTTCTGCATCAGCACGGTGGTGGCGGCGGGGACGGGCAGCATGCACAGGTCGATCTCACCGGAGGCCATGAGGGAGGTGACCTCCTCGCTGGTCTTCCACTGGATATCCACATCGGTGTCCGGGTCCAGGCCGTTCTGGGTCAGCAGATAGTCCAGCACGTACTCGGTGTTGGTGCCCTGGTTGATGGCGTACAGGGTCTTGCCGGACAGGTCGGCCAGGGAGTTGACGGTGTCCCCGTTCTCCAGGATGTGGAGCACGCCCAGGGTGTTCAGGGCCAGCAGCTGCACCTTGCCGGTCTTGTTGTACAGGTTGGCGGCCACGTTGGTGGGCAGGGCGGCGATGTCCAGCTCCCCGTTGTTCAGCTTGGGCAGGATGTCGTTGGCCGGGTCGGAGCCCAGGGTGACGGTGTACTGGTTGACGGTCTCCCCGGCGTCATTGTCGGAGAGCAGCTTGGCGGCTCCCATGCCGGTGGGGCCGTTCAGCAGGCCCAGGTTGATGGCGGTGCCCTCCAGGGCGGGGGCCTCAGTTTCCGGGACCTGGCTCTCGGTGACGGGAGTGGTCTCGGCGGGGGGCGTGGATGCCTCCGGGGCCTCCTTGGGGCCGCAGGCGGTGAGGCTCAGGGTCAGGGCCAGGGCCAGGCCCAGGGCCAGTAAGTTCTTCTTCATGGCTTCTCGTTCCTTTCTATAGATCTTCCAGGATCTTCTGATCCAGGATACCGATGGTTCGTCCCCGGTGGGAGATGGCCCCCTGGGCCTGGAGGTCGTCCAGAGCCCGGTAGAGGGAGGCCCGGCTCACCCCCAGCCGCCCGGCCAGGCCGGTGACCGAGCAGTCCAGCTCCACCCCGCCGTCCTCCTCGTGGGCCAGCAGGTACTGGGCCAGCTTCCGCCCGGCGGTGCCGGCGGTGAGGGCGTCGATCTTGCCGGAGAGGAACCAGATCCGCTGGGAGAGATAGGTCACATAGTTGCGCCCCACCCGGGGCCAGCGCTCCATCCACTCCTCAATGAGGGGCTGGGGAAACAGCAGCAGGCGGCACCGGCTGCGGGCCGTCAGGGTGGTGGCGTAGTCCGGCCGCTGGTGGAACAGAGCCGCCGCGCCGAACAGGTCTCCCTGCCGCAGCACGCTCATGATCAGCGTCCCCTTGTTCACCTGCACCGCACCCTCCAGCACCACGCCCAGGCAGCGCTGGAAGTGCCGGGGATCGTAGATCACGTCCCCCTTCTCCGCCCGCTGCCGGATGGTCCGCCGGTCGGACAGCGCGGCCTCCACCGCCTCCTCCGGGACCCCCCGGAACAGGAAGGTATCGGCCAAAAGCCCCTTCAGGGCTTCCTCGTCCCCTGCCATGGTTCTCCAATCGCTCCTCATTTTTGTCTCAGATGGTACAGTTAGTCTACCACGGATTGGGAAAAAGTCAAGCGCCATTTCCCCCGCTCCCCCATACAATGGGATACAAGGAGGTGAACCATCCATGCCAAGCTGCTGTCATAACCGGGCGCAGGTACTGGACCGGGCCCGCCGGGCGGCGGAGGAGCTGCTGACCCGCCGGGAGGAGGAGCAGGATCTGCCCCTGGAAGAGCCCATGAAGCGGTACATACATCCCATCTGCTGCTGTCCCCCCTGCCCCGTCTGTCCCCCCGGTGATCCGCCGGAGCTGGACGGGGTGCTGGAGGCGCTGGCCCGCCAGAACCAGCTGCTGCTGGACATTCTGAGCTCGGTGAACGCCCTCAGCGCGGCGGTGCTCAGCATCCAGTCCAAGCTGTGAGCCCGGCGGATTTCTGACATTCTTCTGAAGATGCGCAACTTTCTCTTGTCAGGCGGCGTCTAATTGGGTATACTGGAACTCAGCTGTTGACATAACAATTTTGTCCATACGAGAAGAGAAAGGGGCGCCTCCCATGGCCCAGAGAGGGAGAACAACCAGGACCGCCGCACACACCCACCCCCATCGGAAAAAGAAGCGCCGCCGCTCCCCTCTGGGGCGGCTGGCCCGGGTCCTATACTGCATGCTGGTGGCCCTGTCCGCCATCATCGTGGTGGTGTACGCCGGGGTGCGTATCGCCGCCCGGCCGCCGGAGATCAAGGACGATCCCCCCGCCGCGGCGGACCAGAACAAGGACGCGCTGCCGGGAGATACGGACACGGAGGGCTCCCCCGCCGTGTCGGAGGAGCCGGGGATGGTGCGCAAGGAGTACACCTACACCTTCCTGCTGGTGGCCACCGACCAGTCCAGCGGCAACACCGACACCATGATGGTGCTGACCTACGACACGGTGAACCAGACCGCCGGTCTGGTGTCCCTGCCCCGTGACACCATGATCGACGGGGTGAAGGAGTCGGACGGGGGCCGCTTCTACAAGCTGAACAGCACCTACGCCTACAACGGCATCGAGGGGCTGAAGGAGAAGGTGTCCCAGATCCTGGGCATCCCCATCGACTTCTATGTAAAGGTGAACACCAAGGGCTTCGTCAAGCTGGTGGACGCGGTGGGAGGCATCGACTTCAACGTGCCGGTGACCATGAACTACGAGGACCCCACCCAGAACCTGTACATCCACTTCAGCAAGGGGATGCAGTGGCTGTCCGGCTCGGACGCCCTGAAGGTGGTGCGCTGCCGGCAGAACTCCTACTATGACGAGGCCTCCGGCAAGTGGAAGACCACCCCGGTGTACGCCGATTCCGATATCGGCCGCACCCGGACCCAGCGGGACCTGCTGACGGCGGTGCTGAAAAAGGCTCTGTCCCAGCCCCAGAAGCTGCCCACCTACTACGACATTTTTCTGGAGAACGTCCAGACCGACCTGACCGCCAACGACCTGCTGTACTTTGCGGAGAAGGCCCTGTACTTCGACTTCTCCAACAACCTCACCACCTCTGTGCTGCCGGGGGACGGCCTGGTGACCTACCACGGCTGGACCTACTGCTATGAGCTCTACCCCGACCAGGTGCTGGAGCTGGTGAACACCCAGGGCATCAACCCCTACACCACCGACATCACCGCCGACATGCTGACCATCGCCCAGAAGGCGTGAAAAAGCAGGAGCCCTGCCAACCGGCAGGGCTCCTGCTTTTTGTCACGGGTAGGCGTTCCAGTAGCTCTCCCCCGCCTCCAGGGGGATGCCCCGGGCGGCGAAGAGCTCTTCGATGGTGCAGAAATAATACCCCTGCTCGTGGAGGGCGTCCACAATGGCCAGGGCCGCCTCCACCGATTCGGGGAAGATGTCGTGCATCAGGATGATGCCCCCGTCCCGGGCCTCGCTCACCACCTCCTGGATCACCCGCTGGGTGTTCTGGTCCTTCCAGTCCTCCGGGTCGATGGACCACAGGATGATGGGACAGCCCGCCCAGGCCTTCACGCTGTCGTCCAGGATGCCGTAGGGGGGCCGCAGGAGGAAGTCGTTGTGGTCCAGGGTCTCCTTCAGCACCTGCCGGGTCTTTTCCACCTGGGCGTCGAAGTCCGCCCGGTTCAGGCCGGTGAGCTGCACGTGGTCGAAGGTGTGGATGCCGATCTGATGGCCCTCCCGGTCCATCCGCCGCACCACGTCCCGGTTGTCCTCCACCTGGGCGCCAATAAGGAAGAAGGTGGCGTGTACCCCCCGCTCCGCCAGGCCGTCCAGCAGGGCGGTGGTGGTGGACCGCCGGGGCCCGTCGTCAAAGGTGAGGGCGATGAGCTTCCGCTCCGGCTCCTCCAGCCCCGCCTCTTCCGTCAGCGGGGCGTCCGCCGGCAGGCCATCCAACCGCCGCCCCCACCAGGCCAGAGCCACCGCTCCCGCCAGAGCAAAAAGCAGCAGCAGGGTCCAGCCGGACCGCCGCTGCCGCCTCCAGTTTCTCTTCATGTCCCGCCCGCCGCCTTTCCGGAGGTTTTTCGCCCCCTCAGTATGCGCCCCGGGCGGGGCTTTTATTCTCCTCTTGGGTCCGGGTCGCCCTCCACCAGCTCCATATACTGGTAATAGGGCAGCAGAAATTCATAGTCGGCCACCAGGGCGTCCGCCAGGTCGTGGGACCACAGCAGGTCGCAGTGTTCCTCCTCATGGCTGAGGGAAAAGCTCTTTTTGGCGTACCAGGGGGCCAGCAGCGGAGAGGCCGCCGTCTTGGGCCGCTTGTACTCCGGCCCCTCCAGCACGAACCGGTCCTGCCGGTTCAGCCGCCGGGTCAGCTGCTCCATGGGGGCCGGGTCCCGGTCCATCCGGGCGCGGAACTTGGCCATGGTCACCGGCGGGGCCTGCCAGAAGCCCATGCCGCAGGACCAGCTGTCCGGGGCGATCTCAAACCAGAACACCGGGGAAAAGCTGCCCTCCTCGTGGGGGCGGTGGATGCTCATCCACAAATGGTCCTTGTAGGGTCCCCGGCCGAAGAGCCGCCGGGCGTCCCGGTAGATGCGGGACACCTTGCACACCAGGGGCATATCCTTGTGCTTCTGGGAAAAGCGCTCATACACCTCGGCGCTGAGGGCCTTCATGGGGGCGAGCAGGTGGGTCTGGTAGTCCTCCTTGTGGGCCTCGAACCAGGTGCGCTCGTTGTTGAACCGGATGCCCCACAGAAAGTCCACGGTGGCGCCGGAAAATCCTTGAAACATACTGTTTTTTCTCCTTTGCAGCAGGGAAGGCCCCCCGGCGGTACCGGGGGGCCTCCGCGGATGGTGTGATTGGCTCAGGCCGCCGGACTCTCCGGCACCGGCTCCATGCCCGGGCCCGCCGTGGTGGTGGCGGCGGGGGGTGTGGGCGGTCCCTTTTATCCCTT
>NZ_LR131147.1:2867897-3171580 GCF_900626285.1 Intestinimonas massiliensis (ex Afouda et al. 2020)
CTCAACCAGCGCCACCGACACCAGCGTACGATGTGCATAAGACACAGACACCGCCCACCACGCCGACTGCCACGCAGACGCCGACACCTACTCCGGCGGCCACACCTACGCCGTCGGGGTGGGGGTAGCCGCCGGCGTAGGTGTGGCCGCCGGAGTAGGTGTCGGCGTCGGCGTGACAGTCGGCGTGGTGGTCGGTGTCGGCGAGGGCGTGGTGGTCACCGGCGTCTCGGTCATCAGGCCGGTGGAGGTATTGATGCCCAGCCGGGCGGCGTCCGCCGGGTTGTAGTAGTACACCGCGTCGGAGGATTTATAGGTGTTGCGGTACAGGAAGATGGTGTCCACGGTCTTGCCGTTCTTGTCCACCAGCTTCTGGTACACATCCACCGTCACGCCGTTGTAGCGGGGGAAGTTGGTGTCCCGCTGGGGGGCGCTGCCCACGGGGATGCTGTCCTTGGGCTGGTAGGTGTTCTTGTAGGGCACGGTGGACACGGTGACGCTGTACGGCTCTCCGTGGATGCCGGTGGTGTCGGTGCCGTAGATGGTCACATGGAGGTAGTGGCTCTTGTCCTGATAGGTCTCGATCTTGATGGGGTAATCGGTATTGTTCTTGAACCGGAAGTCCAGCTGATCGCTCCACACGGTGGCGTCGGTGCCGATGACCGGCATGTAGCCGCCGTTGAAGGCGTGCTTGTTCCGCTCCACGATCTCCAGATTGGCCTTCAGGGTCACCCAGTAGATGGTGGAGGACAGCTGGCAGATGCCGCCGGCGGTGGCGTCGATGCTCTGGCCGTTCTGGTAGGTGCCCGCCTTCTTGTAGCCGCTGGACACGGTGTAGGGCCCGCAGTGGTCGTTGTAGGAGAACACCTCGCCGGGCATGAGGATGGTGCCGTTGACCCGGCTGGCGGCCAGGTCGATGTTGTACCACCGCTCGGAGGGGCTGGAGCACTTGGTGGAGCCGGTGCCCAGCACGTCCTTGAACAGGTTGGCCTTCAGGTCCTCGGTGGTGATCTTGGGCTGGGTCAGGGTGACGGGCACGGTGACGTCGGTCCCCTCCTCAGCGGCGTCCACCAGGGTCTTGGCCTCTTCCTCGTCAAAGTCCACCCCGGTGACCGAGGGGACGATCTCGTAGGTGTCGGCGTCCAGGTAGGCGTCGGCCGCCGGCACGCAGATCTCGCTCTTGATGGCGGCGAAGTCCGGGTCCACCGGCGGAGCGGTGGTGACCTGGGCCTCTATCGTGGCCTCCTCCCCGGAGGCGGTGCCGGACAGCTCCTGGCTCATCCGCTCCTCCAGGGCGGCGGACAGGGTCTCCACGTCGATGGTGCGGCCGGTGATCCCCTTGTGGAACACCAGCTCATTGTTCTCAAAGGTCCAGGTGGTCTGGGCCTCCGCGTCGGCGCAGTCCCGGATGGCCTCCTCCACCGCCTTGGGGGTGCCGCTCAGGGCCACGGACAGGTCGTACTGCTGACCGCCCGTCAGGCCGGACAGGTAGCGGACCCCCCGCAGGAGGAAGCCGGAGCTCTGGGCCTCAGCCGCCGAGCCCACCGCGTCCTCGGTATAGGCGGTGAACGCGCCGCCCGGAACTGTGTACTCCCTGCCCTCGCAGGTGAAGCTCACCGACAGCTGGGGCAGCTTTTCCGCCACCCCCCGCTCCAGGGTGTCCGCCGCCTGCTCTCTGGTCTGGCCGCCCACGTCGATGCCGGCGATGGTGGTATTGGGCAGGAAGGTGTTCCCGCCCACCCAGGCGCACAGTCCTACGTAGCCCGCCAGCAGCGCCAGCACCACTACGATGACCGCAATCAAAACGATCTTGCCCTTACCCGGCCTGCCGCCGGAGGGCTGTACCCGTTTTCCTTCAACAGATCCCATTGTTCTCACTCCAGAGATCCCGCCGTTCCGGCGGGATTCAATCTATTCTCAGGGGAAAAAGGTCCCCCAATGTCCACCATTATAGTAACTCTGTCCCGGAAATGCAATTACAGAACGGTTACACCGCCCCCTGAAACCGCTTTACAGCCCGGTCATTTCGCGGTATCATAAAATCACGTACATCTTTTATCTTTTTTAAAGAAGTTATCCAGCAAATCTTTAACACTTCTGTGATACAATAGCAATCGCAAATCCAACCGAGAACGAGAGGGGCATGGCCCATGGCAAGCTATCAGAACCGGAATGCACCGGATTCCCAGGATCTGGTGTATTGGATCGTCACAATCGTCCTGCTCATCAGCGTCTGGCCCATCGGCCTGTTTCTGCTGCTGCGCAAGCTGCTGGGCGGCTCCCGGCGGCGGCAGGCGGGTACCTACCAGCCGCCCCGGCAGGCGGCGCCCGGCACCCAGGGCATGAACCGGGGCAGGCAGGGCAAGCCCATCGACCTGAACCGGGGCAAGGGCATGATGGTGGCGGGCATCGTCATCGCCATTATCTTCGGCATCGCCCTGGTCAGCGGCTTTCCCATCCTGGCGGTGGGCTCCGGCTTTCTGAACGCCCTGGCCGTCATGTCCCCCATCACCGGCTTCTTCCTGGGCGGTCTGGCCCTGACCTGGGCGGGAGTGCGGCGGAACAAGCAGGTCAAGCGGTTCCGCAAGTACCTGGCCCTCATCGGCCGGCGGGAGAGCGTGTCCATCACCACCCTGGCCCAGGCCATGCCGGTGTCCTTCCGGAAGGCCTGCAGCGATCTCCAGGACATGCTGGACGACGGCATTCTGGAGACGGGCTACCTGGACATGTCCACCGGCCGGCTGATCCTCAGCGACGAGGGGCTCCAGGACCCGCCGGAGGAAAAGGAAGAGGAGGCCCCGCCGGAGGACGCCCCCCTGGACATGAACGACGACAACGCGGTGCTCAATGAGATCCGGCGGCTGAACGATGACATCGACGACGAGGTGATGAGCCGGAAGATCGACCGCATCGGGGAGATCACCGGCAAGATCTTCGCCTTCCAGAAGCAGCACCCCAACCGTGCGGGCCAGCTGCGCAGCTTCCTGAACTACTACCTGCCCACCACCCTGAAGATCCTGAAGGCCTACGCCCGGATGGAGGAGCAGGGCATCGAGGGGGAGAACATCCGCTCGGCCAAGGAGCGCATCGAGGGCATGATGGACAAGGTGGTGGACGGCTTCGAGAAGCAGCTGGATAAGCTGTTCCAGGATGACGCCATGGACATTGCCACCGACGTGCAGGTGCTGGAGCAGATGCTGGAAAAGGACGGCCTGTCCGGGGACGGCATGACCCTGGGCGGATAACAAAAAAGCAGACACCAATTGGTGTCTGCTTTTTTGTTAAAACTCGATCTCCTTGCGGGCCATGACCCCTCTGTCGTAGGGGTGCTTCTCCTTCACCACGTGGGAGATGTAGTCCGCCCGGTCGGCCAGCTCCTGGGGGATGCTGTGGCCGGTGATGACCACCTCCAGCCCCTCCGGCCGGCTGTCCAGCCAGGCGCACAGCTCGTCCATGGGCAGGAAGCCGTAGGTGGCGTCAATCGCCTCGTCCAGCACCAGCAGCCGGGCCTGCTGCTCCGCCGCCAGGGCGGTGGCCTGCCGGAACAGCTCCTGACAGTTGACGGCGGTGGCCGCCTTCTCCTCGTCGTTCATCTGGAAGGTGAATTTGTGGATGTCCTTGGTGCGCAGCACCGTCAGCTCCGGAAAGCGCTCGGCCGCCTTCACCTCGCCGCCGGCCCCGCTCTTCAGGAATTGGGCGATGACCACGTTCCGGCCCCAGCCCGCGCAGCGGAAGGCCAGGCCGAAGGCCGCCGTGGTCTTTCCCTTTCCGTCGCCGTAGTAGATCTGTACCAGTCCCTGCTGATCCGCCATGGTGTCACCTCATTTTGAATTGATGGCACCAGTATACCAGAAGGGACCGCCTTATGCAACACAGGAACGCGCCCCGGTTCACAATTCGTTTACATAACTTTCAAAGTTTGTCCACCTGCCGCCGGGAAAAAGGTGGTATCTTATAGTCACAGCCAAGCTGAACGAAATAAAGGCGGGCGCCGGGAACGTGCGGAAGGTCATATGCCGCCGCGGCGCGTTCGGAACACCGGCCAGCCTTTGTGACTGCCCCCCGGCTGTGGGGGCAGACCAGAAACAACACGCCGTCACGCGTGATGAGATAGAGATAAAAATATCCCGGGACTTTCCGCAAGCCCCGGGATATTTTGCTTTTTTTAGCCCTTGACGATGGCGGCGGTATCCATGGCGATCATGAGCTCCTCGTCGGTGGGGATGAGGAGGACCTTCACCTTGGAGTCGGGCGCGGAGATGACGGTCTCCTTGCCCCGGGCCTTGTTGGCCTCGGCGTCCATCTTGACGCCCATGAACTCCAGACCGGAGGCGGCGGCCATCCGGGTGTTGGCGTCGTTCTCGCCCACGCCGGCGGTGAACACGATGGCGTCCACCCCGCCCATGGCGGCGGCATAGGCGCCGATGAGCTTCTTCACGTTGTACTGGAAGGCCTCCAGAGCCAGAGCAGCCTGCTTGTTGCCCTCCTTGGCGGCATTCTCGATGTCACGGAAGTCGGAGGACACGCCGGAGATGCCCAGCACGCCGGACTTCTTGTTGAGGATGTTCATCATTTCCTTCATGTCGTACCCGTACTTGTTCATCAGGTACTCCAGGATGCCGGCGTCCAGATCGCCGGAGCGGGTGCCCATGGGCAGACCGGCCAGGGGGGTGAAGCCCATGGAGGTGTCCACGCTCTTGCCGCAGTCCACGGCGGCGACGGAGGAGCCGTTGCCCAGGTGGCAGGTGATGATCTTCAGCTCCTCGATGGGCTTGCCCAGCATGGCGGCGGCCCGGGCGGACACGTAGCGGTGAGAGGTGCCGTGGAAGCCGTAGCGGCGGACCTTGTCCTTCTCATAGTACTCGTAGGGCAGAGCGTAGATGTAGCTCTTGGCGGGCATGGTCTGATGGAAGGCGGTGTCGAACACGCCCACCATGGGCACGCCGGGCATGACCTTCTGGCAGGCCTTGATGCCGGTGATGTTGGCGGGGTTGTGGAGGGGAGCCAGGGGGATGCACTCCTCGATGGCGGCCATGACCTCGTCGGTGATGAGCACGGAGGAGGCGAACTTCTCGCCGCCGTGCACCACCCGGTGACCCACAGCGTCGATCTCGGAGGCGCTCTTGATCACGCCGTGCTCGCTGTCCAGCAGGGCGTCCAGCACGGACTGGATGGCCTCGGCATGGGTGGGCATGGGGATCTCAAACTCGTACTTGGCGTCCTTGGCGGGGATCTTGTGGGTCAGACGGCCGTCGATGCCGATGCGCTCGCACAGACCCTTGGCCAGCACTTCCCGGGTCTCGGGGTCCATCAGCTGATACTTCAGGGAAGAGCTGCCGGCGTTGATAACCAGAACTTTCATGGGTTCCATCTCTCCTTACTTGTGAACTATGGCTTGTGAGCCAACCGGTTGTGTAGTAAAATAAACTCGCACGTATTATTTTATCCCTTTTTTCCAAAAAGGACAACCCGCATTTTATCAGAAAGCAGGATTTTTTTCCTCTTTCCGTTTGGAGGAACGGCTATGACGGTCGCCGGTATCGTGGCGGAGTACAATCCATTCCATCTGGGCCATGCCTGGCATCTGGCTCAGACCCGAAAAGCCCTGGGGCCCCACGGGGCGGTGGTGTGCGCCATGAGCGGCCACTGGGTCCAGCGGGGGGACTGCGCCGTGGCGGACAAGTGGACCCGCGCCGCCCTTGCTCTGGCCGGTGGGGCCGACCTGGTGCTGGAGCTGCCTACCCCCTGGGCCATGGCCTCGGCGGAGGCCTTCGCCCGGGGGGCGGTGGGCCTGCTGGCCGCCGCCGGGGTGGTGGACGTGCTGTCCTTCGGCAGCGAGGACGGGGACCTGTCCCCCCTCCGCTCCGCCGCCGCCGCCCTGGACGGGCCCGGCTACCCCCAGAAGCTGAAAGCCGCCCTGGACCGGGGCCTCTCCTTCCCCGCCGCCCGGCAGGAGGCGGCGGGCTGTGATTGTCTGTCCACCCCCAACAACAACCTGGGGGTGGAATACCTGCGCGCCCTCCACGCCCTGAACAGCGCCATCACCCCCATGACGGTGGCCCGCCGGGGTGCGGGCCACGACAGCGCGGGACATCTGGACGGCTTCGCCTCCGCCTCCCACATCCGGTCCCTGCTGCGGGAAGGCCGGACGGACGAGGCCGCCCCCCTCCTGCCCGGCGGCTCTTTGGAGGCTCTGGGTCAGCCCGCCGCCCTCACCTGGGCGGAGCGGGCGGTGCTGGCCAGGCTGCGCACCACGGGGGAGGCCGACTGGGCTGCTCTCCCGGACAGCGGAGCGGCGGAGGGGCTCCCCGCCCGGCTGGTGCGGGCGGCCCGGGAGGCCCGCTCGCTGGAGGAATTCTACACCCTGGCCAAGACCAAGCGGTACACCCACGCCCGGCTGCGGCGGCTGGCGGTGGGCGCTTTCCTGGGCCTGAAACAAGAGGACCGCCCATCGGTGGTCCCCTATGTGCGGGTGCTGGGGCTCAACGAGCGGGGCCAGGCCCTTCTGAAGCGGATGAAGGGGAGCTGTTCCCTGCCTGTCCTCACCAAGCCCGCCCAGGCCAAAGCCCTGGACGGCCCGGCCCGGCGGCTCTTTGAGGCGGAGGCCCGGTACACCGACCTGTACGGCCTGTGCTTCCCCACTCCAAAGCCCTGCGGCCTGGAGTACACCACCAGCCCGGTGGTGCGCACCCAATGACAAAACCGGCGGGCGGCCATCTGGCCGCCCGCCGGTGCTGTTTTACTGGATGTGCACGTGGTTGTGGATGTGCTCCGAGCAGTAGCAGTAGTAGCCGTTGCACTTGGAGCAGTAGCGGAACTCCTCGTCGGGGTAGTCGGTGTCGGTCTTGCCGCAGACGGCGCACTTGTGAATGTAGCCCTTCTGCTGCTGGGCCTGTTTGGTGGCCTTCTTGAAGTTGATGGTCTGTTTGGAGTTCTGGTGGCGGGTTGTGCCCACGATCCGCCGGAAGAAGGCGGAGATGTCCGACCAGAAGAACAGGGCGTAGTTGATCCAGGAGGCCAGCAGGGCGGGCAGCAGGATGGGCAGCATCAGAGGCAGGAAGGCCCGGTTCATACTGACGATATCCCACAGCTCCACGAACACATAGAACACCGCCAGCCACTTGGCCTTTACCGGCAGAATGAAGTAGACCCGGATCTGGGCCTCGGGGAACAGGGTGGCGAAGGCCAGGAACAGGGTGGAGTGGACGGCGGACAGGTTGATCATATAGCTGAACAGCCCGCCGCTCCAGAAGTAGGTGACGATGCTGGCCAGGAAGGTGAGCACCGCGCCGCACAGGTAAAAGAGGCTGAACTTGGCGGTGCCCCACTGCTGCTCCATGGTATTGCCCAGAAAGTAGTAGAAGAACAGGGACACCACGAACCAGATGGGCTTGCTGGCGTCGGGCACGAAGATGAAGGTGACCAGCCGCCACAGCTGCAGGTTCAGGATGGCGTCAAAGCTCAGGCCCAGCAGGGCGGTGGCGTAGCCGTTGGAGAACAGGTCCAGCAGGTAGATCACCACGTTGCCCACCAGGATATAGTTGATGAGATGGGGGATGCCGAAGCGGGGATGGCTGTACGCGAACCGGTCCAGCCAGGTATCGACGGATCTTCTCAAAGGATGTTACCTCCCAATTACACGGTAACTGGTATCATACCAGTTCCGCGGCAGGAATTTCCGAATAAATTGTAAACTTTTATTTCAGGATCTTCCGCAGCCTGTCCTTCATGCCCGGGGTGAGCACCTTTGCCGCCGCCCGGTAGTGGAGGGGCGGCAGGGACAGGAACTTTTTTTCCACCTCCGGGAAGGGCAGTGTGGAAAACGCGGCGAAGAAGGCCCCCCGCTTGGGGTTGGCCTTCAGGGGACTTGCCAGACGGGGGTTGCCCGCCACCACCTCGGCCAGGGGCCGGTCGGTCTGGCCGAATTGCCCGGCCAGGGAATCGTACACCACCTGGCCCCTGGCGCTGTTCACCAGCACCATGGACACGCCCTTGTCCCGCTCCACCGGCAGCTCCAGCTTGGGGTCCAGCCCCCAGTAGTCGGCCAGGGTGAAGTCGGCGGGGCGGCTGGTGGAGGTGTACTTGCACACCGCGCAGGCCGGGCGGAGGAAAAGCTGCATGCCGAAGCCCCGTCCGTAGGGGGTGCGGTTGAAGTCCTGGGTGTACACGTCCCCATTGGCAAAGGTCACCGTCAGCCAGGGGTGGGACCAGCCGTGGGACTTGTCCTTGAAGCGCACCCCGGTGACCTTGGCGCCGTGGGCGGCCTCCAGGCCGTCCAGCCAGGCGCGGAACACCGCCGGGGAGGGCACCCCGTGGCACACCAGGTCGCAGGTCAGCAGGTTCTCATAGTTTTTGCCCAGATAGTGCTTCAGGCCGTCCACCTGGCAGGGCACCCCGGAGAAGAGCACCGGCGTACCGGCCTCCAGCAGCTCCTTCACCTGATGGAAGCTGTCCCCCAGGTCGCTCTGGACGTACTTGGAGCCCCGCATGGGGGCCAGCTCCTCCTCGGTCCGGGCGCACACGTGGCGGGCGGTCATGTCCTCGTCCAGCACGGTGCCGAACACCGCCCCGCCCTGGGAGAGCACGCGGCGGGCCAGCAGGGAGAAGAAGCCGCCGGAGGAGCTTTTCACCCGCTCGGCCTCGTCGGAGTTCCAGACGGCGTGGGCCTTTTCCGGTCCGGGGCCGGGCACCGGGGGGTGGAGCATGGGGCAGGTGGCCTCGCACTTGCGGCAGAGGATGCAGCTCTCCCCCACCACCGGCCGGAGGAAGCCCTCGTGGTCGGCCTTCATCTCGATGGCGTGTACCGGGCAGATAGCGGCGCAGGCGGTGCAGCCGGTGCAGTCCTCCGCTTTACACAGCACCGGCCTGGCAGGGGCGGCGGGCTCCGGCTCCTCCGCCGGCAGCCCGGTGCCCTCCAGGGCCCCCTTCAGGTAGGCCAGGGAATCGGCCCGGGCCTCCTCCAGCCGCTCATACACCTGGTCATAGTCCATTTCGGCCTCCAGGGGGGCGGTGGTGTCCAGGCCGATGATCCGGTCCGCGCACCCCAGCCGGGACAGCAGGCTGTAGATCCGGGAGAAGGTGGGCTCGGCCCGCTCCTTGGGGGACATGGAGGTGAAGAAGTTCTTTTTGAACTGCAGGGAGAAGGCGGCGCCGTGGAAGGAGTTGGTCACCACGGCGGCGGCGTCCCGGAACAGGGCCAGGAACTCCCTGGGGCCAGCGTCAAAGACCAGCTCAGAGGCCCCGTCGATCTTCCGCCGGGCTCCCGCCAGCTGGACGATGGGCCAGCCGGTCTTTTCCGACAGGGCCAGGGCGTAGGGGGCGGCCTCCCCGGGGTCGGAGACGAAGTAGCACAGGATATAGGGTCCCTGCCGCCGGTCCGGGTTGGCCAGCCTGCCCCAGTCGTCGCCGTTCAGCAGCAGGGTGGGATCCAGCACCACCCGGGCGTCCCGGCCCGCCGCCTCCTTCAGCACCACCTGCCCCCGCTTCTCCCGGACGGAGAGGGCGGAATAGGGCTCCAGATACCGTTTCAGCTCCGCCGCCTTGTCCTCCGGCAGACGGGGCACCCCCAGACTGGGGGCGTAGGCGATCCGCCGCCCCTCCGTCACGAAGTCCAGCAGGAAGGCGGGGTCGAACTGCTTATTCGCAAAGATATAGGGGTTCCAGATCTGATCGCTGCCCGCCACGTACACGTCGTACTCCGGCGGATGGTCCCGCAGCTGGTCCTCGCTGGTGTACCGCCGGGGGGAGAGGGCCATCTCCTCCGCCACAAAGGCCTCGAACCGGTTGAAGCGGCGCTGGAAGGCGGCGTAGTGGAGGGCGGTATGGGCGTCGGAGGCCATGGCCCGCACCGAGGCGCTCTTTTTGAACAGCTGGTTGGTGCGGGTGGTGTGGGGCAGGCGGTAGTCGATGATCTCGCAGTCGTGGCCCAGGCCCTGAATGGCCTTCATGGTGGCCAGAGCCTGGAGCTGGGCCCCGTAATGATGGGCAAAATGGAAGGTGATAAGTCCGGCGCGCATACAATTCACTCCCAGAAAGTACAGATCGGTCCAAGTTAGTATATCCCGCCCCGCTCTGTCTTGTCAATGGCGGGGCACGTTAGACATTCTTTCCCTTTTGTCGGAAATCTGAACAGCCAATGTATTTTGTCTATGGCGTTGCGGGCTTGTCCCAAGTATGATACAATTATCCTAATATTGTGAGATCAAGTTTCTCCGGGAAAGGAGC
Source organism: Intestinimonas massiliensis (ex Afouda et al. 2020) (assembly GCF_900626285.1). Lineage (GTDB taxonomy): Bacteria > Bacillota > Clostridia > Oscillospirales > Oscillospiraceae > Flavonifractor > Flavonifractor massiliensis_A. Next base: position 2,878,119 of record NZ_LR131147.1, read on the forward strand.
GCACATGCCTATGAGCATACCGGCCCGCCTGCGGGCGTTCGGGATCGCCAAGGCGCTGGACTGTCTGGAACGGGACCCGGACAGCAACCTGCCCCGGCTCATGGAGTGGGTGGATAAATACGCGGGGGAGAAGCTTCCCCTTCCCTACCGGGACCTGTTCCATCGGGCCATGACCGACCCAAACAACAACTGGAACCAGCTGATCCGCAGTCTGTACACGGACATTGACAGCCGGGTCCTGAAAAAGATCTTTGAGAATTTCGTCATCTACGGCGGGCTGCTGGACTGGCCCGCCCGCAACGCGGCGGGCCGCATCAACCAGGACGAGGCCCCCTGGTCGGTGGTCATTGACCCCGACTTCCCCTGCAACATGGACTGCGCCGGCTGCGGCGCCTCCATCTTCGGGGTGCGGCCCTCCATGGAGTTTGACAGCCTGGACGAGGAGATCGACGCCCGGAAGGCCAAGGGGTGTCACCTGTTTATCTTCAGCGTGGGGGACCCCCTGTCCCATGAGGAGGAGAGCATCGCCCTGTGCAACAAGCACACCGACTGCGTCTTTGCCGCCTTCACGCCCCCCGCCGCCATTACGGAGACCCTGTGCGGCGACCTGCTGCGGGTGGGCAACCTGTTCCCCGCCATCCAGGTGGACGCCGACCCCGCCAACGCGGTGCGGGCGGCGTCCCTGCTGAAGGCCCACAAGCTGCCCTTCGGCGTGGCCTGCCGTTGCACGGCGGACAACTGGCAGCGGGTGGCCACCGAGGAGTACTACGACCGGGTGATCGACGCCGGGGCCAAGTTCTGCTGGTTCTTCACCTGTCCGGCCTACGGCGGGCCTCCCTCTCCCACCCGGGAGCAGCTGCTGGACCTGCACCGGCGGATCCAGGCCTTCCGCAAGACCAAGCCCCTGCTTACTTTGGATTTCTGGGACGGGCCCAGTCTGTCTGAGGCCGCACCCCAAGGAGGAACGGTATGAGTATTGTAAAGGATATGTCCCTGGCCCCCTCCGGCCGGCGGAAGATCAGCTGGGTGCGGGACTTCATGCCCGCCCTGGGCGGCATCGAGGCCCGCTTTGAGAAGGAGAAGCCCTTTTCCGGGCTGCGGGTGGCGGTGTCCGTCCACCTGGAGGCCAAGACCGCCAATCTGGGCTATGTGCTGAGCAAGGGGGGCGCCCAGGTGCGGCTCACCGGCTCCAACCCCCTGTCCACTCAGGACGACGTGGCCGCCGGCCTGGCCGACCTGGGTGTGGAGACCTTCGGCATCCACGGCGCCACCGGCGAGGAGTATGAGAAGCTGCTCATCGAGACCCTGAAGTTCAAGCCCCACCTGGTGGTGGACGACGGCGGCGATTTGATCGACCTGCTGGGCGGCAAGTGCGCCGATCTGGGTGAGAACCTGATCGGCGGGTGCGAGGAGACCACCACCGGCATCCTGCGGCTGAAGGCCCGGGAGCGGGAGGGCATCCTGCCCTGCGCCATGATGGCGGTGAACGACGCCAAAGCCAAGCACTACTATGACAACAAGTACGGCACCGGCCAGAGCGTGTGGGACGCCATCATGCACACCTCCAACCTGGTGGTGGCAGGCAAGACCGTGGTGGTGGCCGGCTACGGCTGGTGCGGCAAGGGCGTGGCCATGCGGGCCGCCGGCATGGGGGCCAACGTGATCGTCACCGAGGTGGACCCCTTCAAGGCCCTGGACGCCACCATGAACGGCTTCCGGGTGATGCCCATGGACGAGGCCGCCAGGTACGGCGACGTCTTTGTCACCGTCACCGGCTGCAAGGACGTGATCGTCCCCCGGCACTTTGAGGTGATGAAGAATAACGCCATCCTCACCAACGCCGGCCACTTCGACTGCGAGGTGGACGTGAAGAGCCTGGCGGAGATGGCCGTGAAGCGGGAGGTCCGCCGGGAGAATATCGAGGGCTTCACCCTGCCCGACGGCCGGGTGCTCAACATCATCGGCGAGGGGCGGCTGGTCAACCTGGCCGCCGGCAACGGCCACCCCGCCGAGATCATGGACATGTCCTTCTCCGTCCAGGCCCTGGCTCTGGAGTGGCTGGTACGCCACCAGGACAGCCTGGAGAAGAAGCTCTACCAGGTGCCCGCCGAGATCGACGACGAGATCGGCCGGGTGAAGCTGGCTGCCATGGGCCTGTCCATCGACAAGCTCACCGACGAGCAGGTGGACTACCTGAACGGCTGGAAGGCGTAAGGGAACTATACAATTTGGTCTATTTGTCTATTGAAAAAGTGGGAAAAAGCCATTAAAATAGGCCACAGTCAATTGAATAGCCTTATCGAGAGCGGTGGAGGGAACGGCCCGATGAAACCCGGCAACCTGCGTGGCAAGGTGCCAAATCCGGCGAGAAAGTCGAAAGATGAGGATGGATGAGCTCAGCGCGCTCCGCCGTCCGGCGGGGCGCGTTTTTGCTCCAGCTTAGAAAGGAAGGTACAACTATGGCACACCGTCTGTTTACCTCGGAGTCCGTCACCGAGGGGCATCCCGACAAAGTATGCGACCAGATCTCCGACGCCGTCCTGGACGACATCCTGGCCGCCGACCCCACGGCCCACGTGGCCTGCGAGACCTTCACCACCACCGGCATCGTGACGGTGATGGGCGAGATCACCACCAAGCACTACACCGACATCCCCTCCATCGTCCGCCGCACCGTGGAGCGCATCGGCTACACCGATCCCGCCTACGGCTTCGACTACCGCTCCTGCGCGGTGATGACCGCCATTGACGAGCAGTCTCCCGACATCGCCATGGGTGTCAACGAGTCCTACGAGCTCCAGGAGGGCGGCAAGGACGAGGCCGACCGCATCGGCGCCGGCGACCAGGGCATGATGTTCGGCTACGCCTGCGACGAGACCCCTGAGCTGATGCCCGCCCCCATCTCCATGGCCCACAAGCTGTCCCGCCAGCTCTCCGACGTGCGCAAGGCCGGCAAGCTGAAGTGGCTGCGCCCCGACGGCAAGAGCCAGGTCACCGTGGAGTACGGCGACGACGGCAAGGTGCTCTCCTGCCCCGCCATCGTGGTGTCCACCCAGCACGACCCCGACATCGCCCTGAAGGACCTGCGGGAGGCCGTGGTGGAGGAGATCATCAAGCCCATCATCCCCGCCCAGTACATCACCAAGGACACCAAGTTCTTCGTCAACCCCACCGGCCGCTTCGTGGTGGGCGGCCCTGTGGGCGACACCGGCCTGACCGGCCGTAAGATTATCGTGGACACCTACGGCGGTTCCGCCGCTCACGGCGGCGGCTGCTTCTCCGGCAAGGACCCCACCAAGGTGGACCGCTCCGCCGCCTACATGGCCCGGTACATCGCCAAGAACCTGGTGGCCGCCGGCCTGTGCCGCAAGTGCCAGATCGAGCTGGCCTACGCCATCGGCGTGGCCCATCCCGTGTCCGTGCTGGTGGACACCTACGGCACCGGCGTGCTGGACGAGGACAAGCTGTCCGAGATCGTCAACAAGCACTTCGACATGCGTCCCGCCAAGATCATCGAGAAGCTGGACCTGCGCCGTCCCATCTACGAGCAGACCGCCGCTTACGGCCACTTCGGCCGCACCGACATCGACCTGCCCTGGGAGCACACCGACATGGTGGACACCCTGAAGAGCTACCTGTAATCGGAAAACGGCAAACCGCCCCGTTCCGCATGGAACGGGGCGGTTTTTCTTATTATGCCAGCAGGTCGGGGCCGGGCAGGTCCATCTGCCGCTTCCGGGCGGCGGAGAAGGCCAGCTTCCTGGCCAGGGCCTGCCGGTCGCCGGAGGCCAGCACGTCCCGGTAGGACTGGAGATTGCCCATCAGCCGGTCCAGCACGGCAAGCAGGGCGGGCCGGTTCAGGGAGAACAGCTGGGTCCACAGGCCCACGTCCAGGGCGGCCACCCGGGTGCAGCCCCGGAAGGAGGAGCCCTCAAATCCCCGGCAGGCGAACAGGTCCGGGTCGTCGCACACCGCCACGGCGATGATGTGCATGATCTGGCTGGTGTAGGCGATGAGGGCGTCGTGGTCCTCCCCGGTGGTGCGGCATACGTCCTTGCAGCCGATGTAAGCCGCCAGCCGCTCCAGCAGGGCGATGTGCTCCGGCTTGCTGCTCTCCCGGGGCACCATCAGGAAGTGGGAGTTCTGAAACATCTCCCCAAAGGCGTGCTCCACGCCGGAGAACTCGGTGCCCGCCATGGGGTGGCAGCCGATGAAGTCCACCGTGTCGGTCAGCACCTTTGCCCCCTCCAGGATGGCGGACTTGACGCCGCACACGTCCCATACCAGAGCCCCGGGCTTGAACCGGTCCCGGTAGGCCGCCAGAAAGTCCAGAATCCCCTGGGGGTGGAGGGCCAGGGCCACCACGTCGGCCTGGGGGATCACCTCCCCGGCGTCCTCGGTGACCCGGTCGCCCACCCCATGCTCGGCGGCGTAGCGCAGGGTGGGCTGGGACACGTCCACCCCCACGATCTCAAAATCCTCAAAGCCCTTCAGGGCGATGGCCAACGAGCCGCCGATCAAACCCAGGCCGATGATGGCAAGCGTCTTTTTCATTCCTTACAGCTCCTTTCCCACGCAGGGGGCCAGCACCCGCAGTTTGTCCATGAGGGCAGCAAACTGGTCGGGGGTGATGGACTGGGCCCCGTCGCACAGGGCGTGGGGCGGGTCGTTGTGGACCTCGATGATGAGGCCGTCAGCCCCGGCGGCCAGGGCGGCCATGCTCATCCGCTCCACCATCCAGGCCTTGCCGCAGGCGTGGGAGGGATCCACCACCACCGGCAGGTGGGACAGCTGCTTCACCGCCAGCACCGCCGACAGGTCCAGGGTGTTGCGGGTGAAGGTCTCGAAGGTGCGGATGCCCCGCTCGCACAGGATCACCTTCTCGTTGCCCCCGGCCATGATGTACTCGGCGCTCATGAGCCACTCCTCGATGGTGGAGGAAAGGCCCCGCTTGAGCAGGATGGGCTTGGTGGTCTTGCCCAGCTGCTTCAGCAGGTCGAAGTTCTGCATGTTCCGGGCCCCCACCTGGATCACGTCCACGCACATCTCGAACATCTCCACATTGTCGGTGGACATGATCTCGGTGACGATGGGCAGGCCGGTGACCGCCTTGGCCTCCTGGAGCAGGCGGATGCCGTCGTTGCCCATGCCCTGGAAGGAGTAGGGGGAGGTGCGGGGCTTGAAGGCCCCTCCCCGGAGAGCGACGGCCCCCGCCGCCTTCACCGCCTGGGCCACCTCCACGATCTGCTCCTCGCTCTCCACCGAGCAGGGCCCGGCGATGACCGCCAGCTTCTTGCCCCCCACCAGGGTGCCGTTGCCCAGGTCGATGAGGCTGTCGTCCGGGTGGTACTTCCGGTTGGCCTTCTTGTAGGGCTCGGTGACCCGCATGACCCGCTCCACGCCGGGCAGCAGGGACAGCTTTTCCTGATTGATGCCGGCGGCGTTGCCCTCGGCGCCCAGGATGGTGGTCTCGGTGCCCTTGGACACCATCACCTTCACGCCGCCCTCCTCCATGGTGCGGATGGCCTGCTGCAATTGCTCCGGGGTAAAGCCCGGCTTCATAATCACTACCATAGGAATGCTCCTTTCTGCAAAAAACAAGGGACCGCAGCCGCCCCAAGGCGGCCGCGGTCCCTTCAACCCCTCTCTCGGAAGGTGGTCCAGTCACTGGCCGGTCATGGGCAGGCAGAATCGCCGCTGACAAAATAGCAGCGGTAATAGCCATACGCATAACCGGCGACGTACTTCACAGGGACACACCCTCCTTTCCTTGGAAGATACTTTAGCACTTTTTGGTGCGAAAGTCAAGAGGAAATTTTTCTTGAATTCCTACCGACAATGTGGTATTATATTGGGCAACAAACTAAGGTAGGGATGCACATGAAGATTTCCACAAAAGGGCGCTATGCCCTGCGGCTGATGCTGGACGTGGCGCTGAACAGCAACGGCGCGGCGGTCCCCCTCCGGGACGTGGCCCAGCGGCAGGAGATTTCTGATAAATATCTGGAGCAGATCGTGACCCAGCTGTCGAGAGCGGGCCTGGTGCGCTCAGTGCGGGGGGCCGGCGGCGGCTTCCTGCTGACCCGTCCGCCGGAGGAGTACACCGTGGGGGAGATCCTCCGCACCCTGGAGGGCAATCTGGCCCCGGTGAGCTGCGCCGACGCCGACGACGTGTGCCGGTGCAGCCGGGCGGACCAGTGCGTGACGGTGGAGGTGTGGCGGGATATCCAGGCCGCCGTGTCCAGCGTGGTGGACCATCTGACCCTGGCGGACCTGGTGAAGCGCTACCACGAAAAATGCCCGGAGGACGGAAAAAACGCCGGCTGAGCCGGATGTAAAAGGATCTTTGCGTGACAAATGTGCCGGTCCGGCCTATCCTGGAGACGAGGTGATACGGATATGCGGGATATCGGCAAGAACATCAAAGCCCTGCGGGAGAAGAAGGGCATGACCCAGGAGGCGCTGGCGGAGGCCCTGTTCGTCACCCGGCAGACGGTGTCCAACTACGAGAACGGCCGCAGCCGCCCCGACCTGGACATGCTGGTGAACATCGCCCGGGTGCTGGATGCCGACGTGAACCAGGTGCTCTACGGCCTGCCGGCGGACCTGGACCGGCGGCGGATGGTCAAGCGGCTGGGGATCGGCTGCCTGATCCTGCTGGCCATCCACCTGTTCTTCGTGTTCGCCTCGCCCACCATGAACCAGATGATCAAGCGCCTCGCCGCGCTCCTTCCCATGGTCCTCTCTGCCCTGCTGCTGCCCGCCCGGTGGGCGGTGTTGGGGTGGTGCGTCCTCCAGGCGGCGAGCCTGACCCGGGCGGTGAAGCCGCTGGCGGATGGGACCCGGGTGACCCGGCTCCGGCGGGGGCTGCTGATCCTGCTGGGGCTGGAATTGGTTCTGTTACTCCCCGTTCTGACAGCAGGGCTTATCCAGCTGCCCCAACTCCTCTCCGGCAAGCGGGATAGTCTGTCTTTTCCCGCCATCCCGGTGCATAGCACTCTGACCAGCTATCTGATGATCTTCAATACCCGCCATCCCCAGCTATACATCATCCTCGGCGGAGCCCTGTGGTTCCTCCGATTCCCCAAGCCATAAGAAAAGGGACGCTGCTTTGCAGCGTCCCTTCTGTTTTAGCTGTAAATGCCGGTGGACAGGTAGCGCTCTCCCGTGTCGGGGAGGACGGCCACGATGGTCTTGTCCCGGAAGGCGGGGTCCTTGGCCAGCTCCAGGGCGGCCCAGTAGGCCGCGCCGGAGGAGATGCCCACCAGCACGCCCTTGCCCCGGGCCAGCTCCCGGGCGGTGTCCATGGCCGCCTGGCCGGGGACGGGCAGCACCTTGTCCACCACCCCCAGGTCCAGGGTGCCGGGGACGAAGCCGGCTCCGATGCCCTGGATCTTGTGGGGCCCCGGCTTGCCGCCGGACAGGACGGCGGATTCCGCGGGCTCCACCGCCACCACGGTGACGTTGGGGTTGCGCTCCTTCAGGTAGCGGCCGGCGCCGGTGACGGTGCCGCCGGAGCCCACCCCGGCCACCAGCACATCCACCTTGCCGTCGGTGTCCCGCCAGATCTCCGGGCCGGTGGTCTCATAGTGGGCGCGGGCGTTGGCCGGGTTGTTGAACTGGTCGGGCATCCAGGACCCGGACACGGTATCCAGCAGCTCCTTCGCCTTGGCAATGGCGCCGCTCATGCCCTTGGCCCCCTCGGTGAGCACCAGCTCCGCCCCCAGAGCGGCCAGCAGGCTCCGCCGCTCCTGGCTCATGGTCTCGGGCATGGTGAGCACCACCTTGTACCCCCGCTGGCGGCCGATGTAGGCCAGAGCCACGCCGGTGTTGCCGCTGGTGGGCTCCACGATGGTGGCCCCGGGCTTTAAGAGCCCCTTCTCCTCGGCGTCCAGGATCATATACAGCCCCGCCCGGTCCTTGGCGGAGGACAGGGGATTGAAGCTCTCCAGCTTGCCCAGCACCACTCCGCTGCCGTTGTCGGCCAGCTTGAGCAGGGGGGTATTGCCAATGAGCTGATAGATGGAATCCGCGATCTTCATGGAACAGACCTCCCGTTGTTTTTGTCAAGGATACCACACAATCCCCACAAAATCAATAGGAATTTATGAATCTCCCAGGGGGAGGTCTATGTCCAGGGCATCGGTGCTGGTGAAGCTGAGGGTAAAGACCGCGCTGTCCCAGAGGTAGTCCTCCAGAATATACTCGAATTCGTAATGGCCCGGGGCCTCCCGGTCGCCCCGCATGCTGTAGCCCCCGGTGGTGTGGGTACCTCCCTCCGGGTCCCGGAACTCCAGCTCAAAGGGGGACCGGCTCACGGTACAGCTCACCTTGACCACCCAGTGCTGCTCCCCGCTCCGGCTGATCCGCCGCTCCGCCGTCAGGCCGGTCACCTCCTCCGGCAGAGTGCCGGTCCAGGTGTTTGCGGCCAGGTCCACTGTCACCGGCTGAGCCTCCTTGTCCAGCCACGCCGCCCCGTCCAGGTGGAGGGTCAGGTCGGTCGGGTTTTTTACAAAGTACAGGCTCTGGAAGTAGTAGGTGTACCGTCCGGAGGCGGAGACGGTGCCGTCGATGGCGTCATAAACCGTGCCGTCCCTGTCGGTGAAGTGGAACTCCAGGTCCTCCAGCCAGGCGGTGTTGTCCGGGTCGCCGGCAAGATGGAGGGCGGTGCGGGTGGGGTTGAGCTCCAGCCGGTCCACCAGCAGCCGCTGGCCGTCCGCCTCCACCCACCGCCCCACCGGCACCTCCACCGCCGGGGCTGTCTTATGGGGATCCAGGGTGATGGTGAAGGGGAACACGTGGTCCAGGGGGTGGTCCTCCCCCGCCTGGTCGCTGCCCAGCAGCTCCACCTCCAGGGTCAGGGTTTGGGGGATCTCCTCCAGCTCCTTGAAGTGGATCTCCAGCTTTTTCAGCTCCTCCGCGCTGGTGGTGCTGCCCACGGAGTAGCCGGACAGGGGCGTGCCGCTGCCGTCCTTCAGGTCGCAGGAGGCGGTGTAGCAGGGGTATTCCCCTCCGTCCACCCGGTAGAACACCACCATCTGCTGCTGGTCGGCGATGACGTATTCCAGGGTGAGGGTGGTGCCGTCAAAGCTCTGGCTCTGGCCGATATACTGCACGTAGTCGTGCTCCACCGCGGCGGACAGGCTGGGGGAGAAGGCCACCGCCGCCGCCAGCTCCCGCAGCACGGGGACGTTGGCGCAGGCCAGGGCGAAGGTGGGCAGGGTATTGACCGCCAGGACAAAGGCGGCGCACACCCCGGCGGCGCTCCCCAGGGAGATGCCCCACCGCTTCCCCATCCGGCGGCGGCGTGCCCGGGCCTTGGCCCGCCGGGCGGTGCCGTCCAGGGCTTCCGGCGTCTGATCCAGCTGACGGATCAGGTCCCAGTATTCCTGCTGTCGGTTCATGACGCTCCCTCCTTCTCGGTCAGATCCAGCTTCAACAGGGCCAGGGCCTTCCGCTGGCGGGTGGACACGGTGCCCCGGGGCAGGTCCAGGGCGGCGGCGGTCTCCTCCAGGGTCAGGCCGGTGAAGTACCGCAGGACGATCACGTCCCGCAGCTGGGCGGGCAGGCGGCGGACGGCCTCCTTCAGGGGGAGGGCGTCGAACTGCTCCCCGGCGGTGTCGGGCAGCTCCTCCACCGCCAGCTCCCGCCTCCGCCGCCGCAGCTCGTCCCGGCACACGTTGATAAGGATGCGCACCAGCCAGGTCTCCAGGTAGTTTGGCTCCCGCAGCTTCCGCCAGCCCAGGTAGCCCTTGTACACCGCCTCGTCCACCGCGTCCACCGCGGCGCTCTCGCTGCCCAAAGTGAGCAGGGCCGCCCGGTACAGCTTGCCCCGGGCTCCCTCCGCCCGCTCCAGGTATTCCAGCTCGGTCAAGGTCCTCCCTCCTTTCTCGTTCCGCCCATTAGACGGAGTGAGGCGGCATTCTGATTGCGGGATTTGAAAAAAGCAAGGCCCGCCGTCCGGCGGGCCTTGCTTGGTTGGAAGTTCTTTTTAGAAAACAGCCACAACGGCGCCGTTGTAGGTCTCGTCGATGAAGGTCTTCACCTCATCGCTGCACAGGGCGGCGGCCAGAGCCTGGATGGCGGGATCGTTCTCCCGGCCCTCCTTGACGGCCAGCACGTTGACGTAGGCCTGGGCGGCCTCGCCGTCGGCGGACTCCACGGCCAGGGCGTCGTCCATGGACAGGCCGGCGTCAATGGCGTAGTTGCCGTTGATGACAGCCATATCCAGGTCGGCCAGGCGCAGGGGCAGCTGAGCGGCCTCCATCTCGGAGAACTGCAGGTTCTTGGGATTCTCCACGATGTCGTTGATGGTGGCGGTGATGCCGGCGTCGTCAGCCAGGGTGATCAGGCCCTCCTGCTGGAGCACCAGCAGGGCGCGGCCCTCGTTGGTGGCGTCGTTGGGCAGGCCGATGAGGGCGCCGTCAGCCAGCGCGTCCAGGCTGGTGGTCTTGCCGGCGTACAGGCCCATGGGCTCGTAGTGGACCTCGGCGGCGCTCACCAGGTGGGTGCCGTACTCCTCATTGAAGTCGTTCATGTAGGTGATGTGCTGGAAGTAGTTGGCGTCCAGGGAGCCGTCCTCCACGGCGTTGTTGGGCTGGACGTAGTCGTTGTACTGCATGATCTCCAGGGTGATGCCCTGCTCGGCCAGGATGTCCTTCACCACTTCCAGGATCTCAGCGTGGGGCGCGGGGGTGGCGCCCACCTTCAGGACGGTGCCCTCCAGGCTGGTGTTGGTCTCGGCGGCGGGAGTCTGGGAATTGGCGGCGTCAGGGGTCTCGGCATTGCCGGTGGTGGAGCCGCAGCCGGCCAGCAGGCCGACGGTCAGCACGCCGGTGAGGAGCAGAGAGGCAAGCTTCTTCATGGTTCATTTCTCCTTTTCATCTTGTGGTTTCTTCCCAAATGCGAGCACAAAAAAACGCCCTTGAAGAAATTTCAAGGACGAGAGCTTTCGCTTCGTGGTACCACCTTGCTTCACCCATGCCTCACGGCAGGGGCCTTATGGAGTACAGCCATACTCCTGCGCGCTCACGGGCGCTCCCGTCGCAGCCTATGCGCATTCACGCAGTCGGTGCGCCGCTCCGAGACCATCTTCACCGAAACCTTCCGCACCCGTTCCCACCAATCCGGGCTCTCTGTGCCGTATCTTAACGGTTACTCTTCTCTTCCTCGCGTTTGAGGGGCGTTATTCAGTTCCCTTTGGGTTGCACTTAGTTTACAACCGTCTGTCCCTCCTGTCAACCGGCGATTGTACCTAAAAAAGGGACAGGCAAACCGTCTGGTTTGCCTGTCTCCACAATTTTACATGGCGCCGGGGGTCCGCTTGTCCCGGTTCACCTGCCGGTTGGCGTCCCGGCGGCCCTTCCTGCGGCCGCCCTTGCTGAGGCGCCGGTCCACCCCCACTGCGGTGTGGGTGCCAATGGACTGGATGATCTGCACCAGGATGACCAGCACGATCACCGCGCCGTAGAGGATGATCTGCTGCTTGCGGTAGTAGCCGTAGTTGATGGCGGTGGCGCCCAGGCCGTTGCCGCCGATGATGCCCGCCATGGCGCCGTAGCCCAGGATGGTGATGGTGACGGTGGTGGCGCTGGTGAGCAGGGAGGGCATAGCCTCGGGCAGCAGCACCTTGCGGACGATCTGGAAGGGGGAGGCGCCCATGGACTCGGCGGCCTCCAGCACCCCGTGGTCCACCTCCCGCAGGGAGGACTCCACCATGCGGGCCACGAAGGGGAAGGCGGCGATGACCAGGGGCGGGATCATGGCGTTGGTACCCACGCTGGTGCCCAGGATCACCCGGGACAGGGGGATGGCCATGATCATCAGGATCAGGAAGGGCACCGAGCGCAGAATGTTGATGATGAAGTTGATGACGCTCATCAGGGGCCGGGGCAGGGGCCGCACGCCGTCCTGCTCGCCGGTGACCAGCAGGATGCCCAGGGGCAGGCCGATGATGTAGGAGAAGATGGTGGCCAGGACGGTGGAGTACAGGGTGGCCCAGATGTCGCTGGCCATGTTGCTCATCAGCACGGACAGCTGGTCCTGCACGTCGGGGTTGTTGAAGAAATCAAGCATGGTAATCGGGCACCTCCTCCACGGTAACGTCCTTCTGGGCCTTCAGGTAATTCATGGCCTTGGCGGCGTCGTTCCTGTCCTGGGGCAGGCCCAGCAGCATGGAGCCGAAGGCCTTGCCGTTCACGTTGCGGGTGTCGGCCCCCAGGATATTCACCTTCACGCCGCAGTCGATGGCCAGGGAGGCGATGAGGGGCTCGTAGGAGGAGCCGCCGTTGAACACCACCCGCACCACGCCGGCCACCGGGAACTGGTCGATGTTGGCCCCCTCGGGGAACACCAGCTTCCGCCCGGCCTCGCTCTTGGGGTTGGAGAAGACCTCCTCCACGGTGCCGGTCTCCACCATGTTGCCGTGCTCCAGGATGGCCACATGGGTGCAGATGGCCTCCACCACCGCCATCTCATGGGTGATGATGACGGCGGTGATGCCCATGCGCTTGTTGATGTCCTGGATCAGCTTCAGGATGGACCGGGTGGTGGTGGGGTCCAGGGCGGAGGTGGCCTCGTCGCACAGCAGCACCTTGGGGTTGGAGGCCAGGGCCCGGGCGATGGCGATACGCTGCTTCTGGCCGCCGGAGAGCTGGGCGGGATAGGCGTTGGCCTTGTCGGGCAGACCCACGATGTCCAGATACTCCAGAGCCCGCTTCTTGGCCTCCGCCGCCGGCACCCCGGCGATCTCCATGGGGAAGCAGATGTTTTTCAGGCAGGTGCGCTGCATGAGCAGGTTGAACTGCTGAAAGATCATGGCAATGGAGCGGCGGGCCTGCCGCAGCCGGGCGGGGGAAAAGGTCATCAGATCCTCCCCGTCCATCAGCACCTGGCCGGAGGTGGGCCGCTCCAGCAGGTTGATGCAGCGGACCAGGGTGGACTTGCCCGCGCCGCTCATACCCACGATGCCGAAGATGTCGCCGTCCTGAATGGTCAGGCTGACGTTGTTCAGGGCCTGGAAGTCCCCGTCGGCAGTGGGAAAGGTTTTCGATACCTGTCTTAATTCGATCACAGAACCGTACCCCTCTAACTGTAAAAATGGTAAGGAAACCGCCCGGATGAGACAAAAAGGGCGGATTTTCACGCATACGATATTCTATGCCAACCCCGTCCAACTGTCAAGGAAAAAAGCCCCCGGCGGGGCGATAACCCGCCGGGGGCTCCCTGATCAATGTCCGCAGGAGCAGCAGCCGCCGTGCTCCTCGTCTTCGCAGGGCAGCTTCAGGTTGTCGGGCACCTCTTTCCCCTGCCGCTTGTAGTAGTCGGCCAGGGCGGCCTTGATGGCCTCCTCCGCCAGCACGGAGCAGTGCATCTTATATCCGGGCAGCCCGTCCAGGGCCTCGGCCACCGCCGCGTTGGTCAGCCCCATGGCCTCCCCGATGGTCTTGCCCTTGATCATCTCGGTGGCCATGGAGGAGGTGGCGATGGCAGAGCCGCAGCCGAAGGTCTTGAACTTCACGTCGGTGATCACGTCCCCGTCGATCTTCAGGTACATCTTCATAATATCCCCGCACTTGGGGTTGCCCACCTGGCCCACCCCGTCGGCGTTTTCAATCTCCCCCACGTTCCGGGGATGCTCAAAATGGTCCATGACCTTTTCAGAATACAGCATGTGATATTCTCCTTTCTGATTACAATACCCAGGTAGGCTTCTGGGCGTCCTTGTCCCAAACCGGGGACATCTCCCGCAGGTATTCCACCACGGCGGGCACTTCCTTCAGAATATAATCCACATCCTCCTGGGTGTTGTCGGGGCCCAGGGAGAGCCGCAGGGACCCGTGGGCGATGGCGTGGGGCAGGCCGATGGCCAGCAGCACGTGGGAGGGGTCCAGGGAGGCGGAGGAGCAGGCGGAGCCGGAGGAGGCGCAGATGCCCTTGGCGTCCAGGTGGAGCAGCAGGGCCTCCCCCTCCACTCCCTCGAACACGAAGGAGGCAGTGCCGGGCAGACGATCGGTCAGGCTGCCGGTGACCTTGGCGTAGGGCAGCCTGGTGAGGCCCCGGATCAGCTGATCCCGCAGGCCGGCCAGCCGGCGGGATTCCACCGGCAGGTTGTCCACCGCCTCCTGGAGGGCCGTGGCCAGGCCCACAGCCCCGGGCACGTTCTCGGTGCCGGAGCGGCGGCCCTTCTCCTGGCCGCCGCCCTGGATGAGGGCGGGCAGCCGCAGGGGCTTTCTCATATACAGCACCCCCACCCCTTTGGGTCCGCCGAACTTGTGGCCGGACAGGGAGAGCAGGTCCACGTTCCACTTTTCCACATCCACCGGGATGTGGCCCACCGCCTGGACGGCGTCGGTGTGGAAGAGCACCTTGTGGGCCTTTGCAATAGCGCCGATCTCGGCGATGGGCTCAATGGTGCCGATCTCGTTGTTGGCGGCCATGACGGAGATCAGGATGGTGTCGGGGCGGATGGCCGCCTCCACGGCGGCGGGGTCCACCCGGCCCTCCCCGTCTACCGGCAGGTAGGTCACCTCATACCCCTGCTTCTCCAGCCACTGGGCGGTGTGGAGAATGGCGTGGTGCTCAATGGCGGTTGTGATGATGTGGCCGGTCTTTTTTCCCCGCAGGGCCATCAGCTCGGCCACCCCCCGGAGGGCCCAGTTGTCCGCCTCGGTGCCGCCGGAGGTGAAGTAGATCTCCTCGGGCCTGGCGTTGAGGCACCGGGCCACCTGGATGCGGGCGGCCTCCAGGTCGCTCTTGGCCTGCTGGCCGAAGGCGTACAGGCTGGAGGGATTGCCGTAGCCGCTGGTGAAGTAGGGGAGCATGGCCTCCAGGGCCTTGGGGGAGACGGCGGTGGTGCCGGCGTGGTCGGCGTAGATCATTTTATGTGTCATGGAGAAAACTCCTTTCGATTTTGCTAAATTCCTATCTGTTTACTATGATTATAGCCAGGCAAACTGAGTTTGTCAAGAAAAACTTTCCGGGGCGGATTTCCCGTTGACGGAAAAAGGCGGGGATGTTATAGTGGGCATAAGCTTTATTACGGACACAAAATAGGAGCTGTTCTATGGATAAACGCCTGTTTAAAAGTATTCTGCTCATCATCACCTACGCGGTGTTGCTGGTGATGGTGCTGGTCCGGCTGGATGTGGTCACAGGCACGATCGGCTATGTGCTGGGCCTGTTCCGGCCCCTCATCATCGGCTTCGCCCTGGCCTTTGTGCTCAACCGGCCCTGCCACTTCTTCTTCCGGCTGTACAGCCGGGGCCTGGGCAGGACCAGGGCGGCAGGAGCCGCCCGGCCCCTGGCGGTGGTCACCTCCTACCTGGCCCTCATCGTGGTGGTGACGGCGGTGATCTCCTTCGTGGTGCCCAAGCTGGCGGAGAGCATCCAGACCTTTATTCTCAACCTCAGCGGCTATATCACCAACATCCAGGACTGGCTCAACCGGCTGGCGGAATACCTCCATCTGGATATGAAGAGCCTGGACCTGTCCAGCCTGAACCAGACCCTGGAGAACCTGTTCAAACAGGCGCTGGGCTTCCTGTCCGACCTGGGGCCCCGGCTGCTGGAGTTCACCACCGGCATCGTCTCCCTGGTGGTCACCGGGGTGCTGGCCCTGGTGTTTTCCATCTATATGCTCTCCGGCAAGGAGAAGCTGCTGGGCCAGTGCCGCCGGGTGCTGCGGGCCTATGTGCCCAAAAAATTCGCCGACCCCATCACCGACGTGATCCACCTGACCAGCGACACCTTCACCCGGTTCGTCACCGGCCAGCTCATCGAGGCCTGCATCCTGGGGGGCCTGTGCACGGTGGGGATGCTGTTCATCCAGCCGGATTACGCCCCCCTCATCGGGGTGACCATCGGGGCCTCGGCCATCATCCCGGTGGCGGGCGCCTATATCGGGGCCATCGTGTCGGCGGTGCTGCTGCTGATGGTGTCCCCCCTGAAGGCCCTGATCTTCCTGGTGTTTCTGGTGATCCTCCAGCAGATCGAGGGCAACGTGATCTACCCCAAGGTGGTGGGCTCCTCCATCGGCCTGCCCGGCCTCTGGGTGCTGGCCGCCGTCACGGTGGGCGGCGGGCTGCTGGGGCTGGAGGGGGTCCTGCTCAGCGTGCCGGTAGCCTCGGTGCTGTACACCCTGCTGAAGCGGGACGTGCGCAGGCGTCTGGACAGCCAGGAAAACGGGTAAAAAAAGTGTGCCGCAGTGCGGCACACTTTTTCTTTTTTCTTTTACAGGGTGGTGACCTGATAGCCCAGGGTGCGGCTCTCGCCGGGGGCCAGGGTGATGCAGAAGGCCTTGTCGGCCAGCTCCGGGCCCTCCCCCGCGATGGCGGAGGCGCCGTGCCAGGGCTCGATGCACAGGTAGGGGGCCTGCTTGTGGGGCATGGTCCAGAAGGCCAGGATGGGATAGCCGGGGAAGTCCACCTGCACCCCATGTCCGCTCTTCCGGCTCACCAGCCGCACCGACTGGGACTTGAGGCCGTGGAAGATCAGGGTGTCCAGGTCGTCGAACCAGTGGTACTCCAGGGGCAGGGTGTCGGTGTCCTCCAGGCAGGGCAGGGTGCGGTTCCAGTCCATCCCCTCCCCGTCGGGCACCAGGGTCTTGCAGGTCTCCTTCTGAGGGAAGCGGATCTCGTAGTCGGTAAAGGCCTCCCCCTCGTCCAGGGGGCAGCGGAAGCCGGTGTGGGCCCCCACGCAGTAGGGCAGGGGCTCCTTGCCGGTGTTGGTCACGGTGACGCTGGTGGCAAAGCCCCCGTCGGTGAGCTGCTGGCGCACCGTCAGCTTAAAGTCCCAGGGGTAGAGGGCCAGGGTGGCCTCGTCCTGCTCCAGGGTCAGCTCCGCCCAGTCCTCCCCCTGTCCGGTCACGGTAAACTCCCGCCGCCGGGCAAAGCCGTGGCGCTCCATGGACACCTCTTTGCCCTTGACGCGGATCTTGCCGTCCTTCAATCCCCCCACGATGGGGAACAGCAGGGGATTGCGGCCGGGCCAGTAGGCCGGATCGCCGCTCCAGATGTACTCCCGGCCGGTCTCGTCCCGGTAGGACACCAGCTCGGCCCCCAGGGTGGTGATCCGGGCGGTCCGCCCGCCCCGCTTCAGTTCCAGTTCCATAACTGCACGCCTCCTTCTTTTCTTACCTGCATTATAGCCGTCTCCCGTCTCCATTGCAAGGGCGGAAGCGTTTGACATCCTTCCCGTTCCGGGATAAAATAGAACCATTCTGAGATAGAAAGGAGCAGCCATTATGCTGTTTGCACCATATGAGCGCCTCCAGTACGCCCGCTCCCCCCTGGTGGAGGTCATCTGCCAGCTCCGCTTCCCCACCATCCTGTCCATCGGCGCCAACGAGCCCGCCGCCTTCCAGGAGGCGGTCCGCCGGGACTTCCCCCGGTACATGGCCCGGCAGGAGCAGCTTCCCCCCAAGGTGGTGAAGAAGGGCAATTCCACCGCCCTGGAGCCCCAGAAGCCTATCACCAACTACCACTTCATCTCGGAGGACGGCCGGTGGAAGCTGAACCTGACCCAGAACTTCATCGCCCTGTCCACCCTGAGCTACCAGCGGTGGGAGGACTTCGCCGCCCGGCTGGACCAGCCTCTGGCCCAGTTCATCCAGATCTATCAGCCCGCCTTCTTTGAGCGCATCGGCCTGCGGTACGTCAACGCCGTCTCCCGCAAGCGGCTGGGTCTGGAGGACCAGCTGTGGGACGACCTGATCCGGGACCAGTACCTGGGCATCCTGGGCCAGCCCGACGTGGAGGAGACCGAGATCACCAAGTGCTCCCTGGATGTGGAGACCCCCCTGGTGGGCGGCTACAAGATGAAGGTCCACGCCGGCCCCGGCCTGGTGGGGGGCAACCAGGGCGACAAAGAGGTCAAGTTCATCCTGGACGGGGACTTCTCCGCCGCTGGCCAGCTGTCCGCCGATTCGGTGCCCGCCAAGCTGGAGGACATGCACCGCTTCGCCCTGTGCTTCTTCCGGGGGGCCATCACCGACGAGCTTCATCAGGCCATGGGCCCCACCCCTCTGGCGGAATAAGATGGAGGAGCTTGTGATCCGTCCCGCCCGGCCGGAGGAGCTGGATACCATCTGGGCCCTGGTGGTCCGGGCGGTGGCCGACATGAACGCCCGGGGCAATCCCCAGTGGGGGGCGGACTACCCCACCCGGGACTTTTACGCCGGGGACATCGGCCGGGGGGAGCTGTACGCCGCCCTGGCGGACGGGCAGCTGGCGGGGGTGGCCTGCGTCAACACCAGCGAATCCCCCGAGTACGACCCCCTGCCCTGGACCACCAGCCGCCCGGCCATGGTCATCCACCGGATGGCGGTGGACCCGGCCTGCCAGCGGAGCGGCGTGGGGTCCGCCTTCTTCCGCTTTGCCGAGGAGGAGGCCCGGCGGCGGGGCCTGGGGGCCATGCGCATCGACACCTACTCCCTCAACGACCGGATGCAGGCCCTGATCCGCAAGATGGGCTTCACCCAGGTGGGGACCATCCACCTCCACGGCCGGCCCCTCACCTACCCCTGCTTTGAGAAAAACCTTGCAATCCCAGAGAGAAAAGACTAGAATAGACAGGTGTCTTGACAGAAAGGGCGGTACCTGCCGATGAAGAAGCTGCTGCTGGTGGTGGACTACCAGAAGGATTTTGTGGACGGAGCTCTGGGCTTTCCCGGCGCGGAGGCGCTGGACGGGCCCATCGCGGCAAAGAT
The DNA here is from genome assembly GCF_900626285.1 of Intestinimonas massiliensis (ex Afouda et al. 2020). Lineage (GTDB taxonomy): Bacteria > Bacillota > Clostridia > Oscillospirales > Oscillospiraceae > Flavonifractor > Flavonifractor massiliensis_A. The sequence continues at coordinate 2,896,825 of NZ_LR131147.1, forward strand.
CGAGGCCTATCACGCCGCCGGGGACGACGTGGCCTTCACCCTGGACACCCACCAGGAAAACTACCTGGACACCCAGGAGGGGAAGAAGCTGCCGGTGCCCCACTGCGTCATGAACACGGAGGGCTGGCAGCTCTACGGGAAAACCGGACAGGCCATGGACAAAAGCCGGGACATGGTGGTGTGCAAGCCCACCTTCCCCTCCCTGTGGCTGGGGGGCTGGCTGAAGGAGCGGGGCTATGACCGGGTCGAGCTGGTGGGGCTGGTGTCCTATATGTGCGTGCTGTCCAACGCCATCGTGGCCAAGGCCGCTCTGCCGGAGGCGGAGCTGGTGGTGGACGCATCCTGTACCGCCGGACCCGACCCCAGACTGCACGCAAACGCCCTGGAGCTGATGGAGACGCTCCAGATCACCGTTGTCAACCGGGAGGTTTGAACACCATGAAGGAACACATGAATTACACCCTGCTCTGCGATTTCTATGAGCTGACCATGGGCAACGGCTACTTCCAGACCGAGGGGTACGCCGACCAGATCTGCTACTTTGACATCTTCTTCCGCAACGTCCCCGACGGGGGCGGCTTTGCCATCGCCGCCGGCCTGGAGCAGGTCATTGACTATATCGAGCACCTGGAGTTCACCCAGGAGGATATCGACTACCTCCGGGGGAAGGGCTGCTTCTGCGAGGGCTTTCTGGAGTACCTGAAGGGCTTCAGGTTCACCGGCGACATGTGGGCGGTGCCCGAGGGCACGCCCATCTTCCCCCGGGAGCCCATCCTCACCGTCCGGGCCCCCGCCATTGAGGCCCAGTTTATCGAGACCTTCCTGCTGCTCACTTTGAACCACCAGTCCCTCATCGCCACCAAGACCAACCGCATCGTGCGGGCGGCGGACGGCCGGCCGGTGAGCGAGTTCGGCTCCCGCCGGGCCCAGGGCCCCGACGCGGCTCTGCTGGGCGCCCGGGCCTCCTATATCGCCGGGTGCGCCGGCACCGCCTGCACCCTGGCCGATGAGATCTACGGCTCACCCGCCGGCGGCACCATGGCCCACTCCTGGGTGCAGATGTTCCCCGACGAGTATACCGCCTTCAAGACCTACTGCCAGCTCTATCCCCACTCCGCCACCCTGCTGGTGGACACCTACAACGTGCTCAAGTCCGGCGTGCCCAACGCCATCCGGGCCTTCAAGGAGGTGCTGCTCCCCCAGGGCATCACCAACTGCGCCATCCGGCTGGATTCCGGCGATCTGACCTACCTGTCCCGGAAGGCCCGGAAGATGCTGGACGCGGCGGGCCTCACCGAGTGCAAGATCGTGGCCTCCAACTCCCTGGACGAGTATATCATCCGGGACCTGCTGCTCCAGGGGGCCAAGATCGATTCCTTCGGCGTGGGCGAGCGGCTCATCACCTCCAAGAGCGAGCCGGTGTTCGGCGGGGTGTACAAACTGGCGGCGGTGGAGGACAAGGAGGGGAACATCATCCCCAAGATCAAGATCAGCGCCAACGCCGACAAGATCACCAACCCCCATTTCAAGAAGGTGTACCGGCTGTTCGACAACGAGACGGGCAAGGCCTTCGCCGATCTCATCACCCTCCACGATGAGACGGTGGACGACACCCGGCCCCTGGAGCTCTTCGACCCGGACGCCACCTGGAAGCGGAGCGTGTTCACCAACTTCACCGCCCGTGAGCTGCTGGTGCCCATCTTCCAGGGCGGCAAGCGGGTGTACCAGTCGCCCCCCATCGCCGAAATGCGGGCCTGGTGCGCCGGGCAGATCGACCTTTTGTGGGACGAGGTCAAGCGGTTCGAGAACCCCCACAACTACTACGTGGACCTGTCCCAGCGCCTGTGGGACATCAAGCAGGACCTGCTCCGCCGGGAGGGCAAATAAGCACAGAGTAAAAGAGGCCCCCATGATGCATCATGGGGGCCTCTTCTGTCTGTTGGGATCAGGCGGCGGCGGGCACCTTCTGGGCGGCCAGGAAGCCGTCAAAGTTCATCAGCAGCTGGGCGAACTCGGCCCGGCTCAGCTGGCTGGCGGGCATCAGCTGGTGGTTCTGGTTGCCGGTCATCAGTCCGGCGTAGTAGCAGAAGGTCATGCCCTCCAGGTCCTCAGCGGGGATCTGGTCGTAGTCGGGCACCTTGTCCTTCATGGAACCGTCGTCGGCGGGGGCCTTCACGCCCTTCCAGACGGAGTAGTCGGCGAAGATGGAGGCCACCTGGGCCCGGGTGGCGGCGCTGTCGCCGGCGAACGCGGTCCCGGCGTCATACAGGCCCTGAGCGGCGGCCCAGTTGATGCAGTCGGCGTACCACTGGCCCTCGGTACCGGCAACGGTGACCTTCTCCACGGCGGGCTTGCCCTCCATGTTGTAGAGCATCTGGTACACGCTGGCCACGGTGACGTTGGCAGCGGGGCTGAAGCTGGAGCCGTTGGTGGTGCTCATCAGGCCCTCGCTGGTGACGTAGCGGACGGCCTCGGCATACCAGGCGGTGAAGTCGGTGTCGGCATACAGCACCTTGATGCGGCCGGCCCCTCTGGGATTGGCGTACTGCTCGCCTACGACGCCGCCCAGCTCGTCCTTGATGTAGTTGATCAGGACCTCGTTGTCCACCATGACCTCGTCCTTCAGGATCTTGACGTTGGCCGCGCCGAACATGGCATAGCCGTCGCCGCCGTCCTTCAGCATATAGTTGTGGGAGGCCAGGGTGTAGGTGGCCTTGGGGTCAATGGCGGTGTAGGCGCCGGTCTCGCTGTCCAGGATCTGCACGTCCTTGACCCGGCGGTCGCCGGCCACCTTCACGAAGTTGCCGGCATCATCCAGCTCCACGGTGGAGGGGATGGAGGTGTCGATGGTGTACTTCAGGCCGGAGACCTGGAGGAAGCCGCCGCTCTCAGACACGCCGGCCTGCATGGAGCCCAGCTCCAGGGCGTCCAGGATCTGCTGGCCGCTGACCTCCACCAGGCAGGCCAGGTTGCCGAAGGGGTGCACGGCAATGATGTCGCCGTAGGTGATGTCGCCGGCGGCGATGTTGTCACGGACGCCGCCGCCGTTGACGAAGGCCACGTCGGCCTCCAGCAGGGTGCGGTAGGCGTCGGCGCACAGGTCGCCCAGGTTGGTCTCGGCGGAGCGGACGGCCCGCTGGCCGGTGACGGGGTCATTGATGGTCAGGTCCACGGCGGAGGTGGCTACCACCTCGTCGGCCTTGGCCTTGTACTCGTTCTGGATCCCCTCGATAAAGGTCTTGGCGTCGGTGTAGGCCTGAGAGGTGGTGTCCACATCGGCCAGAGCCACCAGCTCGGTGGTCATGGTGCCGTCGGGGGCAATGACCAGCTTGCCCACGGACTCGGCCTTGGTGCCGGTCTGGCTCAGCAGCACGTCCTTGCCGTCGGCGTTCTTCACGGTCTTGGAGGACTCCACAGTGTGGGAGTGGCCGTCCAGCATCACGTCGATGCCGGTGGTGTTGGCGATGACCTCAGTGGACATCCAGGGGGAGCTCTGGGCGTCCTCACCCAGGTGAGCCATGGCCACCACGTAATCGGCGCCGGCCTTGCGGGCGGCATCCACGGTGGCCTGCACCTGCTTGTACAGGTCCTTGCCGTTGTTGCCCTGGCAGAAGCCGTAGATGTACTCGCCCTTCTCATTCTGGAAGTAGGCGGGGGCGGACTTGGTCAGGGTCTCGGGGGTAGAGATGCCCACATAGGCCACGTCCACATCCCCGTAGGTGATCATCTTGTAGGCGTCCAGCACGGGGTTGCCCTGGGCATCCACGAAGTTGCAGCTCAGATAGGTGTACTGGGCCTGGTTCTTGACGATGTCCAGGAAGGTATCCATCTTGAAGTCAAACTCGTGGTTGCCGGGAATGGCCAGGTCGTAGCCCACCTGGTTCATGATGTCCACGATCCAGCTGCCGTTGGACATGGAGCCCAGCACGCCGCCCTGAATGGCGTCGCCGTTGTCCACCAGGGTCACGTTGTCGGCGCCGTAGGTCTGCTCCATCTGGGCCTTGTAGCCGGCAATGGAGGCGTAGGACATGCCGTCGTCGCTGGTGCAGTGGATATCGTTGGTGTACAGCACCACGATGCCCTCATCGGTCTCCTCCGCCGCGGAGGCGGGCAGCGCCAGCGCGCACAGCATGGCTGCCGCCAGCACCAGGGACAGGAGCCTGCCTGTCTTCTTTTTCATCATACGTACCGCCTTTCCTTTCATCTTTTTGGGAATCCAATGGGCGCAAGTTTATGGTAACAAAATGTAACCAAAATTACAAGCTCATTTGACAAAAATACTGTGAAATTTTACGTTATTTTTGTCGCTAACTTACAGAAAGAGCCGGGACATACCGTCCCGGCTCTTTCCCGTTTCCATATTTTATTTTTCTGCCCAGTTTCCGGTAGCCTCCGCCTTCAGGTAGGCGTTGATGAAGCCGTCCAGGTCGCCGTCCATGACGGCGTTGACGTTGCTGGTCTCGTAGCCGGTGCGGTTGTCCTTCACCAGCTGGTAGGGCATGAATACGTAGGAGCGGATCTGGCTGCCCCACTCGATCTTCAGCTGGACGCCCTTGATATCGGAGATCTTCTCGGCGTGCTGCTGCATCTTCAGCTCCACCAGCTTGGCCCGCAGCATCCGCAGGCAGGTGTCCTTGTTCTGGAACTGGCTGCGCTCGGTCTGGCAGGACACCACGATGCCGGTGGCGTGGTGGATCAGGCGGACGGCGGAGGAGGTCTTGTTGATGTGCTGGCCGCCGGCGCCGGAGGAGCGGAACACCTGCATCTCGTAGTCCTCGGGCCGGATCTCCACGTCGGCGTCCTCGGGCAGGTCAGGCATGACCTCCACAGCGGCAAAGGAGGTCTGCCGCCGGGCGTTGGCGTCAAAGGGGGACACCCGCACCAGCCGGTGCACGCCGTGCTCACTGCGCAGGTGGCCGTAGGCGTTCTCCCCCTCGATGAGGATGGTGGCGCTCTTCAGGCCCGCCTCATCCCCGTCCAGATAGTCCAGGGTCTTGCAGGTGAAGCCGTGGCGCTCCGCCCAGCGGGTGTACATGCGGAAGAGCATCTGGGCCCAGTCCTGGGCCTCGGTGCCGCCGGCGCCGGCGTGGAAGGTGAGGATGGCGTTGGAGCTGTCGTACTCCCCGGTGAACAGGGTGGACAGCTTGGCCTCCTCAATGCCGGACTCCAGCTTGGCGAAGCCCTCCTCCACCTCTGGCACCAGGCTCTCGTCCTCCATCTCGTTGCCCAGCTCGCACAGGGTCATCAGATCCTCCCACTGGGTCTTGCGCTTCTCCTGGCCGTCGATCTTGTCCCGCAGGTTCTTCACCCGCTGCTGGATCTTCTGGGCCTTCTCCAGGTTGTCCCAGAAGCCGTCGGAGGCGCTCTCCGACTCCAGCATCTCGGCCTCCTGTTTGGCGGCATCCAGACCCAGGGCCTGGTCCAGATCGTCCAGCTCCGGCCGCAGGTTGTTGAGCTTCACCTTATATTCGTCGAACTGCAACATGTATTTCCACACTCATTTCCATAAAATAGCCCTATTATTATATCCAACGGCGGCGATAATGTAAAGTGTGGGCATCAAAAAACCGCCGGCTGGCGGCGGTTTTTTATCGGCTGCTGGCTGACCAGCCCTGGTCGGCGCAGAAGATCAGGTCGTCGATGTCCCCCTTGGGGTCGGTGCGCTGTATCGTCTCGTCGGAATGGTGCGCTCTCATGGAATCTCCTCCTTCTCGCGTGATGTACGTATCAGTATATGCTTCCTCCCGTGTGAAATGTGCGCGATTCCCGTCGCGGAAAAAACAGAAATTTTATCTTGACAATCACCTCCCAGTGTGGTATTCTAGTTGAGCACTTACGAGACGAGACTGGAAGCCCTCCACGCCGGAGTGGCGGAATTGGCAGACGCCCGGGACTTAAAATCCCGTGGGAGTGATCCCGTGCCGGTTCGATCCCGGTCTCCGGCACCATATCGCGGGGTAGAGCAGCTTGGTAGCTCGTCGGGCTCATAACCCGGAGGTCGAAGGTTCAAATCCTTCCCCCGCAACCACATTGTGCGACCAAAAAAGATATCGCACCGGAAAACCCCGAAGCCGCAACGGTTTCGGGGTTTTTTCGCGTCCATTTTTGACTGCACGAAAAAAAGATATCTTCCCACCTCTTCCACGTGCGGTGAGGACTTGAACTAAAACTGAGGGCTTTTGCGCCCAATTTTGAGTGAGCAACACGGAAAAATTTCTGTTTCTTCGAAAATTATTTTGTTAAATTTTTGTGAACAAAGTGGTTTGTGCTAAAATGTAGTACAAACCACTTTTCTATTCCACACATCTTGGCCGTCACTTTTTTAAGGTGACGGCCTTTTTTTTCAGATAAAATCAAAATGAGAGCCCAAAGGGCATTACGCACAGGAGGAAATTAACTTGGATCGAAAACAGTATTTTGAAGAACTACATATTGCGCTCACGCGGGAGGGTTTCACCTCCCAGCCTGAGCAGGACGAATTGCTTCCTGTGGAGTGGGATGGTCTCCCCCTCTGCCGGATTACAGCGGACGGAGGCGTTCGCTACTGGCAGGAGGATGTAGCGACGCCGGAACGGGAACGAGCCTGTGAGCGAGCCACCGATCTGGCCTATACCGTGCGTGAGTACATGACGCTGCTGGAACAGGCTCCGCCCCTGCAAGCCCAAAGCCTGACCGGTGACTACCGCCTGCTGGCTGACTTCAACGGAGCCGTGCTGGCTGCCCATCCCACCCGGCTTGGCGTCCAATTCGTCACATGGAACTGGAGCTTCGACCGCACAGGTCTCAATCAGGGCAACTACTTTCAGGAAAACTATGTAGGTGCCAAGCAGGACTTCGCCATCCGCGCCGGCCTCATTTCCAAACAGCAAATCTTCAATCAGGAGCAGCTTATCGAAATCTACCGGTGCTGCTCTGACACCTTAGACGCTGGCTTTGACTTGACTGCCAAGCAGGAAAAGTGCATCCGGGGCGTTCAGGAGCAGATTGCCACTGCAGCTCCCGATGCTCTGGATCGCATAAGAGAACAGGAGCAGCCCCCCATGGAACCCTACAGTCAGGAACCGATCATGTAATATTCAGGTGTCGGAGTTTTAGAAATAAGACTCCGGCGCTTTTTTATTGCCTTAAACCAGACAGGAGGATTGAAGATTGGATCAAAACAACGAACAAAAAGCGCCACTGCGCATCAAAAATCTGGCTGAGTTGAAGCGCTATATCCGCCCTGGGACAGAGTTGGTGGCAACCAGCCATAGCAAGCACCCTGCCCTAGTCGGGCTTGTACGGGTGGTGACTGAGGTTCAGACCAACGCTTACTATTCCGTGGTCAAGGATCAGCCGACTCATCAGTATTCGACCTGTAATTACGGGAAGGGATTCCGCTCTGATTTCGAAAAGGCATCCAACTATTTATTTGAGGGCACGACCATCAAAGTCCTTGACCGCAGAAGCGGTGATGGCAGCGTGCTGTACGAAATGGAACTTTATCCGGGCGAATGCCTTATTCCCGGCCAGAAAAGCGATATGGAGGAGAATGAGGAAATCAGAGAAGACGGTTGCGAAATCAAGCAGGAAGGGATGAGTATGACCTTATGACACGCTACTTCATGCGGGATACACCGCTGTGCCAGATGGAACAGCAGATGATGACCCCACCCTATTTCAAGCCCAGGGGGCATGGCCGATACTATCCCGGTTTCCAATATAGCAGAGATGACATGGAGTGCCCATACTGCGTGAACTTCAGACGCAATCATCCCTGCCCTTTGGAGCAGTGCGTCTGTCTGGATGAACGTATCGTGGCCGGTGCGATTGACCTCAACGAGTTTGTCAGGGATTGCTTCTTCCCTGAAGCGGGAGTGCAGCTTCAGGCCCGCTTAGAGAGGAGTTTCAATGGCTGCTCCATTGGATTTTTCCTGAGCGATAGTCATCGGGAGCGTTGGCAGCACTGGCGTGCGCGCTGGTATCGAATGTCAGGCCGTAATCTGGCCGCGCTGTTTCTCCTCACGGCGTATGAGGATATCTGGCGCAGGATGATCTGGAAGTTTGATGCCAGCGGATTTGACTTCCAGTCCATCCAGCTTTCCGGCATCCAGCCGGAACTGTACAGTGTTTATCAGGCGGCCAAAGCCATCTCGACCGGCAGCCGCAATATCACTCTTGCCGATCTCGCATCCCCCGAATTGGTCACAGATGAGGCGTTCCACCTGATTGTCTGCGCTCTGCTTCTGGCCAAGTACGGAGATGCGATTTTGAATTTTGAAGGAAAGTAAGGTGATGCAATGTGATGATGGAAGCAGTTCTGAGCAACGCCGACCACCCGGAATACGGTGTTGCGACAATCCCTCTTCCCATTCCCAGAAATCAATACGACCACTGCGTTGCGCTGTTGGAGGCACTGGAGATCGGCAATGTCTCTGAAGCCGACTGCCGCTTGGACTCGCTCGACAGTGCCTGGCCTGTGCTGAATCGGCTGGTATGCACCAAGGTCAACCTTGATGAGTTGGACTATCTGGCAAAGCGGCTGGACAGCTTTGATGTGGGCGAGTTTTCGCAATTTCAGGCGATGGCTGAAAAACTGAATCTCACCAGCATGAAGGATCTCATCAACCTGACCTTTTGTTGTCAGCAGGCAACGGTGATTACAGACTTCACAAATTTAAAGGAAATTGGCCGTGACCACTACATGAACATCCACGGCGGCTGTGCAAGCATGGAAGAATTGGAGCAGTTGGACGGAGAGGAAACCGCCATTCTGTTGATTGAGGACAATGAGGGAACCATAACCCGCTATGGCGTGGTCTATGACAACGGTATGCAGCTTTCACAGCTCTATGATGGGAAGCACCTGCCCTGCTATCACTATGAGGCCGATATGACTGCCGTCGGAATATCCTCTTGGCAGGAACCGGAGAATAGCAAGAATGTCACCTGGGTCTACCTCCCCGCGTCCAAAGGACAAATTGAGCGTGCCATGCAGCGTTCCGGCATTACCGATCCAAAGGATATGTGTCTCTGGATAGCCGACAGCGCATTTCCGGAGGAAGTGGATGTGGCACTGGACTTCCGGTGTGATAACATCCACGAACTCAATGAGCTGGCGCTGGCTGTGGAGAAGTTTTCGATTCTTGACCGCAAGAAACTGGGGGCGGCAGTAAGCATGGCCAAGCCGGAAAAAGCCAGCCAGATCCGCCGTCTGGCGGAAAACATGGATCTGTTTGAATTCGCCCCTGGTGCGCACACCCCTGCGGAATACGGAAAATACATGATCCAGAAATCCGGCCATTTTGAGTATGACCCCACTCTGGACGAGTTTTATGACTACGAGCGGTATGGTCTGCAGCACATGGATCATCAGTCTGGCGTGTTTACCGACTACGGCTATATCGCCTATGTCGGCACAGTAAATCTGGAGGAACTGATGGCGGAAGATCCGATAGGACAGCACCAGCGTGAACAGGGGATTCAGATGGGAGGTATGGCATGATCCAACTCTTCATGAAGCGAAGTGGGAGTCCTGTTATTATCCCGCTCAATTTTCCCGCATCTCATGGCGCTATGACAGAAGCGTACAGCCAACTTGAACAAGCTAACAGAACAGGAAAAACAGAGATCGTTGAGATCAAAAGTGTGATTGCCAATCTGCCGTCATATCTCGGCGGACTCGACCCTGATTCCAGAACGCAGCTTGCACAGCTGAATCTGCTTTCGAGCATCATTGCCAAAATGGACTCTCGTGAACGAAACATCTATGCCGGCGCCTTGGATTGCAGCAGTATCAATGATCTGAATGATGTGATTCGTGTGGCAGAACAGGTGTCGGACTACATCCTCATTCCCAATGTCAATTCAGATGTGGCACTTGGCCGTTATGTCGCTGTTGCCGGTCAGATTCAGGGTGATCCCAGATTCCCCGAAGCGGCTTGGCCCTACCTGGACTTTGCAAAAATCGGCGCAGAATACTATGCCGAGCATGGTGGTGCATACACCTATGCCGGTTATGTGCTTCTCAAGCGGGATGCTGAATTCGTCAGAGAGAAAACGGTGAAGATCCGGCTTGACCTCTCCTCCTCCCAAGCGCAAGCGAGTGTATCTCTTCCAGCATTGAAGGAGGAACTGGAGCGAGTAAAAAAATTGCTGGGGATTGATTGTTTTGCAGAGGCCGAAATTACCAAGGTTTCATTTGCTGTTCCCAATTTGAACGAGTATATTCCCACCACGGGTGTATGCCTGGAAGACGCAAACGAATTGGCTTGGGCTATCGAGGGGATGCAGCTTGAAGACGGTGAGCTGATGAAATACCTGTCGGTTCTTTCTGTGGAACAGCCGGAAACTATGCAGGATGCTCTTCGATACGCCATGAATCTGGACGACTATGAGCGCATTCCCGAGGACACTTATGAATATGGCCGAACCGTCTTACGGCGCATTGGCGCTGATGATGAGCTAATCGATACCATCGACGGGTATATGGATTTTGAGAAGCTGGGTGAGGATACCATGATGGAGGACGGCGTCCGGCGAACTGAGTTCGGACTGATCCGCCGATGCAGCAGCCCCTTTTCTGAGGAAACGCAGGCGATGGAGATGGGAGGTCTTTCCTAATGACCCGCAAAACCGATCTGCTCCGCGTAAAGCTGGTGGCGCATACCCTCCTCGATGTACAGATCCAGAAGACATCTTTCTCTCCGGTGATCGTCAGCCACCCCTTCACGAACTCCGGAATCTCCGCGCTTCGGAATGAGGATGGGAGCCTCTCCATGGTCGACCTAATCAATAATTCGGATGACTGCACAAGGTGGCGCAGAAAGGTTGGGGAGCAGATCGACAGCGCCGAAAATGTTCATCAGATTTTCGCACTGCTCAACCCACCCTATTATCTGACTTTTATCAAGTTTGCCGCCTCTGCTCTCTCGGAGCAGGATCTGGGGCAGCTCTTATCTACCGCCTGGACCCAGGAGGAATGCCCCAATCAGGACTGCAATGTGAGCAAACAAGAACTGGTAGCCTTGTTCAGATCCGTCTCTCCGGAGTCCCTGATGGATGAGGAGGAGTGCACCGCACATCAGGCACTGGAGGATACGGTAACGGTTTATCGGGGTGTTACCTGTTACAACGCCAAAAATATCAGGGCGTTGTCCTGGACACTGGATCGGAAAACGGCGGACTGGTTCGCCCACCGCTTCGGTGAGGAGGGAACGGTGTATGAGGCGCAGATTCGGAAGGAACACATCCTGGCCCTGTTTACCGGCAGGAACGAAAGCGAGGTCATCGTAGACCCGCGGCACCTGGAACAGATCATGGAGTCCCCGGAGCCGGGGTTTGATATGCAGATGACCTGAACAACATTATCTGATGATCGGGAGGAATGTAAATGAAGAAGAAAATCATGATTACGGTGGCATCCCTGGCAGCATTGGGAGCCACCATCGCCGGTTATCTCCACTTCTCCGGCAGGACGACTTTTGGCCATGGCTATTTCCCCCACGGTGTGGTATGTTGTGTACTTACCAGAGGAAGGAGGTGAAACCCATGAACCAACACGCAGCGAGAACAAGTGAAAACGGAGTCCTGTTGAGGCCCGCTTCCCTTGAGGAAGCGGGCCTTTTCTATTCGGAACCGGATGAGGAGCAGGACAAGTCGCTTGGGACAGTAGGCCATATCCGTATGGATTTCGGCCACAACGGGAAGGAGTTCTGGCATACCTGGTGGCCCCACAACGAGGATCAGCTCAACACCCCGGAGTTTAAGGATGAACTGCAAACCATCGTGGATACCCTTCGGACGGATGGGCCGCTGAAAGATCTGACGGCGATGCGCAGCTTCTGTGCCCAGAACGGCGGAGCCATCACCAGAGATGGGCGCAGCTTCGGCTACGTGGTGGAGACAGGCCGCTACCGCTACTGTCTGCGCTGCACCCCCAGTCCCGGCGATTACCAGGGATGCCTGTACTGCTATGATAAGCAGCAGCAGGAACTGGCCCATCAGGAAAAGCTGGTAGGCCGGGTGACCTTTGCAGATGGCACCAAGCAGGAGTTTACAGACCCACAGCAGTATCTCCGAACCATCAGAGAGGAACTGCCGTACCGCAATACGACAGGATTCCGGTATGAAACCCTTACCGAGAGCCCGCAGGTCAAAAAGGCTGTGGATGATATCATCCTGGGTTTTGCCGGCGAGGAAAATCCCAAGCGAGTATGCGATTATGGCCTGACGGAGAAGGGGGCGCAGATGCTTCGGGATGCAGCAGACCCCTCCCTCCCCCACACCTACGCCTGGTTTGTGCTGACAGACTACAACACCGCCCAGGAGCAGCTTTTCTGTGAGCTGACATTGGAGGAGGCGATCCAGATCTACCAGAACAGTGACACCCTGGAGAAACGCCTCGGCGTCACCAAGGATTCCATCGCAACTGTGGATATCGTCCACATGGCAGGTGGGGATCAGAGATTCTTTACAGACTATCAGAAGCTGGAAAGCTTCAAGACGGATCCGGTCATTTACGAGGCGGTAGGTCAGCTGCATCAGGAGCTGGTACAGAGCAGCTCCGCACAAAATATGAATATGGGGGGTACGTGAAGTGACTGTGGAAAAGGAATGGCTGGACTTCCTGCGGGATCAATATCCCAAGGGGAGCCGTATCCGGCTTATCGAGATGAAAGGCGATCCCTACCCGATTGCCCCTGGCAGTATGGGCACACTGGAAGACATCGATGATGCCGGACAGTTCCACGTCAAGTGGGATAACGGCAGCGGGCTTGCCTTAATCTTCGGCGAGGACCGCTTCAGGGTTCTGCCCCCGGAACCTCAGACGCTGAAGTTCTATATGCCACTCACAGCAACATTCCGCAGCTATGATAGTTGGGGTGACCCGAGCGATCAAGGTGAGGAGTTGGATGGGCGGGATCTCCGCAGGTATAAGGACAGCATCCGGAAAGCCCTGTTGGAGAACCGGATGCCGCAGGAGGCTACCCGGGGCCTGATGCACTGGTATGATAAGCAGGATGGTGTAGAGGCAAAAGTCCAGTCAGCGGTATTTGAGGTAGAAGACCGCGATGGGCAGCTCTGGGGCGTGGCAGAGTGTAAGGTAATTGAGGAACTTCTGCCGGAGGAAAAGGAAACCCTGGCCGAATACATTTCGGGCCAAGCCGCAGATGGTTGGGGCGAGGGCTTCGAGCAGTGCCCCATCGAACTGGACGAAGGAGAGCTCTATGTCAGCCTCTGGAATGTGGGCGACTGGAGTATTCAGACAGAGGTGGAGAGATTCTCGCCAGACGCACAGACACGCCTACCAGACCTGTGCTGGTCGGTGCTGCCCAGCGACGGAACTCTGATCTGCATCAAACGTGGCGAGAGCGGATACTACGTGAGTGACTGGAATACGGACAGCCCAGAGCAAAATCGCTGTCTGGCCGATTACAACAACGAAAGGCGTGGCATTACACCCGCCCAGGAGCAGGCCATGCTTACCGGAAGTATATGTGGATGGAATGTGCCGGGAGCAGACCCCAAATGTTACGAATCACAGCAGCATGGTGGAATGACCATCAGCTAAAAGGAGATGGAACCGATATGACACTTGAAATTACCGATATCTTTGGCAACCGTGTGGAACTGCAGCCAAGAGTGGAACTCTACTCCGTCCGCGACTTTATGGGCCAGGAAATGCCTGGCCTGGCCATTGCTCTGGATGAGATTGTGGACGAGCCCTATGGTATGGAACCCTATGCAACCCTTACAGTCTCCTTCGGGGAATTCATCGGGCTGAAAAACAGCGCCTACATCGACACCAACAACTGCCGCTTCGCGCAGCAGCTTCTGAACCAGGGAATCGCGGTGGATACCGGGCTGCGGAAATACAGCGGCTTCTGCGAATACCCGCTCTGGGGCTTCAAGCAGGAATTTCTGGAGGAGATCGGCGGTGAAAACTACGCCGAGTATTCCCGGTGTTATGACGCATACATGAAGGCGGTCGAGGAGCGGCTCAGCGCCGAGGAGAACTTTGACCCCACGGAACACACCCAGGGCGGAATGACCATGCAGTGATCATCCCGCCCCATTATTTTGCCCGAGCGAGGAGTGATTGCTTTGAAGAAAACCTTTTCTGTATATGTAAGCCCGCTGGAAATGGACAGCCCGCTGGGCAGGCTGACGGATCTGCCCATGGAACAGGAAAAGCTGAACGGCCTCCTGCTGGAGCTGAATACCGGTCAGCCGCTCTATGTGGAGATCTCGGACTACTGCGGCCGGGACTACCTGGCAGGGCATCTGCCGGAGGATATGAAGCTGACGGAGCTGAATCTGCTGGCCTGTAAGCTGGCAGACCTGACACCCTGGCAAAACGCCTCCTTTGAGGGCCTTGTCCGCATGGATCTGGACAAGGGGATGGAGGAGCTGCCCCTGAACCGTCTGATCGACCTGGCCAACAGTGTGGATTGCTGCCATGTGGTTGCAGAGGCCGGGAATGATGAACAGCTGGGCCATTTCTATGTGGACAACGACTTCCCAGTCCTGCCGGCCGGACTGCCGGAGGAGGTATACGAACTGCTGGATTATGGGGCCATCGGCCGCAAGGCCAGGATGGAAGAGGGCGGCGTCTTTACCTCCAGGGGATACGTGGTGCAGCACAGTGATCTGGATGTGAGCTATTCCCAGAGCCAGGGCGGTCCGAGCATGGAGGTGGGACTATGAGGGCCAGCCTCTTCGATGCCCTGGACGGTATGGAGATGGGCAAGTCTGAGCACGACTGGCTGGAGCAGCGGTTCGGAAGCATGACAGCGAAAGAGAGGCTGTTATTTCAGGGCGCTATGCAGCTGGAGCATCCGCAGACCGTTGAGGAGACCCTCCGGGTTCTGATCGGACTGGATCAATACCGACTCCTCTATGGTGCGGATGATGATGTAGCCCTGGGGCGATTCGTTATGGAGCATATTCACATCCCTACTCGCCCAGCACGAGGTTATCTTGACCCGGAGATTGTGGGGACTGCCTATCGGGAAAGCGGAGACGGATGTTTTCTGGAGGGCCACTATGTGGAACGCATCAGCCCCGGCCACTCGCTCCCCGAATTGGAACCAGATGCCGTACTGCCCGCGACTGGCGACTATGCCATCCGGATTAAGTTGGCCAGCCGGAGCAACCTGGAAGGTGTCTGGGTGGGCTTCCCTGACACGGGAGAATACATGGACACCGCTCACCCGGATGAACTGCTCCTGGGGCTGGACGCCCTGGATGCGGAGACCCTGGAGCAGTGCATTGCGGTGGATGTGGACTGTGCCCTACCCCAGCTCACAAATATCCTCTCCCAGTATGACTCCGCCGGAGAACTGGTGCGGCACGCCATTGACTTCGGCTATGTCTGGGCGGAACAGGGCCAGGGGGAAGCCCACTGGTTGGAGAAATGGCAGGCAGTGCTGGAACTGGAGGACTGCCACCGGCTGGACCGGGCTCTGGACCTCTCCCAGAATCTCCACTGCTATGAATTCATCCCCCGCGGCGTGGACCTTGCCCAATACGGTGCGGAATTGGCGCGAAAGGAGGGCATACTCGGGCAGGACCCGTTGCTCAACCAGTGCTTTGACACCGTAGCCTACGCCCAGCATCATATGGCGAAGTTTGGCCTGTCTGCCACAGACCACGGCTATGTTGCCTGGAATGGGCAGGAACTCAACTATGAGTACAGCAAGCCGGAGCATGGACCGGCAATGACCATGTAACCAATCTCATATCACATACAGGGGCCGTTTTTCCGATAGGGACAAGCGGCCCCGTTTTTTTGTGCCCTTTTTCGGGAAAACAGGCCCGGGAAAGGAGGAAAACCATGAATCGGGAAGCGAGAGTGCTGTCCTACCTGAAAGGGGTCTGCCTTGGACGGGACCGCTGTATGGGAGGAAAAGAACTGGGGCGGACTCTGAATCTCAACGGCACAGAACTGAGGAAAGCAGTCAATCGCCTGCGGCAGGAGTGCAAGCCCATTGCCAGTGACCGGAACGGTTACTTCTATGCCCAGACCGCAGGGGAAGTCTATGCCACCATCCGAAATCTGAAGAAAATGCGAGCCGGGCTGGATGCGGCGATTCAGGGCTTGGAGCAAGCCCTGGACGATTTTCCGACGGGGAGGTGAGAGCGTATCGCCAGGTCCTTTATTCCCTGGGTGGGAGGAAAGGGCAAGCTCCTCTGGCTGATCCGAAAGCTGGCGCCGCCCTGGTATCCCCGCTTCATCGACGTGTTTGGCGGGAGCGGGACAGTAACCCTTGACCGGCCTATCCGCAAGGGCTGTCTGGAGGTCTACAACGACTACAACAGCAACCTGACCAATCTGTTCTGCTGTGTCAAGAACCGGACGATGGCCCTGCTGAAGGAACTGGGTTTTCTCCCCCTCAACTCCAGGGACGATTTCGAGGTGCTTCATAAATTTTTCTCCAAGGATGAGTTCACCGATGATTACCTGGAGGAGGAGCTGGAGCTGACCCAGGTATATCTGAAACCTCCGGAACGGGAGATGATCCGGAAGCTGCTGCTGGAGCGTTCCCCGCGGAGGGACGTCCGGCGGGCGGCGGACTACTTCAAGCTGATCCGCTACAGCTTCAGCGGAGGAGGAAATGCCTTCGCCGGAAAGCCATGTGACATCCGCCGCTTCTTCCATCTGATCTGGGAGTGCTCCCGCAGACTGGCCAATGTGGTGGTTGAGAACAAGGACTTTGAGAGCCTGATCCGGCAGTATGACCGGGAGAATGCGTTTTTCTACTGTGACCCGCCCTATTACCAGGCGGAAGACTGCTACCAGGTGGAATTTCCGGTGGAAGATCATCAGCGGCTCCACGATGTACTGATGAAGTGCAAAGGGCGCGTGATGGTGTCCTACAACTTCTGCCCGTTCATTCTGAATCTCTACAAGGAGTTCTACATCTTCTACACCACCCGTCCCAACAGTATGTCCCAGACGGCAGACAGTGTGTATGAGGAACTGATCATCACCAACTATGACCCGCGCAAATGGAAGCGTGATGGTCAGCAATTTACTCTGTTCCCCTTTGGGGAGGCAGAGGGAGATGAGCGGAATTATAAGCTGATCCACGAACCTGATGCGGCATAGACGATTTTAAGACAGGAGGTATTTGACCATGAAATTTATTCTTTACCGGGATCCAAGCAGTAAAATTCAGAAAATTCCCTATGCAGCCATGCAGGCGGCGGAACTGGCCGACGCGGAAAAACTGTTGCTCTATGCCGGGACCGGATGTGTCCTGCTGTGCAAAACGGAGGTATCGGCCCACGTTGCACTCAAAACCATCGCACAGCTCAATGAGATGGCGGACTTTCTGGTGCTCCAGCTGGTGGATGCCAGCAATGAAATTGTAAGCACCGCTGACGTTTCGGATCCGCTGGACCATGTGGATGAGGATGTTCTGAATGACCTTCTGAACTGCGGCGCCAACCCGGACGGCCTGCGCATGCTGTTAGCACAGGAGGATGAAGAAATTGAAGAATGACACCTATCTCTACACCCACAGCCTGGATACCGCCCGCCGGGAAGGCGATATCGCCCTCTGGCGGGCCAGCTATCAGGCCAACATTGCCTGCAAAAAGGCCATTGAGGAGAGTATCCGGGAGGGCTTTGACGGAATGCACCTCAAAGCTGACTGTGCCAAGGAAGTGGTGGAGGAGTTCGGCTTCAAGCGGGTAAACTGGGTGCTGGCCAACACCATCCAGGAAAAGAACTGGGACGGCCGTTTCGGAACGGACAACAAAAGGTGGGCGCAGCGTACCTTTATCCCAGACGATGTGGGCCACAGGGTAGGTTTTATTGTGGAGTCCCACCCTGCTGTACTGGATGGCTTTGTGACCCAGTTCCGCAGGGCCTATCAGGAGCTGAACCTCTTTGGCCCGGAGCACTGTCTGGCCAATTCCCGGTCTGAGCTGGACTATCAGGGAAAGGTGCTGGTACTGAGTCCTGATACTTTGCGGGAGACCTGCTGGTCTCAGGAAAACCAGCTTTGGTATGCTCATGACGGGTTTGGCTGCAGCCCTCATGCCATCGGACGCTCTATCCGCTGTACCTGCCTGGGCGATGGTGAGACGACCCGCTGGAACCGTGCCGAGTTTGTGGGGGTGCTGGATGAGAAATTCCTGCCGGAGTGGGCCAGTGCGAAGCTGGAGCAGCTCTTGGCACACCAATCGCAGCAACATATCGCAGCAACATACATCCGGCATGAATGGGATGAATATGGAGGGATAATGTGAAGGTTTTTTATTACACCATCGACGATATGTCCCTGCGGCGGAAAGGGCTGTTCCGCAAGGGGTGGACCATTCAGCATTTTGACACCCTGGAGGAGGCAATCCGCTCTTATCGAGAGATTCCCCTCTCGAAGGACAAGCGCCTTGGGCTGACAGACAGCATGCATATCCTGGAGCTCGTCCGGTGTGTACCGCTCTTTCCCTTCGATACAGCGGGCGAAGATATCCTGGCCTCCGACTACCAGCAGTACCCTCTCTGGGTGAACCTGCCGGAAGCGAAGTCTGCCACCCAAGCGTGTATCAAACGGTTCAACCTGCGATATCAGTTCTGCTCCGACGCCATCATGCCGCTCCCGCGTTCAAACCGGCTTCCCAAGCACCTACGGGACAAGTATTTGTGGCTGAGCATCAACCACGACCCGGGTTCCGCCATTCGCTGGGTCTACATTGCCGGTACGGGCTGGGTCTCCTTAGAGGAATGGAAACGCCGCGCCTCCAGCCATCCCCTGGTACTCAAATTCCGGGCAGATGGGCTGACAGAGCGCGGCGATTATTGTTATCTGGAGATCGAGCCCTGGGAGTACGATCTGTTGGTTCGCCGCACCCTGGAGCGGCTTGACCAAAATACATCAACGACAGGAGGAAGAAAGAAATGAGTGCCAACAACGCAGCAACCCCCATGGAGCTGGATGTGAGGATCTACCCCTATCGCGGGGAAGGCCCCACCGTGGCCACCGCATCTGTGACCCTGAACAACTGCTTTGCCATCCGGGATGTGCGGATCATGGAGAGCAAAAACGGGCTCTTCGTCTCCATGCCCAGCAGAAAGGTGCAGGGAGAATACCGGGATGTCTGCTTTCCCTGCACCAAGGAATTCAAGCAGCAGTTTGACCGGCAGGTGCTGGATGCCTACACCCAGACCCAAGCTCAGAACATGCAGAAGACGCAGGAAAACAATGGCCCTGCCATGACGATGTAAGGAGGAACACAAGATGAAACGAGCTCTATCCCTTTCCATTCTGGCTCTTACGTTGGCAACGATGCTGTGCCCCGCGGCCCTGGCAGCGGAACCGGTGTGTGCCGGCGCCTCTGCCCAGGTGTGCTATCCCACCTCCATCACCCGCAGCGAGGACGGCACGGAGCTGAAAAAGATCTACGACCTAGGGCCGGAGGATGACCCGGCGGGCATCCCCCGCTCTGACTTTGAGCAGGATGGCTTTCACTATACCCTGACCGACCTGCTGAAGCAGGAGCTCCCGGAAAACGAAAGCCGCCAGCATACGGAGACCGTCTCCCTGCCCAGCAAGAACAAGGATATGGAATCCGTGCTGGCGCTGCTGCCCACAGAGAAGGAATTTATTACCGACGACGGCCTGTCCGGCACCCTCAGCCTGGACCTGTCTACCGTCCGGGTAGAGGTGGCCGGTTACGGCAGCTCCACCAAAGAGGTCTCTGCCACCAGAACCTACCCCAACCTGGCCAACCAGGACACCCAGTACATCCCCAAGAGCATCCAAGAGGACGGGCGCACCCTGACCCTCCAGACCATCAACTGGCAGACGGACAACACGGCCAGTATGGACGGCTACGCTCTGGGGGATCGATTTACCGCTGTGGCCACCTACACCGGTAGCGCCACCAGCAGCTATGTGAAGGGCTATACGGTGACGGCAGACTACACTGGCACGGTCAGCCGGATCGCCCTGAACAAAGTGCGCTATGTGGCCATCTTTGAGGGAACGCCACTGGAACCCATCCTGCCGGCAGAAACGGAGGACTCCGCGCCTGCCCAGTTCAACTGGCTGCCCATTGCGGTGCCCTTTGGCGTCGTGGCCCTGGCCGGCGTAGGGATCGGGGCAGCTCTGTTTATGAGACGCCGCCAGGAGACGACAGAGGAGGATGACCAATGAAAAAGCTGATAACCACCTGCCTGACCATCTGCCTGTCCGCGGCCCTGGCCCTGCCCGCCAGTGCCTTGGATTACAGTATTGATGCCCCCGGAGACCCGGACTATGGTTCTCCCACCTCTATCGAAGTGATCTACACGGCGGACGGTGGAGCGATGAAGAATGAGGATGTGAGCAAAAACGCGGCGCTGATCCCGCCCACCTTCGGCAGTCTCAGTGCGGACACCCTTGGGACGGGCACCTATCTGACCCCCGATCTGGCCCCCGGCGGCATGGCTGTTGGGACGATCACCGGCGGCAATATGCCCGTTATCTTCCCGCCTGCCTCAGATGCAGCAAGCGGCAGTTCCGGGGAAGCCAGCACCACCGTTGGGTATACCTATGTAACCGATGACCTCTACTATTCCGGCGGCTATCTGGCCACGCTGAAGATCCCCTCCATCGGGGTGAATGTGAAGGTATACGAGGGTACCGGCACCACACCTCTGGCCAAGGGCGCCGGGCATTTTACGGATACCAGCATCTGGGATGGCAACGTGTGTATTGCGGCCCACAACCGCGGCGCACACGCACAGTTTGGGAAGATCCACACGCTCTCCGCTGGTGACAGAGTGACTCTGACCACTAAGCTGGGCACCCGCACCTACGAAGTGACCAGTGTCAGCAAGATCCTGGAGACGGATACCAGCGGCTTGACCGCTACCACAGGGAACCAGATCACCCTGTACACCTGTGTCGCAAACCAGCCCGCCTACCGCTGGATGGTGCGGGCAGTAGAAATCTAGGAGGGATGGAAATGAAACGACTGCTTTCTATGCTTTTGGCCCTGGTGCTTGCCCTGGGCCTGCTGCCGGCCGGCGCCTTTGCCGCCTCATCGGAGGAAGAAGCTTTGGGTGAGATCAACATCTTCAACGGCGGCTACCGCATGAACTATCTGGCGATGAATGGCCAGGTACAGTCTCAGAATTATGTCTATTACCTGTTTGACACCGGCAGCGGCACCAAGGAAATCCCGGCATACTGTGTGACGCCCAATCAGCCTGGTGTCCAGAAGGTGGTGGAAGAAGGTGAAAGTATCCGCTACCTGGCAGAGGAAAAAAGCAGCGATCCCAAGGTGGTTGGCATTGTGGCCAGCGGCTACCCCACTCGCCCCTTGTCCGAACTGGGCCTGGAAAACAAATACCAGGGCTTTTACGCCACCAAAATGGCGCTGTGGAGCTATCTCATCAGCGACTGGGATATCAACAAGCTCACGGTAAATCCCAACCTGTCCGGGGACGAGGCAGAACGGGCAAAGAAGATCCTGGCGGCAGCCAAGGACATCTATGCCCAGGGCACCGCCTGGAACGACATGAAAAGCCCGGAGGTAACCTGCACGCCGGATCGTGACACCGCCTACGAGGTCACCATTGACGGCAAGCAGTACAAGCAGCAGGAGTTCACTGTTTGGTCCAAGACCTGGGTGAACAACTATGCCATCAACATCGCCTTCACTGACCCCGCAAGTGTCCCCGCCGGCACCCGCATTGTAGACGAAAATAACCAGGACATCACGTCTATCAAGGCGGAGTGGATGAACAATGGCCACGGCGGGACCTTCAAGGTACTGTATCCGGTGGAGAGCATCCAGGGCCAGGCAGGCAGCGTCCAGCTCTCCCTGAACTGCGAGGTGTATGCATACGCTGTGTTCTTTGCCAGCTGCCTGGAGAAAGACGAGTACGGCAACCTGCAGAACTATGTGGTGGATACCGACCCCACCACAACGCTGAACTTCAATGCCATCAGCAGCTATGCGGATACGCCGGAGAAAGATCCTCCGGATACGGGCTTGCGGATCCTGAAGTACGAGACCGGGACGGAGATCCCACTCAGCGGCGCCCGTTTTGAGGTCATTGGCCCGGATGGCGATTCCCTTGGCGTATTTATTACCCAGGATGACGGACGCATTGAAATCCCCCTGACCATTTGCGGCAATTACACCGTCATTGAACGGGATGCGCCGGCAAACCATATCATCAGTGAACAGCCTGCCCAGAATGTCACCGTGGTCTACAATGAAGTAGCCGAGGTGGCATTTTTTAATGATCCGTATGGCTCCCTCCGCATTGAGAAGCGATCTGACACCGGAGAGTATCTGCCCGGCGCGGTCATTACCATTGAGCACATTGAGTCTGGCCTGACCTTCACTCAGGAGACTGGCCCCGCCGGTGTAGCAGTGTTTGGAGAGATCCCCTTGGGCGCATACCGAATCCAGGAGCAGACCGCCCCCGAAGGGTGGCTGAAGGATGACACCATCTACACTGCCACCGTGGTGGCCGGGGAGACAACTACCCTTCCCATTATCAACAAGGAGCTCCCGGGCCTGCGCATCGTAAAGTATGACCGCAAAAACTATATGGTCATGGCCGATGTCTATTTCGCCATCTACCGGGACGGCGACTACCTGGGCAACTTCAAGACCAATGAATTCGGGGAAATCCTACTTACCGATCTGGAGCCCGGCACCTACCGAGCCTTCGAGGTGGACACTGGAAACGAAGGCTATATCCTGGATACCACGCCCCAGGAGGTGGAGCTAAAGGCGGGTGACGGCATCAAAGAGCTGGTCTTTTTCAATGACATGAAACCGGGGATGCGGTTGATCAAGGTGGACTCCGCCGACCCCTCCAAGGTGATTTCCAACGCAGTCTTTGAAATTGAGGCAGTAGATGGGAGCTTTGGGCCGGAGGAATTTACCACCAATGAAAGCGGAGAAATCGACCTGTCTCATTTGCCTGCCGGGGTTTTCCGGGTAACCGAAAAGGTGTGTGAGGGGTACATCATCGACGATGCCCAGCGCATCATCAATCTGAAGCCCAATGAGGATGCGCAGTTTATTTTCACCAATACGGTCAGGCCCTCCCTTCAGCTGATCAAGCTCAGCGCAGACGGTTCTCGGCTGGCGGGTGTTACCTTCCGCATCGCAAAGATTGAAGATGGCAGCCATTACCTTGACCGCACCACCAATGATCGGGGGGAGATCCTGATCTCGGATCTGGAGCCTGGGGTATACTCCGTAAAAGAGCAGTCCACTTTGGAAAACCACATTTTGGATCCCAAGGAGTATCATGTGGAACTGTTCCCCGGGCGGACCAGCACGATCACCCTGACCAATGAAAAACGCCCCAATTTGATCATCCATAAGCGGGACGCGGACAGCGGACAGCCGGTCCCCCATACAGTTTTCCTCGTGAAGGGTGCGGACGGCCATTCCATTGCCGAGGTGGAAACCGATGAAAACGGCATCGCAGTGGTGGAAAATCTGCTGCCCGGCGTGGTAGAGGTCGTCGAAAAGTCGGTACCGGAGCCCTATCTGCTGGCGGAGGAATCCCAGCTGGTTACGCTCTATCCCAACAGAGATCGGGACGTATACTTTGAGAATCATAAGCGGCCCACCATCGAGATCATCAAGGAAAACGAGATCACCCATGATCCGCTCTCCAATGTCCCCGTGCAGGTCTGGTACGCCAGCAACAACACATCCACCGGAGAGTACAACGACCTGGGCGTGTTCTACACGGATGAAGAGGGACGCATCGTTCTCAGTGATCCGGACATTTCCCTCCGGGATGGCTGGTTCCGAATCGAGGAACTGGAAGCGCCGAATGGGTTCAGCCTGACGGAATCCAGCAAGCAGGAGGTATTCATCGCGGCCGGCGAGGGACACACCTTCCGCATCTATAACCGTCCCAACTCCGCTATCGTCGTGTGGAAGTATGACAGCGTCCACCCGGAGCAGGCCATTGAGGGCGCGGTGTTCCAGGTGCGGTATCTCTCGGGTAACACCAGCGGCACCGGCGGCACGGTCATCGGCACTTACCACACCTCGGCCAACGGCTCCTTCACCGTCACGGGCTGTAAACCGGGCACTTATATCATCGAGGAGCTCTCCAGCGATGGCTCCCACGTCATCGACACCCCGCCCCAGACAGTCTATCTGTCCGGCGAGGAGCAGGAGGTCGTACAGGTTTATTTCGGCAATAGCCCCAAGGGCTCCTTGCTCATCAAAAAGGTTTCCAGTGCGGACAATAGCCCCATTTCCGATGTGCAGTTCTTCGTGACCGAGAGTGATGGCACTGTGGTCGGCAACAGTAATGGCTACTTCACCACCGATTCGGCAGGCACCATCCTCATTGATAACATCGATCCCGGCACCACACTGGTAGCAAAAGAGGTCAAAGCAAAAGAGGGCTTCCTCCTGGATGACACCCCCCAGACCGCCCAGATCAAGGCCGGCCAGACCACGACATTGGAATTTCGGAACAAACCGATGGGCAATCTGGTAATTGAAAAGTGGGGACGGAACGGCTCTACAGAAGTCCCCCTGGAGGGCGTCAAATTTGAGATTAAGTACGCCAATGGGCAGTATGTGGACGCCGCAGGAGGCACGTTGTCCAGCAATGGTATCTATTATTCTGACTCCACAGGAAAGGTCATCCTGTCCGGGATCTCTGGAACAGTAGTAGTGACTGAACTTGAGAGTGTGCCTGGGTACACCGTCGACCCGGATAGCCAGAGCCAGACCGTCACTATTAACCCCAATGACACCCAGACGATCCGATTTTATAACAATGCTGTGGGCGGCGTGGAGATCATCAAGGTGGATGAGGCGGACAAGACCCAGCGGCTGGCTAACGCAACCTTTGAGATCCGCAAAATGGATGATGCCTTGGTGGATACCGTGACTGTCGATCAGAATGGCCGAGCGTTCCTTCCCCTGGAGGATGGCGCTTATTATGCGCTGGAGGTCACAGCTCCGGAGGGCTATAAGCTGGATGATACCCCTCACTACTTCGAGGTGAAGGACGGTAAGACCAGCAAACTGACAATCACCAACCGGGCACTTTCAGGTATCCTCATCCATAAGACAGACGAAAGCACAGGAGAAGGCATCTACGGGGTGAGTTTCCTGCTCTACGACAGCAGCAACACCCCCATAGGCCAGTACACCTCGGACGATCGGGGCTATGTCTATATCGAGGATCTGGAGGCGGGCCGCTATTATTTGCGGGAGCTGGAGAACGAGGGCTATGTCCCGGATACCCAGAAGAAAACCGTCTATGTCAAGTCCGGGGAAACCACCGAGGTGGAATGGGAAAACACGCCCATTACCGGACAGATTCAGATCACCAAGACTTCTGCGGATTACAACAGCATGAATGGCTGGCCCGCAGGGACGCCCATTCCCAACACCGTTTTTGAGATCTACAATGACCGGACCGGGAAGCTGGTAGATACCATCAAAACGGACCGGAACGGTGTGGCGGTCTCCAAGCCCCTGCCCCTGGGCCGGTACAAAATCGTGGAAGCCCAGGCAGCGGAGTTTTATGGACTGGACAAGACCCCTATCCAGGTGGAGCTGGAGTTTGCCGGTCAGATCGTCAAGACTGCCATGACCAACAAGAGCCTCTATACCAATGTCAGCATCAAGAAGACAGGGTACGTGGAGGTTATGCCCGGCCAATCTATCCGCTATGACTTCAGCGGGATTGCCAACAACTCCACCACCAGCCTGACCTCCTTCTATTGGCGGGAGCGCGCTTTGTTCCTTGACAATCTGCGTAGAAATACGCAATAAAACAAGGCAGATTTTACAAGAAATCTGAACTCTATGCTTGATTCGGCAGGGGCAGAACCTGCCTGACCCGGTGTGACGGGTAACCAAAACTCTGATACTCCGACGTGCATCCATAGTGTCATGTGGAATGTACGAAGCTCGGTAAAGAGCGGAGGCATGGTTTGAGACAGCCATGCGCCGCGGGAGGCTATAAATCGGTCATGTCTAGTATGTCTTGTTGCAACCGACATAGTCCTGAGAGTACGGCTCGTAAAGTAGAGGGTGATTATACAGCCACCCGCCCCATGAGGGGAACTGTCGCCGCTGAAGTTTTCGCGCGCGGAAAGCGGCAGAAAGCCATTGAGGCCGAATGTCCTTGGCAGAATATCACACAAGCCAAGGATGGCAGTCGGGCCAGAGGGACGGACTAAAACCGACATGTAAAGCTAAAGCATAGGGAACAAAGGAACCACGGACGGCACTTCAATCTGTTGAAGTAAGTGAAGTGACACCTTTGCCGCGCAGGTAGGAAATGACCTGCTAATCCGTGGGACAGCAGCCCGTAGTAGCGATGATGTCCGCAATAATAAGGCGGACGGAGTGAAGGGGCATAGTCAGTGCAGATTGTATGTGAACAGGAAGTCGAGGAAGCCGTAGGCATACCTGACTAACACCAGAAACACCAATTCCAGAGAGGAGGCGGTGCGTATGGCACAACAATTCGACAGCCCACAAACCGAAACCCAACTACGCGAAATCCAGGACAAGCTGTATCAGCACAGCAAGGAGGTCTATGACGCGGGCGGCCGCCCAGCGATCAAAGGACTTCTGGAAATCATGTCAGCAGAAGCAACCATTGTAACCGCAATCCATAACATCAAACGCAATCGTGGCAGTGAACCTCCCGGCGTGGATTCCAAAACTATGCGTAAAGATTATCTGCAACGTTCCCATTCGTGGGTTATTCGGGATATTCAGAGCGCATTTAAGCATTATGAACTGCAGCAAATACGCCGGAAGTACATCGACAAACTAGGAAAGGCCGAAAAGCGTCCTCTAGGAATCCCTACCATACGGGACAGAATCGTGCAGGAATGTATGAGGATTGTGCTGGAACCCATTTTAGAAGCACAATTCTTTGCCCACTCCTATGGATTTCGCCCCATGCGGGACACAGCTATGGCGTTGGAGCGCATTAAAAGACTATCGCATACCACAGGCCACTATTGGATTGTTGAGGGCGACATCAGCAAATGCTTTGACAACATCGACCACAGTGTCCTTCTGAGACGTCTATACCATATAGGCATCAAGGATAGGCGCGTTCTGCAAATCGTCAAGGCCATGCTGAAAGCTGGGATTATGGATGAATGTACCATAAATGAGTATGGAACCCCACAGGGCGGTATCATCAGTCCACTGTTGGCGAATGCCTACTTGGACATTATGGATGAGTGGATTACCAAGCAGTGGGAAAATAAGAAAACCAGACATATATACGCCAGTCCGGGAAACAGGCGAGGCGCCCTGTATAAAACATCGTTAATTCCGGGATGTCTGGTACGGTACGCAGACGATTTTGTCATCATCACAGATACCCGTGACCATGCCGAACAATGGAAAGCTAAACTGCAAGTATTTCTACAAAACAGGCTAAAGCTGGCACTATCCACAGAGAAAACTCTGATAACAGATGTCCGAAGAAAACACATCAAATTCCTTGGCTATGAGTTCAAAATGATACCGGGGAACAGCAAAAAAGGCTATATCACAAAGACGATTCCAGATAGAGACAGACTACAGCGAAAGGTTGACAGTATCGCGGAAAACATCAAGAAAATCCCCCAGAATTACAGCCGGGAGCAATTTATTGGTGAAATAAACCGCATCAACAGCCAAGTGAGAGGAATCATTCAGTACTACCAATGCTGTACGTGGGCAAATCTCGCCATGCACAAGTACTCCCGTAGATTGCAGTTGATTGCTAAAAGCAGACTAAAGCAATACCGGGGAGAATGGATACCGGCAAATCAAACGCAAAATCTTCCACATATCCACCAACAGCGCAAGCAAAAGATTCCCTCTATAAAGTACCGCAATATTTACGTTGGCTTTACCGCTCTTGCATTTTGCAAGTGGGAAAACGTCTTACCGAAAAACCAGTCTGAAACGCCCTACTCGGAAGAAGGCAGACAGCTATACTTCAAGCGCACGAAGAAAAAGCGAATGAACGCTCGGCTGGATGAAATGTACTCAGAAAACACCAGCAGGGCTGTCTGCTACAGCAAATGGGGCAATCTCAATAATTTTGAGTTTACGATGAACAGAGCCTATGCGCTCAACCGTGACGGACTGAAATGCAGGGTATGCGGAGGGTGGCTGATTTCCAGTACGCTATGCACACACCGCATCAATCCCTGTCTCCCGCTGAACCAAGTCAATCGTGTCAACAATCTGGTTTCGTTGCACAAGAAATGCTTTGATGCTGTTAATAATCCCAACCAAGATATAAGTGAATTTGATAGCCAAACACAGCAGAAAATTAAAGGTTTACGGGATAAACTGATAACTTCACATACATGCAACAATTAATCTGCATTGATGGAGCGCCGTGTGCGATGAAAGTCGCATGCACGGTGCGAAGCGGGGGAAAATCCGCTCTGACTGCTGAATCCTTAACAGATTCAGTAAAAGCGGCGGATTACCTATCGCTATTACCCTGCCCACTCAGGCGGTACGGCTGGATAAGATCATCACCGGAACCTACAATGTAAACGGCAGTTACAAGGTGGTCTACCAGACCAACCTGAGCGGCGGCACCTGGCGCACCATGTACGATAACCTGAACACCAGACAGAACTACACGCTGGATGCCTCCCCCGCCGCGCTGGGACTGGCCTCCAACGAGTATGTGACGGCGTTCATGGTGTCCTTCGGTGTGGTGCCCGCCAACTTCCGGCAGGTGGAGGCTCCGCAGGTCTACTGCAATGTCGTCTCCCAGCTTGCCGGCGGAACTCAGTTCACCAATCAGGCGGATGTGGGCGGCGTTTATGACGGACAGTGGATCATGGCCACCAGCCGGTGGGTCACCAGGGTCTACAAGCCCTCCCAGCCTCTGCCCCGAACCGGATATTGAGAACCCACCCAACGGGGCCATCCGCAAGGATGGCCCCACCACTTTTTTGGAGGTGTTGTAAGTGAAAGAGATCAAACGGTATGCCAGGCCCATGCTCATTGTGCTTCTGCTGATGCTGCTCTTCACCATCCCGGCCATGGCCACCAGCGGCAATGTGGCCGGCGCGGTGCAGCAGACCTGGAAGGATGCCGCGACCCAAATCAAGACCGTGGTAGACAGTGTTGTCTTTCCGGCCCTGACCATGATCCTGGCTATCGCATTCTTTGTCAAACTGGGTATGTGCTATTTTGAATACCGGGAAAGGCAACGCTTTGAATGGACGGGCCCGGCCATTCTGTTCGTCTGTCTCATCTTCGTGCTTCTGGCCCCCAAGTACATTTGGGGCATTGTGGGCATCTGATCGCCCCGGAAACGGAGATGGAGGTGAGATAAAAGCGTGTTTATCTGGGACTTTGTGGCCAATCCCGTCATGGACGCACTGGTGGATTGGTTTTACAGCCAGGTTGTAGGCTTCCTGGGGGCGTTCTTCGCCCAGATGGGCAATATGGGGGTGGAGCTGTTTGAACTGGAGTGGGTTCAGGCTGTGGTTCAGTTTTTCTCCCAGTTGGGCTGGGCCCTGTATGGGGTCAGCCTGGTGGTGGCCGGCTTTGAATGCGGGATTGAGTATGCTTCCGGAGGACGGGGGAATTTCCAGCAGGTGGCTCTGAATGCCATCAAAGGATTTCTGGCGGTCAGCCTGTTTACCATTGTCCCGGTCCGTCTCTATACCCTATCAGTATCTCTTCAAGGCACCTTCACCACCGGGATTTCCCACCTGGGAATCGGTGAGCTGGGCGCCTCCGTCCTGGAGGGGATGGATATTGATTCGCTGATGGATCTGGCCGTGGAGACGAACTGGGGGATCGGCACAAACCCCATTATGATCCTCTTCTGCATGATCCTGATGGCATACGCCGTGATCAAGGTGTTCTTCGCCAACCTCAAGCGGGGCGGCATCCTGCTCATCCAGATCGCTGTGGGGAGCCTGTACATGTTCTCCATCCCCCGTGGCTACACGGATGGCTTTACCCAGTGGATGAAGCAGGTCATTGGCCTGTGCCTGACTGCCTTTTTGCAGGCAACCATATTGGTGGCCGGGCTGATGGTATTCAGCGAACACCCCCTGCTTGGGCTGGGGCTGATGCTCTCCGCGGGAGAGGTGCCCAGGATTGCAGGTACCTTTGGCTTGGACACCACCACCAGAGCCAACATCATGTCCGCGGTCTATACGGCACAGGCGGCGGTGAACACGACAAGGACCATTGTGCAGGCGGTGACGAAGTAGAAACAATCTATGGATATTATGCTTGCATTGCCTGCAGCTTCTTTGTTGGGTTTTATGAATGGCTTTATGCCTTGCATTTGGGTATGCTTGCTTTGCAATGACAGAGAAAGNACCATCCCCAATACGTTGGAGGCTGCCCAGAAGATGGTGGGTGGGTATATTGAGATCATCAGTCTGGATGATGTCTGCCTGGTCTGCAACGAGGATGGAAAACTCACCGGCCTGGAGGGCAACCGCCGGCTGGGAAACGACATCATCACCGGCACCTTTTTCCTGACGGGGTGTACAGATGATGGCGACTTCTGCTCTCTCACTCCGGAGCAGATGGAGCACTTCACCCAGCGGTTTGCGCAGCCGGAAACCTTCCAGCCCGGCGAAGTGGAAAACGCCTTCCGCTTTGAGTTCTACTCCATGTGAGGTGTGTCCTATGGAAAAGATTGAATTGAAAGTAGCCATGGAACCGGAGCGGCTGGATGCTCTCCGGTATTTTTTGTCCGCCAGGGAAAAGAGCACACCTGAGAAGGAACTTCAGTGTGCATTGGATCAGCTCTATGAAAAGTATGTTCCGGCGGAGATGCGGGAGTATCTGGACAGCAAGTGCAAACCGTCTGCTTCCCGCCCCAGACCCCGGCGGAGTGCCAGGGCAAAGCAGGGTTCGCTTGAGCAGCCAGCAAGAAATAGTACGGTGTCGGAACAGGAGGTGTCCCAATGAGCGGTTCTGTTGAAATTGTGACCTGGATTCACGAGTACGAGCTCAAGGCATTAAACCGCCAGCTCACCAAGGACGGGACAGACGTTGAAAAGCTGATGCAGAAGGCGCTGGCCGATCTGTACACTGAGCGCGTCCCCCTGGAGGAACGGCAGGCAATACAGGAACGCCTCGAAACGGAGCGTGCGGAACAGCTCGCTCGACAGATGGCCGACACCACTTGGACCGCATACCATGTCACTGGTCATGGCGCGGAGCAGTATTTCAAAACAGCCACAGCAGATCAGCTGCTCCATACAGGTCTGCGCTTGCGCACCTATCTCTCTGAGGAGCCGAATCCTCATCCGGATTCTTTTGCGGGCCGCTTCAGAAACCAGCAGCCTATCACCAAGGAAGAGTTCGACCAGATGGTGGCACAAAGGCTGGAGAACACCGGACGTGTATCCGGTGTCTTTGACTTGGACTTTGACAAGGAGGTGTTCTCCGCTGTCAGCACGATGGATGGCTGGCATACCTATCGGATGCACGATGTGAGCATTGCGGCCTACCACGCATTCCGGAAACAGGATCTCTCTACAGATCAACGCTGGGAGCGCCTGCTCAACAAACTGGATGGGAAAGAGCTGACGCCGGACTCTGAGCCTCCGGTGTTGTGCGGCAGCCGCCGCTTCCGTCTGGAGGAGCTTGCTCTGGAGCATGAGATCAATGAGCTGGACAACCGCCTCACGTTCTATCTGCTTCCCAACCATGACCCAGAAGCTGTGTTCGGCCTTCATGTTGCAGAGGCTGACAACGACGACTTCCTGACAGCCTGTGCTGTCTATGACCTGGACACCGGAGAGGTGTGCAACTCCCTGTCTGTATTTCACGACCAGGGTGCAGAGGGAGAACTGGAGTATCAGTATCCGCTGACCGTCCATGAACAGATGGTGCTGAGCGAAAAAATGGATGCCATCTGTGTGGAGCTGAACGGCGTGCATCTGGCGGAGTGCCGGGCACACTATCTATCCGAAATGCAAGGGCCTGCAGTGCCTCAGTTATAACCACCGCTGTGGTTACCCCCGTGTGGGCCGCTGTGAGGCGCTGTGTGCCTGCCTTCGGCCGCAAGGGGTATCCCTGCCCCTCCAGCAGGGGACGGAGGACGAAAAAAAAGCAGGCAGAAAAAGCCGGGGTCGTGAACGCCCCGGCTCTCTCACTTCTGCCCGCAGTGCGGGCAGTTCCGGGCTTTTCCCATCGGGGTTGTTAAAGCGAAAATAACACGCCATAGGGGTTGCGAATCCCCGCAAGCCCCGCCGTTTCAGGCTTTTGGGCGGGGTTGATAGCGGACCTGACATGAATTTGATTGAAAAGGAGGTCCAAAGATGAGAAGCGCAAAAGCGACTGAAGGGTTCCCGTATGACAGCAACCGTATCTGCTACATCGAATTATTTCCAACCGGCGAGATCAACCAACTCGTCACATATGGTGAAAAATTTAAAGGATACATGCGTGCCAGGCAGGGTACCAGCAAACTCTTTGCAGTGTGGCCTGGTCATTGGCGCAGTGATCTGTTCATCATTGATGACCTGGAAGCGTTTCGCATTGGTCAAAGATTACTGAGAGTATGAGGTGAACTACGACATGAGTTACACAAAGAAAAAATTCGCTCTCTGGCTGACACCGGGAACAAAAGAACTGGTGGAACGCTGCTATCAGCTTGACAATTCCCAGAGTCAGAGCGAATTCATTGAACGAGCCATTCAGTTCTACACTGGTTATCTGGAGGCCGAGCAAGACGGAACATACCTTCCGGTCACCTTGTCTGCTGTGCTGGAAGGATCACTGGGTGCTCTGGGAGATCGTCTTGGGAAACTGCTGTTCAAGATGTCGGTGGAGATGTCCATGATGATGCACCTTATGGCACACGACACTGACGCCACTCTGGATGAACTGGAGCAACTGCGCGGCCGATGTGTAAAGGATGTGATGCGTACCCATGGCATGATTAGTTTCAAGGAGATCTTCCGATTCCAAAAGAGGTTGTAAGTCATGCCGAAACTGGTGCAGAAGTGTGGTTACATCCGCGCAGGCAGTGCGGCGAAATACATGAAGTACATTGCCACTCGAGAGGGTGTGGAGAAACTGCATGGCCGCGGCCCTGTCACACAACCACAGAAAGAAATCATTGAGAAACTGCTCAAGGACTTTCCGGACACCAAGGAACTGTTCGAGTACAGTGACTACTGCGCCTGTCCTTCCTTTGGCAAAGCCTCCGAGTTTATCACCATGGCACTGGATTCCAACGTTCACACTATGGAGACTGGAGATGGCTATCTCAAATACATCGCCACCCGTCCTCGCGTGGAGAAACGTGGCGATCATGGACTGTTCAGTGACTCATATGATGTATCGCTCAAAGATACAATGGCTGAAGTAGCGAAACACGAAGGGCCTGTCTGGACGGTCATTCTTTCTCTGCGGCGTGAAGATGCGTCAGCTCTTGGATACGACAGTGCTGAGAGTTGGCGCACTCTTCTCTTGCAGCATAAGACTCGGCTGGCACAGGCTATGAAGATCCCAGTGGATGACTTCCGATGGTGTGCGGCCTTTCACGATGAAGGGTACCACCCACATGTACACATGATGGTGTGGTCCGCAGATGAAAAACATGGTTACCTGAACAAAGCGGGTATTGCGGCTATGCGATCTGCGCTCACCAATACGATCTTCCGGGATGAGATGCACAATCTCTATGTGAAAAAGGATCTGGCCTATGAGGATCTGGTAAACCAGTCCCGCTCCGCAATGACGGAGTTTATCTCTCGAATGGAAACCTCTGCGTTAGAGAGTGATTCGCTTGCCGAGAAAATGGTGGAGTTGGCCAATGCCCTGGGCAGCGTAAAAGGGAAAAAGCAGTATGGATACCTGCCCAAAAGGGTAAAGGAACTGGTGGATGCGATTACCGATGAGTTGGCACTGCAGCCGGATGTGGCTGCCTGTTATCAGGTCTGGAATGACTTGCGCGATGAGTTGGAAAGGTACTACAAGGATAAACCACGCATCCATAATCCTCTCTCCAAGCAAAAGGAATTCAAGGCAATCAAGAACTCCATTATCCGTGAAGCTGAACATCTTCGTTTGGAGTTGGAACAACAGGAGATCAGTTCCGCCAGCCCGGAGCAGAAGAAAGAGTCAGAAAAAGATAAACCAACCGCATCACCGGAAAAGACGGATACCGCTCAACAGCAATATAAGTCACAGCCAATGAACCATCACAACCCGGCAGTAATGGTGACAGTGACTCGACTGCTCTATCATATGGGACGGATTTTTCGAGATAATGGAATGGCGCCTGCCAGTCCGTTGGGCCTTCGAATGGATTCCAAGCGCAGGAAAAAGTTGATGGCTAAGCGACTTGCCCTTGGTCATAAGGCGGATGATCATGAGGAACAGAACTGGCAGAATGGTCCGTCGATGTAAAGGAAAGGAGGTACTATGGCACAGTATATTCATTTCACTGATGAGCAGAAACAGCGAGCAGCTGAAGTGGATCTGGAAGAATTCCTACGCCAGAGAGGAGAAAAACTCCTTCCTTCTGGACGGGATAAGAGGCTCGATAGAGATCACAGCGTGACCATCCGTGGCTGTGAATGGTTCGATCACGACAGCCGTCAGGGTGGAAATGCGATCAGCTTTGTCCGGTGGTTTTATAATTACAGTTACCCAGAAGCCGTCAAAGCACTTCTGGGTGGTGAGCAGGGTACAATATACCCATCTGCTGCTGAGCGGGAGAAGCCACCACAAAAACCGTTTGAACTTCCTGAAGCGAATACCAATATGCGGCGCATTTTTGCCTACCTGATGAAGCACCGGCACATTGACCGTGATGTGATTGCCTATTTTGCGAAGGCAAAGACACTCTTTGAGGACAGCAAATATCACAACTGCGTCTTTGTGGGGACGGATGAACAGGGCATTCCACGCCACGCGCACAAACGCAGTGCCAACAGTTTTGGAAAGTCCTTCCGGCAGAATGTGGAGGGCAGCGATCCCAAATATAGTTTTCATCACCTTGGCACTGACGGAAAGCTCTATGTGTTCGAGGCACCCATCGATATGCTCTCCTTCATCACCCTGTATCCTGAAGATTGGAAATCGCACAACTATGTTGCCTGCTGCGGAACATCTGCGATCCCTGTAATGTCAATGCTTTCCCGTATGCCCCACGCACAGGAGGTGTTCTTATGCCTGGACAATGACGCAGCAGGTCAGGCAGCAAGCCTCCGTATGGCTGAACAGATTGCCGAACAGTTTGGAATCGCCTCGGATCGCCTGGCTCCCCAAAACAAAGACTGGAATGATGACCTGTGTGTTCTGGAGGACGCACAGGTCCCTTTTCTGGAAACGGGGTGACGCAATGACTGAACAAGCATGGGGACTGATTGTATTGTGCGGCGGAATGCTGCTGGTGTTGATCATTGCCTCCATATTCACTCAGCGATATTCCCTAAACCGTATCAAATCCAAAACCGTTGGTGACGGCCAGCATGGTACCGCACGATGGGCTACCCCAAAAGAGATCCGTCAGACTTATAAGCATGTGCCTTTCCAAGTCGATGAATGGCGTCGTGGCAAGAATCGGCCAGAGGCACAGGGGATCGTCTTAGGGTGCATCGGACGCGCGTCTGTCAAAGCCAAGAAGCATTCCAAACATGGTGGGCTGAAAGCTCTTGTAGACTGCGACGATGTTCACTTCCTGATGATTGGTGCATCCGGTGTTGGCAAGACTGCCTTTTTCCTGTACCCCAATCTGGAATATGCCTGCGCCTGTGGTATGAGTTTCTTGGCGCTGGACACCAAGGGCGACTTGGCGAGGAACTACGGTGCTATTGCCAGCAAGTATTACGGTTATAAGATTTCCGTGATCGACCTTCGCAATCCGACCAGATCAGATGGTAATAATCTTCTGACGTTGATCAACCGTTATATGGATTTGGCTCAGGAAGATCCCAGCAATCTGGCTGCCAGAGCCAAGGCCGAAAAGTATGCCAAAATTCTCGCCAAGACCATAGTTAATCCAGATGGCGACGCTTCCTCTTATGGACAAAATGCATTTTTCTATGATGCAGCAGAAGGATTGCTTACTGCTGTGGTACTTTTGTTAGCAGAATATCTTCC
Source organism: Intestinimonas massiliensis (ex Afouda et al. 2020) (assembly GCF_900626285.1). Taxonomy (GTDB): domain Bacteria; phylum Bacillota; class Clostridia; order Oscillospirales; family Oscillospiraceae; genus Flavonifractor; species Flavonifractor massiliensis_A. The sequence continues at coordinate 2,932,891 of NZ_LR131147.1, forward strand.
ACCAACAAAAGAAGATTCAAGTGAGAGAAGGCATATCGTATCGGTGTTCAAACTGATTCAGGATCTGCTGGAGTCCCCTGGGCCAAGGCAAAAAAACTACTTCCAGCAGCTAATGGGGAAACTCCCCGATAATCACAAAGCGAAATGGTTTGCGGGAGCCGCACTCAACACCTCGGACCAGGCAATGGCGTCTGTCATGTCCACGGTCTTGTCCCGACTGAATGCGTTTCTCGACAGTGAATTGGAGCAGGTCATCTGCTTTGACAGCGCCATTGACGCGGAGACATTCGCCAGCCAGAAATGCGCTATCTTCCTGATCCTACCGGAAGAAGACACGACCAAAAACTTCATGGCCGGACTGATGATTCAGAATCTGAGCCGAGAACTATTTGCTGTTGCCGATGAGAACGGCGGAAAACTAAAAAACCGTGTGGTGTTGTTCTGTGATGAGCTTGGTACCATGCCGCCCTTTGATATATTGCCCCTATTCTCCGCCGGGCGCTCCAGGCGGTTGACCCTGGTGCCGATCATCCAATCGTTGGCTCAGCTTGAAAAAAACTACGGCAAGGAGGGCAGCGAGATCATTCAGGATAACTGTCAGGATACAATCTTCGGAGGCTTTGCACCTGGCAGCCAGACAGCAGAAGTGTTGTCCAGGAACCTTGGAACTCGCACGGTGCAGTCTGGCTCGGTGAGCCAAAGCAAGAATGATCCCAGTCAATCCCTGCAGATGGTAGAGCGGCCCCTGATGACGCCAGACGAGTTAAAATCAATTCCCAAGGGGCACTTCGTTGTTATGAAAACTGGTTGCCATCCAATGCAGACCCGACTCCGACTCTTCCTAGAATGGGGCATTACTTTCGAAAAAGAGGGATACACTGTGCCGGTACATGAAAATATGCAAGTCCACTACGCGGGGCGAAAGGAGCTGGAGGAAAGCATTCTATGTCATGCCTTGAAAAATACAGCATCGGAAAAGGCAGATGCAGCACCACAGCAAAACGGAAGTCAAAAAGCTGCAGAGGAAGATGCTCATGCTCCCGCTTCCGACGATACAAGTCTGAGAACATAATTGGAGGTGAACATGGTGGGCTATTTTGAATCGATCTATGCTGATACTGAATTGCCTCATCGGTGCAAAACCGTTTACATTTACCTCCGGGATCGGGCCAATGCATCAGGCACCTGTTGGCCAGGAATTAAGACAATCGCCTCAGATCTTGGCTTATCACGCAGCACTGTGAAGAGAGCAATCAACGAGTTGGAACGCAAAGGCTTCCTACTCAAGAACCCAAGATACCGCGCAAATGGCAGCCATACCTCAAATCTATATACTGTGCGCTAAAGCGAAAAAGTGGTTTGTACCATATTCTGATACAAACCACTTTCTCTTAAATAATTTGCCGCCAAGGGGTTTATATGCCCTGACGATGGACCGAGGGTGGGTTCATTATGGTCCCCCCAGAAGATCCCACTCTATTGGAGAACTTAATACAGAGAATAGTCTATATCTATGCTTGCGGATGACTTCATTTTTTAGCAAAAGCAAATCAAACGCATGAGACTGCTATTCTATGTTCCTATCCAAGCCAGCGAAGAAATCATCATAAGAGCAACTGTAAATTTTACGCAATTCAATCAACACACTCGCCCGGATATTCAACTCCCCTGACTCATATTTGGCATAGGCAGTTCGCCCGATGTCGCAGCCTCTTCGCTGTAATTCGGCACAGAGTTTCTCCTGGGAGATGCCATACTGATCCCGCAGCCGCCTGAGGTTAGAGCCCATGTTGCGGTCACGACGGATTTTTTGCTCCATCTGCGCGTCCTCCATTGACCAGTATTGGTTGCAACCGCATCTATTCTACGGTACAATGGTGGCAAATATTGTCCGTGATACTGGTCAACCTTTGGCAGGCAAATGAAGGCATACGGCACAAATGCGAATGGTAAAATCTGGTTAGTGACGGGCGAATACAGCGTGAGCATTCTCGTGGATAATGAAGTGCGGTGTGCCCAAAGGGCAGTTAATCCACTGTTGTTAGTAAAATAGCTGTCCGTATTATTTAACAGGTAACCTGCAATTATACTCTCAAGTCCAGGCAATGACACTCTGGAGAAAGAGTACGGGGGTGCGACCTGAAGGGGGAATCCGATGATTGTAATAGTCTGTTTGGACGATAAAGGCGGCATGATGTTCAATCACCGTCGGCAGAGTCGGGATAAGAGCTTGTGTGCGCAGATCTTAAGATTGACGAAGCACTCGATTTTACACATGAGCCACTATTCCGCTAGATTATTTTCTGACCTCAATCCTCCTGATCTGACTGTTTCGGATACTTTCTTGCGAGATGCCGGCAATGGGGACTTCTGCTTTGTCGAAGATGCCGCATTGGCTCCGGTCGAGAAACGCATTGAAAAACTGATTATTTTCAAGTGGAACCGAACCTACCCAGCCGATCGGTATTTTGATTTGAAGCTGCATGAAGGAACATGGCATCTTGCTCTGTCAAGCAACTTTACCGGATACTCACACGAAAGAATCACTATGGAGGTATTTGAACGGTGAAACAGAAAGTTACATCCATTTTCCTGCTGGCAGCTCTTGTCCTTTCCCTCTTAGTTGGTTGTTCGACGGACGAAGGCAACTCTTCCAATTACCCGGATGATTCTCCATCCAGTGTTTCCTCTGGAATTGTGGAAAGTCCGCAATCTACTGATCGTGTAGAGCAGTCATCTGCCGACACAGATGACTCCGGCGTAGAGGCTGAGAAGCCGTCGGGGCCGAATGGACAGGGTAGCATGACCGGCCAAGAGATTGACCAACCAGTTTCCTCGACTCTTCCAAGTGAAAGTACTGCTGCCACCAGTTTTTCACTTTCCGATGTTGAGCCTTATAGTGGATCGGCTTATGTTGCAGTCAATGGAAATATTCCTTATTTCACATCTTCTGAACTGACAACAACTTCTTTTGAGCTATATAGCGCTCTCGACTCGCTCAGCCGGTGCGGCACCGCATATGCCTGCATAGGGCAGGATCTGATGCCTACCGAGGAACGCGGATCTATTGGATCGGTCAAGGCTTCCGGCTGGCACACTGTGCGGTATAATGGTGTTGTTGACGGGAATTACCTCTACAATCGCTGTCACTTGATCGGCTTCCAACTCTCGGGAGAGAATGCGAATGAGAGGAACTTGATCACTGGCACCAGATATTTGAACATTGATGGAATGCTACCTTTCGAGAATATGGTTGCCGACTATGTTCAGGAAACGAACAACCATGTTCTCTACCGCGTCACGCCCGTCTTTGAAGGGGACAACCTACTGGCTGCTGGAGTCCTGATGGAAGGTTACTCCGTTGAGGATGATGGTGATGGCATCTGCTTTTGTATCTTTGCCTACAATGTGCAGCCGGGGGTGACGATCAACTATGCAACGGGAGACAGCACGCTAGACGGAGCTGCTTCCACTTCAGAACCATCGGTTGCCTATGAACCCTCTTCCGATACCCAAGCCGGAACATCAACCGCTGAGGCACACTATGTTTTGAACAACAACACGAAGAAGTTCCACCTGCCATCTTGCGCCAGTGCGGACGATATCAAGGATTCCAACCGTGAGGACTATTACGGCTCACGCGAGGATCTAATTGAACGTGCATATGTTCCCTGCAAGCGGTGTAATCCATGAAATAATATCAGAAGCACAATGCGCATAAAGTCTAAATGATGATATAATATTCGCAATTGCGCAAAGTCATCTCGAGGGCGAAGACTGAACATGCCATGGATTTCGAAGAAAGCTAACAACATCAGGTAACAGTGGCTTGAACGAGTCTCTTTGCCTAGACGGCAATTCGTGATGGGTTAAAGGCATGGATTGGCACAAAGCGATTTTGACTAATCCCATATTATATCGTATTATAAAGTAACTAAGTAAGGATGTATGCCACAAACAGAAAGGGCGATATTATGACCGCAAATGAACAGTTGGCCTCTGTGGGCCGGAATATCCAGGAGAAGGCCACTCTCATTTGGAATGTGGCAAACACCCTCTTTGGTGCATTCAAACCCCATGAGTACGGCTTGGTGATCCTGCCCATGGTGGTGGTCAAGCGGTTCCACGACTGCCTGCTGCCAACCCATCAAGCGGTACTGGATACCTGTAAGAAGGTAGAGCACCTTGCAGTCAAAGAGGGCTTCCTGCGGACCGCTGCTGGATACCAGTTCTACAATACCAGCCCGTTCACCTTCGAGACTCTGCGGGCAGACCCAGAGAACATCAACGATAACTTCCGCGCTTATCTCAATGGCTTCTCCGACAATGTGCAGGACATCCTCGCACGCATGAACTTCAACGCCCAGATCGACCGCATGGAGGAGGCCGGACTGCTCTATCAGGTTATCGTGGACTTCTGCTCTGACAAGGCGGATATGAAGCCGGAAAAGATCAGTGCCGTTGATATGGGCTATATTTTTGAGAACCTGGTTCAGCGGTTTTCCGAGTCCTACAACGAGGAGGCCGGAGCACACTTCACCAGCCGGGATATCATCTACCTGATGTGCGACCTGCTGGTGACGGGAGATCAGAACACCTTCCACGGGGAGAGCATTACAAAGACGGTCTACGACATGACCATGGGCACCAGCCAGATGCTCACCTGCATGGAAGAGCGGCTGAAGCAACTGGATGCCGATGCAGATGTCACCTGTTTTGGCCAGGAGTTGAACCCCTTCACCTTTGGAATCGCCAAGGCTGACATGCTGATCCGTGGGGGCGACCCGGACAATATGCAGTTCGGTGACACCCTGGACGATGATAAGTTCGACGGCTATCAGTTCGATTACTGTATTTCCAACCCTCCCTTCGGAATTGACTGGAAGCGGGAGGCCACGGCGGTGGAGGCAGAACATAAGAAGGGTTCCGCTGGTCGCTTCGGTCCCGGCCTCCCCAGCAAAAGCGACGGGCAGATGCTGTTCCTGCTCAACGGTCTGTCCAAACTGAAGCCGGAGGGCCGCATGGCCATCATCCAGAACGGCTCCTCTCTGTTCACCGGGGATGCCAGTTCCGGCCAGTCGGAGATCCGCCGGTATCTGATCGAAAACGACTGGCTGGACGCCATCGTGCAACTCCCCAACGACAGCTTCTACAACACCGGCATCGCCACCTACATCTGGATCATCACCAAGGACAAGCCTTCGGAGCATATCGGGAGGGTCCAGCTCATTGATGCCAGCAAGTGCTATGAGTCTCGCCGGAAGCCCATCGGCAACAAGCGAGTGGACATCACCGAGGCCTGCCGGGAGTTGATTGTCAGGGCCTACGGGGAGTACCGGGACCAGACATGTGAGCGGGAGCTGGAGTCCGGGGCAAAACTCGTCTGCAAGAGCCGGGTGCTGGACAGTGTAGCCCTGGGCTATAACAAGATCACCGTGGAAAGCCCCCTGCTGGATGAGGACGGGAAGAAGGTCCTGAAAAAGGGCAAGCCTGTGGCCGACCCCAAAAAGCGGGACACGGAGAATGTGCCGCTGGACGAGGACATCGATGCATACTTTGCACATGAAGTCCTGCCCTATAACCCGGATGCCTGGATCGACAAGAGCAAGACTAAGGTTGGCTATGAGATTCCTTTCACCCGCACTTTCTACGAGTACAAAGAGATTGAGCCCGCCGACCAGATTGCCAAGCGTATCGAGGAGCATGAGCGTGCCCTGATGCAGAAGCTCCACGACTTGTTTGGGAAGGAAGGTGAGTGAGATGACCCCGGCAAAGGGCTATACGGAGATGAAAGAAAGCGGGATTGAATGGCTGGGAAAAATTCCAAACAATTGGTGTGCCATTCGGGTAAAGTATGCATTTAGGATTAAAAAAGTGATTGCAGGTGAACTCGGACATACAGTGTTGTCTGTTACACAAAGAGGGATCAAGCCCAAAGACATGAGCGAAAAAGGACAATTTTCACTGGATTATTCTAAGTATCAACTTGTTGATTCAGGTGACTTTATAATGAATCACATGGATTTACTCACCGGATGGGTTGATATTTCTTGTATGAATGGTGTAACCAGTCCTGACTACCGTGTATTTCAATCGTCTAATCCCGAAAAATATTATCCGGGTTTTTACCGATATGTATTTCAAACTTGCTATCAACAAAGAATCTTCTACGGCTTAGGGCAAGGGGTTTCAGGCTTTGGGAGATGGCGACTCCCAGCAGAAATATTCTTAAATTTCTATATCCCAGTACCTCCATACGAAATCCAATCCGCCATCGCCTCCTACCTGGACGCCCAATGCGCCAAGATCGACGAGATCATCACCCAAGCCAAGGCCAGCATTGAGGACTATAGGCAGTGGAAGGCATCCATTATCTACGGGGCTGTCACCAAGGGCCTGGACCCGAATGTGGAGATGAAGGACAGCGGCGTAGAATTTATCGGTTCTATTCCTGCACATTGGAGAATCACCTCTCTAAAGCGTATCTGCCAGAGGATTAAAGATGGTAGCCACTTTTCGCCGGAAACAACAGTGGATGGATTCCCTTATGTGACAGCCCGAGATGTCCATGGAAAAGGAATTGATTATTCTCAATGTCGCACTGTTTCAGAAGAAAATTTTCAAAACTTGGTTAAGACAGGGTGTCAGCCTCAATCTGGGGATGTATTACTGGTTAAAGACGGAGCAACAACAGGCCGTGTGGGAATGATGACTGATGATATGCCATGTGTTCTTTTGTCTTCTGTTGCGATGCTTACCCCGAAAGACAATGTTTTAAGCGAATATTTAATGTGGTTAATTGAATCTGAGGTTCTTCAATTCCAAATCAGAAAATCCATGGCTGGTTCAGCAATGCCAAGAACAACTTTAACAAAACTAATGGCATATTATGCAATCGAGTGCCCATACCAAGAGCAATGCATGATTGCAGAATATCTCGATAAAGAGTGTTTGCATATTGATGAACTAATCGCAAAAAAAGAATCTCTTATTGCTGACTTGGAAATCTACAAAAAGTCCCTCATTTATGAGGTTGTGACTGGAAAAAGGAGAGTAGAAGATACCAATCAAATGACGATTGCTATTCTTTCCCCTGAGATAATGCGGTACAGAAAGGCTCTGCTTATGCTCAGGGTGTTGGACTTGCTTGGTACTGGTGTCCGGGGACGAATTCAGTTGCAGAAATGTATGTTTGCCGCAGAGTGTTTGCTAAATATGCCATTTCACACTCAATTCATTCGATACGAACATGGCCCATACGATCCAGATCTCCCAAACATAGAAGAAATCATTAACGCAAAAGGCTGGTACACGGTTCTGAAAGGATCGCCTGTCTCCTACCAAAAGGGAAATCAATTCGAAGAGGGCTTGCGGGAGTATATGGATACTTTTTCTGAAATTGATCTGAAACTCGAAAAAATAGTGGATTTTTTGAGGCCAATGAAAACCTCTCAGGCTGAACGTGTAGCGACCTTGCTCGCTGCATGGAATGACTTTATTATTGATGGGGTATCCCATCCTACTGACAAAGAGATAATTGGCGAGGTCGTTACGAATTGGACTCCTAATAAGGCAAATCCTCAGTATTCTACTTGGCAGGACACTCTATTCAAAATGAGAGAACATCGGTTTGTGCCCAAAGGTTCTGGAGTTCACACATTGCAGAAAGAAGCGTAAGGAGGATACGACATGCCCGATAACGAAAGACAGTTTGAACAAGATATCGAGTCCTTCCTGATCTCTCCTGTCGGTGGTTGGCAGAAGGCGTCAGACGCGGGCTATCGGGCTTCCATGGACTCCGGTATGGCCCTGGACTTAGCTACCCTGGTGGGCTTTGTCCAGGCCACACAGCCCATCCAGTGGCAACGTTTCGAGAAACAGTGCAATTCCGATCCGGAGAAGAAGTTCTACAAGGCTTTTGAGAACGCCGTGGAGAACGATGGACTGATAAGTGTCCTGCGCCACGGGTTCAAGCACCGGGGGATTGAGTTCCGGGTGTGCTACTTTAAGCCGGAGTCCACTCTCAACGATGTGGCTGTCAAACACTACGGTCAAAACATCTGCCAGTGTATCCGCCAGTGGCACTACTCCGGGCAGAACAACAACAGCGTAGATATGATGTTGGCAGTCAACGGTATCCCGGTCGTAGCCATCGAGCTTAAGAACCAGCTCACCGGCCAAAGCGTGGACAATGCCAAGCGGCAGTGGATGTTTGACCGGGACCCCAAGGAACCAGCGTTCCGGCTGAACCACCGCGTCCTGGTGTTCTTCGCCGTGGATCTCTATGAGGCGGTGATGACCACCAAGCTGGATGGGGCCAAGACCTACTTCCTCCCCTTTAACCAGGGCAGTAACGGCCCCGGCAGGGACGGCGGAGCCGGGAATCCGCCTTCACCGGATGGAGACTACGTGACCTCCTACCTCTGGAAGGACGTATTGCGAAAAGACAACCTTTTGGACATCATCCAAAAGTTCGTCAACCTCCAAGTGAAGAAAGAGAAGGCGCCTCAGAAAGATGGCGCACAAAGGGAAATCACTAAAAAGTCAGTCATCTTCCCCCGGTATCACCAGATGGATGTGGTGCGTCGGCTGATCCAGGATGTCAGAACCAACGGCCCCGGCAAAAACTATCTGGTGCAGCACAGCGCCGGTTCCGGGAAGTCCAACTCTATCGCCTGGACCGCCTACCGTCTGGCCAGCCTCCATGACGATGACAACAAGCCCATCTTCAACTCCGTGGTCATCGTCACAGACCGCACGGTGCTGGACGCCCAGCTCCAAGAGACTATCTCTGGCTTCGACCACACCCTGGGTTCTGTAGTGACCATCGACAAGAAGAAGTCCGCCAAAGATCTGCGGGACGCTTTGAACAACGGCAAGCGGATCATCGTCACCACTCTGCAGAAGTTCCCCGTGATCTATGAACAGATAGACGACACATCCGGCAAGGCTTTTGCCGTCATCGTGGACGAGGCCCACAGCAGCCAGACTGGCCAGAGCGCCATGAAGTTGAAAATTGCCCTGGCGGATACCCATGATGCACTCAAAGAATATGCGGAGCTGGAGGGTAAGGCCGAGGACGAACTGGAGGATGCGGAGGACAAGCTGGTGCGAGAGATGGTCTCCCACGGCAAGCACAAGAACCTGAGTTTTTTTGCCTTTACTGCCACGCCAAAGAACAAGACCCTGGAGATGTTCGGGGATGAGTATGCGGATGGCTCTTTCCACCCCTTTCATATCTACTCCATGCGACAGGCCATTGAGGAGCACTTCATTTTGGATGTGCTGGAGAACTATACCACCTATAAGACCTGCTTTCAAATCGCCAAGAACACCCCGGACAATCCGGAGGTCCCCACTATCAAGGCCATCAAGACTATCCGGCGTTTTGAGGAGCTTCACCCCCACAACCTGCAGCAGAAGGCCGCCATCATTGTGGAGACTTTCCGGGACATTACCAAGCACAAAATCGGCGGAAAGGGTAAAATGATGGTGGTTACGGCCTCACGTCTGGCGGCGGTGCGCTACTACCACGAGATCAAGGCATATCTGGAGGCAAATCACTACGACGATGTAGAGATCCTGATTGCCTTCTCTGGAGGTATCAGGGACCCAGACGAGGAGAACGGCACAGAGTACACTGAAAGCGGCATGAACCGAGACCGGGAGGGAAACCGCGTCAGCGAGGCCCAGACCAAGCAGGTCTTCCACGACGAGGGCGATGTGCTGATCGTGGCGGAGAAGTACCAGACTGGCTTTGATGAGCCGTTGCTCCACACCATGATTGTGGACAAGAAGTTACGAGATGTGAAGGCAGTCCAGACTTTGAGCCGTCTGAACCGTACTTATCCTGGAAAAGAAGATACCTACATTCTGGACTTTGTGAATACCAAGGAAGAAATTCTGGAGGCCTTCCAGCCATACTACCAGGAGACTAGCCTCACCGAGGAAATCAATGTTGACCTGATTTACAAGACTCAGAAGCAGCTCCGGGAATTCAAACTGTATAACGAAAGTGATATTGAGGTGGTCAGCAAAATCTACTTCGCTCCAGATGCGAAAAAGGCCACCTCCGTCCAGGCGAAGATCTCCAACGCTCTGCTCCCGGTGGCCAAGGCTTACAATCAACTGAGCAAGGAGGACCGCTACCAGTTCCGCCGCCTAATCCGAGCGTTTGTGAAGTGGTATAACTACATCTCTCAGATCGTGCGGATGTTCGATAAGGACCTTCATAAGGAGTTTCTCTTCTGTTCCTATCTCTCCAAACTGATCCCTGCAGAGCCTTCCACCCCCTGGGACCTGGAGAACCGGGTGAAGTTGGAGTACTACCGTCTGGAAAAAACCTTTGAGGGAGCAATCACACTGGAAGATAAGGCAACGGCCCTGGAGCCCGCGAAGACGAAGAAGGCGGTCAACATGAACGCCAAGAAAGACCCGCTGGACGAGGTCATTGATCGAATCAATGAGACCTATAAAGGCGATTTTACTGAAGCAGACAGAGTCTTGATTGGGACTTTGCGTGAGAAACTACTGGCGGATAAAAAGCTTCGCAAAGCAGCTAAAGTGGATGGACAGCAGATCTTCGAAAAAAATGTGTTCCCCAAGATTTTCGACCAGACTGCCCAGGCCTCCTATATCGAGAGCACGGAAACCTATACGAAGCTATTTGAGGATACCGCCAAGTATAAAGCCATCATGGTCGCCTTGGCAAAGGAACTGTATCGGGAACTTCGGAATGGATAATATGGGTATAAGACGTACTGATCCATGGCAATGCACAACTTGAAATGGGTTTAGAGAGAAAAATTTGGAGGAGTCAGCGTGAATGGTCAAGGAAAGCTACTGACACATTTTCTGAAGAATGCGGACAAGCTCGTAATACCTGTCTATCAGAGAAATTACGACTGGAAGGAAGAACATTGCAAGAAACTCTACTCCGACCTTGTAAAGACGATCCGAGATAACAAACGGTGGCATTTCTTCGGTGGTATAGTCTCCGTCAGTGATCCTATGGGCAGCAGTTCAGACTATCTGGTTATCGATGGCCAGCAGCGGATTACCACAGTTTCGCTTCTCCTCTTGGCGATTGCTAATCTGATCAAGGATGGACTCGTTACCCCTAATGATCCAAACCTGTATGACGTCATCACGAAGAAATATCTCGTTGATGAAATCAATCCTAAGCAGAGGAAGATGAAGCTAAAGCCCATCAAAGGAGATCAGGACGCTTATGACAGGCTCTGGGGCGATCCGTCTGAGTACAATTTCAGCTCCCGTATCACACAGAATTACCTATTCTTCTATAATCAGATCCAGCGTGAGGACATCAGCGTAGACCAATTGTTTACGGCGGTAGAGAAGCTCCAGATCATCGACATCACGCTAACACCACCCGACGACGATCCACAACTAGTGTTTGAGAGCCTCAATTCGACCGGCCTTGATCTGAATGAGGGCGACAAAATCCGGAACTTTGTTCTTATGCGACGATCTATGGAGGAGCAGGAGCAGTTCTATGATGACTACTGGTGCCCCATTGAAAAAAACGCTGGCTACGACAAACAGACGAACTCTTACGACGTGAGTCCGTTCATCCGTGACTATCTGGGGATTAAGGAGCGACGTCTGACCGCAATGAAGGAGATCTACCAGGAGTTCAAGGATTATGTTGAAAAGCGCGGCCAGATAGAGGATGTTCTTAAAGAACTCCGGGACTATGCGAAGAGGTATAACAAGATCCGGGTTGGGAATCCGAACTTTCCAATTAAACTCCGGGCTTCGCTATATCGGCTGAACCGTTTCGAAAGCAGTGTTTGCAGGCCGTTTCTAATGGAAGTCTTCCGACTACAGGAGGAGGATGTGCTTACCTTAGAGGATGTGGGTGAGGTCTGCCGCATTGTGGAGTCCTATCTACTTCGCCGCCTCATCTGCGATTTGCCATCCAACACCCAGAGCAAAGTATTCCTTACGCTCTGCAATGACATCAAGCGTCTCGATGGTACCTATGATGATTTCATTGAGAAACTGCGGTATGTTTTTGGAAACAAGAAGGAGAAGGCAGCCTTCCCAACAGACGAAGATTTTGCTGAAGGTCTCAAAAACAAGAATATCTACACAATGCCGGCCAGATATAAGGCGTACATCTTCGAGCGCATAGAGAATGGAGATAGCTCGGAGTACAAAGAGATCTATAATCGTCTGGACAGTGGTGAGTACACCATTGAGCACATCATGCCCCAGCATCTAACTCCTGCTTGGGCCAGCGAGCTCGGTGACGATGCTGAAAATATCCACGGCCAATGGCTCCACCGGCTCGCAAACCTGACCCTGGCAGCCTCCTCTTACAATATCAGGTACAGCAATGCCTCCTTCCAAGATAAGAAAACAATGAAAGACGGCTATCTGCAGAGCGGACTGAAAATGACCCAACAAATCGCCAAAGCCGATCATTGGGGCCTTCCAGAACTGGAGCAGCGGAGCAGTATGCTGGTAAATCAGTGCATTGCCCTTTGGCCAAATAAGGATACTACTTATGTTCCACCGCAGAAGCAGTATGACGAAATTGCGCTAGATGATGATGCCTCCTTGACTGGGCGTCAACTGATGAAGTATCGTTTTCGTGGAATTGAACATGAAGCCACAACTTGGGTTGATATGTATGTCCAGATGCTGAAGGAACTCCACAATATCGATACGGCGTATCTGAATTATCTTGCCGGCGCCGATGATAGCGTCGATCTGGCCAGCCAATTCTTTAGGACAGGAGATGGGTTTGAGGCATCTGCACTGGTCGTTGAAGGTATCTATGTTAATACCGGGACCTCCACGCAACACAAGCTGAATATGCTGAGACGGCTGTTTGAGCATTACGATCAAGACCCATCTGACTTGGTGTTTTTCCTCAACGAAAAGAAATGCAACGATGAGGAATCTAGTCTGCGGCATAAGGTACGTAGAGAGTACTGGTCGCAGGTCCTTCCAGCAATTCGTACCGAGACAGGCACTTTCAATTATGTCTCCCCGACCAAAAACAATTATATGTCTGGCTCTACGAGTTGCCCTGGTGTCCAGCTATCTTGCGTGGCGAACTACGATCAAGCCCGTATAGAAATCTATATCGATACCGGGAATGCAGGAAGGAACCAAATGATCTATGATTCGCTGAAAAGTCATCGCTCTCAAATTGAGGAGGATTACGGCCGACCACTGAAATGGTACAACCAAGAAGGCAATCGTTCTTGTAAATTATATGATGAACTTCTCGATGTCAGCGTGACGAACCATGATGACTGGCCTGCGATGATTAAATTTCACGTTGAGCGAGGGGCAAGACTCCTCAAGGCTGTGACACCATTTCTTCCATAGGCCCGGCAACTTATGAGGTGAGCATTATGAGAAGGCCCGCATATGATTCAAATGTTGCCTTCGAGGGTAAGATTAAATCAATGCGTCTGATTTCAGAGATGATCGGTTTTGGACCGATGCCTGCTCCAGATCGTGAGGTCGAACAGCGGTTGACGCTCAATTCCAGAGGGAAGATCTGGTTCAGCAATTACTTATATGGGGATGGGGTAAAGCAGAAACTTCATCGAAAAGAATGTTCAACGATTTCACCCACAGATGCGGATTATATCCTTAAATTGATCGCGATGGTATTTACCTTCCCCCAATCATCTGCGCTTGTTACAGATGTAGGTATGTGGAGGCTGTGCCTACTCAGTGAAACTGGGCAGAATTTCAAGTATGAAGGCTCCCTGACTAGTCAAAGTGAAAATGACCCTCTCGGTATTGCATCTGAAGAATTGAGGATAATCTTGTCTATGCCTGAATTGGCTGCCTTCGACGGAAAGGTATCAGAAGGCCAACTGTCGGGGAAAGCCGATGGCCAGCGGCCTCCGAGCATGCAACGGTTTGTGAGGGAGTACAAAGCTTGTACGCACCAACACGGTAATATCGCTGATGCAAAGTGGGGGGACTGAACGAACAATATGAAAGCAAGTGGGAGGGATCGGAAATTCCGATCCCTCCCATCATCATTTTGTTTTGCTGATCAAGTCCGTTCTCGATACAGGAAGGTCATAGCCTGTGCACGGGAAACCACCGCCTCGGGACTAAATGTAGTCGCACTGGTTCTCGCAGTGATTTGGTTACTGGCGGCCCAAATGACTGCACTAGAGTAATATTGGCATCCATGGGGAGGATTAAGTTTTTTCTTTCCAGCAAAACGTGTTCGCACGCAGCAAGGTCTGCCGTTCCAATTCCTCTACAATGTGTTTCGCATCTTCCTCTCATCATACAATATATCGTTTACCATCAATCACAATGAAGAGAGAACGCTTCGTCTGCATAGAGGCATTGACATACTCAAGATAAGAGCGCTATGCTAATAACATCATCGGGCAGCACACTAACTGTCTCTCGAACACAATCAAGGCAAAAGCGACCAACTTGTTACAGTTGATCGTCTTTGTCTTCATCGTTCATTTCGAATATGAAACTTAGTATCGTAAAGTCATATTTACCTTGAAAAGCCGGAAGTGCGAGCCCGCAGCTAGAAGCAGCTAAGCACAAAGATACAGTGTTTATGCTGGTAACTATAAAAAGAAATGAAGTGAAATCTTTGAGTAAGCATAATCCATACAATCCTATTCCTCAAGAACTCAGAAAACAAGTTGAGCTAACTCAAAGGCTCACCAAACATATACCTCCTATTCTTGAGACGCAGGAACGCATCAAAGCCATGGTGATGCCTCTGGAGCGGTTATCCGCAATTAACAGCCAAATCATGAATTGCCAGATTCCGGCTCACAGCGTGCTGAACCCCACAGTAATAGCTGCAGCCGAGATGGCTCGTCAGCCGGAAGGAACACTGACTGCTGCACTCGATGCTACTCAGAATCCAACAGTTATGGCAGCCACAGAAGTAGCCACAAGATTTGCCGAGCCGATGGGTTTGGCAGCACTTCAAATGTCCAACTTACAGTTAGACACAGCGGCACTCCAGTTCGCCAATAACATCGAAAGAGTTCAGCCCCCCAACTATATGACAAATATCCAAGGTGTGCTGGATGCCTATTCTTCCGCCCTTGCCACTGTTCAATCTCCCTTCTTGGATTGGTTGCAGACGGTGGACATCTCCCCGCTGACCCGCATTTGGGAACGCTGGGACACAGAACGTCGGCTGGAGGAGGAGCGATACAGGGAGCTTCAAAAACTGCACCTGCAGGTCATGTATCAGGCCAGATGGTTCCCATACGCCTCTACCCTGGCGGGTGATATGCTGTTTGACGAGATAAACGAAATCATCGCTTCCAGTAAAATAGGTGCAACTGTAAGCAAGCGATGTGAAAAACGGATAGATACGGCCATCCTATCCCACTACACCAAGGCCGAAATCAAGCGTATCAAGAAGAAATGGAACGATTCGGAGATCGAACCTTATTTCAAAAAGGCACTTGGCCAGACTCTTGATGCTTATCTCCGAAAGACCTGCTAACAAAAGTCAAGTAAAACTTTCAAAGGAAACGAGCAAAGGAAAAGGGTGCACCAAATTAAACCGCTGTGCATTTCAAAAAATGGCGGTCAGCCAGACAGTATAGAGCTGGGAAATCAGCCATGCTCCAGAGAATCCAGGTAGGCTTTCACAGAAGCGTAGTAGATGCGCAGGAACTTGTTGGCGGAGGCCATCATGTAGACACGGTAGGGCTTACCTTCAGAGCGTTTCTTGTTCATGAACTGGTAGACCGGCTCATCCATTGGAGCGCATTGCAGGAGGACCCCCATCACCAGAAAGAGCGTCCTTCGCAGTGAGGCAGATCCTCTCTTGGAAATGTTACGGCTACGGACATCCACTTGTCCAGATTGGTAAGGTGGGGCGTCAATGCCTGCAAAGGCCACCAGCGCTTTCTTGGAATGAAAACGGCGTACATCGCCAATTTCAGCTATGAGTTGGGGGCCGAGGGTTGGGCCAACACCAAACATCTCCATCACCACAGGATACTCCGGTAGAGAAACGGCCAGGGACTGCATCTCCTGCTTGAGAGCAGCTAACGCGGCGGAAGTTGCCCGGAGTTGGGAAACAGCCTGTTCTACCAAAAGTTTTGCCGTATCCGTTTTCGGCATGACACCGAAGTGTCCACATGCAGAGGCGTATATGTCCAGTGCCTTATCCTCGCTAAAATTGTAGCCGTGCTTTCTGCACCACTTCTGGTATTGGGTGGTAAAGGCCTTTTTAGACAAACCACAGACACACTCACAATGCCAAAAAGCGGCTACAAAATCCACCCACTTCTCGCTGCCATCGGCGCGGGGTGGACTGGTAAACAGGCGGTTTGCATCAGGGAAAGCGGTGTCCAGCAGGGAGATTAGGTTGTTCTTCAGCATGGTCCGTACTTTGGAATACTGCTGGTACTGCCGGTAGCAGGTCTTCAGCATGAGCCGGGTGTCCTCCTCCGGGACATATTTCGGTAGTGTGAGCCAGTGGTCAAGGCCGTAGTTGGCCAGTTTCACGGCGTCCTTCTTGTCAGTCTTGCCTCGTCTTAAACTGTTGTTCCCATAGTCATGCACCAGCATTGCATTGACTACGGAGACATAAAGTCCCGCGTCGTGGAGCAGCCAGGCCACCGGCGCGTGGTAATTACCCGTGGATTCCATCACCACACGGGTCTCACCGTCCAAACTTTTGAGCAGCCCTGCCAGTTCGTTCAGTTCATTGGCGGTGTGTCGCACTTCAAAGGGTGAAACCACCACCTCACCGAAGGGGCGCATGACGGCGATCATGCTTTTCCCTTTGGAAACATCGATGCCAACGCTGTTCATCCACATTCCTCCAATACTAAAGAATCTGCAACCGGAATCCATCTTTTCTCGTTGCCGATTCAATCTATTGGGTGACGCGAACTCCCCGGCATCCGGTGGCTCAACCTGCTGAAATCGAACGCTACAACAAGAGGATGGCTGACAGTCTTTCGTACGGACTTACAAGCCCAAGGAGTGAGTGGTCAGCCAGTTGCTCCTCTTATTGTAGCTTAGGCACGAGATGGAGGGAAAGCCGGACTGGCTGCCCGGCTTTCCTGTCCAAATTTATTGTAATAGACNACAGTCTTTCGTACGGACTTACAAGCCCAAGGAGTGAGTGGTCAGCCAGTTGCTCCTCTTATTGTAGCTTAGGCACGAGATGGAGGGAAAGCCGGACTGGCTGCCCGGCTTTCCTGTCCAAATTTATTGTAATAGGAGTATGCCTTAGTGATACCCTTTCTGGCTACCATGTGGGAGGGGATTATCAAGTCCAAGGTAGGAAAAAACGAGAAGAAATTCAAAGAAAAATGTAAGGATTTAGTGGATGAAAACGGCTATGATGAGGTGTTCAGTGACTTCTTTAATAATCTGATTTTTGGCCAATGCTACAGTGTTAATGATGTCGTGTATGGTATTCCCAACAGAAACGGAGTGGCCCATAGCTGGTACATCAAGTACCCTTCGCAGAAAGCGGCTCTCAATGCCATTCTATTGACGGATTTTGTACTGAGCCTGAAGCCCAAAAATGAAGCGGAGGACATCGAAAAAGAATAGCGGATCTTTACTTCGCATTCATTTTTGTCGGTGTCATTGCTTGTTCAATAGAGTGTCCACCAGTATTCGAACACTTTGCGATACTGGTTGCCCTTCTTTGGTAGAGTGTGATATTTACGAACCTTGCGATTCGCCCTCCGCTTCAGATACTGCTGCCGACTGCTGGATTTCATGTACTTGATGTGAAGGCCGGAATGAAGCAGAGTCGTTTTCTCTTCATAATCTCCGATGATATACCCTATGTTTGGCGCATATCCGCTGTGTTGAATAAGAAACAGAAGTCGATCATCGTGTCTGACCCTTTGTATGCGCCGGTATTGCCNAAGGCCGGAATGAAGCAGAGTCGTTTTCTCTTCATAATCTCCGATGATATACCCTATGTTTGGCGCATATCCGCTGTGTTGAATAAGAAACAGAAGTCGATCATCGTGTCTGACCCTTTGTATGCGCCGGTATTGCCTGCCAGTCCGACGTCCACCCGAGGTCTGACACAGCCGCGCATCTTTTTCAGATACCTTCAGGATTTCGGTAATCCGATTGTTTAACTCTTGCTCTGTCATAAGCCTTCCTGCTCTGTACAGTCCGGGAAATTGGGTTCACTCCATGCCAGGAGCCGCGCTTTTGGGCGTAAAATTCCCGCTGCGCCTTCTTGCTACGCTTGTTCAGTGGTACGAACTGCATCACAGTCTGTCACTTCCTTCTCATTATGCGATTTTCGGTTCCCCCAAATGGCATGGCAGGCATCCAGATAGTCTGTATAGCCGAGCAGCATCATTTTACCTGGTAATTCATTCAGTGCCGCAAGGAAACGCTCCTGATCCCGCTTTCGTACATGGCAGAAGATGACCCGGTATGGAAAACCATCCCGCGCATATTCCTCTCGAAAATGGACCCGCACCTGGTGCTTGATAAAAAGCTGGTCAGCCAGATACGCATCTGTATCCATGTATGCGTAGTAGGCATTCAGCAGTGAGAACCGCTCAATATCCTGATAAAAGTCTGTTTGTTTCAACGAACGCCTCCTATATGACAATCTCATTACAAATGTTCAAAATCGCTTGCCATTCCGAAATATATCGGGTATTCTGAAATACTCCGCTGCGGCGGAAATCATCCTGATGAATGGAGGCGATCCATATGTCCATGATTCAGTTTCCTGTGATCGATCCTGTGGCCACCGGAGCGAATATTTGCCGGCTCCGAAAGGATCGCGGCCTGACAGTCCGAGATCTCCAGCACTATTTCGGATTTGAGGAGCCGCAGGCCATCTACAAATGGCAGCGCGGGCAGAGTCTTCCCAGCGTAGATAATCTCTACGCACTGAGCGCTTTGCTCCAGGTGCCAATGAATGAAATCATCATCCCCACTTCTCATATCGTCTCTTTCGAGCAGCAGGCAGCCGTCTGCTGCTCAGGTCATTTTATCGGAGAATTTCTTCAGGTGCAGTGGGCATGGCAGAACTTCAAAACCGCTTAGACCCTTATCCGCCTGTCCATCCTCGGTCCTGCAGTGGCCCAACCAGGCCACTGCCCTGCCCCAGGTGAGCAAGCGACTTGAAAAAAGATTTTCACATCATTACTATGTGTACCAAGGGAGCGTAAGATTGAATTCTGCATTTAAGGGTAAACGTGTGGAAGAAATGGCGGCAATGCGCTGAACGCGGAGGGAAACGCCTGGCGTTCCTTTCATCATGAGTTATGAGCTCATTTCACATTCATGCAAATGCTGTCCATAATCTGCCGGAGTTGCGCAGCCTCATAATTCATCTGCGCCTGAACCGATCATCACGACCTATCCATTCTGCCACGCCCACCACACCCGAAAGTGTGGTTCGGAAAGTTATGCAACTGCCGCCTTTTCAATGAAGTCGTTGAGGATCTCCTCGAAGCTGTCGTTGATATCAAAAGGAGCTTCGTAGGCCACCTCGGTATTGACCAGGCACTTATCCAAGGCCATGGAGATCTCGTCTGCCTTCTTGCTCAGCGCCGTGGCCATGCCCCGGATCTTGTTCCGGTCGAAGTCGATGGTGGTGACCTGGGTAGCGTCACACCGATAAGAAACCTGGTTGCCCTCACCATTGAAGCGGAATCCAGATCCGCCGCCGGCGATGGTCTTTTCGCTGTTGCGGAGCGTGGTCATATGCCGGAAAACTTCGGCCAGTTCCTGGCGCTGCCGGTTCAGGCCGACCTCGCTGTCCATATCCAGATCCAGTCCGCTCTTGGCCGCATGAATGGCTTTGCTCAGATTCTCCCGCTCCTCCATCAAAAGCATGATGAAGGCCGCCACCTCGTTGGCGTGCCCGGCATACTCGCTGGGCGCAGTCTCCTCCACCACGGCATCCAGGGCATCCGACATGACCTTACTGCGCAGATGGGTGGTTTTGACTTTGACAATGTTGCGCCGGTCCTGCAGGATGCTGGTGGCCTCACACATCAGGTTTTTGAGTTTGTTTTGAAAACGGAATGCATCTTTCATGTTCATAGTGCATACCTCCTTGAACGACATCAGACTACTATTAACACCAAAAGTGCTTCACCGTTGCTCCAATCGTACTGCATCCACACGCGTTTGTCATTGAACTGCTGGTTGAATCGCTCCCTCACAGTATCAAAATAAACCTGCCTTTGAAGTGTCTCAATCTTTGTTGCTGAAAGATCGATCTTGGCGTAAATCATAGTACTAGTTAAAACGATGGTCTATATTGAGACCATCGAGTCTCAACAACAATACGCTGTACGGAGGTAGATGAAGATGCGGTATGGCTACTGTCGGACCTCAAAGCCAAAGCAAAGCATTGAGCGGCAAATTCGGAATATCAAGGCGGCTTACCCTGATGCCGTTATCGTGCAGGAGGTCTTTACCAGGACGCGACTGGATCGGCCGGAATGGCTGAAACTGATGCGTAGGATCCAGCCTGGGGATGAAATCGTCTTTGACAGCGTTTCCCGTATGAGCGGAGATGCGAAAGAAGGCTTTGCCACCTATGAAGAGCTATATCAAAAAGGGGTAAACCTTGTTTACCTAAAAGAACCCCACATCAATACTGAGACCTATAAGAAGGCATTGGAAAACAACGTTCAACTGACCGGCAGCAATGTGGACTACATCTTGGAAGGTGTCAATCGTTACCTGTTGGAGCTGGCCAAGGAGCAGATTCGGCTGGCCTTTGAGCAGTCCGAAAAGGAAGTCCGAGATCTGCATCAGCGTACCAGAGAAGGAATTGAAACCGCACGCCTGAACGGGAAACAGATTGGTCGTCAGAAGAACAGTATCGTCGTCACCAGGAAAAGCATCGAATCGAAAGAGGTAATCAAAAAACTCTCCAAGGAATTTGATGGCAATCTCAGTGATGCCGAGATTATGCGTTTGACCGGCCTGGCTCGGAATACTTACTACAAATACAAAAGAGAACTCCGAAATGTAGACAAGGAAATGGCTGTTACCAAGTAAACTCGATAGCACCCACTTCTTGGTATTGGAGAGAATGACATAGCCGAACATGCGTCTTTCATTGGAATTATAGCTAGTTCTGTTGAAATCCGGGAACGAATATATCATATTGAATCGAATTATTGCTGCAATGGCATCAGATTTGTTAAAGCATATTGTTTCATAATTGATATTTGTAAGAACAAAAGGGCCTCAATCAGTGAGGCCCTTTTGTTCTTAGTTATAATGCGTTTTCAGGTATTAAGATTTTACAGCATTTCCCGCATATCCTCTAACGGTGTGGTAATGGGCGCGATGTTGTAGTGCTCTACCAAATAGTTGAGTACATTGGGAGAAACAAATGCCGGAAGGCTGGGGCCCAAGCGGATATTCTTGATGCCCAAGTACAGCAATGTCAGCAGAATGCAGACTGCCTTCTGTTCGTACCAAGACAGCACCATGGAAAGCGGAAGATCATTTACA
Organism: Intestinimonas massiliensis (ex Afouda et al. 2020); assembly: GCF_900626285.1. Classification (GTDB taxonomy): domain Bacteria; phylum Bacillota; class Clostridia; order Oscillospirales; family Oscillospiraceae; genus Flavonifractor; species Flavonifractor massiliensis_A. The sequence goes on from NZ_LR131147.1 coordinate 2,954,374, forward strand.
CCGCATTCAAACGCCTCCGCAAGAGCCACAGCAATCTTGATAGCACTGTATGCATCGTTGCACTGGCCGATATCCATGAGTCGGGGCAGTCCGCCAATAGTGCCCAAATCCAGGTCGTTGAAGCGGTATTTTCCGCAGGCCAGGGTCAACACCACCGTGTCTTTCGGAGTGTTTTTCACAAATTCAGTGTAGTAGTTTCGGCCGGGGCGTGCTCCATCGCAGCCGCCCACCAGAAAGAAATGCTTAATCGCTCCGGTTTTTACTGCTTCGACCACTTTGTCCGCAACGCCCAGTACTGTTTCGTGCCCGAATCCAGTCATAACGGTGCTGCCACCATTGATACCGGTAAACTGTCGGTCTTCGGAATAACCGCCCAGTTCCAAAGCCTTTTCAATCACCGGCGTGAAATCCTTGGATTCCCCAATGTGTACCAGCTCAGGATAAGACACCACTTCCGTAGTGAAGACCCGGTCTGCATAGCTTGCCTTGGGCGGCATCAGGCAGTTAGTGGTAAACAGAATGGGAGCAGGAATATCCGCAAATTCCTTCTGCTGGTTCTGCCAGGCCGTTCCGAAGTTGCCTTTCAGATGCGGATACTTCTTGAGCTCCGGGTAGGCATGGGCGGGCAGCATCTCACCGTGGGTATAGATATTGATTCCCTTTCCTTCTGTCTGCTCCAGCAGGAGTTTCAGATCCAGCAGATCGTGGCCGGTCACCACAATAAAGGGTCCTTTCTCTACCTTAAGCGGCACTTCGGTGGGAACCGGATGACCGAAGGTTTCCGTATTTGCTTTGTCCAGCAGTTCCATGCAGGTGAGGTTATACTGACCAACTTCCATAACAACAGGAAGAAGCTGCTCCATATCCCAGTCTTCACCAATCACAAAAAGCGCTTTGGCGATAAAACGGTTTAACTCCTCATTCGTATAACCAAGCACCATGGCATGATATGCGTATGCGGCTACACCGCGAATACCAAACAAAATCAGCGACTTCAAACTGCGGATGTCTTCGTCTGCATTCCACAGCAGTGCCATATCATAGTCGTTGTTTCTGCCGCACGGGGAGCCGCAGCTGGAACACATGGGAACCAGAGCTTCCTTCTCTGCGTGAACGCGCTGAATCAGCTCGCGAATGGTTTCCGCATTGAAGTTTACATTTGTAATCGTGGTGAACAAGCCTTCAATCATAATTTTCCAGGTTGAGGTTGTGGCCAGAGTATCACCATCAGTAGCCCGAGCAAGGCCGATCAGCGCTCCAGTCAGTTCATCCTGCAAATGGGCTACATCGGCGGTCTTTCCGCAGACACCTGCATTGCCGGTACATCCATTGCAGCCAGCTGTTTGCTCACATTGAAAACAAAACATCTTACTGTGTTCCATAAATTCCTCCTAAACAATAATCATTCGTCTCTTTGATATTTTGCGGGATTTACCTTTTCGCAACCATCTTTTTGGCAAATCTCACAAGCAGTTAGCGGGTACTTCGAAGAGGAATGATGCCGTTTTATACATTCATTGCATTTTTTGTACAAATCGCAATTTACATTTAAGCACGGACAGAGATCCGCATTGTATAAGGCTGCTTTTTGTGTTTTATCAGCCATGCTTTTATGCTCCATGCACTCCAAGGATATCCGCTCCTTTTTCTAAAATTGTCATGTAAGCCTTAAATACTCTGCAAGAATGAAAAGATGCGTTTTTCCTCCACATAAAAAGTTTGAACGATCCTATCATATTGCGCTTAAACTTGGACTGCATCGAGTTATGTCCTGCGGATAGAGTACTGGTAGGGGCTGCTCATGAAAACATCAAAATTGCTTTCAGAAAGCATTCCATCCATGACAGCTATGCGGATCACATAATAGGTCGCACAGTCTCCGTTCTCCCAATATGCAGCATGGATGTCTTGAGTCATTTCCCATGAGAGTGCGTCTGGCTCTTGAGCGACAACAACATTCACACGATCACATGGCATACCATTCACAAAGAAATCCTCAAAGGCTTTGTACACGCCCATCACATCGGTATCGGCGCTTACGGCATGGTCTTTCCCAAATTCAAAAGCCACACCTAACACCTCAGTCAAATCAAATTCATCGGTGCATTCCAGTGCAGCAATCAGCTTTGCATATCTGGTTTCTGCATCGGTGATCTGTGCCTGAAGCCAGCCGTGGATGTTGTTTTCATCAATCACAGACTCCAGAGGAGGCAGTTCCTTTACATACGGAGTAGTCGATGCAATCAGCCCCTTACTCTCCGCATAGTTTGCTATAGCCGCAGTCAACTTTTCCTGGTTCCCAATTTTGTCGTACAGCCAGTAGTGAATAGGACCTAAAAATTTACTCATTCCCGACCTCACTTACCACTCTGGGCAATCTTTTCATTCAACGCATTGATAATCGGCGCAGGATTCAGCCCATGAACGGCACAGGCATCCGCCAAAGATTCTGCCTGGGATGCGGGACAACCCAAACAGTGCATACCAGCCTCCATTAAAACCTCGATGGTTTCAGGATATTGTGTTACAATTTCACCGATCAGGGTTTTCTCATTAACATAGATCTGGTCCATCATAAAATCTTCTCTCTTTCGTGTTGGATTTGAAGTTTAAGCGCGTTTGCAAATAGATATACTATCGAAACACTCGGATACTATTTTTGAAAATGCTCTTTTGCGAACTCCATGTCCTGCACCAATTCAACCGTTCCGAGATAATTTTTATCATAATCTCTCACGGCCAGATAGGTAACAAGCATGGTTCGATTTCCTTTGTCCATCCAGACAGCAACTTTATCCCGTTTTCCAACGCGGAAATCATCAATAATGGAGCGCACCATAGGTTCAATTTTAGGCGGATGACAAGAAAAAACCTCACGGTCAATCGCCATACTGGGACGTTTGAATACTTTTGGCCCCTCGTTAAAAAACCTGTTGATATTCTCCGCATCAATAAAACTAATTTCTATCGGAATGGTATTGAGCAGTGCCGTCAGCTGCTCCAGAGTCATGTGGCCTCCAGGCATGACGATTTCATTGCTCAGAGAAACTGCCCGTTCACGAATATTTTCCTCAGCTGCTTTCCACACCTCGTTGTCCACACCGAAACAGGTGGCATAATCCTTGGAATCATAATAGATTCCAAACCACTCATCTTCTGTGAAGTTTACCGCACAAATTGGAAACAAAATATTTTGTTCCTGATAAATCATCCCCGCAGCGCGTTTCAGTACAGTATCCAGGCGGCTGTTCCAGCTGGTGTCGCGGTCAGCCACTGATACAAGGTCAGCAAGTTCGTCTCGGATCTCATCATCGGTCGTCCACATCACATCAGAAGGACCGGCAATCCCGTATTTAACCTTTAGGTGCGGGTAAAGAAGATCACCTTTTTTGGCATAGTGGATGGAAACCTCACGAATCCGCTCCAAAAGATCGTCTGTTCTCGTTTCGCTGAACTGCGTCAGTAGAGCGGAAAAGGCGTCATTTTCTTTCTTGAAGGTGTAAAGCGGATGCCCCGGTACTTCTGCCAGAGCAGCAGCGCGAGCGGCTTTATCTGAATAGTCCCGTTTAGGAAACAAATCCCTTTTGGCTAATTCTTCCTGTGCTCGTTTTTGCAGGGACGCATCGTGAACCGCTTTTGAAGCATCAATTTGTTGAGATATTGGAATCACCCCCATGACGATACTGGATAAGTGCTTATTTGAATCAATACAAATATAACCAGAAGAATCTCTCTGCGATTAGTTTTACCAAATTCCCAAGATGTGCTGCAAAGAAAGTGTAACTGTGGTAATACCGATCCAGCAGCAGAAGCCCAGCGCCAACGGCTTCGAGCCCGTTTTTACGAGCTTTACGATATTTGTGTTCAGCCCAACGGCGCTCATCGCAAGAATGATAAAGAATTTGCTCAAAGATTTCAGCGGAGCAAAAAATTCTACCGGAACACCAAAGGACGAAGCAAGCGTTGTAATAATGGACGCAATGACAAAGTACAGAATGAACATTGGGAAAACAGCAGATAGTTTCACCTGGCTGTCGTTGGATTCTGACTTACGGGCGCGCACAAAGGCCAATACCAGCGTAATGGGGATGATTGCCAATGTGCGGGTCAACTTTACCGTTACGGCTTTGTCCAGCGTAGCAGAGCCAAGCCCATACAGGGAATCCCACGTGGATGCAGCGGCAGTCACAGAAGAAGTATCATTGACCGCAGTTCCCGCAAAGATACCAAATGCTTCTCCGCTTGTTGTGGAAAAGCCTAACAGCGCACCCAATGTGGGAAAGAATAGTGCAGCGAGCATATTGAAGAAAAAGATTACCGAGATGGATTGTGCAACCTCTTCATCATTTGCGTCGATTACCGGCGCAGTGGCGGCAATTGCGGAGCCGCCACAAATGGAAGAGCCTACGCCGACCAAGGTTGCAGTCTTGCCTGGAACACAAAGCAGCTTATGCAGCACGAATGCAATAATCAGAGATGTGCTGATTGTGCTCAGAATGATGGGCAGTGATTGTTTGCCCGTCTCCAAAACAACAGACAGATTCAGTCCAAATCCTAAAAGTACCACGGCGTATTGCAGTATTTTTTTGGATGTAAATGTAATGCCCGGCTGTAAGCTGGATTTATCCTTCAAGAACAGCGTAATCAGCATTCCTGACAGAATACTAAAAACCGGTCCTCCCACAATGGGAAATAGATTCCCTAAAAACCAACAAGGAATGGATATTGCCAAACACAGAGCAAATCCCTTCCAAATATTTCTGATCCGTGTCAAAATAGTACCCCCCTTTATCAGCACCGGCGTATTACTGCTGGCACTGACAGAGTATTTGTAAATAGCGCTTAAAAGAATTCTATGGTGCAGTAATGGGCTTTCATCTGCCCAAACTTACAGTTTCGTGTGAACTGGACTTCGTTTTGCTTTTCCTGTCACACACTCCGGACAGATTACATATACACCGGTCTTGTCCCATGCCGCTTGGATATACTGCATCCCTTTTTCCAGAAAATCTTTGCTGTACTTTTCAAGCAACGCAACCAGGCTGGCTTTCTTGTCCTTCGACGGCATCATTTGACCGGTCAGAATGACACTCTCATACAAGGTACCAAATTTTTCAGGCTGCACCATGGTATCACCCACAACCACAAAACAAACATCCGAGCAGGAGGAAATGTTCTCGAGCTTCTTTCCCACATTTGCAGCACAGTGCAGATGAATCAGCCCGTCCTTCCAGGCATAACTGAGCGGGACTGCATACGGCTTTCCATCCGGTCCAACCGTGGATAGAATTCCGTATTCTCCCTTTTGGAGAATCATTTCAATCTCTTCGCCTGCAATTTCTCTATCTTTCCGGCGCATATCAATACTTCACGCCCTTCCAGTACACGGGTGTCATGACCTCTGCGATATCCGGCAGGGTGACGTCCCGCAAGGCCCACCGCTTGAACTCCTCAAAGCCAGTGCGGTCTACGATATAGCCAATATGTTCTTTTCCGCCGGGAGCGTTGGGGTCAATGTACTCCTTCACATAGTCGTAGGTGTTGAGAATGATCTTGATAATGCTGTCCTCGTCCACCCACTTGATAAAATCCTCGCCCAGACGGGGATTCTTCTTACCGGTTCTGCCCAGCAGGGTGAGTCGGTAATACTTTTTGTCACTGCGTGTCCAGGCGGCATTGGGACAGGCCAGCACACACTCACCGCAACCGATGCAGCGCCGTGCGTCTCGCTGGGGACGGAAGTTTACCGGTGTCAGAGCTTCTACGGACTTCTTTTTACAGGCTTTCACACAAGCCCCACAGCTGACACAGCGGTCGGGTTCAAACTGAGGTACTGTCATACCCATAATTCCAAAGTCATGCATCCGCACCTTGGCACAGTCGTTGGGACAGCCGGTCAGAGCGATCTTAAAATGCAGGTCATTGGGGAACACCGCTTTCTCAATGCGCTGGGCAAAGGCGGTGGTATCATAGCAAGCGTAGGGACAGACACGGTTGCCCACGCAGGCGGTGATATTTCGAGTACCCGAGGCGGGATAGCCATGACCTGCCTCCTCTTGATTGATCTCCAGCCCGTCAATCAGGCTCTGAAGAGCAGCATTGACCTCCGACATTTTTTCAAAGGGAATACCGGGGATCTCAAAGCCCTGACGGGAGGTGATGTGAACCGTACCATTTCCGTAGGTTTCCGCAATTTTCTGGATCTCCCCGAGATATTTGGCGTCCAGATGTCCGCCGGGGACACGGATGCGGGAGGCGGTTATACCGCGCTCCTTGGTGACGCGGAATGCATTCTTTTTCAGTGCTTTTGTGTTGATATCCATGGTACCCCTCCTTAATCCACCAGGAACTCTCCCTTGGTATAGTTGAACACCGGACCATCCAGGCAGACATACGTATCGCCAATCTTACAGTGTCCGCATTTTCCCAGGCCGCAGCACATCTTACGCTCCTGAGAAATCCAGATATTTTCCTCCGGCAGACCGATGCCCAAAAGCCCCTGCACAGAGAAACGCATCATGGCGGGAGGACCGACTACGACAGCAACGGTATTCTGCACGTCGCCCAGTTGAATCTGAGGGATGTACTGGGTGACCAGTCCTACATGGCAGGCTACATCTTCTTCTGCACAGTCTACCGTAAGGATGACGTCCATGTTCTTTTCCCAACGCTTCAGATCATCGCGGAAAAGAATATCATGGGGTGTTTTAAAGCCTGCGATCAGGGTCATATGACCTCGCTGCTCAGGGTACTTAGAAAAATGATCCACTACACCACGGACTGGTGACAAGCCGGTGCCACCGGCCATGACAATGATGTCCTTGCCCACATAGTCGGATACATCGAACCCGTTTCCATACGGACCTCGCAGCAGAAGGGTATCGCCCACATAGCGCTCAAAGACTTCACCCGTGACCTTGCCCACCCGACGGATGGTTAGATCTACGAAGTTTTCCCCAATGCCGCTGACCGAGATGGGAGCCTCACCGTACTTGGGAATGGAAACTTCAAAAAACTGTCCCGGCTTCACTTCTCCATGAAATTCCATCCGGAAAGTATACTCAATCTCCGTGTGTCGGATGACCTCCAAAATCTTAGAGGGAAAAGGAATATAATCATTTTTCATCATTGCTCAGTCACCTCCGCCATAGCGTTGTCCAATTTGTTGATGCAGCCAGAGAACGAAATGTACTCTGGGCAGATATCATCACACCGGCCACAGCCCACACACATGTGATAGCCGTTGCGCTGCTTGTAACCGGGTCGTCATAATCTTGTAGAGCTGGCTGCGCTGCGGGATGGGGTTGCGGAACGGCAGGATCACATTTTCATAGATCAAAAGCCCCTCGCCGGGTTCGGAATTGTCCACATACCGTAATTGCTGCGGGGAAATGTTCAATCGCTCCGCAAGGATGCGCCGGTCGCCGGACGCCTGATTGAGCAGGCAAATGAAGTCGCTGTTTTCCAGAATGTTTTCGATCTCCGGGGAAGAAAGCAGGTCTTTGACGTTCTGGGTGGCCCCGGTCGGGATGCCGCCCCATTTTCTGAACCGCTTCCAAATCTCGCAGGAGAAAGCTGCCGTCTGTTCCTCTCGCAGAAGCAAATGGAACTCGTCGCAGAAGTACCACGTCGCCTTGCCTTGGCTGCGGTTTTGGGTCACGCGGCCCCAAATCTGGTCTTGGACAATGAGCATACCGAGCTTTTTGAGTTGTTTTCCCAGCTCCTTGATGTCAAAGGCCACAATGCGGTTCTCGATGTTGACATTGGTGCGGTGGTTAAAGACGTTCAGGCTGCCGTTTACATACAGGTCAAGGGCCTGCGCCACACGGTCAGCCTCCGGGATATGCTGGTCTAACAGGGCTTGATGCAGGTCGGACAGGATCGGCATATTCTCCGGGCGGGGGTCTGCCAGATAAGGCCGGTAGATCACCTGCACGGCACGGTCAATAACCGTCTTTTCGATGGCTTCCAGCCCGTTCTTGCCGCCCATGACAAGCTCACAGAACGACAGCACAAAGTCGGATTTCAGCGCCAACGGATTTTCGTCCTCGCTGTAATTCAGGTTGATGTCCAGCGGGTTCACATAGGATTTGCTGGTAGGCGACAGTTTCACCACTTGGCCGTGGAGCCGCTTCACAAGGGGATAATATTCCGCCTCTGGATCGCAGATATATACATCGTCCGGGGTACAGAGGAACACACTGACGATCTCGGATTTGCAGCTCATGGACTTGCCGGAACCGGGAGTACCCAGCTTCAAGCCGTTGGGACACCGCGCCCGTTTTCTATCCAGCATAATCATGTTGCCGGTCTTGGCATTGACGCCGTAATACATGGCGTCGCCGCCCATGAAAAGCTCCTGTGTCACGAAAGGCACGAACACGGCCACGCTGGAAGTCGTCAAAGAACGCTCGATCTTGATGTGGTTGGCCCCCAGCGGCAGGCTGCTCATACTGGCTCACCCCCATTTCTTCGCGTAGCCGCTGCAAGGCAAGCTGGATATGCCGCCCCGCTGTGCTGCGTGACCGGCCAATACACGCCCCGATTACGCGCTGCGGCTGGCGCAGAAAGTAATAGCGCAGGATTTCTTCCTGTGTCTGCTCCGGTAAAACAGAGATCGCGTCGGCAAGGGCGGCGTTGCTCAATAGGACGGTCTGGCCGCAGACGGTAAAGGGGTATTCCTCGTCCGGCTCCGGCTCCGGCTCGGCAAACTGGACAAACTTCTCATTCGTCAGATAGTCAAGGGAAATTTCCCGTTCCCATTTCTGCCGCAGCCGTATGATTTTCCCGATGGCGGCATAGCGAATGACGGCTTTACAAAAGGCGTTGTGCGTGCACCGGATATACTCTTGATAGGCTTCAATCTCGGTCATGGAAATTCCCCCTCTCTGAATAATAGCGTGGGGCGGCAGCACCCCTTGCTGTCGCCCCATGTCTGCCTACCAGCAAAGGCGGGCGGGGCTGTCAACGGCGGCGCAGTATGCGCCGTTCATCTTGACCGTTGACTGGCTCGACTGGCTTTGCTACTCATAAACGATATGTTACATAGATGTAATAAAGCAAATTAGTCCAAAGTATAGCAAGAGGATAACTGCTAAGAACACTATTACTGAAATGATTGATTTCTTCCAGTTCTTTTCACGCACTCCATCAATCACAAATTTAAGCATGATAACCAATAATGCTACTACGACTAAAGCTAATAAACTTATAAATCCCATAGAACGCTCCTTTTATTAATTACCTGTACTTGACACCGCAAAAAGGGCATGACTTTAACTTTCTTGTCGCAAATGGAAGTAGCTTTCCGCAAGCTGGACATCTTCCAAAAATCAGTCGAAAAATTACAATTATTCCGAATAACCCGAAAATCATCATTGGAACAGTTTGCACACTTATAAAACTGCCTATTACCAACAATACAATAATGAGTGTTACAATGACACCTGTGATAAAATCAACATCTCTTGAGCTAAAAATCCGATGGCGCTTCAATTTAATCGAATAGTCAATAATTTGGTTGATTGCTTCATCGACGTTCTTATTTTCAACAGTGCTGATTTTCTCGCCGTCAAGAAGTTCTGAAACAGATATGCCTAGTTCTGCTGACAATAATTGTAAAAGCGACAAGTCTGGCATGTTTTTTCCGGTTTCCCAACGAGAAACACTTTTTTGTGTTACGCCGAGTTTTACAGCTAACTGTTCCTGTGTCATACCCTTTTCTTTGCGAAGTTCCGAAATGAATTTTCCAATTTTAATTTGATCCATTGGCTCACCTCCACTTGAAAGTTTATCATTTTTATGCTCAAAATGATAGGACATAGAGCGAGTATTTAAGAAATCACGAGAAAACGATAGGACATACTGCAAGTATTTGAGAAATACAGAACAAATGGTAGTAAGGTTTTTACATTTTCGGTAACTATGATTAATTTCTCTTATTGCCTACATATTACAGAATAGTGTGGGCTGATTGTCTTTTGATATTGTGTTACTTTACGGCACATGAGCATTGCTGGCCGGGTTATCCTGACCGTAACCTTCCAGAAGGTTGATGCCGCCCCAAACGCACAGCGCACCGCCGAGGCCCACAACGATAGTCTGCAAAGTAGTAACCGCACTATTGAAAAATTCCATAAATTTACCTCCATAAATTTCAGTTTGATATGATTGGTTGATAAGGGAAAGCCGCCGGTCATTCGTTCACGGCGGCCATATCTTCATCCGACAGGTCTATGTCGTAGAGGTCAAAGGTTTCCTCCTGCGACACCACCCGCTGCCGTTTCCGGCGCAGGGCGGTCAAGTACCTGTCCACGTCAAAATAGTTCTTCTTGTCGGCGTCGGAAAGGTATTTATAGCGGGGGTGACGGGTAATGTCGTATTTCTCACTGAAAAACGGCCTTACACCGCGCACCTGCAAAATACACTTGCCTCCGTCCATCGTTGCGATCTCGTCCTGTGACATCAACTCCTTTCCTAACTTCTGATAATTCAATCCGTGAGAGGTCTGTGCGCCCCGGTTTTCGCTCTGGTTGTAGCTGTCGATGGTTTCTTTGCCCAGCACGTCAGAGATTTCCTTGGCGTTCTTGCCCCGCCCACTAAGGAAAAGCGTACAGTCGCAGTTGTCGGAAATGATTTCCGCAGCGTCCTTGTAGATGGCCTTTAACTGTGACTGGCTTTGCAAAATAATAGAAGCCGAGATTTCCCGGCTTCGGATGGTGGCGATCAGCTTGTCAAAGTTGGGTATCTGGCCGATGTTCGCAAACTCGTCCAGAATCATCCTTACATGAACCGGCAGCCGCCCGCCGTATTTATCATCGGCCCGGTCACAAAGCAGGTTGATAAGCTGGCTCTGTACCATTGCCAGAATGAAATTAAAGGTGGTGTCCGTGTCCGACATAATCAGGAACAGCGCCGTTTTCTCGTCCCCGATGGTGTCAAGTTCCAGTTCGTCGTCCTCCATCAGCTCCCGCACCTCGCGGATGTCAAAAGGGGCCATTCTCGCGCCCGCGCTGATAAGGATAGAGGAACGGGTCTTGCCCGCCGAAAGCAGGAATTTTTTATACTGGCGGACGGCAAAGTGGTCTGGATCGCGTTCCTCCAATCGCTCAAACATCAAATCCACCGGCGATTGAAATTCCGGGTCGTCCTCGCGGGCTTCGCTGGCATTTATCATTTCAAGCAGCGTCGTGAAGTTCATTTCTTCCTCCGGCGCTTCCTGCCAGATATAGCCGATCAGGGCCGTGTAGAACAGCCGTTCCGATTTCACCCAAAAATCTTCGGCGGATTTTTCGCCCTCACCTTTAGTGTTGCAAATCAGGGTATTTACCAGTTTCAACACGTCTTTTTCCGAGTGCAGATACCGAAAAGGGTTGTATTTCATGCTCTTGGAAAAATTGATGGTGTTCAGCACTTTCACGCGGTAGCCGCTGCGGATAAGGAGCTGGCCCACTTCACCGATCAAGCTGCCCTTGGGATCGGTTATCACAAATGAGGTTGGATAGTCCTTGGACACACATTGCATCAGGTTTGGCTTCACGAAGAACCGGGTCTTGCCGGAGCCGGAACCGCCGATTACAAGGACATTCTTGTTTCGTGCGGTTTTGGGGTCTTTCGGCCTGTTGTTCATCGTCAGCCGTTCCGTCTGTGTCAGCAGAATGTTGTTGTCAAAATTGGGGTCGATATAGGGGGCTATATCCTTGGGGCCGCCCCATGAAGCGTTTTGTCAAGTGCTTTTTTGAGTTATTGACGCAAATTCTTGTGAAAGTGCGAAAGTGCAAAGTGCAAAGGGTCTGCGTTTTGCACTTTCAGCTTGCGGGTTCGGGTGGCTGCTTCTTCTTGATGAAGTTATACCATTGACCGCCGACGCGCCTTGCGCCCAAAACACCGCCCATGTTGCGCTTGGCGTTCTGTACCGTCCTCTCGGATATTCCGGCTTCGGCTGCGGCCTTTACAAGGTCCTCGCTGGCAAGCTCTTTCCCGTCTGCAAGCAGGTCAAGTATCAGCCGTTCCGCCTGTTCGGTCTTGGTGGCGGTGTTGCCGCCCGCGCCGGATAGCAGCTCGTCGGCGGTTATGTCGTATTCGCCTATCCATGAAAAGCCTGTTTCCGGGTCAAGGCAAAAGGCAACGGGCTTGCCCTCCGGCGCCAGGGAAGATTTGTCATGGACGATAACACGCACATTCGGCTCCCGCTTCACGCGCCCGATCAGCAGGACGCTCCTTGCTGCGGCGCGGAAGTCGATAGAACCTAAGCCCCGGTATGCGCTCTGCCCTCCGGCAGCTTTGTTCAAGTGTCCGATAAGGATAACGGCGCACCCGGTACGCTCGGCAACATCGGCAAGACGGCGGAACATGGGGCGCACTTCGTTTGCCCGGTTCATGTCGGTCTTTTCGCCCATGTACGCCTGTATTGGGTCAAGGATAATCAACCGCGCCCCGTTCTGCGTGATTGCCTTTTCTATGCGCTCGTCGGAGAGGGTAAGCTCCCGCTTGGCTTCATCAATCACAAGCACGCGGTCAAGGTCGGCTTCGGCTTCTATCAAGCGGGGCTTGACGGTATCGCCCAGCCCGTCCTCGGCGGTCTGGTAAATCACTTGGAATGGCGGCAGGGGCTTCATTCCCGGCAGCGTTCCCCCGGTGGTACAAGCGGCGGCAAGGCGTAGGGCAAAGGTGGTCTTGCCCTCGCCGGGGTTGCCCTGCACAATGGTTACTTTCCCAAAGGGGATATACGGCTCCCATAGCCATTCGACGGTCTGTGTGTCCACCTCGCTCATGCGGATAATCTCAACGGTTTCTTCCTGCGGCGGCTCTTTCAAGCCGTAGACCGCTTCCCGCAAAAACTTCCCGTCTGTGATTTCTGCCCGGTGCTGTAACACCTCGTTCCAATCCTTGAAAAGAGGGATAAGCCGGTGGACGGTGTAGCCCTCCGGCATGAGCTTCACAAGGCGGCTGCAAGCGTCGTTTCCGGCTTCGTCGCTGTCAAGGCAGAGATAAACGGTCTTGATGTTCGGACGGTCAGAGAGAAAGCGGAGCAGGGCTTTTTCTCCCACGCCGCCCAATGACAGGTAGCTTTGCTTCTGCCATTCTTTTTTGAACAGGCAGAGGAAAGAGAGCAGGTCAACGGGGGCTTCAAAGACAAACAATCTTTCGCCCTCGCCCCGGTAGCAGAAGTTAAAGGCTTTGTCGCTGCCTTTCACATCAAGCCGGAAGTTTCCCGCCGTTCCCTTGCTGTGGGCATAGCGCGGTATTCCGTCCTCGTCCCGCCCCACAAATACGGCGTTGTGGTGGGCTGCGTCCTCGTAAATATCGCCGCTGGCAAAGAAAAAGCCCGCCACATCTTCATCAATGCGGCGGGCGGCTGTGAGGTAGTTTCTCGCTGTTCGGTTGTCGGGGCTGCGGGGCGGCAATCGGAATTGAGGGGAGTCCTGCGGGGGCGCGGCTCCCTTTTCTCCTGTAAGAAGTTCAACGGCTTCGGTAAAGCTCCTGCCGAAAAACTCCATGACAAAATCAACGGGGCCGCCGCCCTTGCTCTGGCTGTGGCGATACCACTTGTTGCCCCGAACGGTCAAGCTGTCGTGGCGTTTCCAGCGGTATTCCTGTCCGGCGCGTTCCAGCGGTTCCCCCTGCGATTGCAGGAACAAGACAAGGTCGGCTTGGTTCGCCCGGTCTATCTGTTCTTGGGTGTAGTACAAAAAACTCACTCCTATTACAATAAATTTGGACAGGAAAGCCGGGCAGCCAGTCCGGCTTTCCCTCCATCTCGTGCCTAAGCTACAATAAGAGGAGCAACTGGCTGACCACTCACTCCTTGGGCTTGTAAGTCCGTACGAAAGACTGTCAGCCATCCTCTTGTTGTAGCGTTCGATTTCAGCAGGTTGAGCCACCGGATGCCGGGGAGTTCGCGTCACCCAATAGATTGAATCGGCAACGAGAAAAGATGGATTCCGGTTGCAGATTCTTTAGTATTGGAGGAATGTGGATGAACAGCGTTGGCATCGATGTTTCCAAAGGGAAAAGCATGATCGCCGTCATGCGCCCCTTCGGTGAGGTGGTGGTTTCACCCTTTGAAGTGCGACACACCGCCAATGAACTGAACGAACTGGCAGGGCTGCTCAAAAGTTTGGACGGTGAGACCCGTGTGGTGATGGAATCCACGGGTAATTACCACGCGCCGGTGGCCTGGCTGCTCCACGACGCGGGACTTTATGTCTCCGTAGTCAATGCAATGCTGGTGCATGACTATGGGAACAACAGTTTAAGACGAGGCAAGACTGACAAGAAGGACGCCGTGAAACTGGCCAACTACGGCCTTGACCACTGGCTCACACTACCGAAATATGTCCCGGAGGAGGACACCCGGCTCATGCTGAAGACCTGCTACCGGCAGTACCAGCAGTATTCCAAAGTACGGACCATGCTGAAGAACAACCTAATCTCCCTGCTGGACACCGCTTTCCCTGATGCAAACCGCCTGTTTACCAGTCCACCCCGCGCCGATGGCAGCGAGAAGTGGGTGGATTTTGTAGCCGCTTTTTGGCATTGTGAGTGTGTCTGTGGTTTGTCTAAAAAGGCCTTTACCACCCAATACCAGAAGTGGTGCAGAAAGCACGGCTACAATTTTAGCGAGGATAAGGCACTGGACATATACGCCTCTGCATGTGGACACTTCGGTGTCATGCCGAAAACGGATACGACAAAACTTTTGGTAGAACAGGCTGTTTCCCAACTCCGGGCAACTTCCGCCGCGTTAGCTGCTCTCAAGCAGGAGATGCAGTCCCTGGCCGTTTCTCTACCGGAGTATCCTGTGGTGATGGAGATGTTTGGTGTTGGCCCAACCCTCGGCCCCCAACTCATAGCTGAAATTGGCGATGTACGCCGTTTTCATTCCAAGAAAGCGCTGGTGGCCTTTGCAGGCATTGACGCCCCACCTTACCAATCTGGACAAGTGGATGTCCGTAGCCGTAACATTTCCAAGAGAGGATCTGCCTCACTGCGAAGGACGCTCTTTCTGGTGATGGGGGTCCTCCTGCAATGCGCTCCAATGGATGAGCCGGTCTACCAGTTCATGAACAAGAAACGCTCTGAAGGTAAGCCCTACCGTGTCTACATGATGGCCTCCGCCAACAAGTTCCTGCGCATCTACTACGCTTCTGTGAAAGCCTACCTGGATTCTCTGGAGCATGGCTGATTTCCCAGCTCTATACTGTCTGGCTGACCGCCATTTTTTGAAATGCACAGCGGTTTAATTTGGTGCACCCTTTTCCTTTGCTCGTTTCCTTTGAAAGTTTTACTTGACTTTTGTTAGCAGGTCTNGGAGCATGGATGATTTCCCAGCTCTATACTGTCTGGCTGACCGCCATTTTTTGAAATGCACAGCGGTTTAATTTGGTGCACCCTTTTCCTTTGCTCGTTTCCTTTGAAAGTTTTACTTGACTTTTGTTAGCAGGTCTTTCATCGGTCTATGTCGTGCCGCTTGGTGCGGGTCTGCGTCTGTTCCGGCTGGTCGGCGCGGAGCGCAATATCCACACACCTGCGGATATTTTGAAGTTCGGAAAGGTCGCTGCGGGTGCCTTTCAGCTTGGTATATTCTGTTTCCCTGTGTGCTTTAAGGGCGGCATATTCTTTCTCCCATGCGGAGATCGGCAGGGTTTTCACGCCCTCCGGCAAATGAGCATGGAGATAGCGGTTTGCCGCGTTCCAAAGGGTAAGCTCGGCGCGGCGGGCTTCCGCAAACTTCTCCTGTTTTCCTTTCCAGCGGATTTGCCGGTACTCGTCCTGTACGGGCTTGTAGGTCTGATAATTCCTGCCGTACTCAATGAGCTTTTGCAGTTCTTTCATGCGCTGCTCGGCGGTTTTCATTCCCGCCCGGATAGCGTCGGCCTGTTCGCTGACAGAGGAAAGGGCTGCGTCCAGCTCGTCAAGGGTAGAGATACCATGCTCGGAAAGATGGTTGACCGCCGCCGCTACGGTTTTCAGTTCGTCGGCTGCGTGCTGCCTTTGCCAACTCTGCGAATACTTCCGGCTCTTTTCTCTCTGAACGCTCAAATACTTCATCAGCAGATTTGCAAGGCCGGGGGATTGTTGCGGCTGCTCCGGGGCGGTTTCCCGCGCTTTGAACAGGTCGGCAATCCATTCTCTGAGCTTCCCAACCTGCGCCCGGATTTCCCGGATAAGGCGGTTTGCCTTTTGGATATTTCGGTTCAGTTCACCTTTCTCGGTGGCAATACCTTTCTTCTCCATCTGGCAAGCCGCCACGCCCATGTGAACGGTGGGTATCTCGTCAATGCCGCGCTCGGCGTTGCTGCGGTGGTCGATACGCTGCGGGCTTCCGTTTCTCTCCAAAAAGCTGTTGGTGATGTCAGCCCATGCCTTGCGCCACAAGAGGGCGTTGCCCTTGTCGTTCCAGCCGGTCAGGTCAACTTTGTGGGTCTTGTATCTGCCGCTTGGCAAGCGAATACGCTCGCCGTTTTCATCAAGGTCATATTCCTTTTTGGACTTCGCCGCCCATGTGCCACGCTCGTCAAGGGGGCGCATGGTAAGCATGATATGACAATGGGGATTTCCCTTGCCGGTGTCGTGAATGGCATAATCGACGCACATTCCTCTGGAAACAAATTGAGAGGAACAGTATTCCCGGACAAGCCGGATCTGTTCCTCTCTGGATAACTCTATGGGGAGTGCCGCGTCAATCTCTCTGGCAAGCTGGGCGTTCCCGGCTTTCTCGTAAAGCTCCACGCTGTTCCACAAGGTTGAACGGTCAGAGAAAAAGGGCGGGGCGTGGGGCGGCAGCATGATTTCTGTATGGACAACACCGCCTTTGCGGGTGTAGTCGTGGGTCATTCCGTCCCACTCATTTGTCAGCTTTTCGCCGCTTCGGTAGGCGGCTGCGGCAACGGCTGATTTGCCCTTGCCCCGGCTGACAATGCTGATGTTACAATGGTAAATGGCTATGGGTATCACCTCCCGGATAGGATAACAAAACCCGCAAAAATGGTACAGACGCCAACGGCGGGTGTACTGTTTTTGTGGGTGTGCAGGGATAGCCGCGTAAGCGGCGCAAGGGGTGCAGCCCCTTGTTGCGGCAAAGCCGCCATATCGGAGCGCGGGGAAAGTTCCCTGTGCGGAGATAAGCCCTCGGCAGAGCGCACACGCCCGCAAGGGTGTATAAGTGCGCCCTTTGTTCCAAAGGGATTATTCGCTTTTCCCGCCCTCGGTGCGTTTTTTCAGATAGGACCGCGCTTCCTCACTCGTCAGGGCAAGCCGGAGAAAGGCGGCGGCTTCCTCGTCGGTCATGGTCTTTGCTTCCGGCACAATGCTCTCAAAGACCGCGCCCCGGACGATCAGCCGGTGGCTGCGCGTCCGGCGTTCCTCTTGGGACAACTTTTGCCGCAACACCTTTTCCCGGTTTTCAAGCTGCCGGATTTTCTTCTTCCCGTCCTCAATTTCGGCGGTCAAGTCCTCGCGGGTTTTCTCTCGCGGTTTTGTCATGGCTGGTCACTTCTTTCTGTCCATCGGCATGGGATAAGGGCAGTCGATTGCTCGGCTGCCCTTCCGTCATTAGAGTGTTTCTGGCTGTGTAGAAATTAGCGACACTAAGATTTAATGGAAATACCATGTAATCCCATAGTCATCACTATACAAGTAAATCATCTCAGTAGACTCATCAGATAGTGATAGTGCCTCGATTGGGTAGATACCGCTTGAACCATTAAAAGTAGGCGATAGCGGGGTAAAAACATATTCTTCGCTTGAGTATTCCTCTGGAAGTGTTACCATCAGTTCTTCCCATGTGTCTCCGCCGTCGGACGTCCACCAGATGTCCGGTCCAGCATCCTCAAAATAGCGATAGCTAATGAATCCGATTTCTGCGGTGGAAAATCCCGCGCCGGTTACCACGTCGTAGTGTTCCCCCGCATCGTAAGGGTTCCCGATTTCTGACCAGGTATCTCCGCCATCGACCGTTAGATAGATGTGGATAGGTTGATTCCCCATTGATGCTGGGAGTGTCAGCACAAGATAGCCGCCCTCATCCCAAAACCCAATAAATCCTCCATTCGGAACCACGCCTTCTCTCAGCTCTCCATACGCCACCATTTTGTCACTGCCCTCGACCACCGATTCTTTCCATGTTTCTCCATTGTCGCTGCTAAGTAAAATTTTTGTTGGCGACTCCGGTAAAATAACCGCAATATTGTCATCGTTCAAATAGACCCACTGCCCCTCGTCAATCTGCTCTTGAATCACTGCCGGTTCGGCGGTATAGCCATGCTGGGTTAGTACCGCTCGTATCCAACCAACCAAATCATACCCCATTGCCACCGCCACAGCGGTTGTTATGGTGATTATTATTAAAATAAGACAGGCAGCGGTAAGCCCCCATTTAATCCAACCGGGTCTTTTTGCGCTCTTTTTATAGTTGAGAGCTTCGTCAATGTATTTGGTGTCAAGTTCGCTCATCGCGTCGGAAAATTTCTTCACATTCATACGAACACCTCTCTTTCTATCAAGTATTGCTTCATCTTCTCGCGCATACGGGTCAGCCGAACGGAAATATTTTTCTCCGAAAGCCCTACGAACTCGGCTATGTCTTTATAACTGTCGGCAAACCAATAGCGGCGCATGAAAATGACGCGGTTTTCGACGGTCAGCGTGTCCAAAAATTCCTCGATGATACGGGCTAACTCTCTGGCCTCGATTTCATCTTCCACGGTTTTTTGGTCTGCAATATAGCCCTCGATTTCCTCTAAGGCAATTTTGTAGTGACCGCTTCGTTTGGCTGCTTCCTTTCTCCAATAGATTTTGAGTGAAATGTTCCGAACGATTTTCACGATATAGGACAACAGCGGATTCGGCCTTGTCGGGGGAATGGCGTTCCACGCGCCTAAGTAAGCGTCGTTGACACATTCCTCCGCGTCCTGTCTGCTGTTCACAATGTTGTATGAGAGGTTGTGGCAGATTTTTCCGTATTTAGTGTCCAGCTCCCGTATGCCCTGCTCTGACCGTTCAAAGAACATTTCTATGATTTTTTCATCGTCTATCATCTCACCGCCTCCTTTCCGGCTTCACCTATATACTACGGTTTTAGCGGCGAATACTACATCAAATCCAAAACTTTTTCAAAAAAATTATACCATACTTCGCGTGAGATTGCTCGCGGCAGCTTTCGCCGCTTCGCTGGCGGCTCTCCGGCGTTCCTCGCTGTATGGGGCGGTCAGACGGAAAGAGAAGCGTCCTTTCTCAATGTCAAACTCCATGCAGCCCGTTTCCGGGTCTGCGTCGGTCTGCTGGCAGATCGCCGGGTAGCGGCGGCTGTAATCAAGCAGCCGTTTCTTCAAGGCGGTGTTGTGGGTGCGGATATGGATAAGCGGGTCTTTCTCGTCAAACCAAATATCGGTGGTCTTTTCCTGCTTGGTAAGCCCTGTTCTCATGCAAACTCCTTTCTGTGCCCCTGTTACGCAATAGGGGCATTTTTCGGGTGTTTTCTCCGGCTCTTGACTTGGAGAAAACGGCGTTTTTGACGATAAAAACCGCCCGGACGTGGAATGTATCGTCGGGGCGGCTGTTATCGCAAGATTTCCGATTTTTCCGGCTCTTGACCGTCAGACGCAGATAAACACGAACTGTCGGCAAGTATCGTCTTGAGCAGCTTGTCGCGGAATGTTTCTGTGCTGCTGTGATTGAAAAATAACTCCGCAACAATAGTCTGCCCGTTTCTCTGCGTCGTGATGATACTGTCGGGGGTCTGTTCTGCCATAGGCAGCTCCTTTCTCCGGGCACAAAAGAGGGACTTCCCGTAGCCGGAAAATCCCTCTTGGTTGTCGGTTATTCTGTTTTACTGTGCGGGCTGTGCGGCGGCGGTCTGCGCCTTTCTCCTTGCCCGGTATTCCCGCGCCTTGATACGCTCATACTCCCGCTGCTTTTCAAGGTTTCGCGCCCGGTACTCCCTTGAATACTTCCGGTGGTAGGCGCGGCTCTTTTCCTTTTTGGCTTCTTCGATTTCTTCCCGCATTTGCCGGATTTCCTGCTCTGTCGGCTCTGCAAGCTGCGTTACTTCGTTCTCAAATCTGCCGATATAGTTGAAATATATGCTGATGTGCTGGATTGCGTATCTCGCCCTTTTCTGGTCGCGCTCATGCACTTCAATCCTGCTGATAAACTCGTTGAGAATGGCGGGGGTGAGGTCAGTAAAGGCGGCATGGCGTTCCGTCAGCTTCAAAAACTTCTGCGCCCGTCCTCCCGCGTTCTCATAAGCGGATAGCTGCTCTTGGAGTATGGAAAGCTCCGTTTTCAATGCGTAGTATTCTTCTGAATACTTCTGCGACATTTGCTCGTAGCGGTCTTGCGGGATAGTGCCGAGGGCGTTGTCCTCATAGAGCTTGTTCAGCACCTTGTCGATCTGTTCAAGGCGCGTCGTGATTTGTGGGATACGCTTCTGCTGCTTTTTGGTCTGGTCGGTCTGCTGCATGGCAAGGTTCTTTTTCACTAAGGCTTCAAACTCCGCCCGGTTGCTGATAGAATAGTCCTCGATTTTCTTCAGCACTTCCGCGACGGTCTGCATGAGCAAGTCCGCGTCAATGATGTGCGGGGAATGGCATTTGGGGTTTTTGGCTTTTCCCTTGTGGTACTCGCTGCAATAGGCAACGTGCCGCTTGCCGCCGTTTCTGTAATCTATGCGGATGTGCATTTTTGCGCCGCAATCCTTACAGAAAAGCAAGCCCGACAAAGGGTGGATTTCCCCGTCCCCGTTGGGGCGTCTGACGGGCGCGTTTTCCAAAATCCGCTGTGCGGTTTCAAAGTCGGCGCGGTCAATAATCGGCTCATGCACATTTTCGGTTATCTGCCATTGGCTCCGGTCTACATAGTGGTTCCGCTTGTCCCGGAAATGCTTTGTAGTCTTGAAGTTGACTACATCGCCGCAATACTCCTGCCGTGTAAGGATATGGGTCAAAGTGGCTTTGTTCCACTTGTAACGGTTATCCTCATTGAGCGCCCTGTTTTTGCACGTTCCCCGCCCGCGCTCTTTCATGTAGAATGTGGGCGTTGGGATTTGCGCCTGCGTCAGATATACGGCGATTTGGTTGCGGTTTTTCCCGTCCAGAAACAGGCGAAAAATCAAACGGACAACTCCGGCGGCTTCCTCGTCGATTATCCAAAAATCCTTGTTGTCCGGGGATTTGACATAGCCATAGAGAGCTTCGGTGGCAATCGGCTTTCCACTCATGCCCTTCGTCTTAATGCCGGTCTTTACTTTCTTGCTGATGTCCTTTGCGTACCACTCCGACATGATGTTGATAAAGGGCGCAAACTCCAATGTGTCGGGCTTCTCGCTGTCTATCCCGTTGTTGACCGCGATAAAGCGCACATTGTTCCGTCTGAATATCTCCATAGCGTTGCCGACTTGGAGATAGTCGCGCCCCCAGCGGGTCATGTCTTTCATAATACACACGCCGATTTTACCGTTTTCTACGTCCTCTATCATGCGGGAGTAGGCGGAGCGGTCGAAAAATCTGCCGCTTTCATCGTCGTCAATGTAGTGCCGGATATTCGTCAATTTTAGCTGTCTGGCGTAGCTTTCCAAAAACTTCTTCTGGTTCTGTATGGAGTTGCTTTCGCCGCCGTCCCTGTCCTCGTCGCCTACGGAAAGGCGGGAGTAAAGGGCTGTGATTTTGTTGTAATCATTCATGTGCATATCCTCCTGTGCGTCCATGTAGAGTTCTTTACACTTAAGATTATGCACTCCATCGGGCGCTGCCGTACTCCACGCCTTTGCGGTATTTCTTGGCGTTCTTGCCTTTGCAGTACACCATGAGCCGCAGCGCCGCAGCACCGGCGACGCCGATCAGCAGGTCAAAGAGGTGGAAGCTGGGGGCGGCACTTTCAAAGGCCGCCGCGCAGCCATCCGCAAAGTGCAGGAGCTTTTGGGAAAGGTCGATGCCCTCCGCCAGCCGGTACGCCTGCCCCAGCTTGCCGAACAGATAGACAAACAGCAGATAAGACAGATTGGCGATTATCAGTTTTTTCATTTCCGGCTTCATCGTGACAGCCCCCTTTCTTTGAATTTTTCCTTGGCCCGGTCAGCGTTGCGGGCCGCCGCCTTTTCCTTGCTTGCGGCAATGTCCTTGCGGATCGAGGGCCGTTCCTCCCGCTGCAACTTCTTGGCCGTAAACTCCTTGAACGCCTGTTCCATGTTGTCGGCGTCCTTGGCCTTGAAAATCACGATGTAGTGCGGGGGCTGGGTAGTGGCGTCTTTCCGCAACGTGAAGTCCACGCCGTATTTCTTGGCGCAGGGCTTAAACAGTCCAATGTTGGCGTCGGTGATCTCGATATTGGACAGGGCCGCCCCGTGCTTTTTAAGCTGCTTTAGGCTCTGCTGGCCGTGGTGCAGCTTGGTCTTGCCCTTGTTTTGGGTTTCCAGAAACTTGCGGGCCGCCGCTTGCAGCACTTGGATTGTCAGCTTGGCCGATTTGATGGAAAAGGCTATTGTCTTTTGGGTTACTTCCTCCTGCAATCGCTATCCCTCCTATTACAATAAATTTGGACAGGAAAACCGGGCAGCCAGTTCGGCTTTCCCTCCATCTCGTGCCTAAGCTACAATAAGAGGAGCAACTGGCTGACCAATCACTCCTTGGGCTTATATGTCCGTGCGAAAGACTGTTAGCCATCCTCTTGTTGTAGCGTTCGATTTAAGCAGGTTGAGCCACCGAATGTCGGAGAGTTCGCGTCACATAATAGATTGAATCGGCAGCGAGAAAAGATGGATTCCGGTTGCAGATCCTTGGTATTGGAGGAACGCGAATGAACTGTGTTGGCATTGATGTTTCCAAAGGGAAAAGCATGATCGCCGTCATGCGGCCCTTCGGAGAAGTGGTGGTTTCACCCTTTGAAGTGCGCCACACCGCCAGTGAACTGAGCAAGCTGGCAGGGTTGCTCAAAAGCCTGGACGGTGAGACCCGTGTGGTGATGGAATCCACGGGTAATTACCACGCGCCGGTGGCCTGGCTGCTCCACGACGCGGGGCTTTATGTCTCCGTAGTCAATGCAATGCTGGTGCATGACTACGGGAACAACAGTTTAAGACGTGGCAAGACCGACAAGAAGGATGCCGTGAAGCTGGCCAACTACGGCCTTGACCACTGGCTCACACTGCCGAGATATGTCCCGGAAGAGGACACCCGGCTCATGCTGAAGACCTGCTACCGGCAGTACCAGCAGTATTCCAAAGTACAGACCATGCTGAAGAATAACTTAATCTCCCTGCTGGACACTACTTTTCCAGATGCAAACCGCCTGTTTACCAGTCCGCCCCGCACCGATGGCAGTGAGAAATGGGTAGACTTTGTGGCTGCTTTTTGGCATTGCGAGTGCGTCTGTGGCCTGTCTGAGAAGGCCTTTGCCGCCAAGTACCAGAAGTGGTGCAGAAAGCACGGCTACCATTTCAGCGAAGATAAGGCGCTGGACATTTATGCCTCCGCCTGTGGACATTTCGGAGTTATGCCGAAAACGGATACAGCAAAACTTTTGGTAGAACAGGCCATTTTCCAACTCCGGGCAACTTCTGCCGCATTAGCTGCTCTCAAGCAGGAGATGCAGTCCCTGGCGGCTTCTCTGCCGGAGTATCCTGTGGTGATGGAGATGTTTGGTGTTGGTCCAACCCTCGGACCTCAACTCATGGCTGAAATCGGCGATGTGCGCCGATTCCACTCCAAGAAGGCTTTGGTCGCCTTTGCGGGCATTGACGCCCCACCTTACCAATCCGGACAAATGGATGTCCGTAGCCGCAGCATCTCCAAGCGTGGTTCCGCTGCTTTACGCCGGACATTATTCCTTGTGATGGGCGTTTATCTGCAAAGCGCCCCTATGGGCGAACCTGTATACCAATTCATGGACAAAAAACGTTCCGAGGGAAAGCCTTACCGGGTCTACATGATGGCGTCTGCTAACAAGTTCCTGCGTATTTATTACGCCTCGGTAACTGCTTACGGGAACGCATATCCCCGCCCCTGGGCGGTGAACAGCAGCCCCAGAATGCCGCCTACCAGGCCGAAGACCACCGGCGGGGCAAAAAGGCACGGATCACCAGACAGAAAAAGAGCTGCATCGCGGAGGCCGAGCCTGTGCCAACAGGGATACCATGGCGGGATCCCGTACCTGGATGTTCCCCAGGCGGTTCCCGGTACCCAGAATGGCGGGGAAAATGGGCAGCACCGGAAAGGCCAGTCACACGGTGCTTTGCAGGACGGGCATCCTGGTTGGCTGCGAGAATACCCTCATGGTCCACATCCGCCGCCTGCGGGAGAAGGAGGAGGCGGATCCCTCCCGTCCGCAGTTTCTGCTGACGGGGCGGGGCTGGGCTATCGGCTCCGGCGGGAGGGTACCGCGGCGGGAAGGCTGCCGTCCTTGGGCAGCACGCAGGACTGGATGATGTCGGCAATCATCTCTACCTCATCCGCGCAGTCCTGCCGCAGCCACTCCTTAACGATGGCGGCAATGCCCTCCACATAGTAGGCGATATAATAGGGACGGTGGGAGGCTGGGATCTCGAACCGCTCCAGGACGGGGCCGATGATGCGCTGCTTCAGGTCCCCGTACCGGGCATAGGCCTGCATGCTGCCTGGGTTCCGGAATGCCGCACGGTAGATCTTTTTGTTGTCCTTGATAAAGCGGAGATAGGGGAGAAGATACTCCCGGGTGACCAGAACCAGCTTTTCCCGCTCCCGGCTGCCCATATTGCCCAGAATCTCTTCTTCCTGCTGGGGGAAATAGGAGAGAAAGCGCTGGTTGATCATCTCCAGGGTCTCATTCACCAGGTCGGCGATGGTCTCGTAGTGCAGGTAGAAGGTGGACCGGTTTACGCCGGCCCGGTGACAGATCTCCTTCACCGTAATATATTCCAGATCCTTCTCCTCCAGCAGCGCGATAAGCGCCTCGTTCATCCGCAGGGCGGTATTGAAGTATTTGCTTTCGGACTTGTTCATCTGCCGCCCTCCTCGTGTTTATTCTGCCGATTCGCTGATCTCCCGGGCCAGCTGCATGATCTCAAAGGCGTACTTTTCCTTGCCGGTCCGGAGAAGCTTTTTGTAGATGGGGTAGTTCAGGCCCACTCCGACAATGCCCAGGATGCCCAGAAGGATCCCGGCACCCGTCATCAGCATGCCGCCTTCTCCGATCACCTGCATGGAGAGGCACATCCCCAGGCCGAGGATCAGAGCCGCCCCAATGCCGAAACCATAGGCGAAAACTGTGGCCGGGCGCTTCGCTTTCCAGTCCAGCTTTCGCAGGGCGACCACCTTGGAGGTATCCTTGGGGGCATATTCGTTGGCAACGGCTTCCGCAAAAATTTTATCTGTGTTCATGGTACTATTCTCCTCTTATAATCATTGATTCTCTGCAGCTGCTGATATGATCATAGAGGATGTAAGGCCAAAAGAAAACGACACGGTTTGTGATTCGTGCTGAGTTCAAACTTTTATACTTTTTTCCTTGTCAGACAAACTCCGACGATTGCCGCAATCAGGACAATGGGTGCCAACCTGACAAACAGCCATTCAAACGCGTGGGAGACCGTGCCTGCGACGGCAATTTCCGGGTCACTGAAATCCCAACCCAGGTAAGGACTGTTGACGACCACTAAGGCCGCGGAAACTGCCACGATAACCACGCATAATGAAATCAGCGACCAATGAAGGATTTTTCTTCTCAGTGCCTTCCTTCGTGCGAACTGCAAATTGATGATTTCCAGCTTTTCGGAGAGCACTTTTACGGTATCTGCCTCCGATTCCATTACAGTCTCTCCCAGCAACGTGCTAACGGGCGTCTCAAGCGCTTCCGACAGGGAGATCAGCAGATCGGAATCCGGGACTGACAATCCCTGCTCCCATTTTGAGATGGTTTGCCGCACCACATTCAGCTTTATGGCAAGCTCTTGTTGGGAAAGCCCCTTTGATTTTCTAAGCGCTTTTATGTTTTCGTTTAACATGTGGGCTCACTCCTATTACAATAAATTTGGACAGGAAAGCCGGGCAGCCAGTCCGGCTTTCCCTCCATCTCGTGCCTAAGCTACAATAAGAGGAGCAACTGGCTGACCACTCACTCCTTGGGCTTGTAAGTCCGTACGAAAGACTGTCAGCCATCCTCTTGTTGTAGCGTTCGATTTCAGCAGGTTGAGCCACCGGATGCCGGGGAGTTCGCGTCACCCAATAGATTGAATCGGCAACGAGAAAAGATGGATTCCGGTTGCAGATTCTTTAGTATTGGAGGAATGTGGATGAACAGCGTTGGCATCGATGTTTCCAAAGGGAAAAGCATGATCGCCGTCATGCGCCCCTTCGGTGAGGTGGTGGTTTCACCCTTTGAAGTGCGACACACCGCCAATGAACTGAACGAACTGGCAGGGCTGCTCAAAAGTTTGGACGGTGAGACCCGTGTGGTGATGGAATCCACGGGTAATTACCACGCGCCGGTGGCCTGGCTGCTCCACGACGCGGGACTTTATGTCTCCGTAGTCAATGCAATGCTGGTGCATGACTATGGGAACAACAGTTTAAGACGAGGCAAGACTGACAAGAAGGACGCCGTGAAACTGGCCAACTACGGCCTTGACCACTGGCTCACACTACCGAAATATGTCCCGGAGGAGGACACCCGGCTCATGCTGAAGACCTGCTACCGGCAGTACCAGCAGTATTCCAAAGTACGGACCATGCTGAAGAACAACCTAATCTCCCTGCTGGACACCGCTTTCCCTGATGCAAACCGCCTGTTTACCAGTCCACCCCGCGCCGATGGCAGCGAGAAGTGGGTGGATTTTGTAGCCGCTTTTTGGCATTGTGAGTGTGTCTGTGGTTTGTCTAAAAAGGCCTTTACCACCCAATACCAGAAGTGGTGCAGAAAGCACGGCTACAATTTTAGCGAGGATAAGGCACTGGACATATACGCCTCTGCATGTGGACACTTCGGTGTCATGCCGAAAACGGATACGGCAAAACTTTTGGTAGAACAGGCTGTTTCCCAATTCCGGGCAACTTCCGCCGCGTTAGCTGCTCTCAAGCAGGAGATGCAGTCCCTGGCCGTTTCTCTACCGGAGTATCCTGTGGTGATGGAGATGTTTGGTGTTGGCCCAACCCTCGGCCCCCAACTCATAGCTGAAATTGGCGATGTACGCCGTTTTCATTCCAAGAAAGCGCTGGTGGCCTTTGCAGGCATTGACGCCCCACCTTACCAATCTGGACAAGTGGATGTCCGTAGCCGTAACATTTCCAAGAGAGGATCTGCCTCACTGCGAAGGACGCTCTTTCTGGTGATGGGGGTCCTCCTGCAATGCGCTCCAATGGATGAGCCGGTCTACCAGTTCATGAACAAGAAACGCTCTGAAGGTAAGCCCTACCGTGTCTACATGATGGCCTCCGCCAACAAGTTCCTGCGCATCTACTACGCTTCTGTGAAAGCCTACCTGGATTCTCTGGAGCATGGCTGATTTCCCAGCTCTATACTGTCTGGCTGACCGCCATTTTTTGAAATGCACAGCGGTTTAATTTGGTGCACCCTTTTCCTTTGCTCGTTTCCTTTGAAAGTTTTACTTGACTTTTGTTAGCAGGTCTNGGAGCATGGCTGATTTCCCAGCTCTATACTGTCTGGCTGACCGCCATTTTTTGAAATGCACAGCGGTTTAATTTGGTGCACCCTTTTCCTTTGCTCGTTTCCTTTGAAAGTTTTACTTGACTTTTGTTAGCAGGTCTTTCGCAGAAGTGCGGCGGCACGGTTAAGGTGGCACCGTCAGCCGCCGCAGGAAACAGAAAAGGGACAGCCGCTTGCGCCGGTTGTCCCCGATTAAATCCTCACCCGCAGGCCGGAAAGATCGTCGGCACGGATGCCAACCAGATACCAGTTGTCCCCGTACTCAATGCGGGTGGGCTTCCACCTGCCGCCCACCATCACGTCAAAGGTTTCTCCACAGTGCAGGCCGCCGTAGTAGTCCGCCAGATCAAAGCGAATGTCGTAACGGTCGCTGCGCTCGTCGAAAATCAATGCACCCTGTTTCATAGGGCCGTCCTCCTTTCAGATTTTGCCGGTGTTCATGTCATGGGCCACCAGCGCGGCATAGTACCCGTTGATCGTGCTGGGCGCATTGAACAGCATAGCCAGCAGGTATTTCTTGATGTTGCGGATTTCCGAAGTGTTCTTGCTCAAACAGTCAAAGACAAACTCGATGTGAGAGCTGTCCAGCTTCATAAACTTGGATTTCACCAGCTCTGCCGGGTAATCATCCCCGGCAATGCGGATGGTCTTGCGGGCGCTGCATACGGTTTCCACCAGCAAGTCCACAATCTCGTCCAGCGTTTCCCGGTCAATGCCCTTGACGTGCTGGCAAAGGTGTTCGTACTCAATGTTGTCCATGATGATTTGACGATAAATCTCTATGGCGCTCTGTGATTTCGCTTCCGTTCCTTTCCGTTCCGGCGGCTGTGCCGCCTCGTCCTCCAAAGGAGAGGGTCGGGAAAGGATAGGAATGGGATCGGTAATTGATACATCAGTAATTGATTTTTCTTTACTTGATATATCTTTATTTAATTGCGTTGGTTTTCCCAACGTAGGCTTTTCCTGCGTTGGATTATCCAACATTGGATTTTCCAACGTAGGTGAATCCGGCACAGGCTGGGGCTGTTCATAGATCACATAGTCCGCGCCGCGCAAGCGCCCTTGGCTGTCGCGCTCACGGGATCGGACGATGTACCCGGCCTGTTCCAGCTCCCGGATTGCGGCCCGGATCGCGTCGATCTGCTCCCGGTTGATAAGGGACAAACCTTTGAGCGTATAGTCCCAATCTTCCGGTAGGGAGAGCATTTGCGATAACAGGCCCTTGGCTTTCAGGGATAAGTCCTTGTTCCGCAGGTGGTGATTGGACATCACCGTGTAGCCCTTGTTACGCTCTACACGAAATACTGCCATATTCTCAACTCCTATTACAATAAATTTGGACAGGAAAGCCGGGCAGCCAGTCCGGCTTTCCCTCCATCTCGTGCCTAAGCTACAATAAGAGGAGCAACTGGCTGACCACTCACTCCTTGGGCTTGTAAGTCCGTACGAAAGACTGTCAGCCATCCTCTTGTTGTAGCGTTCGATTTCAGCAGGTTGAGCCACCGGATGCCGGGGAGTTCGCGTCACCCAATAGATTGAATCGGCAACGAGAAAAGATGGATTCCGGTTGCAGATTCTTTAGTATTGGAGGAATGTGGATGAACAGCGTTGGCATCGATGTTTCCAAAGGGAAAAGCATGATCGCCGTCATGCGCCCCTTCGGTGAGGTGGTGGTTTCACCCTTTGAAGTGCGACACACCGCCAATGAACTGAACGAACTGGCAGGGCTGCTCAAAAGTTTGGACGGTGAGACCCGTGTGGTGATGGAATCCACGGGTAATTACCACGCGCCGGTGGCCTGGCTGCTCCACGACGCGGGACTTTATGTCTCCGTAGTCAATGCAATGCTGGTGCATGACTATGGGAACAACAGTTTAAGACGAGGCAAGACTGACAAGAAGGACGCCGTGAAACTGGCCAACTACGGCCTTGACCACTGGCTCACACTACCGAAATATGTCCCGGAGGAGGACACCCGGCTCATGCTGAAGACCTGCTACCGGCAGTACCAGCAGTATTCCAAAGTACGGACCATGCTGAAGAACAACCTAATCTCCCTGCTGGACACCGCTTTCCCTGATGCAAACCGCCTGTTTACCAGTCCACCCCGCGCCGATGGCAGCGAGAAGTGGGTGGATTTTGTAGCCGCTTTTTGGCATTGTGAGTGTGTCTGTGGTTTGTCTAAAAAGGCCTTTACCACCCAATACCAGAAGTGGTGCAGAAAGCACGGCTACAATTTTAGCGAGGATAAGGCACTGGACATATACGCCTCTGCATGTGGACACTTCGGTGTCATGCCGAAAACGGATACGGCAAAACTTTTGGTAGAACAGGCTGTTTCCCAACTCCGGGCAACTTCCGCCGCGTTAGCTGCTCTCAAGCAGGAGATGCAGTCCCTGGCCGTTTCTCTACCGGAGTATCCTGTGGTGATGGAGATGTTTGGTGTTGGCCCAACCCTCGGCCCCCAACTCATAGCTGAAATTGGCGATGTACGCCGTTTTCATTCCAAGAAAGCGCTGGTGGCCTTTGCAGGCATTGACGCCCCACCTTACCAATCTGGACAAGTGGATGTCCGTAGCCGTAACATTTCCAAGAGAGGATCTGCCTCACTGCGAAGGACGCTCTTTCTGGTGATGGGGGTCCTCCTGCAATGCGCTCCAATGGATGAGCCGGTCTACCAGTTCATGAACAAGAAACGCTCTGAAGGTAAGCCCTACCGTGTCTACATGATGGCCTCCGCCAACAAGTTCCTGCGCATCTACTACGCTTCTGTGAAAGCCTACCTGGATTCTCTGGAGCATGGCTGATTTCCCAGCTCTATACTGTCTGGCTGACCGCCATTTTTTGAAATGCACAGCGGTTTAATTTGGTGCACCCTTTTCCTTTGCTCGTTTCCTTTGAAAGTTTTACTTGACTTTTGTTAGCAGGTCTTNGAGCATGGCTGATTTCCCAGCTCTATACTGTCTGGCTGACCGCCATTTTTTGAAATGCACAGCGGTTTAATTTGGTGCACCCTTTTCCTTTGCTCGTTTCCTTTGAAAGTTTTACTTGACTTTTGTTAGCAGGTCTTTCACTCGAAATGTCACCGCGTCGTAGGCGGTCAGCTTGCCCGGCTGGTAGGGACATTCCGCATAGACGCAGAATTGATATTTCCAGTGCGGGCGATAAAAGCGGCAGGTGCCGCAGTCCTCCGGCGTGACCGCCTCGCCGCTGTCGTAGTGGTCGAAACCGGGCTTCCCCTGCATGAGCTGTTCAAAGGCCCGGTCGCTGCCGGAAGTGAAGTACATAGGCCGTCGCCTCCTTTCTGCGTTTGGGCAAAAAGAAAAGCCGCAGACTTTTTCAAAATCTGCGGCTTGGCCGGGGAACAGAAAAGGGCGCTGTCATGCTTGACAACACCCTGTTTCTGTCTGATAATTCAGTTGTTTTGACACGCCCCGTTTTCCGCTGCCCTAAAAAACATTGATTTTACTGGGTTTTTTCATGTTTTCTTATGGCACCACGGTTAAAGCAGGCTCCTTTTATATCGGCAATTTCATCCAGCGGGATCTTTTTCCCATCTGTCAGTACCAGGAGACGCTCATAGAGGTCAACCCGTTTTAGGTTGCCGGTAAGGGTGGTATAAGAACCACTAGTCTTTTTCTCATCAGAAATAAAGAAAGTAACGCTTATCTTCGGTCTAGAGACTATCCTCTGGAGCAATGTACTTCAGATAGATGCTGTAGATGCGTATGCTGTATTCCATATAGTAGGCCATACGCGGTGGTGCAATTAGATAGTCAATCTCCAGCCTCGGTGTGACATTTAATTCAGAGAAAAAGCAAGACTTGCCAGAAAATCGGTGCCCTGGCGCATCGTAAAGCCGGCCACGGTTGGCCTCCTTAACCCGCTAGACTACCTCAAATAGCCGAGCACGACCAGAGATTCCATAGGCCTTTAAGGATGGAGTAACGGCAAGGCAGATGGTCTTATCGGTACGGCTCTCGTCGGCAACGACCAAGTTGGTGTCCAGAGGATCGAGACCTCTCTCCCGGCATTTGACGGAGGCATAAAAGCTCTTTAGGTCAATTGCGATATAGAACCTTTGTTTCATGGTAAGACGCCTCCTTGGATTCTCGCTTTTTAACGCAAAACGGCACTTGAAATTGGGTGCAATATTATTTCTCGAGTTCGCTTTCCTCAATAATACCGTAGTCAATCAGGATATTTTTGTCCGCATAAGGTGGATATACAATTCCTGTCATTTCATAGTCGTACCTCCGAACACGACGAAACTCCTTGACTGGAGCTGGTGCAAAAGCAGCGGTTTTATAACTCGCGTATTCAGGTGTTCCCGCCAGATCATCGGATACCGCATGAATAAGGGCATCCGTCACTGCTTCCAGATTCGTACCATACTCCACAGCAACTAGCTCATGCCTACGAACGTCTTTATCTAAATTTCCAAAAGAACGGTACAACTTGTACTTCATGGAGAAACCCCTTCCTAGCAGCACTTTCGCCACTACCTTAAAAAATCACTTCTATGATTCACCGGCCGCAAATCGTATCCGAGTTCTGTTAGGTGTGCTATTTTTAAGGCGACCAGGTTGATGTCTGTGTCCATTGCCTTGGCGATTTGCTCGGCAGAATATTGATAAGTATAGATGTAGTCCAGCAGCTCCTCGTTGTCTATCAGAATTTCTGCTGCAACAATGTTCGCCTCATACTCTGGCCGTGTGGTCATGTCATACAGCATGAATTCATGTAGGCTGTTTGCCTGTGCCAGCTTCCGATGAAGCTGGTCATGCCCCAGCTCATGGGCACAGACGATGCGGAGCATTCTGTCCCCCAGATCCTTGTTCAGAAAAATAAATCGATTGCGTTTGATGACGCGGTACATTCCTTTTAGAGAGCCAAAATCCTCACAAAGAAGAACAGAGATTCCCAACTCTTTCGCAATCTGGAAGGGATCGCGTGTTCCGAAGCGCCGCACCAGGGATGCGCCGACTTTGGAGAGCATTTTACCGGTCATAAGCCCACCTCCATCCTGCGGATGCTTTTCATCATTATCTCACATCTTAGGCCCCACGGAATGGACTTACTCCTCCTGCTGGCGATATTTTTTTGGCGTAAATTTCTTATTCCGCTCCTTGGCCATCCAATAGGCATCGTTGAGGGCACGCATCGCACCCTCAAGTGCATCTTCAGAAAGTTGGCCGCCGGCAAACAAGCCAGTCACCTCACTGACCAACTCATCGATGTCCCGCGCCGCTTTTGCACCGCCCTTCTGATATGCTTCCACCGAATAGATATCCGGACTGGTGAGAAGGTAATCTGCAGTTGTACCAAGGACGGTAGCTAAATCACCAATCACCTTCATGTTGCCAGGTTTCCTGGAACCCATCTCATAATTCTGAATCGTCCGCGTTGTTACAGAAACTTTTTCTGCAAGTTCTGCCTGTGTTAAACCAGCCTCAAGCCGTTTTTCTTTCAGACGTTCTTTAAACCCCATAAAGGCACCTCTTTCTATTTCTCTGCCATTAGCACGAACACTTTTTTGCAATTCGGGATTGACACGAAAATTTGTTCTGGATATAATGGAAATGCAACACGAAACTCTGTTCGCATTTAGATGTTAACACACGAACAGAGTTTTTGTCAATCTAAAACACGAAAAAATGTTCGTACATCCGGAAAGAAAACGGAGGGTATTGTAATGGAGGTACAATGCAGGAAAGAATATGTCTCTGTCAATCTTGATGTAGACCAAAACGGTGTAGTTCACCCCCGGTTCATCCGCTGGGCAAATGGCCGTATCTATCAAATTGACCAGCTGAAATACAAATGCAGAGCTGCTTCCTCCAAGGTAAGTGGAGGTGGCATCCGATATACCGTCATGATCCACGGCAAGGAAACCTTCCTGTTCAGCGAAGGGAACAAGTGGTTCGTGGAAGCAAAGGGGGCAAGTCAATGATTCTTTCTCACCACCAAATAGAGGATATCGGTGCAGCTGTAATTCAGGACTTCAACAAGTTCTTCTACTGCGGCACCACAGCCCTTGGGGATAAATACGTTCGCGCAACACCCATCGACCAGTTTGCTCGCGACTACCTCGGGCTAAGTGTTCGATTTGCCCGATTGTCCGCAGATGGGAGTATCTGCGGTCTGACCAGCTATGCCGATGCCGAGTACATCATCGAGGAAATGGGAGCAGTTCGCACCATAGAACTCAAACAAAATCAAATTCTTCTGGACTCCAGCTTTCTTGAGGCCGGCAAGGTCAAGAAACTGTGCGGCAAGCGTCGGTTCACTCTGGCGCATGAGTGCGCACATCAAATCTTGTTTCAAATGGAGTCCGAGGAGTCCCAGCAAAAATGCCGCGAATCCTATTCGGAGCGGCGGTCCTACTCCCTCCGAGACTTGAAAAGTAGAGAGGACTGGAACGAGTGGCAGGCCAATGCCTTGGGAGCCGCTCTGCTCATGCCCCAGGCGGAGATAAAGCGGGCCATGTGGCTTTTCGCTCAATGTCGGACCCTGATTAGCTATGAAGGGAGGTTTTCATATGCGGACAAGCTGGCACTTTCACTTTTCTGTCAAGCTCTTGGCGTGTCCAAGTCTGCCGCCGTAATTCGGCTCCGGCAGCTTGGGTATCTGGAAGAACGCCCGTATGCAGAGTTTGTTGATCCACTGGAGGTGTGGGCATGAGCAAAAACATTCGCATTACAGAGCCTTCCGCAGAAATGTTGGGCAAAATTATCCGGGCACGGGAGGCGATTGCGGCGCAAAAGCCGCGATATATCAAATGCCCGTACTGCCAGCATAACTCAATCGTCGTATATGAGGACACAAGAGGTCATATCGAAACAAAGTGCAAAAAGTGCGGAAAAGTCACCGTCTTTGATGTTTTGAGCATGAGAAAAATCGTGTTTCGCCTTCGCCCGAAGGAGAACTAAATTAAAACTGAATCACATAGCTGAGCTGTGGAGCCGCCTGATAGGTGTAGTCATCCTGATGCCGCATGGACAGAGTCGAAAGACTCTGTTTATCGGCACGGACAGAATGACCACCGTCATGCGGCTCTTTTGTTGTCTTGCCTTTCCGCGGCTTCGTGCCAGCGGAAAGGACAAGACAATGAGTATTCCGAAGACCCCAGTTGAATTCGATTACGACCTGTGGACCACAGAGGAAGGAAAATGCATGGTTCGGATCAAAGCTACCGGCGAGATAACGGAGGTGGAACGCTCTGTCATGCAGGTTCTGCGCTCAGAGGAGAAGCGTCTCCGGCGCACCATATCTCCGGAGCAGGATCCATCCAGAGAAGGGAAAACCGCTCCAACGGTTCTCTCTCTGGATATGCTTCCCGAAGATGTGGCAGACTCCAGCTGGTTAGCTGACACCTGCGACTATACGGAGGAGATTTCCACGAAACTGCTGGAGAGTAGCTTGCGAGAAAGCTTGACTCCTACCCAATATGGCATCTATCAAGCCTGCATTTTGAATGGGATCAGCTACAAGGCTTATGCAGACCTGATGGGTGTTAGCTATCAGAGCGTCCAGAATGCAATCCGCCTCATTCAGAAAAAAGCAAAAAATATTTTTGGCTGATGGTTGTGGTTTGCTGCAAATATGTCCGTTGTAAAGTGAAGGGGCCTTAAGACGCCTTCATTGAACCTTTTCAACTGAATATCCGGCAGCTAAATAACATCAGCGATGAGCGAGCGATGCGGACGGTGCGCGATGACCACCTGTAGGAGACAAAAAGGAAATGCTTTTCTTTTTCTCCTATCAATGACGGCCAATAAGGTGCCCAGCGGGTCCTCCGATCCAAAAGCAGGCATGGCAGCCTGTTTCGCCAAGACCTCATCTGCCTATAATGGTACCCCTGTCCAGCCACAGTCTCAAGCAATGGGGGCAGCTCGGAGAGATCCTCGGAGGGGTTAGATTCCCGGAGTGCGGCGCCCGCCGCAGTTTAGCTGACCGCCCAGGCCTGGGGAAGTAGTGTCGAATACAGGCAACAAAAAGACATTTAATAGTCTTGATATCAGAAGCAATGGGGGTCACCCATCATGTAGCAGGAAAGCCAAGGCTTCCTCAACCAAATCGGGTGACCCCTATTTTTGTGGTATCAATTCATATTCATATTTAGGAGGGATCACATCATGATTGCTGTGTCGCAAACCAAGAGTGCAAACTACCTGTTTATTGTGGCCGTGCTGAAGTCGATGCGGGAAGGTGGCGTGATCACTCAGGCCGAGTATGAGCGAGCCAAGCGCTACTACCAGAAGCTCACCGGCTCCGATCTCGTCATCGCAGATTAAATGTTCAGAAGGAACCGTCTAAATTGATGTATTTTGGGCATCAGGTCTTGTCGCTTGTGTAGAAATTTACTTCTCTGCGTTCTTTCAATAGACTTTGCCTTGCCGTTGACTATAATGTTGCTTGAACCGGAAAAGTGGATGGTACCAAAATGTAGTACAATCCAAAATTCAGCCAGAAAGGAGGGCTGTTGATGCCGCAGGTCAAACTCATCTCGCCCATCACCAGGCAGGAAATCCGCAAAATCCGAGTTGCCGCCTATTGCCGGGTATCTTCCAATTCAGCGGATCAGCAGAACTCCTACGCCAACCAGATTCGGGTATATACCAGCCTCATTCAGAGAAAAAAAGAGTGGGAGCTGGTGGAGATATTCGCTGACGAAGGGCTCTCTGGCATGAACGCACAGAACCGCACCGAATTCCAGCGAATGATCAAGATGTGCGAACAGCACCAAATCGACCTGATCGTCACCAAATCCGTCTCCCGTTTCGCCCGAAACGCCAAGGAGTCTCTGGAATATGTCCGGAAGCTGAAATTGCTCGGCGTGGGGGTGCAGTTTGAGAAAGAGGGAATCTACACCCTGGCCCTCGGAGATGAGATGCTGCTCAATACCTTCTCTGCCATCGCACAGGAGGAGTCTAAGGCAATTTCCCAGAACCAGCGGCTTTCCATCGTGAAGCGGATGCAGTCTGGGGAATATGTGGACAGCAACGCTCCTTACGGCTTCCGGCTGGTGGATAAGGCGCTGGTGGTCTATGAACCGGAGGCGGCCATCGTCCGCATGATGTTCGAAAACTACCTGAGCGGCCAGTCTACATCGGAGATCGCCCGGGATCTCAACAGCCGCGGCATCAAAACCAAAACCGGGAAATCCACCTGGCGCTCCACCAAGGTGGCATACATCCTTGGAAATGAGCGGTATTGCGGCGATTGCAAATATCAGAAAACCTACCGCGACACCACAGTCCCCTTCAAACAGTTCCGCAATCGAGGCCAAGAGGATATGTTCTATGCCACAATGACGCACGCTCCACTCATTGACCGCGATACCTTTGACAAGGTCCAGCTTCTCCTCAAAAAGCGTCATGATGTTTTCGGGAAAACCACAACGCAAAATATTTACCCTCTTACGAGCCGCATTCAATGTTCTGAGTGCGGCTCGTATTTTCGCAGGAGGCAGGTTTCCGGGACTGCAAAGTGGGGATGCTCCAAACACATTCAGGATCGTACACAGTGTGGCTCTAATTACTACAGCGAGGAACGAATCTACGATGCTTTCATCGCTATGGTAAATAAACTTCGGTTCTCTGAGTACGACATTCTTGGGCAGACACTGCTCAGGCTGGAATCTGCTGAATTGAAGCGAAAACAGAAAAACACGGCCGCAAGGGAGATCAGCCGGAGCATTGCAGATCTGAACGCCAAGTTGGTGATGGTTGAGCAGCTCCATGCAAAGGGATATCTCAAAGACGAGATCCACAAGGCCCAGGTGCAGGAGATCAATGACCAGCTGCGCCGGCTGAAGCGAGAGCGTCAATGTGAATTCTCCTCGGGTATTACCCATATGATAGAGGAACTGACGCGGCTGAAAAAACTGCTGGAAGAGTTCGAGGAACCCCTGGACCGCTTCGATGAGAAGCTGTTTACTGAGATCGTTCAGGCCATCAGTATCAGCCGCCGA
The DNA here is from genome assembly GCF_900626285.1 of Intestinimonas massiliensis (ex Afouda et al. 2020). Taxonomy (GTDB): domain Bacteria; phylum Bacillota; class Clostridia; order Oscillospirales; family Oscillospiraceae; genus Flavonifractor; species Flavonifractor massiliensis_A. The sequence continues at coordinate 2,991,983 of NZ_LR131147.1, forward strand.
GATGAAATGACCGTCACCCTCATTGGCGGGCTGAGATTCACAGAAATGCTCTGATAGAGAGGAACCTCGCTATGAAGAAGATACGCTATATCCCATATGGTTACACCATGAGAAATGGAAGGACAGTCATCGCACAGGATGAAGCTACGGTTATCCGCGAGATATTCAGCGCCTACATCAACGGCGCATCCCTCCAAAGTATTGCCGAACTGCTGACTGAGAGGAAGATCCCCTATAGTGAGAGAACGGATGTGTGGGATAAAGCTCGTATCGCACGAATCATTGGAAACGCCAAATACATTGGCGATGGGGAATATGATCCTATCATTGAAGAAGAGCAGTATGAAGAAGCAGCTGCCGTAAAAACCGCCCGCCAACGGAATACATTCGAGAAAAATCTGAAGGGGATCGACCTATTTCGAGATCTGGTCCGATGTGAGGAGTGCGGGGCCCCTATGCGGCGAAGGGTGAGCAGTAAGCATCGTATTCGGGAGGGTTGGGAGTGCACCAACCCAGACTGCGGTCAGCGCATCCGGATTTCTGATACCCACCTGTTGGAAAAGGTGACAATCCTGATGAACCGCATCATAGCCAATAGCTATCTCCTCATCCCTCGCCCCAAAAAACGAAAAGAACTGTCGGCGGAAGCTAAGCAGATCAACCGGGAAATAGATGCCGAGCTGGAGCGGGATGACCCAAGCGATGCGCTGATTATCGTCAAAACAATCGAAATGGCAGAACGGCTCTATGCTGAGACCGATGCCCATCTGCAGATCACCGCATCCATCGCCAGGAAGCGGGTTAGCCTTATGACTCCCCAGGAGGAATTCAGCCCGGCTTACTTTAGTGACATCGCCGCCTACCTGACGCTTGGCAGCGGAGGAAAGGTGATCCTACATACCAAGACCGATGTCGAGATCGGAGATGAAGAAAATGATTGTAACCAAGATACCCAAGAAAACAATATCGGTTATTGAGCCAAAACGCTCTCTGATCGTCAACAGGGAGCAGTATCATCAGCGGCGGGTTGCTGCCTACTGCCGGGTATCCACCGACAGCGAGGAGCAGCTCACATCCTATACCAACCAGAAGAAGGTATATACCGAGATGATTGCCGCTAAATCCGAATGGGAGTTCGCCGGACTCTACGCAGATGAGGGCATCTCCGGGACACGTGCAGATAAGCGCCCCCAGTTCCAGAAGATGATCAACGACTGCTTGTCTGGGAAAATCGACTATATCATCACGAAATCCGTTTCCCGCTTCGCCCGTAATACAGTGGACTGCCTGGACCATGTCCGAATGCTCAGGGCAAGAGGGATTGGCATCTACTTCGAGGAGCAAAATATAGACACACTGCAAATCGACAGCGAACTCTATCTGGTCATCTACGCAGGGTTCGCACAGTCCGAATCCGAAAGCATCAGCAAGAATGTCACCTGGACTTTTCGTAAGCGATTTCAGGAGGGCAAGCCCATATTCAACTATAAGTGCCTTCTGGGATACCGCAAGGGTGCAGACGGAGAACCGGAGATCGTCCCGGAGGAGGCATCCATCGTGGAGAGGATCTTCAATATGTACCTGTCAGGTGAAACCATCAACCGGATCTCAACCAAACTCAGAGAAGAAAATCTCCAGATACCAGGAAAACGCTTCTCCTTCTCTGCGAGCATGATTAAGGGTATTCTCCGGAATGAACGATACTGCGGGGACAGCATCCTTCAAAAGACGGTCACAATTGACTGTATTGGTAAGGTTCGCCGCAAAAACACAGGTGAGGCACCCATGTACTATGTACAGAATAGCCATGTTGGCATCATCAGCCGAGAGCTCTTTCACAAAACGCAGGAAGAACTTGCCAGGCGGATGAGCCGGGAGCCAAATTCCACCAAAACGGCTACCACAGCCACCGGAAAATACTCCCGGTACGCACTATCCAATGTGATGATCTGCGCCGAATGCGGAAGTCGATATAAGCGCGTGACCTGGACATCCCGAGGAAAAAAGCGAGTTGTCTGGCGCTGCATCAGCCGCTTAGACTATGGAAAGCGCTACTGCAAAACCTCGCTCACGGTAGATGAGACCGCCCTCCACGCCGCTATTGTTCGGGCAATCAACCGATTCAACGAGGAAGACGAGTCCACTTATATGGCACTCATGCGGGCAACCATTGGTGAAGCAATCGGTCTAACCGGAGGCACAGATGAGATCGACCTGCTCCGGCGGAAAATAGATGGACTGAATCGGAAAATGGTATCTCTTATCAATGAGAGCGTGGAAAGCGGGGAGGGTATCGAGAGTCACGAAGCTGAATTCAAAGAACTTTCCGATACCATTGAACTCCTGCAAGGACGGATTCAGAAACTCGAAGAAGCACTTGCTTCCGATCAGGTGAATGACAGCCGAATCCTTCAACTACAGCAGATCATCGCCGACCGAGCATCCAAAAAGATGGAGTACGACGATACCATCGTCCACCAAATGATTGAGTGTGTGAAGGTGTATCCCGACGGGAGACTGGACATTATCTTCGGAGGAGGGTACCTTATCGAAGAACGCCCGGAAAAAGAAAGTTGATAACTTCAGATATAATTGACATAATCGCCGAAATAATATAGTATAATTTATGTTAGGAGGCGATTGTGCATGGCAAAAAAAGCTGCGGTCATCATGCCGCAAACACGGGAGATCCTGGCACAGATGGGTGAGCAGATCCGCCTGGCCCGCCTGCGCAGGAAGTTGAGCCTGGAATTGGTAGCAGAGCGTGCCGGGATCAGCCGAGCCACTCTGATATCCATTGAGAAAGGCACCCCTACGGTATCCATCGGCTCCTATGCCGCTGTGCTGCACGCATTAAACAATATGGACAGCGACCTGCTGCTTATTGCAAAAGATGATGAATTCGGCAGGAAGCTACAAGATCTGGCGCTGCCCACCAGACGGCGGGCACCCAAGAAAGGAGAGTAGCCCATGGCGCAGGACGAAAAGACCATCTATGTATATGAAAATTGGCGTGGAGAGGCACCCACTCTGCTGGGGCGGCTGCGCTGCGGCTTCGTCCGCGGACAGGAAACCTTTTCCTTTGAGTATGATCCAGCCTGGCTGTCATCCGCCGAGAGTTCCTTCTCTCTGGACCCGGATCTGGCTCTTTACCGCGGGCGGCAGTATGTGCCGCTGAACAAGCAGCTCTTTGGCCTGTTTTCCGACTCCTGTCCGGATCGCTGGGGGCGTCTGCTGATGAAGCGCAAGGAGGCCATCGACGCTCGCAAAGAGGACCGCAAGCCCCGTAAGCTCACCGAGAGCGACTTCCTGTTGGGGGTCTACGATGAATCCCGTATGGGTGCGCTGCGGTTCAGCTTGGAAGAAGGGGGCGAATTTCTTTCGAACGATAAAGCGTTTGCGACGCCTCCATGGGTAAACCTTCGGACGCTGGAAAACGCCTCTATCGCTTTCGAGAGCGATGAGAGCGGCCTGAATGAAAAATGGCTGCGTGAGCTTCTGGCCCCCGGCTCCTCCTTGGGAGGCGCAAGACCCAAAGCGACGGTGCAGGCCACGGATGGCGCCTTGTGGATCGCCAAGTTCCCTTCCAAGCATGATGAATATAACAGCGGCGCATGGGAGAAGGTCGTCCATGACCTGGCACGGCTCTGCGGGCTGGATGTTCCGGAATCCAAATTGGAGACATTCTCCAAGACCGGCAGCACCTTTCTTGTCAAGCGATTTGACCGAAACGGCAGCCGTCGCATCCACTTCGCCTCCGCCATGACCCTGCTGGGCAAGACCGATGGAGCCTCGGCAGCGGACGGAAGCAGCTATCTGGATCTGGCGGCGTTCATCCGGGCCAACGGGGCATCACCCCGGCAGGATCTGGCCGAGCTGTGGAAGCGGATCGTGTTCAGCATGGCGGTATCCAATACTGACGACCACCTGCGCAACCATGGTTTCCTTCTGACACCCACCGGCTGGCGGCTGGCCCCTCTCTATGATGTGAACCCAGTCCCCTCGGGGGACCGGCTTTCCCTCAATGTGAGTGAGTATGATAACACCATTGACTTGGAACTGGCTCTGGAAGTAGCCGATTATTTCGGCCTTGCCCCGCAGGAAGCGGAACAGGCTGCAGAGGAGGTCTGCAAAACAGTATCCGGACACTGGGAACGGCTGGCCGGGCAGTATGGTCTCAGCCGGGGAGCGATAGAGTATATGCGCCCCGCCTTTTCCCTTCCATGATAAGATCACAAACGGACGATTCCTGGTGGAACCGTCCGTTTGCTTATTCTTTGGCGGCTCCCTCAAAAGAGTCCCCGCCCTCATCCTCGTCCATATCCGTATCAATGTCCAGTCCTTCATTGTTCCCCACATTCTTCTCGTAGAGCTTGGTCCATTTAAGCGGATATTTGCATTTGCGGTTATAGGCCAGAAGCATCGCCTCGGCATAGCCCATAGAACCGGGGCGTCGTTCCTTGGCTGTCCTCGAAAGCAGCTTGACCGACATTTCCCCCACTTTTTCCTTGAAGGTTTCATCTTTCAATGTGTCGCCAAAGGTGTATACCAATCTGGCGATTCCGTTGAGCATATTGGCGGACAGCGAATTCATATCGCCCTCCCATGTGCCTACGCAGAGTCTGAGTGTTCGATCAAGTACGTGGTAACCGAACCGCTCATATATATTTTCAAGCGTAGAGACAGCACAGACAACGCCATAGTTTCTGACCTGGCCAATGGAAAGAGAATAAGACTCTACCAGATCTTTGATCATAAGCTGCTCCTGATTCCCGGCTTCCACATTTGCCATAAACACTTCATAGGGACGGAGCGGTTTGACAAACTTCATCTGGTTGGCGAAGATATCTGCCTCGTGCTCGTAGTTCAGATCATCGTATATCATGCACCAGACTGGCGTTTCACGAGAGCCAGAGGCCAGGGCGACGATCTCCACCGTGTGCTGGCCATTGAAGACATAGTTGACCCCATTTCGACGGCTCACCTTCACAGGGTTGATCTGATACAGATCAAAGTGTGCCGCAGCATTCAGCACATGCTGTTCGGAAATATTCCTCTGGTACTCCTGATTGGATACGAGGTTCTTGATGGGAATCTGTTCGAAGTGAACATTGGGAACAAACATACTATAATCTTCCATTAGGATTCCCCCTCAATTGCATTGAGCATTTCCTGGATTTTTCCTTCTAATTCAGTCAACGCCGCCAAGAGGTTTTGTCTGGCAGCAGGTGAGATTGCTTCCAAATGTGCCATGGACTTTGTCCGGTCGATGGAGCTCATCCAGGAGGGGATCGTAAGAGTAAGTCCAGCAACTTCCGCATCCGGGTCATAGGCGGGCATCGTCTTGATTGCCGGCTGCTCTGCCGCCGCTGTGCCGGGCTTGGCAGAAGCGTCGGAATAAAGGCATCGTCTCGATTCACTGTAACGAGCGAAAGCATAGGGATTTTTTCCGATTTTTTTACTAAGTGCTTTCAATTCTTCGGGTTCCATTTCTGATAGAGCAACGATATTTTCGAAAGAAATCTTATATGCCCCGGAAAGAATGTGCGGAACAAGCTCAGGAGCATTTTGTTCAATGGTATCTAATGCTGCACTGTATTTCGCATATTTCTGTACGGTTGCGCCGGACACATGATACTTCCTTCCCAGCCGGGCTGCTGTTCGCCGGCCGCTCTCTTCATCTATTGGGCGGCCTCTCCCCACAGCAATGTTGGGGTTCGGACGGTACTGATTATAGCCATTCCTATTTCGCTGTACTTTCTTTTCCACTTCATATTGTTTCCCAATCAGATATTTCCTGGTTTCTTCTGAGATGTTGCGGCGTCCGAGTTGGTTCGCACAGATCCAGGCGATGGCAGCATCTCTGCTTGGAAAATCCAGCTCCTTGACTCCATAAGGAATGCGCATTTTATTGCATATTTCATAGCGATTATGACCGTCGATGATGGTATCATTCCATGCGATGATATCTTCCCGGCATCCTTCCACGACCAGATTCAGCTCCAGCTGCCGGTATTCCTCCCGGCGAAGTGGACGAATCAAGTTTTTGAATTCCGGATCGATGTTAAGCTGCCTAAATGCTTTCTCTGTCATGTAGCCTCCTGCGTTCCAGCTGTTTGACGGTTTTGAGGGAAAAATATGCGACCCGGTTGACTTGATCGATCTCACCGGTCAGCTGGTAATTAAATCTCAGGTCAAAGCCACCCAGCAGTTCGGAAAAGTTTTTGATAAGGATCGTACTATAGAATTCTATAGACTGCTGGGATGTACTTGACATCCGAACCTTGTTTGCGGTCCCGCCTGAAATAGGTTTGTCCGATCCGAGAACGGCGATATACAGTTCTTCAGGGTTTACCAGGAATTGCACATACGCAGGATTCTTCAAGAGACGAATCGTTTGCCGGTGGATTCGAATCCGGTTTCGCGCAGGGTCCAGCGTTAAGTAAGCCTGCAATTGATTTTCATGATTCATGTCCTTGTCCTCCCAAAACGGACTTACTACCAGTATCAGAGGCAGCCTCGTCTGACTGCTCTGATGCAGCAGGAGCGATGTTATCGCGCAACCCATATACAGCATATCCTTCAAAAATGTCTACCTGCATAGATTTCTGATGTTCCCGGAACGGGAGTCCAAACTGCGTCTTCCAGCCCTCCGGAAACACGGGAGTTCGAGAAGACTTGGGCTTCTGGCCGTCTTTTTGCACCCGCTGATACACTTCGGTCGCTGTGAGATCAAATGCGATGAGCCACTCATCCCTGGCATGGATTATCCGCCCGAGGAGCTTATATCGATAGTCCAGATTCCAGCCCATCAGTGAAAACACTTTGGCGAAAAAAATCTTGCAGGTGATCTGTTTCGGTTTGCGTCTGCCGGAGCCGTTGGTGCACCAGGCGCAGGCATCCCGATCTTCCGCCCGACAGGGACGGATCGCCAAGATCCTGCTCTCCTGATTGACCAATACCTGCACATAATCAACTTGTGGGAAGCGGTTCAGGCAGGCGGTATTTACATAAAATTTGTAATTGTTGAACGTTACAGACGGCTCATTAATATGGGCGAAGAACTCACGGCGTACCACTTGGTAGCCATCGTAGTTAAAGTCACCGGCCATCTCCAGAACCTCATCACTACTGCTGTTTGCGGGAGAAACTGCCGGTTCCGCTTTTTCTAATTCAGCAGACGGAACAATATCCAAATGCCCGTCCTCCAGGGAACGAAGCATTCCGGCGATTACGCCGCCGGTATTTTCCCGACTTTCTTCAAACATTTAGGATTCCTCCTTCCCGCGCTGACCGAGTTCCTGACAGATATAGTCACGCAGCACGTCAAATCCTGTTACGCGGAGTTTCTGTCCGGTTTCATACAACTGGCCCTCCATGCGGATTTTCCAGTCTTCCTCACTCTGATCGCAGACGGGCGGGAAAGACTGTTGGTGGAGGTAATATTGCTTGCCAAAAGAGCCGATCCACTCCTCCGGGACTGCCCGCACCCGTTTGCCGGAGACAGAAAGGGGCTGTACAGGCTCCTTTGCCTGTTCCGTGCTTTTTGAACCGGAAAGCAGGTACGATTTAATAAACGCTTCCGCATCATTGACATCAAAAATATACGCAGATTCAGTTTCGGTTTGAAACAGCGCTCCGGCGATCCGGTATTTTAAATCCGGACTCCAGCCGAATAACTGAAAAAGCGTTTCTACATAGGCCGCACCGGCGATATCCCTGGGCTGATACTTTCCGTCTGACAGCTTGGAAAACACGACTGCGTTGCGGCTGCTTTTCGCCGCTGTACGGACGGCGAACTTCATCTCCACAGGGTTGACCAGCAGCTCCACATGGTTGTCTTTCCCAAAAGACCGAACACATGTGGTGCTGAACTTGATCCTCTTGTCTTGAAACAGTACATAGGGACGGTGATAATTATCAAAGAATTCACTGCGGGCGATTTCAAAGCCTCTCATATCAAAATCTCCCGGAACCAATGTGATGCTCGAGGGCAGGGATGCATCCGCCTGCTGCTCATCGGGCGGATGGATACTGGCGGACGCTTGGTAATAATCCGCCGGCTTAAATCCAGCCCAGCGGGGATTGATGGTCACGAACCCCCTGAGCAGGCCGCTGTCGATCACCCGCAGCTCCGGGAGGATGGAGCGGTTGCCATACTTGGAGTTGTTCAGAAGATGCTGAACCGCAATGAAATCATCTCTGGAAACGATACCCTCGTGGTGGTTCCGGTAAAGGCTCTGGGGTCTGTCCCCCCGATTCTTTCTGGCCTTGTGGTTCAGATAGTTGGGGGTGAAGGTCTTCCGGGTCAGTACATCCCCGCAATGCCGCTCATTGCGAAGGACCTGGACAATGGAGTTGGATGTCCACTTGACATTCCCCAGATAAGTCTTTCGGCCCAGCTCGGTGAGCGCCGCCGCAATGTCGGAGGTGGAATATCCATACAGATACATATAGAAAATGAGTTTTACCGTGGGGGCTTCATCCGGGTTGACGACCAGGTTTCCATCTGCGTCGTGAGAATACCCCAGCAGCTTGGGCGTCAATGGCAGACCTCCGTCCAGCCGCATCCGCAAGGAGGTCTCCATGCTCCGGCTGCGGATGTGAGACTCCTCCTGAGCCATGGTGGCTTGAAACGAAAGCGCCATCTGGGAATCGTCTTTGAGGGAGAAGATACATTCGCTCTCAAAGAACACCCCGACAGGACTGGGTAGCTCCGCAAGCATACGAACCATGCTGATACAGTCCACCACATTCCGGGCAAAGCGAGACACGCTTTTGGTGATGATCATATCGATTTTCCCGCTGCGGCAATCGGCGATCATGCTGTTGAACTCGTCCCGATGAGCCAGAGAAGTCCCGCTGATGCCCTCATCCGCATAGATTTTGACCAATGTCCAGTTGGGATGATGCACAACAAAATCTTCATAGTATTTCTTTTGCAGCTCATAGGAGGAAGTCTGCTGGACATTGTCTGTGGAGACACGGGCATACACGGCGACCCGCTGCCTTATATCATTGTCGTAATAGTCGATGGGCTTTTTAGCCGGAATGAATTCATAGTTCTCCGGGTCAACTTTTGTGTTGATACGCCGACGGACCCGTTCTTTCCGTTCCGCAAGCTGTTTGCGTGTGGACTTGTCAATCATGCAGCATTTCCCTCCGGGGTTCGTCATCAGGGAGTATCTTCCAACCGGGATCTGGCAAAAAGTAGGGGTCGTGTAGATCCTCCTGGTAATAGGAAGCCAGCGTATAAATATCCTCCGAAACGAAGTAAACGCCCACTGGCTTTGGGAGTGCTGCCAAGAGGCGCGTACAGAAAGAGAGCTCGGAGAGCTTCTTCGAGATATTGCTTGCTTTCTGGGTAATGATCAGATCGATCTTTTCCTCGTAGCAGTCTTGAAGGAGCCTTGACCACTCCGGGGCGCTCTCCATATTGGGCGCTGTGCTGCCCTCGTCCACATAGAAACCGACAAACTTCCAGTTTGGGCAGAGAGCCAGTGTGTCAAGAAATTGCTTTTTATGAGCTGAGAGATAGTCCTCATAGCGGGTCTGGTTGAAGTAGCGGATGTATACCGCCACACGGTAATGTGTTTTGGGAAGCGGGCGTTCCCGCTTGATTTCCTTTAACCAGGCACGATGTTCCGCTAAAAGGGTGTTTCGTTCCGTCTCCCTTTCCAGCAGGAAATCAAATGAGGGCATAACTTCCTGCTCTGACTCTCTATTTTGAACGGTCAGATCTGACATATTTGCTCCCCCTGTGTTATTTCTCTTCCAGGCCATTATATAATCTGCAGACTAATAACAAAATCGACCAGAAGTCAACACCTTGACTTCTGGTCGATAGATGAGAAAAAAAGAAGCGAGCCGGCAATTCCAGCTCGCAATTTTTCAGGTATTGTCATCCCGTCTGGCCATAGTGGATTTCAACTCACGAACAATCTTCAGGATGGAATCCAGCTCCTTGGGAGAGCAGTCGGCCAGCAGCTCGTCAAACTCGCTCTGGTATAGGCTTCTCACCTCCGGCACATCGGGCCGAAGAAGGGAATCAGCAGACACTTGCAAGGCTTCGATGATTCGGATAAAGGTTTCCAACTTCATGCTCGTCTTGCCTTTTTCGATATTGCTGATATGCGGCAGCGAGATATTGGCCTTCGCAGCAAGATCGGCCTGGCTCATCCGGCGATTGATCCGCGCATCTCGAATACGGGAGCCGATCAGCTGGCTCTCGGTCAAATCATGTTCCGTCATCGGCTTCCCCCCTCAAATATATTCTCCAGATTATCTATTTCTAAGAGTATATCAACCTGAGGTGAAATTGATATAAGGCCGAGTTGATGATATAATCTAAACACTATAATAAGACTGCAAAATTTTTTTGGAGGTCTTATTATGAGCCTGAACTACAAAGTCATTGGAAAACACATCCGTGAAGTCCGCCAGCGCAACCACCTTTCGCAAGCGATGCTCTCTGAACTGGTAGATAAAACGCCATCTTACATCAGCTACATAGAGAGCGGGATCAAGAGCATGAGCCTTGACACCTTTGTGCTTATCGCCAATGCGTTGGGCGTATCTCCCGACCGGCTTTTGATGGAGCAAGTCACCAGCACTGAACGGTGCGCCAGCGAAGAAATCGCCCTGCTCCTTTCGGATTGCAGCACCTATGAGATGCTGATTCTCCTGGATGTTATAAAATCGCTGAAAGCTTCCTTGAAAGAGCATCACGGCAGATACGGTAAACCAGATAACTTTGATTTTACCGTCTGAACCTGAGAAAGCAATCAACCGGAAGTCACGAGCATTGACTGCCGGTCGATCTATGCCAGTAAAGCTGGATATATTTTTGGAACGGTGGATATGTTTTTGGAAAGTCCCGGATATGGGGCTTCCGAGTTGGTATAATGAGAAAAGAAAGGTGGAATGACCAATGATCTATTACACGGGTGATATCCACGGAGACCCCTATGAGGTCATACAGTTTTGCGACAGCAAGAAGCTGACAGAGCAGGATACTCTGGTTCTGCTTGGAGATGTAGGAGCGAACTACTACCGAAACCGGCGAGACACAGAGATGAAGAAAGTTCTTACCGCCGTAAAGCCGACGATGCTCTGCATCCACGGCAACCATGAGATCCGGCCGGCCAGCATCTCTTCCTATCGGACGAAGCAGTGGAACGGCGGGACAGTCTGGGTAGAGGAAGCCTTTCCACGTCTGCTGTTTGCTATGGATGGTGAGATCTTTGATCTGGAAGGTCTCCGACACTTGGTCATCGGCGGAGCTTACAGCGTGGACAAATTCTACCGGCTGGCCAGAGGTTACGGCTGGTGGCCGGATGAGCAGCCTTCCCAGGAGATCAAGGACAAGGTTATCCAGACGCTGGACGCCTGCGGGTGGCAGGTAGATACCGTCCTCTCCCACACCTGTCCCTATCCGTATGAGCCTCGCGAGGCCTTTCTTCCGATGATCGACCAGAGTACCGTGGACGACTCTACCGAGAAATGGCTGGAGGAGATCGAGCGGAAACTCAAATACGACCACTGGTTCTGTGGGCACTGGCATATTGACAAGCATATCGACCGGATGCACTTCCTCTTCCACAGCGTGGAGGCTGCGCCGCAGCTCTTGACGGGAGGGAACACATTATGACAGAGGAAGAAAGACCGGAGGCCAAGGAGCAGGAGGCGTGCTTTGCCGCAATCCGTGAGATCGTCCAGGAGATTTTCCGCCTAATGGACGCCGCATATCAGCAATACAGCCGTTTGGTAGAGCAGGTGTTGAACGGCAGGATCACTGAGGAGCGGGAGATCGAGCGAATCATGGACGGGCTTGTGGACTTCGGAGATGATCCGAGGCTCCTTGAACTGTACAAAACCCTCTGCCGCCATGTCTATTACAAATACCCCGATCTTGTGGGAGAGCACACTGCCCTCTTCCGACTCCAGTTTGAGGAAACGGAGGATGGGGATACGGATACTGAGGAGGTGGAAACATGAAAGCGCCGGAGATCAAGCACTACATCAACTGGCTGGGTCGGGTGGAATACCGAAACATCAACTGCTCCTTCACCTATGACGAGACATCCTATGCGGCCATCGACCGAATCTTCCGCCTTCTCCACCGGCTGGAGCCAGGCCCGGAGAACACAAGCTGGGAACTATGGCTCCGTGCGGAGCGAGGTACCATCGAAGACTTCGGCAGCTTTGAGGAGCTACGGGCGGACGGCCAGGTGGAGAGCTTTGAGGAGTTTGAAACCTGGTGGCATTCCGAGTTCCCGGAGGAGGCAGCGTGGTTCCACTTTGCCGCCGGCGAGGATCAGGAGATCGGATACCGGGCGGTATTCCTGGGCCATCGCCATGTGCTGGAGGTGGACAGCCGCAAAGAGCGCGCCTTCCCCTATGACATCGCCCCATTCACCGCCTGGCTGGAGGGTGCGGTACGAGACGCCGTTCAGATGGTGGAGACCGGCTCTTATCAGGAATTGGTGGAGCGGGAGCTGCCCATCTGGCATCGAACCGGAACTGTCCTGCGCCGGGATCTGTGGAGCGTATTCCCTCAGTGGAAGGAGGAGTTCTTCCAGAACATCTCCCAGCAGGAGGTGGAGGAGTTTCTCACCTCGGCGGAGGGGTATCCTTTGGGAAATAACAAGCGGCTCCCATCCGTGACCACAAACGAATTCTATCACTTCTGTGCTCTGGGCTATCGGGCTATGGGTTACACCGGAACGGAGAAATCGGAAAAAGAGCAGTACGCTCTCCACGCCGATGGGCGGGACGAGGGACTGTCCAAGCTGGACGGAGATTCCCCCGAAGCTTTTGCACGGTGGCTGAAGGAGCGTCCCCGCATCGGTCACCCCTGGGAGGTATGCCGGGGCGGCAACAGCACCCACATCGACTGCATCGTACACCAAGATGCGCATGGCTACTATCTGGTGGTGGCCGGTCTTGCGGAGACCCGGACGATTGAGGCGGTCCGTTTCTTCCTGGCGCTTTATCGGGCAGGCGTTCCCGTATGCATCCGAAACGCAGAGGAACTGAAGGCCCGCCTGACCGGAGCGGAGTCCATCGGCATCGTGCCGGAGGGAGTCTTTCCCGCCTACTGCCACGACAGGTTTCCGGGAGAGAGCATTGTCGATTTTATGAACCTGCCTCGGGAGCGTCAGGATGAACTTGCAAAATACTGCCGATGGCAGCCAATCCCAGTTCCCAGGATGAAGAAGGAGGGTGAAACCCCATGATCTTCTTTACCTCTGACCTGCATCTCGGTCACGAAAACTGCATCCGCCTATGCAACCGCCCCTTTTCCAGTATCGAGGAGATGGACGAAACCCTCATCGAAAACTGGAACCGCAAGATCACAGGAAAGGATACCGTCTATATCCTCGGCGACCTGATCTACCGCAACCAAAAGCCGCCGGAGGAATACCTGCGGCGGCTGCGGGGAAAGAAACATCTCATCCTTGGCAATCATGACAGGGGATGGATCAGGAGTTGTCAGACGGAACAGTTCTTTGAAAGCGTCAATAACCTGCTGTATGTCGCAGACGGGAAGCGGCAGTACACCCTCTGCCACTACCCCATGATGTCCTGGCCACACATCATGCGCTGCTACATGGTCTTTGGCCACATCCACGGCAATACCGATGCGGATTACTGGCCGCTCATCCAGGCAAACGAGAGGATGCTGAATGCCGGAGTGGATGTCAATCACTTCGAGCCAGTCACCTTTGAGGAGATGGAGGCCAACAATCTTCTGTATAAAGGTCAGGCGAAACCCGAGCTTGAGGTGCAGCCGTGAGACCTCAAAAGGGCTTTTATGAGGCGGCTCCTGTGGCCAGTTCCATCGCACGTCAGGACTGGACGCACATGATGGAGCGAGCCGAGCGGAGCGGCCTCTCTCTCCAGTCCCAAAAAGGAAGCGCCGGGGTGCTGTTCTCCGTGAGAATCCTCGCTCCCATTTTAGATGGAGGGCTGCGACATATCGTTCTGGCGGCGATCCAGTACAGTCTGGGGCGGCACACCTATATGCCCGGCATAGCTGCAGAATTTACCTGCCGGAACCTGAGCCGTCTTGATGCGGCTGCCCGTTCCGCCGCCGCAGCAAAGATCAGCGAACATTTGAGTCGATATGGAGAGCAGGAGCCATATCCGCAAGTGTGGCACGGCTTAAGCCGAGTGCTTACATCTGGCAAAATCAAAGAATACGATAGGAGGAAAGAAAGGATGCCGATTCTGCAACCTCTGGAAAACATGGAACGCATCTCACGCCAGGCACTGGCAGATGACCTGGACACCGTGCTGGAAAGGATAAGCCGCGAGGACATTGGGCTGGTGATCACCGAGGAAGGCAAAGATGACCTGGTTCTCTGCCCAGCCTCCTGGTTCAACCTTGACTATGTGGATGACTTTTCCTGCGTCATCAACAGCGCCCTCCGTTATGCCATGCGTACCGAAGATGAGGAGAGTGCGGCGGTCATTCAGTACGCCCGTCGCCACTACCAGCTGTTCGATGACAGGACGCTGTCGGTGGCCGTCGCCGATCTGGAGCGGGAACTGAACCAGCCGATGGCGCCCCTCAAACAACCGCAGGTCTGGAAGGAGCTCCAGGAGCTGTTCCGACAGCGGCTGGACGAGCTGCTGAAGGAATCTCCGGAAGACGAGGAAACGCACCATGGATGAAAAGCGATATGAGCTCGTGGAGATCCAGGTGGACGCAGAGCTTCTGGAACAACTGGAAAAGATAATCGCTCCTATGGGGCTGACGCCAGAAATGCTGATTGTGAAGTTCTTTGAGTTCTGCGCCGATCCCGCGACCCAGGAACTGGCCATCTCCTTGCTTCTGAAATGGAAAGCCGAACAGGAAGCGGAGAGGGGAAAACCGGGAGGGGGACTTTGATGCTATCCAGGGAAACCTTCTGCGAAGCCCTGCGAAAGATCCAAGCGCAAAAGGATCGAGACGAACAGTTCAGTAAGGCACTCGCCATGATGGGAGATGGACATTTCGTCTTTGAGGGCGGAGCGCTGCTTCTTGCCGCCTTGCTGGATGTGCTGAAGGAAGCGATCAACGACCAGTACGACTATATCAGCTGGTGGCTTTACGATGCCGCCCCGGACTATGAAGTCTGGACCGATGATGAAAAAACTAAGTGGTGCCTGAAGGAACCGGAAGCCCTGTATGATTTCATCCGGGATGAATGTCAGGGCTGAGCGGTAGCTTCTTCCTAAATTCGTTCAAGGAGGTCAAATCAGATGCCTAAGTGCTGCCTTTACTGCCGGGTGGATGGAGCGTCCACGGAAAGCAACCGTCTCGCCATGAACCAGCAGCTTACCGCACTCCGAAGCCTCGCCGGCCAGCTTGGCTTTTCGATTTCCGCAGAGATGCTCCAATATGAGAGCGGCTTGGACGCAAACCGACAGAGCATTCGAACGCTGATCCGTGATGCACGACATGGAGTCTATGACCGTGTGCTGGTGATGAACGGCGACCGTCTGGCTCGTGACGCCGAAGGTTTGGCGGCGATTGGAGAAAAGTTGACCGCAGCAGGAGTCCGGTTCTATTGCCCAGATGGCGAAATTGATCTGGCCCCCGCATATTCTCATGGTTATTTCCGGGTGGCAACGATGGAACAGACCATGTGATTGGGAAAAGTTCCCGTCCCACCTCTCTTCCACGGCCAAAGAAAATGCGGTATAATAAAGGAACCACATACACCAGACCGGGAAAGTTGCTCATTCCGGCAGGAAGGAGATGTTGCCATGAGTTCATTAGAGGAAAAGAAAAGTGAGCTCGAGAGGGTTCTTGGGGTATTCCAGAACTACATTGAAGGCTCTGAATTGCTCGATGTGGTCTATTCGAAAAAGTTCGGGTATGTTCTGCTTGGCCTGCCTGCGGCGGATTCCATTGATGACTCCGATGTAACACGACTGGAAGATCCCGAAACATTGGTGAAAGAGGTCTATCAGAATCTCGCATACGACTTTATGGAGCAGGAAGGACACAGCGAGGATTACACGGAAGCCACCAATCTGGAAAAGCGAGCTATGCGGGAATGGATGAAAGAGTACACGGATCAGCTGCCGGAATACAACTACCTGCTGGACGAACTCCTTGGATGACGTGTCCGATGAAGCAGGCGCTTCCCTCAGTCAATCTTTCGACATGGATAAAGCGGACATCTTTTTTGGTCGAACACTAAAATGGCCCATCACACAGAGAATCTGCCGATGCTCTGCTTAAAAAAGGGCAAAAAAATAAGGCCAATGCCTCGCAAAGCCCATGAATTCAGGGATTTCCGGGGATATCTCAATTGGTCTTACACTCCAGAAATCCGCTGGAATCGCACGATTCCAGCGGATTATTTTTGTTTTTTTGCACTTTTTCTTGAGGTCTATTTTTGCTGTCCATCCTTGACCCAAACCGTGACCCAAACGCGGAAATGTCCGGAAAGGTCTATACCGCACCGGAGAGGACGGCAGCCATTTTTCCGGCTGCTTGTCGTTGGGCTGCCCCGGTCACATGGGCATAGGTGTCCAGGGTGAACTCAGCGGAGAAGTGCCCCAGCATCCCGGAGACGGTTTTGATGTCCACCCCGTTTTGCAAAGCCAAGGTGGCGAAAGTGTGCCGGAGGTCGTGGAACCTGACCCTGGGTAGCCCCGCCCGTTTCAGCACCCGGTGGAGCATGTGGAGTACGCTGTCCGGGGAGATAGGCCCGCCGTTGGGCGAAGGAAACACCCACGGGCTGCTGCCGACTTTTTCCCTCTGTTCTTTCAGCACGTCTATCGTATCCTCCGCCAGCGGCAGGGTGCGGTAGGCGTTTTTCGTTTTCAGAGGGGCCTCCATCACCTCCCCGTTGATCCGGGAGACCTGCCGCTTAACCCGGAGGTCGCCCCGATCCAAATCAATGTCCTCCCATTTCAGCCCCAACAGTTCTCCCCTTCTCAGACCTGTTGCCAACTCCAGGTAGTAGAGTTCAAATACCCCGCTCTCTCTGGCTTCCCGCAGGAAGGACTGGAGCTGCTCCACTGGCAGAGTCTTCATCTCCCGGTGTTCCACCTTTGGGAGGGCACAGCCCTCCGCCGGATTCGTGAGGATAATCCGCTGCTCCTGGGCCAGTTTTAAGGCAGAGGAGAGAATCTGGTGGATGTTCCGCACCGTCTTGGCGCTGAGGCCTTTAGGCTGCCCCCTGGCCTCCAACCGGTCTACCCGCCCTTTGGTCAACAGCTTCTTGTAAAGCTTCTGCAAGTCCAAGGAGGTCAGCTTTTCCAGCGGAATGTCCCCAATATTGGGCCGGATGTGGTTATCGATGTAACCCCGGTAGGTCTGGTGGGAAGAGGGCCGGACTTTGAGCTTGGCATAGTCCTCGAACCACACCTCCATCCACTCCCCCACTGTGTATTTGCCTGCCTTGGATAAGTCCAGTGTCTGGGCCTCTTGGATGGCCGCTTTCAGTTTTGCCTTGACCTCCGCCTGAGTCTTACCCAGCACGTTCTTGTAGATGGCCTTTCCGGTTTCCGGGTCATGTCCCGCTGTGTACCTCCCCTCCCACCGGCCGTCTTTTCGTTTTCTGATATTCCCTTCACCGTTAGCCCGCTTCTTCGCCATGCGGCGTCACCTCCAGTTCTCTCGCAAGTCCCCAGGCCAGTTTGAAGCCGGCAGCAAAGCTGGCCAGAGAGATTTCCTCCCGCAGCAGATTTTGCGCATCCACCAACTGCATCAGCTTTCGCCGTTCCGGTTGCCCGAGGCAATCCCGCACTTCCTGGCGAGCCTGTTCAATCTCTTCCCCTAGCTCTGCAAAGTCCGGAGCCCGGAAAAACCGCTGGTGCATGGCGGCCATGTAATGATACATCGTGTGTCGCCTCCTTTGCAGCAACACACAATACCAGCAAACACCGCAAATAGCCAGAGGGAAAAAGTAGAGTTATCAGAACAGTAACAACTTCAGGTAAGGCAGCCTTCTTTTGTTTTGCGGCGCAATTCCTGAGGTCTTATGTCATAGCGGCGGTCAAAAAGATGGGAACCGCTTGGGAACGCTGGCTTTTTCAAAACTACCGACCACCTGAAAAGCCAGATTGCCCGGTGAGCGACCACCTAAGAACGCTGTGAGGCAAAAGCCCGCAATCCCTTGACACGCCCCGCACTGCGGGGCGTTGTAACCGGGCCGGCGGCGGTTTACCGACGGCGGTCCTTTATCCTCGTACTAAAATCGAACGCCCCCAAAGAGGCCCCAAACCGTCGTTATAACCCCCGCCAGTTCCGGTTACCCTCCTCCATCCCGACACAGGGCACACAGCGGCTCACAGGCGGCTACACGGCGGAAACTACTGCTGCACTCGCTTCTCGCCTTATTCTTTGTTTAGCGTATTAATTTTTACTATACCCTTCCGCCAGTATTTAGCCGTTAGCCAGAGCAGCAGTTGGTGAGCTTCTGTTCACAAGAAAGTGTTTTTGCAACTGCTTGTTGCAGTCAGCCAAACTCTTTTCTTATTCCATTCAGCACCTATATGGTGGGCTTCCTCTACTGTCTGAAACGCAGCTACCAAATGACGGCAGCCAAGTGTTTCATCTCTGACACCTCTCTGATCTCCACTTTGGAAATCCTCACCGCTATCCAAATCACCCGGGATGAGGTGATCGAACGGAAGCATAATCACTTCTTTACCTTCGGAAGCTGCCAGCAAGGTTTACCTTATGCGTTTTTTACGTCCGGTCAACATATGGAGCAGACGATTCCAGCGGTATCCACATCCCGCCCGTTACAGGGCGCTTTTGGCACCATAATATCAGAAACCCGGCTCATATCTGATGTACGAACCGGGTTTCTGACAGACTGCGGGACGCTCCTTTTGGAGCGTCCCGCAGGTCTTGCTTCTTTCAAATTACTGGGAGATGTTCTCAACGAAGCGCATGAGGATCGTCGCCACTTCCGCCCGGGTAGCGGTGCCCTTGGGATCCAGCAGACCGCCGCCCTTGCCGGTGAGCAGGCCCTTGTCCACCGCCCACACCACGGCGTCTCTGGCCCAATCGGAGGTCTGACCGCCATCGGCAAAACGGGACAGGTCGCCCTGAACGGTGCAGTCATATCCCTTGAACTGGGCGTAGCGGTACAGGATCGCCGCCATCTGCTCCCGGGTAATGTCATCCTCCGGGCCGAAGGTGCTGTTGCCGTAGCCGTTCACCAGGTCGTTGGCCGCGGCCCAGTTCACCGCCTCAGTGTACCACTGGCCGTTGGGGACATCGGTGAACCGAGTGGGATTCCCGTCGGGAGATCCCTCCAACCGCCACAGGATGGTGGCGATCATGCTCCGGCTCAGATTGATGCCGGGCTGGAAGCTGCTGCCGCCGGTACCGTTCATCATGCCGCTTTCCACGGCAAACCGCACCGCCTGGTAGAACCAGTCGCTCTCCTTCACGTCGGTGAAGGGCAGGCCGGTAACGTCAGATTCCTGTACGAAGGAGGCGGCAACGGAAACCTTGCCGGAGGGCATGGTAAAGGTATACTGGTTCTCGCTCTTCTGGCTCAGGGGAACGGTCCCGCCTGCGGCGTCGGTAACCGTCAGCTGATCCAGAACATAGCCGTCATCGGGACTGACCGTAATGGTAACAAGAGTACCCTGCGCGGCGTTTTTGGGGCTGACGGACACGCTGCCGTTGGCCGTATTACTGGGGATGGTCACCGCGTAGGTGGGTGTGGAGCCGCCGCCGGAGGTGCCGGGATTGCCGGAGGTGCCGGGATCGTCAGGCTCGTCAGGCTCCTCGGTGACCGGCTGGAAGACGGCAGATACCTGGATGGCGCTCCGCAGGTTGCTGATGGTGTAGCTGCCGTTGGTGAGTGTAACCGTCACGCCGTCCACCTGCAGCGCGCTCAGCTCATAGCCGGAGGAGGGCGTGGGCGTAATGGTCACGGTGGCGCCCTTCTTGATGGTATAGACGCCGTCGGCGCTGCTCTCCACGGCGTTGCTGCCGTTGAGGGTGGCGGTCACGGAAAGGGTGCCGCCGGCGCCGGCCGTGCAGGTGACGGTGGGAGAGACCATGGAGCCGTCGACAGCGGCAAAGGCCGTGCAGACCTGGTCGTCGGTGAGGGCCATACAGGCCTGGACCACGCCCTTGGCGTCGTTGGACAGGGTCAGGAGGCCGTTGTCATCCACGGCACAGGTGCCGGTGGCGGGATTGGCCATCCAGGTCACCAGACGGCTGCCCTCCAGGGACAGGGTTTTGCCGTTTTCCAGCACGGCCACCGCCGACAGGGTGGCGGCGCCGGTGGGCTGGAAGGTTTGCTCTGTGATGTCCCTGCCGTTGGCGTAGATGGCGATGCCGGTCATCTGGCCCAGGGCCGGGTTGACCACCTGGATGGTGCGGGTAGTCGTATTCCCCGCCGCATCGGTGGCGGTGAGGGTAAGGGTGTGGCTGGCGGCGGAATCGTCCAAGGCCAGAGACTGGGAGAAGGAGCCGTCCGTAACGGTGATGGATTCAGCCTTGCCGTCCACCAACAGGCTCAGGGTGCCGTCGGTCCAGCCGGTGAGGGTAACGGAGCCGCCGCTGCCGAAGAAGGAACCGCTGATGGGGGAAGATACCAGCAGGGCCGGGGGCGTGGTGTCCACCGAGAAGCTCTGGGTGTACAGGAAGACATCCCCCTGGCTGTTGGTCCCCTGGAACCGGATGGTGTGGGAGCCCTCGGTCAGGTCTTTCAGCTCCATCTGGATGGCGCTCTGGCTTTCAACCGCCTGCTCTGCGCCGCCGTCCAGGGACCAGGCGCCGCTGACAGTCTGGCCCTTTTTTTCCGTCAGGGTGACGGTGAGGGCATTGGTCCGGTAGGTAAGTGTGGAGAAGGTCTCCTCCCCGGCCTCGGTACTCACAGTGGTGCCTTCGGCGTCGGCATTCCAGGAGAAAGTGGGCGGGTTGGGGGCGGAAACTTGGACGGAAGCGATGATGGTTTCCTCCGAGTAGAGGGTAACGTCATTTACTGTCCTGTAGGCGGACACACCCATGGTGTAGGTCTTGCCCGCCTCCAGGCCCACGGTGACGGTATTGCCGGTGGAGATGAGGTTGCCCTCATTGTCCAGGACAAGCTGCCCATCTTCATCGGTCTGGTATTCCGGCACGGTGGCCTGGCCGCCGGCGGTGTAGGTATTGGAGCTGTCCGGTTCCAGCTTTAAGCCGCTGACGCCGGAGACCAGATTCTTTTCGGCATCGTAGAAGTTGACGCGGTAGCCCTCAGCATCCGTGCTGTCGGCGGTGAAGGACACCTTGTAGTCCCCGGCGGGCTGCACGCCGCTCACCGTGGGCGCATCGGGCTGGTTGGAATTGGTGTACGTCCAGCTGGCTTCCGCGGTGGAGAACATGGTGCTGTCGCTGTCCACGGCGACGGCCCGCAGGGTGTAGCTGCCGGAGGGCAGGGCGGCGGTATCCATGAGGACGGTGACGCTGCCGCTGTCAAAGGGCCCATCCGCAGAACTGGTCACATGGCCCACCATACGGGAGTTGTCGGGATTGCTCTCGTCCACCGCCAGCAGGGTGATTTCGGAGAACTGCTTCAGATCGGTGCCGGTGACAGCAGCTTCGCTCCCATTGACAGTGACGCTGGTCAGCTCCGGCAGGGGGGCCAGCCGGTACAGGGTCAGGGTGGCGGGCTTGGGCGTGGTGATGGTGTAGGTGCCTTCCGTGTCTGCCGGGAAGGTCACCGTCATGTGGGCCTGCTTGTTGTCCTTGTCATAGTACACATAGGCGTTGGCGTCCTCCTGCGCACCGGTATCTTTTTCCGGATCAAGCCAGGTCAGGGTGTAATTTTCGTCGCTGCTATTTTTAATAGTGGTCTGTTTCTGCCCTTCCTTGATGGCTTCCTCCTCGCTGGCGCTGTCCCAGGTGAAGGTCAGGGCGGCGGCGGAGGTATTGCTCTTCAGGGTCAGCTGGTGGTTCTGACCGGTGACGTCGCTCTTCAGGGAGTCTTCCTCAGCGCGGGCCGCCGGAAGACCGGACACCAGCTGGGACTGCGCGGCCACCAACGCATTGCTGCCCACGGCGGCGTAAAGGGTCCTGCCGGTGCTGGGGGAGGTGTACACGGGCACCGTAGTCAGGCCCAGCAACTCGGGGTAGCTGGGGGTGGCGTCTTCGCCGTTCCAGCTGACGCCGTCGCCCCAGTAGTAGGTAATGCCCACCTTCAGCCCTAGGGTCTCGGCGGCGCCCCAGATTTTCTCGGCGTTGGCACCCATGCCCACGTTGGCCAGGGTGAGGCCGCCGATGAGGGGCAGGGTGCCGGGCAAGCTCAGGGTGGCCCGGATGAAGAACTCATAGGGACCGCCCTCCTCCAGGACCAGATAGCCGCCGCCCTGCAGGACGCCGTAGATGTTCATATCCACCGAGGCCAGGAAGAAGAACTCGGGGTACCAGTCAAACTCCAGGCTGGCGCTGTCCAGCACCGCGATGGAATTGGCCAGTGTGCCGTTGCTCAGCTCCGCGCTGATGCCCTGGAGGCTCAGGGCCAGCGTGGCCCGGGCGGAGATGATCTGGAGGACGGAGAACTGCGCCTCCAGAACGAGCTGAAGGGGCGGGATGGAATCGGTGAGGAAGATGGTGTCGTACAGGTTGTTGATGCCGCCGCCGGCGCCCTGGAGCCACAGCACGCCGAAGCCGTCCAGGTTGATGCCGGGGACGAAGCCGCCCACGAAGAAGTGGAGGGTGTCCGGGTAGGGGATGCCGTCCTTGCTCTGGACGGCCAGCTCCGCTTCCATGGCAAAGGTGGCGAAGGAGGCCGCGCCGGACACATCCACCGCCCAGTCGCCCACGGTCTTGACGGTGAGCACGCCCTCGATGCCGGGCATGCCGTCAACGTAGCTGGGCAGGCCCAGGGCCACGGAGAAGTTGACGCCCAGGTACTTGCCGCCGCCGAAGAGGATGTCGTCCACCTGGATGGTGGCCGAGCGGCTGTCGCCGTCTCCCGCCTCGGCGCCGTCCCCCATGTCGGTGGAGGTCTCAAAGGGGGGCGCGTTGGTGTTCACGGTGTCGGCGTCATGGGGGATCTGCTCCTCCAGCTCCCGCAGGTTGTCCGGCGTGTCCGCCCCTCTTTCGATCAGGTCCTGCTTGGCCAGGTCCAGGGCGGAGGCCTCCGGCTCGGCCTGCTTGGCAGCGGGAATCAGGAAGGACAGGTCCAGGCCGCCGCCGAAGCCGATGACGCCGCCTACGTCCTCCATATAGCCCAGCTCGCCGTACTTGAACTCGAAGAGCAGGCCCAGCAGGCTCTGGGCGGCCTGGCCCACGCTGGGCCACAGGAGGGTGATGTTGCCGTCCTCGTCCCGGTCGCCGCTGGCCCCATAGGTGGTGAGGGAATACTCCTCCCCGTCCTCGATGGCGGTGAGGCAGCACCGGCCGGTCCACACCGAGGTGCCCACCCCGGAGACGGTGAGGGAGGCGTCAAAGTCCACCTCGATGGTTCCGTCCTTGTCGGTGATGGTCACCTGGCCGTCCCGGATGTCCAGGCAGTTGTTGAGGGTGATGACGTTGTCCTCTTTCCCCAGGGACACGGCGGTGTAAACGGTGCCGCTGCCTTCGGTTTTCTGGGAGAAGGCGCCCCGGAACTCCAGCAGGACATCATCGCCCAGGGACTTGTTCTCCTTTTCGTAGCTCTCCTCGGTGGCGTAGGTGTGGACGGAGTACTGTTCCTCACTGTCCACCTCCACCGTTACCACGCCGTAGCCGTCGTTGCGGTACTCCGGGTCGTCGGTGACCTGGAAGCGCAGGGCGGGGGCGGTGATGTCAGCCTTCGTGGTGTCGGTGTAGTGGATGGTCAGCTGGTACTCCCCCACGGCCAGCTCACTGGTAATCACCACGTCGGCGGTGTTGTCCTCCTCATTGATGATAAAGGCGCTGCTATCGATTGCAATGCTGCTCTCTCCGTTAATCTGTGCCCCGTCGGTGCGGGAGAGAAGTAGCGTGTAGCCGCCGCCACTCAGCATATTGAAATTGACGCCGGTGAGGTAGATGTGCCGGGTGCCGGTGGTGTAGATCAGGTCAGGGGAGGCGCTGGTGAAGCCGATCTCGGGCAATTTACCGCTGGTGCCGGGACAGAGGAGCCACACCGTCTGGGCGCACAGCAGGTTCTGGGCCTGGAGGGTGGTGGAACCGTCCTCCAGCTTGTAGGCCTGGAAGGTCAGCTTGCGGTAGACCGCGTCCTCCCCGGGCACGGCGTGGAATTTGAACTCCAGGCTCTGGGACCCGTCGGCCTGCAGATTAGTCAGGTCGACATAGTAGGGGGTCAGATAGCTGACGTTCTCCTGAAGGACGCCGCTCTGGTTATAGGGGGCGATGTTCTCCCCGGGATAGACCACCACCCGCACGTTGTCCAGAGCTTCGCCGGAGATGTTCTGCAGGGTGGCGTTGACGGTAAAGTCGCCGTTGTCTTTGTAGGCTTCCCCGCCGCTGTCCATCTCCAGGGCTTCGGGCACATTGGTGAAGTTCAGGGTAGCCCCGGCGGTCTCCGCCACGCCGGCGTTGGAGAACACGCCGTAGTAGCCGGCGGCGGCGGCGCTGCCCCCCTCAGCCACCGTGCCCAGATTATAGTACAGGGCAAAGGCGCTGTCGGCGGTGAGGTAGTCCCGGTTGTAGGGGGTGGTGAAATAGAGGCTTTCGTCGGGGGTGTAGTCAAAGACGGTGGCCGCCAGGTTGTTCCAGTGGGCGAAGGTCACCTTCGCCGGCACGCTGGCGATATCGCCCACGGAGCCGTTGAGGAAGTAGGCGAACACGCTGGGATTGTAGGGGTCGTCGTAGGCGAAGAAGCTGCTCTGATAGCTGGAAATGCTCTGCTCGCTCTCCACCGTCAGGTAGCCGCCGCCGGACTGGGACACCTCGTAGATACCGTAATCCTGGGTGCCCAGGGCGGTGTCCATCAGCAGCCGCAGCTGGATATCGGCCGCCTCGCCGCTGTTCTGGGCGGTGTAGCTCAGGTAGGCCATGCCGTGCTGGGTGGAGCCGGCGTTGGCCAGGCTGAGGGTCTGGGTGACGGTGATGCCGTCCACCGACCACACCGCCTTGATCTCCTGGGACGTGGCGGTGACCGCCACGTCAGAGGAGCCGGCGTACTTGCCGCCGAACACATAGTCCTTGGTCACTCCGTTCCGGGTGACCCGGAGGGAGGCAAAGGAGGTGTCGTCCTCCCCCAGGGGGAAGAGGAGGTTCTTGTTGTTGTCGTCCTTCCGGATGGCGTCGCCCTCCAGGGTGCGGATGGAGAAGCCGCCGCTGCGTTTATCCACCAGCACCTGCAGGTTTTCGTTGGACAGGGTGTCCACGTTCTGCAGCTCCGCCGCCAGGACGGAGTTGGGAAGAAGTCCCGAAACCAGGCACAGGGCCAGCGCCCAGGCCAGGAGGCGGGATAGGGTTCGCTTTTTCATGTTCATGCTCCTTTCCGGCCGCTCAGCCCTTGACATAGAGGTAGAAAACGTACTCCGTCCGGTCCTGGGTGCGGAGGTAGAGGGTATAGAAGCCGGTGGTGTTGAGGCTGGCGCTCAGAGCTCCGGTGTAGCTGCCGTTGAGCAGCACCTGGGCGTTCAGCTTCATCTGGGCGACGGTCTTGTAGCCCTGCTTCAGCGCCAGGTATACCGGGGTGTCGACGCCCTGAAGGGTCAGGCTGGCCGTCCCCTTGCTTAGGGTGAGAGTGCTGCCCTGGTAGACGGTCTGGCCGTTGACGGTCAGTCCGATGGGCGCTTCCCGGGTGAGCACCAGGGTGCGGGTGACGGTACTGCTGTTGCCGGAAGCATCCGTGGCGGTGTAGGTAACGGTGTAGCTGCCGGGGGTGTCCCAGGTCACGTTTTCGGCATTGACACTGGTGGTAACGCCGCCCTCATCATTGTCGGTGACGGTGACGCCATCCTGGAGCAGATCCAGGTTCTCCGCACCCGCCTGGGCATAGACGATCTGGCTGGGCAGGGAGATCACCGGGGGAACGGTGTCGGGCAGCGCCACGGTGAGATAGGCGTACAGGGTGTTCTTATCCGTATCCACCGCCTTCAGGACCACAAGGCCCGGATCCTCGGGAAGGGTGAATTGGGTCCACTCGCCCTTTGTCACCGATACAGAGGAAGCGGTCCCCAGGGTGATGTAGGCATCCCGGGTGGACTTCACATAGAAGGTCTGTCCGGTCTGCAGCTTCAGGTCCGCCGGGTCGGTGACGGCGCCGGCGCCGTCCGCATTTTTGGAGTAGGACAGGGCCAGCTTGTCGTCCAGCTTTTGGATGTTCAGAGTTACCTGGGTCACGTTGCCCGCCCGGTCGGTGAAGGTCAGGGTGACCTCCCCGTTCCTGGCGGCCGTATAGGTGTGGGTCGTGCCAAAGCTGCTGTCCCTGTCCGCCGCGGTGTCCTCATTGGTGGTGAAGGTCAGCTCCACGCTCCGCTTGTCGCTGCCGCTTACGATGTAGGTGCCGTCGGTGCCGCTCAATTCCGTATCGCCATTTTTCACCGTGACCACAGGGGCCGTGGTGTCGATACAGGTGACGGCCGGGAGGGTCACGGTCGCGGTCTTTCCGTTCCGGGCCGTCAGCGTCAGCTTCACCGCCCCGGTGTTGGCGGAGAAGGTGATCCGGGCCTGGTTGGCCGTCACGGCGGCGGTGACGCCGGTGGTGCCCCGGGGCAGCGTCACGCTGTCCAGGGCGATGTTGGTGTTGATGACGGCGGTGACAGCCGCGTTGGTGTAAAGGCCACTCTGGGCAGTTGTCCAATCCGTGTTGCTGTACGTCTTGCCCCGGCTCAGCCACTGGATACCGTCATTGGGGACATCCAGGGGTGTGTTGTCGATGCTGTGGACCGTGGCCGTGGCGGTGCCGATGTTGCCCGCCCCGTCGGAGAAGCGGAAGATGTAGGTGCCGTTGGCCTGGAACTCATAGTAGTACTGGCCCTGGTGTGCGCCGCTGGTTTCGTCCTTCTTCAGCAGGTTAGTGTCCAGCACAATGAAATCATTCTTGTCCGCTTCATTCGGCACCAGATAGGCCCAGACATTCTCCCCATTCACCTCGTATGCCGCGGTGGCGGTGGGGGGCGTCTTGTCCACGGCGGGGAAGGTCAGTTCCAAAGCGGCGGCGGCGTTGCCGGAGGCGTCTACCAGGTAGACATAGACGGTGGTCTCCGCCTCGCCCTCCCAGGTGAGGGTGGAGGCGGACACGCTCAGACCGTCGATGGGGTCGCTGTCGTCGGTATAGGCGAGGGTGCCATCGGTGCTGTTCTTGACAATGAGCTTCACCGGGGAGTCATCCCGGATGGAGAAGGCCAGCCGGACGGCCTGGCCCAACTGGTTGGGCAGGTCTGTGGCCAGGCCGGCGGGGGACAGGTCTTCCGCGCCGGTGGACGTAGGCGGCTGGATCTGGGAGTCATAGCTGTTGACCTGGGTCCAGCCGCCGCTGCGCTGGGTATAGAGGCTGACCGTATATTCCGGCGGCGTGATGTCTTCTGTCGGAGGCGTGGTTTCGCCGGTTTCATTCACCACAGCCCAGGGCAGGGTGGCGGTGACGGTTGTGGTGTTGCCCAGCAGGTCGGCCACCTGGAAGGTGTAGGTGCTGCCCTGGGCGGAGCCGATGGGGAACACATGGCTGGTCTCCCCCACAAGCAGCTCCGCACATTGCAGGGCGGCGGTCACCGGGCCGGTGACGCTTTCCGCGCCGCTGCCGGCGTTCAGCAGCTGGCCGTCGGGGCCGTAGAAGGCCACGGTGACGGGCTCCACGGCGTTGTCGATGTTGGTGACCTCCACGGTGTAGGTCTCCTCCCCCATGGTGATGGTCACCGTGTCGTTAGAATTCAGCACCAGGGTGGCGGTATTGCCGGAGATGGCGCCGCTGCCGTTGTTTACCGAGGTGACGGCGGTGATGGCGGCTTCCCCGGTGGCGGTGGCGGTGAGGGTCACCGGCCCCCGGGTGGCGGCGGTCTCCGACAGGGTGACGGAGAGGTCCCCGAAGGGGGAGGCGGAAATGGTTTCCATATACTGGTTGCCGAACACATCCTCATAGGTAATGTCAGCGGTGTCGGTATAGATGGGCAGGGTGTGGGCGGCGGCAAAGGTGCCGGCGGTATCGGCGGTGGGCATCGGGTCCAGCACCCGGATGGGCAGGTCGGAGGTGAGGGTCACCTGGCCCTCGCCGCCGCTGGCGGTGACGGTGGGCTCCGTCGCGGTATAGGCGATGTTCGAAATCGTACAGTAGGCATGGTTGTATTGATTCTTATCTACGCACGCATTACCCAGATTGTCCTGGCAGGACAGGTTGATCTTCACCGTGTCGCTGGTGGTGCCATAGGGGTACTGGCCGTAGATGAGCAGGTCTACACCACGTGTCTTGCCGTCTTCCGTGTCATTATAGGTGGTGGTGTCTTCCACCTTGTAGATGCCGGCATAGCCTGCACCGCTGCCGGTCCAGGTGCCGTTGGGGATGATATCAGGCAGGGGCGTGGTGACGGTGGTGACGGTAGTGCCGTCGGAGTATTCGAAGGTGAGGGCGAAGCTGCTCAGATCCAGCCCCTCGGAGCAGTCTCTGCTGCTGTCATAGTCCGAAACTACCGCTGTCAGGCAGAAAGTGCCTTCGCTCACCGTTACATTGCTGCCTTGGTAGAGGGTGACCCGAGGCGGCAGGATGTCTATGTAGTATCTGGGGTGGACCGTCACTGTGGTAAAGTTGCCGTACTCATCCATCAGCTGGAGCAGGGGGCTGTCTTTCCAATTTTCCGCCAGCTCCGCCCGGGTCAGGTCCAGGCCCAGGGTGCTGTCCAGGGTAACGGTGATGAGGTTGGTGGATGTCTCCATATTCGACTTGGTAGCCGCCAGGCGCAGGGTGCGGCCGTTTAGGGCCAGGGCCTCCTTCGCGTCCTCGCTCAGGTCTGTGAGCTGCATCCGCAGGCCGCCCGCCCCGTTGGGGGTGAACTCCACTTCAAAGGTGGGGTTGGCGTTGCGCACCGTGATGATCAGGGTCTTGGCGGCGGTGTAGTTCCCGTTGGGCAGAAGGGCCCGGTACCGGACGATGTTTTCCCCCTCCACCAGGTAGAGCGTGGTTGCGGAGGACGCCCCCTCGCTGTACATTTGGAGGGTCAACGGGGTGTAGCCCCAAAGGGCTGGGTAGTTCTTAACATGGACGGCATTTTCGCCTAAGCTCTCGTTCCAGATATCGAGGGACACCGGTCCGGTGTTATAGAGGTTCTGCTTGGTCGTGGGCGCGTCAAAAGAGTCAAAGTACAGTGTGGCATTGCTCGAACCGGTGAACCCCAGGGAGATCTGGGTGGCGTCTTCGCTCAGTTCCACCGTCCGGAAGGCCCTGCTCGCGCTGTTGTTTTGATTCAGTTTGGTGGGGCCAAATTCATCGCTGGTCAGGTCGTACATATAGAGCTGGGGGCCTGTAAACTCCTTGGTGGTGCCGTCCAGATAGGTCAGGGACACCTTCACCTGATACTTGCCCGAGGTGTTGTACAGGGGCACGGAGATGGGGTAGACGATTTCCGCGCCGGTCTCCGGCTTTTGGAAGAACTGCTTGCTGCCCGGCACCTCAATGGTGGGATCATCATTGAATTCTGCCGGGCCCATGAGCTCAATGTAGGAGGCATCGTAGTTGATGTCCTGCAGGGCATAGTCGCCATTCCGTCCGGTGGTCAGGGTGATGGGTACCCGCAGGCCGGTGAGGGTCTGCACCATCTTGGAGGTTTGTTGGGTTACCAAAGCGGCGGTAACATCCGTGCCGTCGCTGTCCTGGGGCGTGCCGAAGGTGACGGTATAGCTGGAGCCGGTCAGCACCTTCATATGGAAGGACTCTACCTCGCTCAGGGAGGTGACGTTGACCATACCGTCAGCGTCAGCGGCGGCAATAGCGGTCTCCCAGCCGCTCTTCAGCAGGGTGAAGATGGTGACCGGCAGGTTGCCGTAGGCGCTGGAGGTAGCCCAGCCGCTGCCGCCGGCCGCGTAGCCGCTGAGGGTAACGGACTTGTCGGTTACAGTAATACTGCTCACAACGGCGTCGGGCGCGGCATTATTGAATATATTTTTCCCGCTCTCGCTGCCCGCCACGGTATAGAGGTTATAGTTTCCCGCGCCGTCGCCCAGCACGGCCACCGTCACCAGCTCGTTTTCTTCCGCGCCGCTGCCGCCCTGGTTGCCGGGGGCCGACAGGGTCAGGGACGGGCTTCCCGTGGCCACCGCGGGGTCGCCGCCCAGGGTATAGCGGTTGACGATGGTCAGGTCGTAAGTATAATCCTGCGTCTTAGTAGTGGAATTACCGGCCTTATCCTTAGCGGTAACAGTGAGGGTAGCTGTGCCGCTGTCATTCGTGGCGGAATAGGTGGCGGTGCCGGAGAAACTGGCGGAAGCATTGTCCTGGCCGAGCCGTTCAGACGCTTCGCCTTGATTCCACTGCACTGTCACGCTTGCCAGGTGGGTGCTGTCGCTCACCGAGAAGGGGACAGAGATCTCCCTCTCGCCGGAGACGGTGAAGGTTGTGGGCAGGCTGATCTCCGGGCCGGTCTGATCGAAGAGAATGTCATAATCCACGGTATCGGAAGCTGTATTCCCCGCGAAATCCTGGCAGGTGATGGACACGGACAGGGGTATCTCGCCGGTGGCGGGGTCGGCGTCCCAGCTCAGATTGCTGCAGCAGATATGCAGATAATAGGTATCGTTGGTGGAAGCGGGCAGGGGGTAGGTGGGCTGCTGATAGCTCAGCAGCCGGTAGGCGCTGTTATCCTTATCCGGCGCGACAGCACTGTCGGTAATGCAGTAGCGCACCGTGAAAGCGGTGGCAATGTCGATGCCCAGGATGACCTCCTGCTCGCGGTCCACGCCGGAGCCGCCCGCGTCCGTCACGGTGAAGGGGATGGTGACGTACCGGCCGTTGCCGCTGGGTTCTACGGTTTTTACAGTGACTTGCGTATCCAATACGGCCACCTCAGGCGGCGTCACATCCAGCCCCAGCTTCTCCACCGGGGTCAGGGGCACGGCGGTATTCAGAGGATTGCCCGCCATGTCGCTGAGGGTGCTGCCGCCGGGGGCCTTCAGGGAGACGATGCGGATGGGGCCGCTGCCGTCCAGGGTCATCCCGTCGTCGGGCCGGAAGGACTGGAAGGTCAGGACGGTGCTGTTGCGCACGTCGTTGACGTTGTCCATGGCGTAGGATACGCTGCTGAGGCCCACCTCAACGGGGTCTCCATCGCTGTCCTCCACATTGAGGACGGCGGTGACGCCGCTGTTCTTGGTGAGCTGGGCGTAGCTGTCCCCCGTCCACAGCCCCACCTCTTCATTCAGGATGAGGGTGAAGGCCAGGTAGTCCCCCACGCCGACCCAGGTGGCGGAGGGGGTGATGTCGCTGGGCCACTCCCCATCGGTACCCACCTTGTAGCCCTGGGTCATGTTGCCCGCGGCGTTGAGCCGGGTATAGTCGGGAGCCACGTCGTCCAGGTAAAGGCNCCCCACGCCGACCCAGGTGGCGGAGGGGGTGATGTCGCTGGGCCACTCCCCATCGGTACCCACCTTGTAGCCCTGGGTCATGTTGCCCGCGGCGTTGAGCCGGGTATAGTCGGGAGCCACGTCGTCCAGGTAAAGGCGGCTTTCCAGCTCCCGCCCCGTGGTCCAGCTGAGGGGGTTGCCCGCCAGGTCGGTGACCAGGCTGCTGACGGTGAAATTGCCCTTGTCCATGGGACTGCCGCTCTCGTCCAGCAGCTTCAGGTCATAGGTACCGGTCATCCAGTCCTGCTGGCTGGGGCTGACGGAGGTGACCAGATAGTCCGCCTGGTCGGGCACGGCGTAGGAGAAGATCAGCTTGCTGCCGGTGAGGGCATAGAGACCGGCGGAGATAGTTTGACCGGTGCTCTGACCGCTGGAGGCGTTGATGAGGTCCAGATTCAGCTTCAGATCATCGTGGGCCACGCCGTCGGCAAAGCGGATGGGCTCGCTCATCTCCAGGGTGAGGTAGAGGGTCTCCCCGCCCTTGTAGGCGGTGCGGCTAACCTTATTGCCCGCCCCGTCGCTGACGTAGATTCCGGTGAGGGTGGGCGCTGCCGTGTCGGTGAGGTAGATATAGACCTTGCTCACCTTGGAGCTGCCGCAGGCGCAGTCGGTGGCGCCCATGCGGAAGCGGAGACTGGTACCCCCGGAGGTGAGCACGCCGCTGCTGGTGTAGGTGCGGGCCACCCCATCCGGGTCGTCGGAGCTGTTGCTCACCTTCACAATGGGGGAGGTGTTGTAGCCGGCGTACAGATAGGCCTGGGCCCGGTCGGTCAGGTCCTTGTGCGTGCCGAGGTGCATATGCCGGTCCGCCGTCAGCGAGGCGCTGATGGTGGCGGTGATCTGCATGGTGGAGAGCAGCTCCTTCATGGTCTCCCCCATGTCAGCCCACTGGTAGGTGGTCCACCACTTGCGGTTCTCACTGTGCATATAGGTGCTGGCGGGGTCCAGAACATTCCGGTTCCCGCCGCTGACGCTGACGGCGTTCTGCTCAGTCGTCCATTCGGTAAATTTGCCGTCCACATGCAGGCCGCCCGCCGTCAGCACGTTGGTGCGGACAAAGCTGCTGTCATTGGCCGCCTGGGCGGGCAGCAGGTAGGCGCCCACCACGTCTGGGTGGTAGCCACTGACCGGGTCCGCCGCCCGGGCGGGCAGGGGGCCCACCAGGGACAAAATCAGGCTCAAGGTCAAAATCAGACTGAGCCCTCGCTTTCTTCCTTTCATTCCTCAAATCATCCTTTCTTTCGCTGCTTGTTCCGCTCTACCCAGCGGCTGAGGCCCTCCCGCAGCGTTTCCTCGGTCCATTCGCCCTGCACGAAGTAATCGGCCCGCAGCCGATAGGCCTGCAGGGAGAAATCCAGGTCGCTGCACCAGAGGATGGCGCAGTCGGGGGACAGCCGCCGCAGGTGCTCCACGGCGTTGAGCCCCGCCACTCCGTCCATGGCCAGCACCACCCCATCCGGCGGAGAGGCACGCATGGTGTAGTAGAAGTCCTCCAGCTCCTCCGGAGTTTCCAGACATGGGAAATATCCCATGCGGGCTAGATGGTCTCCCAGCTGTCTGCACAGCCGCATTCGGGTGTCCGGCGAATGGCTCAGTACCGCGACCCGACGCATGTTCCCCCTCCTTTCGGCAAACCCGCGGCTTTGCCTTGTTTTCCTTCAGGCTCCCGCCTGAAACAGCAGAGGCTCCGCACTCCTCTGCACACTGACAGCATTATGGTATGCTTTGGAAATTGGCGAGGTCAAGGCATCTGTCCCGAACTGTAATTTTCCGGCCTGAATTGTAGCCGCAGGAAACATAATTTGCTATACTATTATAAAAGAACATAGATTGCCCAATGGCCGGGCTGGAGAGGAGGGGACAACTATGCGCCTGGCAGTGGTGGATGACAATCCCCGGGATCGGGAGGAGCTGCTGTGCTGGCTCAAAACAGCGCTGAACCAGCGCCGGAAGCCGGTGGAATACCTGGCCTTTGCGGATGGGACCTCCTTCCTGGATGCCGCCGGACGGAAGCCCTTTGATCTGGTTTTTCTGGATATCTACATGGAGGGGATGGATGGCGTGACGGTCGCCCGCGCGCTGCGGGGGTTTGATCCCGACTGCGTGCTGGTTTTTACCACCACTTCCACCGACCACGCCCTGGACGGCTATCGTGTCCGGGCCCTCCAGTACCTGGTCAAGCCCTACCAAATGGCGGAGGTGGAGGAGGTGCTGGAGGAGGTGCTGAACCACCTGCCTCCGGAAGAGGCGGTAATCCGGCTGCACATCGGCCGGCAGGAACGTCTCCTGGCGCCGGGGGAGATCCTG
The DNA here is from genome assembly GCF_900626285.1 of Intestinimonas massiliensis (ex Afouda et al. 2020). Taxonomy (GTDB): domain Bacteria; phylum Bacillota; class Clostridia; order Oscillospirales; family Oscillospiraceae; genus Flavonifractor; species Flavonifractor massiliensis_A. The sequence continues at coordinate 3,025,734 of NZ_LR131147.1, forward strand.
TGGGCGGATCATTTCCGGCATCAGATCCATATTCACCTCAGAGATGGAACGGAGACCGCTGTCCGCATGACATTTGGCGAATTTACCGAGCTGCTCAAGGGTGAGCGGCGTTTCCTGGTGTGCGGCCGGGGTGTGCTTGTCAATCTGGAGCATGTCCGGGATTTTGACGGCGCGGCCTTCCTACTGAACGACGGCACCCAGGTGCCGGTCAGCCGCAGCAGCAGCGAGAGCGCCCGAGCGGCCTTTGGGGAATTCCTGTTCCGGAGGGGGGCGACGCGGTGAATCAGGCTGTACGCGCCGCGCTGGAGCTGGCGGTAACCGCGCCCGCGGGGCTGCTGTGCTTTCTGGCGTTGGGGGAGCATCTGCGCATAGGCAAGGCCCGGCTGATCCTGCTGTTCCTTCTGGTACTGGGGGTGTGGGTTCCGCTGGGAGGCTGGATCTGCGGCCGCCTGGGCTGGGGAAGCAACGTGCTGCTGCTGCCCTCCCTGCTGGTCTTTGCCCTGATCCTGCGGCGGCTGTGTACCCTGCCCGCCTGGAAGTCTGTCAGTGTGTTCCTGGGCGTCTGCGGCGCCTTCTCCTGCCTGGCCAATCTGTCCAGCGCGGTAGACCTCTGGGTGGCACCCGATAACCTCAGCGTCTGGTTTTCCCTGCCGGCCTGCCTGGCCTATAACGGTTTCTGCTGGATATTCGTTCTGGCCATGTGGTATCCCGCCGTCCACGCGGTTCGCCATCTGCTTCGGGAGATGGAAATGCCGGGCACCTGGTATGTGTTCTGGCTGTTGCCCCTGGTCCTCACCTTCCTCAACGTGGTCATTCAGCCCATGGGCATCTATGGCCCACCAGCCGGCCGGAACCTGTTTTTCTTTTTCGTCGTGGAGCTGATGCTGCTGGGCCTGCTGCTGCTGTGCTACCTGATGTTCTACCTGATGGCTCGGGGCCTGGGGGAGAATCTGCGCCTGCAGCAGCAGAACCAATTCCTGCAGATGCAGACTAGCCAATATGAAAATCTCCAAGCCACCATTGCCGAGACCCGCCAGGCCCGCCACGATCTGCGCCACCACTTTACCGCCATTGATGCGCTGCTACGCCGGGAGGAGTGGCAGGAGCTGCGTGCCTATGTGGACGCCGCCGTGGAGAGCCTGCCTGACACGGAGCTGAATTTGTGCGAAAATCCCGCCGCGGACGGGGTGGCAGGCCATTATGCCGCCCTGCTGCGCCGGGAGGGCGTACCTGCCGAGTACATTCTGGATCTGCCACGCCTGCTGCCTGCGGATGAAATGGATGTATGCGTGGTGCTCTCCAACCTGCTGGAAAATGCTCTGGAGGCCAATCTGCGCCTGCCTCCTTCACTGCGCTGGGTCCGGGTACACGGGGAAATCCATGGAGATATCGTAGTATTACTGGAGGTGGAAAACGCTTACTCCGGCGAGATCCTGGAGGACAAGGCCGGGATACGTTCCTCCAAGCGCCCGGAACATGGTATCGGTTTGCAGTCTGTGCGCCGTATTGCCGCAAAAAATGGCGGCTACTGCAAGTTCCAATATGACGGGACGGTGTTCCGCGCTCAGGTCATGCTCCGGGGAGAGCACTGATGGTGAGGTAAGGTCTGACACCATGGATTCTCGCCCCATTATTTAACGGATTAGCTATTATACGCAAATGGGCGGCGGATCACAAAATCCAGGATACTACTAAAAATCTCCACCCTAAGGCGCCGGACAGTTTATCGCTGTCAGGACACCAACTGGGCAGTCCTCTGCGTTATCATCTACAATGTTCTTCCAAAGTTCCTGGAGGAGTTGAAGCAGCTTTGACCCAAACTGTGACCCATATTGGTTTCGGACTAGGCGGAAATAATGGAACAGTCAGTGTCCAACAGCATCTTCATCCCCAACGGAAAGGGTACAAAATCGCTCAATGGAACGGAAAGCGCCTCCGATCCGCAGCTCATAACCCGGAGGTCGGAGGTTCAAATCCTCCTCCCGCAACCAGAAAAAGCACCGCAATCCATTGGATTGCGGTGCTTTTTTATACTTTTTAGGTCTTTTTATTTTTGCATTTCTAACACATTTCTAACGCGATAAACATTTTATCCTTCCAACTAGTCCAAAATCGCCATTGACGCAACATTCCAAATAGATGACGCTAACTTTTTTAAATCAACCGCTGTTGGTACATTAAACTGGTCTCTTTTCCATTCATTAAGAGTCATACTATCTATAATATCATTATGTGTGGTACCCTCCTCAGAAAGTTGTTGTAAAATCACAAACATCGTATAACACCAAAATCCAAAATTTCCCTCTCTAAGATTGTCTCGTATTTGCTCTTCGGATAAATATTTATCAATCTCTTGCTGCCAACGTCCCGTAGTTTCATCGGCCATTAATGTTGGAATCAAAATAGAGCCTATTTCACTTCTGTGACAGATATAGTTCCATTGCCTCAATTCATCTGCCCCGGCAACAACTAGACATTTCTGGCTGGAAAACTCTTTTTCTGAAAGATACAGAACTACTGATAGCTGCAATATTGGAAGAATATAGTCAATTACAGGTAGTTGTTCATTTGAGTCTTTGACCTTTTGACTGTATTCTTTATTCTTCAGTTCTTGAAGATCTTTTTGCTTCATTTCTTCACTTAACGAAATAAAATTATGTAGGATGTTATCAGATCTTTGAGAATCTTCTGTTTTAAAATAGCAACTAAGATACTTATATTCTAAAACAGGAACTTCTCGTTTTTCCATAAGCCTTTGTATCGACTTTTTGAATTTAGCTTTATCCCTATCCTTTAGTGCCCTTGTTTTTGTTCCGCAATCGGAAATAAGAACAAAAGTTTTCCATTGATAGCGCTTACATAGAAGCCTCATAATTTCAATCTCTGCCTGATGAATAATCGTAATCTCTTTACGCGGCACTACTGGCCAAATTAAAACTCCTCCCTCTCCTAAAGTATTTTCATTGCATTGCTGAATACGGAATTCGAAGTCTCGCAACTTCTTATGCAAGAAACTGGGGGTTATTTTTTCTACCTCCGCCGGTTTATCCCCATCTACTTTCCTTTTCATCGTCTTTTGTTGAATTGGGCCTGCGCTCCATTCATCATTCTGATAGTAAAATGGTTGGACACTAAGCTTATCATCTTCCAAATCATAGCAGGCAAAGCTGTTTTTATAATTGCCATCTAGGAAAGAAGCTCCGCAAGCAATACAATATCCATCATTAGTGCGAGCGTTATTAACGCTGACTTCCGTCTCATGACAATGACCGCATAAAATTAAATCCGAAATACGTTCAATTGCAGTGTATGTTGGCATACCATTGCCATATTTCCGTTGTTCAAATGGCTCAATAGATTCTGAAGGATGATGCATAACCGTAACGGTATAGGAGGCTTTATCAATTAAATGTGCGGCTTCAATATTTTCCAAAAAGCTTTTTCCAATCCAAGTTCCCTGATCTGATTTACACCAAGCAGAATTTAAAACAAGAAAGTCTATATCAGAGAATTTGCATACACCAACCAAGTAGCTACTTTTATCCTTAGTTAATTGAGGCTTTGCCACATTTAACCTTTTACAAAATTCTTCAAATTTTCTAAAGGGCACAGAAATAGTCGGCAATGACTCCAGATTATATGTCCTGGAAGCCTCTTCCATGGTAGACGGTATTGAAAATGCTGCACCAAGCTCACGGTCAAAATCATGATTACCAGGTGCAATAATAGTATTACTTGGTTGAATGCCACTTTCTTCAAACAAAATGCTGAAGAATTCGTAAGCTTCGTTATACTCATTTTCTTTTCCGCGGTATGCAATATCACCTGATACAACGAGATAGTCGACACTCCTTTCCTTTGATATTTGCAAAATCACATGTCTAAGTTTTTCTAAGCAGTTTTTGCGAATATTGTGGGCCGTATTTGAGGACTCATTTCCAAAGTGGAGATCTGAAATATGTAATATCCTCATTTATAACACTTCCATTCTCTCTATCCTATATATCTTTCAAAATGCTGTCCCCAACTGAACCCTCTAAACGATTCCATATTGGGAGATTTGGGAAGGTTAGGATCAATAATTCTTTTTCCCGCACCATGCTTGCCTTCTGTGCAAAACGAACCATCTGGCAATACTAAAACTACGTTGTTGTTATCCCCATTTGCAGCTGTATAATTAATTCTGAGATCCGTCCAATAGTTTTTCGCTCTTTGTGTTACACCATTAATAAAGTACTTATTTTTTCGACTAATTTTGTCATCAATATCGCTAAATGCCAATTTATCTTTTACTGTACCATTACATATTTGGAGTTCAAATATTCTCCAATTTTGAATCCCTAATTTCCAAAGTTTATCTCCCATACCTATCAAATCATTCGCATTTTCTTTTGTTAACACAGTATGAATAGTAATATTCACCTTGTTTTTCAGGAGAAGACACACAGTATTAATAACAGAAGAGAAAGTTTCTTCTTCTGATAACCCCGTTTTTAATGGGCGCACCTTCGATTGGCATTTCGTCCGAAGAGAATCCACAGAAACTCTTACATGGACCCTATTCTTTTTTATTATTGGTAACAACTGTTTAATTTTGTCGAAGCAAAAACCGTTTGTGTCAATAACAATCCCGGTTCTTCCTGCTAGACATTCAATTGCCTCGCTTAAATGGGGCGATAAAAACGGTTCCCCTCCAGACAAGACAACATTTAACGGCTTTAAATTTAAAATATTCTCTGCAACCTCTTTTGCCGAAATGTTGTCTGAAATCATTTCATTATCGATAATATCATTTGCATAGCAATATAGACAGCGGTGTGTGCAACATTTACTAATCAGCCAATTGATCGTCAATGGTCGACGAAGCTTTTCCTGCGGAGGACCGGACCAACTAGACGCATCCGGTAAAAGTTGAGTCAAGCCAGCAGTAAATTTATTTGACAAATATTTTTGACTCACCTTGGCAGCTAATCGGGGAAGAGTTATGTTTTCTCTTATATAACCGCCAATAGAATCATTAGAAATTGCATATATTAGTCCGTCTGTCTCGCAATACGCAAAAAAGCCTACGCCTTCATCGCAGCGGCAATAAAAGTTTTTGTAATGGATTACATCCTCAAACATCTCCGCCCCTCCATATCTGAATAATGTGTTCACAATGCAGAGACATTCTGCCTTTAGCATGAGGATTTTTAGCTCCTACGTGGGATACCTCCTTGCTTTTAATACACTTAGCATTAAACCCAAGGGACTGCCACAATTCTATAATAAAATCTGATACAGGAACTTCAATATTCCGGATAGCATTATTCGTCACAATAATATATCCAAGGAACCTATCAGAAAACGCAGCAGATATATTTTGATAAGCTTTTTCCAAATCGCAAAAATAGTTTCTATAATAAGGAATATAGTAGGACATCATATCCATTTTTGCCTTTTTGTTTAGCCTCAGGTTCTTTAGTTTTCCTAAAAAAACTTTGGCAGTCTGAATCGATAACTGCTCCGCTTGCCGATCTTTAACTGTATTTGTTCCAATTATCTGAGATGGGATTACCTCAAAATGAATCAGATGTTTATTGGATAGATTATCGATAAAAAAGTTCTCTGCGGAAAACATCTTTCCATAGTCGCTTCCATTTGGATATGGAGGAGATGTAAGCATGCCATGAAATTTGTTTTTTGGAAAGCAGTAAGACATCGCGTTTCCATAAATGCAAGTATTATTCCATTTTTCTTCGCCCCAAATAATTTGACTATATTCTTTAAAATTAGTCTCCAAAAAAGGAAGAAGCATATTGTTTAGATAAAAAAAATAATCCGCATCATATCCTCTAAGAACAGCCACTCCGCCATTGCGCTTAACGTATGCTGCATCGCCCTTTTGTGCAGTAGATAAACGCAAAACAATTGGGAGCATAATAGCTAGGGCCATCTTTTCCACTAAAATTGTATCAGCAAAAAAAGATTCCACAATCTTCCTATTTAAATCATATAGCAAATGTAATATGCGGAGACCTTCAGGACCAATCCAATCATTTGAAACTTCAGCCAAGCATTTTGGGACCGGCCACTCTTCTTTTGTTGCTATAATTTTATTCACTATAGCAATCAATTTTTCACTGTTCTCGGGTTGCGCAATAAGTTGCCAGAGATGAGCCGGCAAATTAATCTCTACCAGAAAAGATCCAAAGCCGCTCTTCCTTCCATACTGAAGAATTGTCCCATATCCCGCCATAGGGTCTAAGACTTCGGATATCCCATGATCAGCTAAAATTTGTGCACATTTTCGCGGAGTTATTTCGTCAGGAGTAGTTTCCACATCATTAAATGCAGCATAAGTCCGCTTTCTGGAAAGAAGTGCACTATAATTTGAATTCATCAAGCAAGTCGCGCTAAAATGTCGTTTCAAATTAACGTCTGTTTCAAAATTCTTTGCAATCTTTTCCTCTCTACTACTCATAATTACTCTCCATATTGTTTCTGCTCTGTCCCAACACAATAGTAAGGTACAGGATATGTTTTTCTAATTCTATTATAGTCGATAATCTCTAAAAAGGGCAAGTGGAAAGGCCTATATTTCCATTATAATACAAATAGAATTAAGTAGCATTTACGGGGGGCATGAAATGCCCCCCGTTTTACCTATTTCTACGTATCGGAATTTTTTGTTTGCGTAGGTAACAATGCTTTAAGTTTTTCCGAATAAGTATTTGCCATCTGCATGTGTGCGGTTGGTGCCGTATGCAAGTAGGTATCCGCCGTAAAATTATAATTGCTGTGGCCCAGCCAGGTCTGAATATCTTTCAGGGAATAGCCCAGATACAGCATGATGGTGGCGCAGCTGTGGCGGAGGTCATGGAATCGAATGGGTCGCAGTTCATACTGTTTCAAGAGCTGCTGAAACTTCTGGGACACATAGTCAGGCTGCAATAGGTTCCCCATGCCGTCCACACAGACAAAGTCCAGATAGGTCTGGTTATAGGACGCACCACACAGATTCTTTTGATACTGCTGGGCGTGATAGAGGTTGACAAAATATTGATAGGTATACGGGCAAAGGGGCAACGTCCGCTGGCTGGTCTCCGTTTTGGTCACACCATCCCGCACAACCGTTTTAATCTGATCGTCGATTTTCTCTTTTACAACAGTAGCGGAAATAGAAATCGTCCCAGCGCCGAAATCAATGGCCGACCAGCGCAGGCCCAACAGTTCAGACCGACGCAGGCCATAGAAGCTGGCCAGAAATATGGGAACCGCAATAGAGTCATGCTGCGTCGCCTGAAGAAGCTGCGCCACTTCTTCCACACTGTAGGGCTGTGGTCCGTGGTATCTGACTCGTTCAGGCTTGTTTGCAAAATCAGCCACATTCTCACGGATATACCGATGCTTGACTGCCCACTGCAAGGCCGAGCGGATGACCGCATGGTGCTTGATCACTGTATTGGGGCTCAGGCCGCCAGCTATTTTGAAGGTATAGTAGTCCTCCAGATCTCCGGCGGTCACACTGCTTACCGTGATTTTTTTTGGATCAAAATAAGGGGCCAAATGCAGGTTCAGAATATTGACGTACTGATTGTAGGTCGTAACTGTGATGTTGGGCCGATCCATTTCGATCCATGCTGCAATGTGCTTGCTGAGAAGCGTATTCATAGGCTCGACATTCTCAATACCCTGGTACTGGGCCAAAAGCTCATTCAGCCGGATCTCTGCCTTTCTTTTATTCCCTTTCACATCCAGGCCCAGTGAGATCCACTTCTGAACCCGCTTCCCCTGTTGGTCTTTAAAGTTCAACACCCCATAGTATTTTCCGTTTTTGATCTGAAGGCTGCCGGTCATGCCTGCTCACCTTCTTTCCGCACTACACAGCACTGCCGGTTCATATAGTCGATCAAAGCGCTTTTTGGTATCTTATAGGCATTCCCAATCTTGAAGCTCTGGATTTCTCCCGTTTCCAGGAGTTTGTATGCACCGATTCTTCCAATCCCCAAAGCCTGCCGCAGGTCTTTGATACTGAGTACGTCAGGATAATTTTCAAACAATTTGTCTTTTTCATGCTGTTTCATCACATATCACCTTTCTTGATTCCAAATTGGTTTTTTTAAGTGCTATTTGTCTGTTCGCTGGGTTTTATTTTTTACCAACGGGCAAAAACTCCGGTGTGCATTGTCCTGCACACCGGAGTACTTGCATCAAGAAGATAATATGTAATTACGATCTGCCGCACTGACAGAAACTTTCAGAACAGTTCTTCTTCCCATTCTGTTCGGTCTCTGAGCAATTTCACTTTGCAGCCATAAGGCTCAAGGATATGTTCTACATGCCGTACAAAGCGATAATAATCTTCTTTTGTTCCAGGGTATTTTCTCCCTGTCCTGTAATTGGTTGTGTTCATCACAAAATGAATATGTACGTTATCTGTATCCTCATGTACGGCATAAATAACCTGATAGCAATCCCCATAAAATTGGGCAATTGGATAAGCCAGCTGATAGGCCAGCGCCAAAGCGTGTTTTCTGGATCGGTACAATTCTCCATTCTCAAAGGCAAGAATCATGTGGCGGAGATGTACACCTTGGTTCTGGCCAAAACAGGCTGATAAAGTCTCCATCTGTGCAGCAGCATATAAAACATCCACACCAATTCCTCCGATGTAGTGTGACGGCGTCTTTTCTGGCCTCAGGACGTAGCTAATAACATCATGAAAGGAATCTCTGTCGTGATACTTCCCTCCAATGTAGCCTTCCTGCTCTTTATGTCGGATCTTCAAGTAAGCCATACAGAACACCTCCCAGGTTTTTCATCTGCTCACGGGAATCCGCTTCTAATTGGTCCGCCTCATAATAGATCTGACACGCAATTGAAGCAATTTTGGCTTTTAGACGGTCGGAAATGATTGGCCTATCCAGCCCCTTGGATAACAGATACTGGCTGATGGAAAGATTTGATTGTTTTGCATATTCGGCAATCTGTCGTTTCTCTTGTTCTTTTACATATACAGATATTTTCCCCATTAAAATACACTCCTTTTCTAAATTTAACTAGGCTATCTTCCGCCTGACGGCGGTTAAACTTCCGTCGGGGAAGGGACATGACCCTTCCCCTAACGGGTTTACTTTATAGTTCCTTTCAAATCATTTTTTATCATTCAGAAAGAGCTTCTTTAGCTTTGTAGCATTTCAAAAAACAAAACAGACTGAAAAAGGGTGTTGTCTCACCTTACGGCAAAACAACACCCTTAATACACTTACACTTCTCGTTCCTTTACAAGTTTTCCATCCTCATCACGGATTATTTTATATAGCTTAATGCCTTTATACCCATTGGCATTTCTGCCGTTTTCCCTCCACCTGCTGCTTTGAATTTTGTTCCCATATTCCGAATAAAGCAGACGTGAGAACTCCGCAGTACTGTCTAAAGCAGGATAGCCATGCTCTTCACAATATGCTTTGTATGATTCATGTAAAATCTGTGTATGTGTCCCCTGCTGATCCCACCCACAAAAATAGCAGCAATCCTCAACAAACCTGTTTATAACAGTGCTATTTGAGATGCTTCCATCAATCTTTGCTTTAAAGCTCCCTGAAAAGTGATAGTTGTTTTCTTTCAGTGCCAAATAATGTGACAATGCCTTTACTGCTGCGTAATTTCTCTCCCCATTCATTTTCTCTAAAAGGTGACTGTCTCGTTCCCCTTCATCCACAGCATATTCAAACGGAATACACACAATACGTTCCAAAAATGCATCATCTATTTCACGGAACTTTAGCCGATGGTTCGTCGAGAACAAAAGCTTACATTCCCCTCGATAAGCACGTGCATCCTCATACTTTGACTCAAACGTCATTAAGTCTCTTCCGGTCATCATCTTTATATTTGCCACCGCACCCAAGGGCAGCATTTTGTTGGGTAGATCCATGGATAGATTTAAGGCACTTCCAAAAAGTTCTTTGGGGTAGTACTTTGCTCCCAATCTGGAAATATCCAGTGAAGTAACCCGTCCTTTCGGAAAGAATCCTTCTATAAATCTTCCCAGAACACTTTTCCCCGAATTGGGAACACCTTGCAGCAAGAAAAACACTTTACCGTTTGTGTCAGGTGCAAGAATATATCCAATCATTTCCCATATGCGAGCAACTAATTCCTGGTTTCCTCTAGTAATCGAAAATAAGAACTGGTCAATATTAGGGGTTTGATATGGAGCGTTTGAAAAAATATCTGGCCGCATATTAGAATACCCATTTACGACCGGCATAGTGTACGGAACTGTTGTCTGACCTTGATAAGGCATTGTATATGAAGAAAATTGGCTGTATCCTGTAACATTTTCTTGTCTACTCAGGCCAAGTTCCTGGAGTGTAGGAATACGCGCTTCTCCAGTGAGCTGTCCAGCAAACAGTCGAGCATTGAGACAATAGGTAATGCTAGTGACTGGAAATGCTGTGTCTGGCGTACCTCTAAATGGTACAAACCTATTCTCAAAGCAGTTCCAAGCGCCATCATCAAATCCCCGCCAACCATCAGCCTCAGCAGGGGTACTCTCATCAAGATCTTCTCTTTCTATTAAATATACAACCGCCTTGACCTTTGAGGCGGTTAGGGTCTGTAGTTCACTCTTTAACCGACGTATGATTTCTTTTTCTAGTCCAATATGATCTAGTTTCTCATAATATTTCCCATTAAAAATGTGAATATCGCCGTTAATTCTTTTCAAAATTGATTTCTCTTTAAATCGTTCCGCAAGTTCGAAATCACTCCACTTTTTAGCTTTCTCTTTCACAGGTAAATCTTTCATGACGGCAGCTCCCCAATGCACAAAATTGTGTTTTTATTATATATCATTCTTGTATTAATTTAAAGTTTTAAAACATTGGAACGTCAGAACAAAAGCGTTCTGACGTTCCAGCTTGTTGTTGATTTGATATATATGATGTTTGTAATTCATTTTATTTTTAATTAGATATTATCTCCATGAATGACCCCGAGGCGATCGGGGGTAAAAATCATGGAGGTAATTGATATGCAAGAAGAAAGAACCTGCGGCCTGTGCGGAGAGCCCCACCCTGGTGAAGATCTGCATCCCTTTGATGACATGGAGCTCTGCAATTGCTGTCTGGAGGAGCGGACGCTGATCTGCCGCCACTGCGGAGAGCGGATCTGGGAGGAGGACAACGCAGGCAGCAGCGAAGTCCCGCTCTGCCAGAGATGCTACGACAACAACTATACCAACTGCTGCCGGTGCGGAATGCTGCTCCACGAGTCCCAGGCCTACTACGCGGAAAACGATGACTATGACGAATCCCCGTACTGCTCGGACTGCTTCCACACCCTGTCCGATGACTCCCCCATCCACGACTACTATTACAAGCCCAGGCCTGTTTTCTATGGGGAAGGCCCTCGTTTCTTCGGGGTGGAGCTGGAGATCGACGGAGCCGGAGAGCTGAAACGGAACGCCCGCTCGCTGCTGGAGGTAGGCAATCAGAACGGAGAATACCTGTACATCAAGCACGACGGTTCCCTGGATGACGGCCTGGAGCTGGTGACCCATCCGGCCAGCCTGGAGTATCAGATCCGCCACATCCCGTGGGCAGAGGTGTGCGGGCAGGCGGTATCCCTGGGCTACCTCAGTCACCGGGCCAACACCTGCGGCCTGCACGTCCATGTGAGCCGGGCTGCCTTTGGCACCGAGAGCTGGGAACAGGATCTGGCCATTGCCAGGGTGCTCTACTTCTTTGAAAAGCACTGGGAGGAGCTGCTGAAGTTTTCCCGCCGGACACCCCGACAGTTAGAGCGATGGGCGGCCCGCTACGGTTACAAGGAGCAGCCCATGGAGATCCTGGATTACGCCAAGAAAGGCTACCATGGAGGCCGCTATACCTGCGTCAATCTGCAAAATCCGGATACCGTAGAGTTCCGGATGTTCCGTGGGACGCTGAAAGTCAATACAATCTTCGCCACATTGGAGATGCTGAACTGCATCTGCGATGCGGCGATTTTTTTGTCTGATGACGAGATGAAATCCCTGGCATGGACCACCTTTGTATGCGGAATCCAGCCGGAGCGGTATCCGGAGCTGGTACAGTATCTGAAAGAGCGGCGGCTCTATGTGAATGAGCCGGTGGAGAGCGAGGTGGAAGCCTGATGTGTTGCCTGTTTGGCCTCATGGATTACCGCCGTACCCTGAACGGCCGCCAGAAATCCAGGCTGGTTTCCTGCCTGGCTACGGAGAGCGAAGCCAGGGGAACTGACGCTGCTGGCATCGCCTATAACGCGTCAGGCCGCCTGCGGATCTATAAACGCCCCGGTCCTGCCCACCGGCTCCCGTTCCGCATCCCCGAAGACACCCGGGTGGTGATGGGCCACACCCGCCTCACCACTCAGGGCAGCGCCGCGCACAACCGCAATAACCACCCCTTTGCCGGGCGGGTGCCAGGGACCAGATTTGCCCTGGCCCACAACGGCGTTCTTTACAATGACCTGTCGCTGCGCAGAAGCCATGGCCTGCCCTCTACCCGGATCGAGACGGACAGCTACGTGGCCGTACAGCTCATTGAGCAGCAGAGAGCCCTCACACCGGCCAGCCTGAAGGAGATGGCAGAGGCGGTGGAGGGCTCTTTTGTGTTTACTATACTGGATGAGCAGGACAATCTGTACGTGGTCAAGGGGGATAATCCATTCTGCCTGCTCCATTTCCCACGGATAGGACTCTATCTCTATGCCTCAACCGAGACGATCCTGCAACAGGCAGTGGCCCGTACCTGGCTGCGGTGGGAACAGGCGGAGGAGGTATCGGTCAGCAGCGGCGATATTCTGAGCATCAACCGGAGGGGAGAGGTCCAGATAGACCACTTTGAAATGGGATGGGAGTTGTATCCCCATTGCAGGCGCTGGGGCCGATTTTCCCCCTGTCCGCCCGAGCCGCGCTATCTGGAGCAGCTGAAAAGCGTGGCGGCCTCCTTTGGCTATACGGCAGAACAGATCGACCAGCTTCTGCTGGAGGGGTGGTCCACCGATGAGATCGAGGACGCCCTGTACGGCTGCGACTATCTTTGAGAGGTGAGACGGTATGAGGGTATTGATTGTGGAGCCGGGAAAGGCCCCCCGGCAGGGCGAGTTCAGGCGGAAACTGTCATCCATGCAGAAGGTGGTGGGCGGCACGATACAGGTGCTCTATCCCTTTGAAGAGCCTGTGGCTCTGGTCTGCAACGACGAGGGCAAGCTGCTGGGCCTGCCTGCCAACCGGGCCCTGAGGGATAGGGATGGAAAACTGTACGATATTGTGCGCGGAACCTTTTTCTCTGCGGCGCTCCTCCGGACAGGGAGGATTTTGCCAGTCTGACAGAGGAACAGCTGGAACAGTACCGGCAGAGCTTTCTCCACCCGGAGCTCTTTCTGGATCTGGACGGAGAGATCCTCTGCCTTCCGCTGTAAGTGGAAAAAACGAAGGTTTTTGGAACAGGGGCCGGAGCTGGGCGCAGAAGCCCGTCCTGGCCCCTGTTTTGGTTCCAAAAGCCGTTTCAAAATCTATGTAGCGTTTTCCAACCCTTTTTGAGACAGGAGTGGCTGTGATGAACCATCAGAAAATCGGCTATGCCAGAGTATCCACTACCGACCAGAATCTGGAGCGGCAGCTGGATTTGCTCCGTCAGTATGGCGTGGAGGTAATGTTTCAGGAGAAGATGACCGGAACCAGGCGGGACAGGCCGGAGCTGAATAAATTGCTGGCCCATGTGGCCCCGGGAGATACTGTGGTGGTGGAGTCTCTGTCCAGGCTGGGCAGGGGCACCAAGGATCTGATCGAACTGGTGGAGCTGCTGAAGGAAAAGGGCGTGCAGCTGGTGAGCCTGAAGGAACAGATTGACACCAGCACCCCGACAGGCAAGCTGCTCTTTACTCTGATGTCGGCCCTGGCCCAGTTTGAACGGGATGTGATCGCCGAGCGCACCATAGAGGGACTGAAGGCCGCTCGTGCCAGAGGCAGGAAGGGTGGCCGGCCCCGTTGTGATCCCCATAAACTCCGGCAGGCATTGAAGCTCTATGAGGCGGGCCAGCATACGGTGGCGGAGATTGAGGAGCTGACCGGAATCAAGAAGGCCACGCTCTATCGGGCGCGCAAAACAAATCCTGAACCATAAAGGCAGCAAAACTTCCTTTGTCATTTTCTACAACATAACATAAAAGTAAAATCCCATAAAGGAGGTTTTAGCAATGCTGAACCGCTTTGAACATGAAAGAGAAATCCTAAAATCCTTACGGGAGGGAAAAATTCCTTCTGAACGTTCCAGAGAATACTGGAGCAACGAGGAAAAAGATGAACTGCGTCGGTGCTTTATGGATGGTGATGGAATCTCCCAGATAGCCATTGCGCTTCAACGGTCTGAAAATGCAATCGTACAACAACTGATATCCACAGGGTTGCTCATCCCAGCAGGGACGGCTGGCTCACGGTCAGGTAAGGATCGCAAGTGCCGCTGTCCGCGGTGCAAAGAATCTGGATGTACCTGTAATGAGGGGGGTGTTTGCCGCTATGCTGGAGAGCTGTGATGATCTACTGACCGCTGAGGAAACCTGCGAGATACTGAAAATCGGCAAGAACGCGCTTTATGAACTGCTGCGAGCCGGAACCTTAAAGGGGTATCGAAATGGCCGGGTCTGGCGGATTCCCAAGCAGGCCATCGTCGAGTACATAAAAAACCAAGCAAAGCTCAACTGAAAAAATTCCCTGGACATGCCCTGTCCAGGGAATTACTTTTTGCTCGATTTACTTTCCTGCCGGTCTGCCAGCCCCTGCATATAGGCCAACGCCAACTCCTGGCCAGGCTTGTCCAGCTTGTCCCAGATGCCCAGACAATGCTTTTGATCTGCCGTCAGTTTGGCGCTTTCATCCTGATCCGAAAAGAACTGGGACAGAGTAATCCCAAATCCATCGCAGATCTTTATTATCGACGGCACAGAAGGCGCATTCGTCTTATGGAGCATGGTGCTCAGGGTGGAGTAAGGAATCCCAGACGCCTTGGCCAGGCGGTAATAAGTCCACGAGCGGGCCTGACAGAGCTCCTGGATACGAGCTACAACATCAAATTCCTGCATGGGGTACCTCCTGGAATTAGTGATTATATTTTACCCAGGAGTACGGAATTCCGTTAGATTATAAATTACGTATTATTTTAATTGATTATATGACGTTATAATGATATATTGGTGCAGTAGACATCAGCCACGTTTGAGTCTGACTTTACAAATCTGGGAGGAATACACCATGGATCACATGAATGAACAGTCCAAAGAACATACATCAGAAGACGAATATGTTGAAAAAGGGAAACACATTTTGTTAAACGGGATCAAACGAGCTGTTTTGGGGCTATTACTTTTTGTAGTGGTACTGATTGTAATTAATATCGGCACCAACATCTTTTCTTCCTATCCAGATGTGATCTCCGTCAACGAAGTTTATAAAATGGAGTATCCAGGTGATTATGTACAAGAACATGTCGGGGAAAAAATACATTTCTCCGATGTTGTAATATGGAACACAGATCCTTCTTCCGGACTGGCGCAAGACGCTCTTTTTGACATTTATTTTAAGAATCCCGACGATGTTGCCAAGATTGCTCCTATGGACAGCATCGTGATCAAAGGAGAACTTTCCGGCTTTAACTCTAGCGGCCGCGTTCTAATAAAAAATGCTATCCTGGAAAAGATCGACGGAACAAACGAATCTTTAACATCGGAGCAATCGCAACCTGAACCTACTTACCCTTCTGAAAATTCCTATGATATTTGTATCAGTGCAGAACAGTTAATTGAGGAAGCAGATGCCAATATCGCAAGAGTCATCGGCACTTATGCCGGCAAGCGCGTAATGATTACCGATTTGAAGATTATAGCTACTGACGCTGATAGCGCATATTTTGACGCCGTAAATTCAATCTACTTCCGCGATCCAAATGATCTTTATTCCATCAAGGTAGATGATAAAATAACCGTCATTGGCTCTATCGAAGAATTTATCGGAACGTATGCCATTATGGATGCAGTCTTAGTCAACAATCCTGACATCAGTACACAAAGCCAAAGCAACGAACCTAACACTCCAAGTTCTACGGATGACACTCCAAATTTAGTACCTGACGCTGATACAGTGCCAGCAATCAACCTCAATTATAATTCTTACGATTCGAACTGGAATTTTGTAAATGAGCATATTGGCGAATGGGTTCGCATGTATGGGGTCGTGGCCGATATGCGCTGTACGGATTATGCCTATGGTCCTGAGTCTTACATTTACATGGACCCCAATGATCCTATCTCTCATTATGGGGATTTCATTGTGTATGGTGAGGATATGAGCATGAGCATTCCCATTGCGGACAGTCTGACTGATGATTTCCTCATTTATATCACTACTGATGGTGATAAAGTAATTGGTATCAATGCCACACCTGCCAATGATAATTTGTCTTCTGACCCTGGTTATGGCGCCAGTGAACCTTACTAAACCCGCCAATACAAACTTTAAATAAAATCGCAAATCTTTAACGAATGACTGAGCATAGTACCAATTACAGCAACAGGCGCTACAACAAAACAAGTGCTTATAATAACCTCAGCTCAGATGAAATCGGGGACATTTTATTGGATGACACAACATTTCTTCAGGGACAATCTTTCTAACATTTTTTCTAACACAAATCTTGAAAATATCCGCTCCCAGATAGATCACCGTTCATACATCTGGGGATTTCGCAAAAACATCAAGAATATGCCCCGAAAATTAGTTCCCAAATCCACGTAATTACTGCGTATTTAAGAACCTTTTTCTCCTATAAGGCCCTCATAACCCGGAGGTCGAAGGTTCAAATTCTTCCCCTGCAACCAGAAATCCGCTGGAATCGCATGATTCCAGCGGATTATTTTTGCTTTTTTGTACTTTTTCTGACCCAGATTCTGACCCACGTCGGCACAAGCTCCGGATCGCTCTCCTCGCCGTCTGCGGCAAGGCTCGCTCCCTCCGCTGCGCCTCCTTTCCAAATGCGACCCGCTGCGCTGGGCTCTCATTTGGTTTTATCCGCCTCCCAATACCCTCGCCATCGTTTGGGCCGTCTGGCGCCGGGCGACGCTGATTACATAGGCGTAGGTGTCCAGAGTAAAGCCCGCCGAGAAGTGCCCCAGCATACCGGAGACGGTCTTGATATCCACCCCGTTTTGCAGGGCCAGGGCGGCAAAGGTGTGTCTCAAATCGTGGAACCTCACTCTGGGGCGGCCCTGCCCGTTTCAGCACGTCTATCGTATCCTCTGCCAATGGCAGAGTGCGGTAGGCGTTTTTTGTTTTCAGCGGAGCTTCGGTGATCTCGCCGTTGATGCGGGTGCTCCGCCGCCGAACGCAGCTCTCCCCTTCTCAGCCCTGTTGTCAGCTCCAGGCAGTGGAGCTCAAACACGCCCTTCTCTGGCCCCCCTCAGAAAGGACTGGAGCGGCTCCGCAGGAAGGGTATTCATCTCCCTGTGCTCCATCTTGGGCAGGGCGCTCCCCTCCGCCGGGTTGTCAAGGATGATCCGCTGCTCCTGCGCCAGCTTTAAGGCAGAGGATAGAATCTGGTGGATGTTCCGCACCGTCGTGGCACTGAGGCTCTTGGGCTGGCCTTCGGCCTCCGTCTGGGTCTTGCCCAGTACGTTCTTGTAGATAGCCTTTCCGATTTCCGGGTCATATCCCGCTGTGTATCATCCCTCCCAGCGGCCATCTTTCCGTTTCCTGATATTGCCCTCACCGTTGGCCCGCTTTTTCGCCATATGTGTCGCCTCCTTTGCAGCAACACACAATATCAGCAAACATCGCAAATATCCAGAAGCAACGGCCAGAGTTACCAGAACAGTAGCAACTGCCCAGCGGCAACTCTCTTTTTGTTTTGCAGCGCATTCCTCTACTCTATGCTCAGACTGATAGGCAACCGTTTTTCTAGTCTCAATTTCTGCAAAGCGCCAAATGCACAAGCAGCAATCTAGCTTGTCCGCCAACGTCTGCTTTAGGCTTTCCTGTCTTTACGCCTCAGGTGAATCGCAAATCCGGAAATCTCATCTTTAAAGTAGACAGCAACCAGTCCCTTTTCGTCCTGTACACGCGTCTCCTCCCGGAAATCAATTCCTCTGAAACGGAACCAGGCAACGGCCCGCTCAATGTGCGCCACCGAAAAGGCCAGGTGGCCGTGCTCACCCAGGAAGGGGGTTTTGCAGATTTCGGCTGCTGTACCGGCAAAGAAAGAGCCCGGCGTTTCCTGCACATCGAATCCGAAGAGGTCCTGAAAGCTGCCGGCCACATCCCGGGCCTGCGCCGCATCGGTACAATTGATGCCCACATGGAGCAGCTGCGCATCCAGTATGGCGGAAACGGCCTGCTTTGCCTGCATCCGGATCTTGTCAAATTCTCCCGACGCGATCTGCCGGGCAGAGGCCACGAAGCTTCCGCCGCAGCACAGAACGTTGGGCAGCGCCAGATATTCCTCCAGATTCTGTACGGAGATCCCTCCTGTGGGTATGAACCTCATCTGGGGGTAGGGCGCTGACAGGGCGCGCAGCATGGAGGAGCCTCCGCTCTGCTGTGCCGGAAAAAACTTCACCTCGGTCAGGCCCAGTTTCCGTGCGGCTTCCAACTCAGTGGGAGAGGAGATACCGGGGTAAATGGGGGTACCATGGTCAAAACACCACTGCACCACATCCGGATTCAATCCAGGTGAGACGAGGAACTTCGCACCTGCGGAAACCGCCGCCTCCGCCTGCTGGACCGTCAGGACCGTACCGGCGCCAGCCAGAAAGTCGGGGAACGCCTGGGCGATCTCCGCGATGGATTGGGCGGCGGCCGGTGTGCGGAACGTGATTTCCGCGGCCGGGATCCCGCCGTCAATCAATGCCTGCGCCAGAGGCACGGCATGGCCAGGGCTGTCAACCGTCACTACGGGAAGCAGGCCAACGGCATAGAGCTGGTCAGAAAGATTGGTCATACAGCACATCCGCTCCTCTCCATAAAGCGTGCAAGTTCCGCACGATTGGGCAGGCCCTCATTATCACCCACACTCATAACCTGAATGGCGCCGATGGCGTTGCCGCGCCGGACCGCCTCAGAAAGCGGCAGGTTCTCCAGCAGACCGCTGAGCACGCCGACAGCAAAGCCGTCGCCCGCACCTACTGTGTCCACCACATGAGCCACCGGGAAGCCCTCCACCTGGAACCCGTTCTCCCCGTCAAAGGCGCACGCGC
The DNA here is from genome assembly GCF_900626285.1 of Intestinimonas massiliensis (ex Afouda et al. 2020). Taxonomy (GTDB): domain Bacteria; phylum Bacillota; class Clostridia; order Oscillospirales; family Oscillospiraceae; genus Flavonifractor; species Flavonifractor massiliensis_A. Next base: position 3,044,985 of record NZ_LR131147.1, read on the forward strand.
CCTGAGGCCCCAGCTTGATCACCACCGTTTTCGTGCCGCGCTTCCGATAGAAGGCGGCAATGTCTTCCGGGGCATCCAGCCCGGTGAGCAGACGTCCCTCGGCGATCCCGGGCAAAAACAGATCGCACATGCCTGCGGCCCGGTTGATAAACTCCGCCATATCCGCCTGGCTGGGCCACAGCTGGGGGCGGAGGTTGGGATCAAAAGAAAGGAACAGTCCTTCTGCCCTGGCCCGCTCCATCAGCGTCAGGACAGCAGCCCGGCAGGAATCCGAGAGCGCCGGGGAAATACCGGTCATATGCAGCACGCCGTATCCCGACAGATCCAGGTCCCGTACATCCTCAGGGGACAGCGTGGAGGCGGCGGAGCCTTTGCGGAAGTAGAAAATCTCCGGGTCGCCGTGAGAGGTCTTGGATTTGAGCATGAAACCGGTGGTCTTTTCGTCGGAGAAGGTGGTCAGTTCGGTGCCGATCCCGTTCTCCTTCATGCCGGTCAGGATGCGTTTTCCGAAGGGATCCCGACCCAGCTTGGTCAGATAGCCCACCTTGTGCTCCAGGCGGCGCAGGCCCACCGCCACGTTGTACTCCGCGCCGGCAATGGCTGTGCTGTAGCTGGAAACCGCGTCCAGCGGCCCTTCCTCCTGGGCGATAAACAGCCCCATCGGCTCGCCGACAAGCAATACGCCTTCCTTCATAAAAAGACCTCCTCAGCATTCCCAGGGAAGGGGAAGGCCGATGTCAGCCGACAGGCCCTCCAGGGATTCCGCCACGTCCGCGGGCAGCTCCAGGCCGTTGGCCTCGGCGGCGCGGTGCCGTTCCCACTCGATCTCGCCGGGGGTATAGATCCGCTCGGAGCCCTGCGCCTTGGGGGCGCTGCGAAGATTCCGGGCCATGGATTCGTTTCTGGCGGCGTAAGCCTCCGCACCGCAGAACACAGCGGGATTGACCACCAGAAAGGCGTGGCAGACATTGTTGGGCTTTTCCAGTTCGAAGCACCAGCTGACGATATCGCCATTGGTGCCCATACCTCCGCCGGACAGCGCGCCGGTCAGCAGCTCCACCAGCACAGCCATGCCATAGCCCTTGTGGGCGGCAAAGGGCTGCATGGCCCCTTCCTCGGGATAGTGGCTGGGATCGGTGGTGGGCAGGCCGTTTTTGTCCACGATCCAGGTTTCAGGAATGGAGCGGCCGTCCTTCCGGGCCTGGACCACTTTGAGGGAGGCCACATTGCTCATGGCGATGTCCAGGAAGATGGAGGGAGTGGACCGGGCGGGGGCGGCGTAGGCCAGGGGGTTGTTGCCGATCACCATACCACGGGCGCCGGGGACTGTCATATTGGGGTCCACGTTGCTCACGCTCAGGCCCAGCATACCGGCTTTCGCTGCCATATTGGCATAGTATCCGGCGGCTCCGAAATGGCTGCTGTTCTTCACCACCACAAGGGCGATACCGGCGCTTTTGGCCTTCTCAATGGCCAGGGACATGGCCCGGTAAGAGGCCGACTCGCCCATGCCATTGTGGGCATCCATCAGCGCGTAGGCAGGGCCCTCGGATACGACCTGAGTCACAGCGTGGATGTCCATGCCCCCTGCACGAAACTTTTTAATGTAATTGAACAGGTTTTTTGTACCGTGGGAATGGGTCCCAAAAGCATCGGTTTCCGTCAGCACTTCCGCGCACAGGCGCGCGTCCTCCTCACTCATTCCCTCGTGTACCAGGGCGCGGGCGCAGAAGTCTTTCAACGCCGCAATTTTGATCCGTTTTGCCATCACAATAACCTCATTTCATGCTGAATTATATTTTCCGGCCAGTAGAGCACATCTCAATATTGCCGTTGGGACAGCGGTTGAAGCACATGCCGCATGCCACACACTGGCTGCGGTCGATGGCCATTTCATCCGTACCGGATACATAGGGGGCAAAGTCGGTGCAGATGGTTTTGCAGAGCTGGCAGCCCTCTCCGCAGCCACAGTTCAGGCAGCGGGACGCTTCCGCAACGGCGTCCTCCAACGTGTTCAAAACAGGCTCCTGCATCTGATCGCGGTAGTAGCCAGTGCGCGCCAAAACCTTTTCAGCGGATACGGGAATGGCGGCGGGGGTGGGCTCCAGAACGGCCTTGTCTCCCCGGAGACGCCGGTCCAGCTCCACGGCATCCCGTCTGCCGGCCGCCACAGCGGCAATCACGCTTTGAACCGGCAGGGCGGACCAGACGCTGTCGCAGGGCAGTGTCACCTGAACACCGGCCCGGCCGTGCAGGAGCAGGCCGCCGGGCACCGCTTCCACAGGCACAACATCCGTCAGGATTTCAATCCCGTGCTCCTTGGCCAGCTCCATCTGCTCCCGGACAAACTTCTGTCTGACGTTGACAGACGGACAGACGACCACCGCCCGCTGGGCGCCCTGAGAAAGGGCGCAGACGGCGGTATCCACCGCGGCGGCCAGAGGTCCCAGGATTACGGCGGTACCGCAGAGGGTCTGAGGAGAGAGGGGCCGGACGCTCTCCATGGCCGGGCAGTTGGGGAAGGCCGCAGTCTCCGCTTCGGGCCGGCGGCGGAGGACGGCGTCAAAGTCTGCGCTTTCAGGCTCCGGAGCGCTGCATCGGATGGTGATGCCGCTTTGCGTCAGGCGCTCCAGAAGCTCGTCCAGGGCTTTCTGGGGCAGGCGCCCCGCTCGAACCAGGGTGCCAAGGTCCCCGCCAGGCGTATCGGAAGGCTCCAGTACCGTAACGGCGTAGCCGGCCCGGCGCAATTCATCCGCGCAGGTCAGTTCAGACGGGCCGGAGCCAACCACCGCCACATGCATGCCGTTGGAGGGCGCCGCAGCTGCCGCAGGCTGCCACCCCTGCTGCCTGCCCCAGTCCAGCACAAACTTCTTCAGCTGGCGGATGGCGATCGGCCGTCCATTTCTGCCCCGGACACAGGCATCCTCGCAGGGGTGGGGACAGACATAGGCGCAGGCGCCCTGCAAAACGCCCTTTCCCGTAATCAGGTCGAAGGCATGGCGCAGGTCGCCTCTGGCAATGGACTGCACATAGGCCTGCACCGGCACATGGTGGGGGCAGGCGGCCTTGCAGGGGCCGGACAGGCGGGGTTCCTTAATGTGGGCGTAGCCGTCGTACAGCGTCAGTTCGGGTGCGGTTTTGAGCTCAGGCTCCACCAGGCCGCAGAAATCCTCGATGGAGGCGTAGCCGTGGCTGTCCATATAGGATTTCAGGCCGGAAATCATCGGGCGCACGATGTCATAGCCCCGGATGAGGGTCTCGGAGCACACACCCAGCAGGGTGCCGCCGCACAATACCATCTCAGCGGCGTCCTTCCAGTCGGTGATTCCGCCGGCGGCCATGATCGGCCGTCCCGCTCCGCACACCTTGCGGATCTCATAGGTATCCCGCTGCGCCAGAGGCTTCAGCCAGGGGCCGCAGTAGCAGCTCATGCTGATCTCGTCCTGAAGATGGTAGCAGGCCTTCCCGGGGTCATCCAGATTGATGGGAGGAATACCCAGCCGGTTTCCCGTGCTGCCCACCGCGTCCGCCCCGGCTTCATACAGGGCGGCAGCCACCTGGGCCACCTGTCCCCCTTCCGGAGTGAGCTTCACAAAGAGCGGTATGCCGATCTCCCGCTTAATGGCACGCACGATCTCGGCCACCGCGCCGGCCTGCTGTCCGAGGCTGGCGCCTGTCTGCTGGGCAGTGCATGCCTCGCCGCCGGAGGAGAGGGAAACATTGTAGGACATGTTGGGGCAGCACATATTCAGCTCGATGATATCCGCGCCCGCCTCCTCAAACTGTCGGGCCATATTGACCCAGCCCTCTACACCCTTATCCCCCGCGTAGGTAATGTTGGCCATGAGGATCAGGTCGTGAAGCACCTTCTTCCCATCCCGCACGAGCGTAAGGCCCTCCTGAAAGGTGAGGCGCTTTTCAGCGGTAAAGGCCAGGGCGTTGGTCTCCTGAAACAGGCCGTAGCGGGGCTTGCGGTTGATGTAGGGAGCGGGATCAATGGACAGTTTGATGCTGGCAGCGGCCCAGCCGGTTTCCTCAATGCGCTGAAGCTGCCGGACGGTCTTGGTTGTCGGGCCGGAAGCCACATAGAAGGGATTTTTAAAGGTGACGCCGCCTACCGTGACCGGGATTCTGATCTCCTCCATCTTTACCCCTCCTGTTCCGCGCTGCGGATATGGCGCCCTTCTCTGGCTGAGCGGTAGATGAGCTCCACGACCTTCATGGCGGCCAGTCCGTCTTCACCCCGCAGGCCGGGATCGGCGGGGACGTTCCGGGCCGCGCAATCTATAAAATGAGCGATCTCGGACACGTAGCCCAGGTCGTATTTTTCATCCACGGCCGGTCTGGACCAGCCGGTGGTGATCTCGGCCTTTTCCACCGTGTAGTCAAACCCGGGAATGGAGTATCCGCGGATCGCGCTGGAGAAGGTCAGATCCAGGTGGAGGCAGCCCTTTGTGCCGTAAAAGTCCAGGATGTCCTCCATGCCGCCGGTGGTCACATAGTTGGCCTCCAGCAGGGCCGTGGTTCCGTCAGCAAAGCGCATCATGGCGCCGGCCCAGTCCTCGCCTTCCATCTCCTTATGGATCAGGTTGCCCTCCAGGCCCCGGGAGGTCAGGGCGGTCAGCTCCGTCCAGCTGCCGCCCTTCAGGGCCAGAATGAAGCCAACCGGATGGATGCCCAAATGGATCATTGCGCCGCCGCCGCAGAATTTCAGCTTCTGCGCGAAGGGGCTGTGGGAGCCGCAGTGGCATTCCCTGGCCCGCACAAAGGTCAGCTCTCCGATGGCGCCGCTCTCGATGATGGACAGCGCCTTCCGAATGGTGGGACAGCCCAGCCAGTCCTCGGCATAATAGACATGGCGGTCCGCCCGCCGGGCGGCCTCCATGATCTCCTCGGCCTCCTCCACGGTGGTGGCCAGCGGTTTTTCGCTGATGACGTGGCGGCCGTGGGTCAGCGCGGCCAGGGCAGCATCTCTGTGCAGGAAATTGGGCAGGCAGATGTCCACTACATCGCAGTCCACCTCGTTCAGGGCGGTCTCATAGTCCGTGTACGCGGCATAGTCGGTAAAGCCATATCGTTCCGCCAGAGCCTTTACACGGGACAGATCCTTGTCCACGATGGCCACGATATGGGCGCGGTCCTGAATGCGGGCGTATCCGTCGGCATGCAGATCGGCGGAAAACGCCGCGCCAATCAGAAGTACTCTCACTCGCTCCATAGTCATACCTCTCAAAAATTACTGTAGCCAAATGGCTGTTTGGCGGCCATATAGGAAAAGGCGCCTTCCATCTCCTGAACTGCCAGCTCCACAAAACGCTTCAGAACACGGGCGCCTTTTTCGGCGCTGGCTTTGCTGGGCTCGCCCCACACGCCGCTGGGGGACGCGCGGAAAACCGAGCCGTATCCCAGATAAGAACGGGGGACCTGGGGTACGTAATCCACCGCCCGGTCCATGTGGACCAGTTCCGGCGCGATGTGCAGCATCAGGGAGGTCTCCACCTCTCCGGCATGCAGCTCTGTGGTCGTCTCGATCAGCCCCTCCGCCGCCGCGACGGGGAAGAGGGTGCAGATATCTATATTGGCCACCATAAAGCCGGGATTGCAGGTGGCATTGACCTGGCGAATCACCGGCGGCAGCGCGAAAATGCCCCCGTGGCACTGAAGGATGGCACAGCGGGTAAAGCCCTGCTCCTTCAGGCTCATTAAAATGTCGGTCACCATGTGGTAGAAGGTGTCCGGATCCATCCAGACCGCGCCCTTCTTCCCCATATGTTCCCGACAGGTACTGATGGGAAGGGGCGGCAGAGAAAATCCGCCCGTGGCCGCCGCCACACCGGCGCCCAGCGCTTCGGCGATCCGATAGTCGGTGGAAAGCGGAAGATGGGGGCCGTGCTGCTCAATGGACCCGATGGGCAGGATAGCCAGGTCCGGGTTCCGGGCAGCCAACTCATCTGCTGTGACATCAAAAAGCTGCATGATGTGCTCCTTTCTTCAGGGGAAATTCCCGCTTAAAAAGCCTGGGATGCACTATCGGCGTCCAGATAGAGACTGGCGCCCTGACAGCGGCGCAGGATACTGGCGGGGCAGGACTCCGAAATGGGGCCGTTCAGAGCAGCCGCGATAGCGGCCGCCTTCCGCACCGTGGGCACCACCGCAACGGCGTGGGGCACAGACATGATCTGTGACATCGTCAGAGTGAGCGCCCGGCGAGGTACCTCGTCCACAGTCGCAAAGCAGCCGTCGTTGACCTGCTGCATCCGGCAGACCGGGTCCAACTCCACGATCTTTACCCGCTTGGGGTCGTGAAAATCAGCCGCGGCGGGGTCATTGAAGGCGAGATGCCCGTTTTCGCCTACACCCAGGAAAATGAGATCGGGCGGATACTTCTCCAGCAGCGCACTGTACTGCTGGCACATGGCCTCCGCATCCTCCGGTTTGCAGGCCATATAGTGCAGCTCCAGGAAGGGGACCTTTTCGAAGATGGCCCGGCGGAGAAAGTTGCCGAATCCGGCGGGATGGCCTGCCGGAAGGCCGATGTACTCATCCTGATGAAAGCCGCGGACCTTGGACCAGTCGATATCCTGCTTCAGGAGGGATTCCAGAAGGTCGTTCTGGGAGGGAGCGGCAGCGAAAATCACGTTGGCACAGCCATTTCGCGCAATGGCGTCCCGGATAATGCCGGCGGCCTCGGCTGCGGCGGCCGCGCCGCTCTCCGCGCGGGTGTCATGGACATGAACAGGCAACAGCTCTATCGTTTTATATAATTTCTCCATAGAAGATCCTCTCCTTCTCGGTTTACTCGCCTCGCACACCCAGGTAGGCGGATGCAATGTCAGCGTTATTCAGCAGTTCCTGTCCGGATCCGGCACTGACCAGATTTCCGTTTTCAATGACATAGGCGTAATCGCAGATACTCAGAGACTTTTTGGCGTTCTGCTCCACCAGCATCACAGTGATTCCGTCGTCCCGGATTCGCTGGATGGTCTCAAACACCTCGCTTACGATGATGGGCGCCAGACCCAGAGATGGCTCGTCCAGCAGAAGGACCTTCGGCTTGGCCATGAGGCCGCGGCAGATCGCGCACATCTGCTGTTCGCCGCCGGAGAGCGTGCCGGCATCCTGGTGGCGTCGCTCCTTCAGCCGGGGGAAAAGTTCATACTGTTTGTCGATCAGGGCCCGCACCTCTTTGGCGTTGCGATTCAGATAGGCGCCCAGGCGCAGATTTTCTTCCACGGACAGCCCTGCAAAGATCCGCCGGCCCTCGGGCACCTGCACGATGCCCGCCGAGACTACCTTGTGGGAATGCGTGGGAAGGACCACGCCGTTCAGAGAGATTGTCCCGGTGTGCTTCACCATGCCGGAGACCGCATTGAGAATGGTGGTCTTGCCCGCACCGTTAGAACCGATGATGACCGTAATTTTCCCGGCATCCACATCCATATCCACACCGTGGATCGCCTCGATCTGCCCGTAAGAAACATGCAGTCCCCGAATTTCCAGCAGAGCCATCAGAGTTCCTCCTCTCCCAAATAGGCAGCCAATACCGCCGGATTCGTCTGAATTTCCGCCGGAGTTCCAACCGCGATGGTTTTTCCGAAGTCCTGGACGTAGATACGGTCGCAAAGCGTCATGATAAGGTCCATCCGGTGCTCAATGACCAGAATGGAGAGCTGGAAATGCTCCTTGATGAGCCGTATGAAGTCGATCAGAGCCAGTACCTCCTCGGGATTCAAACCGGCGGCGGGCTCATCCAGCAGCAGCACCTTGGGATGGGCGGCAATCGCGCGGGCGATCTCCACCCGGCGCTGGATGCCATAAGGCAGGTTGGAGGGGCGGGCGTCCTTGTACTGGGCCAAATTCAGCACTTCCAGGCAGTTCATCGCTTCCGCGGCGATCCGCTTTTCCTCGCGCCAGCGGCGAGGCGTCAGGAACATGGCCTCCAGCAGGCTGTACTTTCCTCCCTGGTCCAAGCCCACCTTTACGTTATCCAAAACATTGAGTCCGGTGAAAAGGCGGGTGTTCTGGAACGTGCGGGACAGCCCCATGCGGGCGACCTCCACCTGGGTGCTCTGGGTAATGTCGCTCCCCAGGAACTCCACCTTTCCCTCATCAAAGTCGTAGATATGGGACAGCAGGTTGAAGATCGTAGTCTTTCCAGCGCCATTCGGCCCGATAATGCCGGCGATCTCGCCTGCATGCAGCTCCATGTTGAAGTCCTGAACAGCCTTAACGCCGCCAAAACTTTTAGAAAGATGCTCCGTTTTCAGGATCGTATCACTCATGTTTCTTTCCTCCCTTGACTTTGGAGCTCTTTCCCCGTGAAAAGCGCTTACGCAGCGCGCCCAGGCTCAGCTCCCGCTCGCCCAGAAGGCCGGTGGGACGGAAGTTGATGATCAGGAGGATCAGGATGCAGTAGATGATCGTCCGGTATTCCTGGAGGCTCTGACCAAACAGTGTCACGTTTCGGAAGATCTCCGGCAGGCACTTCAGGAAGGCGGCGGAGAAGACCGCACCGGTCAGACTGTTCGTGCCGCCGAAGAACAGAAAAATCTCCTGCTCCGACGATGCGGTCCAGCCAAAGGATTCCGGAAGCAGCACCCGGTTCTGCAGGCCGTAGAGGATACCCGCCAGGCTGGCCACAATGGAGGCCAGGATGTAGATTTTGATCTTCAGCTGATAGACATTGATTCCGAAGCTCTTGGCCGCCAACTCATCCGTCTTGAGGGCAATGCACATGCGGCCGAAACGGGAGTACTTCAGGTTCCGGATGCAAAATACCACCAGCACCACCAGCAGGATGGCGAGGGGCATCAGATGCTCCACCTTGGGGATTTTGGAATAACCCTGGGAGCCATTGGTAATATCGCTGAAGGTAATGAGCAGCGCGGTAATGGCCTGACCCAGGCCGACGGAAATCAGGGAAAAATAGTCTTTGCGCATGCGGACGGTGGGCAGGGCGGCTACCCAGGCTACCAGCGCGCATGTGGCGATCCCGCCCAGACTGGTAATCCAAAACGGCAGGCCGGTGTTTGCGGCCAGAATAAACGTCACATAGGCGCCAACGGCCATGTAGGCTGCCTGGCCCAGACTGAACATGCCGGCCAGACCGGTCAGGGCAAAGATACCGGTGACAGCGATGATAGAAATACATGCCTGAATAACCAGGCCAACGTAATAGGAACTCATATCATCACCCTCCCCTTATACCTTGTCCTGAGCAAACTTTCCGGAGATTCCCTGAGGACGCAGGAACAGGAACAGCAGCATGATCCCAAAAAGGAGTGCGGGCGTGATGCTGGAGCCCAGATAGTAGACCAGCACCATTTCGATCACGCCCAGCAGAATGGCCGCAATAATAGCGCCGGACAGGCTGCCCAGTCCGCCAATCACGGAGGCGATGAAGCCCTTTACCATCATGGAAGAGCCAAGAGAGGGGTAAACCGAATACTTGATGCCCAGCAGGGTTCCGGACACGCCGGCCAGAAAGCCGGCCAGCGCGAAGGTCAGGAGAATGATAAAGCCGGAATTGATACCCATCAGGCGGCCTGTCCGTCCGTCGATGGCCACGGCCCGGATAGCCAGACCGATTTTTGTCTTATTAATCAGGAGCATCAGCACCACCAGCAGCACCAGCGAGATAACCAGGACGACCAGGTCCATGGTGGAGAAAGAGGCGCTGAAAAACTGCATAGAGGTTTTTTCAAACATAGGCGGGAAGCCATAGGACATCTTTCCGAAAAAGACGTTCAGGATCTGTTCGATCAAAATGGCAAAGGTGATGGACGCCACGAAATAATAGATGTTCGGGCTGTTGTTTTTCCGGATGCGGCGGTAGCAGAGCGTATCCAGAAGCAGCGCGATCAGCAGGCTGACAATTGCGGTAAAAATCAGCGTGGCCCACAAGGAAGTCTGCAAATAAAAAGTCAACAGGGAATTGAGGAAAGTTTGCAACCTTAGTAGGAGGCGAAAGAGAGCAAAACAAAAAGACCGCCGCGCAAGCGCCGGTCAAATTGAAAGAGTATGGAAGTGGTTAATCAGCATTTTCCCGTAAAGCCAGATACTCCTTTACACGGCCATAGTAGATGCGTAGGAACTTGTTGGCGCCGGCTGTCATGTAAACCAGATAAGGTTTGCCCTCGGCTCGCTTCTTGTCCATAAAGCAGTACACCGGGTCGTCCGCAGGCATAGTTTTTAACAAGCAGTCCATGACCAGGAAGAGTGCTTTGCGCAGTTCTGGCGGACCGCTTTTGGAGGCTCTTGTACTCTTTGCCTCATGGGTGCCGGACTGGTCAGCTCCAGGGTCAACCCCCGCAAAAGCCGTAATGGCGTTTCTGTGGGTGAACCGAGTTACATCACCAAGTTCCGCCATAAGCTGCGGGCCAAGAGAATCTCCAACACCATGCATAGCCATGACTACGGGATATTCTGGGAGCTGGGCTGCCAAGGTACGCATTTCGGCCTTGAGCCGTTCCAGAGACGCAGAGACGGCGTTCAGCGCATCAATAGCCTGCCGGATCATCGTTTTGGTCAGGGCATCTTTGGGGAGCATGGCAATCAGATCTTGTGCTCCAGCATGGATCTCAACGGCTCGGCTCTGGCTGAAGTTGTAACCATGGCGCTTGCACCACTTGCGGTAGCGCTCGGTAAAGGCAGTAAGGCTCATATTCCGAACGCAGTCCACATGCCAAAAGGCCGTGGCAAAGTCCACCCATTTCTGACTGCCGTCCTCTCGGACGGGACTGTCAAACAGGGCATTGACACCGGGATAGGTCTGGTCCAGGAGCGCAATGAGATTGTTTTTCATCATCGTCTTGGTCTTGGAGTACAGCCCCTGCTGCCGGTTCAGCGTTTTCAGTTGCATCCGAATCGTGTCCACAGGAGTATGTTGGCGCAATTCCACCCAGTTGTCAAGCCCATAGCGGGCAATCTTCCTGGCATCCGCCTTGTCTGTTTTCACTTTGCGCAGGGTGTTGTTCCCGTAGTCCTTGATGAGCTTTGGATTGACCGCGCTGACAAAGATGCCCTGATCGTGGAGAAAGCGGGCCACCGGCTCATAGTACCGCCCGGTGTGCTCCATGACCACCCGTGTCTCACCATCCAAGCTTTTCAAGTAGTCTGCCAGCTCTTTGAGTTCACTGCCGGTGTGACCAACAGAAAACGGCTTTGCCACCACTTCCCCAAAGGGACGGAGAACAGACACCGTGCTCTTTCCCTTGGAAATATCAATCCCTGCCACATTGCTCATGTACAACGCTCCTCATCATGGATTTGTCTTTGGCGACCAACCATTTCATCATTGCCGATCCAATCTATTTGATGACACGGGCGCACCGGTGTGGCGGCTCAACCTGCATAAATCGAACGCTGCGAACGAGAGGCTGGCTGACGGACTTCGTTACGGACGCGATGATCCTTGGAGGATTGCATCAGGCCAAGACACTCTCATTCTAACAGCTTAGGCAACGATACGGAAAAGACACGGCTGGCTGCCGTGCCTTAAACCGTAAATATATTGTAATAGGAGGATTTTCAAACGCAGAATAGAAGAAATAGGCAATGTAGGCGGCGGCACTGATCATTCCGCCGTGGGCGAAGTTGGAGAACTTCAGAATGCTGAATACCAGGGCAAAACCTACGGCAATCAGGGCATAAACCGCACCCAGGGAGATCCCGTTGACGATAAGTTGCAGACTCAAGATAACACCTCCTGATTTGTAGAGGGTATATGGAAATACATGGGGGCGGCGTTTGCCGCCGCCCCCGGTGGAAAAAACTGCGCGTTAGGCGTCCCACTCCTCACTCAAAGTATAGGAGGTGATAACCTTGATGTGGAAATCTTCATCGTACTCCGCGATCAGCATGGGCATGCCGATGGTACGATGGGTTTCAGGATTGATGGTGATAGAATGCGCAGCACCGGGGGCATCCTTCACCTGGGCCAGTGCGGCAGCCACCGCCTCGCCGTCATAGGGATCGTCCACCGCCTTGAAGCCTTCCGCCAGAACCATGGTGGCGTCATAGCCAAAGCAGGCGTTAGCGATGGGATACTTGGTCCCGGTCTCCTCCATGTACTTCTGAATGATGGGATAGGACGGGTCATCCGGATTTTCCATATCGTAATTCATCAGGAAGTAGCAGTCGTACACGTCGCTCTTAACCAGCGTATTGAAGGGGGACTGGAAGGTGTTGTTGCCCAGAATGATTCCCTCGTAGCCGGCCTCCCGGAGATAGTCGTAGCAAAGTGCGTTATCGGCAGCATAGTTGCACACAAAAACGGCATCAGGGTTGGCGTTGGCGATCTTTACCGCCTGCGCCCGGTAGTCCACGTCACCAGCCTGGAACGTCTCTTCCGCCACGACAGTACCACCCTGAGCGGTTACATATTCAGCAAAGGGCTCAGCGTGCATGACTGCATAGCTCAGTCCGGCATTGTAGAAAGTGGCGAAGGTCTCACAGCCCAGCTCCTCCAGGCCGTAGGCAGCAATGCAGTAAGACTGCTGGGCACAGCCGGGCTCAGCCAGGAACATGTAAGGATAAGGCTCACCAGTCTCCTCATTGGTGGTGCAGCGCTCGTCCATAAAATGGCCCACGATCGGGACCTGGTCCTCTTCGGAGAGGTCCACCCAGGCCAGGGCGGGATTGGACAGCGGAGGGCCGACGATGGCAGCCACGTTATGCTCATCCACCAGCAGGCGATAGCAGTTGATCCCCTCCTGAACATCGCCCTTGCAGTCCATGGTCACCAACTCCAGCTGCCTGCCGTTGATCCCGCCCTGCTCGTTGATCAGGCGGACAGCATACTCCACGCCCCAGGCATTGGCGTTTCCAGCCTCAGAGGCGCTGCCGCTGAGATCCTGAATGGTTCCGATGACGATGGTGTCCTGATCGCCGCCGGCGCTTTTGCTGGCGTCAGGTGTGTTTGTCTGCTCGTCGGTGGTACCGCAGCCGGCCAACATCCCCAACGCGGTGGAAGCGGCAAGAAGAACAGCGAGACTCTTTTTTACTTTCATAGTTGTTTCCTCCTTCTGCGTGACGTTTTGCGAGCTGATTTTTGCGAAAGAAATTGAATATTCCGCCAAGTAAACGTTTTCTTTGTTTTCGCAGCAGACGAGCTGGAAAGAATCACCTCCCATGGCTCAAATATACATTTCCCCAAAAGATAATTGATCTTCCATGGCCTCATTATACACAATCGACAGAAAAACGCAAGATAAAATTCTGGAAATCAGGAAAATATTTTAGTAAACGTTTACTAAACTATTGACTTTTTTGGGCCAGTTCTGCATAATAAATTTGCAAATTTATCGACACAAAGGAGTCGGTCATGAAGATTGGTATTTTGGGTGCGGAAAGCAAACATACAGACTATTTTGCCTCACTCTTGAATTGCCGCAGGCTGTTTCCGGATATGGAGGCAGCCGCCCTGTGGGGCGGAGATTGTCCCCAGCGGATCTCACACTGCACAGAGGTCGGCGCCATTCCAGCCGTGTGCAAGACTCCAGAAGAAGTCATCGCACACAGCGACGGCATCCTGATCACCACCCGCAGAGGAGAGAGCCACCGCCGGTTGGCAATCGAATGTCTTCAGGCGGGAAAGCCGGTTTTTGTGGATAAACCCTTTTCCTGTACGCCGGAAGACGCTCTGGCCATCATAGAGGAATCACAGCGGACAGGGGCCCCCCTGATGGGAGGCTCCACGCTGTGTTTCCTGCCCCAGGTGGAGGAATTCCGCGAGCGGGCAAGATATTGCTCCAAAGTGAAGCTCTCCTATGCAGCGGACTGCGATTCGCCCTTTGGCGGATGGGGCTTTTACGGAAGTCACCTGACGGACCTCTGCTCCGTGATCTGCGGGATGGACGCGAAGAGCGTCCGCGCTGTGCGCATGGGCAGTACCGTGGAGATCGAAATCTGTTACCCGGGGCGCCATGTAACGCTGTACACCAAGCCGGATCTGGAGGAACCGGAGGTGGTGTTTTCTTCCTGGGGCGAGGAGCGGTGCCGGCTGCCGGACTTTAACCGGTGCTATGAATATGGCATGCGGGCATTTGCAGATATGATGCGGGGCGGGCTGAGCCGCGGGACCAGCCGCCTTCTGTTTTCCACCCGTCTTCTGGCCGCAGTGGAACAATCTTTGCATTCGCAGGAGAAGATCTCTCTTGTGGCGTAAGCAATGTATAAAAAAGCCAGGGAGCAGTTTCCTGCTCCCCGGCTTCCGGATATCTCATTCAATCACTTCAGCGCACGTACACTCTGGCGCTCCACTAAAATAGGCTGAAGGCTCAGATTCAGATTCGAACTTTTGTGGCCAGGAACAAGCTCATCAATGAGCATCATCGCCGCAAGGCGCCCTGTCTCGTAAGAGGGGCAACGGATCGTGGTCAGCGCCGGCATAAAGCTCTCGGCAAACGGGATGTCGTCAAATCCCATGACCGAGATATCTTCAGGCACCCGGACACCGCTCCGATGCAGTTCGGCAATGAGGCCAAAGGCCACCATATCGTTGACGCAAAGCACAGCGGTGACATCGCTTCCCCGCGCCAGCATCTGCTTGGCGATGCCGCTTCCGGCGTCCATCTCATAGCTTCCGCTCTCAAATGCATCACCCGGCTCGCTGATATAGAGCAGGTCTTCTGATACGGTCAGGCCAAACGCTTCCATCTGCGCCCGGTAGCCGTTCAGCACCGCCTTTCGGGTCCAGCGCGTTAAGGGAGTGGAGGCGAACGCGATCCGGCGGTGTCCCTTGTCCCACAAGTACTTGACAGCCATTTGGGCACCCAGCCCGGAATCGTAGTTGATACAGGCGCAGGCGTCATTCTCAAAGCGCTGATCCAGCTGCACGATCTTCATGCCCTTGGCAAGGAACTCGGAGACAGACTTCTGCTCCTCGTCCACTGAGGAGAGAATGACACCCCGAACCTGGCGATTGTAGAGCCGCTCCAGAAATTCGTGCTCCCGCTCCACACTGCGGGCCGAATTACAAATGATGATATGGTAATTCCGTTCAAAACACACAGCAGAGATGCCCTGGATGGTCTGCATATAGAATGGATTGGTAATATTGGGGATAACCAGGCCAATATCCTGACTTTCAATCCCCTTTAAATTGCGCGCTGCAACGCTGGGAATGTACGATAGCTCCCGCGCCGCGTCCAGCACCCTCTTTCGCAGGCGGGGAGAGACATTGTACCCAGAGTCCCCCAGCACTCTGGATACTGTGGCAACAGAAGTCTCCGCTTTCAGCGCCACATCGCGGATAGTAGCCCGTTCCTTCTTGGTAATGGTAATCGCCTCCCGATGCAAGTTGGGGTGTTCTTATTTTAACCGCAACTTCTCGGTTAATCAAGATAAGAAAGGAACGCAAGAAAACAGAAAGGAGCGGAAAAGAATGACAGAACAAGATCGGCTGGAAACAGTCACACGGCCTTCCCCGGCCTTGATAGAGGACATCAAGCAGCTGGAAGGGTCAATTATGGTCCTGGGCGCCGGAGGCAAAGTAGGGCCCAGCCTGGCGCTCAAAGCGAAGCGTGCCTGCAAAGCCGCGGGGATCACCAAACAGATCATCGCCGTATCCAAATTTGACGATCCGGACGCACCGGAGCTGATGAGACAGCACGGAATCCAGGTTTACGAAACAGATCTGTTCGATCCAGAACAGTTAGCAGTTCTCCCCAAAGCGCAGAACATCATTTTTATGGCAGGCAGGAAGTTCGGAACCACACAGAACCAGGACTTGACCTGGGCGGTAAACGTTCTGCTGCCAGCCAAAATATGCGAAGCATTTCCCGACGCCAGAATCGTCGTGTTTTCCACCGGAAACATTTACGGTGACCGCCCCGCAGGTTCGGGCGGTGCTTCAGAGGCAGATGCGCCGGCTCCCGACGGCGAATATGGCCAGACCTGTCTGGGACGGGAGCGGGTGTTTTCCTATTACGCCAAGAAAAACGGGACAAAATCGCTGATGTTCCGTCTGAACTACGCCGTGGACCTCCGCTACGGTGTCCTGTATGATATCGCAAAGAACGTTTGGGACGGAACCCCTGTCAAACTGGGCAGAGGCGTGTTCAACTGTATCTGGCAAGGTGATGTTTGTGAATACGCCCTGCGCGGCCTGCTCCACACCGCCAATCCGCCTGTCATTCTGAATGTAACAGGACCAGAGACCATTTCCACCCGATGGGCCGCGGAGGAGTTCGGTCGCATATTCCAAAAAACGCCCTGCTTTGAGGGCGAAGAGCAGCCGCAAGGTATCTTCAGCAATACGGCCAAGCTGAACGAATGGATGGGGTATCCCAGCGTAACTTTGGCCGACATGATCCGCTGGCAGGCCGAATGGGTCCGGGACGGCGCGCCCACCCTGACGGCGCCCACTCATTTCGACACCACGGACGGCAAATATTAAGGAGGTCCCCTTATGGTTTCATTTGATATCAAAGATAAGGTAGTTGTCATTACGGGAGCCGGTGGGGTCCTGTGTTCCACAATGGCATATGAGATGGCCCAGCTGGGGGCGAAAATCGCGCTGCTGGACATTGCTGAAGACCGGATCGCCGCCATTGCCGACGAGATATGCCAATCCGGCGGAGACGCGATCGGCGTACCCTGCAATGTGCTGGAGACAGAAAGTATCACAGCCGCCAAGGACGCAGTTGTAGCGCGTTACGGACGCGTGGATGTTCTGATCAACGGCGCAGGCGGCAATAAACCCGCCGCCACCGCCAGCCCCGACCTGAGCTTCTTCGATATGCCCGCCGACAGCCTGTCCTGGGTCCTGAACCTCAACCTTCTGGGCACCATCTATCCCACGCAGGTATTCGGACGGCAGATGGCGGAACAGGGTTTCGGCTGCGTGATCAATATCTCTTCCATGTCCGCCTACACACCGCTGACCAACACAGTGGCATACAGTGCGGCTAAAGCCGCCGTTTCCAACTTCACCAGTTGGATGGCAACCCATTTTGCTCAGAACTACTCCCCCGAAATTCGGGTAAACGCCATTGCCCCCGGTTTCCTCCACACGCAGCAAAACCATTACCTTCTGGTAAACAGCGACGGCACGCCCTCCGCCCGGGGGCAGAAGATCATCGCCGGAACGCCCATGGGCCGCTATGGCAGGCCGGAGGAGATGGTAGGCGCCATCGTCTATCTCTGCTCAGAGGCCGCCAGCTTTGTGACCGGTGTAGTACTCCCCATTGATGGCGGATACAACTCTTACTCCGGGGTCTAAATTTGCTTTAATGTCCACTCCGCCGGCAAAGCCTTTACCTTTCTGTGCCTCACCTCGGACAGGGCGCCCCGATTCCCCAGATCCGTCAGGATCAGCCGCTACTCCTGGGCCAGTTTAAGGCCGGCTGTGAAGCTGGCACTCGGAAAGCCGCTTGTGCATAGCAGCTATGCAGTAATACATTGTGTGTCGCCCTCGTTGCGGCAACACACAATACCAGCTTTTCCGACGGATGGTCACAGGGAGTAGGCCGAGTTATCAGAACAGCAGCAGCATCCCAACAGCAGCTTTCTTCTGGCTTGCCGCGCATTTTCTGAGGTCTCCAGCTACCGTGGCGGCAAAAAGAAGGGAACTGCTTGGGAACGCTGGCTTTTCAAACCCACCGGCCACTGTGGCTAAATTCAGGCTTTATGTTTGGAGCGCGGGGAGAACAAAACCTTTTGTAACCGCCGCAAGAGCTTCCATACAGGCTTTGGAAGTCACACAGTCAGAGCCTGGCGTCAAACCGACTGGACCTGCGACCATAACCTTCAGCTGCTCCTCCGTGGCTCCGCACCGCTCCGCAATCAGCTTCGCAAATTTCTCCAGCCCGTCGGTTGGAGCAGCATATACCGCCTGTCCCATGTCGGAATCCACAACGATCCGCTGATACCCCACCCGCCGGAACACCTCTTCCACAATATCAAAGGGAAGGTGGTGGGCTGCGGGCTCCACTTCGTCGAATACCACAGCATTCAGCTCGATCATGGCTCCCTGGTCCGCCCAGCGGAGCAT
Organism: Intestinimonas massiliensis (ex Afouda et al. 2020); assembly: GCF_900626285.1. GTDB lineage: Bacteria > Bacillota > Clostridia > Oscillospirales > Oscillospiraceae > Flavonifractor > Flavonifractor massiliensis_A. The sequence goes on from NZ_LR131147.1 coordinate 3,062,980, forward strand.
ATTTTCGATGCCGGCGTCGATGTTGAAGAAGGGATGGTTGACCAGGATCTTCTGAAGTCCCAGCTCCACGGCCTTGTCGATCAGCTTGTTGATCTCGGCCACGGTGCCGTGCCCGGTCCCCAGGGCCACCTCCGGGTAATACCGGGCCAGATACTCCAGTACCTCCACCACTTCCGGCTTCAGCTCTCCCCGCTCGTCCAGATAGTAGATGGGTTTCTCCTGAATTTTCAGCTTCCCGGCGCCCACAAATTTCTTTTTCTTGTGGTGGTTGATATGATTCATCGCCGAAATAGTCGGCATGAACACGATCTTCGCTCCCATGGCGCAGGCCGCGTCCACCGCGTAGATGTTGATTCCCCCCACCGCGTTGTTCAGCACGATGCAGCCATAGGCCCGGCAGCTCCCATCGCCCAGGAACTTGGTCACCATATCTGTCCCCATAATCGTGGGGAAATAGTGATCCTTCGACACAAACGCCCGGTAGCCCCGCTTCTGGGCGTCCAACAGCATATCACCGGCGTCCAGCTTTCTCTTTGCCACGGAGGGGCCTGCATGTACATGGATATCCACCACGTTTTTCATCTTATCGCTCATTTTGCATACCTTCTTGCAGCTCACACCGTTTCCACAACGGCGGCCATGCCCATTCCGCCGGCCGCGCACAGGGTCGCCAGGCCCAGCCGGGCGCCCCGCCGCCGCATCTCGTGGATCAGGGTCACCATGATCCGGCTGCCGGAGGAGCCAATGGGATGGCCCAGAGCAATGGCCCCGCCGTTTACATTGATTCGGTCCATGCGTGCCTCCAGTCCCATCTCCCTGATACAGGCCACGGACTGAGCGGCAAAGGCCTCATTCAGCTCAATCAGATCCATATCCGCCAGGGACAGGCCGGCCCGCTCCATGACCTTTTTTACTGCAAAAACAGGTCCCATGCCCATATATCCGGGATCCACTCCAGCGCCGGCAATCCCCCGGATCCGCGCCAGGATATTGAGGCCCCGTTCCCTTGCATAGCGCTCGCTGGCCAGGATCAAAGCAGACGCGCCGTCGTTTCTCCCCGAGGAATTGCCTGCCGTCACCGTGCCTCCCGCTTTAAACGCAGGCTTCAGCTTTGCCAGCAGCTCCATGCTGGTCTCTCTGGGGAATTCATCGGTGTCAAATACCACCGGCGGCTTCTTCTTGCCCTGGGGCACGGTCAGCGGGACAATCTCCTCCTGAAAGCGTCCCGCCCGGATCGCCGCCGCCGCCTTCTCCTGGGAAGCCAGGGAAAACCGGTCCTGATCCTCCCGGGTGATGTGATACCTTTCCGCCACATTCTCCGCGGTCATTCCCATATTGAAGCGGCCATAAAGATCCGCCGGCTGGGAACAGAACTGGGCTTCCGTCAGGGAATCTTTCAGCTCCGTGTTTCCTGTGCCCACACCCCACCTGGCGTTGGAAAGATAGAAGTGGGCGTTGGTCATGCTCTCCACACCGCCGGCCAGAACCACCCGGTTCCCGCCCAACAGGATGGAGTACATTCCGTCCCGCACCGCCAACATACCTGAGGCGCAGGCACACATGACCGTGTTCCCCGGCACCTCCTCCGGAACGCCGGCTTTCAGAGCTGCATAGCGGGCAATGTTGGAAAAATCCGAGGTCTGACGGCACTGTCCAAAGTCGACCTCATCAACTTCTTCCGGTTTTATCCCGGCCCGCTCCATCCCAGCTCTCATTACTTCCGCCGCAAGATCCGCAGCCGACAGAGGCTTCAGGGAGCCTCCAAATTTTCCAACCGCAGTCCTGCACGCATCCACAACCACAACTGATTCCATTTTTCTCCACCACTTCTCCCCCATACGCTTTCAGCATTTATGGCGTAAAACACCAATGCCTTCTGATTTTTCGTCTGCTTTTTGACCTTCTTTCCATTTGTTTAGAGTTTAGCATTCCATTTATCTCTTTACAAATGAATAATTCTGTATTAACTTATCTATATCTTAGATATATCGTCAAGGGGGGAAACCATGGCATTGACCCGCGAAGCAATTGAAAGCTTTTTGGCCACCGTCCGCCTGCAATCCGTCTCAGAGGCCGCTAATGCGCTGTTTGTCTCTCAGTCAACCATTAGTCATCGGCTTCAGGTGTTGGAGGCCGAATTGAACACAAAGCTCTTTTATCGGCAACGGGGCTTTAAGCACCTGACCCTCACGGAAAGCGGAAGGAGCTTTATTCCCCTTGCCAATCAGTGGCTGGAACTGGACAGTACCATCCATCAGTCGTTGTCCTCCACCCCCTCCGGGAAAATCGTCATCGGCAGCATGGACAGTATCAACCAGTACCTGTTAAACGACATCATCCGCCAGATCAAATTAAATGACCCCCGGCTGAATCTGCAGTTCGTGTCCTATCACTCCCAGGAGATTTACTCCCGCCTGACATTGGGGCACATGGATATCGGCTTCGCATTTTATCCCATCCACTATGAGATTGACGCGATCCCCGTGTTTAAGGAACCGCTGTACATGATTTCCGTCACAGGCAGCATCTACCCCCAGGGTCCTATTCACCCCCAGCAGTTGAAAAAACAGGATCAGATCCTCTTTCGCTGGAACCCAGATATCCTCTCCTGGAATCACGAGTGGTGGCCAGAGTCTGAGCCTCCCTATGTCCAGGTGGACTCCACAGCGCTGCTGACCACCTTTTTGACAGAGCCTCACCACTGGGCGGTCTGCCCCGCTTCTGTGGCGGAAAATCTACGCACCCAGGGTCTTATAGAGATTCACCCCTTTTCCGTTCCGGCCCCACACCGGATCTGCTACCTGCTAAAAAAGAAGCACGCCGCGCACATCGGCTCGGATTCCGTGGAGAAATTCATCGACCTGTTCTACCGGCATCTGCCATCCCATCCCTGGAGATATGAGGAAGATTAGCTCCAGGGAAGCAAGTCTCCAGGTCTGTTTTCTCTGCTGAAACAGCATATCCCCGGGGCGCAGGCGCCCCGGGGATATGCTGTTTCATGTTCTATTACCGGATCTCTTTGCTCTCTTCCCGGTCCGCAGTACGCTTGGGGAAGAAAATGTCCATATTGTAGACAGGCTTGTCATAAGGGTTCTCAATCCAGTGCATGGCACCGGCCGGAATACTCATGAAACACAGGCCGCCGTTGTTGTCCAGATCAGCATCAAAAGTATAGACCTGATCGTCCACATGGAAATCGCACTTGCCCTTGAGGATGACCACCGTCTGCTCGTAGTCATGCTTGTGGGGGCCGGGAACATGGCCCGGCTGGATCACACCCATGCTGATGGTATAGTGGCTGCTGCCCTGGTAAACCTTTCTCTTCACTGTCGGTTTTGGATTGAACCATTCGCACTTTCCCCAGTCCAGATGTCTTACTTCACTCATCATCCGTTCCTCCCTTGATGATTTTTATCCAGTCACCTTGGTACTCTGTCGGTTCTTTACGCAAATAATTGTAACAGGCACACATTCACCGCGCTAATGAATTTTTCCACACAACTTATCGATAACTTGAATATATATAGAAACGGATTGGTCGGAGTACTTGCCAGTCTGACTCTTTCTTACATCCTCAGAGCATGAAAGCAGGCTGGACCGTCCGAAAACCCAGGCACTACGTCTGCCCGAAAACACACCAAACAGCAGCCCAGTGTCCAACGGTATCCACATTCCGAGCGAAAAGGGTGCAAAAGCGCTCAACGGGGTCGAAACCACTTTCGAGCCGCAACCCATGGCGGTATTGGCGCCAGAGGTCTCGCCGGACCCGCCTCCGTACAGCACCGCTCCCGGTGCAGCGCCAGAAGGCTGAAAAAGCACCGCGATCCATGGGATCGCGGTGCTTTTTGTATTTTCAACACAGGTCTAACGCTTTGATTGCCCAGGCCTGGGGCTTGCGCCTCTTCCTCTGTACCAAATATTTAAATAGCAAATTTATTTCGGTTACTAATGATCATGTTTTTATCTCTCCATAGATTTGCCATGTATTTGGAATCCTTATGCGGCAGGCAAGCTTCAACAATCCAGCCTAAATGTGTATAAATTTTCGGTACCGTTCCAAAACGCTTCACGCTTGCAAACCGTTTCCGTTTTAAAAATTTGGAACAGAGCTCGTCAGAGAATACGGTTCAGCTCATTAGAGTTGGAGTGCCGCGAAGAAGCCGGAGGACGTCGCGTTATAGATCGACTGCTCCTTGCCGTTGCAGTCGCCCGCGTTGATTACATCAAACGCAGTGCCGTAGAAGGCGTCCCGGGCATCGCAGTCGGATCTCATACCAACAGCAAAGATCACCGTGTCGGCCGGAATCAGTTTTTCCGCACCGTTTTCATCGACGGCCATAACCCCCTCTTCGGTAATTGCCGTACACTTCGTTTTCACCATGCTCTTGATCGGATGCTCCCGTTCCTTGGTTTCGTTGACGAACACCGCTTTTTCGCGGTCATATTCCTTTTCCATAAACCAGAGGGTATAATACCGGTCTATGTACAGGGTTTCCGGCAGCAGAATATCGCCCATCTCAATTACCGTAACGTCGGTCTTGCCCTGCTCGGCCAGGTATAGTGCGGTTTCACACCCGACCGATCCGCCGCCGATGATCACGATCTTTTCACCAACCTTTGGCTTTCCACCGTACAGATCCAGCGCAAGGAAGGTATTGTTCTTCTCTTTGCCCGGAATATTGGGCACAATCGGCTTGGACCCGATGGCCACGATAACGGCGTCCGCCTTTTCGCTCTCACACAGTTCCGGAGTTGCGGGGGTGTTCAGACGGATCTCAATATTGGGATTCTTGTTGACCTGGCGGATCAGGAAATCCTTGAATTTTTTAAGGTCCACCTTGAATCCCATATAGTCCGAGTGGATCAGCTGGCCGCCAAGACTGCCGGTCTCTTCAAACAGGATAACCTTGTGTCCCCGGTCAGCGGCGTCCAGCGCAGCCTCCATCCCGGCGGGGCCGCCGCCCACCACCAAGACCTTTTTCTGCCTTACCGGTTTGGGGATATCGTGGATCACAGAAGGCAGGAGCTCTTTTGGATTTACCGAGCATTCCCAATGGAAGGTGCCGTTTTCAAAGTCAGATACGTTGCCCGGCCGTGCGGTATTGATTCGGCTGGCCGAGATATCCAAGCAGCGCATACAGCGAATGCAGGGGCGGATGTCCTCCTTTCTCCCCATACGGGCCTTGATCCCCCACTCGTTGTCCGCCATAAAGTTTCGGGCGGTAGCGATAAAGTCGGCTTCGCCGTTGGCCAGTATCTCTTCGGCCACATCAGGATCATTGATGGAACCGATGGCGCTGATGGGTGTATGAAGATGCCGCTTGGCATAGGCCGCCAAATGGCGCTTTTCACAGTTCGGCATATAATAGATGGATTCCTGAATGCCCATGGTGGGCTGCACGTGTCTGGTGCCGCCGGAGCACTGGATGATATCGACCTTATCCTCGATGAATTTCAGCATCTCTACCGCGTCTTCCGGTGTAACACCGCCGTTGGTGAATTCGGACAGGCTGATACGGAACTCGATCACCAGATCTCCGCCTATCCGGTCGCGGATGGCGTCCAGCACCATGGATGCCAGGCGGATCCGGTTTTCCGGGCTGCCGCCGAAGCGGTCTATCCTCTTATTCTCATAGGGGGACATAAACTGCGACAGCAGCCAGTTATGCCCGCCATGAAGCATAATGACATCAAATCCCCCGCGTCTGACCATGTTGGCCGCATTGGAATAATACCGCACAATCTCGTCAATGTCCTTCTCGGTCAGCTCATGGACCTTTGCCCCGGTGTAAAGGATCTTTTCCGTGGGACCCACCGCATTTTTGGACCACTGACCGATATGCGTCAGTTCCATGGACGCCAGGGCGCCATAGGCGTGGACATAATCCGTAAACAGGTGCATGGTTGCAAGAGTATTGGGCTTGAAAAGGTTGTAGCTGGGTGTAACGATACCGCCGCCGCCCGGCTCCACGCCGCCCTCCATCATATTGACAACAGCCGCGCCGCCCTTGGCCGGTCCGGCATAGTATTTGATTCCCAATTCCGTGATATGTGCATAACCCGTCCCGTCAATTTCCAGTACCGGCAGGCGGCACCCGTGGGGGGAGGCAATGATTCGGTTTTTAAAATACTTGCCGCGGATCACCGCCGGGCTGAAAAGGTGGGGGTAGTGTTCTTTATCGGACAGCAGCGTTTTCATAAATATCCCTCCATTTTTGCACAGATTATCTGGGACAGTATCCCAATAACTCGTTTCCGGCTGTTCAGCTCTCCATGTCAAAGGCGGCCAGCTGTTCAGCCGCCTGCTCGTCGGTCAGCCGCTGGAGTCCGAAGCCAGTCAGGGCTGTAATCACACAGGCCAGGATCGTCAGCGGGATGGGGAACATATAAATGGCAAAGTCCAGGGTGGACATTCCGAAAGTAGTGTGATAGAACACCGGGGTAAGCAGCCAGGGCCAGAAGGAGCACATCGGGCCCGGGACAGCCAGCAATACCCGTGCCAGGACCAGGCGGTCAATCTTATGCTCCAGATACACGCGTTGGAAGATACTTCCGGTAATAATCTGCGGCGCGTATGCGTTGCCGCCGCAGGGGGACAGGCAAATACCGGTGAGAATGGTGGCCAGGATGACCGAGCGTTCTTTCTTGAGCTTGGAGAAGAACACTTCCATCAGTCGGGCCATAAAGCCGGATTCCTCCATGCACGCAATGATCATCTGCGCCATGATGATTACCAGCAGCAACTGCGTTGTGCCGTTCATGCCGCCGCGGTTGAGCAGGCTGGTGGTCTGGCTGCCCAGCTGGGCCACATCTACGCCGGCAGTGTTGACCATGCTGGTGCTGAAGCCGCTGGTCATGGAGATCAGCCCGCTGGACAGGCCAAAGGGCTGGAAAATCGTGCCCAAAACAATTGCCAGAACCGCACTGATCACCAGCGTAGGCGCGGCCGGTATCTTCATAATCATTCCCACCAGCAGCATCACAAAGGGAAGGACCAGCAGGATGTTGAAGTTGAAGATCTGATCCAGTTCACCCAGCATGATCTGCAAGGTTTCGTTTTCCGCTGCCTGACTGACACCGGAATTCAGGCCCATGATAAAGAACAGGATCGCCACGATCAAATAGGCGGGCGCATATGCATATACGATCGTATTTTTTACCGCCGCGTACAGATCCACACCGGAAGCGGCGGCAGCCAGGTTGGGGCCGTCGGACACGGGGGAACAGTTGTCGCCGAAGTTTGCGCCACACCAGATGGCGCCCATTGTGATGGGAAGATTCATGCCGATCGCCTGTGCAATGGCAAAGATGGCGATGCCGACCGTCCCCAGGGTGGTCCAGGAAGATCCGCAGAACATGGCAACCAGCATACAGGTGAGGAGCGCTGTTACGTAGAAATACGAGGGGTTAATGATCTGCGCCCCGTAGTAGATGAGCATGGGGATCGTGCCGCTGTATACAAAAGCGCCGATTACCGCGCCCAATGTAATGATAATAAGCAATGCTCCCAGCGAATTGCCCACCCGCTTTCCCATTGCCCTGAGCATCTCCGGCCATGTTTTTTTGGAAACCGCCATGGTGATCAGGATCGTGACCGCTGTTGCCAGCAAAAATAGCGACGGGATATTGATTCGGAAAATCGCATAGCCCACCAGGCAAAAGGCGAACACCACAATGAACGGGGAAACTGCTACTAGGATAGGGATTTTCTTTGTGTTGGCGCTGGTTTCTGACATCTTTCTCCACTCCTTTTCCATTTTCTTTCCTTACACGCCTAAATAATTCATCATTTATTTGTGTACATTAAAAAACGTTTTTGATCCGCTTCAGAGCCGTTTCCAGCGTCGCCCGGGGAACCGCAAAATTCATGCGCATAAACCCCTCCCCTTCCGGCCCGAAGTCAGTTCCGCTCTGCAGTCCCACCCCCGCCTGATTCACAAATTTTTTCACCAGCTGCGCTTGGGCAAGCCCCAACTCCCTGCAGTCCAGCCACAGAAGATATGTTCCCTCCGGAGAAACAGGTTTTATACCCGGTATGTCTCGCAGGATCTCGGATGCGTACTGTAAATTCCCCCACAAATATTCACACAGTTCCTCGACGTAATACTCACACTGCTCAAAGGAGACACAAAGGGCAAGCGTTCCAAAAATATTTTCGCGGTACCCTTTGCAGGCGGCCCGTTCCCGTTCCATTCCCTCCCGCAGCACCGGGTTCTGGCAATAGTAGGCCGCCGTATTCAGGCCCGGCACATTAAATGTTTTGCTTGCCGCCAAAAATGTCACGCTGTTTTGGGCCGCCCACTGGGAAACCGCAGAAAACGGGATATGCTTTTGGCCGGGATAAATGATGTCTGAGTGAATCTCATCCGCCAAAACAACAACGCCGTATTTCCTGCAAATCTCACCCATACGACTGAGTTCACTTTGGCTGAAAACACGTCCGGTGGGATTATGGGGATTGCAAAGTATGAATATCTTACTTTGCTCCTGTCGGCAAAGAGCCTCCAGCCCATCAAAATCCACCTCGTAGCGCCCCTCCTTTAAAATCAAAGGATTCCGTTTAACCTTCCGCAAATTGCGCTCAACCGACTGTACAAAGGGAGGGTAACAAGGCGTCTGAAGGATTACGCTGTCACCGGGTTCAGAGAAGGCACGTATTCCATAAATGATCCCGGGGATCACACCTGGACAATAGGCGACATGGTCCTTGCCAATTGCAAGCTGATGGCGCTTGTCATACCACGAAGCCACAGCGCTTTTCAACTGTTCGCTTTCAGGGGTATACCCGTAGATCCCATGTTCCGCCCGGGAAGTGAGCGCATGCACCACTTCCGCCGGCGCTTTGAAATCTGAATCAGCCACCCACATGGGGATTGTTTCCGGCGGATAAAATTTTGTGCTGTACTTCACCGAATCACCATTCCGCCGGTCAACTATTTCATCAAAATTGTGTTTCAACTTGCGCCTCCTTCTCTCCAGCACCCGATTGGTATACCAAAATTATAGCAACCCAGATCTTTCAATGCAAGATATTTTCTTTGCATAGTTAAAATATCATGTAAATGCACAATATTTTTTTGTATTTTTGGGCATAACAACGTAATTTTATTATTCTTAATTTTTTCTCTTTCCTTTTTTCGAAAAAATGGTATACTAATTTTAGCGCACAGGTTAAAATATCATCCAATTTACAGCCGGCGATACGCTGATTTTTTGTGCAAAAGATCTTAGGTTTCCGAGACGAAATTTTTTGCGGAACGAGAAAGGACATAACATATGGCAACAGAAACGAAAGCCAACGGCTCACCCAGACTGTTTGAACAAATTCTGGAGAAAATCAAGTCGTTAATCATTAACGAGCACCTGACCAGCGGGGACCGTCTTCCCTCCGAACGGGAACTTGCGGAACGCTTTGGTGTAAGCAGGGTACCCGTCCGCGAAGCTCTGAAAATTTTGGAGTACATGGGGATCCTTGACGGAACACAGGGCTCCGGCTTCTATGTCCGTGACGTGCAGGTCGGTGATCTCTTCAACAAGGTCAATTTTGTTTTCGCGGCTACTTCCAAAACCATTACGGAGCTGATGGAGGTCCGTATTTCTTTGGAGGCCGACGCCGCCTACTATGCCGCTCTTCGCAGAGATGAGCAGGATCTGGCAGCCATGCAGGAAACGCTTCAGGCGATACGGCGGCTCAAGCGGCTCAATTCCAATCAGGAGGAGGATATCGAGGAACTGCGCCAGCAATCCAACAATTTTCACATGGCGATTATCCGCGCGGCCAAAAATTCCGTTCTGCAAAGCGTATATGTCAGTCTGTTTGATATGCTGCAGGTTTCCAGGCAATATACCTTTGCCCATTCTACAGTTTCATACAATTCTCTGTTAGCTCATGAGGCAATTTATGAGAAAATTCTCTCAGGCAATGCTGAAAGCGCCCGCACTTGCATGGCGGAGCACCTTACAGAAGCAAGGGATGTATTTGTGCGAAGCATTGTCGATGAGGAGCAGAAGCCATAAGCGGATCATCTCTGACTTTATATGATAAGGAGGAATTACGGTGCCAGTCGGAATCTTGATTGATAGTACGGCAACTCTGGTAGGCGGAATCCTGGGCTCTTTTCTTGGCGACCGGTTTCCTCCAAAGATTGCCAAAACGCTGTCCTATGTCTTTGCGATCTCAGCAACTGCGATTGGCATTACGATGATCGTCTCTGTCTCTCAGCTTTCCGCGGTTATTCTGTCACTGATCCTGGGCGCCTGCTTAGGCGAGCTTTTCTCCCTTAACAGAAGGATTTCAGCCCTTTCGGGCAGATTGAACCTCTTTTTTCAAAACAGATTTTCCTGCCGCTCCATGGACACCACAGAGTTTATTAACATTATCATCATGTTTTCCATCAGTGGATATGGTATTTTCGGTGCTTTGAATGAAGGCTTTTCCGGTGATCACTCCTCTCTGATTGTAAAAGCCATTCTGGACTTTTTTACCATATTATGTTTTTCAGCCACATTTGGAAAAATCCTCATTTGCACGTTTGTTCCCCAATTCTTCGTATACATATCGCTATATCTTTTGGCCTCTTTGGTCATGCCCCTGGCAGATGCCACAGTTATGGGCGATCTGTCCGCCTGCGCCGGCATCATCACCATGGCAATCGGCTTAAATCTTTTGTTCAAAAAAAATATTCCAACAGTGAGTATGCTTCCAGCGTTGGTTTTGATTATTCCGATCTCCCGACTATGGGCATTCTTACTGTAGCACCAGCTAATCGCTGATCACAGAAGACTAACCCCAATTCAGAAATACCAGGCATTTTCTATCGTTTCAGCACACATTTCGGCTTTTTGGACGCCAACATTTTATTGGGCAGAACCCATTAAAAGCTTTCTACATGCTAAACATTGTCCCGGTACTGACTTCAGCGGCCGCCCGAAGCAGGCCTGGTAATGCCCCTGAATCTGGGCCAAGACCGCAAATCAGCACCTTCTCAGCTAAATGGCCAAGCGAAACGTACAAGAAAATAAGAAAAGCATGCAGAGGGGGGACTGGAGGCGGCAGTTTTGGATTAAAAGCTGCTATTGGCAGCGCGGCAATTGCTGGCACACCAAATATATGAAAACAAAATAAACTATTTTGTATATATCCCTTAATCATCATCAAAATCTGAATGATATTATTTATGTTTATAAAACGTCAGGTTCAAGGGCTCTTAACACCAGAAATTCACCACACAAAAAACACCTCTGCACATGGAACAACCTTGTTTCCATGTGCAGAGGTGTTTGCTGATTTAGAGGTTCAGGATGGACTTAAAGAACAGTGCTGGTAGAAACCGTTCGGCTTGTCTGACACCAGACAACAGACTGATTTAGCCCCTCAAAGAGCGCCCGGAGGCCCACGTAATCCGTTCCGGATACGGAGGTGACCGGCAGGGTTGCAGATACGCCGTTATAAGTCACGGTAACGAACTCTCCGTTTTTCTCCACGGTGCCGCCGATTCCATTCATTACATCCGCAACAGGAGCATAAATCTTGCCGGGCTCCTCAATCAGCGCGGAATTGAAGGTGAGCGGTACGCCATGCCACATTATCGTCGGCACAGCGGTATCCTTTGTATAGACCACCTCGCCGCCGATGACGGTCATCAGCGCCTGTACATCCTTCATCTCATCCTCAGGACAGGTCATGATATCCCGGTCGATCACAACGAAGTCTGCCAATTTCCCCACTTCCAGAGACCCCTTGATATCCTCCTCGAACTGGCCGTAGGCCACCCAGATCGTGTAGGATTTCAGTACTTCTTCCCTAGTTACAGCCTGCTCGGCATACCACCCGTTCTCAGGCACGCCGTCCCGATTCTTCCGGGTCACACCGGCGTAGAAGTTGTGCCAGGGATTGACCAGTTCCACAGGGGCATCGGTTCCGCCCACAATAATGCTGCCCTTGTCCAGAACAGTACGCCAGGCATAGGCGCCTTTCATACGCTCTGCGCCGATGCGGTCTTCCGCCACCAACATATCAGAAGTGGCGTGGATGAATTCCATGGAGGGGATCACACCCATCTGGATGGCCCGGTCAATATCCTCGGGAGCGACGATCTGGAAATGCTCAATACGCAGGCGATGGTCCTCCTGAGGATTCTCGCTCTGAAGCCTCTCCAGCGTATCCAGCACCTGGCGGCAGGCCGCGTCGCCGATGGTGTGGGTACAGATCTGATAGCCCTGATCATAGGCCAGCTTAAATACCTCGTAGGCCTGCTCATCGGTGAAGCGCAATTCGCCACAGTAACCTTCACGGTCAGAGTATTCCTCCAGCATAGCGGCGGAGCGGGCTCCCAGCGAGCCGTCAGTAGTGATCTTTACCGCGCGCAGATTCATGCGGTTGTCGTACATCATCCCGGCAGGCAGATTTTCCCGCACATAGTCCGCCTGAGCATTGGTGGTATCCAGCAGCCGGACCAGAGGATAGGTACGCAGCTTCATCTGGCCGGTCTCATAGAGATACTGATAGTTCTCAATGTCAGTCACGTCACAGCCGGCGTCCATGGCGGAGGTGATGCCGTAGGTAAACAACTCGTTCTGCGCCAGCAGATAAATCTCCCGCTGCTCCTCCGTGGAGTAGGCAGGGATGATATTTGTGAAGAAATCCCGGGCATTGTCGGTCACACATCCCAGGACCTCCCCATCCTCGGTTTTCAGGATCTCTCCGCCCTGGGGATTGGGGGTATCTTTGGTGACCCCGGCCAGCTCCAAAGCCATGCTGTTGACCCAGGCCATATGGCCGTCCGCACGCTTCAAATACACCGGATTATCGGGCGCCACCGCGTCCAGTTCCTCCTTTGTTGGGAAGTCGGTGTCCTCCCAGATCGTATTCATCCAACCTTGACCCTGGATCCACTCGCCCGGCTCCGCCTCTTGCGCAGCAGCCCGCACCGCCTCCAGAATCACATTCTTGGGTTTCCAGAACACATTGAGCTGGATCAGTGTTTTCCCCATGCTGGACATATGCATATGTCCTTCCATAATTCCGGGCAGAACAGTCAGTCCATTTAGGTCAGTCACCTTTGTGTCCTCTCCGATATAGGCTTCCACGCCCTCCTCCCCGCCTACATACACAATGCGGTCTCCCTTGATGGCGAGGGCGGTGGCGGTCGGATTGTCGTCGTCTACCGTATAGATGTTGGCATCACGGTACACAATGTCCGCAGCAGTCTGGACAGGCGTCCCGACGGCAAACGCCGGTGCAGTGCCAAGCAGCAAGGCCATTGACAGTGTCAGGGGTATCAGCCGCGTGGGATGTTTTCCTAGCATCTTCATCTCTCCTAACATGTATAATTCGGCGTGGAGCATGGTCCCTCGGAGTAGGTTGCTGCCCTCCGCTTGCCGCAGCGGAAAGGCAAAGAACACTTCTTCATGATAAATAAAATTACCAGCTCTGTCAGTCAACCTCTTTACAAAACCCATATTTTTTGCGACAATGATCGGGAAAGGCGGTTGGAATATGGAATTGCGCAGGATAGGCTGTAATCTGGACCACGCAAAACCGAGAGCGGGTATTCGCACCTCTCCCTGGCTCTCGGCAGACGGATTGGACTGGACTGAACTTATCCAGGGCTATCCCTCATGTGTTATTCCAAGAAAACATATCCTGTGGGCGCAGGGCTCTACTGCAGATGAGGTATATGTGATGAAAAGGGGTCTGGTACGCCTGGACCACTGTTACAGCAGCGGAAAAACCCGTTGCCTCTACATTGTTTCTTCTGGTGTCACTCTGGGCGAAAGCAGCGCCCTGTTCGGTACTGCACACAGTTATCAGGCGGCCGCACTTACGTCCTGCACCGTCCATATCGTTCCGGCTCCCGTCTTCCGGGAACGGGTCTCCCTCTTCTCCGCGTTGAGTGATCAGTTGCTCAGCGTAGCGGCCGGCAAAAAGCTTGTGCTTCTGCGGCAGCTGACTTTGGGCAGCTTTTCCAGGCTATACACACGGCTCTGCCATTTTATTTCTGAACTTTCTGAACACTATGGTGAAAAAACAGAGGAAGGCATACTCTTCGCGCTTCCCTTTACCCATCAGGAGTTGGCAGAGTTATTTGGGGTCACCCGGGTCGCGGTAAGCCAATGCATGGGAACACTGCTGCAGAACCATGCAATCGAACGGCGAAGGGGCAAGTTTCTCCTTCGGGATCCAGCCGTATTGAGAAACTGCTGGAGTGAGCTGTTTCAATAAATGTTACCCGGGGCAGATAATTGCTGAGATTAAGTTCCCCTCATAGGGCGCGCGTCACAGGCCACCGGAACAGGCCACTCGCCTGCGGTCTTAAATTCCGCAATCCACTGATACCCGTATGCTGAGTATTGGCTGTTAGCAGCTCATGCAGATAGTACAACACCCTCAGCCGGTTTTCCAAAACCCGGCTGAGGGTGTTGTCGCATTAACTCCCATCCAATTCATATTTTTGGCTGTAAAAATATCCATGCTTATTTTGCGTCGGCGCTTTCCACCACATCCTGCAAGGCGGTGCCGCCGATATAGCCGGCCAGGCGGACCGACAGCTTCCCTGTCCGCTCCACGTCAAAAATCAGGCCGTTTCCGTTTTTGACAGCCGGCTTCACGTTCTCAAAGCCCGCCACCCGGAACTGTCTGCCGATCTCCCGCAGGAACCCTCCGTGGCCGCAGATGGTGACCTGCCGGCAGCCCCGGTCCAGCAGGCCGGACAGCAGCAGGCTGAAGTCCCGCCGGACCCGGGCGGCAAAGACAGGGGTGCTCTCCCCGTCCCCATAGCGGGACTGCCGCTCCGCTCCGTTCTCGTCGAACCGGTCGTCCCGCCACTTCTGGATGGCGGCGGGGTCCGTCTCATATTCGATGGGGCCGAAGTCCCGCTCGTTGAGCAGCGCCGTGGCCTGGTAGGAGGCGCCGGGATAGATGGTGGTCAGGGTCTGCCGGGTCCGCAGGAATTCGCTGGTATAGCAGACCTCCGACAGCGGGGGATAGATGCCCGCCTTCCGGTAGCCCTCCAGCTCCCCGATCCCCTCCGGGGACAGCGGGGGATCCAGCCTGGCCCCGGAGATCCTTCCGGCAAGATTGATCGCGGTTTTCCCGTGTCGGATGAAATATACAAGCATAAAGCCGCCCCTGCCTTTCCTGAACATTCTGTACGTTTTTCCCGGGTACGATGCTGTTTTGTCCCGTATTATACGACCGGGAAAACGGAATGTCAATCAGGGCCGCCGTTTTACTACCAATAGTGGCACGCCGTTTGCATAACACCTGTGTGGCGCCGACAAATACAGCATACACAGAAAGGGAGGTCACACGATGATCGTAAACGGAAGGGAAATCCTGAAAGATGCCCGTGAAAACGGCTATGCCATCGGGGCGTTCAACGCCAGCGACCACGGCACGGCTGAAATGATCCTGACGGCCGCCGAGGAGCTGAACGTCCCGGTGATGATCCAGATCAGTGATTTTGCCAGTCCGCTGGCACCCAAGCGGGTCCAGATGACGCAGAAAGAATGCGATTACTACATGATGTACCTGCGCAACCGGGCGGAGGCCTCTCCGGTCCCCGTGATGATCCATCTGGACCACTGCAAGACCTTTGACGGGTGCATCCGGGCCATACGGGCCGGAGCCACCTCTGTGATGATAGACGCCTCCATGAAGTCTATGGAGGAAAACATCGAACTGACCAACAAGGTGATCGAGGCCGCCCACGGCTGTGACGTGCTGGTGGAAGCCGAGATCGGCCACGTGGCCAAGAACACCGACGAGGTGAAGGACCAGTACACCACCGTGGAGGAGGCCAAGCACTTCTATGAGGCCACCGGCGTGGACCTGCTGGCGGTGGCCATCGGCACCGCCCACGGCGTCTATACCACCAAGCCCGTGCTCCAGTACGACCGCATCTCCCAGCTGAAGGAGGCCATCCCGGCTCCCCTGGTCATGCACGGGGCCAGCGGTCTGGCGCCGGAGGAGTATCAGAAATGCGTCCGGCGGGGAATCTGCAAGATCAATTTCAACACCTACCTGCAGACCGCCGCCGCCCAGTCCCTGCGGGAACAGCTGGCGGTGGCCGACAACACCGCCCGCTTCCGCACCCTGGTGGACGAGGCCAAGAAGGTGGGCACCGCTTACGTGAAGGAGCACATTGGCTACTTTGGAACCAAGCCGTACACCCGTTGAGTTCACGCATCCGCGCACGGCCGGCCCCTGAGGGCGGATACAGTAGGAGGGAAAAATATGGCCAACCTGGCAAACGGAATGGACCAAACTGATACACGCACGGCAATCGTGATTCTGACCCACGGGGAGCTCGGCGAGGCGCTGCTCCGCTCGGCGTCCATGGTCTTTGGGGCGGACGCCCTCTGCAAGACCGCCGCCGTGTGCCTCCATGAGGGCGAAGATCCGGACGTCTACCTGGGCCGGGTCCGGGAGACGCTGGAGCAGGCGGGCGACAACTGCCTGGTCTTTGTGGATATGTACGGCGGTACGCCGTTCAACACCTTGGTAAAATTGTCCCGGCAGCGGATCCCCTGGGCCGTCAGCGGGGTGAGTATGCCCCTGCTGCTGGAGGCCCTGAACCTGCGCAACATGATGTCCGGGCGGGAGCTGCTGGACGCCGTCTACGGGGCGTCCTCTGAGGGGATCATCAATCTCACCGATATGCTGAGCAAAAAGTTCGGCGGCACGTAGGCCCCGGCTTTCTTCCGGCAGACCACATCAAAAAAGACAGGAGGCAACCGCAATGGATTTAGGCCTGAAGAATAAAATCGCCATCGTCACCGGCGGCGCCCGGGGCGTGGGCGCCGGCATCTGCGAGGTGCTGGCCCAGGAGGGCGCCGATCTGGTCATCAACGACCTGAACATCACCGACGAGACCCATGAGTTCGCCGACCGCCTGACCAGGGAGTACGGGGTCAGGACCCTGCTGGTCCCCGCCGACGTGGGCGACGAGGCCCAGATCATGCAGATCTTCCAAAAGACCTATGAGACCTTCGGCACGGTGGACATCGTGGTGAACAACGCCTTCTTCCTCAACAACTCCACCGGCCCCATCGAGACCTTTGATCCGGTAAAATTCCAGGTGGCCGAGCGGGTGATCGTGGAGGCCGCCCTCATCACCAGCCGGGAGCTGATCAAGCACTGCAAGGAGCACGACAAGCCGGGCCACATCGTCAATATGCTCAGCAAGTCCGCCTTCCTGACCAGCAGCCCCCATCACGTGACCTACATCGCCGCCAAGGGCGCCTGCGCGGCCCTGACCCGGGGCCTGGCTTTTGAGGCCGCCCCCTACAAGATCTTCGTCAACGGCGTCATCCCCGGCTACGTGTTCAACAGCCGCACCGACGTCAATTCCGAGCGGTACAAGCGGACCATCCAGTACATCCCCCTGAAGCGCTATGGGATGCCCATGGAGATCGGCAACGTGGTGGCCTTCCTCTGTTCGGAGAAGGCCTGTCAGATGAACGGCGCCCTGGTGGACTGCACCGGCGGTACCATGAACGGCCAGATGTGAGGAGGGGTTGACCATGAAAAGCTTTTCCGGGTTTTCCCTTCGGCTGTACACCGAGATCCAGTTTGGAATGGACTGCCATAAAAATCTCTGCGCTCTGATCCAGAAGTACGGCGGCCACAAGGTCATGCTGGTGTGTGACGATGTGGTGCGGGCCATCGGGCTGTACGACGAGGTCACCGCCCTGCTGAAGGAAGCGGACATCCCCTTCGTGGAGCTGTCCGGCATCCAGCCCAACCCCCGCCGCACCCTGGCCCACACCGGTGTGGAGCGTGCCAAGCAGGAGGGCGTGGACTTCGTGCTGGGTATGGGGGGCGGCAGCACCATCGACACTACCAAGGCTATCGCCTTTGCGGTGCGGTACGACGGCGACTGGTGGGACCTCTACTGCGGCAAGGCCAAGCCCACGACCCGCCTGCCCATGGGCGTGGTCCCCACTATCGCGGCTTCCGGCAGCGAGATGTCCATGGCCTCTGTGATCCTGGACGACGTCTCCACCCACAAGAAGCTCAGCCTGCACTCTGAGCTGTGCCGTCCTGACTTCGCCGTCCTCAATCCGGAGTTTACCTACTCCGTTCCTGCCTTCCAGACGGGCGCAGGTGCCGCGGACATCTTTGCCCACACCTTTGAGCGGTACTTCTACCACGACTCCTGCGCCCTGGCGGACGGCTTCGCCGAGGGCCTGCTGAAAACGGTGGTGAAGTACGGCCCCGTGGCCGTGCGGGAGCCCAAGAATTACGAGGCACGGGCGGAGCTGCTGCTCTGCGCCTCCTTCGCCCACAACGACATCACCGGCGTGGGCCACGGCGGCCGGCAGCGGGGCGGCGCCCACGGTCTGGAGAGTATCCTGTCCGCCGCCTTCGACACCGTCCACGGCGCCGGTCTGGCGGTGGTGATGCCGGAATTCCTGCGCTACATGGCGGACTATTCTGAAGAGGCCTGCGCCCGGGTGGCCCGCTTCGCCATCCAGATCTTCGGCGTCACCCCCGATCTGGAGGACTTGAAGAGCGTGGCCTACGAGGGGGCCGCCCGGCTCCGGGCCTGGTTGGACTCCATGGGGATGCCCGCCCGGCTGTCCCAGCTGCGGGGCAAGGACGGGCCCATCTGCGCGGAGAACATCCCTGCCATCGTGGCAAACGGCCGCTTCGGCCCCGACGGGATCTACCGGAACTACGTCACCATGACCAAGGAGCAAATGACGGCGTTCTACCAGCGGATTTTGTAAGATACGCACAAGCTCTATTGGTAGTGGCATGGAAATTGCTATATAAAAACAACAATAGAGCGCGGGTATAGCAGAGGGGCAGCGTCCACCGTCCATCTGCCTTGTGCTCAAAGACTGAAAGAGGAGGAGAACTATGGCTGACATCAAAATGGTTCGTGTCGACGCGAGACTCGTGCATGGGCAGGTGGCCGGGAGATGGTTCAAGACCCTGAGCTGCGACCGTGTCGTGATTGTGGAGGACGAGTGTGCCAAAGACCCGTTCATGGTGGAGCTGTTCCAGCTGGCCTCCCCGCCCGGCACGGACATCATCTGCTATTCCTTCGACCAGGCCCTTGAGGAGTGGAACAAGGACCAGTTCGGCACAGGGCGGGTGATTGTCCTGTTCAAGTACCTGGCGTCCGCCAGCAAGGCCTGGCACATGGGCGTCAAATTCAAGGATCTCAACGTGGCTCAGATCCCCGGCGGGCCCGGCAGGCGCCTGGCCTACGCCACCGTCAGCCTGGGCGAGCCGGAGATTGAGCTGCTGGAGGATCTGGTAAACAACGGCGTCAACGTCTACATCCAGCAGGTCCCGGAAGACAAGCAGCAGCCGATCATGCCGGTGATCAACAAGCTCCGTAAGAAATAGGGATACCGTTCCATCCATCAGGTATACAGAGAGGAGTAAACGTAATGACGATATTCGTAGCATTAGGACTCGGCTTACTATATTGGATTGCTGAATATGACACCATCCTCACGAATTCGTTGAAGTGGCCGCTCTTCGTGGGCCTGCTGCTGGGCCTGCTGTTCGGCGACGTCAAGACCGGCCTCTACATCGGTGCGTCCATCGAAATGATCTTTATCGTCAACACCTCCGTGGGCGGCAACCTGCCCGCGGACAAGACCATCGCCACCTTCGTCTCCGTACCCATTGCCATTCTGAGCAACATGGAGCCTGAGATGGCTCTGGCCATCGCTGTGCCTCTGGCCACCCTGGCCAAGCCTCTGGACGACCTGCGCAGAATGATCAACGTCTACTGGAACAAGAAGGCCTCTCACGACATCGACAAGCTGAACATCACCCAGCTGAAGCTGGACGCTTGGGTCTACCCCGCCCTGGTCCAGCTTCCCCTGCGCGTCATCCCCGTCACCCTGCTGCTGTACTTCGGCGCCGGCAGCGCCGACGCCATCGTCAGCGCCCTCCCCGAGTGGGTCACCCACGGTCTGAACATCCTGGGCGGAATCCTCCCTGCCATGGGCATGGTGGCCTGCGTCAGAATGATCGGCCGCAAGAACCTGCTGCCCTACTTCCTGCTGGGCTACTTCGCCTCTGAGGTGTTCGGCCTGGAGTCCATCGTCCTGGCCATCTTCGCCGGCATCATCGCCTTCATCACCATCGGCGGCCCCGAGGGCTTCAAGGCCACCACCGACACCCTGAGCAGCTTCGCCGGCGGCGAGGCGGAGGACCGGCAGCTGGAGCGCAGGCTGTCCAAGAAGGCGCTGCGCAAGACCCGCTACCGGGGCGTGTTCGCCCACCGCATCGCCCAGGATATGGAAAACTTCTACGGCACCGGCTTCTGCGTGGCGGCTCAGCCCTGCCTGGAGGAACTGTACGGCGACGATCCCGAGGCCTATAAGGCCGCCCTCCACCGCCACCTGGTCCCCTACATCACCGAGCCCACCTGGGGCGCCTGCATCCAGGGCGCGGCCATGGCAATGGAAGAGCAGATCGCCAACGGCGCCGACATCGACCCCAGCATGGTGGTCTCCCTGCGCACCGGCCTGATGGGCCCCTTCGCCGGCCTGGGCGACACCATCAACGGCTATATCCTCAAGCCCATCGTCAACAGCATCGGCATTTCCATGGCCCTGGCGGGCAACCCCCTGGGCGTGTTCCCCGCCTTCTGGCCCCTGGTGTTCCAGAACTTCATCGTAGGCTACAATATGTTTGACCTGGGCTATAAGCTGGGCAAGAACTCCCTGCTGAAGCTGCTGAAGGGCGGCTGGATCGACAAGATCATGGTGGGCGCCGGCATCCTGGGCATGACCATGATGGGCGGCCTGACCTCCAAGTACGTCAAGCTCTCCACCATCGTGGACTTCCAGCTCTCCACCGGCGAGACCTACATCCTGCAGGACTACTTCGACATGCTGCTGCCCGGCCTGCTGCCCCTGGTCCTGTTCTTCGTCTCCTACTGGTACATGAGCCGGCCCAAGGCCAATTACACCAAGCTGGTTGTTATCTTCTTCGCCATCTCCCTGCTGGGCTCCCTGGCCGGGA
This sequence comes from Intestinimonas massiliensis (ex Afouda et al. 2020), assembly GCF_900626285.1. Lineage (GTDB taxonomy): Bacteria > Bacillota > Clostridia > Oscillospirales > Oscillospiraceae > Flavonifractor > Flavonifractor massiliensis_A. The sequence continues at coordinate 3,083,978 of NZ_LR131147.1, forward strand.
TCATCTGACGGCGGAGGCCCGTCAACGGGCAAATCAAAGGAGTATCCGATATGAAGAAAATGGTAATCTTTGTCAATGACGAGCTGCAGCTGGAGCAGTTCCGCTCCGGTTATGTGGGAAAGCGCTATCAGGCCATCGCGGAGGCGTACGGCGTGGAGATCCAGTATCTCATCGACACCTCCCTGCCCTCCAACGACCACCCTGAGCTGAAGGCCACCCACCGCATCGAACTGGAGGGTCCCGAGTGGGCCGTCCACGACGGCCACACTCTGGAGGTGGTGAAGGACGCCGACGTGATCCTGGTGGGCTTCCACGCGGTGAACACCCAGCTGTTGAACGCGGCGGAAAACCTGAAGCTGGTAGGCGCCTTGCGCAGCGGCTGGGAGAACGTCAACGTCCCCGCCTGCACCGAGCGGCACGTGGCGGTAGTAACCTGCCCCGGCCGGAACTCCGAGCCGGTGGCGGACTACGCCATTGCCATGATGATGGCATTCAACCGCAACATCGGCCGGGACGACATTTCCAAGCGGCCCGGCTGGAAGTTTCCCGACCCGGAGCACAACGAGATCCGTCCGGTGCTGATGGGGGAGGCCACCATCGGCCTGATCGGCTTTGGCATCATCGGCAAGAAAGTAGCCAAGCGTCTGAGCGGCTTCGGCTCCCGGGTGATCGCCTACGATCCCTACGCCGACCAGGAGGCCGCCCGGCAGATGGGCGTCGAGCTGCTCCCCCTGGACGACGTGATGAGCCAGTCGGACATCATCTCCGTCCACGCCCGGCTGCTGCCCGCCACCAAAGGCATGATCGGCGCTCATGAGATCGCCTGCATGAAGCCCACGGCTATCTTCGTGAACACGGCCCGGGGTGGTCTGGTAGACGAGGAAGCTCTGCTGCGCGCCCTTCAGGAGAAGAAAATCCGGGGCGCGGCCCTGGACGTGTTTCATGAGGAGCCCCTTCCCAACGACCACCCGCTGCGGGGCCTGGAGAACGTGATCCTGACCCCCCACGCCGCCGGTCGGGCGGGCGACACCTTTAAGATCGTCAACGATATCATGTGCGACGAGCTGGAGCGGTATTTCAAAGGGGAGCCTCTCCGCAATCAGTTGAAGTAAGCAACGTACGGCTGGCGGCCCTTGCGGGCCGCCAGCACCCATAATCCGTCCGTTGGTACGGAAAAGAACGGGAGTGGTCAAATGCTTTCCATTAAAAGGATGCTGCGAGGCGGCGAACCGGGGGAGGACCTGCTGAAGCTGGGTATGCGCTACAAGCAGGGCAAGGGGGTCCCCGTGGACGAGCAAAAGGCGCTCTACTGTTTCCGGGAGGCCGCCGCCAAGGGCAACGCCGCGGCCATGACCATCCTGGGGCTGTACTTCTCCCAGGGGAACCTGGTGGAACAGGACCCCAAACAGGCCTTCCGCCTCTATCAGAATGCGGCCAGGCTGGGGGATCCCTCCGCCCTGAACAACCTGGGCTACTGCTATGAGAACGGCATCGGAGTGGGTCAGAACCTGCCTCAGGCCATGAAGTGGTACCTGGAGGCCGCCCAGCGGGAAGACGTCCACGCCCAGGTGGTGGTGGCGGACTGGTATCTGTACGGGATCGGGACTGCCAAGGACCCGAAGAAGGCTTTTCACTGGTATCAAAAGGCCGCCGCCAAGGGCTCCAAAGAGGCCCAGGACGCGCTTGGCTCCTGCTATCTGGGGGGAAAGGGCGTGGCCCGGGACGAAAAAGAGGCGGTTTTCTGGTATCTGAAGGCGGCCAGCCAGAAGGACGGGCAGGCCCAGTGGCACCTGGGCAACTGCTACGAGGCCGGCGTGGGGGTGGAGCGCTCCGTGCCAAAGGCCGTCAAGTGGTACCGGCGGGCAGCGGAGCAGGGCTATGTGGCCGCCATGCTCTCCCTGGCCAATCTCTATTTGAAGGGCGAGGGCATTGACCGCAGCCCGGAAAAAGCGGTACACTTCTATCAAATGGCAGCCAATGAAGATGACGTTATGGCACAGCTGATCCTGGGCACGTGCTACCAGCAGGGTGTGTACGTGGAGCAGGATCTGAAGCAGGCGGTTTACTGGTATACCCGGGCCGCGGAACAGGGGGACCTGTCCGCCGCCCAGCGCCTGATCCAGCACTATGAATCAAGCGAGGAAACCGAAGAAAACCTGGAGCACGCGGCTCATTGGAGGTCTGTGGCCGAAACGCTGAAGGGCGCCTAGCAGGCGCCCGCCGTTCCGGTCTGTACGGAAACAGGGCGTCCCGACGCCTGTATGAGGAGTGGGGGAAATACCGTGGCCAGGATTGATCTTGTCAGGGAATATGTGGAAAAACGATTTGCGGACAATCTGAATCGTCCGGACGCATGCGGCGTGGAGGCGGGAGAAGTGGCCAGTGCCCTGGGTATCTGGCGGAACGATGCGTCGGCGGATCTGAAGCGGCTGTATGAGATGGGGCTGCTGCAAAAGTGCGGAAAGCGTCCGGTGCTCTACTACCCGGCCGGCGCAGTAACCCCTCAGTCGGAGGGGACGCCCGGCGGGGAGGACGATCAGAAGGCCCCCCGGCCCATGAGCGCTTTCTCCAACATCGTGGGGGCCGACGGCAGCCTGAAAAATCTGGTGCAGACCGCCAAGGCGGCCGCCATGTACCCGCCCAACGGGCTGCATATGCTGATCAGCGGTGAGAGCGGCGTGGGCAAGAGCATGTTCGCCGAGGAAGTGTGGCGCTTCATCAACGAGTTCCGGGGGAGTGAGGAGCACCCGGTTCCCTTTGTGGTCTTCAACTGCGCAGAGTACGCGGATAATCCGCAGCTGCTCCAGTCCCACCTGTTCGGCCACGTCAAAGGGGCCTTTACCGGCGCGGTGGCCGACAAGCAGGGATTGGTGGAGGACGCGGCGGGTGGCGTGCTCTTCCTGGACGAGATCCACCGGCTGCCGCCGGTGGGACAGGAGATGTTCTTCACCCTGATCGACAAGGGGATCTTCCGGCGGCTGGGGGATACCGCAGCCCGGGAGGCCCACCTGATGATCATCGGAGCCACTACGGAGGAGATCACCAGCGTGATGCTGCGCTCTTTCCGCCGCAGGATGCCGGTCCAGATCCAGCTGCCCATGCTGGCGGAGCGGCCCCTCAGCGAGCGGATCGCCCTGATCCACAACTTCCTGAACCAGGAGGCCAATCGGGTCAACTGCCCTATCTTTCTCACCGGCCCGGCCTGCCGGAGCATCACCCTCTGGCAGAGCAAGGCGAACATCGGGGACCTGAAAAACCTGCTGCAGCTCTGCTGTGCCAAGAACTACTGCGCCTACCTGATGAGCACCCGGCAGGAGAGCTCCAGGCAGCCGCTTCTGAAGATCGACCTGTGCGAGCTGCCATTCCAGAACGAAGGGCTGGAGGAGAACGGCCCGGACGGACCGGACCTGTCCCCCGTATCCCAGGTGTTCCAGGAGGGGATCCTGGCGGTCCCCCGGACCGATCCGGAATTCCACATGCCCTATGAGGACTGCAACCAGTCCATTGATCTGTATGGCTTTGTGAAAAAGCAGCTGAAGCTCTACCAGATGCAGAACCTGCCCCGTATCGAGATCGAACAGCGCATCAGCCGGGACCTGGAGGCCTACTACGGAAACGCTCTGAAAAAGCTGCCCGCTCTGGACGAATCCGGCAGGGAGCCTCTTCCCTTCCAGAACGTGGTCTCCCAGGAGGCCGCTGACGGGGCCAGTGAGCTGCTCACCCTGGCCTCGGTCCACTTCAACCGGTCCTACCCCAAAAGCGTCAGAGCCATTCTGGCGCTGCACCTGCAGCAGTTCATCGAGCGCTCCCGGGTGGGCTATGTGGGGCTGGACACCGACTTCAGCGGGGCGGAGCCCCGCTACGAGGATGAAATCTCCTTTATCCGTTCCATCCTGCCACACATCACCCATATGCTGAACACCACCGTCCCGGAGGATGAACTTCGCCTGCTGGCCATGTTCATCCGCCACCCGGACGAGAACTTTCTCCAGCGGATCGGCATTGTGGTGGCCGCCCACGGTGAGTCCACCGCCACCAGCATTGTCGGCTTCGCCCGGCAGCTGCTGTCCGTCAACTACGCCGTGGCCGTGGATATCCCGGTGGACAAGAGCGCGGCGGATATGCTGGAAAACCTGTGCCGGGCGGTGCGCACCGGGGACGCGGGACACGGCGTGATCCTGATGGTGGACACAGAGGACTTCCTGGCCGTACAGCAGGAGATCATTCAGCGCACCGGCATCCAGTGCCGGATCGTCCCCAGCGTGAACACGCCTCTGGTGCTGGAGACCATCAAGCAGGTGTTCTCCGGTTCGGAGGAGCTGGACGCCCTCTACACCCGGCTGAAGAACCGATACCGTGAGTATATCAACGTCCTCTTCGTGGACGACGCGGAAAAGCCTCCGGCGGACCGGGAGATCCCGGGGGACGAGAACCTGGTGGTCCTGACCATCTGTGCCACCGGTATGGGCAGCGCCAAGATGCTCAGCGACTTTCTATACAAACATCTGACCTTCCGCAGGCAGGTGGACATCCGCCCCATCAGCGTCAACGAAAACGGGGCGGAGATCGCTGCCGGGCTGGGCAACCGGCTGAGAGCCGTGGTAGGCAGCTTCCGGATCCCGGGCCTGGATGTGCCCTTCTTCAGCACCGAGACCATTCTGATGGGCAACGGCCTTAAGCAGCTGGACGCCCTGCTGCGGCTGGACATGGCCCGGGCCCAGCCGGACCGGGCCTCCCTCAGCCTGCGGGACTACGCCCTCTCCCGGGTCAGGACCCAGATCAAACACTTCGCCCCCTCCTACGACGGGGAGCAGGTGATTGCCGCGGCCACCTCCATTGCCGACCAGGTGGGCGCCTCTATCCTCCGTCGGCCGGTCACGGTGGACGTTCTGGTGCGGGTCATCCTCCACTTGGGCTCCCTGCTGGAGCGAATGAAAGTGGGCGAGGTGGCGGGTATGCCGGAGTGGGGCGCGGAGTGGAAGGCCGCCCGGGGCAAGGAGCTGGAGCAGCTGCGGGCCATCATCGACGGCGCGCTGCAGCCCTTCTCCTATCAGATACCGGAAGCGGAGCTTCTATATTTCATGCAGATCCTTTGAGCTCACATTTTTTGAGAAACAGCGAGGTATGTATTATGTTGACCGAAAAAGTAACCGTATGCAACCCTTCCGGTCTCCACGCCAGACCCGCCAGCGCCTTTGTGCAGACTACGGGTAAGTTCAAGAGCAAGGTGGCCATCCGGAAAGACGGGGAGGAGTACAACGCCAAATCCATTATCTCCATCCTGCGGGCCTGCGTGAAATATCAGGAAGAGGTGGAAGTGGTGGTGAACGGCGACGATGAGGCGGAAGCCCTCTCCGCCATCGTCGCCGCCATCAAGGGCGGACTGGGCGAAAAAATTCTGACCTGACCGAAGGAGGCTCGGATATGCAGATTCAAGGACTTGGCATCTCGCCCGGCGTGGCAATGGCCCGGGTGGTGGTTTTGGAAAACAAGGAGGCTGCGGTCCCTCAGCATCTGGTGTCGGAGGACCAAGTCGAGGAGGAGGTCCGCCTATTCGAAGGGGCCCACGCAAAGGCCGTGGCGGAAACCGAGGCTCTGTATCAGCAGGCGGCCCGGAAATTTTCTCAGGAGGTGGCCTCTATCTTCGAGGCCCACAAGATGATCCTGGAGGACCAGGACTCCCTGGTGGTTCCCATCGAGGACTGTATCCGGGAGCAGCACTGGAACGCCGCCCGAGCCGTGGATTGGCAGCTGGGCCAGCTAATCGGATTCTTTGAAGGTCTGGCGGACGATGAACTGATGAAGGGGCGGGCCGCGGACGCCCGGGACATCCGCGCCCTGCTGCTGCGCCATGTGCTGGGGCAGGAGCAAGTGGACACCTCCCACCTGGAGGAGGACACCATTATCGCCACCTATGAGCTCACCCCCTCCGAGACGGCGAAAATGGACCTGGAGAAGGTGGTGGGCTTCATCAGCGAGGTGGGTGGGCCCACGGCCCACTCCGCCATCATGGCCAGAAGCATGGGTATCCCTGCGGTGAGCCAGATCGGGGAGATCGGCAGCGTGCTGCACAACGGCATGGCCGTTCTGCTGGACGGCAATCGGGGCACCGTGGAGACTGACGTGACGGAGGAGCGGGCGGCCCAATTCCGCCGGGAGAAGGCGGAGGAACAGGCCCGGGCAGCCCAGGCCCTGACCTTCCGGGGAAAGCCTACCGTGACCGCTGACGGCCACAGGCTGCAGCTGTGGGCCAACATCGGCTCCCCCAAGGACATTCCCCGGGTGCTGGAAGCCGACGCGGAGGGCATCGGACTGTTCCGCAGCGAATTCCTCTACATGGACAGTGCCGGTCTTCCGGATGAGGAGACTCAATTCCAGGCTTACAAGGCGGTTCTGGAGGCGCTGGCCCCCCGTCCCGTCACCATCCGTACCCTGGACATCGGCGGCGACAAGGATCTGCCCGCCCTGGGCCTTACCCAGGAGGTCAACCCCTTTTTGGGGTACCGGGCTATCCGGATCTGCCTGGACCGGCCGGAGCTCTTCCGCACCCAGCTGCGGGCCCTGCTGCGGGCCAGCGCCTATGGCAGTCTGCGGATCATGTTCCCCATGATTTCTGAGCTGGAGGAGCTGCGGCAGGCAAAGCGCATCCTGGCGGATGTCCGGGCAGAACTGAAGGAAGCCGGGATCCCCATCTCCGCCTCTATCCCAGTGGGTATCATGATCGAGGTGCCGGGGGCTGCGCTCATGGCCGACGATTTTGCGAGAGAATCCGACTTCTTCTCTATCGGAACCAACGACCTGACCCAGTACACCCTGGCAGCGGACCGTGGCAATCCGAAGGTATCCTATCTGTACCATACAGACCACCCGGCGGTCCTCCGGCTGATCCGCCACACCATTGAGGCCGCCCACAGGAACGGCATCGACTGCGGCGTATGCGGCGAGGCCGGGGGAGATCCCGCCCTCCAACCGCTGCTCATTCAGTATGGAGTGGATGAATTGTCCATGTCCGCCCCCCTGATTTTACCTTCCCGCATGCGGATTTCCGGTATAAGTTCCCAGCTATCTTGAGTGTATCCAGTAATCTTTCAATATACACTCGTCTGCGTATACTTGCTCCATGTCAATAGAACCCATGCGGACTTCAGAGTGAAGGGGTCACAAAGGTCCTCGGTGGAGTTAAAACCCGAGGTGCAATTTATGACCGGCCAACCGGAGATTCAGATTTCCCGCCCGCAGCCGCAAAAAAGCACCGCGATCCCATGGATCGCGGTGCTTTTTCATTTTTTCGGCCGCTCAGACCTTACCTGCCCCTGGGTGGGCTAAAGGATCATTGCTGCGTTATAGCCCTGCCAGGTGGCCTCCCGCAGGTTGGAGGCCCGGACGCAGTCCCCCGCAGGGATCACACGGGGCGCAGTGCCCCGGAACCGGTCCCGAAGGGCCGATCTGGACACCATGCCGGAAGAGAGCACCACGCTGTCCGCTTTCAGGCACATCTCCCCATCCGGGCCGGCGATCTTCACAGCATCCGGCCCGATGGCCAGGCATTTGGCGCTGGTGTAGATCTGGATGTCGGGGTCCTTCTCCAGGTACTCCAGCGTGTGGAGCCGTTCGCTGAAATATCCGTCCGGCGCCAGCGTATCCCGCATCTCCACCAGGGCAACACGCTTGCCGTTTCTGGACAGATGGAGGGCCGTTTCACAGCCCACCAGGCCACCCCCCACCAGCACCACCTGCTCACCCAGGACAGAGCAGTCGGCGAAAATATCATTGGCCGTATATACGTTTCCGCCGTCCACGCCGGGGATGGGGGGGATAAAGGGCTCCGCCCCCACCGCCACCACGACGGCGTCGGGGTGCAGCTGCGCCACCAGCTCCGGGGTGGCCTCGGTATGGAGCCGCACCTCGGCGCCGGAGCGCATGGTCATGCGGATCAGCCAGTCCCGGTACTCCTTCATATCTTTTTTGAACCAGACGTAATCCGCATAAAACAGCTGTCCGCCCAGCTTGTCCCCCTTCTCCAGGAGGGTCACAGCGTGGCCTCTGGCCCGGGCCTGGATGGCGGCCTGCATGCCCGCCGGGCCGCCGCCCACAACTACCACCCGGCACGCTTTCTCCGGCTTCGGATAGAGGGCCAGCACCTCCTGCCGCCCATATTCCGGGTTGACGGAGCAGCTGTTTTCCTTGGTGGCATTGGTGAAGTCCTGCAATACCGCCGTCTTGGTGCCGGTACGGCCGCCTGCCACGTCCAAGCAGCGCAGGCACTTGATGCAGGGGCGGATCTCGTCCGCCCTGCACTGTCGGGCCTTCTCCCCCCACTCCGGGTCGGCGATAAACGCCCTGGCCATGGCCACATAGTCCGCCATTCCCTCCGCCAGGATGCGCTCCGCCAGGTCCGGATCGGTCACGGCGCCCACCACGCCTACCGGGATATGTACCGCCTGCTTGACCGCGGCGGCCCGGAAGGCGTTGTGCCCGTGCTCCACGAAATGGGAGGGGTGCATGATGGGCCGGGTGGAGGCATTCAGCCGGGTGCCGCAGGAGATGTGGAGCATATCCGCGCTTTCGGCAAAAATTCTGGCCATTTCCACACAGTCGGGCAGCTCGATGCCGCCGGGGGTCAGCTCGCTGCCGCTCAGCCGGATCTCCACCAGGATATCCGGCACCTCTTTCCGGATGCGGTCCAGCACCATTTTGGGGAACCGGCAGCGGTTTTCGATGCTCCCGCCGTACTTGTCCTTGCGGTGGTTGATAAGGTTGGAGAGGAACCCGCCCATCAGCCAGCCGTGGGCATAGTGGAGCAGCACCGTGTCGAAGCCCGCCCGCCTGGCCATGCGGGCCGCGCTGACGTAGTGCTCCGCCACCTGCTCCATGTCGTCCTCGTTCATCTCCCGCACATGGATCCCGTTGGGCATATCCATGGCGGACGCCGCCATGGGCATGGCGCCGCCGCAGTACTGGGGCAGGGCGAAGTGTCCGTTGTGGTTCAGCTCGATGGACGCAAGAGACTGGTGCATGTGGATGTAGTCGGTCAGCCGGTGCAGGCTGGGCAGGCAGTTCTCGGTGGTCAGGTCCACGTGGGAGGCGTGGGCCGAGCTGTTGCCGTGGTCCAGCAGCGCCTCTCCCAGGGTCACCATGGCGGCGCCGCCCCGGGCCTTGCCGCCGTAGTACAGGACACCCTCCATATTCAGCTGGTGGGTATAGGGGTCCGTGATATGTCCGTGGTTGGAGGGCGCGGTGATGATGCGGTTCTTGAACGTCTTGCCCCGAATGGTCATGGGGGCAAACAGGTGGGGGTACCGCTCCTCACAGGGCTGGTGATATTCCATTTCCGCCCTCCTCTCAGACAATGGTGGCCGCGGCGTCGTACGCCTCGTGGATAGCGTCCTTGACGATGCGGGGCCGGACGCAGTCCCCGATGTACTTCACGTCAAACGCGGCGCCGTCAAACTGGTCCCGCACCTGGGCCCGGGCCTTCATGCCGGTGCACAGGATCACGGTATCCGCCTCCAGGAACTGCTCCTGCCCGTTTTTGTCGGCATAGGTCACGCCCTGGGCCCCGATCCGGACGCACTTGCTCTCTGTCAGGGAGACCACGCCGGCCTGCTCCATATAGCGCAGCACGTGCAGGCGCTCGGAGAGCATGGCGTCCGGGCACAGGTAGCGCCCCATCTCCAGCACCGTGCAGCGCCGCCCCAGCCGGTTCAGGTGGATGGACAGCTCCGCGCCCACCAGGCCGCCGCCGATGATGACCACCCGGCCGCCCACCTTCTCCTCGTGGCCGATCACGTCCACGCCGGTGAGGACGTTTTCCCCGTCCGCGCCGGGGATCCTGGGGATCAGGGTCTCGGAGCCCACCGCCACGATCACGGTATCCGGGCGCTCCGCCGCCACCAGCTCGGCGGTGGCCTCGGTGTTCAGACGCACGTCAATGTCCCGCTTCTGAGCCTGGCACACCAGGTAGTCCCGGAACCTGGCCAGGTCATGCTTGAAGGGGATGTGCTGCGCGTAGTTGATGATCCCGCCCAAAACGCCGGATTTCTCATAGAGGATCACCTGGTGTCCGTCGTCCGCCGCGTAGATGGCGGCCTGCAGGCCCGCCGGGCCGCCGCCCACCACCACCACCTTCCGCTTTTCCTTGGTGCGGCGGATATGGCGGCGGTACTCATAGTTGTTGTGCAGCGGATTGACGGAGCAGTGGGTGCAGCGGGTGGCAGTCCAGTCCTGCAGCACGCTGTCGGTCACCGCCACCCGGTTCCCGCTGTCGATGCAGTGGTTGCAGCGGATGCAGGGCCGGATGTCCTCCTCCCTGCCCTCCATGACCTTCTTGGCCCAGTGGGGATCGGCCACGGTGGAGCGGGCCATCTCCACATAGTCCACATAGCCCTCGGCGATCAGCCGGTCCGCCGCCGCCGGGTCGCTCACGTTGCCGCAGCAGCCCACGGGGATGGAGATGCCGTGCTCCTTCACATATTTTGCCATGCCCGCCGTGTGGGCGTGCTCGATGAACTGGGAGGGGTGCATATCCGCCCGGGTCTCCGCCACCCAGCGGGTGCCGCAGGAGATGTGGACCAGATCGATATAGGGCTCAAAGATCTGGATCATCCGGGTGCACTCCTCGATCTCGATGCCGCCGGGCACACACTCGCTGCCGCTGATGCGCAGCTCGATGTTCAGGCCGTCTCCGATCTTCTCCCGGATCCGCTCCATCACCATCTTGGGGAACCGGCACCGGTTCTCCACGCTGCCCCCGAACTCGTCGGTGCGCTGGTTCAGCAGCGGGGAGAGGAAGCCGGACATGAGCCAGCCGTGTCCGTAGTGCAGCACGATCTGGTCAAAGCCGCCCCGCAGGGCCATCAGCGCCGCGGAGGCGTAGGAGTTGGCCACCTGCTCCATATCCGCCACGGTCATTTCCCGCACATGGTTCCCGTTGGGCATGACCCGGGCGGTGGCGCTCATGGGCTGCAGCCCCCCGCAGTACTCCGGCAGGGCAAAGTGGCCGTTGTGGTTGAACTCGATGCCGGTCTTGGCCCCATAGGCGTGGGCCCAGATGTTCAGCCGGTGGAGCGCCTGGAGCTGCGCCTCCTTTGTCAGGTCGATGTGGGCGTCATGGGCCACGCTGTTCAGGTTGTCCATCTTGGCCTCGCCCAGATTCACGCATCCGAAGCCGCCCTCCGCCCGGGAGGCGTAGTATTCAATGCCGTAATCGTTCAGAATGTTCTGGCTGTCCACAAAGGGCGGGCTGTGCATGGGCGCCACGAAAAGCCGGTTCTTATAGACGTCCCCCTTCCTGCCCACCTTCAGGGGCTGGAACAGATGGGGATATTTTTTCTTGTAAGGCTGTGTGCAAATATTCATAAGGCGATTCCCTTCTTATTTCAAAGTCCCAGCAATCAGCTGTTTCCCTATTCCCAATCAGCTCTGTTGTAAAATGCCCCGATCTGCTCCATCAGGAAGCGCTCCGCCGGGCTGGCGCCGTCGGACTGGGCGCAGAGCAAATAGTGGGTGGCCTTCAGCCGCAGGTCCTGAACGGGCAGCAGACGCAGCATCCCGCTCTGGTACAGGGGCTCGCACAGCGCCACCCGGCGGGGCAGGAACACCACGCCCTCGTTGAGCGCCACCATGCACAGGTTGCTGGACAGGCTCTCCGACCTGGACTGCATCCGCTCCCCAAAATAGGGGGCGATCTTTTTGCTGATGGAATCGTGCTCATCCGAGGAGGAGATATAGCGCATCTTGCCAAAATCCTGCTTTCTCAGGGCGGCACCCAGCTCCGGGAAGTAGTCTTTGCCCAGAACGGCGCAGAACTCATCCTCCATCAGCTTGACGGCGGTCCACCCCCGCTTCTGCACATCCGCGATCCAGGCCTCCCGGCTGTCCTCCTCCACGGAGACCACGCCCAGGTTGGCCTTTCCGTTCTGGATCAGGCTGCGGATCCGCTCGCTTCTGGCCTCGTGCACCGTCACCTCCAGCTCCGGGCACTCCCGGCCCTGCTGGATCAGCAGGCGGTTGAAGGAGGCGCACAGGGCAAGGGCCACATAGATCTGCACCTTTCCCGCGCCGGAGGCATCCTGCTCCTGCCCCAGGTTGAACCATTTGATCACCATGGGAAGGATGGTCTGGAGATCATCATACACCTGTTTTCCGGCCTCCGTCAAAACCACGCCCCGGTGGTGGCGCACGAAGAGCTTGTAGCCCAGCTCATTCTCCAGCGCGGCAATGCTGGAGGACAGCGCCTGGGGCGAGGCAAACACGCGCTGGGCCGCCTGATTGATGGAGCCGCAGCGGGCCACTTCGGAAAAATTGCGCAGGTGATTGATCTGCATATCGGCTTCTCCTTCCCGCTCGAATAGGGGAAAGTCCAGAAACATGACTGTCTCTGGACTTTCCGTCGCCGCCGGTCACAGGGGGTGTCTTTACATGGGCTGATCCAGCTGCCGCTCGATCCACTCCGGCACGTGGGGCAGGTGGTAGGGCTCGATCTGGCCGCCGTACTCCGGGTAGAGCTTGGCCATCAGGAAGCTGAGCTGGGCGTTTTCGTGCAGGAAATGGGAGCACATCTGCCGGGCCACGAATTCCACATACGTCGGGTCCCGCTCCTCTTCGCTGCGCTTATCCACCAGATGCCCGTTCTTCACGTGGGCGCCGATCCAGGCGAAGCTCCACTGATGGGTGCCGTCGCCCAGGACCACGTGCATGACGGCGGAGTAGCCCTTCTGGCCGTTGATATCCTCATACTCCAGCCGCCCTCTGGCGTTGCGGCCCATCACGCGGGCGATGTAGGGATTGATCTCATGGTAGTTCTCCGGCAGGCCGTAGTCCGACATGGGAGGCCGGCCCCCCTGGAACAGGTCCATCATGCCCCAGCCGCAGTCCTCCACCGCCAGCTGGTCGTAATGGATGATGTGGGCGCCGGGATACCAGAGCTTGTAGTGGAAGCCGGGGTCCTCCCCCACCCACTTCATATGGAAGTCCCGCACGGGCATGGTGAGCCCGGGCATGGGGGTGTTGATGCAGGCGTAGCCGATGCCGTTGGGAAGCACACAGTAGCCCATCCTGGGCCCTGTCTTGCTCTTCTCCGGGTCCAGGATCATGGCCGCCACATCTTCAGGATACATGGCGTCCTCCACGGGGATGGGGTGCCCGGGCTGAATGGCCGCCCGCTGCGCGGGGTCGGTCAGCTCCTGCCGGCCGGCGTAATAGAGGTAGGCCAGCGGCTTCTTTTCATCCGCCGGACTCAGCGGCGGCAGGTTTTTCGGATCATAGTGGTCGAAGTTCACGCTGACACCCTCCTTTACATCAGGCCGATGGCGCTCCAGTAGGCGATCATGACGAACAGCCAGCCGAAGGTCAAAATAGTCTTAACAGTAAACAGCTTCACAAAGTCCTTCATCTTGGTCACGCCCAGAGAGTACATGTACAGCGCCGAGTTGTTCTCGTGGGGCAGCACGATATTCATGGCGCCCAGCATAATGGTCATCACGATGGGCCAGGCATTGGTGAAGCCCAGGATGGAGGAGCCCATCATGCACATGGGGGCGATCATGGAGGCGTAGATGGCCATGGGGGTCATGAAGATGTTCAGGATGAACACGATGACATATACCATCGCCAGGAAGCCCACCTTGCTCATGCCGTTCAGCACGGGGGTCATGAGGGCGGTCAGCATATCGCCCAGGCCCACGCTGGTGGCCACGGTGCCGATGGCGATGCAGGCGACCATGAAGATGGGGAAGGCGAAGTTGACCTTCTTGATGTCCTCCCGGGTGCCCATGCGGATGCCGGGCAGGAACATGAGAATGACCGCGCCGATGAAGCCGTAGACCATGCCCAGGCCGGTGAGGCCGGTGGTGAGCAGATACACCAGCAGCAGCACGGCAATGACAGTGAGCTTGATCTCATCCTTCGTAAACTGGCCCAGCTTGGCCTTTTCCGCCCGGAAGAAGGCCTTGCCCTGGGTGAGCTTGCTGTCCTCCCCCTTTTTCGGCTTGAACATCAGCACGCCGATGATAAAGAAGATCACAAAGAACGGGATCCAGGCCAGGTTGTTCTTGAAATAGTCGAAGTAGGTAAAGGTGGTGCTGGTGTTCTCGATGGCAGTGGCGGCCATGCCGAACAGGAAGCCCGGCGCGGTGGGGTCCATGATGAGGATGGCGCCCTCCGTAATGCCGTTGAAGGCGGCGAACATGATGCCGGCGGAGGCTCTGGAGTCACCCAGATCCAGGGACTTGATCATGCCGTAGGCCAGTGCGCACAGGCCCAGGCACATGTTGTTGCCCAGGAAGCAGAGCACGAAGCCCAGGATGTAGAAGCCCAGGCATATGCCGATGTAGGAGCCGCCGCAGAGCAGCACCACATTGTAGGTCATGCGCTTGAGGATGTTGGTCTTTTCCATCACGCCCACCATCAGCAGCACCGAAATGCAGATCCAGGGGGCGTCCTTCCCGAAGCCGGAGGTGGCCGTGGTCAGGTCTGTCATGTAGCTGTACGCAAAAATAAGGATCAGGGACGGAACCAAAGGGGAATCAAACACGCCCAGTGCAAACATGAAAATGCACACGACCGTGATCACGCAGAAGATCTTGATCTGCAGGGTAAAGATGGCGGTAAACGGGATGCATGCCACAATGATCCCCAAAAGCACGATCACCGCCCATTTCACCAAATACAGGGTATCCAGCTTGCCTTTTTCTGCTGACATCGCTTTTGCTCCTCTCTCGTTTTGAATTCTCGGAAAGGCCCCAACTTTCGCGCTTTCATACTACCATCCGTCAGGACCGGCGAGAATAAGCATTTTCTTGCCTGCCGCATCAACTTTTCATTGATAAGGAGCATAAAGCATCCTCTGTATTTGTCCTTGTTCTTATCTATTTCGCACAAAAGCTCCCAGCTCAGCCCACGGAGAGCACCTGGGTGGAGGCCTGCCGGAACAGCTCCTCCCGCTGGGGCGTCATGTCAATATCCGTCACGAACACGTCCAGCCGCGTCAGACAGTCGATCTTGAACGGAGACTGCCGGCCCAGCTTGGCGCGGTTCATCAGCATGACCTTCTTCCCCTCCATGCCCATCAGGGTCTGGATGTACTGCCGCTCCAGATCATAGTTGTACTGTATCTCAAAGCGCTCATTCACCGCGGAGGCTGAGAAGAAGATCTTGCCCGGGTTGATCTGGGACAGGTTGGCGATGCCCAGGCTCCCCAGCACCACATTCCCGTCGAACACCTCGCCGCCCAGGATATAGACATGGGCCACATTGGGATTCTGACAGGCCGCGCAGTAGATGTTGTTGGTAAA
Source organism: Intestinimonas massiliensis (ex Afouda et al. 2020) (assembly GCF_900626285.1). Lineage (GTDB taxonomy): Bacteria > Bacillota > Clostridia > Oscillospirales > Oscillospiraceae > Flavonifractor > Flavonifractor massiliensis_A. The sequence goes on from NZ_LR131147.1 coordinate 3,099,271, forward strand.
TACCACCACGTTTTTGGCACTGATGTTCCGGTACAGCTCAAAGCAGGTCCGTCCGGTGCCCACAAAGATAATGTCGCCGTCCTCCACCAGCTCCGCCGCCCGCCGGCCGATGCGTGCCAGCTCCGGCGGGGTCCGGGGCGCCGCGGCCTGGCCGGAGGTCTCCTGCCGGTCCCCGGCAAGACACACCCCGCCGTACATCCGGAGCACCTTTCCCTCCTCCTCCAGGCTCTTCAGGTACCGGTTGGCAGAGGATTTGGACCATCCGAACTGCTCCATCAGCGCTCCGATGGGCACCATGTCCTTTCCCTTCAGATATTCCAGAAGCTGGTCCAACTGACGCCGTACTTTGTCCTGCATAGTTCCACCTCATTTCGCTTTGCATTGTAGCATATTGGCACAACTGTGTCAATATTTTGATTTATTAAATCGCTCTTCCCAAAATTCTGGTTGACATTTCCCACATCCGGTCCTATAATTTCACCCAAGAAAGGCCTGCAGCTCCGTACCCCAACTTTACCCCACTTTGAAAAATCAGGAGGTCACATTCCATGAGGATTCCCATGTCCGTTATGCTGCAACAAGCGAAAAAGGGGAAATACGGCTGCCCCGCGCCCAACGTATTCAGCTGGGACGATGTAAAGACTTGTTTTGAACTGTCCGTCCAATACCGGGCGCCCATCGTGATCGATATGGCGCCCATCCCGCCGCTGATGGAGCCCATTGCCAAGGCGGTGGCCTACTATGATACAAAGTATCCCAATGCGGTAGTCACTTTGAACCTGGACCACGGCGACACGTGGGAAAACATCATGCTGGCGCTGCGCTACGGATTTGATTCGGTGATGATCGACCGCTCCATGTGCGAGCTGGAACAGAACATCCGGGAGACCGCGGAAGTGGTAAAGGTGGCCCACGCCATGGGGGTCTCGGTGGAGGCCGAGCTGGGCCGGGTGGGCTACAACGCCAACTACGCCCTGTGCGCGGAGGAGGCCAGCGCCTACACCGATCCCGGCGAGGCCCGGCATTTCGTGCAGGCCACGGGGGTGGACTGTCTGGCCGTATCGGTGGGCACCAGCCACGGCGTGTATTCCGGCGGGATTCCCCACCTGGAGTTCGAGCTGCTGTCCCGGCTGTCCGGGGAGCTGGAGATCCCGCTGGTCCTCCACGGAGGCTCCTCCACCGGGGACGAGAACCTGAAGAAGGCGGTGGAGCTGGGCATCCAGAAGGTCAACCTGTGCAGCGACCTGTGCAACGCCGGCTATGACGCCATGCAGGCCGCCTGCGCGAAGATCACCAACCGCCGGCCCATGCCGCCGGAGATCTACGATCCCATGACCGCCGGCTACCGGGAGATGCTGGAGCACTATCTGAAGCTCTTCGGCGGGATCGGCGCCCTGGACCAGAAATATTGCTGAGGGAGGAGAAGGGATATGAAACAGAGATTCGGCTGTTTGGTACATAAGGGACTGGCGGAGGTGCGGGAGCGGGAGCTGCCCGCCCTGGACGAGCACGACGTGCTGCTGAAGCCGCTGGCCTGCAACATCTGCACCTCCGACTACACCCAGTGGATGGGGCAGCGGGAGCACCAGGGCTACCCCATGGCCGGCGGGCATGAGCTCAGCGGCGTGGTGGTGGCGGTGGGGAGCGCCGTGTCCACGGTAAAGCCCGGCGATTTCGTGGCCCCCATGCCGCCCTCCGGCTGCGGCTCCTGCGAGGCCTGCCGCGTGGGCAAGATGATGGAGTGCACCAACCGGCAGGATACCCACCCCACCGCCGACGGCTATGTGTCCGGCTGGTTCGGCTTCGCCGACCTGACGGTGCGCCGGGACTATCAGATCTACCGCATGAACGATCAGCTGGACCCCAGCGACGCGGCCTTTATGGAGCCTCTCTCCACCGTGGTCCACGGCATGAAGAAGCTGCGCATCCGCCCCTATGAGACCGTCGTGGTCATCGGCGGCGGGACCATGGGCCTGCTGAACGCCCTGACCGCCCGCACCTACAACTGCCGGGTGATCGTCTCCGAGGGGATGCAGAACAAGCTGGAGACCGCCGCGCAGCTGGGGCTGGAGACGGTGGACTTCACCAAGTGCGACCCTGTGCAGACGGTCAAGGACCTGACCCAGGGCAAGGGCGCCGACGCCGTCATCGTCTGCGTGGGCAACAAGGCCGCCAACGCCCAGGCCCTGAAGATGGTGAAGGAGCTGGACGGCCGGGTGCTGTTCTTTGCCGCCGCCCACCCCGCGCCCCCTCTGGAGATCGATTCCAACGAGCTGCACTACCGCAAGCTGGAGCTGCTGGGCACCTACGGCGGCGATATGACCGACTGGGAGGACGCCGCCATGCTGCTGAACACCGGCCGGGTGGTGGTCTCCAAGCTGGTGGAACCGGAGAAGTTCGGCCTGAACCACATTCAGGAGGCCTTTGCCGCCGCCTCCGTCCCCGGTAAGTTCCGGGTCAGCGTCCTCTGCCAGGAAGACTGAGCCCTATGGACGGTTCTTTCTACCTGGTAGGCGTGGATATGGGCTCCACCGGCCTGAAGGCCGTGGCGCTGCTGGACGGGCAGGTGGCCGCCGCCGCCCACGCGCCCATGGTCTACCATCAGGAGGGGCCCGTCTGCGAATATGACGCCGAGAAATACTACCAGACCGTAGCCGGGTTGATCCGGCAGGTGACCCGTGCCATGCCCGCCCAGGCCGTCTGCCGGGGCGTGGCCGCCGTGTGCGCCAGCGGAAACGCGGTGCTGCTGAAGGCCGGGAAGCCCCTGTCCCCCATCCTGAGCTGGCGGGACAACCGGGGCGCGGCGGAGATGGAGCAGGTCTTCGGGCCCCTCACGGAGGAGGAGGTCCACCGCACCGTGGGCTGGCACAAGGTGCCCAAATTCCCCCTGGCCCAGCTCAGCTGGCTGAAATGCCGCCGCCCGGAGCTGTGGGCCCGGGCGGATCTGATCTGCGAGGGTTCATGTTATGTAAACTACCGCCTGTGCGGGCAGTTTGCCATGGACCACTCCACAGCCACCACCTTTTACCTGCAGGATCAGCAGACGCTGACCTGGAACCCGGATTTTCTGGAAAAGCTGGGGCTCCCGCCCCGAAACCTGCCCAGACTTGTGGCCCCCGGGACGCAGATTGGCCGGATCACCCCGGAGGCCGCCAGGGACACGGGGCTGCCGGCCGGCACCCCCGTGGCGGCGGGCTGCTACGACGGCGCCGCCGCGGCCAGAAGCGCCGGCCTCTTCCGCGAGGGCCAGATGCTCCTGTCCTGCGGCACCTCCTGGGTGTGCGCCTATCCCAGCAAAAGCCGCCGCCAGCTTCTGGACGCCGGTCTGATGATCGACCCCTACCTCTCGGAGCAGGGGCTCTGGCTGGGGATGACCAGCCTGGGGGAGTGCAGCGTGTATGTGGACCAGGCCCTGGATCTGGTCCTGCCCCGGGACGGAGACCGCACGGCGGCCTTCAACCGGCTGGCCGCGGCGGCCCCTCCGGGGGCGGGCGGCCTGCTGCTGGACCCGATGCGCCTGAGCGCCTGTGACCTGTCCGGCCGGAGCGGCGCCCAGATCTGCCGGGGCATCATGGAGGGGATCGCCTACTCCGTCAAGCGGCAGATCGCGGCGGTCCGCCAGAAGTGCGGCGGGCTGAGCCTCACCCGTGCCGCCATGGTGGGCGGACCCAGCAACTCCGTCCTCTGGCCCCAGATCGTCAGCGATATTCTGGAGGTGCCGGTACACGTGGCCCTCCGCTCCGACGCCTGCGCCGTGGGCGCGGCCCTGCTGGCCGGCCTGGGCGGCGGCGTATGGGACAGCCTGGCAGAGGGACAGTCCGCCCTGCGGGAGGAGGGCCGGGACTACCTGCCGGACACCGCCGCGGCGGCCGTCTATCGCCGGGCCTTCCGGGACTATGAGGCGGCCTTCCCCGGCCCGGAAGAAAACATGCACTGAATACGGAGAAGCATTTTATGCAGAAAAAGCTGTTCAACCGCTATTTTATCCTGATCTGGCTGGGTTCCCTGTGCCTGCTGCTCATCCAGAACACTATGTGTACCGTCATCCCGCTGTTTTTGCAGGAGCTGGGCTTTTCCACCTCTTTTTCCGGCCTGCTGGGGATCCCCTTTGCCGTCTTCGGCATCGCCGCGCGTATAACCGGCGGGCGCCTTATGGACGGATTCAGCCGCCGCGCCATTATGATCGCAGGCACCCTTCTGATGGGGATCGCCTCCTTCCTGTTCCGGCTGTTCCCCGTGGCCGTCCTCCTGCTCCTGCTCCGGGGCGCCCACGGCGCCGGATTTTCCCTGGGGCAGGCGGCGTTCTCCACCGCAAGCGTGGATGTCACCCCCAGGGAAAAAAGCAGCCTGGGAGTGGGCATCTTTTGGATGTCCACCGCCGTCTCCATGGCCTGCACCGGCTACCTGATCCAGCTGCTGACCGGAGACGGCACCTATGACAAGGTGTTTTCCGCCTGCCTGATCTTCGGCGCCGCAGGCGCCTGCTTCGCCTTTTTCTGCCGCTATGAGGCCCCCGGCGCCGGTATCTCCCCGGCGGACGGCCAGGAGCGGGGCCGCGGCCCGGGCCGGTTCCTGGAGCCGTCCGCCGCAAAGCCCGCGCTGATCGAATTCTTTGTGATGCTGGGTGTGTCCTGCTGCAATATCTTTATTCTCACCTTTGCGGCAGACCAGGGATATCAGAACGCCAGCGTATTCCTGCTCATCTCGGCCGTCTCCATGGCCGCCAGCAACCTGTCCTCCGACCGGCTGATCCAGAAGCTGGGCAGCAGGAACCTGCTGGCCCTGACCATGGCTGCCAGCGGCATCCTCACCGCGCTGATCGCCCTGGTGCCCTGTCCGGCCACCTACTATCTGGGCGGCATTGGCTTCGGCATGTCCCAGGGCTTCTCCTTCCCCGTCCTGACCATTCTGGCGGTGGACGGCATCCCGCAGAACCGCCGGGGTACCGCCAACAGCACCATGCTCATGGCCGGCGACGTGGGGATGGGGATCGGCACCTTCCTCTGGGGCGTGGTGATCGACGGCAGCGGCTACTCCGCCGCCTATGCCCTGGCCGGCGCCGCCCTCATCGTAAGCGGCATCCTCAGCCTGGCCTTTTATCGCGGAAAAATGCCGCAAGCCTGAAGACCTCCGGTTTCCCACGCCCGAAACACACACCTTGAACAAGCCCTGCAAGGACACAGGAAAAGCCAGCGCCTGAACGGCGCTGGCTTTTCCTATGTCCCGGCCATGGCAGCCCGATCCCCGAGCCCTGCCCTTTCATGGCCGGCAAAATGAGGTCCCCCGCCTTCCCGGAAAGAATATTTTCTTCCTTCCATACTTGACAATCCGGCATCGGCGTAGTACCATGTCAGTGTCACGAACATTTCTTATTAAGAATCGTTTTTACTGCAAATATTTTGTGCTGCATTCCAGGCTGTGGGTACATTCTTTGGGGAGGTATTCGTATGGAACAAAATCTCAGTCAAAAACGGATCATCACTGTTGCTGTTACCGGCGCATGGCCCACCCGGAAAGACAACCCCAATCTGCCTGTGACCCCGCAGGAGATTGCGGACGACGTCTACGAATGCTGGAAGGCGGGGGCGGCCATCGCTCACATCCATGTGCGAAACGATGACGGGACGCCCTCCACCGCCTTTGAACGCTATCAGGAGACCATTGCCCGGATCCGGGAAAAGAAGGACTGCGACATCTGCCTCAACATCACCAGCTCGGGCGGCACACTGGGGTCCGGTACCACCGCCGAGGACGATGAAGAGCGCATCCGCCCGGTCCGGGAGCTGCTGCCGGAGCTGTGCTCCTTTGACTGCGGGACGATGAACTGGCAGTACCGCACCATATTCGAAAATCACCCCAGATTTCTGGAGAGCCTGGGCCGCACGACACAGGCGTACAACATCAAGCCGGAGATCGAGATTTTTGACGCCGGCATGATCTATACCGCGCAGCACTACATCAAGACAGGGGTACTGGCCCCGCCCTGTCACTTCCAGCTGATCCTGGGGGCGGCCGGCGGCGTAAAGGCCACGGTGGAGGATCTGCTCTATCTGAAGAGCCGCCTTCCGGCGGGCTCCACCTGGGCCGCCGCCGGGATCGGCCACGGGCACATGCCCATCCTGCTGGCCACCATCGCCCTGGGCGGGCATCTCCGGGTGGGTATGGAGGATAACGTCTTTTATCACAAGGGCGTGCCCGCCCGGAGCAACACCCAGTTTGTGGCCCGGGCCAGGCGCCTGCTGGAGGAGGCGGGATACGCCGCCGCCACGCCGGAAGAAGCCAGACAGATCCTGGGTCTGACCAGAAAAGTGTAACAATGAGCGGGCAGGGACACCCCATGGTCCCATCCCCGGCTCTTGTCCATAAAAAAACACCCATCACAAAACCAGAAAAAGGAGAGAAACAGACCATGAACTTTGAACTGACCCAGGACCAGCAGAGCATCCGGCAGATGGTGCGGGAATTTGCTCAGACCGACCTGCTGCCCAGCGTGCGGGAGCGGGACGAGAACAGCCAGTTCCCCCTGGAGGCCTTCCGCAAGCTGGGCGAGACCGGCCTGTACGGTCTGCCCTACCCCACCGAGCTGGGCGGCCTGTCCGGCAGCTACCTGAGCTACATCCTGGCGGTGGAGGAGGTGTCCAAGGTGGACGCGGCCTTCGGCATCGCCTTCTCCGTGGATACCTCCCTGTACGGCGGCAGCATCGCCAACTCCTCCGCCCCCGCCGAGATCAAGAAGAAGTTCCTGGCCCCCATCACCTACGGCCAGAAGATCGGCTCCTTCGGCCTCACCGAGCACTCCGCCGGCAGCGACGCCGCCGGCCAGCAGACCGTGGCGGTGAAGGACGGGGACAGCTACATCCTCAACGGCTCCAAGTGCTTCAACACCAACGGCCCTCTGGCCGACTACACGGTGATCTACTGCCTGACCGATCCCGCCCTGGGCACCAAGGGCATGGCGGCCTTCGTGGTGGAAAAGGGCACCCCCGGCTTCACCGTGGGCAAGGTGGAGAACAAAATGGGCATCCGCAGCGCCCAGGTGTCCGACATGATCCTGGACAACGTCCGGGTACCCGCCGAGAACATGATCGCCCAGCCCGGCGAGGGCTTCAAGCTGGCCATGAAGACCCTGGACGGCGGCCGGATCGGCGTGGCCGCCCAGGCTCTGGGCATCGCCAAGGGCGCCTTCGAAATCACCCGCAAGTACATGATGGAGCGGGAGCAGTTCGGCAAGCCCATCAGCAAGCAGCAGTACCTGGCCTTCAAGATGGCCGAGCTGCAGACCGACATCCAGGGCGCGGAGCTGCTGCTGTACAAGGCGGCCATGGACAAGGAGGAGGGCCGGCCCTACACCGTGTCCGCCGCCATGGCCAAGATGACCTGCTCCAACGTGGCCATGAAGATGACCACCGAGGCGGTGCAGCTGCTGGGCGGCAACGGCTACATGAAGGACTACCACGTGGAGCGCATGATGCGGGACGCCAAGATCACCCAGATCTATGAGGGCACCAACGAGATCCAGAAGCTGGTCATCTCCGGCCAGCTGTTCCGCAAGTGATATGGGTCCCGCCTCTTGCGGCAGAGCTTTGCAATGAACATTTTGATGTGTGTCTGCGCCCCGGTTTCTGACAGCGGAGATCATGTCTCAAGGCCCGGCGCCTTGAACGGCGCAATGCAGGCATCAGAAAAGATCCCCGGCGTAAGGATTACCGCTGCGGCCGTGGAGGAACCCGGCGGAATCGAAACGCTGCGCACCTGCCTGGCACTGGCTGCGGATAAGGCCGTTCTGATTCGGAATCCCGGGATCAGCCGGTATGATCCGGCAGCATTTGGAGCCCTGATGGCTGGTGCTGTCGCGTCCATTGAAGAAACGGATGGAACTTTTGACGCGATATTCTGCGGTGACAACGACCAGGGTCAGGAGGGGCTGGGTCCCGCTCTGGCCGGTTATCTGGGCCGGCCCCAAATAACCGGCGCCAGCAGCATTGAGCGGGATGCCCACAGCCTCTTGGTCCGGCAAAACTGGGACGGCGCATGTACCCTTCTTCAGGTGAATACGCCTTGCGTCATCTCCTTTCTTCCTTCTCATGCTCCCGTGGGCTATCCCAAACTTCCCCGCCTGATGGCCGCTAACCGTGCAGAAGTGCCCGTGTACGGCGTTCAGACATCCCCTCGTGTTCAGCAGCTGCTGTCCTTTCATCCGCGGCCCGGAAACGAGCGGATTTTCAAGGGCAGCGAGGCGGGCCTGTTTGTGAAATGCCTTCTGGATGAACCCCTTTTGCGAGACGCCTATACCCTGTAAGAATCAGATCCGCCGTAAACTTGTGTGAAAGCCAGCTGTCGGATCCCCGGTCATGTCAAACAGCCCGCTGGAGTCGTTCGCTCCAGCGGGCTGTTTTTCTGTGCCTCCAGATGCTGTGTTCCTGCTATCCGGCGCTTCTTTCTCAGAATAAAGGGCCAGATAAGTACAAACCGATTTTTTGATTGCTCCGAAGCAAAAAGCCGTCTCCTCAGCGCACAGGCATTGAGAAGGCGGCTTTTTTATAATTTTTTCAGGCTAGTCCCAATCACGAAGTTTGTGACAATACTGGGTGCAGAGCTTGTCGGTACATTCGCAGCACTGGAGGGCCGCGTTGGAGTGGTCCCAGAACCGTTCCGGATACATCATGACGCACAGCTCCCACACTAGCCACGCCACGGCGGCCATCAGCACCAGGGAGTGGGCATAAAAACCGCCCATAAAAATCAGCGGCGAGAACATCATCAGATGGTCCCAGTTGAAGATCCTGCATGTGGTACAGCAGCGGTTCCGCATAATCAGCCGGAAGGGGCACCAGATCAGCACACAGATCAGGTCACAGACATAAAACAGCACGGAAAACATAAAAAGGATGACCTTGTCTATCACACCGGAACAGTACAGCACCCCAATTCCCGCAATGAGCGCACACCAGAGGATAAACACCTTATACGCCGCCTTGGTGGTGGACACGATGTAACTGCGCAGCGCCTCATGATTGATTTTTTCCCGTATTGGCCTGAAGCGGTTGGCAAAGAGCTTCTGAGACCCCAGAGGCACCTTGTTCCGGATGGGGATGATCTGGAGGAACATATCAATGACCCAAATGGCCCACAAGATGTGCAGCGGAGAGAACTTTTTGAAAAAATTCATTCCGTCGAGCACCGTAAAACAGTCTCTCCGGTAAATGCACATCAACGTGCATATCACAAAAATCAGGCAGCGTCCGATCAGTCGGCCAAAGTAACGCTTTCTTGTTGCAGACATTTTATCCTTCTTTCTGTCTCTATTGTGATGCTGCGATCTCCGCTATCGTGACGGGTATATCTGCAACCTGTATAACCGTCAATAGTTTTCGGAGAGGCTGAACAGGGTCCCGTGCAAAAGCGTTTGTAATATAATTAGTATAATACATTTTTATGGTACTGCACAAGCCCAAACAGACAAAATCCGGCGGAATCATAGGATTCCACCGGATTTCGTTTATTTTTTTACCCCGTATCAGGCGTAATTCTGGTACAGCGTCATATTCAGATTGATGTTGCCCCGGCTCTGCCAGGTGTCCGGTTCATAGGCCACAATGCGGATCGTCACGGGGGTCTCCTGCTCCGTCAGGGGCTGCTCCAGCGTGACCGTGGGCAGATGGGTGTTCTGGCGCAGGACGCCGGTGGAGCCCAGCAGATTCCCGTCTCCGTCCAGCACCTCGGCCCGGAACCACACCTCATTGTCGGCGGGGTTGGTCAGATAGAGCTCTACAGTCTGCCCGTCATTGGCGGGCACGCCGCAGAGGATCACGGAATATCCCTCGTCCACCTGCAGCGTGGAGTAGCCGTATTTCTCGTCCACCTGGGGCGCGCCGGCGACGGCGGCGGTCTCAAAGTCCGGGTGGGTCAGGGCCGCGGGCTGAAAGTGGAAAAAGGCCCCTACCGCAGCCGCCACCCCTATGACCGCAATGAGCAGATAGACGCCGCCGATCTTCCACGCGCGCTTCTTCCAGGTCCGGCAGTTTTCCTGTATCCGCTGCGGGCGAAGTTCCGCCGCCGCTCTGGTTTCTGTTGATGTTGTGACAGCCATAAAGATCCCTCCAATGATAAGACAAACTCAGGCAGGCGTTGGGAACGGAGCGGAGGCTCTCCGCCCTGTTCCCAGCGTCCGCCGGGGGATGGTGGCAGGACGCATCCCCCGGGACGCAGGTATGGGATACCGTGCCGCTCACGCGGCTCATAACTTACTGTCTAGTGACCTTCAGTGTAAATCTGGCAATCTCTGTGGCAGTGGGGTATGCCACCTCGGGGGTACCGCTTACGGTAACCGTAATATCGCCGGACTTGACAGAACCCACTGCACTGTTGTCATAGGCGGAGTCCAGTAAAAGTTCTTCGGTAACCGCCAGCGTCACGCCGCTGTCAGAAGAGGTGGGAGCAGCATTTTCAGGCGCTACCTTGATTGCCACATCAGAGTAGTTATTGACCTTAATGACCTGGGTGGCTTCTTTCCAACTTCCATCATCGTTAGTGGTTTCATATTTCAGTGTCTCGGGATTCCAAATAGTCGTAGCGCTATTGTTCCACGTAAAGGTTACCTCTGTAGTGTTAAAACTCACCGCATACACATGGGTGGTACCGCCGGTAGAAGAACTCTGCAGCTTGACGGTCACATCCTTGCTGCCAATTTCCGTACCGCTCGTGTCTCCTGTCCCCGCAGCTTTACCTGCGGTGGAGGTGTTGCCCGCGTTGTCTTCTGTCAGGTGATTCTGGTCGCTGAGATACGCCGCCCCGGCGCTGACGGTCATGGCACCAGCCAGCATAGCCAGAGCCAGAGTGGTAGCTAAAATTTTCTTCATTTCTTCGTCTCCTTTCAAACAAAATCACTGCTATATTAAACCGGTTCTGCCACACCAGGTTTAACCATTGGTCTTGGCCACCCGCACGGTGATGGTGCCGGCCTGCGCCGCCTGGGCGGGGAGGGCCACATCCGGCGGAGCCGTGCCCGCCGCCTGGAGCGTAAACTGCGCCGCCGCCTGACTGTCCAAGGTGCCGCTGAGGGTCTTGGCGGTCTCGCCGGCACTCTCCGTAAAGCCCGCCGGTCCGGTGAGGCTGCTCAGGGGCAGCAGGCCCCGGAACCCCTCGTCATACTGGAGGGACACCTCCACCTGCACGCTGGCTCCAGGGGAGCGGTTGGTCACGGTGACGGTCCCCGGCTCCCCCTCCGGCGCAGACACCTGCCACTGGCCGGAGGCGCCGCCCACGCCTTCGTACTCCAACGTCTCCGGGTTCCAGATCAAATCCGGAGGCGTGTAGGTCAGGGTGAGGGAGGAGGGGGCTTCAATGTCCACGCTGTACTGGGAGATGTTCTGCACCGTCACCAGCAGGTCGCCGTTCTGGGCCGTTCCGCTCACATGGGGGTCATTTTCCGGCTCATAGATTTTCGGCGTCCCATCGTAGGGCGCAAAGAGAATCACCGGATCTTCCAGGCCTGTGTAGCCGTCCGGCGCCCGGGTCTCCGTCAGCCGGTAGTAGCCGGCTGGGAGATTTTCAAAAGCCCCGGCCCCGGCGGCGTCCGATGTAATCTGCCGGACGGGGAAGGTCTCATCCCGGATATAGTTCCCTGCCCCATCGGTAACCAGCTTATAGTCATAGCCCCCTTGAGGGCTGCTCGTGACCGTGGTCTGAAGCCGTTCCAGGGTAAACTCCGCCCCCGACAGGGGCGTCGCCCCGGTGTCGGTTTTTTGGATATCGAAGGTGGTCACATCCGGGTCCCACACGGCGTAGAGCACCGTGCTCTTTGTGATAGGCTGGCTGAAATGAAAGCGGTGCTGCTCAAATTCCACCAGATCCACCCGATTGTCCCCGCCCACAAAGGGCCAGCTGTCCGGGTCCGTATCCGTCCACCCGATGAAGGAATAGGCGGTGCCGTCCGACAGGACATAAGACGGGTCCGAGGGCTGTGGGACCATCCCACCGTCGGCCACATAGGCCACCCATTGGGGAGCGCTCTCACTGCCGGCGTTGTAGAACTGCCCGCTGGTGTCCGTCCACGTGCCGTCCCGCAGGTCGAAGGAGACCACCAGCCGCTCCTTCCACTGGGCATACAGGCTGGCGTCCTCCCGCAGGCCGCCGGGCTGATACCAGGGGGCGTCCTTCAGGGTGTCCGTGGTGTAGGGGGTCCCGCTGCCGTCGGCAGCGGTATTCCAGCCGGTAAACTCATAGGCCAGCCGCTCCGGCTCCGCGGACGGCACAGTTGCCGCCCCGGGATAGGTGACGGTCTGGGCATAGGACCCGCCGTCGGCCGACGGGGCCAGGAAGTCCTCCGCCGCCGGCCAGGAGGCGGGAAATTCCCCATTCCCATTGAGATAATAGGTCAGGGTATAGTCCCCGTTTTTCATGTAGATGTGGAGGACGTTCCGCTCCTCCTGCTGGGTCACCAGCAGGACCTTCTCCGACAGCTCCGTATCCAGCTCCCGGCCCACCATCAGGGCGTCCAGGGGCCCGGTATCCTCCAGATACCGGCCGTAGTTCACCGCCAGGTCGGCGGCGGAAAGGGCTCTGCCCAGGGTCTCCGTGGCCTCCAGGGTGAAAAGAGCGTCGTCCCCTTCCGCCGGGTAGCTCCCGTCGTCTGCCTGGAAGTGGTAAACCACCCGGAAGGGCTCCAGCAGGGTATTGGACACATAATAGATGTAGAGATGGTTCTCCTCCTCCGCCGCCGAAAGGGTAAAAGTGGTGTTCCAGCTGTCCCGGGGCGTGTAGCCGCCCACCACCACCGCCGCCTCGCTGACGGACGTGGACTGGCTCAGGGAGGCCTCATCCACGACGACGGTCTTGTCAGCCGCCAGAAACACCGCGTCCGGCGGCGGCGCCGTGCGCCCGTAGTCGATACCCATATCCCGGACATAGTGGACGTGATAGGTCACTTCACTGGCGATTTTGCTGTAGAAGAAGTCAAAGTAAACCTCCTCACCTTCCGCCACTACTTTCGTCTGCTCGCCAGCATTGGAGAGATAGCCTTCCGCGGCCCGGGCTTCCTCCGTCACGGAGGAACCCACCGCCACACCGGTGACGTGTTTATCCGCCAGCAGGCGGTAGTAGGTGGTGCCGTCGATCACCTCCGTCCCCAGCCCGTTTTCCTGCGTCTCCGTAGTGAGGTAGCGCACGGTGTAGTGCCCCGTGTACTCCGTTTTCCAGCGGGCGGTGAGGGTCAGGTCGGACACCACCAGCTGGGATTCGTCAAAGAGATAGCGCTGCTCGGCGCCGTTCACCTCGTAGCCCCAGTAGTCAAAGGCCAGACTGTAGTCGCTGTCAGCCCCGTGGCGCTCTTTGACGATCTCACTGGCCTTGGTGCCGCCGGGGATGCCGGAGACCGTATAGATGGTGGTCACTTCTCCGTCCGGCCCGGTCACCTGGTCCACAGTATAGGTGTAGCCCAGGGCGGTAAACTGGTTCAGGGAATCCTGGTACAGCTTGCCGCCCGGCACCACCAGCTTCAGGGTAAAGGTGGGGGCGATCCACTTGGCGTAGAAGTTGACACTGGACACCGGGTTTTCCGTGGACCAGTCCACCGGGAAGGTCAGGTTGGCATCGGTATACCAGCCGCCGAAGGTATAGGCATTCCCGTAGGAGGAGACATAAGGCGGTTCCGGCATATAGTCGTAGTCGAAGCCGACCAGTTCCTCTGCCAGCGTCTTGTCGGCGATGTAGTGGAAGTTTACGGTTTTTATCTGCGCAGAGGTCCCATTGGTCAGATTAGCGTTGTTTTCGTGGTAGGTCGCGGTATAATTATCATAGGTATAAAAGAAATAGATGTCATTTCCATTGTAACATCCATACTGATAGGACACATTGGCAAAAACGGGAGCACTCTGCGCACTGGCACTATCTTGGGTCATGATGGACATAGGAGAACCATATTGGTAAAACCTCCGTCCCTTCACAACTTCAAGGCCGCCGTCTGCCACAATATTGACAGCGGAATACGTTTCATAGTCTGATCCGGTAAAACTCATTCCAGATTCTTCTATGCCTGGTATTGCCTCAAAGAAGCAATGATATTTCATTTCAGATCCCGTAAAGTTCCAGTTGTAATAGGCAACTAAGTGGTGCTCCACGTTTGGGTTTTCCGGATCGATAATCAGATCGGCCGACATCGTGGAGTAGATTCCATTGATAACACTGTTTACTCCAGGATTTTTCTTCGCGTAGGGACTTAGAGCATGAGTACCCCAACCTAAAAAAGTGCGAAGTCCAAACCATCCACCGCTTCCCATGGTTTCTCGTACAGGCCATCTGTCAGAGATGTACTCTCCATATTTAGCCTTGATCCGGTACCATTCTTCGGAGGTATCGGTAATGAAATAGGTTTTTCCACCAATGGTCATCTCAGGCGATCCGCCCAGAGGCAAGGTCCCTTCTTCGTACCCAGCTTTCCAATCATCGGCTGTTTTTCCAGTGGAGTATCCGCCATCTGCAACATGATAAATCCAAAAACCTTCCCAGCCCAAATGGAATGTAAGGGTATACTCCTTACGGGCATAGCCGATGTTAATGGCGGTGCTGCCGTCGCCCTCGGCGGTCTTGAGCGCCCCGTATTGACCCGCGATCTCCTGGGTTGCGCTGTCAACCCAGGTGAAAGTGAAGTACTCACCGTCCGGAATGTTGGCCGCCTTCATGGCATCCGCCGACAGGTATTGGTCAATGGAAATATCCACTTGATCGCTCTCACTTACCCGATAGCCCACCGTCTGGCCGGCGGTCACGGTGATCTTTCGCTCCCCCGACACGGTGAAGCCGTCATCGTTGGCGTTCTCCAGCCAGTAGACCAGGGTCACCGTGGTGTCCGCCCCTACCCAGTTGGCCTCCAGCGTCAGGTCGTGATCCGGCATGGCGGAAGGCTGCTCCATCGGGGTTCCATCTTCATTCAGCCAGGTCCAGTTTGCAAACGTATAGCCGGGCCTGGTATGGCCGCCCCCCACAGCCTCCGGAATGGCCTGCCCGAAGCGCAGCTGCACCGGGTCCACCGCGTTGCCGCCGTTCATCTGGTAGTAGATATAGTGGATGTTCCGGTCATAGCGGAGCTGGATCACGCTGGTGCCGTTGGCATTGATATTGTAGCTGTCCGCGTCCTCCGACGAGGCTGCCGTCAGGGTGAAGCCCTCGTAGCGGGGCGCCAGATCCAGGTCGTTGAGGCTCACATGGGTGGTCCCATCCACGCTGCCTGAGGCGGACCCCAGGATAGTGGTATACTGCTCCGGGTTATCCGGGTCCTGTCCCAGATATTCCACCTTGAATGTTACCTTGCCAACCAGGGTATAGGTGACGGGGATATTGATCTGCACGTTGCCGTTTTCATCCCGCTGATAGTCCTTCTCCCCCTCGTCCCAGGCCACATAGCCCGCGTCGCGGCAGCTCTGGAGAAAGGCATCGTCCAACTTCCCGGAAAAAACGCCGTTTCCGATCATTCCATTCAGCTGGGTACTGCCAGCGATCTGGGGGCTCAGCCCCTCCAGGGACTGAGTTTGGGGCAGTTGGATGGAGATGGTCTCCTCGTAACCGTAGGGCACAGTGGAGGTCTCCGCCGCCACGGTGTTGGATTCGTTGGCGAACTGATAGTATAAGTTGACCACATACTGGCTGTCGCTGATATAACGGGCCACGAAAACCGTGTCCCCTGTCACGGTATAGATGTTGTCGCCGGACGCCCCCTGGGCCACCCAGTCCCGGAAGCTGTATCCCTCCCGCTCCGGGGGATCAGGGATGACATGGGGTCCGTAGGAACCTACCTCTCCGCCGCCGGGGTAGTACAGGTACCAGGTACAGTCCTCCCCTGCCGGGACCTGCGCCCCCTCCTGCTTCAGCTCCTCCGCCGTATACAGCTTGGCGCCCTCCGGCACGTCCGAAAAGGCATATCCGGTCCCGTTCTGGAACTCACTCAGATCATAATTGACGAAACGGACGGTATATCCCCCGCTGGCCAGAGCTGCCGCCGGTATCAGGGACAGCAGCATACACACACATAGAATCAGTGCCGCCCACCGGCGGGGCTTGCCGGCTCCGCCCGGCGCGGTCCGCTTTTTCATCAGGCGCTTGGGGCGGTAATGAGTTGGAAACACAGCGGCACCTCCTTCCTCACAGCTGTCATTTATCCTACGGTGACCTCCAGGGGCACCACCGTATTGACGGCCGATTTCTCATTGGTCTCAACGTCATAGAATTCCAGCAGCACGGACAGCTCATACTCCCCGGCGGGCAGCCGGCTGCCGTCCGGCAGCGCGCTCAGGGTGATCACATCTACCCCGTAGCCCGGGGCGATCAGCCCCGACTGGTACAGGGTGACCATGTTCCCATCTCCGGCATAGCCGATCTTCTCCTGGTCCTCAGCCGTCAGCCGTACCGTGGCCACAAAGCCCCGGGTGCTCCAGGTGGGACAGCGGAGCCCCACGCTGCCGGCATAGTTCTCCGTGCTGACGTACATCTCCGCGTTCATGATAAAGCTGGAGCTGGTATCGGTGACCGCGTCCGGCTCCGGCGTGATCTCCGTCTCGGGGTCAATGGGCTGGGCGTTGGGGTCCAGAATCACCGGGGCGAAGATCTCCTGACCTGCCGCCGCCTGGGCGGTAAGGGCGAAATAAAGGGGGGCCGGGACGCAGAGCAGCAGCAGCAGCAGGGCCAGTCCCCACCAGGGGAGCGGCAGCTTCCGGCCGATCTTGCCCACCGCCGCGGAACCCACAACAGTTCCGCCATTCTGGGCCACCAGGCCGCCGGTATAGCGGGACGGCGCGCCCTGGAAGCTGGCGGTACAGTTGGCGATCTCCCCTTCATTGTTGGCACACAGGGGCGCCGCGGCGCTGCCCTTCCCCAGGAGCACACAGTCCACACCCAGGTTCAGGACCATGCCCTTCTTGCCGATACAGCCGAAAAAGCCGGCAAAGGGGTGTTTTCCACCGTTGACCACAAAGTTGTGGATCAGATGCCCGCCGCCATCAAAGCAGCCCTCAAAAGGCGTGTTGGCGTCCAGGCCCACAGGCGTCCAGCCCTTACCGCCCAGGTCGATGTCTGCCATCAGGCGATACAGCACGGAGGTTTCAGCCGTTCCGCCGTTGACCTGCTCGGCAAATTCCAGCAGTCCTTTGCGGTCCGTGATCTCTACCACCCGCTCGTACTCCCGGCCGGCTGCCATCTGGTCGTACAGGCCCAGCCTGGTCCTCTGCTTTCCGTCGGTATGCAGATGCCAGATGCCTGTCAGGTCCCATCCCTCCAGGGTCTCCTCCGAAACATCCTCCTCCGGCAGGGAGCAGTCCCAGTCCGACCAGTCCTTTTCCTTCGCGTCCCGCTCCCTGATCCAGAAGCTCTGGCGGCATCTGCCCTTCTGCTGTCCGCACAGGCCGTTCTTTTTTCCCTTCCCCAGAATCCGGCCCTGGGCCGCGCAGCGCTCCAGCGTTCCGCGGTTTTCCCCGCAGAATCCTCCGGACAGCATACCAGCGGCCTGCCGCAGGCAGACCCTGCTGTAACAGTCGATGATCCGGCCGGTATTCAAGGCGGCAAAGCCGCCGGACAGTTTCTTCTGGAGCGCCATGCATGCCCCTCCTAAACCCGATTTTGGCTTTTTCCTGTGTGTATTTCTGTGCTCTGCCCCTCTGTTTCAGGCTTCGTGCACGATGCAGCTACTGATTCCATGTTATCATAATAATATAAAATTTACCCACTAATTTCTGCCATTTTGGCAAATGTGACGGATCTGTGACTTTTCCGGTGCCGCCGGCATGGTATAATATAGGAAACAGAATACATACAAGGAGGAGCCGCCATGTACCGGGTCTTACTGGTGGACGACGATCCCCATATACAAGCAGCCAATGAGGCTTATTTGAAAAAGCAGGGCTATGAGGTCTATCTGGCAGGAAACGGGAGCGAGGCCCTGGAGCTGGCCGCCACAACCACACCGGATGCCGTGATACTGGATGTAGACATGCCCGGTATGGACGGTATCACGGTCTGCCATCAACTGCAGAAAATCAGCCAGGTGCCGATCATCTTTCTCTCGGCCTACGCAAAAACCGACGACCGGATCCGCGGTCTGATGGCCGGTGGTGACGACTATCTGGGCAAGCCCTACTCTCTGGTAGAATTCGAACTGCGGCTGCGCCTGCGGATCCGGCGCGGTCACCATGAGGAAACCAGTGATATCCTTCGCTTCGGCAGTTTGGAAATCGACCTGGGCCTGCGTGAGGTCCGCTACGGAGAAAACTCTGCCCCGTTTACTACCCTGGAGTTCGATCTTCTGGCCTTTCTGGCCCAGCACCCCGGTCAGGTGTTTTCCTATGAACAGCTCTATGACCAGGTATGGAAAACGCCCATCAATCAGGGCCTTCATAACATCCAGGTCTGCACGGCGCGCGTGCGTCAGAAGCTGGACCAGCTCTGTCCCGGGATACCTTACATCCAGACTGTGCGGCGGAAGGGATACCGCTTCAACGCCGCGCCGGAACAATAAAAACCGCCCCGGAGTGCTCCGGGACGGTCAGATACCCTATTTTTTTCTTCGGAAAGGACCTATACCTGCCGCTGCCACGCCGACAATCCCGCAGATGGCCACACCGCCTGCAATCAGAAGTGTCTGCCGGCCGCCGGAAGGGTTTTGCGGCGCTTCCAGCGATTTCACCTCATCATAAGCCGTCTCCTCCGCAGCGGCCACAGGCTCCGTGGGGGCGGCGGAGGGCCGCTCCGCCTGCGCCGGGACTTCCTCCGGCACTTTCTCGTCGAGCATCGGCTCTGTTGCTTCTGCCGGTTGTTCTTCCGCTTCTGCCGGACCGTGCACTGTCAGATCAGGCTGCTGGGTCTGCGGCAGCGCAATGGGCGGCGCCAGTTCCTTTTCGGGTTCCGCCGGCTCCGGCACCCGCTCCGGCGGGTTCGGGTTGGTACTGCCGCCCCGGTTTCCGCCGGAATCCTCTGTCTCCTCCGGCTATAAGGCAAAGGCCTCTGAACGCCAATAGAGGTGCTCCCACAGATCCTCCGCCGCAATCCGGAACATCCGGGGTGTCTCATCCGGCAGGACAAAGACGCACTGGCTGCCCTCGGGTTCCGCATCTATGACAAAAAAGTTTTCCTCTCCCTCCCACCGGGTCCAGGTAACGCCATGATCTGTGGAGACCTCACCCCAGACATCCGCAAAGGCTGGGAGCTCCAGCACCGTCAGCTGCACTGTCGGCAGCAGATCCCCCTTCCATACCGCATTGGTCACCACCAGGGTGTCCGGCGTGTACCAGTGGACCGTCAATTCCAGCGGCAGGAAGCTGAGCATGGGCTGGCCCATCTGATCCAGAAAGCTGCCGGCAATCGTCAGTTCTCCCTCTGTCCGGCCATCATATCCGCTGAAATCCCAGGAAAGGGGAATTTCTGTCCAGGTTGCCGTCCCCCGGTCCTGCACATCCGCCTCCAGGACATCGGGAAGCATTTCGGCTGTCAGCTGCGTCCCCGCCTCCAGCCAAATGTCATCCGGAGCCGTGTAGCTGGTATCTACCAGCGGAACAGACCACGCCACGGTTCCCTCCTCCGTTTCCATCCGCTGGAATTCGGAGGAATTCCCCATCCCCGATCCGGCCTTCCGGCAGCGTTATGTAATAGGATTCCAGCGGCGTCTCCGGCCCTGCGGCCAGAGCGGGCATTGCAAAGGTCCAGCTCAGTGCCGACACACACAGCCAAATCGCAGCTCGCCTGCTCCATTGCATACTGTTCACATTCCTCCTGTGGGGTGTTTTTATGAAGAAACGAGCCAAACAGAGCCTGCTCCTTTTCGGTTTTGTCATGCTGGCAGGCTTGGTGGTCTATGGTCTCTTGTTTCACTTTGACAATAAGTATACTGCCGCTCTGCCCGGAGGATACGGGTATAACGTCCTCCAGGGATCTCCGGACCAGGTGGCTTTTCTGGTTGACGGATGGGAATACTACCCGGGGCAGCTTTTGGAGCCGTCAGATTTCTCTGACGGGATCACGCCGGAGTCCTACACATACATTGGGGAACATTCCAACTTCTCCGACGCGCTGGGAACCCCGTTCGGTACCGCCACCTATCGTCTGATTTTGTACAGCACCGGCGACCAGCAGCTGTCACTCTACCTGCCGGAGCTTCTCTGCGCAGGACGTGTCTACATCAACGGCACGCTGGCAGGCACTCAGGGCAGCCCGGATCCTTATTATCCGCGGGTGATGGATGGGTTCTACGCTTTTTCAACCAACGGCAGTACAGAAATCATCATCCAATGTGCCAACTATACCCACTATTACTCCGGAATGTATTATCCTCCGGCCGTAGGCAGCTCGGGGGCTCTTTTCCGGATGCTGGCGGCGCGGCTTGCCGTCTACGGATTCCTGTGTTTCTCCGCCCTTGCGATCACCCTGACCAATCTGGTCCAGTGGCTGCTCGGGCAGGACAAGCTGGCCAGCCGGATGGGTTTTCTGAGCCTGGCCTTTGCGGTACGGGTGTCCTATCCCTTCTTCCGGGCTCTCGGCGTCCCCCTGGTGCGCCCGCTCTACGCCCTGGAAGACCTGTGCGGCAATATCGTGCTGCTGTGCGCCATTCTGGCAGCCGGTGAGCTTTCCGGCGCAGCTGTCCGCCGGTATCACCGCAGGGGAGCAGTGCCGGCTGCCGCCAGCCTGTGCGCATTTGCGCTGGTTTTCCCGTTACTGATTTTACCATACACCCCAGAGTTTATCAACTTCTACGGAATCATCTTGTATGTGTGGAAGCTGGCAGCCGGATGCTATCTGCTGTTTTTGGCAGGGCGTACCATGCGCGACGGCAGGCCGCTGGGACAATATCTTCTCTGCACAGCAGGACTTTACGGCTTGTCCACTGTGATTTCTGTGACAACGGCCAATATTTTTGAGCCCATCCGCGGGGCCTGGCTGGACGAATACGGCGGCTTTACCCTGGTCATTGGATTTTCTGCCCTGATGATACGGCGCTGTGTGCTGCTGGTCCAGGAGAACAGGCACATGTCCTTCCACCTGCAGGAAGAGGTGGACCGTAAGACCCGCGGAATGACGACGCTGCTGAAGGAGCGCCGGGAATTGCTGGCCAATCTGCTCCATGATCTGAAAAATCCCCTGTCGGCTCTGCGCAGTTATGCGGAATTGGTACGCAACGGCAATGTGGCTTTGGATCAGGAGACGGCCTTCTACCTGGACGCCATAACGGAACACGTGGAAGTGATGGGAGAGCGCATCAATATCCTTCAGGATTTTTCCCAAAGGGAGCGCGGAATCCTGCAGATGGAGGCCCTGTGCCTTAATCAGTTTTTGCAACAGTTCTATGATTTCAACAAGCCGGACATGGAACTCTCCGGGCAGGAGTTCCGCCTGGAGCTGCCGGAAGAAAAGGTACTGATTCAGGGCAACCAGGACCGTCTGCGCATTGCGCTGGAAAACATCTGCTACAACGCCCTGTCCTTCACGCCGCCGGAAGGCAGCATCACCCTGGCGCTGAAACACACGGGGTCCTTTGCCTTCATCACCATCCAGGATACAGGCCAGGGGATCGCCTCGGAGGATCTCCCCCATATCTTTGAACGGGGCTTTACCCGCCGGACCGGTCTCGGGGGCGAGGGGCTGGGTCTGTTTATCGTGCAGGCGGTGGCGCTGGAGCACGGAGGCAGCGTGCAGGCGGAATCTCAGCCCGGGAAAGGCTGTCTGTTTACCCTCCAGCTGCCGGTGCTGCAGGAGCAGAGAGATTGTCCGGGCCCGCCCGGCCTGGTCTGACGGAAAAGGAGCGCCGCATCCCGCCGGGATGCGGCGCTCTTCCTTTCTCGCCGATCATTCCCATCACACATCGGAAACCGTCCGACAAAGCCGGTTGAAAAAAACCGCGGCGTGTGAGACAATGCATCTATAAAAATCCCAGCGCAATCTCCAAAGACTGTTTGGAAAGAGGGTGGACCGGATGAGACGTTTCCTTTCTCTGCTCCTGGCGGTGCTGCTGGCGGGCTTTCTGCTCGCTCCGCTCCAGGGGCAGGCGGCGGAGGAGGCAGAATTTGACGGCTATCTGGTGCGCCTGAACGACGCGGGAGCGCGGAACGGCCTGATGCTCCTGGGCGCGGACGGCTGGGAGGAAGTGACCGACGGGCTCTATCTGGTGGAGGATCTGGAGACCGCCCTGGCCATGGACCAGCTGGGCCTGGCGGCCTACTACGAGCCCAACTACCGGCTGGAGCTGCTGGAGGGGGACTGCACCACCGCTCAGTGGAACCTGCTGGCGGTAAACGCCCAGGCCGCCTGGAACCACACCGACAGCGCGGGCAGCCATGACGCCCGGGGCGACGGCGTGACGGTGGCGGTCATCGACTCCGGGGTGTATGCGGCCCACCCCGACTTCAACCAGGCCAATCTGCTGGACTGCTGTAATCTGGCGGGGACCGCCGGCGGGGTGGACGGCTGGCACGGTACCTTTGTGGCCGGGGTCATCGCCGCCCAGGTGGGCAACGGCATCGGCGTGGACGGGGTGACGCCCGACGTGACGATCCTGCCCATCTGCATCACGAAAAGCGGGCTCTCCACCACCAGTCTGCTGGTGGAGGCCATTGACTATGCCGTGGAGCAGGACGTGGATGTGATCAATCTGAGCATCGGCGGCAAAACCAGCAGTCTGGCCATGGAGGAGGCCTGCCGGAAGGCCCTGGACGCCGGGATCATCCTGGTGGCGGCCGCCGGAAACTACAAGGCCGGCGAGGCCAAGAGCAGCGGCACCTATATGTACCCCGCCTCCTTCGACGGCGTGGTCAGCGTATCCGCCTGCAGGCAGGACGGAACGGACGTGGTATTTGACGACAGCTATTCCTACTTCAACGACCAGGTCACGGTGGCCGCGCCGGGCACCGCCGTCCAGTCCCTCGATCCGGACGGCGGCGTGTCCACCCAGAACGGCACCTCCTTTGCCGCGCCGGTGGTGACGGCCATGGCAGCCATGGCCAAGCAGCGCAGTCACAGCATCACGCCGGAGGCCTTCGGGCAGCTGCTCACCTCCACCGCCGCCGACCTGGGGGAAGCGGGATACGACATCTGCTACGGCCACGGCCTTGTGGATATCGCCGCCTTCGTGGACGCTCTGGACCGGGAATACTCCATCACCTACGACCTGGGCGGGCCGGACGCCGCCTTTGGGGCGGGCACCCAGGTCCCGGCCTCCTACGCCCTGGGCGGGTCGGACATCCCCCTGCCGGAGCCGGTCCGGCCGGGATACCGGTTCCTGGGCTGGCATGAGACGGCGGACCGCTCCGGCGACCCGGCGGCGGCCATCCCCGCCGGCACGGTGGGGGACCTGACCTATTACGCCGCCTGGGAGCCCATCCCCATCTGTTACTTCGCCCAGTATGACGCAGCCGGGCGGATGCTGGCGGTCACCCGGCTGCCCCAGGGGGAGACGGAGCCGGACGGGGCGGAGATCCTGGAAAACGCCGCGCTGGGCAAGCTGTTCCGGCTGGACAGCAGCGGCGCGCCCCTGGAGGCCGCCCGTTCCATTCCTCTGAACACCCGGAGCTCCCCCTGATCTCCCTTTAAGAAAGGAAGCCCGACCCATATGAGACAGCGGAACCTGACCCAGGGCAGTATCCTGAAGTCCCTGCTCTCCTTCGCCTTTCCCGTGCTGCTCTCCCTGCTGCTGCAGGCCATGTACGGAGCGGCGGATCTGATCATCGTGGGGCAGTTCTCCGGCACCGGCGAGCAGTCCGGCGTGGCCACCGGCAGCCAGCTCTTTAACATCATCACCATGGTCATCACCGGTCTGTCCATGGGCGTGACCGTCTTTGTGGGACACGCCATCGGCTGCGGCCAGCGGGAGCGGGCTGGCCGGGGGATCGGGGCGGGCATCGCCATTTTCGCCGTGGTGGCCGCTGGGGTGACGGCGGTGGTGGTGCCCGGCAGCGACCTGCTGACCGGGTGGATGCACGCCCCGGCGGAGGCCTTTGTCCACACCAGCAGCTATGTGCGCATCTGCGGCATGGGCACGGTCTTTATCGTGGCCTACAACGTCATCGGGGCGGTTTTCCGGGGGATCGGGGATTCCAGGACCCCTCTGCTCACGGTGGCCATCGCCTGCGTCATCAACATCGCGGGGGATCTGATCCTCATCGCCGGCTTCGGTCTGGGGGCCACGGGGGCGGCCATCGCCACGGTGGGAGCCCAGGCGGTCAGCGTAGTGTGCTCTCTCTGTCTCATCCGCAGGCGGGGTGCCCTGCCCTTCCGCTTCTCCCTCTCCTGCATCCGCCTGGACCGGGCACACGCCGGAAAGATCCTGCGCATCGGCATCCCCATCGCCCTGCAGGAGCTGCTGGTGCAGTTCTCCTTCCTGTTCATCCAGGTGGTGGTCAACGACATGGGGGTGGTGGAATCGGCTGCGGTGGGGGTGGCCGAAAAGGTGTGCAGCTTCCTGATGCTGGTGGCCTCCGCCTACATGCAGTCCATCTCCGCCTTCGTGGCCCAGAACAACGGCGCCGGCGCCGGCGACCGCTCCCGGAAGGCCCTGTTCTACGGCATCCGCACCGCCCTGGCCGCCGGAGCCGCCATGGGGGCGCTGGCCTTCTTCTGGGGCTCCGGGCTGGCCGCCATCTTTTCCAAAGAGCCCCTGGTCATCGCCGCCGCCCACTCCTACCTGAAGGCCTACGCCATCGACTGCCTGCTGACGGCCATCCTCTTCTGTTTCCTGGGCTACTTCAACGGCTGCGGCAGGACCCTCTTTGTGATGGTCCAGGGCATCGTGGGGGCCTTCTGCGTCCGCATACCCGCCGTCTGCCTCATCAGCAGTCTGGGGAACGCCACCCTGTTCCACATCGGTCTGGCCACCCCCCTGTCCTCCGTGGTGCAGATCCTCCTCTGCCTGATCGCGTACCGGCGGTACCGGAGCCGTCCCCTCTGAACCGCTCAAAAAAACCGGGCCGGAGGCCGCCAGATCGGCGGCCTCCGGCCCGGTTTTCTTCTATTTGATGCCGTAGTGCTGCAAACGGTCATAGAAGCTGGACTTCTTCAGGCCCAAAAGCTCCATGGCCTGATGCCGGTCCCCGCCGGTGCGCTCCAGCGCCCGGCGTATGGCCTGCTCCTCCGCGTGCTCCATCTGCTCCTTCAGGGTACCGAACGAGGCGCTCTCCCCCGCTGCCAGGGGGCGGCCGGCGGCGTTGAGCTCGATATCCTCCGCCCCGATGATGCTGTTCTCACAGACTGCCACCGCCCGCTCCAGCACGTTGCCCAGCTCCCGGATATTGCCCGGCCAGGCGTGGCGCAGCAGCTTCTCCACCGCCGAGCCGGAGAGCTTTTTCGGCGGGATGCCGTACTCGGCGCAGATGGATTCCGTCAGGCTGCGGCTCAGCAGATACAGGTCGGAGATGCGCTCCCGCAGGGGCGGAATCTCGATGGGAAACACACTGATGCGGTAATACAGGTCCTCCCGGAACCGCCCGTCCTGCACCGCCTTCCACAGATCCTGGTTGGTGGCCGACAGGATGCGCACGTCCACGTCGGTGGGCTTGGTGGCTCCCACCCGGTAAAACCGCTTGTTCTGGATCACATAGAGCAGCTTGACCTGGGCACTCATGGGGATCTCCCCGATCTCGTCCAGGAAGATGGTGCCGCCGTCGGCCTGCTCAAAATAGCCGGGCTTGCCGGCGGTGAGGGCTCCGGTAAAGGCCCCGCCCACATAGCCGAACAGCTCGCTTTCAAACAGATCCCGGGGAATGGAGCTGCAGTTCACCTCCACAAAGGGGCCGTTGGGCCGGGACAGGCGGTGGATCTCAGAGGCCAGCTGGGACTTTCCCGTCCCGCTCTCCCCGGTGATGATGATGTTGCACCGGGCCTGTGCCGCCTTGAAGGCCAGATATTTCACCCGCTGAATGGGGGGCGAGCTGCCCGCGAAATTGGGAAAGGCGCTGTCCGGCACACCCATGACCCGGTTATTTACATTCAGGCTGGCCTGTTCCACCTTGGAGATCAGATCGTTGCGCTGGTCCAGCAGCTTATGCAGCTCCGACAGGTCGGTGAGCTTCAGCACCGCCCCCCGCACCCGCTCCCCCTCCATCACGGGCAGGATGGAGCAGAGCATCAGCCGCTTGTTCACGTCCAGCTCCTCGTCCAGGGTGGCGCCCCCCTCCCCGGAGAGCAGCCGGTCCACACGCTGGGTCAGCTCGCAGGGCTGGAACAGCTGAAAAAAGTCCCGGCCGATCACGCCGAATTCAGTGGTGCCGTCGTTTTTGGACTGGAACGGCGCGCCGTCCAGCAGGTTTTTCAGGTCCTCCCGCCGGATGGTACACCCCTTCTCCTGGTAAAACTTCACCTGTTTGGTCTGCCCGTCCAGCACCACCAGATGGGCCAGGGACCGCAGATAGCGCAGATAGTAGGGCTCCCCATCCACTGAAATGGTGAGCAGCTTCTCATACCGGCTCACGGAGAGGGACACGTCCACCCCGCCGCAGCGTCCCTCCAGCTTCAGTTCCTGGGGCGCCGCATACTGCCCGCACCGCCGGTAGAGCGGCTTGGAGGCAGGGTCGTGATAGATCCCCGCCGCCAGGACCACATCCCCCAGGGCCAGCTCGGGATCGGAGAGGTTCAGGTGCCGGAAGGCCTCCGGCGTCATGCCGCCGTCGTCGTCCCCCAGCATGTTGTCGGCAATGAGCACAATGTCTCCGGGCAGGATGGAGCCCGCCGGATGGGACCGGCCGCCCTCCAGCACGATGCCGGTGATCTCCTTGGCTTTCCGGTTGAAATGGGTCACGATCCCGCCGGCATTGACGCAGATGATGCCCTCATCCACGATCTCCGTAATGGTATCCACCAGTTTCTCGTTCACAGGCCGCCCTCCTCTCGCCGGTGCTTTCTCCCATTATAAAATACATTTTCCCCGCCCACAAGGGCAAAAAGAGCGCCCCGTCCGGGGTCTGCCGGGCGGGGCGGGGAGAGAGGGAGGATATCCTGCGGAGCGCTTACTCCGCCTGACGTACAAAGTCACAGATCTCATCGAAAAAGGGGCCGTCGGTCAGCTGCTTGCCCATGTCCACCCAGAACAGGAAGCCGTTGTCGCTGTTGGTGTAGATGGAAAGCCCGTCGCCGGTGTCCCAGTCCAGGATGGACAGGGACTTGAAGCCGTCGTTGTCGCCCCAGTGCCACAGCACGTGGGGGTCCGCCGCGCACAGCCCCCAGCCCAGTCCCCAGGGAACGGCCTCCCCCAGGCGGTTCTGGGGCGCGGTCATCTCCCGGAACGCGGCGTCCCGCAGGCCGCCCCGCTCCCGGACCACATATTGCAGGAATTTGATCATGTCAAAGGAGTTGGAGTACAGCGACCAGGCCGCGCAGGGCTCCGGGGCGTTTCCCGTGGTGCGCCGCCGGTCCCTGACCTTGACGATGGAGCCGTCCCCGCCGAAGCCCTGGGCGAAGGCCTTGCCCACCGCCGGCGTCCAGGTGGCCGTGGAGCGGGTCATGCCCAGCGGGTCCAGAAGGTATTGGTGCAGCAGCTGGTTCAGGTCCCGGTCCATGATCTGCTCCACCATGCGCTGGAGGAGGAAGTAGCCCTCGCCGGAATAGCTGTAGCCGCTGCCCGGATCGAACAGCATGTCCATGGGCCTGGCCTGCCAGTTGGGCAGGCCGCTGCCGTGGCACAGGCAGTGCCGGGGGGTGATGGCGGAAAAGCGGGGGTCGTCCGACCAGGGCGCTCCCTTCAGCACTTCCGCAATGGGCCGGTCCAGATCCACCCGTCCCTCCTGGCACAGGCGCATCACCAGGGTGCCGAACAGGGATTTGGTGAGGGACGCCGATTCGAACAGCACCGCCTCGCTCATGGGGGTGCCGCTGGTATCCTTCACCCCAAAGGCCTCCGTACAGCAGATCTCTCCGCCCCGCAGCAGGGCCAGGGTGCCGCCGGGGATACCCCGGTCCGCCATCTCCCGCCGGAACAGGGCGCCGGCTGCAGAGGGGTCGGCGGTAAATTCAGCTCTGATACGCAAACAATCGCCTCCGTTGTTTTAGAGCCCCAGCGCCACGGCGCCGCCTACCAGCACCATCTGGGCCACCAGCAGGATGAAGAACAGGGGCAGGAACCACTTGATCCACTTCTCATAGGGGATGTCGGCCAGGCCGCAGACCACCACGATGTTGCTGGTGGGCCACAGCAGGTTGGACAGGCCGTCGCCGAACTGGAAGGCCAGACAGGCGGTGTCACGGGTCACGTTGAGGGCGTCGGCCAGAGGAGCCATGATGGGCATGGTGACGGCCGCCTGCCCGGTGGCGGAGGAGATGGGCAGGTTGATGATGGTCTGGGCCAGCAGGATCATCTGGGCGGAGATGGAGGAGGGGGCGTGCTTGAGCAGCTCGGCCAGAGCGTGGATGATGGTGTCGGTGATCATGGCGTTGTTCATGACCACCATGATGGCGTAGGACAGGCCGGCGATCAGGGCGCCCCAGGCCATGCCCTTCACGCCCTCCACGAACTCATCCACGTACTTCTGTCCGCTCCAGCCGCTGATCAGCGCGCCGATGATGGACATGAGGATAAACAGGCCGCACAGCTGCTCGTTGCCCCAGCCGTACTTCAGCAGGCCCACCATCAGGACCGCCAGCACCACGGCCAGATCCACCAAGATAAGGGCGTATCTGGGGGTCATCTTGTACTGGTCCAGGTCGCCGTCGCTGAAGGAGTGGATGCAGGGCCGGCCGTAGACGATGGACCGGGTGGGGTCCCGGCGGATCTTGATGCCGTACCACAGCAGGTAGGCCATGGAAATGCCCATCAGCACGGCGAAGCACAGCCAGCGGTAGGGCAGGTTGGAGTAGAGAGGCACCTCGGAAATGCCCTGGGAGATGGCCACATTGTAGGGGTTGAGGGTACCGGCGGTAAAGCCGATGTACTCGCCCAGGGCCAGGATGGCAAAGCCGAACATGGCGTCATAGCCCAGTGCCACGCCCAGGCCCACGATCAGCGGATAGAAGCCGAACAGCTCGCTGAGCATGCCGAACATGGAGCCGCACAGGCCGAAAACGATCATCAGCAGCACCACGATGACCAGGCCCTTCTTGCCCAGCCGCTTCATGATGGAGCCGATGCCGGCGTGGAAGGCGCCGGTGCGCACCATGATGCGGAAGCAGGAGCAGCAGCACAGGACCATGAAGATGGTGCTGGCCGCCCCCACACAGCCGCTGTACAGCGCGGAGAACACGCCCAAGAAGCCGGTGGGTGAGGTCTCCGCCTTGTCAATGACGTGGTAGGAGCCGTCGATCGCCAGATTGCGGATCGTGCCGTTGATCTCCACCTCATGGTAATCGTAAGAACCTGCGGGGACGATCCAGCTGAGGATGGCCACGATCACCACCATGATGAACACGACGATCCAGGTGTCCGGCATTTTGAACCTTTTCTTTTCCAACGTGGCGGTCTTGTCTTTCCTCATAGTGATTCTCCTCTCTTTTTCGGTTCTATCAAATACCGGCCGGATATGCCGGTACTGGATACCATGCCGTGGAGGGCGGGGGGATCAGTCCTCGAAGTTGGCGTGGACCGTCATGGTCCCGTCCCGCAGCATACACCTGCCCATGGCGTAGACGGTCTGAATGTTCAGATCCCCGTCCAGCAGCACGATGTCCGCGTCGGAGCCGGCGGCCAGACAGCCCTTGGCCGGATAGAGCTTCAGCGCCCTGGCCACGTTCTCGGTGGCGGGGGTGATGGCCTTTTCCAGGGGGCAGTGCTGCATCCGGACCATGGCCCGCACCGTCTCGTGGAGGGCCTGGATGCTGGCGGCGCCGATGCCGATCATCTCCTTCTTCTCGTTCCAGATGGGCAGGCTGCCGTTGCTGTCGGTGCTGATGGTCACCAGCCCGTCCGGAGCCTCCTCCATGGCCCGGACCAGCAGGGCGGTGCGGTTGAACATATCCTCGGGGTCGCAGGTGAAGTCGATGTAGCCGCCCAGCCTGGCAAAGCGGATGGCGGCGTCGTACTTGGCGGCCAGATGGGTGGGCCGGAAGTTCCAGATGGGGATCTCGGTGTGCTCCACAATGTCGAACAGCATGTCCAGCTGGGCCTTGCCGCTGCCGGTATGCAGGTGGACGATGCCCGGCTTGCCGGACAGCATCCCCGCCACCCGGGCGTCGGAGGCCAGCTTGATCAGGGATTCCCTGGTCATGTTGCTGGAGCGGTGGTCGGAAATGGCGATCTTGACGCCGATGATCTCCTCCACGAACACGATGTCGTCCATCACGCTGCCGGTGAGGGTGGGGGAGGGATAGTTGTAGTTGCCCGTCAGGCAGTAGGCGGTCAGGCCGAACTCCCGCAGGGCCTTGGTCTTGGCCACCAGATTGGCCACGCTGCGGGTGGTGCCGTCCGTCCCCAGCAGGCCCACCAGAGTGGTCACTCCCGCCTTCACCGGGGCGCTGAACTTCAGGGGCGGCACCTGGGTGATAAAGCTGCCCTCCCCGCCGCCGCCGGTGACGTGGACGTGCTGGTCGATGTAGCCGGGAATGGCGGTCATCCCCTTGCCGTCCGACACCTCCAGGCCGCTGTAGTCGCACTGGACGCGGTCGGCAATCGCCTCGATCTGGCTGCCGGCAATCAGGATCTCGCTGGGCCGCCAGGCCCCGTCCCGGTAGACTTTTACGTTTCGAATCAGCTGAATCATGGTGCTTCCGTCTCCTTTCCGCCGGACGGGCTTGAGATGGGTTCCCGTCCGCACAGACCCTATCATACAGGAAATGGGGCCCGCTGAAAAGCGTTCAGGCGATGAGGGGCGCCTGGCAGGCCCGGATGGCCGCCCGGGCCAGCACCAGCGTGGGGTCGATGGCCGGTCCCTCCAGCCCGTACTGCCGGAACGCCACCGGCAGCTCGGTGCAGCCCAGGATGAAGGCCTGGGCGCCCCGCTGCCGCAGGCCGGCCAGCACCCGCCGGATCTCCTCCGTGGGGAATTGGGGCTGTCCGCCCTTCACCCCCCGGTAGATCAGATCCATCACCGCCCGCTGCCCGGCCTCGTCGGGCAGGAGCAGGGCGGGCCGGCCGGCAAAGGCCTTCTGATAGATCCCGCTGCGCACCGTCCCGTCGGTGGCCAGCAGCGCCACGGTGTCCAGCCCCGTCTGCCGCACGTGCTCCGCCGTCAGCCGGGGCATGTGGAGTACGGGAATGGTCACGGCGGCGGCCACATCGTCGTAAAAGTAGTGGGCGGTGTTGCAGGCGATGGCCAGCACATCCGCTCCGGCGGCCTGGAGCCGTCTGGCACTGGCGCACAGCTCCGGCCGGGGGTCCCGGCCCTCGTGGAGGATGGCCTCCGTCCGGTCGGGGATGGCGGTGTCGTTGTCCAGAATGATGTGCAGGTGCTCCCCGTCGCTGTGGGCCCTGGTATTGCGGATGATCTTGTTGAACAGGTCCTCGGAGGCCAGCGGCCCCATCCCGCCGATAATGCCCAGTGTTTTCATGCGCTCACGCCTTTTCCAGCAGATGCTTGGCCGAGATCCCCGGCTCCGTCATGGAATAGGGGTCCAGGATCTGCTCCAGGGTGGCCTCGTCCAGAATGCCCTCCTGAAGGATCAGGCTCTTCACCGAGACGCCGGTCTGGATGGCCCGCTTGGCCAGGTCCGCCGCGGCGCTGTAGCCGATGTGGGGGCACAGGGCGGTGATGATGCCCACGCTGTGGTCCACCATGTCCTTGCAGCGCTCGGCGTTGGCGGTGATGCCCACGATGCAGTGGTCGGTGAGGGTCTTCACGGCGTAGGTGAGGAACTCCACGGCGTGGGTCAGGTTCCAGAAGATGATGGGCTCAAAGGCGTTGAGCTCCAGCTGACCGGCCTCGGCGGCCATGGTGATGGTCAGGTCGTTGCCCATCACGTTGAAGGCCACCTGGTTGACCACCTCCGGGATGACCGGGTTGACCTTGCCGGGCATGATGGAGGAGCCGTTCTGCCGTGGGGGCAGATTGATCTCCCCCAGGCCGCAGCGGGGGCCGGTGGACATGAGGCGCAGGTCGTTGCACATCTTGGACAGGTTCACCGCGCAGGTCTTGACGGCGCCGGACACGGCCACGAACTCGTCCAGGTTCTGGGTGGCATCGATCAGGTCAAAGGCCTGGACCAGGCGCAGGCCGGACACCTTGGACAGGTTGGGGACGATGCGGCGCAGATATTCCTCGTCGGCGTTGATGCCGGTGCCGATGGCGGTGCCGCCCATGTTCAGGCAGCGCATCTCGTCCTGGGCCCGCACCAGACGCGTGATGTCCCGGCGGATGGCCTCGCTGTAGGCCCGGAACTCCTGCCCCAGCCGGATGGGCACCGCGTCCTGCATCTGGGTGCGGCCCATCTTGATGACGCCGTCGAATTCCTCCGCCTTTCGGGTCAGGGCCTGATACAGCCGCTCCAGCTGGATCTGGGCCCGGATCAGCAGCTTGAGCACCGCCATCTTGCCCGCCGAGGGAAACACATCGTTGGTGGACTGGCCGTAGTTGACGTGGTCGTTGGGGTTGACCAGCGTGTAGTCCCCCTTCTCGCCCCCCAGCAGCTCAATGGCCCGGTTGGCGATGACCTCGTTGGCGTTCATGTTCAGGCTGGTGCCCGCGCCGCCCTGGATGGGGTCCACGATAAATTCCTCGTGGAGCTTGCCTTCGGCGATCTCCTCGCAGGCCTTTACGATGGCGTCGGCCACCCGCTTGTCCAGCAGGCCGATCTCATAGTTGGTGATGGCGGACGCCTTCTTGATCTCCGCGATGGAGTTGATGATCTCCGGGTGCATGGACAGACCGGTGATATGGAAATTCTCCGCGGCACGCAGGGACTGCACCCCATAATAGACGTCCTTGGGCAGGGTGCGCTCCCCGATGGAATCGTGCTCGGAGCGGTACTTGCTCTCTTTCTGATTCATGGTCCTGTCGCCACATTCCTTTCTCTCCCCTGTCACTCCAGAGACGGGGGAATCAGCTGATTGCGGATGATGTCGGCATAGCTCTGCCGCCGGACCATCAGCTCGTCCGTCCCGCCGTGGACCAGCACCACCGCCGGGACCGGATTGTTGTTGTAGTTGCTGGCCATGGCGTAGCCGTAAGCGCCCGTGCAGAACAGGGCGAAAATATCCCCCCGCTCCGCCGGCGGCAGGGACAGGTCCCGGACCAGCACGTCTCCCGCCTCACAGCACTTTCCGCATACCGTCACCGTCTCCCGGTCCGCCCGGTCCATCTTGTTGGCCAGCACGCCCCGGTAGACCGCCTGGTAGAGGGCGGGACGGATGTTGTCCGACATGCCGCCGTCCACGCAGACATATTTCCGCACACCCCTGATCTCCTTGATCTCGCCCACGCTGTACAGGGTCATGCCCGCGTCGCCCACAATGCTCCGGCCGGGCTCGATGACCACCGCCGGACGGGGCAGCCCCCACCGGTCAAAGCGGTCTGCAATGCGCTCCAGCATGGGGTCCAGATAGTACCGGAAGGGCTTCCGCTCCTCGCTGGTGTAAGTAATGCCGAAACCGCCGCCCAGGTTGAGCTCGGTCACCGCAACCCCAAAGCGTTCCCTGACCTGGCCCACCACCTCCAGCATGGCCTCGACGGCCTGGATGTAGGGTCCCCGGTCAAACAGCTGGGAACCGATGTGGAAATGGAAGCCCAGGAAGTCCACGTGGGGCGCCGCCAGGGCCCGCTCCACGGCGGGATAGAGCACATCCTCATCCAGCGGGAAACCGAATTTGGAATCCTTCTTCCCGGTGACGATATAGTCATGGCTGTCCGCCCTGACCCCCGGGGTGATCCGGTACAGGACGCTGACCCGCTTGTCCAGGGCCGTGCAGAGCTTCTCGATCATGTCCAGCTCTTCCGCGCCGTCCACGATGATCCGGCCTACCCCACGGGACACCGCCAGCTCCAGCTCCTGCAGCAGTTTGTTGTTGCCGTTGAACTCGATCCGCTCCGGCGGAAATCCGGCGGTCAAGGCGGTATAGAGCTCGCCCCCCGACACCACATCAATGCACATCCCCGCCCGCTGGGCCAGCCGGCACATGCCCAGCGAACAGAAGGCCTTGGCCGCATAGGCCACCCGGCTTCCCGGCCAGCGGTCCAGGAAATCCCGCCGCAGCTCGTCAAAATGGGCCTGGATCACGGATTCAGAATAGACATAAAGCGGGGTCCCGTATTTCCTGGCCAGCTCCGTAACATCACAGCCGTCGAAAAACAGCTTTCCTTGTTTCGTCTCTACCATGTGTCCAGACCTCCTTGTCGGTGTCACTCTCATAGTGTGCATTCCGGATGCCAACTTCCCGAAAAACGGGCAAAGCCCTGCGCACCCGGACCTCTGAGCCCTTCCGTCTTTGGAGACCGCGCCCCAAAAGTCCGCATTTCCGGAAAACAAATCCGTTTTGTCCGAAAATTCGGACACATCCTTTCAAGAGAAAAAAATACATTATTTTCGCTCAAGACATATATTTTTTGAAATTTTCAAATTAAGATAGTTTCTCAGTGATGATTGGTGTATAATGGGCCTTGCGTAGCATCCCGCCCGGCTCCGGGCGGAAAAAGGAGAGGATGAACACACATGGACTACCGGATCGAACACGACACCATGGGCGAGGTTCGGGTGCCCGCCGACCGCTATTGGGGGGCCCAGACCCAGCGCAGCTTTCAGAATTTCAAGATCGGCACCGAGCAGATGCCGGTCGAGATCATCCGTGCCTTCGCCGTTCTGAAACAGGCGGCGGCCATGGCCAACCACCAGCTGGGCAAGCTGGACGACCGCCGGTATGAGCTGATCTGCCAGGTGTGCCGGGAGATCCTGGACGGCAAACTGGACGGGCACTTTCCCCTGGTGGTGTGGCAGACGGGCAGCGGCACCCAGTCCAACATGAACGTCAATGAGGTGGTGGCCAACCGGGGCAACGAACTGGCGGGGGAAAAGCTGCTCCACCCCAACGACCACGTGAACATGTCCCAGTCCTCCAACGACACCTTCCCCACCGCCATGCACATCGCCGCGGCCATGGAGATGGAAAACAAGCTGCTCCCCGCTCTGGACAAGCTGGCCGCCGTGCTGAAGGGGCTGGAGGAGGAGAACGCCGACGTGGTGAAGAGCGGGCGCACCCATCTCCAGGACGCGGTTCCCATCACCCTGGCCCAGGAGATCAGCGGCTGGCGGACCAGCCTGGAGCGGGACCGCGCCCTGCTGGAGCTGGCCCTGCCCCCCCTGCGGCAGCTGGCCCTGGGCGGCACCGCCGTGGGCACCGGTCTCAACGCCCCCAAGGGCTTCGACACCGCGGTGGCCCAGGCGGTGAGCCAGCTCACCGGCAAGGACTTTTCCACCGCCCCCAACAAGTTCCACGCCCTCACCAGCAAGGACGAGCTGGTGTTCGCCCACGGCGGCCTGAAGGCCCTGGCCGCCGACCTGATGAAGATCGCCAACGACGTGCGCTGGCTGGCCTCCGGCCCCCGGTGCGGCCTGGGTGAGATCCGCATCCCGGAAAACGAGCCCGGCTCCTCCATCATGCCCGGCAAGGTCAACCCCACCCAGTGCGAGGCGGTGACCATGGTGGCCGTCCAGGTGATGGCCAACGACACGGCGGTGGGCATGGCGGCCTCCCAGGGCAATTTCGAGCTCAACGTATTCATGCCGGTGTGCATCTACAACTTCCTCCAGTCGGTGCGGCTGCTGGCCGACTGCATGGACTCCTTCCGGGTCCACTGCGCCCAGGGCATCACCGCCAACCGGGACAAGTGCCGGGAGAACCTGCACAACTCCCTGATGCTGGTCACCGCTCTCAACCCCTACATCGGCTACGAGAACGCCGCCAAAACCGCCAAAAAGGCCTACGCCGAGGGCATCTCCCTGCGGGAGGCCTGCATCGCCCTGGGCTTTCTGACCCCGGAGCGGTTCGATGAGGTATTTCATCCGGAAGCAATGGTTTAAGGATAGAAAGAAGGAATGAAAATGGACGTCAATCAGCAATCTCTGGAGCTGCACCGGCAGCTGGCGGGCAAGATCGAAGTGGTGGCCCGCAAACACATTGAGACCCGTGAGGACCTGTCCCTGATGTACACCCCCGGCGTGGCCGAGCCCTGCCGGGCCATCGCCAGGGACTATGAGGAATCTTTCCGCCTGACCCGCCGGGGCAACCTGGTGGCCGTGATCACCGACGGCACGGCGGTGCTGGGCCTGGGGGACATCGGCCCCGCCGCCGGTATGCCGGTGATGGAGGGCAAGTGCGCCCTGTTCAAGGAGTTCGCCGGGGTGGACGCCTTCCCCATCTGCGTGGACACCAAGGACGTGGACAAGCTGGTGGAGACCATCTACCTGATCTCCAAGAGCTTCGGCGGCATCAACCTGGAGGACATCGCCGCCCCCCGGTGCTTTGAGGTGGAGCGGCGGCTGAAGGAGCTGTGCGACATCCCCGTGTTCCACGACGACCAGCACGGCACCGCCATCGTGGTGGCCGCCGCCATGCTCAACGCGGTGAAGGTCACCGGCAAGGAGATGGGAAAGCTGAAAATCGTCATCAACGGCGCCGGCGCCGCCGGCATCGCCATCGGCAAGCTGCTCATCTCCATGGGCTTCGGCAACATCGTCATGTGCGACATCCACGGCATCATCTGCGAGGGGGACCAGGGCCTCAACGCCGGACAGGAGGAGATCTCCCACAGCTCCAACCGGAACCATGAGCACGGCACCCTGGCCGACGCCCTGAAGGGGGCCGACGCCTTCGTGGGCGTGTCCCGGCCCAACCTGGTCACCGCCGAGATGGTGTCCACCATGCGGGACGGCATCGTATTCGCCATGGCCAACCCCACCCCGGAGATCATGCCCGACGAGGCCAGGAAGGGCGGCGCCGCCGTCATCGGCACCGGCCGCTCCGACTTCCCCAACCAGATCAACAACGTACTGGTGTTCCCCGGCGTGTTCAAGGGCGCCCTGGCGGTACGGGCCAGGGAGATCACCGAGGAGATGAAGGTGGCCGCCGCCCACGCCCTGGCCGACCTGGTGCCCGCCGACAAACTGGGCGCCGAGAACATTCTCCCCTCCGCCCTGGACAAGAGCGTGGCGGACGCCGTGGCCAAGGCGGTGGCCGACACCGCCCGGGCCCAGGGGATCGCCCGGGCCTGACCAAACAATTCTATTCAGAAGGAAAGGAAGCGTTGAACTGTGAATCACAACTCTCTGTTCAGGCGTGCAGGAGCGATTCTCTGCACCGCGGCGCTTATCCTGTCCCTGGCGCCGGCGACCCTGGCGGCGGGCTCCTCCCCCGCCGTCAGCAGCAACATCAACAAGGAGGACTACACCACCTGGAGCAAGCCGGTGACCTCCTACCTCTATGAGAACGGAACCGGCGGCCTCACCCGGGTGGAGTACACCGGCGGCCAGGTGGTGGTGGAGAACTACAGCTCCTCCTTCGCCTTCCTGGACAGCCGGGCCATCCAGCCGGAGCTGCCCGTCTGGGGCGGCTTCTTCGCCGGGGAGAACTACAATTTCCTGATCTTCGGCCAGCAGAACACCGCCGAGAGCGACAGCGCCGAGGTCATCCGGGTGGTGAAGTACGACAAGAACTGGAACCGGCTGGGCGCGGCCAGCCTGAAGGGGGCCAATACCACGGTGCCTTTCGACGCCGGTTCCCTGCGGTGCGACGAGTACGGCGGCTATCTGTACATCCGCACCAGCCACGAGATGTACACCAGCAGCGACGGGCTCAACCACCAGGCCAACCTGACCATGGCGGTGCGCCAGAGCGACATGACCATCACCGACTCCTTCTGCAAGGTGATGAACATCAGCTACGGCTATGTCAGCCACTCCTTCAACCAGTTCCTCCTGGTGGATGAGGACGGCAAGATCATCGCCCTGGACCACGGGGACGCCTATCCCAGAAGCGCGGTGCTGACGGGCTACTACTCCAACGCCTCCACCGGCAGGTTCTCCGGCAGCGGCTACAACTGGTGCTGGAACATGGACCTGATGAAGTTCGCCGGGAGCGTCGGCGACAACACCACCGGCGCCTCGGTGGGCGGCCTGGCGGAGACCGCCAACGGCTATGTGATGGCCTTTAACTACGACGGCGCGGGCGGCAGAGGCGACCGGTCCGTGTACTTCCAGTACATGGACAAGGCCACCGGGAAGGGCCGCCAGTATCAGATCACCTCCTCCGGCGGCAGCACCACCCCCGTGCTGGCCCCCACGGGGTCGGGCGGCGGCTACCTGCTGTGGAACGGCAAGAGCGGCTATACCGTCAGCGACACGCTGTACTATCTGCCCTACGGTTCGGACGGGGTCCCCGGCGCCACCCAGACCGCCAATGCCCCCCTGTCCGACTGCCAGCCCATCCCCTACGGCGACGGGGTGGTGTGGTACGTGACGGAGAACTCCGTTCCCACGTTCTATACCCTGAACACCTCCGGGGTCACTGCCCATTCTCTGGGCGCCGCCCAGCCGGAGATCACCCCGACCCCCAGCGTGACACCCACACCTACTCCGACCCCAACGCCCACGCCGGAGCCCACCCCCGGCTCCTTCACCGATGTACCCGCCTCCGCCTGGTACGCGGACTACGTCAATACGGCGGCTGAGGCGGGCCTGATGAACGGCGTGGGGAACGGCAAGTTCAACCCCACCGGCATCATGAGCGTGGCGGAAGTGGTCACCCTCACCGCCCGGCTTCACGCCGAGCGCCACGGCACAACGGTACCTGCCGCCTCCGGGGCCTGGTATCAGGGGGCCTACGACTACTGTATCCGGAACGGCCTGTTCACCGCCTCCGAGGTGCCCCAGTCCATTCTGGAGCACACGGCAACCCGGTTCCAGATGGTGGACCTGATGGACCGGGCGGTGCCCGACAGCGAGAAGCAGCCCATCCGCACCGTGCCTGACGGGAGCGTGCCCGACCTGCGGGAGTCCGACCCCTACGGGGACGTGGTGTACCGCTGGTACCGGGCAGGCATCACCGAGGGGGACCAGAACCGCCGCTTCAACGGCAGCTCCCAGATCAGCCGCTCGGAGATCGCCACCATCCTGTGCCGCCTGGCGGGGCTGACCCCCCGGGTGGGATCGGACGCCCCGGAGCCGGGGGAGACCCCCGGCCAGAGCGGCAGCTATACCGCCCCGGAGCTGGCCTTTTCCCTTCCGGTGATGGCGCTGGAGGAGGGCCGCTCCATGCGGATCACCCTGCTGGACGCCCAACGCCACTCCATTACCGCCACCCAGGGCATCACCTGGA
The DNA here is from genome assembly GCF_900626285.1 of Intestinimonas massiliensis (ex Afouda et al. 2020). Lineage (GTDB taxonomy): Bacteria > Bacillota > Clostridia > Oscillospirales > Oscillospiraceae > Flavonifractor > Flavonifractor massiliensis_A. The sequence goes on from NZ_LR131147.1 coordinate 3,138,449, forward strand.
CCAACGAGACGCCGGATATTCTGTCCTTTGACGAAAGGGATTTCAGCATCCGCAGCCTGAGCGTGGGGACCGGCCGCCTCAGCGCCGCCTGGAATGGCCACACCGCCTCCATGACGGTCCATGTGGTTCCCAAGGGAGAACAGCTGGCCCTGTCCGCCCTGGGGCTGTTTATCTCCCCCGGCGACCGGGCCTCCACCCAGCTCTATGTCTTTGACAGCACCCGGTATTACGGCCAGAACTACACCATCCAGTGGAGTGTGGATCACCCGGAGATCCTCACGCTGGAGGAGACCACCATCAACGGAAACCCCGCCGTGCGCTTCACCGCCAACCGGTGCGGCGACGCGGTGATCACCTGCCGGGTGACCCTGCCCGACGGCAGCTCCACGGAGACCTACTGCTGCGTAGGCGTCCGGCCCTGAACCAAAAAATCCCCGGCGCATCAGCGCCGGGGATTTTTTCTGCCGTTGTCAGCCCTGCTTCAGCAGGTTGGTAAAGAGCTGGGCCACTTCCGCCCGGGTGGCAGTGCCCAGAGGATTGAGGCTGCTGTTGGAGCCCTGGATCAGCTTCTCAGCCACAGCCCACTTCATGGCGTACTCCGCCCAATCGGACACCTGCTGGCTGTCGGAGAAGGAGGCCAGATCGGTGGTGGCGGTCACGTCATTGCCCTTGTACCTGGCGTAGTTGTACAGCAGAACCGCCATCTGCTCCCGGGTGATGGGGTCCTCGGGGCCGAACTTGCCGCTGCCGTAGCCGCTGACGATGCCGTTGGCGGCGGCCCAGTTCACCGCGTCGGCGTACCAGGCGCCGGAGGCCACGTCGGTAAAGCCGGCGGAGGCGGCGGGCTTGCCCTGCTCCAGGTTATAGAGGATCTGGGCCATCATGCCCCGGGTCAGGTTCATGGCGGGGCTGAAGGTGGTGCCGTCGTTGGTGCCGGTCATGATGCCCTTCCCGTACACATAGGACACGGCGTCATAGTACCAGGCGCTCTCCGCCACATCGGTGAAGGGCAGGCCCTTCTGGGCCTCGGCCTTGAACGCGGCCTTTACCGTCACCTTGGAGGCGGGCATGGTGAAGGTGTACTTGCCGTTCCCCTTGTCGGTGAGGGCCACAGCCTTGCCGTCCTTGTCGGTGACGGTGAGGGTATCCAGCACATAGCCCTTGTCGGGGGTGACAGTGAGGGTCACTGTGGTACCCTTGGAGGCGCTCTTGGTGCTGGCGGTGACGGCGCCGTTGGCGGCGCTCTCCACGGAGACGGCGTAGGTGGTCACACCGCCGCCGGAAGGCGCGGTGTAGGTGAAGTCACGGGCTTCGCCGGTGCCCAGGGTCAGGGCCGTGCCGTTGAGGGTCACGGTGATCTGGCCCGCGGTGCCGTTCTTCACGGTGATGGTGCGGCTGCTGCCGGTGACGCCGGCACTCAGGCCGTCGGCCAGGACGGTGACGGTCTGGCCGTCAACGGCGTCGTTGACGGCGTCCTGGAGGCTGTCATAGTACACGCCGTCCAGCTGGGCCTGGATCACGCCGGTGCTGTCGCCCAGCACGGTAAAGGTGCTGAAGCCCTTGGCGTTGGTAAAGGTCAGGGTATCGCCGGACACGGTGCCCAGATGATAGTAGGTCTTTCCGCTGTCCTTCACGTGCCTGACGTAGAGGCTGCTGCCGTCAGCGGCAAAGCCGGCAGGCAGCGGGATGGTGATGTCCACCGGCGTGGTGACGTTCATCGCCACGCCCTCCCGGAGGGACACAGTGTTGTCGTCGGTCATGTCGCCGGGGTTGGTGGTGGCCTTTACATTGTAGTAGGCGCCGATGTCCAGGGCCAGGGTCTTTTCGGTCTCATCGTAGCCGGTGACCTCCACCTTCAGGTAGGGCTCCACCACCACGGTGATGTCGGCGTCCCCAGTGCTGATGCCCGCGTCCGTCAGGGCCTTGTCCGCCGCGTCCTTGGTGCCCACAACGCCGGCATCGCTGCTCAGACCCACCGCCGCATCGGTCAGATCCTTGGCGGTGTCCGCGCTGTTCAGGGCGCCGGCCAGCTCGGTTCCGAAGTTCTCCGGCAGGCCCAGGCTCTCGCCCACCTCAACGGAGGGCTCACCGGCGGAGACGGCGGTCTCCACGTCGGGCTCCTCCGCCTGCCGGGCGACGGTGTAATAATAGGTCACGCCGTTGACAACCCTGGTCTCGGCGGCGGCGGCATAGCCGTCCGCCGCATAGGCGCCGGGGTTGGAGGTAAAGGCGCCGCCGGTGACGGAGACCGTGTCCTTCGTGGTCTCCCGCACCAGGATGCAGTCCTTGCCGCCGGCGCTGCTGAGGCAGCCGCCTTCCACCTTCAGGTTGACCACATTGGTCATGCCCGCCACATTGCCGATCTCATGGATGGCGGTGGAGTGCAGGCTCTGGACCACGGCGTCCCCGGAGATGGTCAGGTTCATCTGGCCGCTGTAGCCGATATAGGAATCAATCACGATGGCGGAGCCGTCATAGGCGATGCCGTTGGTGTTGGAGTAGCTGTCGTCCAGCACGTCGTCGTTGGCCACGCCTCTGACCGTACCGCCGGTGATGTTCAGGGTGCCGGACTTGATGCCGATGGCCGCGTATCCCTCCACGGTACCGCCCGCGATGTTAACGGTGCCCAGCTGAGGCTGGTAGATGGCCACGCTCTTGGCCGTCACGGAGGCGCCGTCATAGATGTTGATCTCGGTCCCGCCGTTGTTGGTGGCGGCATTTCTGGTGCCGTTTCCGAAGATGGCGCTGTCGTTCTTGCTGTTGATGGTGCCGTAGACATTCAGGGTGGCGCCCTTGCCGCCGATCCAGACGCCCAGGCCGTTTTCCACATCCACCACCACATCGGGTCCGATGGTGAGGGTGGTCTTGGCGGTGGTGTCCGCCCAGGTGGCCCCGTCGGTGTTGCCCACCACCTGGAAGCCCCAGACATCGTTCCCGGTCACATTCATGGTGCCGGAGCCGGTCAGTTCCAGGCTGCCGCCGTTCACCACGGAGAAGCCGTGGGTGGAGGCGCCCGCCACGGAGATGGTCTTGCCGTTCATGTCGATCCGCAGGTCCTTGGCGATGGCAAGCCGGCCGGGCAGAGCCACATTGTTCAGCAGCTTGATGGTGTCGCCGTTCTTGGCGGCCGCCACAGCGGCGGAGAGGGAATTATAATAGTAGTTGGAGCCGATGGAGGCCACGGCGTTTTCCGCGCTCAGGGGAACCACGGTATAGGTACCGTCCCCGTTGGCCTTGCCCGTCATGGAGGGATCCGCGTAGGGGGTGGGGTCGGCGTCATAGTTGCCGGCGGAAATGGTCAGGGAACCGCCCGCGCCCACAGAAACCTTGGCAAAGCCGGTGACCTTGACGTCGGCGCTGATGGCCACGGCCTCGGTCAGGACAACGTTCCGCTCCACGCTCACCAGGCTGCCGTCCCCGGCGGCGGCCACAGCGTCGGCGAAGGAGGCGTAGGGCATGCCGTCCACCGTGGCCGCGATGGTACCGGCGTCGGCGGCAGTCCACACGCCGTCGGCCTTTACGGCCTCCTTGTCGGGCTGCAGATTGTTGGTGGCCGTAGTATAGGCCACCAGCTTGTCCGTCTCGGTGCCCTTCACTGTGACGGTCAGGCCGGAGTGATCCAGGCCGATGATCTCCACCGGAGCAGTGGCCCCGTAACCGCCGCAGATGCCGCCGTTGACGTTGATGGTGGTCACCGTACCGGCCAGGGTGCAGTTGTAGATGCCGATGGTGCCCTTGGAGCCGGTGCTGGTGCCCCAGACCGCGCCCTGATTGGCGTAGCCGGTGACGTCGGCGTCCAGGGTGCAGCCGATGAACTCCACCCGGGCGGAGGGGTCGTCGGTCCAGATCTGACCCACAAAGCCGCCCACGCCGTAGCTGATGGGGCTGCTCACGGTATAATCCTGAATGTGCACGTTCTGCACGGTGCAGCTGCCGCTCATATATCCGGCCAGGGCGCCGATATAGCTGCTGGTGCTGTTGGTGCTGGTGCCGCTGATGGTCAGGTTCCTGACGGTCACATCGCCCACATTGCCGAAGAGGCCGCCCCGGTACTCGGAGGTCACCACCACCTGCAGGTCGCTGATGGTGTGATTGCCGCCGTCAAAGGTAGAACCGTGATAGAAGCTGGAGCTGCCGATGGGGGTAAATTCCACATCAGGCATGGCGATATCGCCGGCCAGCCTGACAGAGGCGGGGATATTGCCGTTGTCCCACTCCACCAGGCAGGAGAGCCATTGCAGCTGCATGGGGGTGGAGATGGTGCACACGCCGTTCTCCACCGCGGGATAGTCGGTAATGGTGCCGTTGTTGGTGAGATTCAGCGGATGCTCCACAAAGCCCTGGGCCCCGACGGTCAGGGTGCCGTCGTTGGTCATGGTGCTGTCCAGAGACAGGATGCCGTTCACCGTCAGGGTAACATCAGCAGGCACCGTCAGGGTGTAGCCCTGCTGCAGGGTGAGGTCGGCGCCGGCGGGGATGGTCATGTCGGCGCCCAAAGTGATGCGCTTGGGCTCCAGCACGGAGCCGTTCAGGGCCCCGGCCAGCTCCTCATAGCTGTTTACCGTCAGGTCGGCGGCGGGCTGGGCGGCCTGCACCACATAGCCGCTCTCCTCCTCCACGGCGATGTAGCCCTCCGGCAGATAGTCGGCGTAGGGCTCATGCTTGAAGGTGCCGCCGTAGATCTGCACGTTGCCGGCGGACTCAAAGTCCAGGACGTCCGTTCTGGAGCCGTTGCAGGCAAAGCTGCCGCCGTAGATGTAAACCTTCGCGTTGTACATGGTGGAAACGGCGTAGTCCGTCTCCGAAATGACGGTAACAGTCTTGCCCTCAGCGGGGCGGATGGTCAGCACGCCGTCATAGAACATGCTGATGGCGTTCATGTAGTTGTCCCCCGCGCCGCTGCTGCCGCCGGCATAAAAGTATCCGCCGGTGATGGTCACGTCGCCCAGCGCGGAAACCGCGCGGCCCATGCCGGAGCTGCCGCCGGAGGCCAGGATCTGACCGCCGTTGATGGTGGTGCTGCTCCCCGCCTCCGTATAGATGGCGTTGCGGTTATAGCTGGTAACGGTGCCGTCGTTGATTACAACCGTACCGTAATTCTGGATGCCGCAGCGGCCGATGAGCTTGGTCTCCTGCCCCTCGTCCTGCTCCACGGTCAGAACACCGCTTTTCTGGTTGTTGACCGCGAAATGGGCCGCGGTGTTCTCCTTGGCCGCCACCGTGCCGTTCTTGACGGTCAGCGTGCCGCTGTTGTCGATCACGTCCACATCCGCCTCCACAGACAGGGTGTGTCCGTTCAGGTCCAGCGTGATGCTCTGCTCCGCCGGAACGGACAGAGTGGCCGACAGGGTGATGTCGTCCGTCAGTTGGATCACATCTCCCGCTGCGGCCTCCGCCACCGCGGCCGTCAGCTCCGCCTCATCAGCCGCGGAGCTGGAATCCGCCGCCATTGCCGTCATAGGCAGAATGCTGAATAGCATAGCTATCGTCAATAAGACGGCAAAACATCGTTTTTTCATACAGGTACCTCCTTTGCTGGTTCCGATGCGCTTTTATACTATAGCAAAATCACGCTGCTCTGTCCAGAGATCTCCCCTGTATTTACGCGGTCTTTACCATGGCCGGTTTCCCGGGGCGGGATATGGCCGCCCCTCGGTTGACAAGGCTACGCAGGGTGAAATATAATAAGCAGGATAACTGGCGAAATTTGACGATTCGCCCACAAAGGAGACTATATCATATGATGGATAACAGGCTCATCGCAGTGGCCCAGGGCCAGGCTCCGGCTGACGTGATCATCCGGGGCGGCCAGCTGGTCAACGTCCACACCGCAGAGATCTACCCCGCCGATGTCGCCATCGCCGGGGAGCGCATCGCCGCCGTAGGCAAGCTGCCCGAGGGGTGCTGCGGCCCGGACACCAAGATCATTGACGCCGCCGGCAAGTATCTGGCCCCCGGCTTTATCGACGCCCACATCCATATTGAGAGCAGCATGCTCACCTACACCGAGTTTGCCAAGATGGTGGTCAAGCACGGCACCACCGCCGTGGCCAGCGACCTGATGGAGATCACCATCGTCTCCGGTGTGGAGGGCATGAAGGAAGTGCTGGCCGAGTCGGAGCACACCCCCGTGAAGCTGTACTACCCCGTCCCCGCCTTCATGGAGGAGAACGGGCTCCAGACCACCGGCTCCACCCTCCACGCCGAGATGATGGACGAGCTGATCCAGCTGCCTCAGGCGGTGGGTCTGGCCGAGGTGCTGGTGCCCCCCATCCTGGGCGGCAGCCCCGCCTCCGCCCACATGCTGGAGCTGGCGGAGAAGTACCACAAGACCGCCGAGGGCCACGCCCCCGCCACCTATGACGGGGCGCTGAACGCCTATGTATCCGCCGGCATCAACTCCGACCACGAGTCCACCAACAAGGAGGAGGCCCTCCAGAAGCTGAGAGCCGGTCTGCGGGTGCTGATGCGGGAGGGCTCCGCCTCCACCGACCTGCGGGCCTGCCTGAAGGTCCTGACCGAAAACCACGTGGACGCACGCCACTGCGCCATGGTGTCCGACGACATTGACGCCCTCCACATCAAGGACCTGGGCCACCTGGACCACAAGGTACGCATCGCCGTGGAGGAGGGCGTGAACCCGGTGACTGCCATCCAGATGGTCACCCTCAACCCCGCCGAGAGCTTCCGCATCGACAACGAGTGCGGCTCCATCACCCCCGGCAAGTACGCCGACGTGGTGCTGCTGTCCTCCCTGGAGCAGTGCAAGGTGGAGCAGGTGGTGTCCAAGGGCGAGCTCATCGTGGACCACGGCGCCCTCACCCGGGAGCTGAAGGCCCCCGCCTACAGCGACAAGCTGCTGAACACCGTCCACATGCCCGCCGTCACCGGGGACGACCTGGTGCTCAAGGTGGACCCCAAGGCCAAAAAGGCCACCGTCCACGTCATCGGCGCCTCCCCCGTGTCCCTGCTCACCGACGACCTGACCGTCACCCTGCCGGTGGCCGACGGCGTGGTACAGCCCGATGTGGACCATGACATCCTGCGCATCGCCTGTGTGGAGCGCTACGGCAAGAACGGCTCCATCGGCCGGGCCTTCATCAAGAACTTTGGTCTGAAGTCGGGCGCCATCGCCATCTCCGTGGGCCACGACCACCACAACGTATCTGTGGTGGGCTCCGATCCCGCCGACATGGCCCTGGCGGTCAACCGCATCCAGGAGCTCCAGGGCGGCCTGGTGTTCGTGGACGGCGGCAAGGTCATTGAGGAGATCGCCCTACCCATCTGCGGCCTGCTGGCCGACGAGGAGGGCGAGGTTGTGGCCGAGAAGCTGCGGGCGGTCATCGCCGCCATGGCCCAGCGGGGCTGCACCGTCCCCTCCCCCAACGTGACCCTGTCCTTCATCACCCTGATCTTCATTCCCGCGCTGGCCATCTCCGACCAGGGTCTGTTCGACGTGAGCAAGTTCCAGATCATCGACCCGGTGATCTCGGTGGAATAAGGAGGAAAGCGCAATGGCTCAGACTTATCTGAAAAACGGCTACGTCCTCTCCATGGACGCCAATGACACCGTGTATGACGGCGGCGGCGTGCTGGTGGAGGACGACAAGATCGTGGCAGTGGGCAAGGTGGACCCCGCTCTGGTGAAACCCGACGCGGAGGTCATCGAGCTGAACGGCAAGTACGTCCTGCCCGGCTTCGTCAACACCCACGTCCACACCTCCCAGCAGATCAGCCGGGGCGTGGGCGACGACGTGGACTTCATCACCTGGCTCCACGACCGGATGTGGCCCTATGAGAGCAACATGACCGAGGAGGATTCCTACGTCTCCACCCTGATGACCTCCCTGGAGCTGATCCGCTCCGGCGTCACCTCCTTCGCCGAGCCCGGCGGACAGTTCGTCTCCGGCATGGCCCGGGCCACCAAGGAGTCCGGCCTGCGGGGCAAGCTGGCCAAGTCCGTCATGGACTGCGGCGAGGGGCTGCCCAAGATCTGGCAGCGCACCATGGACCAGGAGCTGGAGCAGCAGGTCATCGACCTGGAGAAGTACCACAACACCGCCGACGGCCGGGTCCAGGTGTGGTTCGGCCTGCGGACCATCTTCAACAACACCGACGAGCTGTGCGTGCGCACCAAGGAGCTGGCCGACAAGTACGGCGTGGGCATCCACATGCACGTAGCCGAGGCCAAGGAGGAGAAGGAGTATACCTACGCCCGCTGGGGCGAGGGCACTGTCAAGCACCTGGAGAAGCTGGGCGTGCTGGACAAGAACCTGCTGGCCGTCCACACGGTGTGGCTCACCGACGAGGAGCTGGAGCTCTTCAAGAAGCGGGACGTGAAGGTGTCCCACAACCCCGCCTCCGCCATGCGGGTGCTGGGCTTCGCCCGCATCCCCAAGATGCTGGACATGGGCATCTGCGTGTCCATCGGCACCGATGGCGCCTCCTCCTCCAACCACATGGACATGGTGGATGAGATGTGGCTCACCTCCCTGATCCACAAGGGCTGGCGGCTGGATCCCACCGTGGTGCCCGCCCAGGACATCCTGCGGATGGCCACCAAGTGGGGCGCCCGGGCCCTGCTGGACGAGGACCTGTACGGCTCCCTGGAGGCGGGCAAGAAGGCCGACCTCATCGTCATCGACCCCCACGGCCCCTCCATGATGCCGGTGAACGACAAGATCGCCGCACTGGTCACCGCCATGCACTCCTCCAACGTCCAGTCCACCATGTGCGACGGCAAGTGGCTCATGCGGGACCGGAAGATCCTGGTGCTGGACGAGGAGGCCATCCTGAAGGAGGCCTGCGCCCGGGGCGCCGCCATCTACGACCGGGCGGGTATCAAGCTGCCCGACCGCTTCCCGGTGGTCAAGGTGGACCAGGACTAACTGAATGATAAAAAAGGGGACCGGATCCCACTGGATCCGGTCCTCTTTCCTGCGTTACAGTTTGAAATCCTCGTCCTTCAGATTGCTGAAGTCGGGGGCCTTGGGCATGGGCGGCACCCGCTTGAGGGGGTCGTACTTGAACGCCCGGCAGCTTCCGGCGGGAGAGACTACCCCCTTTTTGGCACAGAGGACCTTCTCCTCGTCCAGCTGGGTCCCCCGTTCACAGTAGGCGCAGCGGGGCTCGATCTTCTTTTGGAACAGCATGGGAACGCCTCCTCCCCGCTCTGCCGCGGGCCGATTCTCTTCAGCACATTATAGCACGGCCCTTCCGCCCTTGCCAAGTTTTTTTCTGGAGCCGGCGGCCGCCGCCAGGAAAAACAGGAGGAACACCATCCAGGCGCTCACCACCGAAACCGCCAGGGTTCTGGAGAAGCCGGTGCCCGCGATGTCGGCCACCTGCTGGGCCAGGTAGTGGGACACGGGGGCCTCCAGCGGCACCACCCGCACCAGGAAGGCGGTAAACAGGGCGGCCAGACCCCCGTGGAGCAGCTTGCCCAGCAGATAGGTGCGGGGGGACAGGCCGCTGTCCCCCAGGAAGGAGAGCACCTGGCAGTGGACGGAGATCCCCGCCCAGCCCAGGATGAAGGCGGCCATGGTGAGCCGGCCGCTGAGGGTTCCCTCCCCCGACAGGGTCCACACCCCGGAGGAGATCTCCACCAGGCCGGTGAGCAGCCGCCGGGCCCACTCCGGCGTCATGCCGAAGGGGGCCAGCACCGTGCCCAGCACCTGGGCCAGGCCGGGGAGAAAGCCGGAGGTGACCAGCATCTGGATCACCACCGTAAAGAAGATCACAAAGGCGCAGATATTCAGGGTGGAGAGAAAGGAATTCTTGATGGCCCCGGTAAAGGCGGCGGTAAACCGGGGAGCCCGGAACCGGGGGGCCGTCCCCCGCCGGGCTTCGCTTTGTTTCTCCCGTCCGGCGCCGTAGAACCGGAAGAGCACCCCGATGCACACCGACGCCAGGGCGTGGGCCAGGCAGAGCAGCACCCCTACCCGGCTGCTGGCAAAGACGCCGGCCCCCACCACCCCCAGGATGAAGGCGGGGCCGGAGTTGTTGCAGAAGGCCAGCAGCCGCTCGGCCTCCGTCTTGGTGCACATGCCGTTCTGGTACAGGCTGATGGCGGTCTTGGCCCCCACCGGGTAGCCCCCGATGAAGCCCAGGGCGAAGGCGGAGGCGCAGGCGCCGCCCACGTTGAACAGGGGCCGCATGACCCCCTCCAGCAGCCGCCCCAGATACTCCGCCAGGCCCAGCTCCACCACCAGGGAGGAGAGCACGAAGAAGGGAAACAGGGAGGGGATGATCACGTTCCCGCACAGCTGGATGCCGGTGCGGGCCGCCTCCATGGAGTCCTGGGGATAGAGCAGCAGCGCCAGGGTGGCCCCCATCAGCCCCAGGCCCAGCAGCAGATCCCGCGCCCCTTGTTTTGAAAACAGCCTGGACATGGCCCTCACCTCCGTCAAGGATGCATATGCGTCCATGGCGGCAGAGTTGCCTGTCCAGGCTGAAAACGGCTCAATTCTTTTGGAAGGTGCGGCTGAACAGGGTATAATCCTGCTCCAGGCGGGATAATAAGGGGTACTCCCCCCGGTGGAGGATCCAGTCCACCACCACACCCCGGAAATGGCGGAAGAGGAAATCGGCCAGCCACTCCGGCGTACACCCCGGCATGGGGACCCCCTCCCGCTCCATCTGGCACAGGCACTCCCGCACCGCCCGCAGGGTATACCGGGTGGGGTCCATGGAGGCGGCATCGTCGGGGGAATCCAGCCGCCGCTGATAGTAGCGGGCCACCAGCTCCCACCCCTGCTCCTGGGTAAACCTGGCGTAGGTGGACAGGATCAGCCACAGCCGCCGGTCCGGCGGATCCCCTTCATGGCCCGCCAGGGCCTTTTCCATGTGCTGGTCCAGAGGGGAGAAGCCCCGGGAGAGCAGGTCCTCCTTGGAGCGGAAGTGGTGGTAAAAGGCGCCGGTGGTGATCCCCGCCCGCTGGCAGATGTCCCGGACAGACACCTTATCAAAGCTGTGCTCCCGGGCCAGAACCATGGCGGCCTCCAGAATCGCCTGCTCGGTCTGCCTGGCCTGTATCTGCCGACGCTGATGATAGTCCATATCTCCCCCGCTCCCCCTTGACATTTCCATATCGCACCATTTATAATAATGACATAACAATGTTATGCGACCTTAACGCCATTATAGAGTAGGATGATCGCCTTGTCAAACCCGGAAAAAATCGCGCTGCTCACCGATTCCACCGCCGATCTCTCTGCTGAGATGCGCTCGGGCAAGCCCATCTATACGGTGCCGCTGAAAATCATCTGCCAGGACGGGGAATTTTCCGACGGCGTGGATATCTTCGCTCAGGACGTATACCAGCGGCTCCATCAGGGGGAGCTGCCCCGCACCTCCCTGCCCGAGGGGGGCGCGGTCAGCGATGCCCTGGACCGGATCCGGGCCGACGGCTATGAAAAGGTCATTGCCCTGATGCTCTCCGGAGGGCTTTCCGGCACCTACAATATGGTGCGTCTCCAGGGGGAACAGCGGGAGGACCTGCAAATAGCGGTCTTTGACTCCAAGAGCGGCGCCCTGGGACTGGGTATTATGGTACTCCAGCTGTGGGAGGAGATCCAGGCCGGGACCGATTGGGACACCCTGGTCTCCCAGCGGGTGCCTTTTCTGGTGGAGCACACCTACCCCTTCTTCTCGGTGGATACCCTGGAGTATCTCTACAAGGGCGGGCGGATCGGCAAGGTGGCCGCCATGGCGGGTACCATGCTGAGCATCAAGCCCATCATCACCTTCGCCGATGACGGCCAGCTCCAGAGCGTGGCCAAGGTGCGGGGCCGCCGCCAGGTGCAGGACAAGATCCTGGACCTGATGCGCCAGAAGTTCCAGCCGGGCAGGCGCTACAACCTGGGTGTGGCCAACGGCGGCGCGCCGGAGGAGATGGCGGAGCTGTCCGCCAAGGTGCGGGCCGCCTTCCCCGACTATGAACACTGCTGGGAGGGGCCTCTGGACGCCACCCTCAGCGTCTATATCGGCGACGGGGTCATTGGCGCCGGCATCCAATATCTGGACTGAGTTACACAAAAACGGCGGACGCCAAGGCGTCCGCCGTTTTTTCCGCTCACAGCGCCAGGGCGGCGCACCAGCACAGGGTAGCCCCTATCGCCCCCGCGGCGGCGTACACCGGGCCGGGGACCCGCCGCCACAGCTTGTGCCAGCGGGTATTCTGCCGCAGATAGCCATTGGCCGCCCGCTGGGCCTCCTGGAGCACCTCGTCCGCGGTCACGCCCTTTTTGAAGGCGTCCTCTTTTACAATAAAAATGGCCTGCTCAAAAAAACGGGGGTCGGGAGACCGCACCACAATGACCTGCCGGGACACGCCCTGCACCATATTGCCCACATCCTTTCCTGCTTTGTTCCAGTATGTCCCGCTTCCATCCACCCTATTCCCATTTTGGCACAGATTGGCGCTCATAACCGGGCCAGCCGCGCCGTACACTAGCTCCAGTGAGAAAAGGAGGCGGAAGGATGGGCGTCAACAAGCGAAAATTGACCGGGGCCCTGGCCCTGCTTTTCATTTTGAATATCGGGATCATCGTCCTGGCCCAGCAGGCCCAGGCGGCCACCTACCGGCAGGGCTCCACCGGGGAACAGGTGCGGATCATCCAGAGCAAGCTGAAAAACTGGGGCTATTACGACGGTTCGGTGGACGGTATCTTCGGCAGCAAGACCACCGAGGCGGTGAAGTATTTTCAGCGGAAAAACGGCCTGACCGCCGACGGCATCGTGGGCCCCGCCACCCTGCGGGCCCTGGGCATGCCGGACAGCGGGAGCAGCACCAGCCAGTCGGCCAGCGTGGACCTGCTGGCCCGGGTCATCTCCGCCGAGGCCCGGGGTGAGCCCTACAGCGGTCAGGTGGCGGTGGGAGCGGTGATCCTCAACCGGGTGGAGCACCCCTCCTTCCCCAACACCATCGCCGGTGTGGTCTACCAGCCGGGGGCCTTTACCTGCATGGTGGACGGGCAGATCGACCAGCCGGTGGCGGAATCGGCGGTGCGGGCGGCCCGGGAGGCCCTCAACGGCGCCGACCCCAGCGGCGGGGCCATCTACTATTTCAACCCCAGCACCGCCACCAGCGCCTGGATCTGGAGCAGGCCGCTGATCAAGGTCATCGGAAACCACCGGTTCTGCTCCTGATGAAAAAAAACACGGGGGACGGCCAAAGGACCGTCCCCCGTGTTTTGTCCGGGCGGCTCCTCTGCTATACGCGGGAGCCGCTTCTTCATTCTGTTATTTTCAGTCCGCGGGCTTGAACATGCCCTTGTCCACGCCGCACAGGGGGCAGGACCAGGTGGCGGGCAGCGCCTCGAAGGGAGTGCCCGGCGCGATGCCGTGGGCGGGATCCCCCTCGGCGGGGTCGTAGACATAGCCGCACAGGGCGCAGACGAACTTGCCGCCGGCGGTTTTCTCCGCGGGGGCGTCCACCGGCACGGTGCACAGGGCGGCCACGCTGCGGGCGTAGTCGGCCATGGCGTCCAGGTCGGCCTGGGTGGGGGTGAACAGCACCCGGAAGGGGGCCTCGGGGGCGGCATAGCGCAGGCCCTTCAGGAAGGTGTGGAGCATGGGGGCGGCCTCGCCGCTCCAGCCATAGGCGCCGAAGGCGCCGGCGGCCTTGCCCTTCAGGTTGATGGGGTCAATGGAGGTGAGCACGTCCCACACCGCCTTGGGGGCGGCACGGTTGATGGTGGGGGAGCCCACCAGCAGCACGTCGGCCTCATGGGCCAGCTTGACGCACTCGGCATAGGGCACCACGGTGACGTCGGCGGTGGTCACGTCGTAGCCCTCCCCCTCCAGGGTCCTGGCGGCGGTCTCCGCCAGAGTGCGGGTGCAGCCGTAGGCGGAGGCGTACACCACGAAGGCGGTGCGCTTCGTCTTGGGGGTGGGGGCGCTCCAGGTCCGGTAGAGCTCCTTGGCCTTTTCGATGCCCTCCACCAGGCAGGGGCCGTGGCTGGGGCAGATCAGGTCGGCCTCAGCGGGCAGCTTGTCCAGGCCGGCCAGCACGCTGGGCTTGAAGGGCCCGAAGATGCCGGCGAAGTAATAGGCAAACTCGCCGTCATAGGCCTTCTTGTCGTGGATGTTCTTGTCCAGCATGGTGGGCTCGCAGAAGTGGCAGCCCAGGAAGTCGCAGGTAAACAGGGTCTTGCCCTTGGGGTCCCAGGTGAACATGGAGTCGGCCCAGTGGAGCATGGGGGAGGGGATGAACTCCAGCACACGGTCGCCCAGGTCCAGGGTGTCCCCGGCGGCCACGGTGCGGCAGGGCAGCTCCAGGTTGGTGATGTCCTGCAGGTGCTTCTTGCCCGCCTTGGTGGCGATGATCTGCAGCTTGGGGCACAGAGCCAGCAGCTTGGCCACGCTGCCCGAGTGGTCGGGCTCGTTATGGTTCATAATGAGGTAGTCCACATCCTCCAGGGGGATGACCTGGCGGATGTTATCCACATACTCCTCAAAATAATCGGTATGTACCGCCTCGATGAGGACGTTCTTCTCTCCGGTGATCAGATAGGCGTTATAGGAAGTGCCATACTTGGCCTCCATCACGATGTCGAACACCCGCAGGGAGGGGTTGAGCACACCTACGGACCAGAGATTTTCCTTCAGCTTGATCGCGCTCATGGCGATTCCTTCCTTTCTTTTTATTTCATTTTATTTCCTAGCAGAACACAGTATATTATCCCGTTTCTCCCTTGTCAAGGGCATTTGCAAAAACTGGCTGGTCTGTTTTCCGCCGCCCCCCGCCTTGACTTTCCAAAGGGCGGAGGATACAATGAAATGATATAAAATGACTGATTCTGAGGTGACCATCCATGCCCATTTATCTTGATAACGCCGCCACCACCCAGGTGTGTCCCCAGGCAGCCCAGGCGGCCTACCAGGCCATGACGGAGGGATTCGGCAACCCCTCCTCCGGCTACGCCCTGGGGCAGGCGGCGGCAGCCCGGGTGAAGGAGCACCGGGAGACGGTGGCCCGCTGCCTGGGCTGTCTGCCTGAGGAGCTGACCTTCATCTCCTGCGGCACCGAGGGGGACAACTGGTCCATCCGCTCCGCCGTGGAGTACGGAAAGCGGAAGGGAAAGCACATCATCACCACTGCCATCGAGCACGCCGCCGTGCTGGAGCCCATGAAGGACCTGGAGCGGCAGGGGTACGAGGTCACCTATCTGAAGCCGGACAGGACCGGCCACATCTCCATCGACGCCCTCACCGCCGC
Organism: Intestinimonas massiliensis (ex Afouda et al. 2020); assembly: GCF_900626285.1. Lineage (GTDB taxonomy): Bacteria > Bacillota > Clostridia > Oscillospirales > Oscillospiraceae > Flavonifractor > Flavonifractor massiliensis_A. The sequence goes on from NZ_LR131147.1 coordinate 3,153,669, forward strand.
CCTGCGGCCGGATACCATTCTGGTGTCCATGATGCTGGTGAACAACGAGCTGGGCACCATCCTGCCGGTGGCGGAGGCCGCCCGGGCCATCAAAGCCGCCGGCTCCCCCGCCCTGCTCCACTGCGACGCGGTGCAGGGCTTTTTAAAGGTACCCTTCACCCCCAAGGAGCTGGGGGTGGACCTGCTCACCGTCAGCGGCCACAAGATCCACGCCCCCAAGGGGATCGGCGCCCAGTACATCCGGAAGGGGCTGAACCTGAAGCCCCTGCTGCTGGGGGGCGGACAGGAGAGCGGCCTGCGCTCGGGCACCGAGCCCACCGCTCAGATCGCCGCCCTGGCCGCCGCCTGCGGCGCCTGGCAGGAGGAGTACCGGGAGAAGATCACCCAGATCAGGCGCTACGCCCTGGAGGTCCTGCGGCAGGTGCCCGGCCTGGAGGTGATCAGCCCCGGGGACGCCCCCCACATCTGCGCCGTGTCCCTGCCCGGCTATCCCAGCGAGATGCTGGTGCGGGACCTGTCCGACATGGGCATCTGCGTCTCCTCCGGCTCGGCCTGCCACAAGGGCAAGCCCAGCCACGTGTTCGCCGCCCTGGGTCTGCCCAAGCGCACCCTGATGGGGGTGCTGCGGGTGTCCTTCTCGGCGGAAAACACCAGGGAGGATGTGGACATTCTGGCCGAGGGGCTGACTTCCATCACAAAAAATCGGATCGCAATGAGGTGAGGTATTGTTCTCCTACCTGAACCGGGGCCGGGCCTTCTACAAGGACGTGGTCCTGCTGGCGCTGCCCATTCTGCTGCAGAACCTGTGCACCACCCTGCTGGGCCTGGTGGACACCTTTATGGTGGGCGCCCTGGGAGAGGCGCCGCTGGCAGCGGTGCTGGTAGCCAACAACCCGGTGTTCGTCATCCAGCTGGTGATCTTCGGGTTGCAGAGCGGCTCGTCGGTGCTCATCAGCCAGTTCTGGGGCAAGGGAGACACCGATTCCATCAACCGGGTGGTGGGCCTGGGCTGCTATGTGGCCGGGGCTGTGGCCGCCCTGTTCGCGGCGGTGATGTGCTTCTTCCCCACCCAGCTGATGGGGATGCTCACCGACAACCAGGCCCTGGTGCCTGTGGCCGCCAGCTACGCCCGCATCGTGGGGCCCTCCTACCTCTTCAACAGCATCACCGGGGTGTATGTGGGGGCCCACCGGTCCATGGAGAACCCCAAGCTGGGCATGGCGGTCTTTGCCATCTCCATGAGCACCAACACCTTTTTGAACTGGATTTTGATCTTCGGCAACCTGGGGGCTCCCGCCCTGGGGGTGGAGGGGGCCGCCCTGGCCACCCTACTCTCCCGGATCCTGGAGTTCCTCATTATGGGCACCTACGCCCTCACCAACCGGCGGTTCCGTTTAAAACCCGCCCTGCTGGCCCGGCCGGGGGCCCCGCTGGTGCGGAAATTCTTCCGCTACTCCGGGCCGGTGGTGCTCAACGAGACCCTGTGGGGCCTGGGCACCGCCCTCCACAAGGTGGTCATGGGCCATATGGAGAATTCTACCGAGATCCTGGCCGCCCGGGCCGTGGCAGGCAACATCGAGGATCTGTCCACTGTGGCCATCATCGCCGTGGGCGGCACCACCGCCATCGTGGTGGGCCGGGAGATCGGCGCCGGACGGCGGGAGCACATCTATGAGATCGGCGCCACCCTCAACACCCTGGCCATGGCCTGCGGCCTGGTCATCGGTATCCCGCTGATCTGCTGCGCCCACCTGATCTTCCCCTGGTCGGTGTACCCCTTCTTCCACCTGTCCCCCATGGCCGGGGAGATCGCCACCATGATGCTCACCTTCATCGGGGCCGTCCTGCCCCTGCGGGCCTTCAACACGGTGAACACGGTGGGGGTGCTCCGGGGCGGCGGCGACGTGCGGGCCGCCACCATCATCGACCTGCTCCCCCTGTGGCTGGTGGCCCTCCCCCTGTCCGCCCTCTTCGGTCTGGCCCTGAAGTGGGGCATCTTCTGGGTGTACCTGGGGGTGGTGATGGAGATGATCACCAAATTCTTCATCGGGGTGCCCCGGTTCCGCTCCCGGGCCTGGATCAATGACGTAACTCAGTTCTCCCATGAAACAGAAAAGGAGGTCTCCCCATGAAGGTCACGGTTCTGATGGAAAATTCCGCCCCGGACGGTCTGATCGGCGAGCACGGGCTGTCCTTCTACATTGAATACGGCGGCGGGCACTACCTGCTGGACGCCGGTGAGTGCGGCGCGGTGCTGTACAACGCCGGCAAGCTGGGGGTGGACCTGGCCGGAGTGGAAAAGGCCGCCCTGTCCCACGGCCACTACGACCACGCCGACGGCTTCAACGCCTTTTTCGCCGTCAACCGCACCGCCCCGGTCTACGCCCGGCCCCGGATCACCGACCCGGAGTACTGGGAGGAGAAGGAGTACATCGGGGTGAATCCGGGTATGCTCTGCCGCCACGAGAAGCGCTTCGACCTGGCAGAGGGGCCCCGGGACCTGGCCCCCGGCCTGCATCTCATCCCCGACCGGGTCAAGCATGAGCAGTCCCTGGTGGCCGAGACGTCCAGAGGGCTGGTGGTGTTCAACTCCTGCTGCCACGCGGGGGTGGTGAAGATCCTGACCCAGCTGAAGGAGCAGTTCCCCCCAAAAACCATCCGGGCGGTGCTGGGGGGCTTCCACCTGATGGGCAAGGGGGGCGTGACCACCCTGGGCCCCGCCCCCGAGAAGGTGCGGGCCATCGCCGCCGCCCTCCGGGACGGGCTGGAGGTGGGAGCGGTCTACACCGGCCACTGCACCGGCGGCCCCGCCTACGCTATTTTAAAGGAGGAGCTGGGGGACCGGCTCCACCCCCTGACCACCGGGGCGCTATACGAATTTGAGGATTAAAAAAGAAGGACGCGCCGGCGGCGCGTCCTTCTTTTCTTACAGTTCCCGCTCCATTCTGATATCAGAAAGTTGAAACCATTTATCAGAATACGTCACGTATTCAAATCCAAACTTCTCATACAGCCGCAGAGCGGCCTTCAGCTTGTGGTTGGAGGTGACCACCAGGGTCTTCTGCTCCGCGTCCCGGGCTGCCTGGATCACCGCCTCCATCAGCGCGGTGCCGATGCCCTGCTCCCGGTATTCCTCCTTCACGCCGAACTTCAGGGCCTCGCACACGCCCTCTCCCTGGAGCTCCAGCATGACCATGCCCACGATCTCATCCTCCAGCCGGGCCAGCAGCACCCGGCCGCCGCCGGCGATGAACCGGTGGGGATCCGCCAGCATCTCCAGATCCACCGGCTCCAGCAGGTCGTACTCCAGCAGCCAGGGCAGAGACACGTCCTCCAGCGCCTGCTTGTAGCGGTCCTCATAGTCGATGATCTCTACTGGTAAGCCGTCCAACACGCATACCCCCTCTTGTGCCCATCATATCATTGAATCCCCCCTCTCGTCAACCGCCCACCGCTTGCAGTCGTCCCCCTCGTCTGCCATCCTTTTTTCGTTCACATTTAATTTACAACCGGACCTATTGACTTTTTCGGCGGAGGGTGCTACATTATGGTTAGCACTCAGGGAGTATGAGTGCTAAAATCATTGAGAGGTGGCCGGAATGGATTTAACAGAACGCAAAAGACGGATTCTCCGCGCCATCATTGAAAGCTACATCCAGTCGGCGGAGCCGGTAGGCTCCAAGGCAATCGCACAGGCCATCGGCATGGAGGTCTCCTCCGCCACCATCCGCAACGAGATGGCGGATCTGGAGTCCATGGGCCTGCTGGAGAAGCCCCACACCTCCGCCGGCCGCATCCCGTCCCCCAAGGGCTACCGGTTCTACGTCAACGAGCTGATGGAGGAGCACAAGCTCTCCCTTCAGGAGACCGAGCGTATGAATCAGGCCCTGCGGCTGAAAATGCAGGAACTGGACCGGGTGCTGGATCAGGCGGGCCGGGTGGTATCCCAGCTCACCAATTATCCGGCCTTCGCCCTCTCCTCCGGGATGGAGCGGGTGACCATCCGCCGGTTCGACCTTTTGATGGTGGAGCGCAACGCCTTCATCATTGTGGTAATGACGGACAGCAACATCGTCCGCAACCGGCTGATCCGCCTGCCCTCCGATCTGACGGAGGCCCAGCTGCAGATGCTCAACACCCTGCTCAACACCACCTTCACCGGCCTGACGCTGGAGGAGATCACACCGGAGCTGATGCGGGTGGCCCAGCATGCCGCCGGCGACGCCTACGGGCTGATCAGCTTGGTGGTGTCCTTCGCCATCGAGGTGCTGGAGAGCCTGGAGCGGCGCACCGTTCACACCTCCGGTCTGGCCCACCTGCTGGAGCTGCCGGAGTACCAGTCCCTGGACCGGGCACAGCCCCTGCTGAGCTACCTGTCGGAGGACGCCGACCCCGCCCGGTTCCCCGTCCCCAAGGACGACCCCATGAAGATCCTCATCGGTCCGGAAAATGTGGCTGACGCCTTAAAGGATACCAGTGTTGTGGTTGCCAGTTACGATATCGGCGAGGGGATGCGGGGGGTCATCGGTGTGGTGGGACCCACACGGATGGATTACGCAAAGATCACCGCCCGCCTGTCCTATCTGGCCGAAGGCCTGAGCCGTCTGTTCGGCCAGGGCGAGCTGCCGGAGGGCAAGGACGATCATAAATAGGAGATGAGTGTACTCAATGAGCAGCAAGAAAGAAAACAAGCCGGCGGAGGACCTGGAGCAGACCGCACCTCAGCAGCCTGAGGAGCAGGTGGCCGAGACCGCCGCTGCGGAGGAGACGCCCGATCCCCTGCTGGAGGAGCTGGAGGCGCTCAAGAAAAACCTCAGCGATCAGGAGGATAAGTTCCTCCGTCTGGCTGCGGAGTACGACAACTACCGCCGCCGCAGTCAGAAGGAGAAGGAATCCGCCTGGGCGGACTCCAAGGCGGAGACTGCCGCCGCCTTCCTGCCGGTGTATGATAACCTGGAACGGGCCTTAAAGCAGGAGACCGCCGACGAGGCCTTCAAGAAGGGCGTGGAGATGACCATGACCCAGCTGAAGGAGGTCCTCTCCAAGCTGGGCATCGAAGAGATCCCCGCCCTGGGTGAGACCTTTGATCCCAATCTCCACAACGCCGTGATGCACGTGGAGGACGAGAACGCCGGAGAGAATACCATTGTAGAGGTGTTCCAGGCCGGCTTCCGCAACGGCGATAAGGTGATCCGCTTTGCCATGGTAAAGGTGGCAAATTGATTTTCCCAGGGCGCAGCAAGCGCCCGTTATCCCTTTGTTAAAAAATAATTTACGATATATTGGAGGAATTGATTATGTCTAAGATTATTGGTATCGACCTCGGTACGACCAACTCTTGTGTTGCTGTTATGGAGGGCGGCGAGGCCGTCGTCATCCCCAACGCGGAAGGTAACCGCACCACCCCGTCCGTGGTGGCCTTCTCCAAGGACGGCGAGCGTATGGTGGGCCAGGTGGCCAAGCGCCAGGCCATCACCAACCCCGACCGCACCATCGCCTCCATCAAGCGTGAGATGGGCTCCAACTACAAGGTGAACATCGACGGCAAGGCCTACACCCCTCAGGAGATCTCCGCCATGATCCTGCAGAAGCTGAAGGCCGACGCTGAGGCCTATCTGGGCCAGCCTGTTACCGAGGCTGTCATCACCGTCCCCGCTTACTTCACCGACGCTCAGCGTCAGGCCACCAAGGACGCCGGCAAGATCGCCGGTCTGGACGTGAAGCGGATCATCAACGAGCCTACCGCCGCGGCTCTGGCCTACGGCGTGGATAAGGAGACCGACCAGAAGATCATGGTGTACGACCTGGGCGGCGGCACCTTCGATGTGTCCGTGCTGGAAGTGGGCGACGGCGTCATCGAGGTTCTGGCTACCGCCGGCAACAACCGTCTGGGCGGCGACGACTTCGATAAGTGCGTCATGGACTGGATGGCCGCTGAGTTCAAGAAGGACACCGGCATCGACCTGACCGGCGACAAGGTGGCCATGCAGCGCCTGAAGGAGGCCGCCGAGAAGGCCAAGATCGAGCTGTCCGGCGTCACCTCCACCAACATCAACCTGCCCTATATCACCGCCGACGCCACCGGCCCCAAGCACCTGGATCTGACCCTGACCCGGGCCAAGTTCGACCAGCTGACCGCTCACCTGGTGGAGGCCACTGCCGGCCCCGTGCGTCAGGCCATGAGCGACGCCAACCTGAGCTCCGGCGACATCTCCAAGGTGCTGCTGGTGGGCGGCTCCAGCCGTATCCCCGCCGTGCAGGACATGGTGAAGAAGCTGACCGGTAAGGAAGGCTTCAAGGGCATCAACCCCGATGAGTGCGTGGCCATGGGCGCTGCCCTCCAGGGCGGCGTGCTGGTGGGCGACGTGAAGGGCCTGCTGCTGCTGGATGTCACCCCCCTGTCCCTGGGCATTGAGACCATGGGCGGCGTGATGACCAAGCTGATCGAGCGCAACACCACCATTCCCGCCAAGAAGAGCCAGATCTTCACCACCGCCGCCGACAACCAGACCTCCGTTGAGGTCCACGTGCTCCAGGGCGAGCGTGAGATGGCGCAGTACAACAAGACCTTGGGCCGCTTCAACCTGGACGGCATCGCTCCCGCCCGCCGCGGCGTGCCTCAGATCGAGGTCACCTTCGACATCGACGCCAACGGCATCGTGAACGTGTCCGCCAAGGATCTGGGCACCGGCAAGGAGCAGCACATCACCATCACCTCCTCCACCAACATGTCCAAGGAGGACATCGACAAGGCCGTCAAGGAGGCCGAGCAGTTCGCCGCCGAGGACGCCAAGCGGAAGGAAGAGGTGGACGTCCGCAACCAGGCCGACCAGGTGGTCTATCAGACCGAGAAGGCTCTGGAGGACGCCAAGGACAAGATCGACGCCGGCGACAAGGCCAACGTGGAGGCTGCCCTGAACAAGCTGAAGGAAGCTCTGAAGGGCACCGACATCCAGGCCATCAAGAACGCCACTGAGGAGGCCACCAAGGCCTTCTACCCCGTGGCTGAGAAGATGTACCAGCAGGCCAACCCCCAGGGTGGTCAGCCCGGCCCCGACATGGGCGGCGCCAACTTCGGCGGCGGCCAGGCCGGCGGCGCCAACACCGACCCCAACGTGGTGGACGCCGACTACAAGGTCGTGGACGACGACAACAAGTAAGCGCAGAGGCCGTGAGCAGGGTTGCTAAGACCGGACGGAGGCGGAAAAACAGGCGACGGGCACAGCCCGGAGCGGCATTTTCCGCGCAGTCCCGGCTTAGCGGCCCGGCCGCGAGCGTGCCGCAGCGTGAGATCAAGTCACGGAGTACAGCGGCGGGGGGAATCCCCCGCTGCTTTCCGTGTGTAAAGAGGTGAACACCAATGCCTGAACAGAAACGAGATTATTATGAGGTCCTGGGGGTATCCAAAGGGGTCTCTGACGATGAGCTGAAAAAGGCCTACCGCAAGCTGGCCAAAAAATACCATCCCGATCTGAACCCCGGCGACAAGGACGCCGAGGCCAAGTTCAAGGAGGTCAACGAGGCCTACGAGGTGCTGTCCGACAAGGAGAAGCGGGCCAAGTACGACCAGTTCGGCCACGCGGGGGTAGACCCCAACTTCGGCGCCGGTGGGTTCAACGGCGGCGGATTCGGCGGCTTCGATATGGGCGACATCGACCTGGGCGATATCTTCGGTTCCTTCTTCGGCGGCGGGTTCGGCGGCGGCGGTTCCAGCCGCCAGCGTACCGGCCCCATGAAGGGTGAGACCCTGCGGGCCTCGGTCACCATCACCTTTGAGGAGGCTGCCTTTGGCTGTCAGAAGGAGATCATCCTCAACCGCACCGAGCCCTGCGAGGACTGCCACGGCACCGGCTGCGCCCCCGGCACCACCGCCGAGGTGTGCCCCGACTGCCACGGCACCGGCACCATCCGCATCCAGCGGGGCGGCGGCGCCTTTACCTTCGCCACCACCACCACCTGCCCCAAGTGCGGCGGCAAGGGCAAGATCATCCATCAGCCCTGCAAGTCCTGCGGCGGTACCGGCACCACCCGGAAGCAGCGGAAGATCACCGTCAGCATCCCCGCCGGCATCGACAACGGCCAGGCGGTCTCCCTCCGGGGCCAGGGCGGCGCGGGCCGCAACGGCGGTCCCGCCGGCGACCTGCTGATCAGCGTCACCGTGCGGCCCCACCCCTACTTCAAGCGGGAGGGCACGTCGGTGTATCTGAATCAGCCGGTCTCCTTCCTCCAGGCCACCCTGGGGGCGGAGCTGGAGATTCCCACCATCGACGGCAAGGTGAAGTGGAACCTGCCCGCCGGCACCCAGCCCGGCACCACCTTCCGGCTGCGGGGCAAGGGCATCCCCAGCGTCAACGGACGGGGCCGGGGCGATCAGTACGTCACGGTGAACGTGCAGGTCCCCACCAATCTGTCCCACGAGCAGAAGGAGGCGTTGCGTGCCTATGGCGAAGCCATGGGCGAGATTCAACCCGGCCCGGTGGATAGCGTGAAATCTTTCTTTGACAAAAAGAAGAAGAAGAAATAAAATAGGAGGATGAGTGTATGCTCATCCTCTTATTTTTTGCCCCCGATCTGGAGGTGTTTCCCCGTGGGTCCCATTCGATATATCGTCTATCTGTTCCCCGTCCTCACCGTGGCGGCCCTGTTCTACTTTTTCGCCTGGTATGTCCAGACCCAGCGGCGGCCCCTGGCCCAGCAGCTGGACCCCAATCCGGTGAAAAAGCGGCTGTCCTTTGCCGGCACCTGCCACCCCATGGTGAAGAAGGACGCCATCCCCCTGCTCCTCATCACCGCCATTTACGCGGTCACCGCCTTCGCCCACCTGGGCGACCTGGAGGCTCCCCAGAGCCCCCGGGACTTCGGAGACGAGAAGGCCCAGACCTTCGTGCTGCCGGAGGAGGTCCAGGTGTCCAGGATCTGGTATTTCTGCGGCCTGGGCACCGGCAAATACCAGGTGGAGATCTCCAGCGACGGGGTGTCCTGGCTGTCCCTGTGGCAGCGGAAGGACAATCCGGAGGACGCAGACGAGATCACCGGCTACTACTGGGCGGACGGCACCGGCTACGCCGACAGCTACGCCATGACCCAGAACTACAATCAGCTGTTCAAGTGGAATGAGATCCTCATTGACAATCCCCAGTATATCCGCTACCTCCGCATCACCGGCCAGGCCAACAAGGGCCTGCTGGAGCTGGACGAGCTGGCCTTCTTTGACACGGACGGCAATCTGATTGACCTGAGCGACGCCACCAACCCCCTGTTTGACGAGCAGGAGCTGGTGCCCGACGCCATCACCTATATGAACAGCGCCTACTTTGACGAGATCTACCACCCCCGCACCGCCTATGAGCACATCCGTGGGATCTACCCCTACGAGATCACCCATCCGCCTCTGGGCAAGCTCATCATGGGCATCGGCATCCGGCTGTTCGGCATGACCCCCTTCGGCTGGCGGTTCATGGGCACCCTGTTCGGGGTGGGGATGCTGCCCCTGCTGTACGTGTTTCTGAAGAATCTGTTCGGCCGCACCTCCATCGCCGCCTGCGGCACCATCCTGCTGGCCGCCGACTTCATGCACCTGACCCAGACAAGGCTGGCCACCATCGACACCTACGCCTTCTTCTTCATCCTGCTGATGTACTGGTTCATGTACCGGTGGCTGGTGCTCCCCGCCGGGACCTCCTTCAAGGCCTGCGCTCTGCCCCTGTTCCTGTCGGGCCTGTTCTGGGGCATCGGCGCCGCCTCCAAGTGGACGGTGATCTACGGCTGCACCGGCCTGGTGGTGCTCTACTTCCTGGGCCTGGCCCTGAAGCTGCGCCAGTGGCCGGAGGAGACCCGCCATGAGCGTGTCGGCTGGACGGTGAAGATCCTGGCGTTCTCCCTCCTGGTCTTTGCCATCATCCCGGCGGTCATCTACACCCTGTCCTACCTGCCCTACGCCGCCGCCTCGGGAGACACCTCCCTGAGCAACCTGATCCACGAGATGTGGAAGAACCAGCAGTATATGCTCTCCTACCACAGCGGGGTCACCGACACCCACCCCTACTCCTCCCGCTGGTACCAGTGGCTGCTGGACATCCGGCCCATCCTCTACTATATGGACAACTCGGTGTCCGGGGTCACCACCCGCTTCGCCGCCTTCGTCAACCCGGTGGTGTGCTGGGGCGGCCTGCTGGCCATTCTGGCCTGCGCCTTCCACGGCATCGTCCGCCGGAGCGGAAAGGCCCTGTTCATCTTCATCGGCTATCTGGCCCAGCTGGTGCCCTGGTTCTTTATCGGGCGGATCACCTTCGCCTACCACTACTTCCCCTCGGTGCTCTTCCTCATCCTGGCCCTGTGCTATGTGTTCCACACCCTGGCCCAGAAGGAGGACCTGATCCGCTGGAAACCGGCCATGTACGCTGTCACCGGCGGGGCGGCGGCGCTGTTCGTCCTGTTCTACCCGGTGCTGGTGGGCATCACCTACCCCACCTGGTACGGCACCTGCATCCTCAGATGGTTCCCATCCTGGCCCTTTTAAAGGAGATCACCTATGTACTGTTCTGATTACCACACCCACAGCAAGCTCTCACCCGACAGCGACACCCCGCTGGAGCAGCAGGCCCAGGCAGCGGTGGAGGCGGGGCTGGACGAGCTGTGCATCACCGACCACTGCGACCTGCTGAGCCTCCAGGGCGAGCCGGTGGACAGCTACGACTGGCCCCCCGCCGTGGCCCAGTACCGGGAAGTGGTCCCTCAGTTCGCCCCCAGGCTCACCTTGAAGCTGGGTCTGGAGCTGGGCATGGCCCACCTGAACCCCGCCGCGTCCCAGGCCATTGTCAGCCGGCCGGAGCTGGACTTCGTGCTGGGTTCGGTCCACAACCTGTGCCCGGAAAAGGGGGGCACCGACTTCTACTATGTGCCCTACCCGGATCCCGCCGCCTGCTATGCCGCCCTGGACGATTACTTCACCTCCATGGCCCTTCTGGCGGGCACCCCCTATTACGACGTGCTGGCCCACATCATCTACCCCCTGCGGTATATGGATGTGCCGGTGTCCCTGGAGCGGTATTATGACCAGATCCAGGCCATCCTGCGCACCGTGACGGAGAGCGGCCGGGGCATGGAGGTCAACACCTGGCGGGGCCGCACCGTGGCGGAGTGGAAGCCCATTCTGGCGCTCTACAAGGACTGCGGCGGTGAGATCGTCACCGTTGGCTCCGACGCCCATGTACCGGGCGGCGTGGGCAAAGGCATCCGGGAGGCTCAGGCCCTGCTGGCCGACTGCGGCTTCCGGTATGTCTGCACCTACGACAAGCACAAGCCTGTATTCCACAAACTGTAAGAGGAGGATCTTGATTATGATCGCATTGGGTTCTGACCACGGAGGGCTGGCCCTGAAGCAGCACGTGATGGCCTGGCTGGACGACCACGGTCTGGCATACAAGGACTACGGCTGCTATACATCCGAGAGCTGCGACTACCCCGACTTCGGCCGGGCGGCGGCGGAGGCGGTGGCCTCCGGGGAGTGTGACCGGGGCATCGTCATCTGCACCACCGGCATCGGCATCTCCATCGCCGCCAACAAGGTGAAGGGCATCCGCTGCGCCCTGTGCAGCGAGCCCCTGTCCGCCGAGATGACCCGTCGGCACAACGACGCCAATATGCTGGCCATGGGCGGCGGCCTCATCGGCAACAACATGGCAGACCGGATCGTGGAGGTGTTTCTCAACACGGAGTTTGAGGGCGGCCGCCATCAGCGCCGGGTGAACAAGCTGGAGCCCTGACCCAACGGCCGGGCCGACTGTCAGGGACACGCATGGACAGGAAGGGGGCGGCAGATCATGGCAGAGGATCTATTGACCCAGATGAGCAGCATTATCCGGGAGTGTGAGGATTCCGACGGTATTCTGGTGGTGGATCAGGACGGCATCATCCGCTATCAGCGCATCACCATGAATTACTACTGGCGGGAAGAGGACACCATCGGGCACCACATTCTGGATCTCTATCCGGACCTGGACGCCACCACCAGCACCATTCTCCAGGTCCTGCGCACCGGAAAGCCCATCTACAACCAGCCCCAGGAGATCATGAACAGCCGGGGTGAGCGGGTGCTGCTGGACGCCACCACCCTGCCCATTCTGGACAACGGCGCCGTGGTGGGCGCGGTGGACTGCGCCAAATTCTACACCGTGGGCCAGCGGATCGTCCGGGGCGGACGGCGGGACGGCCTGTCCACCCTGGACCGGATCGTCACCCGCTCTCCGGCCATGGAGGCCCTCAAGCGCCGGATCCGGGACGTGGCACAGCTGGATTCCCCGGTACTGATTTACGGGGAGACCGGCACCGGCAAGGAGCTGGTGGCCGAATCCCTCCACAGCGAGGGGCAGCGGGGCGGCATGCCCTTTGTGGCCCAGAACTGCGCCGCCATCCCGGCCAATCTGCTGGAGAGCCTGTTCTTCGGCACGGAGCGGGGCAGCTACACCGGCGCTGTGACCCGGAAGGGCCTGTTTGAGGAGGCCCACGGCGGCACCCTGTTCCTGGACGAGATCAACTCCATGGACCCCGGTCTCCAGGCCAAGCTGCTGAAGGTGCTGGAGGCCAAGCGGGTGCGGCGGCTGGGGGGCAGCCAGGAGATCCCCTTCGACGTGCGCATCGTGGCGGCCGTCAACGAGCCGCCCCTCACCCTGGTCCAGCGGGGCAAGCTGCGGGAGGACCTGTATTACCGTCTGGGCGTGGTCCGGCTGACCCTGCCGCCCCTCCGGGAGCGGCCGGACGACATCCTCCTGCTGACCAATTACTTCATCGAGCGCTTCAACCGCTCCATGCACCGGAGCATTCGGGGGGTCACCGATGAGGTGGCCGCCCGCTTCCAGCGCTATCAGTGGCCGGGCAACATCCGGGAGCTGCAGAACACGGTGGAGAGCGCCTTTGCCGTAGCCAGGGGCGAGCTGATCTGTGAGGAGGACGTGGCAGACAGCCTGGGCCTCTGGACAACCCCGGAGCCGGCAGCTCCTGCAGCGCCGGAACGCCCCGCGGGCTTTTCCCTTAACCAGGCCCTCCAGCAATATGAACGGGAACTGCTCCAACAAGCGATGGAACAATGTGGTTCCATCTCTGCCGCGGCCCGGCACCTGGGCCTCTCCCGGCAGAACTTGAAATATAAACTGCAAAAATATGGCCTGTAAAAAATTTTGCGGGTGCAAAAATTTTTTACAGGTTAAGCCCAAAATCTGTGCTATGGAATAGTCCGCCAAAAATCGCTTGGCCGGGTTCTACGACACCAGATCCCCGGTTTTACAAGGATTTTTAGCGGATTATTTTTATACTTTTTTCAGTTTGGCATCTGAATTGCTAAATTATTTGACATCAAACATGCCGTGGGGCAGAAAGGACGAGTGTGATGAGAAGGCTTTGGTTCAACGGAAAGGTCGTATCCATGGACAAGGCAATGACCCGCTATGAGGCCATCGGCACCGAGAACGACAAGATCGTTTTTCTTGGGAGCAGTCAGGAGGGGCTGGCCCAGAGCTGGGATGAGACCCGGGACCTGAAAGGGGCCATGGTGCTGCCCGGCTTCAGCGATACCCACATGCACATGCTCTACTACGCTATGTTCCAGAAAAACGTGGCGCTGTTCGGCGTGCCGTCCATTGAGGACATCGTGGCCCGGTGCAGGGAGCGGATCGAGCAGAATCATCCGGACTACCTGCTGGGCATGGGCTGGAACCAGGAGAACATGGCGGAGGGCCGGATGCCCAACCGGGAGGATATGGACCGCATCTCCACTGAGATCCCGGTGTGCATGCTGCGGACCTGCGCCCATATTGCCGCCTGCAACAGCGTGATGCTGGAGCGGATCCGGGCCCTGAAGGGTGTGGACCCGGAGACCCTGAGCCATGTGGACTTCATCAACGGCCTGCTGCGGGAGGACGCCATGCGGCTGTACATGGAGGTCTTCCCCAAGGCGGATGACGCCTACGTGCGGGAGCTGGTGGAGATCGGCCAGAAGGGCCTCAACGCCGCCGGCATCACCTGCGTCCACTCCGACGACCTGAAGGTCATCGCCGGCATGGACCCCATCCATCTGATCGGCCTGTTCCGGGAGATGGAGGCGGAGGGCAAGCTGACCGTCCGCGTCTTTGAGCAGTGTCTGGTGGACCAGACCGAGTTTGACCGGCTTCTGAAGGTGCGCAGCGACCCGGCGGACCGGACCAGCCTGTTCCGCACCGGCCCCCGGAAGCTGCTCCAGGACGGCTCTCTGGGCGCCAAGTCCGCCGAGATGATCGACGGCTACGTGGACGACCGGGACAACCACGGCATCCCCATCTACACGGAGGAGGAGCTGTACACCTGGGTCAAGGCCGCCCACGACCAGCACATGGACGTGGCGGTCCACGCCATCGGCGACCTGGCCCTCCAGAAGGTGTGCGACGCCATCTACAAGGCCCAGAAGGAGAACCCCTGGCCGGACCACCGCCACGGCATCGTCCACGCCCAGACCACCTCCCCCGCCCTGCTGCGGCTGATGATGGTGATGGGCCTGCAGGCCTACATCCAGCCCATCTTCATCGACGCCGACATGAACATCATCGAGGAGCGGGTGGGCAAGCGCCACGCAAAGGACTGCTACAACTGGAAGAGCATGGAGGACCTGGGCATCCGGGTCAGCGGCGGCTCCGACTGTCCGGTGGAGCCCTTCGACGTGCTGGACAATATGCGGGCGGCCATCACCCGGCAGAACCGGGCGGGCACCAGGACCTACCTGCCGGAGCAGGCCCTCAGCGTGGAGCAGGCCATCCGCCTGTTCACCTCCGACGCGGCCTGGGCCTGCCGGGACGAGGACGTCCGGGGCACCCTGGAGACAGGCAAGCTGGCCGACCTGGTGGTGCTGGAGCGGGACCTCTTCGAGACCGACCCCAAGGACTTCCCCAAGGTACAGGTACTGGAAACGGTATTGAACGGAAAAACGGTCTATCAGGCCTAACGGAAAGGAGCGCTTATCATGAACGAAATGCTGGAAAAGGCCAGGCAGATTCAGGATCAGATCATCGCCGACCGCCGCAGCCTCCATCAGATCCCCGAGGTGGGCGTGTATACCCCCAAGACGGCGGCTTATGTGAAACAGCGGCTGACCGAGATGGGCATTCCCTGCAAGGACTGCGGCGTCCACTCGGAGGAGGACCGGGAGAAGATGCGCTTCGCCGGCTTCCCCGACGCCCCGGAATCCACCGGCGTGGTGGGTCTCATCGGCAAGGGCGGCCCCTGTATCCTGCTGCGGGCGGATATGGACGGCCTGCCCATGTGTGAGACCACCAACCTGGACTTCGCCTCCAAGGGGGACACCGCCCACATGTGCGGCCACGACGCCCACGCCGCCATGCTGCTGGGCGCGGCCCGCATCCTGAAGGACATGGAGGACCAGCTGCCCGGCACGGTGAAGCTCATGTTCCAGCCCGGCGAGGAGATGGGCTACGGCTCCCGCACCATGGTGGAGGACGGCCTGCTGGAGAATCCCAAGGTGGACGCCGCCATGGCCCTCCACGTGGGGCCCCAGGTGGAGGTGGGCAAGCTCACCTATTCCCCCGGCGTGGCCTCCGGCGCCATGGCCACCTTCATCGTCAGCATCCAGGGCAAGGGCGGCCACTCCTCCGAGCCCCAGAAGACGGTGGACCCGGTGAACATCGCCACCCAGGTCTGCTCCGCCCTGAATATGCTCATTCCCCGGGAGGTGGACCCCGAGGCCTTCGCCACCCTGACGGTGGGCGCCCTCAACGGCGGACGCACCTCCAACATCATTCCCGACACGTCGGAGATCATGGTGTCCTTCCGCACCCTGAGCCCCGAGGCCTACGATCACCTGCTGGAGCGCATCCCCGAGATCCTGGAGCACTACATCAAGGCCTGGCGGGGCACCTACTCCGTGCGGGTACTCAAGACCCCCAGCACCGTGTGCGACGCCGCCTTCTCCGCCGAGATCGTCCCCTACGTGGAGGAGATCCTGGGCGCCGGGAACGTGAGCCCCGCACCCCCCATGAAGGGCGCGGAGGACTTCGGCCATGTGACCCGCCTGGTGCCCGGCTTCTACGCCTTCATGGGCGCCGGCAGCCCGGACAACTACCCCCTGCACAACCCCAACATGGTGCTGGATGAGAGCGCCTTTGCCCTGGGCACCGCCATTCTGGCCAACAGCGCCGTGCAGTGGCTCAAAAAGCACGCCGGTAAGTAAGAGAGTGTGACACCGTCCCCGGTGGTTGTGTCCGGGGCTGTCAAATAAGAGGAGGTTTCATTTATGGGTAATGCGTTAAAGAAGAAGAAAGGCTTCAGCCTACCTCACGTCTACATCGTCATTCTCATCCTGATGCTCATCATCACGGTGATGACCTACGTGATCCCCGCCGGCAGCTATGTCCGGGAAGAGGGCGTGGTCGATCCCAATTCCTTCACCTATGTGGAACAGACGCCGGTGAGCTTCCTGCAGTTCTTCACCTCCCTGCACCAGGGCTTTGTGGAGAGCGCCTCCATCATCGGCGGCGTGCTGCTCATCAGCGGCTGCATCCAGATCATCAACAAGACCGGCGCCTTCTCCGCCGGCATCCAGTCCATGATCAAGGTGGCCAGGGGCAAGGGCCTCATCATGGTGGTGCTGTTCTTCACCCTGTTCACCGCCCTGGGCGTCATCGGCTATCTGGACGCCCTCTACCCCTTCTACCCGATTATCATTTCCCTGTTCATCACCCTGGGCTATGATAAGATGGTGGGTACCGCCGTTATCCTGCTGTCCACCGCCGTGGGCTTCACCTGCGGCATGGTGAATCCCTACACCACCGGCGTGGCCCAGACCCTGGTGGGCCTGCCCATGTACTCCGGCATCGGCTTCCGGGCGGTGGGCCTGGTGATCTTCTACGTCATCGCCCTGTTCTTCCTGGTCCGCTACTGTGTCAAGATCAAGAAGGACCCCAAGAACAGCGTCATGGGCGCCAATTATCTCAACGAGCAGAGCGCCCCCATGGAGTTCGAGGAGGGCCTGGCCTTCAATTTCAAGCGCATCCTGCTCATCGTCCTGTTCCTGATCACCATTCTGGTCTCCGTGGTGGGCTCTCTCACCTACATGTGGGGTCTGCCTGAGATCACCGCCTGCTACTTCCCCGTGACCATCATCGGCGTCATCCTCTTCCGGATGGACCTGACCGAGGCCTGCACCGAGTTCGGCAAGGGCATGGCCGGCGTCATCGCCCCCACCATGGTCATCGGCTTCAGCCGCGCCGTGTCCGTCCTGCTCACCGAGGGCAACATTACCGACACCATCATCCACAGCGTCTCCAGCCTGCTGGAGGGCAAGAGCCCCATCATCACCCTGCTCATCATCTACGGCTTTGTCACCCTGTTCAACTTCTTCGTCTCCTCCGGCAGCGGCAAGGCCGTGGTCATGATGCCTATCCTCCAGCCTCTGGGTCAGGTGCTGGGCATCAACCAGCAGGTCATGGTGCTGGCCTATCAGTACGGCGACGGCTTCACCAATACCTTCTGGCCCACCGCCTCCCTCCTGCAGCTGTCCCTGTGCGGCATGGACTACGGCCACTGGTTCAAGTTCGCCTGGAAGATCTATGTCTGCCTCATCGCCGCCGGCTTCATCCTGGTGGTGCTGGCCAACCAGATGGGCTACGGTCCCTTCTAAATTGGTTTTCCCTTCCCTATTTTCCCTTCCCAACAGAGCGGCGGGGTCCCCCACGGGGGGCCCCCCCCCCCCTTTTTTGAGAGGTTAGTTTTTGTAATGGATAATGGGCTTTCCCCCGGAGGGACCCCGGGGGGTTGTTCCTGGGGCGTTTGTTTTAAAACCGGAGGGAGAGGGCTTGGGATAAAGACAGCCGGCCTTCTCTTCCCCCCGCTCTTTTTCTTCTTACAATATCCTCCCCCCCCCGCCCGGCCCC
>NZ_LR131147.1:3171591-3185294 GCF_900626285.1 Intestinimonas massiliensis (ex Afouda et al. 2020)
CCCCCCTCCCCCTCTCCCTGCGCGGCCTGCCCCCCCCCCTCTGTTTAAATTCCCCGGGAAATTTCTTTGCCCCCCTCCCCCCCGCCGCCTTCCTCCTGGTGGTGCTGCCCACCCGGAGGGTCTACGCCCCTTTTTAATTTTTTTTCCCCTCCCTTTTTTCCCCTCCCCAACAGGGGGGCGGCCCCCGGAATGGGGACCCGCCGCTCGCTTTTTAGGAAGGTTCAGTTCTGATACTGCAGATGGGCCTTGCCCAGGAAGGCACCCTGGGTGATTGTCCAGGTGCTGTTGAAATCAAAGCCGGAGTAGGAGCTCTGGGCATAAGGATCGCCGATCTCCGTTCCCCCGTAATAGTAACTGGTGCCAAGGGCATTCCGAGCTGGCCGATAACAATTTATGATCCGTTCGGCCGCTGCTGCTATCAGGCCGCCCACACGGGAATCGTAACCGCCGGACACAAATCCGTCAGCATAGCACCGCTCCAGGGTGGTCTCAATCAGCCAGCCGCCCAGGCCGCCGGCATACAGGGAGGAACTGGTGTAACCCGCGCTCTTTCTGACAGTAACATCACCCAACGCGAAGCAGTCGCTGACCTCCAGGCGGCTTCCGCCGCCCAGCAGGCCGCCGGCCTGGGTCCCCGCGCTTCCGCTGTTTCCGCCCGGATAGCTCAACGATATGTTTCCGGTGGCATAGCAGCGGGAAATCGTGGTCTTCTGATACCCATTTCCGCTCTCCAGCTCACCGATCAGGCCGCCTGCCATACAGTTATTGCTGGCTGTGGCCTGGGTGGATTTGACCGACACATCACAGAGAGAGAAGCAGTTGATCACCCGGTTGTCCGGCTGGTTCATCAGATAGCCCACCAGGCCGCCGGCATAGGGCGCGGCTCCGGTGGCGGATACCGGCCCGCCGATCGTGTAGCAGTTGATGAAATCCGTATTCCTTGACTGTCCCACCAGACCGGCAGCGTAGGCTACATCGCCGCCAGCGGTGCTATCATAGGCGCTGACGCCTCCGGGGGCGATCTCTACCGCCAGGTTTTTAAAGGCGGCATCGAAGGCGGAGGCAAACAGTCCCGCCAGCTTCTGCTTGCTGGAGGAGGAGATATACAGCCCGCTGATCTTGTGGCCCCGACCGTCCAGGGTGCCCTGGAAGCCGTAGATGGGCTCCCACTCGCCGGTGAGCTGGATATCACGGGTCAGGTAGTAGGTCTTGCCCGCGCTGTCCGCGCTCTCGATAGCTGCCAGCTGCTGGGCGCTGGAAATGGGAATGGCGTCCTCCGGCAGGGGATCGGCCTCGGGATCGGCCAGGAAGCCCAGATTCAGTACCGGCGCCACACCTGTGACCGGCACCTCGATGCTCTTGGTAATGCCGCCCTCGCTGTAGGAGACGGTAATGGATCCGGTTCCTTCCTCTCGGATAGACAAAGTCCGTTCGGAAGAGTTGACCCAGACAACATCGGAATTCGATCTTATATCAGCTGACACGACTGCGTCCGGTTTGCCGTTGATGTAGTGAGCGGTCACCGTAGGCGGGTCCAGTTTTTCGCCTACCTGCCCCACAATGGGGTTGGGCGAAACCGAGATGGAGACCAGCTCCTGGATCACCTTGACTTCCGACATCTCATAGGTCAGCGCCTCACAGTAAGGCTGCCTGGTCACGCTGTCCAGGCAGAACACCTTGATCTGGGCGTCTGCCGGAAGCTGGTCCACGGAGGGATAGTGCAGGGTAACAGCCTTCTTCTCTGTTCCGCTGGACAGCTCCATGGACTTCACGGCTGTACCCAGCATTTTGCCGTTCTGATAGGCCGCCGCATAGAGATCCACAGTCCTGTCCTTTGGCTGTGTATTTGTCACAGTAAAGGCGATCTCGTAATCGGTGCGCTTTTCCAGCTTTGTCTTTTCCATGGCCAGCTTCTGGCTGCTGAAGGTATAGCGAAATGTACTGGTAGTGCCATAGGTGCCGTTCAGCTCCGGTACCGCCTTGATGGTAATGGGCTCCGGGTCCTCAATATGGATGGCCCCATCATATTGGGCTCTGGTGGAGCTGGTTTTGGGATCGCTGCCGTCAGTGGTGTAATAGATGGTGTAAAACGTATTGGGCGCAGATAGCTCAATATCTTCCGGGGCCGTGATGTCTCCCGCAGCGGGATCGGCGGTCACGCTGGGGACGGCAGACAGATTGTAGCTGAAGCTGCCGGTCTTTACCACGTGCTCACCGTACTTGGCGCACACCTTCAGGGTGGCAGAGTGGTCCAGCTCGAAAGGTCCGCTGTAAGGCACGCCGTCCGTGGCCGGATCGCTGCCGTCCAGCGTATACCAGAGCTGATAGGACGGGATATTGCTGCTCAGGGTAATGGTCTGGATCTGATTGTATGCCCCCGCTTCGGGTTCCGCAATGAGTTCCGGCTCCGGAAGGGTGTAGGTCCAGTCCTCCCTGGTCACAAACTGGCCGTTGTACCTGGCATATACCGTCAGCTTTGTGCTCTTGTAAATGTCAATGGTATCCCCCGGCTCATACGCCGTTTCCGGCATACCCAGGTCGGACGCATAATAGGACAGGGTCACGTAGGGCGTATCGCACGTCAGAGTGAGATGTACCACATCGTCATGCTCCCCCGGCTCCACCGACGGAGTGATTACCGGCTCCGAAAAATCATACTGGAAGGTGGTGATGTCGCTCCACTCCCCCTCAAAGGTGCTGGCCACCCGGAGGGTGGTTGTCTTATAAATCTCGATTCCCTGGTCCGGGTCATACTTCGTCCCATTGACAGTGGGGTCAGAGGAACCGTCCACTGTATAGTAAATATCATACTGGGGCACGGAGCTGGTCAGCTTCACCGTAAAGGGCGCTGTATAGTCCCCCGCCGGTTTGTCTGCTGTGATCTCAGGGGATATCTTGTAGGTGAAGCTCAGGGGATCTCCCCACTCATCGCCCACCTTGGCCGCCGCAGTCACAGTCGTATTCTTGAAGATAGAGAATGGGCCGCTATAGCCGGTGCTCTTGTCGGTCGGAACGGTGCCGTCGGTGGTGTAATAGATCTTCGCGTCAGGCGTCTGAGTGGTAAGGGTAATTGTCTGCGGCACAGTGGTATAGGTGCCCGGCGCCGGGCTGGCCTCTACCGGATACTTGGCCGCCTTATACCGGAAGGTACTGACCCGGTAGGCATTGGGATTGTAGCTGTGTACCGCACGCACCCGGACCACTGCATCCTGATCCAACGTAATCGGCCCATTGTAGGTCTGCCAGCCTTCGGTCACTCCGTCGATGGAGTAATAGAGCAGATCGAAGTAAGGTGAACCGTCGCTGGTGAACCCAACTGTAATCGGCATATGATACGTACCGGATGGATGGTCGGTGGAAACGGTCAGGTTCTGCATGGTCTGGACGACAGCCACATCGCCGCCGCTGGTCCTCCCCATCTCCCAGTTGTGGGGGCTGCTATTCCCGTTCAGCTCGTTGGCAAAGGCTGCGCTTCTCATCTCGTTCAGGCTTTTGTACGTAGCATCGGCGCTGCCGGCACCCGAGCCGGTGGCTCTGGGCCCATTGTAATAGCACTTGGTGATCGTCGCCCCGTTAAAACCGCTCAGCGTGCCGTTTGTACCTCCGGTGACCTCAGCCATGCTGTAACAATTATTCATGGTACCCGGCTCATTGATTCTCGCTACGTTTCTTCCGGAAATACCGCCCACATATACACTGGCTCCCGCTTCCGCGCCTGCAATGTTGTACTTTTTGCACGTGCCGGAGCCGGAGACCGAGCCGGTGATATAGCAGCAGCTGATGGTGCCGCTGTTAATCCCCACCATCCCCCCTACATTCAATGTAAGGGTGGAAAAGCTATGGGTAGCCTGCATGGAAATGGATACGCTCATATCCATGTTATCCACATAGCAGTTATGGATGGTGCCGCTATTCGTCCCCACCATCCCGCCAATGGTATAGGTGAGATGCTGTCCGTACGGACTGCTGATATAAGTAATTTCACTGTCCCGCAGACCCAGGTTCTGAATGGTTCCGCTGTTGGAGGAAAAGAGGGCGGAGGAACCCTTATATCCCGTAATGCGGTTGCCCCCGCCGTCATACACGCCGCCTTCCGCGATGGACTGGGACGGCATATAGGAAACCCCGCTCAGGTCAATGTCGTTGGTCTGCAAAAAGTTGGAGCTGGAATAGTTCCTTACCTCCTGAAGCTGCTCCACCGTGGACACCAGATAGGGGTCCTCCGCCGTGCCGCTGCCGCCGTCAAAGGGCGAACTGTCCGCCGCCGCCGCGAAGGGGCTCCCTGCCGGCAGCCAGGCCAGTACCATGGCCAGACACAGCAGCAAACTGATCCACTTTTTCATGTAATCACCTATCCTTTTTCCCAATTGGTTCCTTTGTTTTTAGTATATCACTCCAAAAATCTTCTTAAAAGTATGCGCTTTGCATACGACTGGCGGGTATTTTTGCGTTGTGCGGTCTGGCCGCACATATTTTTTGCTCTTTTTCCCATACTAACCCTGTCTCAAAACCACTGGAAAGGCAGGGAAAAGCCATAATGGAGCGATTTTCCGTTCCCACCACCGTCTGCTTCGGCCCCGGGGCATTGGACGCCCTGGGTGAGCTGGCGGGCCGGCGGGTGTTGGTGGTTACCGATGCATTTCTGGCCCGCTCGGGCCTGCTGGATCAAATTCTCTCCCGTCTGACAGGCTGCACGGTGGAGACCTTCACCGATGTGGTCCCCGACCCGCCCCTGGAGGTGGTGGCCAAGGGCGTGCACAAGGTGGAGGAATTCCGGCCCGACGCCCTGGTGGCCTTCGGGGGCGGCTCCCCCATGGACTGCGCCAAGGCCATGGCCCACTTCTCCACCCTCCGTCCGCCCCTGTGGGCCATTCCCACCACCGCAGGCACCGGATCGGAGGTCACCTCCTTCGCCGTCCTCACCGACAGTCAGAAGGGGATCAAGTACCCCCTGGTGGACGACAGCCTGCTGCCTCAGCTGGCGGTGCTGGAGCCCTTCTTCTTAAAAGGGGTGCCTCCCGCCGTGACGGCGGACACCGGCATGGACGTGCTCACCCACGCCGCCGAGGCCTATGTGGCCACCGGCGCCACCCCCTACTCCGACGCCCTGGCGGAGAAGGCCTTCTCCCTGGCCTGGGAGAACCTGCCCGCCGCCTTCCGGGGGGAGCAGGAGGCCAAGGCCAATATGCTGCTGGCCTCCAACCTGGCGGGGCTGGCCTTCAACGCCGCCGGACTGGGACTGAGCCACGGCATGGCCCACACCCTGGGAGGCAAATACCACGTGCCCCACGGGCGGCTCAACGCCATGCTGCTGCCCCACGTGATCCGCTTCAATGCCGCAGATGAAAGGGCCGCCAAAAAGTACGGCAAACTGGCCAAGACCTGCGGCCTCTCCCCCACCTGGCGGCCCCTGGCCTTCGGCCTGGACCGGCTGCGGGGCCAGCTGAAGCTGCCCGCCAGGCTGTCCGCCTGCGGAGTGGAGGGAAAGGCCGTGAAGGCCGACGCCGACGCCATTGCCGACGCCGCCCTGGCCGACCGCTGTACCCCCGCCAATCCCCGGCCGGTCACCGCCGACGACGTGAAGGCCATTCTGAAGGAGCTGACCTGATGGGGGAGCAATTGCTGTCGGTGGGCATCGACATCGGCACCAGCACCACCCAGCTCATTCTGTCCTGGCTGACCCTGGAGAACCGGGCCGCCCCCTTCACGGTGCCCAGGGTGGCCATCTCGGACCGGGAGGTGCTCTACAGGTCCGACATCCACTTCACCCCCCTGCTGTCCGACACGGTGATCGACGCCGCCGGAGTGCGGGACATCGTGGCAGAGGAGTACCGCAAGTCGGGCTTCTCCCCCGCCCAGGTGGACACCGGCGCGGTCATCATCACCGGGGAGACCGCCCGGAAGGAGAATGCCAGAGAGGTACTCTCCGCCCTGTCGGAGTTCGCCGGGGACTTTGTGGTGGCCACCGCCGGGCCCGACCTGGAATCCATCCTGGCCGCCCGTGGAGCGGGTGCGGACGAATACTCCCGGGAGCATCACACCACGGTATTACACTTTGATATCGGCGGCGGCACCGCCAACCTGGCCAAATACGCCCATGGGGAGCTGACCGCCACCGGCTGTCTGGACGTGGGCGGGCGGCTCATCAAGCTGGATGGTGGCGGGAGGGTCACCTACGTGTCGCCGGTGTTTGCCCGGGCCGGGTGTCCCGCGCCCCAGGTGGGCGAGGCCGTCACGCCGGAGGGCCTGAGGCCGGTCATCCACACCATGGTGGAGGCCCTGGAGCAGGCGGCGGGGCTGCGGCCCGGCCGGGACCGGCTGGACGCCTTCCTCACCCAGGGCACCGGCTGGGTGCCGGAGCCGGTGCCGGCGGTGTCTTTCTCCGGGGGCGTGGCTGACTGCATCGACAAGCCGCGGTCAGACTGGCTGGCCTTCGGGGACATCGGGGTGCTGCTGGGGCAGGCCATCGCCGCCTCTCCCGCCTTCCGGCAGGTGAACCGCTTCCGGGGGACCGAGACCATCCGGGCCACGGTGGTGGGGGCGGGCAGCCACGCCACCGACCTTTCCGGCTCCACCATCTTCTACCGGGACATCTCCTTCCCCCTGAAGAATATCCCCATTCTCAAGCTGACCGCCCCGGAGGAAAAAGCCCCGGCGGAGGAATTGTCCGCCGCCATCCGGGACAAACTGGGCTGGTACGCCGACCAGGGCGGGCTGGTGCAGCTGGCTCTGGCCCTCCGGGGGGAACAAAACCCCAGCTATGCCCGCATCCAGGCGCTGGCCCGGGGCATCGTGGACGGTCTGGAGCCCCTGCGCCGGGCGGGATTTATACCCATTGTGGCGGTGGAGGCCGACCAGGCCAAGGTGCTGGGCCAGGCCATGGCCGCCCTGGTGTCCGGCCCCCTGCTCTGCCTGGACGGGGTGGGGATGGACAACGGGGACTATATCGACATCGGGGCCCCGGTGGCCGGGGGTTCCGTATTACCCATCGTTATCAAGACCCTTGCATTTCACAAATCGTAGCCGCAAAGGAGCGATCACATGATACTCAAGACCAAGCTGCTGGGGCATGTCTACGAATTCAAATCGGTAAAGGACGCCCTGGCCAAAGCCAACGAGGAGAAGTCGGGCGACCGGCTGGCGGGCATCGCCGCAGAGAACGCAGAGGAGCGGGTGGCGGCCAAGGTGGTGGTGGCCAACCTGACCCTGGCCGACCTGCGCAACAACCCCGCCGTACCCTACGAGGAGGACGAGGTCACCCGCATCATCCAGGACGACGTAAACGAGAAGATCTACGACCAGATCAAGAACTGGACGGTGTCCGACCTGCGGGAGTGGCTGCTGGCGGAAAACCACGACGGGGACGCCATCCGGTGGGTGAGCCGGGGTCTGACGGCGGAGATGATCGCCGCCGTGGCCAAGCTGATGAGCAACATGGACCTGATCTACGCCGCCAAGAAGATCAAGGTCACCGCCCACTGCAACACCACCATCGGCCTGCCGGGCACCCTGTCCTGCCGCCTCCAGCCCAACCACCCCACCGACGACCCGGACGGCATCCTGGCCTCCCTGCTGGAGGGCCTGACCTACGGCGCCGGGGACGCGGTGCTGGGCCTGAACCCGGTGGACGATTCGGTGGAAAGTGTGCGCCGGGTGCTGGACCGGTTCCACGAGGTGCGCAACCGCTGGAACATCCCCACCCAGATCTGCGTGCTGGCCCACGTCACCACCCAGATGGAGGCGGTGCGGAAGGGGGCACCCTGCGACCTGATCTTCCAGTCCATTGCCGGGTCCCAGAAGGGCAACGAGGCCTTCGGCCTGGACGGCAAATTGATCGAGGAGGCCCGGCAGCTGGCCCTGAAGGAGGGCACCGCCGTGGGGCCCAACGTGATGTATTTTGAGACCGGCCAGGGCTCCGAGCTCAGTTCCGAGGCCCACCACGGCGCCGACCAGGTGGTGATGGAGGCCCGGTGCTACGGCTTTGCCAAGCGGTTCCAGCCCTACCTGGTGAACACGGTGGTGGGCTTCATCGGCCCGGAATATCTGTATAATTCCAAGCAGGTGATTCGGGCTGGATTGGAGGACCACTTCATGGGCAAGCTCACCGGGGTGCCCATGGGGTGCGACGCCTGCTACACCAACCACATGAAGGCCGACCAGAACGACATCGAGGATCTGGCGGTGCTGCTTACCGCCGCCGGGTGCAACTATTTTATGGGCATCCCCCACGGGGACGACGTGATGCTCAACTACCAGACCACCGGCTTCCACGAGACCGCCGCCCTGCGGGAGCTGTTCGGCCTCACCGCCATCCCCCCCTTCCAGCGGTGGCTGGAGGACATGGGCTTTGTGGAGAACGGCAGGCTGACCCCCCTGGCCGGGGACGCGTCGGTGCTGCTAGGGTAAGGAGGTTTTGACTTTGGACGAAAAAGAACTGCGCTCCCTGGTGGAGCGGATGGTACTGGAGATGGCGGGAGAGGGGCCAATCAAGCATACCACCCCCTCTCCTGCCGCCCAGGCCCCTTCCTCTGGCTGCCTGGAGGACATCACCCAGACCGACCTGCGGGGACAGTATCTGGTGGAAAACCCCCGCAACGGCAGCGCCTTCCTGGAGCTGAAGAAAAAGACGCCCGCCCGTCTGGGCCTGGGCCGGGCCGGAGCCCGGTACCGCACCCTGTCCATGCTGCGGATGCGGGCCGACCACGCGGCGGCTCAGGATTCCGTGTTCTCCCACGTGCCCGACGAGTTTGCCGCCCAGAACGGCTTTACCCCCGTCCAGACCCTGTGCCAGACCAAGGACGAGTACCTGACCCGGCCCGACCGGGGCCGCCGGTTTGACGAGGCCAATCAGGCCATCATCAAGAAAACCTTTGGACAGAGCCCCAAAATCGCCCTGGTGGTGGGAGACGGCCTCTCCTCCGCCGCCATCGAGGCCAACGCGGTGGACTGCCTCCAGGCCATCCGGGCGGGGCTGAAGGCCTACGGCCTGGAGGGGGGCCCGGTGCTCTACGTGAAGTACTGCCGGGTGGGCGCCTCCGACCACATCGGCGACCTGACCGGCGCGGAGGTGGTGTGCATGCTGGTGGGTGAGCGGCCCGGCCTGGTGACGGCGGAATCCATGTCCGCCTACCTGACCTACAAGCCCCACATCGGCATCCCGGAATCCAAGCGGACGGTAATCTCCAACATCCACAAGGGGGGCACCACGGCGGTGGAGGCGGGGGCCCACATCGCGGAACTCATCAAGACCATGCTGGACAAAAAGGCCAGCGGTATCGATCTGAAGGGGTGAGCATATGACAGGCGATCTGATCCCGGCCAAGGTACTGGCCACTCACACCATCGCCAACGTCAGTGAGACGCTGGCCAAAAAGCTGGGCCTGCCCCGGCAGTACCGCTCCATCGGCCTCATCACCGCCGACAGCGACGACGTGACCTACTGCGCCCTGGACGAGGCCACCAAGGCGGCGGCGGTGGAGGTGGTGTACGGCCGCTCCCTGTACGCCGGCGCGGCCAATGCCTCCACCAAGCTGGCAGGCGAGGTCATCGGCATCCTGGCCGGGCCCAACCCGGCGGAGGTGGAATCCGGCCTGCGGGCCTGCGCCGACTTTATGGAGAGCGGAGTGGGCTTCCGCTCCGCCAATGAGGACGATTCCATCGTCTACTTCGCCCACACCGTCTCCCGGACAGGCACCTATCTGTCCAAGACGGCGGGGGTAAAAGAGGGGGAGGCTCTGGCCTATCTCATTGCCCCGCCCCTGGAGGCCATGGTGGGCCTGGACGAGGCCATGAAGGCCGCCGACGTGGAGCTGGTGACCCTGTTCGAGCCCCCCAGCGAGACCAACTTTGGCGGCGGACTGCTCACCGGCACCCAGAGTGCCTGCGACGCGGCGGCAGCCGCCTTTGCCGAGGCGGTAAAAGCGGTGGCCGCCCATCCCAAGGAGGTGTGACCCTATGGAATTTGACAAGGACCTCCGCTCCATCCAGGAGGTGCGGAACCTGCTGACCCAGGCCAAGCGGGCCCAGAACGCCCTGGCGGGCATGAGCCAGGCGGACCTGGACCGGATCACCGCCGCCATCTCCGCCGCCGGGGCGGAGCAC
The DNA here is from genome assembly GCF_900626285.1 of Intestinimonas massiliensis (ex Afouda et al. 2020). Taxonomy (GTDB): domain Bacteria; phylum Bacillota; class Clostridia; order Oscillospirales; family Oscillospiraceae; genus Flavonifractor; species Flavonifractor massiliensis_A. The sequence goes on from NZ_LR131147.1 coordinate 3,181,693, forward strand.
GCCGCCAGGCTGGCGGCCATGGCGGTGGAGGAAACCGGATTCGGTAAAAAAGAGGACAAGGAAATCAAGAACCGCTTCGCGGCGGTGACCTTGTACGAGGCCATCAAGGATCAGAAGACCCACGGCATCCTCCACGAGGACAAGGAGCACCGGACGGTGGACATCGGGGTGCCGGTGGGGGTGGTGGCCGGGCTGGTGCCCTCCACCAACCCCACCTCCACGGTGATCTACAAGGCCATGATCTGCCTGAAGGCGGGCAACCCCATTATCTTCTCTCCCCACCCCAGCGCGGTGGGCTGCATCATGGAGACGGTGAAGGTGATCCGCCAGGCGGCGGAGCGGGCGGGAGCCCCCACCGGCAGCATCTCCTGCATCTCCACCCCCACCCTCGAGGCCACCAACGCCCTGATGAGCCACCCCACCACCCGGCTGATCCTGGCCACCGGCGGCGCGGCCATGGTGAAGGCGGCCTACTCCTCCGGCACCCCGGCCATCGGCGTGGGGGCGGGCAACGGCCCGGCCTATATCCACCACACCGCCAATGTGGATCTGGCGGTGAAGCGGATTTTGGACTCCAAGACCTTTGACAACGGCACCATCTGCGCCAGTGAGCAGAGCATCATCATGGAGCAGCGGATGGAGCCGGCGGTGAAGGCCACCCTCCGCGCCCAGGGGGCCTACCTGCTGGACGAGGAGGAGACACAACAGCTCTCCCGGTTTATCCTGCGGCCCAACGGCACCATGAACCCGGCCATCGTGGGCAAGAGCGTGGAGACGGTGGCAAAATTGGCGGGCCTCACCCGGGTGCCCAAAGACGCCCGGGTGCTGGTAGCCAAGGAGACCGGCGTGGGCAAGGGCCACCCCTACTCCAGCGAGAAGCTGGGGCTCATCCTGGCCTGCTATGTGGAGCCGGACGAGGAGGCGGTACTCCGCCGGTGTATCGAGATCCTGGAGTGGGAGGGCGCGGGCCACACCTTCGCCATCCACACCGAGGACGAGGCCGTGGCCAAGCGCTTCGGCGCCGCCGTCCCCGCCAGCCGGGTGCTGGTGAACACCCCCGCCTCTCTGGGCGGTATCGGAGCCACCACCTGCCTCTTCCCCGCCCTCACCTTGGGTTGCGGCGCGGTGGGCGGCTCCTCCAGCTCCAACAACATCGGGCCCCTGGACCTGATCAACATCAAGCGGGTGGCCTGGGGTGTGAAGGAACTGGAAGCGCTCCGGGGACAGGCCGCCTCCGGCAGCGCCCCCTACACCGTGGACGACAGCCTGCTGGACCGGCTGGTGGAGCAGATCATGGGGAGGCTGAAGTGAGATGAGCGAAGTCAACGCCGACGGTGTGCTGCTCAATCCCCACGAGGCCATTTTACAGGAGGCCCAGAACCTGACCAACGCCCTGCTGGCCGAAGCACCGGAAGGGCTGGAAGAGGACAGCGAGCACACCGTCTACGCCGGCAGCGGAGAGCCCGCCGGCAGCGCGGGCGGCGCGCCCCATCTGCCCGTCGATAAGGCCCCTTCGGCCAGGCAGAAAACAAAAAATCCCCCCAAGCGGGGCGAGCGCAAGGCCGCCCCCAAACAGAAAGGAGAACGCAACATGGCAAATACGAACGCACTGGGTATGGTAGAGACCAAGGGACTGGTGGGGGCCATCGAGGCCGCCGACGCGATGGTGAAGGCCGCCAACGTCCAGCTGGTGGGCAAGGAGCAGGTGGGCGGCGGTCTGGTGACCGTCATGGTCCGGGGCGACGTGGGCGCGGTGAACGCCGCCACCGACGCGGGAGCCGCCGCCGCCGAGAAGGTGGGCGAGCTGATCTCCGTCCACGTCATCCCCCGCCCCCACGCCGAGGTGGACCACATCCTGCCTCACGGCGGCGAGGGGCAGAGCGAGTAAATGGAGCTGCTCACCCGTGAGGACGTGCGCCGGATGTCGGACAACGGCACCCGGGGGCCGGTGGTGGTAAACAAGGGCCAGACCCTCACCCCCGGGGCCAGGGACTGGCTGGCCGCCCACAAGATCCAGGCGGTGTACCCCCAGGGGCGGGAGGAGGGGAACACCCTCTCCCCCGCCATGTACCGCACCCTGTCCGGCGCCACCCTCACTGAAAAACCGGAACACATGACCCACCTGAAGGGGAACATTCTGGTGCCCAAGGACCACCCCCGCATCGCCTTCCGGGGGATGATCGACGCCCTGGAGGCGGAGATCCTGCTGACCCAGCGGGCGGCGGCGGACTATCCCAAACTGGTGTCCGAGCTGGAGGAGGTGCTCGCCTTCGTGCGGAACTTCATCCGGTGCGACGTGCTGGACGAGCCGTTAAAGGACATCAACCTGTGCGGCTACGACGCCGGGCAGCTGCGGGAATACTCCCACTACCCGGACAAGTACCTGGGCCAGCCCCACTTCCTCCCCGCCCATACCGATCCTCCCGCCCTGCTGGCGGTGAATAAGCTGCGCACCCTGGTGCGGCAGACGGAACTGTCCGCCTACGCCGCCTTTCAGGACGCGGACGGGGCGGTGACCCGGGGGGATATCATTCTGGGGCTCAACCGGCTCTCCTCCCTCATGTGGATCATGATGATCAAGCTGAAGGGGGGACAGTATGAGCGCAATTAGTATGATTTCTCTGGAGCGGCTGGCGGACCGGATCGTCAGCCGCCTGACGGTGGAGATGGAGGCCAGCGGCCGCCACGTCCACCTGTCCCGGGACCACGTGGAGGCTCTGTTCGGCCCGGGCTACCGGCTCAACCGGGTGAAGGACCTGTCCCAGCCGGGGCAGTTTGTCTGCGCAGAGCGGGTGACCCTGGAGGGGCCCCGGGGCATTTTGCAGAACGTGGTGGTACTGGGGCCGGAGCGGCCGGAGAGCCAGGTGGAGATCTCCCTCACCGACGGGGTGGCCCTGGGGATCACGCCGCCGGTGCGGCTGTCGGGAGACATTGAGGGCACCCCCGGCGTCACGCTCCGCCACGGGGACCGGGCGGTGGTGCTGGACCGGGGGCTCATGGCCGCCAAGCGGCACATCCACATGACCCCCGCCGACGCCGCCCGGTTCGGCGTGGCAAACGGCCAGGCGGTGCGCCTGCAGGCCTTCACTGCCCGGCCGGTGGTCTTTGAAGAGGTGGAGGTGCGGGTCTCCCCCAAGTTTTCCACCGCCGTCCACATCGACTATGACGAGGCCAACGCCTGTGGTTTTAAGAAGGGCGACCGGGGACTGATTTTGCCGTGAGGCTGGAGTGGCGGGGCTCCACCCTGGTCATCACCTGGCTGCCGGTGGACGCCATGGGCCGTCTGGCGGCCCTGGCCCCCGGCAGTCCCGGGGAGACCGAGGTACTGGCCGCCCTGCTGGCCGGGGCCCGGGTATACCTGGACCGGCGGGCCCTGGAGTACCGCCGCTACCGCCGCACCGCGCCGGCGGGGGGCTACCCCCCCCGCCTCCGTCTGGGGCGGCGGCCGGGGGGGGAGGGGGGTTTGGTTTTTGGGGCAAAGGGGCGGGGAAGGAAGGGGCCCCCAAAAAAACCCCCCCCCCCCCCGGCCGACCCTTTTTGCGGGGGGGGGGGGGGGGAGGCCCCCTGGGGGGGGCCGCCTGGGGGGGGGCCGGGGGGGGGGA
>NZ_LR131147.1:3185305-3251985 GCF_900626285.1 Intestinimonas massiliensis (ex Afouda et al. 2020)
GGGCTTGTTTTGCCGGGGGGGGGGGGGGGGGGGGCCCCCCCCTGGTCCCCCCCGGGCCGGCGGGGGGCCCCGGGGGCCCTTGGGGGGCCCCGGCCCCCGGGCGGCCCGGGGGAGCCGGGGGTCGGGCCCCCCGGGCGGCCGGGGCCCGGGTTACCCGGGGCCGGGGGGCCCGGGGAGCCCCGCCGCTACCGCCGCACCGCGCCGGCGGGGATCTACCGCCGCTGCCTCAGTCTGGAGCGGCGGCTGAGGGAGATGGGTGTCTGTGTTATTGGGACAAGTGGCCGGTAAGGTATGGGCCACCAAAAAATCCCCCGCCCTCACCGGCCAGACCTTTCTGACGGTGGAGGTGGGGGACAGCCTCCTGGTGTGCGCCGACTGTGTGGGGGCCGGTGAGGGCGAACGGGTCCTCATCGCCACCGGCGGCGCCGCCCGGCTGGCGGCGGGGGGCCAGATCCCCGTGGACGCCGCCATCGTGGGCATCATTGACCCGTAGGGAAAAGAAAGGGGACAGAATATGTCCATCAATGAGATCATCGTCTACCTGATGGTGGTATTTATGGCCCTGGGCGCCATCGACCGCATCCTGGGCAACCGCTTCGGGCTGGGCGAAAAGTTTGAGGAGGGCATCCTGGCCATGGGCTCCCTGGCTCTGGCCATGGTGGGCATCATCTGCCTGGCCCCGGTGCTGGCAAACCTGCTGCGGCCGGTGGTGGTGCCCTTCTATCAGGCGCTGGGGGCCGACCCGGCCATGTTCGCCGGCACCATTCTGGCCAACGACATGGGGGGCGCCCCTCTGGCCCAGGAGCTGGCCCTTACCACCGAGGCGGGCCAGTTCGGCGGCCTCATCGTGGGCTCCATGCTGGGCCCCACCATCGTGTTCACTATCCCGGTGGGCCTGGGCATCATTCAGGCCGAGGACCGGCCCTGCCTGGCCACCGGCGTACTGGCAGGCATCATCACCATCCCCATCGGCAGCTTTGTGGGGGGCCTGGTGGCCGGGTTCCCGGCGGGTATGGTGGTGCGCAACCTGCTGCCCATCGTGCTCTTCGCCGTGTTCATCGCCCTGGGGCTGGTCTTTGTCCCCAACGGCATGGTAAAGGGCTTCCAGATTTTCGGCAAGATCATCGTCATCATTATCACCATCGGCCTGGCAGCGGCCATCATCCAGGCCCTCACCCCCCTGACCCTCATCCCCGGTCTGAACCCCATCCATGAGGGCATCTCCATCGTGGGCGACATCGCCATCGTGCTGGCGGGTGCCTTCCCCCTGGTGTATGTCATCACCAAGGTGTTCCGCACCTCCCTGATGAAGCTGGGCCGCCTGCTGGGGATGAACGACGTGGCGGCGGCGGGACTGGTGGCCACCCTGGCCAACAACATCCCCATGTTCCAGATGCTCCACGACATGGACCGGCGGGGCAAGATCATCAACGTGGCCTTTGCGGTGTCCGCCGCCTTTGTGTTCGGCGACCACCTGGGCTTTACGGCGGGCTTTGATGTCTCCATGATCTTCCCCATGATCGTGGGCAAGCTGGTGGGAGGCGTCACCGCGGTGGCGGTGGCCATGTTTCTGACCCGAAAGGAAGTGCGGCATGGATAAAATTCAGTTGGAAGCCATCATCCGCCAGGTGCTGCTGGAGCACCTGGCGGGCGGCGTGCAGGCGGTGAAGGTGCCAGAGCTGTCGGTCACCGAGGCCCACCGGATGGGCACCGGCAATCCGGTGGACAGGGTCTACACCCGGGACCTGTTCACTCTGGAGCAGTCCCCCCGGCTGGGGGTGGGCCTCATGGAGATGACCGACACCACCTTCCCCTGGACCCTGAACTACGACGAGATGGACTATGTCATCAGCGGGCGGCTGGACATCAAAAGCAACGGCCGGACGGTGTCCGCTGGACCGGGGGAGCTCATTTATATCCCCAAGGGCAGCGGCATTGAGTTCTCCGTCACCGGCCACGCCCGGTTCCTCTACTTCGTCTACCCCGCCGACTGGCAGAACCAGCAGTAAGGCATACCCTGGGACAAACCTGCATATAGATGCCACAGCTATCAAAAACAAGCAGGAGCGTGGATGGATATGCAGACAGGCTGGAATGAGAACCGGGCACTGCTCCGGGGCACCGCGGCGGCGGCCCCGGTGTGGTCCCATGAGACCCACGGTGTGGTATACGAGCTGTTTCCCCTGGAGGTGCTCCGGCTGTCCGGGTGGGCGGACCGGATCAATGTCATCGCCCCCCGGACCCTGCTGGAGGAATACCCGGTGACCGCCGGGATGCCGCTGGAGGTGGAGGGAGAGGTGCGCTCCTTCAACAACAAGAGTGGGCGGGGCAGCCGCCTGGTCATCACCCTCCATGCCCGCACCCTACGGCCGGGGGACGGGCCGGACGAGAACCGGCTGGTTCTGGCCGGGGTACTGTGCAAGCCGCCGGTGCTCCGGCGCACCCCCCTGGGCCGGGAGATCTGTGACCTGATGCTGGCGGTGAACCGGCGGTACGGCCGGGCGGACTACCTGCCCTGCATCGCCTGGGGAGCCCTGGCCCGGTGCTGCGGAGAGCTGGGGGTGGGGGACGGCATCCGGCTGGACGGCCGGCTCCAGAGCCGGGAGTACACCAAGGTGGACCAGGGCGTCACCGAGAAGCGCACCGCCTACGAGATCTCGGTGATGCACCTGGAGCCTATGGCGGCGGAACCGGCACAAAGCCCTTGCGCCGGGACGGCAAATCCGGTATCATAGAGAAAAAACGAAGGGCGGAGATACATATGCAGATCCTGGTGGTGGACGGACAGGGGGGCCGGATCGGCCAGCAGCTGGTGCGGGCCATTCTGGCCAAGTTCCCCGGGGTGGAGGTATTCGCCGTAGGCACCAACGCCACGGCCACCGCCGCGCTGCTGAAGGGGGGCGCGGCCCAGGGCGCCACGGGGGAAAACGCCCTGAAGGTGGCCTGCCGGAAGGCGGACGTGATCCTGGGACCCCTGGGCATCGTCATCGCCGACGCCCTGATGGGTGAGATCTCCCCCGCCATGGCCGCCGCCGTGGGCCAGAGCCCGGCCAAGAAGATCCTTGTGCCCATGAACCAGTGCGACATCTTTGTGGCCGGCGTAACGGAGGCCCCCGTCTCCCGCCTGCTGGAGAGTGCGGTGGAGCAGCTGGGCAAGCTGCTGGAGAACGCATAAAAAACAGCCGCCCATACGGGCGGCTGTTTTTTTGCTGTTTGATTTGGTGCAGATCACGGAGTAGTAGGCCGGGGTTTAGAAGAACATGCCCCACAGGACGAAGCCGCCGCAGGCCACCACACCGGTGAAGATGGTAACGATGACCAGGTAGCCCATGATGTTGCGGGCAGACAGGCCGGCGATGCCCAGAGCAGGCAGAGCCCAGAAGGGCTGGATCATATTGGTCCACTGATCGCCCCAGGCGATAGCCATGGCGGCCCGGCCGTACTCGATACCCATCTTGGTAGCGGCAGGCATGACGATGGGGGCCTGAACCGCCCACTGGCCGCCGCCGGAGGGCACGAAGAAGTTGATGATACCGGCGGACAGGAAGGTCAGCACCGGGAAGGTGATGTTGTTGGAGATGTTGGTGAAGAAGTTGGCGATGATGGAAGCCAGGGACACGCCGTCGGCGTTGGCGGCCACCATCAGGCCCATGATGCCGGCATAGAAGGGGAACTGGAGCAGGATGCCGGCGGCGCCGGCAGCAGCGTCGCCGATGGCGTCCACATACTTGCGCAGGTCGCCGTGGAGCAGGATACCCAGGAACAGGAAGATCATGTTCACGATGTTCAGGTCCAGGTTGAAGCCCTTCTGCACGAAGTAGTACACGATGTAGGCAAAGCCCAGCACCAGGGTGATGATCCACAGGATGCGGCTGTGCTCGATCTTGTCGGCGGGGGTCTCAACCTTATAAGTACGCTCTTCCTCATCCACCAGCAGAGCGGGGTCAACCACGATAGTGTGGTCGGCATCGGGGTGCATGGCGTAGTTGACGAAGGGCATCAGCACCAGGATCACACCCACCATCAGCAGGTTCATGGGGTGGAAAATAGTGGCACTGGTGGGAGCATAGTACATCACGTCCAGGATCTTGGTGCCGCCCTCGGCGCCGATCTGCAGGGGGATGGAGCCGGACAGGCCGGCGTGCCAGATCACGAAGCCGGAATAGGCGGACGCGATCAGCAGGGGGTAGTCCACATCCTTCACCCGCTTGGCCACCTCACGGGCCAGCAGAGCGCCGGCGATCAGGCCGAAGCCCCAGTTCAGCCAGCAGCAGATGGTGGACACAAAGGTCGTAATCAGGATGGCGGAACGCTTGTTGTGGGCCAGGGACGCGATGGCGCCCAGGATCCGCTTGCAGATCTTGGCGGAAGCCATGGCAGAGCCCAGCACCAGCACCAGAGCCATCTGCATAGCGAAGGCCAGCAGGCTCCAGAAGCCGGACGTGGTGCCGGCCTGGCCGCCCCAGGCCCAGATCAGTTCCACAGGGCCCTGCTGGGTGCCTACCATAGCGGCAATGAATACGACAATGGTCAGGATGATGGCGAACAGGAACGGGTCCGGCAGCCACCGATTGACTACTCTAACGCAGCCATTGGTAAATTTCTTAAACATACCTTTCCTCCTTACACACACACTGTAAACCACTCATGATCCTCACCGCCCCACATTATAGAGCCCGTCTTTGGTCCTGTCAATCACTACCATATGGTTTAATTTTTTTGTCCTGACGCTCCTGTTTTCGCTGTTTTTCCGTTCTGATTTCTTGTTCTTTTGTGTTTTCCGTCCAATTCAAGCCTATATTTTGTGTCCTGGCCTGCCGTTTTGTAGAAAACACACTGGTGTATTGTCCCAAATTGCCGTCCTTGCCCAAAATATTGGACGGACCAGTTCTGTTATTTTTTTCACAAATATTTTTCCAATGCATGAAAAAAGCGGGAAGGATTCGAAATCCTTCCCGCTTTGCGGCTCGGTATTGTTCAGCCTTCCTCCACTTTGGCCCGGATGGCCTTGAGGAAGTCCAGGGAATTGACGCCCTTGGCAGGGGTCTCCCCCTCCCACAGGCCCACCAGGTCCTTGGTCATGACGCCGCCCTCGATGGTGGCGATGGTGGCCGCCTCCAGCTTGTCGGCAAAGTCCACCAGGGCCTGGATGCCGTCCAGCTCGCCCCGTTTGCGGAGGGCACCCGTCCAGGCGAAGAGGGTGGCCACCGGGTTGGTGGAGGTCTCCTCCCCCTTCAGATATTTATAGTAGTGACGGGTAACGGTGCCGTGGGCGGCCTCGTACTCGTACTTGCCGTCGGGGCTCACCAGCACGGAGGTCATCATGGCCAGGGAGCCGAAGGCGGTGGACACCATGTCGCTCATCACGTCGCCGTCGTAGTTCTTGCAGGCCCAGATGAAGCCGCCCTGGGACCGGACCACACGGGCCACCGCGTCGTCAATGAGGGTGTAGAAGTACTCGATGCCCAGTTCATCGAACTTGGCTTTGTACTCCACGTCAAAAATTTCTTGGAAAATATCCTTAAAAGTGTGGTCGTACTTCTTGGAGATGGTATCCTTGGTGGCGAACCACAGGTCCTGCCTGGTGTCGATGGCGTACTGGAAGCAGGACCGGGCAAAGGAGCGGATGGAGGTATCCTTATTATACTGGCCCTGGAGCACGCCGCCGCACTCGAAGTCATAGATGGTCTGACGGAACTGCTCCTTGCCGTCGGCGCCGGTAAACACCAGCTCGGCCTTGCCGGGACCGGGCACCCGGTACTCGGTGGACTTGTACACATCGCCGTAGGCGTGACGGGCGATGGTGATGGGCTTCTTCCAGGTCTTGACCACGGGAGAGATCCCCTTCACCATGATGGGGGCCCGGAACACGGTGCCGTCCAGAATGGCGCGGATGGTGCCGTTGGGGGACTTCCACATCTGGGAGAGCTTGTATTCCTCCACCCGCTGGGCGTTGGGGGTGATGGTGGCGCACTTCACCGCCACGCCGTACTTCTTGGTTGCCTCGGCAGAATCAATGGTCACCTGGTCCTTCGTCTGCTCCCGGTAGGGCAGGCCCAGGTCGTAATACTCGGTCTTCAGGTCGATGAAAGGCAGAAGCAGCTCGTTCTTGATCTGCTGCCACAGCACCCGGGTCATCTCGTCGCCGTCCATCTCCACCAGGGGAGTGGTCATCTGAATCTTTTCCATGGTCTCCTCCTCGATCTGATCAAATTCTTTAACGAGGCAAATTATACGCCTATCCACCGAAAAAGGCAACCATCCTTTGGGAAATCATTTGGTTTTTCTTGCATTTCCCCCGTAAAGGGGCTATACTTGCTTTCGCGTGTTTTCAGACGCCGTTTATCCTGTCAGAAATCGAGGTCGAATCCCTGTGTTCAGCAAATCTGCCCTGCGCAGGCTCATCCTGCCCCTGATCATTGAACAGCTTCTCTCCGTCATGGTGGGCATGGCGGACATCGTGATGGTATCCGCCGCGGGCGAGGCGGCGGTGTCCAGCGTGGCCCTGGTGGACCTGATCAATGTGCTCATCCTCAATATCTTTGCCGCCCTGGCCACCGGCGGCGCGGTGGTATGCGCCCAGTCCATCGGCGCCGAGCATCTGGACCGGGCCAACCGGGCCGCCAATCAGCTCATGTACATCATTTCCGCCGCGTCCCTGGCCATCATGGCCCTGGTGCTGCTCTTCCACCGGCCCCTGCTGGGGCTGCTCTTCGGGCAGGTGGAGCCGGCGGTGATGGAGGGTGCCGTCACCTACTTTGTCATCTCCGCCCTGTCCTACCCCTTTATCGCCCTGTACAACGGCTGCGCCGCCCTGCTGCGGGCCATGGGCAACTCCAGAGCCTCCATGCTGGTGTCCGCCTGGATGAACGGGCAGAACATCGTGGGCAACGCCATTTTCGTGTACGGCTTCCACCGGGGGGTGGACGGCGTGGCCTGGTCCTCCCTGCTCTCCCGGATCGTGGCCTTCGTCATCATGCTGGTGCTGCTCCACAGCAGCCGCAATCCGGTGCGGGTCCAGGGGCTGCTCTCCTTCCGGTTTGAGCCGGAGATGATGGCCCGCATTCTGCGCATCGGAGTGCCCAACAGCCTGGAAAACAGCTTCTTCCAGCTGGGCCGGGTGCTGCTGGTGAGCCTGATCTCCACCTTCGGCACGGCCCAGACCGCCGCCAACGCGGTGGCCAACAACATTGACAGCTTCGGCTGCATCCCCGCCCAGGCCATGGGCCTGGCCCTCATCACGGTGGTGGGCCAGTGCGTGGGGGCGGAGGCCTGGGACCAGGTGCGGCGGTATACCGTCAGGCTGATGAAGCTGGCCTACCTCTTCACCTGGGCCCTCAATGCGGTGCTGCTGCTCAGCCTGCCCCTGATCCTGAAGCTGTACAGTCTGTCGCCGGAGACCCAGTGGTATGCCACCGTGCTGATCTTCATCCACAACGGATGCGCCATGGCCCTGTGGCCCATGGCCTTTACCATGCCCAACGCCCTGCGGGCCGCCGGAGACGTAAAAGTCCCTATGGTCATTTCCGTGTGCTCCATGGTGGTCGTCCGGCTGGGGTGCAGCTACATCTTAGGCGTCCACTTCGGCCTGGGGGTCATCGGCGTATGGATCGCCATGGTGGGCGACTGGGTGGTGCGCATCATCTTCTTTACGATCCGGGCCAGGCAGGTGCTGTGGAAGGCGCACCCCTGAGCCTTACCAGATCCCCAGCACGTGCTGCATGCCCAGGCTCACCGCCGTGATGGCCGCCCAGCAGCAGGCGCCCATCACAATGGGCTTGCCGCCGGTCTTGACCAGCTTGACGATGTCGGTGTTCAGGCCGATGGCCGCCATGGCCATGATGATGAAAAATTTGCTCAGTTCCTTGAACGGGGTAAATACGCCGCTGCTCACGCCGGCGCCCAGGCACACCGTGGTGAGGATGGAGGCCAGCACGAAAAACAGGATAAAGAAGGGGAAGATCTTGCTGATCTGAAAGCTGCCCTCCCGCTCCCCGCCGTCCCGCTTGGCTCTCACCACCCGGAACAGGGCCAGGGCCAGGGTGATGGGGATGATGGCCAGGGTGCGGGTCAGCTTGACGATGGTGGCGGTGTCCAGGGTGTTGGCCCCGGGGTGCATCCCGTCCCATGCGGCGGCGGCAGCCGTCACGGAAGAGGTGTCGTTCACAGCGGTGCCGGCAAACAGGCCGAACCCCTCGTTGCTCAGGCCCAGCAGCCCGCCGAAGGTGGGAAACAGCAGGGCGGCCGCCACATTGAACAGGAAGATCACCGAGATGGACTGGGCGATCTCCTCATCGTCCGCCCCGATCACCGGAGCTGTGGCGGCGATGGCGGAGCCGCCGCAGATGGAGGAGCCCACGCCCACCAGAGTGGAGATATTGGTGGGCACCTTCATCAGCTTGTGGAGCAGGAAGGCCACCACCAGCGAAGTGGTGATGGTGGAGACGATGATAGGCAGAGAGGTCAGCCCCACCCGGGCCACCTCCGACAGGTTCATGCCGAAGCCCAGCAGCACCACAGCCAGCTGCAGGATGTACTTGGAGGTGTAGGCGATCCCCGCCTGGGTCCGCTTTTTCTCCCGATAAAACAGGGCGATCACCATGCCCGCCAGAATGGCGAACACCGGCCCGCCTACCACAGGGACCGCCTTGCCCAGCAGCCAGCAGGGGATGGCCACCGCCAGGCACAGCAGCAGGCCCAGACTTCTCTCGCTCCATTGCTTCATTGCAATTGCTCCTTCCAACATTTACATTTGTCGGAGCCAGTATACCCCTCTTTTTTCATCATGTAAAATGATGATATTTTATCCTTCAATAAATATTTATTATGGAAATTCCTGTATGCCCTTTTGCAGGTGCCCCTTGCCGCCGGCCTGCTTTTCCTGTATAATGTGATACATTGAAGTCATCAAGAAAGAAGGAGCGTTTTTATGCTGCAAACCGTGATTCCCCAGGGGTATGCCCCCTGTCTGAACTTATATGATACGCAGAAGGCCATCGGCCTGCTGAAGCGTCTGTTTGAGGATACCCTGGGGGGCGCCCTCCATCTGCGCCGGGTGTCCGCTCCCCTGTTCGTGGAGGCCTCCACCGGTCTGAACGACGACCTGAACGGAGTGGAGCGGCCGGTATCCTTCGATATCCCCGACGCCGGGCGGGAGGCTCAGGTGGTCCACTCCCTGGCCAAGTGGAAGCGGATGGCCCTGTACCGCTACCAGTTCTCGGTGGGTGAGGGCCTGTACACCGACATGAACGCCATCCGCCGGGATGAGGAGCTGGACAACCTCCACTCGGTCTATGTGGACCAGTGGGACTGGGAGAAGGTCATCGCTCCCCGGGACCGGAACGAGGCCTATCTGAAGGACACGGTGCGCACCATCGTCAAGGCCATGGCGGAGACCCAGTCCACCCTGCGCTCGGTGTTCCCCCAGCTCACCGCCCTGCCCCCCCTGGACACCGAGGTGTCCTTCGTCACTACCCAGGAGCTGGAGGACCGCTGGCCGGAGCTGAGCCCCAAGGAGCGGGAGGACGCCTGGGTCAAGGACCATCCCACCACCTTCCTCATGGGCATCGGCGGCGCCCTGAAGTCCGGCAAGCCCCACGACGGCCGGGCGCCCGACTACGACGACTGGACTTTGAACGGGGACATTCTGGTGTGGAACCCGGTGCTGGGCCGGGCCTTTGAGGTGTCCTCCATGGGCATCCGGGTGGACCCGGCGGCCATGGACCGGCAGCTCACCATCGCCGGCTGTGACAACCGGCGGGAGCTGCCCTTCCACAAGATGCTGCTGGAGGGCAAGCTGCCCCTGACCATCGGCGGCGGCATCGGCCAGTCCCGGCTGTGCATGCTGCTGCTGGGCAAGGCCCACATCGGCGAGGTACAGGCTTCCGTGTGGGACGAGCAGACCATCCGGGCCTGCCAGGACGCCGGGGTGATCCTGCTGTAAGACGCAAAAAGGAGATCTGCCTATGGCAGGTCTCCTTTTTTCTGCGTGATGGGCATGTCGAACAGCTCCGCCTGCCGCTCATCGCGGCCGAACAGGTTGTTGTACTGCACACACTGATAGTCCTGGATCAGCGGGGTGTAGTCGTTGTTCTCCAGGTGGCTGTATGCGTGTCCGCTTTGATCCAGATAGCCCACAAAGGTGAGGGCAGGCAGCTGCTCCTGAAGCTGCCACAAAAAATCTCCGTAAGCCGTGCTCCCGATGCCCGCGTACCGCAGCAGGTACTGGCCCAGGAAATTGAGGCTGGTTATCTCCGGCCCCTCCTCCGGCAGCGGGTAGTTGGCCCAGATGACAAAGGGGACAAAATACTTCTCCATGTACTGCCCCATGCTCATCTGCTCCTGGGGAACGCCGTAGGCCTTGTCCAGGAAAGCCTGCTCCAGAGAGGGCTGGTGGTCTCCGAACATGACGATGATGGTGGGCTCCTCCTGCTGCGCAAAGTACTCCACCAGGGTGCGGAAAGCCTGGTCGGTCTTGTTGGCCAGGGTCAGGTACTGCTCCGCCATGGGATACAGGCCCGGCACGTCGGTGAGGGTGACCTGGGCGGGATAGTCCGCCGCGGTGTAGCCGCCGTGGTTCTGAATGGTGACGTTGAAGAGGAACAGGGGCGCATCCCCCTGCCGGTGCTCAAATTCCCAGATCACCTGCTCAAAGTCGGACTGGTCGCTGACATACCCGTGCTCAAAGCTCTGGGGCACGTCCATATCCTCGCCGCACTTGTAGCTGTCAAAGCCCAGGTTGGGATAGGCCCGGTCCCGCTGCCAGGAGGTGCACTCGCCGGGGTGGAAGGCCAGGGTGTCATAGCCCTCCGCCTTCAGCCTGGAGGCCAGGGAGGCTGTGGGTCCCAGCACGTACTGCTGGTAGGGGATGCTGCCCGACGGCAGGAAGGCCATGGAGTTGCCGGTGAGAAATTCGAACTCGCTGGCGCTGGTGCCCGCGCCGAACACCGACGTATAGGCGTGGCCGTACACCGCGTTGTCCAGGGAGGAGATGTAATCGGTGACGCTCTCGCTGAGGGAGAGGTTGCCGTAGTACTCAAAATCGGCCCAGGATTCGTTCATGATGGCCACGATATTGGGCCGCTCCACCGACACCTCCGCCGGCTCCGGCGCCTCTACGTCCGCCATGATCTGCGCCACATGGGCCCCTGAGGGGTCCTCCGGCTCCTCCACCTCCAGGAATTCGGTGTTGCGCAGGAAAGCCGCCAGGCAGCCGCCGGTCCGGTAGGAGCCTGCCGGGTCCCACACGTCGGTCTCCACCGAAAAGCGCTCCAGCCGCTGGGTGGGAAAGAGGAACGTCAGGCAGACCAGCCCCGCCCCCAGGCACACCAGCCGCAGGGGCCACCGCTTCCCGGTCAGCCGCAGAGGGGCCTTGTGTTCCTCCTTGTGGAGGAACACAATCAGGGCCACCATCAGGATGATGGCCGCCGCCATCTGCCAGGTGGGGATGAAGCGGTAGTTCCCCGCCACGTCGGCGGCGGTACGCAGGGCGGTCAGGTCCCAGGGCAGGATGGGGGTGCCCCGGAAGGAATTGACGAAATAGTTGGCCGCGCCCCAGGCCCCGGCGGCAATATGGACGCCGATGCAGCAGGGGGCGATCCGCCCCGTCAGCGCGCACAGGGGCCAGAACAGCAGGGCGATACACAGGGCATTGGCCAGGGCCGGACCCGGGCCCATGCTCCAGGGCAGAGCCCCGTAGGTGAACTGCATGAGCCAGGCGGCGGTCAGAGGGGTCAGCAGCAGGAAGGCGGCCTGCCACAGGCCGGTCTTGATCATCTTGGAATGGGTCGCTTTTACTTGCATGATGGGTCTCCTGTCAGGGGAAGATAGGCTGTGATTATACCGCAGAATCCCCTTCCTGTCAAAAAAGCTCCTGCCCGGAAAAGTTCCAGGCAGGAGCTTTTTGCTTGTTTCTTCCGGCGGAGGGTTATACGCCCTCCGGGTCCTCCAGGTGGCCGCCGAAGGCTTCCACCGCTCTGGCGTCGGCCGCCCGCTTCTCCTCGATGGACTCCTTGAGGAGCATATCCTTCACCTTCATCAGGCGGATGGTGTTGGACCGCTCGTTCTCGTCCAGCTTCATGGAGATATACTTGATGGCCTCCTCCATCTGGGGGATCTTCACGTACTCCAGGGCGTTGACCCGGCGGCGGGTCTTTTCGATCTCCTCCGCCAGCAGCTGGGAGGTCTTTTCGATCTCGGCCAGCTTCAGCATATCCTGGAACACGCCGGACAGGGCGTCCACGGCGCCGTCCAGCTCGCCGGAGGTGGCGGCGAAGCCGTAGGGATAGATCTCCCCGGCGTCGTCGCTCTTGGTCTTGAAGTGGTAGATGGGCACGTTGACGCTCATGATGTTCTGGAACGTCATGTCCAGCTCCACGCTCTGCTTGGGATACATGAGGGACTGCTCCAGCATCTCGCTGGACATGAGGGCGGAGGCCACGGTGAAGGAGCCGTGGGCCTTCATCAGCCCATCCTCCACCTTCTTCCGCAGAGCCCGGTTCTCCCGCACCACGTCCATGAACTGCTTCATCAGCTCATCCCGCTTATCCTTCAGCAGCTTGTGGCCCCGGAGGGAGGTCTTCAGCCGGCCCTTCAGCCGGGTCAGCTCCTGCCGGGTGGGGTTCACGTTAATGGCGGGCATACCTTATCCCTCCTTTTTCGGGAGGTATTTCTCGATATACTCCGGCTTGATCCGCTTCAGCTCCGCCTTGGGCAGCAGGCTCAGCAGCTCCCAGCCCAGGTCCAGGGTCTCGATGACGGAACGGTTCTCGTCCACGCCCTGGGAGACATAGCGCTTCTCAAACTCGTCAGCGAATTTGGCGTACTGCAGGTCGGTGGGAGACAGGGCGGCCTCGCCCAGGATGCTCATCAGCTCCTTGTTCTCCTTACCGGTGGAGTAGGCGGCGAACAGCTGGTTCATGGTGCCCGCGTGGTCCTCACGGGTCTTGCCCACGCCAACGCCCTTATCCTTCAGACGGGACAGGGAGGGCAGCACGTCCACCGGGGGATTCACGCCCTTGCGGTACAGCTCCCGGGACAGGATGATCTGGCCCTCGGTGATATAGCCGGTCAGGTCGGGAATGGGGTGGGTCTTGTCGTCCTCGGGCATGGTCAGGATGGGGATCATGGTGATGGAGCCGCTCTTGCCCAGCTGACGGCCGGCACGCTCGTACATGGTGGCCAGGTCGGTGTACAGGTAGCCGGGGTAGCCGCGGCGGCCAGGCACTTCCTTCTTGGCCGCGGACACCTCACGCAAAGCCTCGGCGTAGTTGGTGATGTCGGTCAGGATGACCAGCACGTGCATGCCCTTCTCAAAGGCCAGGTACTCGGCGGCGGTGAGGGCCATACGGGGGGTGGCGATACGCTCGACGGCGGGGTCGTTGGCCAGGTTGGTGAACAGCACGGTACGGTCAATGGCGCCGGTGCGGCGGAACTCCTGCACGAAGAAGTCGGACTCCTCGAAGGTGATGCCGATGGCGGCGAACACCACGGCGAAGTTGGCGGCGTCGTCGCCCAGCACCTTGGCCTGACGGGCGATCTGGGCGGCCAGGGCGGCGTGGGGCAGACCGGAGCCGGAGAAGATGGGCAGCTTCTGACCGCGGACCAGGGTGTTCAGTCCGTCGATGGAGGAGATGCCGGTCTGAATGAACTCGTTGGGGTAGTCACGGGCGGCGGGATTCATGGGCAGACCGTTGATGTCGCGGTACTCCTCGGCCATGATCTCGGGGCCGCCGTCGATGGGACGGCCCATGCCGTTGAACACCCGGCCCAGCATGTCGCCGGACACGGCCAGCTGGAGGGGGTGACCCAGAAAGCGGATCTTGGACTGGGCCAGGTTGATGCCGGCGGAGGATTCGAAGAGCTGGACCACGGCGTTGTCGCCGTTGACCTCCAGCACCTTGCAGCGGCGGACGGAGCCGTCGGGCAGCTCGATCTCGGCCAGCTCGTCGTAGGTCACGTCCTGGACCTTGCGCACCACCATCAGGGGGCCATTGATCTCCTGAATCGTACGATATTCACGGATCATTCCTCAGCACCTCCCTTGGCCGCAATGGCCTCGATCTCTTCCTCCATCTCCCGGGCCATGTCGGCGTAGACCGTCTTGAACTGGTCGTCGGGCACGCTCTTGGCGCGGCCCATCTTCTCCCGGAAGGGGATGACAAACAGCTCGGACACCGGTGCGCCCTTCTCGATGGCGGCCCGGCACAGCTTGTCGTAGTCCAGAATCATCTGGAGCATCTTGTCCTGGCGCTCGTAGCTGGAGTACCAGTCCACCTCCATGAAGCCGTTCTGCTGCAGGAAGTCCTCGCGCAGCATCTTGGCGGTCTCCAGGGTGAGCTGGTCGCCGGCGGACAGGGAATCCTTACCGACCAGCTGCACGATCTCGTTCAGGCTGGCCTCCTCCTGGAGGATGGCCATGGACTTATCCCGGTTGGCCATGAACTGGGGACCCAGGTTCTCGTCATACCAGGGCTTCAGGGAGTCCAGGTACAGGGAGTAGGAGTTCAGCCAGTTGATGGCGGGGAAGTGACGGCGGTAGGCCAGGGAGGCGTCCAGGGCCCAGAACACCTTGACGATCCGCATGGTGGCCTGGGAGACGGGCTCGGACAGGTCGCCGCCGGGAGGCGATACGGCGCCTACGGCGGTCAGGGAGCCCCGGCGGTCGCCTTCGGAGCAGATGCACTCCACCATGCCGGCCCGCTCGTAGAACTGGGCCAGACGGGAGGACAGGTAGGCGGGGTAGCCTTCCTCGCCGGGCATCTCTTCCAGACGGCCGGACATCTCACGCAGGGCCTCGGCCCAGCGGGAGGTGGAGTCGGCGATGACGGCCACGTCGTAGCCCATGTCGCGGAAGTACTCGGCGATGGTGATGCCGGTGTAGATGGACGCCTCACGGGCGGCCACGGGCATGTCGGAGGTGTTGGCGATCAGCACCGTCCGCTTCATCAGGGATTCGCCGGTACGGGGGTCCACCAGCTCGGGGAACTCCCGCAGCACGTCGGTCATCTCGTTGCCGCGCTCGCCGCAGCCGATGTAGACCACGATATCCACGTCGGACCACTTGGCCAGCTGGTGCTGCATGACGGTCTTGCCGGAACCGAAGGGGCCGGGGATGGCGGCGGTGCCGCCCTTGGCCACGGGGAACATGGCGTCCACGATCCGCTGGCCGGACAGCAGAGGCTTTTTGGGAGGATACTTGTGCTTGTAGGGGCGGCCCACACGGACGGGCCACTTCTGCACCATGGTCAGCTCATGCTTCTCCCCCTTGTCGTCCACCAGGACGGCCACGGTGTCCAGCACGGTGAAGGAGCCGGACTGGATGGATTCGACGGTGCCGCTCATGGTGGGGGGGATCATGATCTTGTGGAGCACCACGCTGGTCTCCTGGACGGTGCCGATCACGTCGCCGCCGGCCACCTTGTCGCCGGGCTTGGCAACGGCGTTGAACTCCCACTTCTTCTCCCGGTCCAGGGCAGGGACCTGCACGCCGCGGGGCAGGTTGTTGCCCCCGGTCTTCTTCATGATCTCTTCCAGGGGCCGCTGGATACCGTCGTAGATATTCTCAATAATGCCGGGGCCCAGCTCCACGGACAGGGGGGCGCCGGTGGTCTCCACCACCGCGCCGGGACCCAGGCCGGAGGTCTCCTCGTACACCTGGATGGAGGCGGCGTCACCGTTCATGGTGAGGATCTCACCGATCAGGCGCTGCTCGCCCACCCGGACCACGTCGGCCATGTTGGCGTCGGTCAGTCCGGTGGCAACCACCAGCGGGCCGGAGACTTTGACGATTTTTCCGCTCAAAACACTCTAACCTTCTTTCAGGTTTGAATTTGAATTTCCCTTACAGGATATCCGCGCCCACGGCGCGCTCCACGGCACTCTTCACATTGGCCATGCCGATGCCCAGAGAACCGTCCTTGCCGGGGATGAGGATGATGGCCGGGGTGAGCTCGTCCTTGTACCGGGCGATCTCCGGCCCCATGCCGGCGGCGTACTGCTCGGTGAGGTAGATCACCGCGTAGTTTTCCTTGGCCAGCTCGTGGAGGGTATGCTTGGCCTCCTCCACGTTCTCGGCGGGGAACACGTCCAGGCCCAGGGCCTTGAAGCCCAGGACGCTGTCCTTGTCTCCCAGCACTGCGATTCTGTACTTAGACATAGGCTTCACGCAGCCTTTCCCGGATGGTATCCGCGTCCAGACCCGCCATGCGGCCGGACAGAATGGTGCGGATGGCGGTGAACTCGCTCTCCCTGGCGTACAGGTAGCCCACCACCGCCTGCTCCCCGAAGGGGATGCGGCGGGCCTGGGCCAGATAGTTCATCACCGCGTCGTCGCACAACCGCTCAAAGGCGGTCAGCTCCCCGCTGCCGGGGGCGGTGAGGGCCGTACCGGCCTCGGCGGCCGCGCTCAGCGGCCCCGCCCGGAATACGGCGGACAGATCCGCGCCCTTGCCGGAGGTGAGGGTGTGTACCTCCACATTGCCGCCGGGCAGCAGCACCTGGCTCAGGAAGTCGCTCCCCTTGCCCATCCGGGCCGAGCGCACCGCGGAGCGCAGGTTGGTCTCGTCAATGAGCAGGCGTACATAGCCCTGGAGGAAGGCGCTGCCGGTGGCCTCGGCCGCCGAACGCATCTCCTCAAAATAGGCCCGGTCCAGCACGAAGTCGGCCAGCTGGGGGTCTCCCCCGCCGTTGAGCAGCTCCCGCGCCTGGGTCACGGCCTGCCGGAAGGGATCGGTGAAGTCCCGCAGGCTGTCCCGCTGGAAGGCGTCCTTGATCTGGGCCGCGCTCCAGCGTCCCCCCTCCATCAGCAGCCGGTCGGCGTCGGCGCCTACGGCAGCCGCCTTGATGAGGGTCTTGGCGTTGTGGTAGTCGTATTTCATCTGGAATACCTCCACCAGCCGCCTGTCGGGCACAGAGCCCTTCAGCTGCTTGTAGAGGTCGGCCCGGGCGGCGGAGAGCAGCTCATCCAGACCGGCGTGGGTCAGGGCGGGCAGCTCCTCATAGCCGCACTCCACCAGAACCTTGGCGGCCTCCTCGTCGGTGCGGGCCTCCAGCATCCGCTCCATCCGCTCCCGGGTCAGCAGGTGGGTTTCCATGGCCCGTATGCGGGCGGATATGGTAAGATAATCCGTATCTTTGATCTTAGTCAAACCATTGCCTCCTTACTTGTAAGGAGCGCATCAGTCAAAGAGCACCTTGGCGACCTCCCGGTCCATCTCGCCCCGCTGGAGGCGTACCAGGGTCTCAAAGGTACAGTTGACCTCCACGTCCCCGTCGCTGAGGATGAGGCCCCCTTTGATGGGCCGGGTCTGCTCGGACAGGGTCAGGTGTCCGTCGCCCAGCCGCTCGTTGGCCTGGGTGACCACCGCCTTGCCGTAGCGGGTGCGGTCCTTCTGGGAGAAGATGACCGCCTCCCGGCCGGTGGAGGAGGCCTTCACCGCCAGGTCGGCCAGCAGGGCCACGTACTCCTTTTCCGGCAGGTTCAGCAGCTGCTCCAGAGCCAGATCGTAGGCGCGGGCCAGCATCTCCTGCTTGGCGGCCAGTTCCAGCTTGCGGGCGTCCAGCTGGGCCACGCTGGCCAGCCGCTCCACCCGCTCGTCGGCGTTGCGCTTGCCCCGGGAGATGATGTCCTCACTCTCACGCCGGGCCTGTGCCTCATACCGGGCGGTGATCTCGTCGGCCTGGCGGCGGGCGTCAGCCAGCAGGCTGTCGATCTCCCGCCCCGCGTCCTCGGCGATGCGTCCGGTGATTTTTTCAATTCCGTCCATAGTCTACCTCTCAGCTTAGAAGCCGAACATGATCATCAGGAAGGAGATCAGCAGGGACAGGATGGCGTAGAACTCCACGATGATACACAGCACCATGCCCTTGGACCAGTCGTTGGGGTTCTTGGCCACGATGTTGACGGAGGCGGCGGCCACGCGGCCCTGCGCGATACCGGAGAGCAGACCGCCGAGGGCCATGGGCAGGCAGGCGGCCAGGACCAGCAGGCCGTTGGCGATGGTCAGCTCGCCCACGGTGCCGTCAAACAGGCCCATCTTCATCAGGGCCAGGAAGCCGATAACCAGACCGTACAGGCCCTGGGTGCCGGGGATAACCTGCAGGATCATGCACTTGGAGAACTGAGAGGGGTCCTCAGCCAGCAGGCCGGCGCCGGCCTCACCGGCGATGCCGGTACCTTTTGCGGAACCTACGCAGGCCAGGCCTGCGGCCAGAGCGGCGCCCAGGAAGCCAAAGAAGGGGCCGGCGTTGCTGATCAGAAATTCACCGAATGTCATGTTACTGTTCCTCCTTAATGTCGACATATTTTGTCGCAATGTTCAGGGGCCGCCAGGGGCGTCCGCCCTCTTGATAGAACTGCTTGAAGAATTCCAGGTATTGCAGGCGGGAGGTGTGCACGTAGGTGCCGATCACGTTCAGGCCGATGTTGAAGGCGTGACCGATGATGAAGATGAGGAAGAAGATGGGGATGCCGATGGCCGGAGGCAGGCCGCCGCCGGGCATGGCGCCCAGGATGTTGAACACCTGGCCGATAACGGAGCCGGCCAGCATCATGACCATCAGACGGGAGTAGGAGAGGATGTCTCCGAAATAGCCCGTCACACCGTTGTACACCGCGCCGATGATGGCGGTCACCTTGCCGAAGCCCTTGGCGCTGCGGCCCTGGCCCAGCAGCATCAGGCAGCCGATAATGAGCACCACCGGATAGCCGGCGATATTGCCCACGCCCAGGGCGAACAGGCCGATGCCCACGAAGATGACCCACCAGGTTGCGATATCCAGGATGGCGTCCACCACCTGGCCGTCCCGGCAGAGCATCCAGAACTTCACCGCCATGCCTACCACGATCTGGATCAGGCCGATCACCAGGGAGAACACCAGCACCGTCATGGGCTCGTTCATCACGTCCAGCAGCGGACGGGGCAGGTTGCTGCCCTCCGGCACGGAGAGGAAGGGGATGGCGGGCTGGGGCAGGCCCAGCATATCGGTGAACCGCACCAGGAAGTCGGAGAAGAAGCCGCCGGTGAGCAGGCCGATCACCGCGGAGGAAATGCCGCACATGATCATCAGCCGGATCAGCTGTCCGAAGCCTCCCTTGGGGTGTACCTTGTGGTTGATAAAGGCACACACACCGGCCAGGATCAGGCCGTAGCCCAGATCGGCGAACATGAAGCCGAAGAAGAAGATATAGAAGGGGGCCATCAGCCCGTTGGGGTCCACCCCGTTATAGGCGGGCAGGGAGTACATCTCGGTGATGGTGGTGAGAGGCTCGGTGAACTTGTTGTTCTTCAGCTTCACCGGCACCACCGGGTAGTCCTCCGGCTCCGGGTCCTGGGTCTCCCAGCAGCAGACGAAGCGGGACAGCTCCTCCGCCAGCTTTCCCTCGTCGGGAACGGGCACCCAGCCCTCCAGGAAGAAGGCGGTGCTGCTGTCCAGCAGCCGGCAGCGGGCCTCCTCCCGGGCGATCTCCTGATCCGCCCGGTCCAGGGCCTGCTCCAGCGCCTTTGTCTTGGGGGCGTAGGAGGCCACCTCCGCGATGGTGTTCTCCAGCTGCTTGGCGGCGGCGGCCAGCTGGCCGTCCAGCTGTCTGTCGTTCTCCGCCGCGGTCCCCGTCCAGCCCCGCAGGGCGGAGCGGGAGAAGCCGTACTCCTTCAGGACCTCCTGGCACCCCTCCTCCACGCTGCGGTGGCAGAGGAACACCAGATACTTCAGCTCCCGGTCCTCACCGGAGCGCATCAGCTCATACAGGTCGGTGACGGCCTTCAGCGCGCCCTCCAGGGCGTCCAGATCCGTGGCGGCGGCCACGGTGCCGAACTGCACCGCCACCTCCGCCGTGGAGGCCGTCTCCAGAGGGATATCCAGCGCCAGCCAGGGAGCCAGCGCCAGCTTTTGGGTCTTCAATTTGTTCTGCTCGGCGTACAGGGAGGAGATCTGACGCTCCAGCTCCACCAGGTGTCCGGCATCCGCCAGGGCCGCCTGGTAGGCTCCGTCGTCAAACAGCTCCGCCTCCGTGATCACCGGCCGGGGTGTCAGGAGCCCGCCCTTCTGCTTGGGCCCGTATTTTTTCAGGGTCTTAAGGGCATTCTCCACACTGGTCCGGGCATCCCTGGCCCGGTTCAGCGCCCCGGTGTCCGGCCGCGTCAGAGCCGCCCAGTCCGGATCCCCCGATCGGTCCCCGGGCTCGTCGATCTCTACACAGCCCAAATGCTGAAGCAGCCGCAGCATATCCGGCCTTTGATCCTGCATGCCGATGAGCCGCAGCCGCTTCATTTTCACAATGGACATCAGTTCTTCACTACCCTTCTCACGATGCTCTCAGCGGCATCCGCCAGGCGGCCTTCCGCCTTAGCCCGCAGGCTGTCGCAGGACTGTTTCGTCTGCACCATTACCTCCGCCGCGTGCTCGGCCGCTTTCGCTTCCGCCTGCTGCATGAAACCCCGCACCTGGGCGTCCGCCTGGGCCTTGGCCTCCGCCAGATGGGCCTTGCCCGCCCGCTCGGCCTCCGCCACCATGCGCTTGGCCTCCGCCTGAGCTTCCGCCTTGCGGGCCTTGTTGGCCTGCTCGGCTTCCGTCACCTGCTTGATCGCTTCCAGAGACATGCTTTCACCGCCTTTCCGCATCTGGTTATCCCACAGGAATAAACTTCCGATGATATCTGCATCATACTTCAAATGTGCGTTGATTGCAAGTTTAAAATTATGAGTTTAGTTTTTTAACTAGCTCTTTTAAACTGCCTGTTCTACTTTTTTATGCAAGTTTACCTGTACATCCAGCCTCATTTTCCTCATTTTAAATACAAAATATTTATTTATCCCAAAAAAACATTTTTTCGACTGCTTTGTACACAAAACGCCCGTCCTGAGGGACGGGCGTTTTCACTTGCAGGTTATTTTGCCGCGGACAGGACCGCCCACTGGGTTTCCCCGGGGTCCCCCGCCTGGGTCAGGATGGGGGTCACCGGCACGCCGTCCAGGGCAGGCAGGGGCTCCTCCCCCTCCTGGACCGCCAGCACCCGGTCGGCCTGCCCCTCCAGCAGGGCAAGGGTCTGGCCGCTGCTGTCGCTCTGGCCGGAGAGCACGCTCTGGCTGCTCACCACCGACACCGTCACGTCCGGGTAGTCGGCCAGGGCGGCGTCCAGCTCCTGGAAGAAGGTCTCCAGAGGGCCGGTCAGGTTATCGGGGTCATAGTTGTCGCTGGTGCGGATATTCTCCAGCTTTCCCTGGGTGGGGAAGCCGCAGTTGTCCAGCAGGATCTCGTCAAAGCCCAGGCCGGCCAGTTCCTGGCAGATGCCCACCACATAGGCGCGGGCTTCGGCGCTGGCGGGGCTGAGCCAGCGGTAGTCGTCCCCGTCCCGCCAGTTGCCGCTGCTCTTGGGGATGGAGATATCCCCGTGTTCCCGGGGCACCGTGTTGTCCCGGAAGCAGGACACCCGGGCCACGGTGTACAGGTCCCCGCTGTTGAGCAGCTGGATGGCGGCGTTGATGGCCGGGTCGGAGGCGGAGACCTGGGTCTCCTGGGCCAGGGTCTGCTGAGAAATATAGCCCAGGGTGCCGTCGTCCGCCTTCATGTCAAAAATGGCGGCGGTAGCGCCTGCCTGCTGGACCTGGGTCTGGGCGGTACCGTCATACAGGGCGGTGCGGTCCAGCATGATACCCCGGAAGTCAGGCTCCGGCTCAGGGGTCTGCGTGGCCGCCGGCGTACTCACCACCACCGCCGGGGCGGAGGTGTCGGGCTCCGGGTCCTCCTTCTCCTGGAAGAAGGGCAGCTCCAGCCGCACACCGTCAGAGGAATACACGATATAGGGCTCCAGGAAAAGCAGTGCCGCCACCGCCGCTGCCAGCAGGATGATCAGCACGATGATGAGTACCTTTAAAAACGTACCGAACCGGTTCCGGCCGTGGTACGCGTCATATCCATCCCGTCTCACTTGTACTACGCCTCTCTCTTCTTGCTTATCGCGCCCAGTCCGGGCTCAGCGCTCTCCCTCTCCCGACTGAATCAGGGCCTCGTCCAGCTTTTGCAGGGCGGTGGCGATCAGTGTCCGGTCCTCCTCCGGCATGGCGCGAAGCAGGGAATCAAAGTATCCGCCCACATCGGTGGACGCCTTGTCCCGCAGGGCGGCATACTTCTCGGTGGCGCACACGTAGATCACCCGCCGGTCCAGCTCGCTGCGCTGCCGCTTGGCCAGCCCCAGCTTCTCCAGCCGGTCCACGATGCCGGACACGGTGCTGTTTGCGCTCCCCGTCCGCTCAGCCAGGGTGCTGATGGGGATGGGGTCCCCCTCCCCCAGCACGGTGAGCACCAGCGCTTGGGGGAAGGTCAGGTTCAGGCGGCCGAAATGGCTGCGGAATTGCTGCGACATATGCTGCGTCAGGCGCAGATACGACATAAAGACATCAGGCTGTTCCATGTTTCCCTTTGGGCTCCTTTCTATATCCTTCCGCCGAAAAGAGACTCAGCCCTTGGCGGGGGTAACCATCCGGTCCAGAAGCACCGCCAGCTGGGCCCGGGAAGCCAGGCCGTTGGGATTGATCTTGCCCCCGCTCCCCTCCAGCCATCCCATGCCCACCGCATGCTGCACGCCTTCCTTGGCCCAGGCACTGATCTGATTGGCGTCATAAAACAGGTTCAGGGCACCCTCGGCCAGCGCCACACCTTTATATTGATCGTAGCGGGTGAGCAACACCGCCAGTTCCTGCCGGGTGACGTTCTTGTCCGGGTCAAAGCCGCCCTTCCCATTGCCGTCGGCGATCCCCTTCTCCTTGGCCCAGGCGATGGCCTTGGCGTACCAGGCGTCGGCGGCCACATCGGAGAAGCCGGCAGAGGCGGCGGGGGCAGGGCTGCCCTCCATCCGCCACAGCACCGTGACCACCGTGGCCCGGGTCACATTGCTCAGGGGGGCGAAGTGGGTGGAATCCACTCCCGTCATATATCCCTTTTCCGCGGCCTCATACACCTGGGGGGCATACCAGGCCCCGTCGGGAACGTCCACAAAGCTGCCCGCGGCTGAAGCGGGCAAGGCAAGGGCCGTGCACAGGCAGAGGGTACAGGCCAGCGCGGTCCATCTCTTTTTCACGGAATCCACATCCTATCTACACTGAAATTATTGTTATTGTACGACATGGATTTTAAAATTTTGTGAACAATAAAAAACCTGAAAGAAATTTAAGATTTTTTGCAAAAAACGGGAGGGTTTCCCCTCCCGTCAGCAGATTGCGGCCCCTTCAGAGGGCAAGCGCCCAGTTCATCATGACCAACAGTCCGAAGCCCGGCACCCCAAGCAGTCCCAGCACCAGGGCGTTGGCCAGGTTCACCCCCAGGCGCAGTCCGATGGAGCCCCCCACCAGGCTCAGCAGGTAGAGCACCCCCAGCCCCGCCCCCGTCCGCAGGGCCAGGCGCATCAGGGCGTTCAGCGGCCGCCGCAGGGCCGCCAGGGCCAGAGCCAGGATCAGCCCGCCCACGATCCAGGGCAGAGCGTCCAGAAACCAATCCATTCCGCCACCTCCTCCGGCTGTGCCAGTCCCTTGGCAGCGGGTCCCCCCGTTCTCTTACGTCTCCGCCATCCCCTCCAGCTCCTTCATCCGGCGCAGCAGATAGGAGTACCGGGACTGGAGGGAATTGATCTCATACACGTAGGATTCGATCAGGTCCGGGTCCCGGACGGCGTTGAAGCCCTGATAGGCCTGGGCGATCAGGCGGCTGGTCTGGGCCAGTCCCTCCGCCAGGGCCTGCCGGTCCTCCGCCCGGGGATCCTCCCGCCGCCGGCGCAGAATAAAGGGCCGCGCTGTTTCCGTCATGGTGTGTCCCTCCCTCCCGTTCTGGTGTTATTCTACGCCTAGTCTGGACAAATATGACAGGCTTTATTCCGGTTTTTTCCTGACATATTCCCTCCCGGGCGGCACATACTAGGCTCGGACAGGCAAGAGTTCCGCCTTCCGCATCTCCTTTTAAGCCGGTGCCGGGTGAGCTCACCCTCTGGCGAAAGGCGAAAGGAGAAGGGAAAAACGGAACACACTTCCTCTCCAACCCATGGGCGCGGTGTGACAAACACCGCGCCCATGTTGTTTCCTTGACAGGGCGGGGAAAAATAGGATATGATAAAATGATGCAACAGATTGGTTTCGGAAAGGTGAGAAAAGGCGCCCATGGCTAAAACGACTTCCCAAAAAGGTTACGGAAACGACTCCATCTCCTCCCTGAAGGGGGCGGACCGGGTACGCAAGCGCCCGGCAGTCATCTTCGGCTCCGACGGGCTGGAGGGCTGCGAGCACGCGGTCTTTGAGATTCTGTCCAACGCCATCGACGAGGCCAGAGAGGGCCACGGCAATCTGATCACGGTCACCCGCTATGAGGACAAGTCCATCGAGGTAGAGGACTTCGGCCGGGGCTGCCCGGTGGACTGGAACGAAAAGGAGCAGAAGTACAACTGGGAGCTGGTGTTCTGCGAGCTGTACGCCGGCGGCAAGTACAACAACAACTCCGGCGACAACTACG
This sequence comes from Intestinimonas massiliensis (ex Afouda et al. 2020), assembly GCF_900626285.1. Lineage (GTDB taxonomy): Bacteria > Bacillota > Clostridia > Oscillospirales > Oscillospiraceae > Flavonifractor > Flavonifractor massiliensis_A. The sequence goes on from NZ_LR131147.1 coordinate 3,209,798, forward strand.
AGTACTCCCTGGGCCTCAACGGCCTGGGCTCCTGTGCCACCCAGTACGCCAGCTCCTATTTCGACGCGGTGATCCACCGGGACGGGTTTGAGTACACCCTTCACTTTGAGAAGGGCGAGAACGTGGGCGGCCTGAAGAAGGAGCCGTACTCCGGCAAGAAGACCGGCTCCAAGTTCCGTTGGCTCCCCGACCTGGACGTATTCACCGACATCGATATCCCGGTGGACTACTACCTGGACGTGCTCAAACGGCAGGCGGTGGTCAACGCCGGGGTCACCTTCCGGTTCCGCAACCAGGTGGGGGGCAGATTCGAAACCACCGACTTCAAATATGAAAACGGCATTGTGGACTACGTAAAGGAGCTGGCGGGGGACAATCCCCTGACCCAGCCGGTGTTCTGGCAGACCGAGCGGCGGGGCCGGGACCGGGCGGACAAGGATGAATATAAGGTGAAGCTGTCCGTATCCTTCTGCTTCTCCAACACGGTGCAGGTCATCGAGCACTACCACAACTCCTCCTGGCTGGAGCACGGCGGCTCCCCGGAGAAGGCGGTGAAGTCCGCCTTTGTGGGGGGCATCGACGCCTGGCTGAAGTCCCAGGGCAAGTACCAAAAGAATGAGAGCAAGATCACCTGGGCCGACGTGGAGGACTGCCTGGTGCTGGTGAGCAACAACTTCTCCACCCAGACCTCCTACGAGAATCAGACCAAGAAGGCCATCACCAACAAGTTCGTCCAGGAGGCCATGACGGAATTCCTGCGCTCCCAACTGGAGGTCTACTTCATTGAGAACCCCTTTGACGCGGGGAAGATCGGGGAGCAGGTGCTCATCAACAAGCGCTCCCGGGAGAACGCCGAGCGCACCCGGCTGAACATCAAGAAGAAGCTCACCGGCACCATGGACATCTCCAACCGGGTGCAGAAGTTCGTGGACTGCCGCACCAAGGACACCACCCGCCGGGAGCTCTACATCGTGGAGGGCGATTCCGCTCTGGGCAGCGTCAAGCTGAGCCGGGACGCGGAGTTCCAGGGCATCATGCCCGTCCGGGGCAAGATCCTCAACTGTCTGAAGGCCGACTACGCCAAGATCTTCAAAAGCGAGATCATCACCGACCTTCTGAAGGTGCTGGGCTGCGGGGTGGAGGTCCACGACAAGCACGCCAAGGACATGGCCGCCTTCGACCTGATGAATCTGCGGTGGAACAAGATCGTCATCTGCACCGATGCCGACGTGGACGGCTTCCAGATCCGCACCCTGATCCTCACCATGCTCTACCGGCTCACCCCCACCCTGATCCAGCGGGGGTATGTATATATCGCGGAATCTCCCCTGTATGAGATCAATTATAAGGAAAAGACCTGGTTCGCCTACTCCGACGCCGAGAAGAACGAGATCGTGGGCGGGGAGCTGGCGGGCAAGAAGTGCTCCATCAACCGCTCCAAGGGCCTGGGCGAGAACGAGCCGGACATGATGTGGCTCACCACCATGAATCCGGCCACACGGCGGCTCATCAAGGTCATGCCCGAGGATGTGGAGAACACCGCCCGGGTATTCGACCTGCTGCTGGGGGACAACCTCCAGGGGCGGAAAGACCACATCGCGGAAAACGGATACAAGTATCTGGAACTGGCGGATATTTCGTAACGGCTGCAGGCCGGGATCTTCTCAGATCCCGGCCTGTATATTCTTGCAAAAACAGCCGTCGTTTGCTATAATTACTCAGTATGGTATTCGACAGAATACAAATCAGAACCAGGAGGGATTACCTTGAGGAAATTGCTTTCTTGCGGCCTTGCCCTGGCGCTCTGCGGGAGTATGCTCACCCCCGCTTTCGCCGCCGACAAGGGCATGACCCGTGGGGAGCTGGCGCAGCAGCTGGTACAGCTGTGCGGCTACACCCAGGAGCTGGAGGCCTATGAGGCCCAGCCCAGCATCTACACCGACGTGGCGGAGGACGCCCCTTACCAGGGCGCCGCCAACCTGCTCCACGACAAGGGCCTGATGCAGGGCAGCGGCGGCGGCGCTTTCCAGCCCCAGCGCACCGCCACCCCGCTGGAGGCGGCCACCGCCCTGATGCGCTGGATGGGGCTCAGCGACAAACAGATCGGCGTCTGGCCCGATGATTACAGCGCTCTGGCCGAGAGCCTGGCCCTCACATCCGGCGAAGTGCTCACCGCCGAGAGCCTGACCGAGATGGCGGCCCTGGCGGCCCGCTACGGGGAAACCATCCAGGCTGAGACTCCCGCGCCCCTGTTCGTGAACGGTGAGGCCCAGCCCATCTTCCCCTATGACACCATCATCCGGGAAGTGGTGTACGTAGAGACCCCCGTGGACACCGACAGCGACGGCAAGGCCGACCTGGTCCAGGTACTGATCCAGCGCCCCGCCGCCACCGACGAGGGCATGAAGGCCGCCACTATCTTTGAGGCCCGGCCCTACTCCGCCGGCTGCACCGACGCCTATGACCTGGACACCTGGAACGCCCACATCGTGGACGCCCACCTCACCCAGGCCCAGCAGTCCACCACCACCACCAAAGCCGACTGGGACTGGACCGCCAATGAGACTGCACCCGCCAAATTGACCACCCAGACCGTCACCGGCTCCGGTAAGGCTGGGGACGGCGGCGACGTGTGGGAAAACACCGAGAACGTGGATTCCTATGACTACTGGCTGGTCCGGGGCTACGCCTATGTGTCCTGCGCCGGCCCCGGCACTCTGGGCTCCGACGGCTTTGAGACCTGCGCCAGCGCCGATGAGACCGCCGCCTTCGCCGCGGTGGTGCAGTGGCTGGCCGGGGACGAGAGCGTGAAGGCCTACACCGACAAGACCTCCGGCATCGAGGTGAAGGCCGACTGGTCCAACGGCAATGTGGCCATGAGCGGCCAGTCCTACGCCGGCTCCACCGCCTTCGCGGTGGCCTCCACCGGCGTGGAGGGTCTGAAGACCATCGTGCCCCGGGCGGGCATCGCCAGCTGGTACGACTACTATCGCTCCCAGGGCACCGCGGCGGGCGGCCTGTACTACCCCGGCGACGACTGCAACATTCTGGCCGACTACTGCATGTCCCGCCAGCTGGACGGGGAGGATTATGCCTCTATCCAGGCGGACTATGAGGCCTATCAGGCCCAGATGATCCAGGATCAGGACGCCCTCTCCGGCGACTACAACTTCTTCTGGGACGAGCGCAACTACACCAACGGCGCGGAGAACCTGAACTGCTCCGCCCTCATCATCCACGGCCTCAACGACTTCAACGTGCGGCCCAAGCAGTTTGACCTGATGTACGACGCCTTCCAGTCCGCCGGACAGGAGGTCAAGCTGGTGCTCCACCAGGGCGCCCACATGACCCCCGACCAGATCGACGGTCTGGACCTCAACGGCATTCTGGGCCGCTGGTACGCCCACTACCTCTACGGGGTGGACAACGGGGCGGAGGACGAGGCCAACGTCCGCATCCAGAGCAACACCGACCTGACCTGGACCAGCTACGACAGCTGGGGCGACAGCCAGGATACCGTGACCTTTGACGCCGGTGAGGGTCAGGATGCCTTCACCAGCGATCTGTCCGTCACCAGCTTTGACACCTCCCTGGCCGACGTGGACGAGGGCTGGATCGAGTACTGCTCCGACATGGCCTACGCCTGGGAGGATGACGTGATCTCCGGCACCACCGGCGCCAGCGCAGTGTATACCTTTGATGTGGACCAGGACCTGCACATCAGCGGCACTCCCACCGTCACCGTCAAGGCCAGCGCCGACCAGCCCACCGGCATTCTCAGCGCCATGCTGGTGGATCTGGCTCCCGACGGCGGCATGCAGGCCGTCATGCTGGAGCAGTACGGTGAGGGCGTGGCCACCGAGACGGTGGAGCCCGGCGCGGTGTGGCAGGGCGGCGGCCTGGCGGCCAAGGACCTGGAGCAGTTTGCCCTGACCCAGACCGACAGCAAGATCATCACCCGGGGCTGGATGGACATCCAGAACCGCACCTCCATCTACAACGTGGATGTGGTGGAGCCCGGCCAGTTCTACACCTTCCAGCTGGAGCTCCAGCCCATGGACTACACCGTGGAGGCCGGCCATCAGCTGGCCCTGGTGCTCTACTCGGTGGACCCGGAGGTCACCTACTGGCCTGACACGGTCACCAGCTTCACGGTGGACAACACCGGCACTTACGTCACCATCCCCGTGCAGAAGTAACCGCCCCCTATCATCCCACCGGCGGTCTGTGTATAACACAGGCCGCCGGTCCTTTTTGCGCTTTACGCCGATGAATTGCGTTTTTTTCAAAGGAATGATATAATCCTAACCACTGAACAAGGCCGAACGGCCAGCCTGCACGGATAAAGGAATGATTCAATTTGGCAAAGAAGAAAGCTCCCGAGGAGGGGGCGAAGAAGGTCAGCAACCCCAACGTGATGGGCCTGCGGCCCGAGGTGCTGGAGCAGCCCATCACCGAAACGCTGGAGCTCAACTATATGCCCTACGCCATGAGCGTCATCGTCTCCCGGGCCATCCCGGAGATCGACGGGTTCAAGCCCTCCCACCGGAAGCTGCTGTACACCATGTATGAGATGGGCCTGCTCACCAAGCCCCGCACCAAGAGCGCCAACGTGGTGGGCCAGACCATGAAGCTGAACCCCCACGGCGACGCCGCCATCTACGACACCATGGTGCGTCTCTCCCGGGGCTACGGCGCTCTGCTCCACCCCCTGGTGGACTCCAAGGGCAATTTTGGCAAGGTGTACTCCCGGGACATGGCCTGGGCCGCCAGCCGGTACACCGAGGTGCGGCTGGATCCCATCTGCGCCGAGCTGTTCCGGGACATCGACCAGGACACGGTGGACTTTGTGGACAACTACGACGGCTCCATGCAGGAGCCCACCCTGCTGCCCACCACCTTCCCCAACGTGCTGGTCAGCGCCAACCAGGGCATCGCCGTGGGCATGGCCTCCAACCTGTGCGGCTTCAACCTGGCGGAGGTATGCGACGCCACGGCGGCCTTTCTGAAAAACCCCAAGGTCAACCTGATGGAGTACCTGAAGGCCCCCGACTTCCCCACCGGCGGGGAGCTGCTGTACGACGAGGCCGCTCTGCGGCAGATCTACAACACCGGCCGGGGCTCCTTCCAGGTGCGGGCCAAGTGGCGGTACCTGAAGAGCGAGAACCTGATCGAGGTGTATGAGATCCCCTACACCACCACGGTGGAGGCCATCATGGACAAGGTGGCCGAGCTCATCAAGGCGGGCAAGATCAAGGAGATCGCCGACATGCGGGACGAGACCGACCTGAACGGTCTGAAGATCACCATTGACCTGAAGCGGGGCACCGACCCGGACAAGCTGATGGCCAAGCTGTTCCGCTCCACCACGCTCCAGGACGCCTGCTCCTGCAACTTCAACATCCTTATCGCCGGCATGCCCCGGGTCATGGGCGTGGGCGAGATCCTGGAGGAGTGGACCGCCTGGCGGATGGACGGCGTGCGCCGGCGGACCTACTATGTGATGAAGAAGAAGCAGGAGAAGCTCCACCTGCTGAAGGGCCTGAAAAAGATCCTGCTGGACATCGACCGGGCCATCAAGATCATCCGGGAGACCGAGGAAGACGCCGAGGTGGTGCCCAACCTGATGATCGGCTTCGGCATCGACCAGATCCAGGCGGAATACGTGGCCGACATCAAGCTGCGCAACATCAACAAGGAGTATATCCTCAAGCGCATTGAGGAGGTGGCGGGCCTGGAGGAGGAGATCGCCGACCTCCAGGACATCGTCAACAACCCGGGCCGGATCAAGAAGATCATCACCCAGGAGCTTGCGGCGGTGAAGAAGAAGTATGCCGTGACCCGGCGCACCGAGATCGTCTACGACTACCAGACCGCCGCGGCGGAGGAGGCCGAGGACGAGACCCCTGACTACCCGGTGCATGTGTTCTGCTCCAAAGAGGGCTATTTCAAGAAGATCACGCCTCAGTCCCTGCGGATGAGCAGCGAGCAGAAGTACAAGGAGGGGGACGGCCCCTTCCTCCAGTGGGAGGGGAGCAACCGGGACGAGCTGCTGGTGTTCAGCGACAGGCAGCAGTGCTACAAGACCCGGCTCAGCGAATTCGACGACGCCAAGGCCAGCGTGCTGGGCGACTTTCTGCCCACCAAGCTGGGGATGGAGCCGGGCGAGAGCTTCGTGTGGGCCTGCCTTACCTCCGACTACTCGGGCAGCCTGCTGTTCTTCTTCGAAAACGGCAAGGTGGCCCGGGTGGAGCTGTCCGCCTACCAGACTCAGACACGCCGGAAGAAGCTGACCGGCGCCTACTCCGACAAGTCCCCCCTGGCCGCCGCCTTCCACCTGACCGAGGATATGGAGATGGCGGTGATCTCCACCGAGGGCCGCTGCCTGGTGTTCCACACCGCCGCCCTCAACCCCAAAACCACCCGTTCCACCCAGGGAGTCAACGTGATGACCCTCAAGCCCAAGTGGAAGGTGGAAAAAGCCCTACCCCTGGCCGACACCACCATTGTCAACGCCGCCCGATACCGGGCCCGCTCCCTGCCGGTAGCCGGTATGCTCCTGAAGGAGGAGGACCGGGGGGAGCAGCAGCTCACCTTGCTGGAGTGAGCCGGAAGGAGAAATGCTATGAACTCCCTTTTCAAGCGCTATTTCCTGCCCTATTTATGGATCACCCTGGCCTCCGCCGTCTACGCCCTGGGCTTCTGCTGGTGCTATGACCCCAACCAGATCGGCTTCGGCGGCATCACCGGCGTGGGCCAGATCCTCAACCACTTCTTCCCCATCCTGCCCATCGGCACGGTGGTCATCATCCTGAACATTCCCCTGTTCCTGCTGGGGTGGCGGCTGCTGGGCGGACACCTGCTGATCTCCTCCCTCTACGCCATGTTTATCTCCTCGGCATTTATCGACGTAATCAACTTTTTCTTCACCTTTGAGCCGATGGATCCCCTGCTGGCCTGCATCTTCGGCGGCGTGGCCATGGGCGGCTCCCTGGGCATCGTGTTCCTTCAGGGCGCCACCACCGGCGGCACCGACCTGATCGCCCGGCTGCTCAAGCTGCGCCTGGCCTGGCTGCCCATGGGCAAGCTGCTGCTGGTCATCGACCTGGTGGTCATCGTGGCGGTGGCCCTGTCCTTCCACAACCTGTACAGCGCTCTGTACGGCATAGTGGCGCTCTATATCTCCTCGCTGGTCATGGACGGCGTGCTCTACGGCATCGACAACGCCAAGGTGGCCTATATCATCAGCGACTCCTATGAGCAGATCACCGACGCCATCATTCACGACATCGACCGGGGCGTCACCATCCTCCAGGGTCAGGGCGCCTACTCCGGGGCGGAAAAGAAGGTGCTCATGGTGGCTTTCAAGCAGCGGCAGATCGTGGCCTTGAAGCGCACGGTCAAGGAGATCGACCCCGCCGCCTTCCTCATTGTGTGCGAGGCACATGAGGTGCTGGGCGACGGGTTCCGGGAATACAAGCAAAATGATATCTGAACAGACTGGGAGGGACACTGTATGTACGATTTTTCAACAGTCAAGGCCAATCTGGAGGCGCGGGGCTTCGCGGTGAGCTGCTTTGCCACGGCGGAAGAGGCTGCCGCCTACCTGGACGGCAAGCTGGACGGTAAGACCATCGGTATCGGCGGGTCCATGACCATCCGGGACATGGGGCTGGACCAGCGGCTGGAAACGCACAACCAGGTGATCTGGCACTGGAAGGGCGGCACCACGCAGGATGCCGCCAGGGCCCAGGCCTATCTGACCTCGGTGAACGGTCTGGCGGAGACCGGCGAGATCATCAACATCGACGGCACCGGCAACCGGGTGTCCTCCACCATCTTCGGCCATGAGGAGGTCTACTTTATCGTGGGCCGCAACAAACTGGCTCCCGACTATGACAAGGCCCTGTGGCGGGCCCGGAACATCGCCTCCCCCAAAAACGCCCAGCGGCTGGGGAAAAAGACCCCCTGTGCCGTAAAGGGGGACAAGTGCTACGACTGCAAAAGCCCTGAGCGGATCTGCCGGGCCCTGGCCGTGCTGTGGGAGGCGCCCAACGGCATCGGCCGGTCGGAAGTGGTCCTCATTGACCAGGAGCTGGGATATTAACTTGAGAAGGGGACGCTGCGGCGTGAAACGAGCCATTGTGATCCTGGCGCTGTGCTGCGCCCTGACTCTCTCCGGCTGCTCCTCCCTGCTGGACCGGCCCTATGTGATGGTGGAGCCCCATGTGGAACAGCCGGCGGTGGCCGGGGATTCCTCCACCCTCCAGGTGAGTACTTACTCCGAGCTGGTCAACGCGGTGCTGTTCCTGGTCTCCCAGGGGACGGAAGAGGGGATGATCCAGCTCACCGACTACCGGGGAGAGGTGGAGGACGACCTGAACCGGGCCTGCGTGGAGGTGGCCAAGGACGACCCTCTGGGGGCCTACGCGGTGGATTTCATCAAAAACAGCTATACCCGGGTGCTTGCCACTTATGAGGCCACCATTTCCATCACCTACCGCCGCACCAAGGAACAGGTGCAGAGCCTGATCAACGTCACCAGCACCAGCGCCATCCGCAAGGAGGTGTCGGCCGCCCTGTCCGAATACCGGCCGGAGCTGGTGCTGCGGGTGGGCTATTTTACCGGCGGCACGGATTCCGTGGCCGGGCTGGTACGCCAGGCCTACTACGACGCCCCGGCCTCTGCCATGGGTATGCCGGAATGTACCGTCACCCTCTATCCCGACACCGGCACCCAGCGGATCGTGGAGATCCTGCTGACCTATCCGGAGGACGTGGAGGCCATGCGCGCCAAGAGCGCCCAGCTTCAGGCGGAGGTGGAGGCCCTGTTTGCCCCTCTGAACCCTCAGCAGTACAGTGACATAGAGCGGCTGAGCCAACTCTTCCGCCTGCTGCCCCAGGCCGTCACCTATGACCCCGGAGGCGGCTCCACCGCCTGGGACGCCATTGTGGGGAACGGCGCCGACAGCCAGGGGCTGGCCCTGGCCTTCCAGCTGCTGGCCGGCGAGATGGGGGTGGACTCTACCCTGGTGGAGGGCACCCTGAATGGGGAGCCCCACTTCTGGAACCAGCTGTCCAGCGACGGCGGCGCCCACTACGTGGACCTGACCCGGGACAGCAGCGGCACCACCTGGTCCGCCCAGGATCTGCTGGATCTGGGCTACCTCTGGGACGGTGCGCCGAAAATTTGAGAAAAATAAAAAAAACACTTGACACCTGCGGCCCCATCGGCTATAATATGCTTCGTCGCTTGCAGGTGTAGCTCATCTGGTAGAGCGCCACCTTGCCAAGGTGGAGGTAGCGAGTTCGAGCCTCGTCACCTGCTCCAGAAAAAGAAACAGCACTCCATTTGGAGTGCTGTTTCTTTTTCTGGTTTTAAGACAATTCTATTCCCCTAAAATTTTTTTCAAAACAGGATTGACAAACGCGGTTAGTTGGTGTAAACTCATGCTCAGTCAGGTGGTTAGATATTGCTAACCGCTATTTTTACCTTATCTGGTTAGTCAGACTAACCGAAAGAAAGGAGACCCACATGATGCCGCTGACAATGGCCGACCAGGGAGAGCCGGCAACCATCCGCAAAATCACCGGAAAGGATGAGCTCCGGCAGCACCTGGCGGAGCTTGGCTTCGTGGTGGACGAGACCGTCACGGTAGTCAGCCGGCTGGGCGGGAATCTGATCGTCCAGGTGAAGGACAGCCGGATCGCTTTGGACCGGGACATGGCCAATCGAATTTTGGTGTGAGAGGAGAAACGCTATGAGGACCTTGAAGGACGCCAGGGTAGGCGACACCGTTGCGGTGGTCCGCCTCCACGGCGAGGGCGCGGTGAAGCGCCGGATCATGGACATGGGCATTACCAAGGGCGTGGAGATCCACGTGCGGAAGGTGGCCCCCCTGGGAGATCCCATGGAGCTGAGCGTGCGGGGCTATGAGCTCAGCGTGCGCAAGGCGGACGCTGAGATGATCGAGATCGGATAAGGGCTATATGGCAGCCAGTAGGGGCGCACACCGTGCGCCCGTCCGCCGTCTCCGGACGGCAATTTTTCAGAGCTTTGGTTAGTTTAAGCTAATCACAAAGAAGGGAGAACGACACATGGAGCTCAAAATCGCGCTGGCGGGCAATCCGAACTGCGGCAAGACCACGCTGTTCAACGCCCTGACCGGCTCCAGTCAATACGTGGGCAACTGGCCCGGCGTGACGGTGGAAAAGAAGGAGGGCAGGCTGAAGGGCCACAAGGACGTGGTGATCCAGGACCTGCCCGGCATCTATTCCCTGTCCCCCTACACGCTGGAGGAGGTGGTGGCCCGGAACTACCTGGTAAAGGAGCAGCCGGACGCCATCCTCAACATCGTGGACGGCACCAACATCGAGCGCAACCTGTACCTCACCACCCAGCTCATCGAGCTGGGCATCCCGGTGGTGGTAGCGGTGAACATGATGGATCTGGTCCGCAGGAACGGGGACCAGATCGACCTGGACAAGCTGGGCGCCGCCCTGGGCTGCCGGGTGGTGACCATGAGCGCCCTGAAGGGCGAGGGCGGCAGGGAGGCCGCCGAGCAGGCGATGACCCTGGCCAAAACCCGCAAGGCCGGGGAGCTGCCCCACGTGTTCACCGGCAGCGTGGAGCACGCCATCGCCCACATTGAGGAATCCATCTCCGGCCTGGTGGAGGAGCGCTACCTCCGCTGGTACGCCATCAAGGTCTTTGAGCGGGACGAGAAGGTGCTGGAGCAGCTGCACCTCACCGGGGAGCTGAAGGAGCACCTGGAGGCCCACATCGCCGACTGCGAGGCCGAGCTGGACGACGACGCCGAGAGCATCATCACCAACCAGCGCTACTCCTACATCAGCTCTGTGGTGGACAAAGCGGTAAAAAAGAAGCGGGCCGCCCACTCCATGACCGTCTCCGACAAGATCGACCGGGTGGTGACCAACCGCATTGCCGCCCTGCCCATTTTCGTGGCGGTGATGATCCTGGTGTACGCCATCTCCATGGGCGGCTGGACGGTGTCCATCGGCACCCGCCTCACCGACTGGGCCAACGACGGCCTGTTCGGGGACGGCTGGTTTGTCCCCTTTACCGCCGACGTGGACGCCTGGGACGAGGCCTCCGACGCTTTCAAAGAGGCCTCCGCCATGATTCAGGGCTACGAGAACGGCGACAGCGAGGTCTACTTCTACGACGACGAGACCGGCGAGACCACCGTGGTGCCCGTCACGGAGGAGGCCTACCAGGCCGCCCTCACCGTCTCCGAGCCCGACCCCAACGACTACGGCACCTGGGTGCCCGGCATCCCGGTGCTGGTGAAGAGCGGCCTTACCGCCGTGGGCTGCAATGAGGTGCTCCAGTCCCTGATCCTGGACGGCATGATTGCCGGAGTAGGCGCCGTACTGGGCTTTGTGCCCCAGATGCTGGTGCTCTTCCTGCTGCTGGCCATTCTGGAGGACGTGGGCTACATGGCCCGGATCGCCTTCATCATGGACCGGATCTTCCGCCGCTTCGGCCTGTCCGGCAAGAGCTTTATCCCCATGCTGGTGGCCACCGGCTGCGGCGTGCCCGGCATCATGGCCTCCCGCACCATTGAGCAGGAGCGGGACCGGCGGATGACCGTCATGACCACCGGCTTCATCCCCTGCGGCGCCAAAATGCCCATCATCGCCCTGTTTGCCGGGGCCCTGTTCGGCAAGTCCGCCTGGGTGGCCGTCTCCGCCTACTTCATCGGCGTGGCGGCGGTGGTGACCTCCGGCATTCTGCTGAAAAAGACCCGGGGCTTTGCCGGCGACCCCGCCCCCTTCGTCATGGAGCTGCCCGCCTATCACGCCCCCGCCGCCGGCAACGTGCTGCGGGCCATGTGGGAGCGGGGCTGGTCCTTCATCAAGCGGGCCGGCACCGTCATTCTTCTGTCCTCCGTCATCCTGTGGTTCCTCCAGGGCTTCGGCTTCACCGAGACCGGCTTCGGCATAGTGGAGGATAACAACGCCTCCCTGCTGGCCGCCGTGGGCCACACCGTGGCCTTTATCTTCGCGCCCCTGGGCTTCGGCACCTGGCAGGCCACAGTGGCCGTGGTTACCGGCCTTATCGCCAAGGAGGAGGTGGTGTCCACCCTCAGAGTTCTCTTCCCCGGAAACACTTCTATGGAGATCGCCGCCCACTTCTCCCCCATCGCCGCCTATTCCTTCATGATCTTCAACCTGCTGTGCGCCCCCTGCTTCGCCGCCATGGGCGCCATCAAGCGGGAGATGAACAGCCCCAAGTGGACCTTTGCCGCCATCGGCTACATGTGCGGCTTCGCCTATGTGGTCTCCCTCATCGTCTACCAGCTGACGGGTCTGGCCCTGGGCATGGTGGCCTTTGGTCCTGGCACCGTGGCAGCCCTGGTACTGCTGGCCGGCCTGATTTACCTTCTGGTGCGGAAAAATAAGTACGCCGATCAGGGCGCCGGCCTGCGGGCCGTGGCCGCCGCGGCAAAGTAATACAAAGAAAGGAGCATCTATATGCCCTCTATCCTCATCGGACTGGCGATTGCGGCCATCTGCGTGGCCATTATCGCAAGAGCAATCCACAACAAACGCAAAGGTAAGGGGGGCTGCTCCTGCGGCGGCTCCTGCGGGGGCTGCTCCTGCTCCGGCCTTTGCCGCCCGGAGTCCCGCCCGGACTCCACAGCGCAGAAAGGAGGTGCGTGATGGAGCTGACCTGTACCAACGTCCGCTATCTGCTGACCATCTATCACCTGTCCCGGGCCCGGCTGGAGGTCTCCTCCAAGGATATCGCCTGCTCCCTGGAGGTATCCCGGGCTTCCGTCACCAGTATGATGGGGGTGCTCACCGACAAGGACCTGGTGGCCAAGGAGCGCTACGGCAAGGTCCACCTGACCCGGAGAGGAACCCGGCTGGCCCGGGAACTGTCCGCCCAGGCCGACGAGCTGGCCCGGGAACTGGGGCCGCGGATGGGCCTGTCCGGTGAGGAGGCCTGGAAGGCCGCCTGCGCCGCCGTGTCCGAGCTGCCCCACCGCTGCTTTCCCTCCGTGTCCGCGGCGGAGCCTCTCCCCGCGTGATGACCGTTCCCTTTTCCCCCGCCCCGCCCGCCGGCAACCCGGCGGGCGGGGCCTTTTTCGTACAAAATGTGGAAGGGCCGGGCTTGAAATGGCCGTGAGGGGTATGATATAGTATCAGAGTATGTATTCGTTTCGGGAGGCGGGTTTTCTTGTTTGACGGACTGCTGTTTGATCTGGACGGGACCCTGTGGGACTCGGTGGACGCCATCTGCATTTCCTGGCGCAGCGTGCTGGAGCGCCGGGCGCCGGAGATGGCCGGGCTGATGACCCGGGAGAACGTGACCAGCTGCATGGGGATGCTCCTGCCGGATATCGTGAAAAAGGTGCTGCCCGACCTGCCCCCGGAGGAACTCCGTCCGGTGCTGGAGGAGCTGCTGGCGGAGGAAAACACCTATGTGGCCGCCCATGGCGGGACCCTGTTCCCCCAGGTACCCGAAACCCTTGCCCTGCTGGCCCGGGACTACCCCCTGTGTATCGTCAGCAACTGCCAGGACGGATATATCGAGGCGTTCTTCCAGGCCCACGGCCTGAAGCGCTATTTTACCGACTACGAGGACCCGGGCCGCACCGGCAAGGGCAAGGCGGACAACATCGCCCTGGTGGTGGCCCGCAACGGCATGAAGCACCCCCTCTATATCGGGGACACTCAGGGGGACTGTGACGCCGCCGCCGCCGCGGGGGTACCCTTCCTCCACGCCGCCCATGGCTTCGGCACCATCGACCATGCGGTGCCCTTTGTCCGCTCCTTTGCCGAGATCCCGGCGGCCATCGGCCGGCTCTCTCCCCCGTAAGGCGGGGCTTCTTCTCATCCCGATATGTACTTGAAACAGGAGGAATCACCTTGTCACAATACGAAGCTGAAATCAACCGCCGGCGCACCTTCGCCATCATCTCCCACCCTGACGCCGGCAAGACCACTCTGACGGAAAAGTTCCTGCTGTACGGCGGAGCCATCGCCCAGGCGGGCCAGGTCAAGGGCAAGAAGAACACCCGGGCCGCCACCTCCGACTGGATGGAAATCGAGAAGCAGCGCGGCATCTCGGTCACCTCCTCCGTCATGCAGTTCCAGTACGAGGGCTACTGCATCAACATCCTGGACACCCCCGGCCACCAGGACTTCTCCGAGGATACCTACCGCACTCTGATGGCGGCGGACTCCGCCGTCATGGTCATCGACGCCGCCAAGGGCGTGGAGGCCCAGACCCGGAAGCTGTTCAAGGTGTGCGCCATGCGGGACATCCCCATCTTCACCTTCATCAACAAGATGGACCGGGAGGCCCGGGATTCCTTTGAGCTGCTGGAGGAGCTGGAAAAGGAACTGGGCATCGAGACCTACCCGGTGAACTGGCCCATCGGCTGCGGCAAGGACTTTATGGGCGTGTACGACCGGGGCTCCAAAAAGATCATCCACTTCACCTCCAACGGCGGCGCCAAGGCGGCCACCGCCACCGAGGTGGAGCTGGGAGACCCCAACCTGGACGGCCTCATCGGCCAGCGGCTCCATCAGCAGCTCACCGACGAGATCGAGCTGCTGGACGGCGCCGCCGCCGAGTTCGATCTGGACCGGGTGCGCCACGGCAAGCTGTCCCCCGTGTTCTTCGGCTCGGCTCTGACCAACTTCGGCGTGGAGCCCTTCCTGGAACACTTTTTGCAGATGACCACCGCCCCCCTGCCCCGGAAGGCGGGGGACCAGATCATCGACTCCATGGACGACTCCTTCTCCGCCTTCGTGTTCAAGATCCAGGCCAACATGAACAAGGCCCACCGGGACCGGATCGCCTTCATGCGCATCGTCTCGGGCAAGTTCGAGGCGGACAAGGAGGTCTACCACGTCCAGGAGGGCAAGAAGATCCGTCTGTCCCGGCCCCAGCAGCTGATGGCCGCCGAGCGGGAGATCATCGAGGAGGCCTACGCCGGGGACATCATCGGCGTGTTCGACCCGGGCATCTTCTCCATCGGCGATACCCTGTGCGCCCCGGGGAAGAAGTTCAAGTTCGACCCCATCCCCACCTTCGCCCCCGAGCACTTCAAGCGGGTGCGGAGCCTGGACACCATGAAGCGCAAGCAGTTCCTCAAGGGCATGGAGCAGATCGCCCAGGAGGGCGCCATCCAGATCTTCAAGACCCCCTACTCCGGCATGGAGGAGGTCATTGTGGGCGTGGTGGGCACCCTGCAGTTCGACGTGCTGGAGTACCGGCTGAAAAACGAGTATAATGTGGATCTGTACATGGAGGGCCTGCCCTACGAGTACCTGCGGTGGATCGAGACCGAGGACGGCCAGCCGGTGAAGGAGGAGGACCTGATCCTGGGCACCGACACCAAGCTGGTGGAGGACTACAAGGGCAACCAGTTGCTGCTGTTCGGCTCCCAGTGGGCGGTGAACTGGACCCAGGAGCGGAACAAGAACCTCACCTTCCACGAATTCGGCGGCACCAGGTTTTAAAAACAGAGCGGCCCCGGGCGCAGACGCCCGGGGCCGTTTTTCCTATCACGATTCCTCATACAGCTGACAGACGGGCCTTGATGTCCGCCCGGTCCAGGGCCAGGGCCAGCACCCCGAACAGCACGCCGCTCCCCACCCCCTGGATCAGCGTACCCAGGAACTGGGGCAGGAAGGCATAGACGCCGCCCATCAGCAGGCAGGCCGCCAGGCCGTATGCCGCCGGAGACAGAAGGGCGGCCCCGAAGACGGCGGCGATATTCCGGGGCGCCAGGATCTTTGTGTGCTTGCTGGTAAACAGGAGCACGATCAGCGCCTTGATCAGCACCGTGGGCAGCGCCCACACAGGGGCGGTGAGCAGATCGGCCAGCCCCCCTCCCACCGCGGCGGCGCCCACCGCGTAGGGGGTGGGCAGCAGGCAGGCCGCCAGATAGAGCAGCGTGTCTCCCAGGTGGATGTATCCCCCGGTTGGAATGGGAATGTGGAGCAGATAGGCGGTCATTACCGCAATGGCCGCCGCAAAAAGGGCGGACAGGACCAGCAGGCGCAGCTTCCGGCGGTCATTCATGGGAAAAGCCTCCTCTTTCCAACGGATTTCTTGCCCCTATCCTACCGCCGTACTGACCTGTTTTAAATGTCCAGTTCTATTCTTTTTAAAAATATCAGTTATTTCAATCCGAATAAAATAAGCCGATTAAAAAACAGCGGCCCGCTCTCAGGTGGAGCGGGCCGCCGCTTTTCACTTCTTACTCCTTGGAGAACTGGTCCTTGCCGGCGCCGCACAGAGGGCACACCCAATCAGCGGGAACCTTGTCCCAGGGGGTGCCGGGAGCCACGCCGTTGTCGGGATCGCCGTTGGCGGGGTCGTAAATATAGCCGCACAGGTCGCAAACATACTTATCCATGAGAAAATCTCCTTTACTTGTTTTTTCACAAAAGGCAGGGCAGGCCAACAGCCTTGCCGAATTCCCTGCCTTGTGGTATGATACGCTTGTTACGCTACTATTTATAACATATGAGGGTACACCGTGAAAATTGGCAATATCACCATAAATTCAAAACTTGCGTTGGCACCTATGGCCGGAGTGACGGATCTGGGCTTCCGCACCGTCTGCCGGGAACTGGGGGCGGGGTATACCGTCACCGAGATGGTCAGCGCCAAGGCCCTGTGCTATCAGGACAAGAAGTCCATCCCCCTGCTGAAGCTGGGGGACGGGGAGCACCCCGCCGCCGCCCAGCTCTTCGGCAGCGACCCGGCCTGCATGGAGCAGGCAGCCGGCATTGCGTCGGAGGTGTCCGGGGCGGACATCATCGACATCAACATGGGCTGCCCGGTGCCCAAGGTGGCCAACTCCGGGGACGGCTCGGGACTGATGAAAAACCCCGACCTGGCGGTGAAGGTGGCCCAGGCGGTGATCCGTGGAGCCGGCGGAAAACCGGTGACGGTGAAGTTCCGGCTGGGCTGGGACAAGGGCTCCATCAACTGCGTGGAGTTTGCCAAAGCCATGGAGCAGGCCGGGGTGTCCGCCGTGGCGGTCCACGGCCGCACCAAGACCCAGATGTATTCCGGGAAAGCCAACTGGGACTATATCAAAGCGGTAAAAGAGGCGGTGTCCATCCCGGTCATGGCCAACGGGGACGTATTCGAGCCGGAGGACGCGGTCCACATCCTGAAGTACACCGGGGCGGACATGGCGATGATCGGCCGGGGCTGCTTCGGCAATCCCTGGCTGTTCCAGCGGGCCCAGGCCGCCTTGGAGGGACGTGAGATTCCGCCCCTGCCCCCGCTGGCGGAGCGGTGCGACACGGCGGTGCGGCAGTTTGAGCTGTCCGCCGCCCACAAGGGGGAGCACATCGCCTGTCTGGAGGCCAGGAAGCATTACGCCTGGTATCTGAAGGGGGTCCCCTACGCGGGGTATTACAAGGAACAGATCAGCCACGTGTCCACCATGGAGGACATCTACAAGGTGACGGCGGGCATCAAGCGGGATCTGAAGGACGAGGAACGGTAACGGTATTTTATTTTAGGGAGAAAGACCTGCTAACAAAAGTCAAGTAAAACTTTCAAAGGAAACGAGCAAAGGAAAAGGGTGCACCAAATTAAACCGCTGTGCATTTCAAAAAATGGCGGTCAGCCAGACAGTATAGAGCTGGGAAATCAGCCATGCTCCAGAGAATCCAGGTAGGCTTTCACAGAAGCGTAGTAGATGCGCAGGAACTTGTTGGCGGAGGCCATCATGTAGACACGGTAGGGCTTACCTTCAGAGCGTTTCTTGTTCATGAACTGGTAGACCGGCTCATCCATTGGAGCGCATTGCAGGAGGACCCCCATCACCAGAAAGAGCGTCCTTCGCAGTGAGGCAGATCCTCTCTTGGAAATGTTACGGCTACGGACATCCACTTGTCCAGATTGGTAAGGTGGGGCGTCAATGCCTGCAAAGGCCACCAGCGCTTTCTTGGAATGAAAACGGCGTACATCGCCAATTTCAGCTATGAGTTGGGGGCCGAGGGTTGGGCCAACACCAAACATCTCCATCACCACAGGATACTCCGGTAGAGAAACGGCCAGGGACTGCATCTCCTGCTTGAGAGCAGCTAACGCGGCGGAAGTTGCCCGGAGTTGGGAAACAGCCTGTTCTACCAAAAGTTTTGCCGTATCCGTTTTCGGCATGACACCGAAGTGTCCACATGCAGAGGCGTATATGTCCAGTGCCTTATCCTCGCTAAAATTGTAGCCGTGCTTTCTGCACCACTTCTGGTATTGGGTGGTAAAGGCCTTTTTAGACAAACCACAGACACTCTCACAATGCCAAAAAGCGGCTACAAAATCCACCCACTTCTCGCTGCCATCGGCGCGGGGTGGACTGGTAAACAGGCGGTTTGCATCAGGGAAAGCGGTGTCCAGCAGGGAGATTAGGTTGTTCTTCAGCATGGTCCGTACTTTGGAATACTGCTGGTACTGCCGGTAGCAGGTCTTCAGCATGAGCCGGGTGTCCTCCTCCGGGACATATTTCGGTAGTGTGAGCCAGTGGTCAAGGCCGTAGTTGGCCAGTTTCACGGCGTCCTTCTTGTCAGTCTTGCCTCGTCTTAAACTGTTGTTCCCATAGTCATGCACCAGCATTGCATTGACTACGGAGACATAAAGTCCCGCGTCGTGGAGCAGCCAGGCCACCGGCGCGTGGTAATTACCCGTGGATTCCATCACCACACGGGTCTCACCGTCCAAACTTTTGAGCAGCCCTGCCAGTTCGTTCAGTTCATTGGCGGTGTGTCGCACTTCAAAGGGTGAAACCACCACCTCACCGAAGGGGCGCATGACGGCGATCATGCTTTTCCCTTTGGAAACATCGATGCCAACGCTGTTCATCCACATTCCTCCAATACTAAAGAATCTGCAACCGGAATCCATCTTTTCTCGTTGCCGATTCAATCTATTGGGTGACGCGAACTCCCCGGCATCCGGTGGCTCAACCTGCTGAAATCGAACGCTACAACAAGAGGATGGCTGACAGTCTTTCGTACGGACTTACAAGCCCAAGGAGTGAGTGGTCAGCCAGTTGCTCCTCTTATTGTAGCTTAGGCACGAGATGGAGGGAAAGCCGGACTGGCTGCCCGGCTTGCCTGTCCAAATTTATTGTAATAGCAGTGNGTCTTTCGTACGGACTTACAAGCCCAAGGAGTGAGTGGTCAGCCAGTTGCTCCTCTTATTGTAGCTTAGGCACGAGATGGAGGGAAAGCCGGACTGGCTGCCCGGCTTTCCTGTCCAAATTTATTGTAATAGGAGTGAGCCCACATGTTAAACGAAAACATAAAAGCGCTTAGAAAATCAAAGGGGCTTTCCCAACAAGAGCTTGCCATAAAGCTGAATGTGGTGCGGCAAACCATCTCAAAATGGGAGCAGGGATTGTCAGTCCCGGATTCCGATCTGCTGATCTCCCTGTCGGAAGCGCTTGAGACGCCCGTTAGCACGTTGCTGGGAGAGACTGTAATGGAATCGGAGGCAGATACCGTAAAAGTGCTCTCCGAAAAGCTGGAAATCATCAATTTGCAGTTCGCACGAAGGAAGGCACTGAGAAGAAAAATCCTTCATTGGTCGCTGATTTCATTATGCGTGGTTATCGTGGCAGTTTCCGCGGCCTTAGTGGTCGTCAACAGTCCTTACCTGGGTTGGGATTTCAGTGACCCGGAAATTGCCGTCGCAGGCACGGTCTCCCACGCGTTTGAATGGCTGTTTGTCAGGTTGGCACCCATTGTCCTGATTGCGGCAATCGTCGGAGTTTGTCTGACAAGGAAAAAAGTATAAAAGTTTGAACTCAGCACGAATCACAAACCGTGTCGTTTTCTTTTGGCCTTACATCCTCTATGATCATATCAGCAGCTGCAGAGAATCAATGATTATAAGAGGAGAATAGTACCATGAACACAGATAAAATTTTTGCGGAAGCCGTTGCCAACGAATATGCCCCCAAGGATACCTCCAAGGTGGTCGCCCTGCGAAAGCTGGACTGGAAAGCGAAGCGCCCGGCCACAGTTTTCGCCTATGGTTTCGGCATTGGGGCGGCTCTGATCCTCGGCCTGGGGATGTGCCTCTCCATGCAGGTGATCGGAGAAGGCGGCATGCTGATGACGGGTGCCGGGATCCTTCTGGGCATCCTGGGCATTGTCGGAGTGGGCCTGAACTACCCCATCTACAAAAAGCTTCTCCGGACCGGCAAGGAAAAGTACGCCTTTGAGATCATGCAGCTGGCCCGGGAGATCAGCGAATCGGCAGAATAAACACGAGGAGGGCGGCAGATGAACAAGTCCGAAAGCAAATACTTCAATACCGCCCTGCGGATGAACGAGGCGCTTATCGCGCTGCTGGAGGAGAAGGATCTGGAATATATTACGGTGAAGGAGATCTGTCACCGGGCCGGCGTAAACCGGTCCACCTTCTACCTGCACTACGAGACCATCGCCGACCTGGTGAATGAGACCCTGGAGATGATCAACCAGCGCTTTCTCTCCTATTTCCCCCAGCAGGAAGAAGAGATTCTGGGCAATATGGGCAGCCGGGAGCGGGAAAAGCTGGTTCTGGTCACCCGGGAGTATCTTCTCCCCTATCTCCGCTTTATCAAGGACAACAAAAAGATCTACCGTGCGGCATTCCGGAACCCAGGCAGCATGCAGGCCTATGCCCGGTACGGGGACCTGAAGCAGCGCATCATCGGCCCCGTCCTGGAGCGGTTCGAGATCCCAGCCTCCCACCGTCCCTATTATATCGCCTACTATGTGGAGGGCATTGCCGCCATCGTTAAGGAGTGGCTGCGGCAGGACTGCGCGGATGAGGTAGAGATGATTGCCGACATCATCCAGTCCTGCGTGCTGCCCAAGGACGGCAGCCTTCCCGCCGCGGTACCCTCCCGCCGGAGCCGATAGCCCAGCCCCGCCCCGTCAGCAGAAACTGCGGACGGGAGGGATCCGCCTCCTCCTTCTCCCGCAGGCGGCGGATGTGGACCATGAGGGTATTCTCGCAGCCAACCAGGATGCCCGTCCTGCAAAGCACCGTGTGACTGGCCTTTCCGGTGCTGCCCATTTTCCCCGCCATTCTGGGTACCGGGAACCGCCTGGGGAACATCCAGGTACGGGATCCCGCCATGGTATCCCTGTTGGCACAGGCTCGGCCTCCGCGATGCAGCTCTTTTTCTGTCTGGTGATCCGTGCCTTTTTGCCCCGCCGGTGGTCTTCGGCCTGGTAGGCGGCATTCTGGGGCTGCTGTTCACCGCCCAGGGGCGGGGATATGCGTTCCCGTAAGCAGTTACCGAGGCGTAATAAATACGCAGGAACTTGTTAGCAGACGCCATCATGTAGACCCGGTAAGGCTTTCCCTCGGAACGTTTTTTGTCCATGAATTGGTATACAGGTTCGCCCATAGGGGCGCTTTGCAGATAAACGCCCATCACAAGGAATAATGTCCGGCGTAAAGCAGCGGAACCACGCTTGGAGATGCTGCGGCTACGGACATCCATTTGTCCGGATTGGTAAGGTGGGGCGTCAATGCCCGCAAAGGCGACCAAAGCCTTCTTGGAGTGGAATCGGCGCACATCGCCGATTTCAGCCATGAGTTGAGGTCCGAGGGTTGGACCAACACCAAACATCTCCATCACCACAGGATACTCCGGCAGAGAAGCCGCCAGGGACTGCATCTCCTGCTTGAGAGCAGCTAATGCGGCAGAAGTTGCCCGGAGTTGGAAAATGGCCTGTTCTACCAAAAGTTTTGCTGTATCCGTTTTCGGCATAACTCCGAAATGTCCACAGGCGGAGGCATAAATGTCCAGCGCCTTATCTTCGCTGAAATGGTAGCCGTGCTTTCTGCACCACTTCTGGTACTTGGCGGCAAAGGCCTTCTCAGACAGGCCACAGACGCACTCGCAATGCCAAAAAGCAGCCACAAAGTCTACCCATTTCTCACTGCCATCGGTGCGGGGCGGACTGGTAAACAGGCGGTTTGCATCTGGAAAAGTAGTGTCCAGCAGGGAGATTAAGTTATTCTTCAGCATGGTCTGTACTTTGGAATACTGCTGGTACTGCCGGTAGCAGGTCTTCAGCATGAGCCGGGTGTCCTCTTCCGGGACATATCTCGGCAGTGTGAGCCAGTGGTCAAGGCCGTAGTTGGCCAGCTTCACGGCATCCTTCTTGTCGGTCTTGCCACGTCTTAAACTGTTGTTCCCGTAGTCATGCACCAGCATTGCATTGACTACGGAGACATAAAGCCCCGCGTCGTGGAGCAGCCAGGCCACCGGCGCGTGGTAATTACCCGTGGATTCCATCACCACACGGGTCTCACCGTCCAGGCTTTTGAGCAACCCTGCCAGCTTGCTCAGTTCACTGGCGGTGTGGCGCACTTCAAAGGGTGAAACCACCACTTCTCCGAAGGGCCGCATGACGGCGATCATGCTTTTCCCTTTGGAAACATCAATGCCAACACAGTTCATTCGCGTTCCTCCAATACCAAGGATCTGCAACCGGAATCCATCTTTTCTCGCTGCCGATTCAATCTATTATGTGACGCGAACTCTCCGACATTCGGTGGCTCAACCTGCTTAAATCGAACGCTACAACAAGAGGATGGCTAACAGTCTTTCGCACGGACATATAAGCCCAAGGAGTGATTGGTCAGCCAGTTGCTCCTCTTATTGTAGCTTAGGCACGAGATGGAGGGAAAGCCGAACTGGCTGCCCGGTTTTCCTGTCCAAATTTATTGTAATAGGGGTGAGAGGAAGGCATGAAACCGGAGTGGGAGCTGGTCCAGCGGGCCCGGCAGGGGGACGAGGACTGCTTTGCGGCGCTGGTGGAGCAGAACCAGGGCCGGATCTACAACCTGGCCCTGCGGATGGTGGGCAACCCGGACGACGCGGCGGAGCTGTGTCAGGAGGCCTTCCTCAACGCCTGGAAGGGATTGGGCAAATTCCAGGGGGACAGTTCCTTTGCCACCTGGCTCTACCGGCTGACCAGCAACGTGTGCATCGACTTCCTCCGGAAGGAGAAGCGGCGGAGCACTCTGTCTATGACGGTCTCCCTGGACGACAACGGGGAACAGCAGCAGGCTGACCTGCCTGACGAGCGTTTCTCCCCCCACGCGGAGGCCGAGCGGCGGGAGCGGCAGGAGGCCCTGCGGGCCGGGCTGGCCGCCCTGTCGGAGGAACACCGGAAGGTGCTCATCCTGCGGGAGCTGGAGGGGCTGTCCTACGGGGAGATCGCCCAGCTGCTGGGTCTGGAGGAGGGCACCGTCAAGTCCCGCATCGCCCGGGCCCGGCTGGCCCTGCGGAAATATTTGATCCAGAGCGGGAACTTTTTTGAACCGTCTTCGTCCATAGAGTGAACAGACCGGAGAGACGTGCTCCGGAGGAAAGGAGGGAACGACATGCTGGATTGCGAACAGGCCCTGGAGCTGATCAGCGCCAAGCTGGACGGCGCTCTGACGGCGGAGGAATCCGCCCAACTGGAGGAGCACCTGGCGGCGTGCCCGGCATGCCGGGCGCTCCTGGCCGATTTTGAGGACCTTCATATGGAGCTGCCCCGGCTGGCGGCTCAGCCTCCGGCGGACCTGAAGGACCATATCATGGCGGAGGTGCGCCGGTCCAAAGTGACGCCCTTCCAGGGCAAGAAAAAGCAGTGGCGGTGGCGCTCGCTGGCCTCTCTGGCGGCGGTGCTGGTGCTGGTCCTGGTGGGCAGCAATGCTCTGCGGCAGTGGGACGGCGCCGCCTCCCGGACGGCCCAGGCTCCGGCGGCAGGAGAAGTCGCGGCAGACCAGGAGGCGGACAATCCCGCCCCGGCAGCCATCGCCCCGGAGGAACAGGAAGAAACCGGCAGCGGCGAAAAAACCGGCCGGAACCTGGAGGACAGCGGCGGGCCCGCCGTCCAGGAGAAGACCGGGGAGGCGGAGAGCACCGCTCCGCTCCCCACCACAGCTCCCGCACAGACGGCCGCCCCGGCGGGGGAACCCAACACCTATGCTGTCCAGCCGGAGACCCGGACCAATTCCGCCGGGCTGACCCAGGATGAGGCGCTGAAAAAGCTGGCCCTGTATCTGGGCTGGCCGGCAGACAGCCTGACGGCGGACAGCTCCGGCGTGCTGACCGGCCCTGCCGGCGATGACGGCGTCAAGCGCACCATCACCTGCACCGGCCTGAATGAGGCCGGCACCGGCTGGGTGTGTCAGGTGGAGGAGGCCGCTCCCGGCGGTCCTGACGCCTCCGTCAGCTGCACCACCTACACCGTCCCCCTGGACGGCAGCGAAATTACCCAACCCTGATGATCTGTAAAAAAAGCGCGGGCCGCAAGCCCGCGCTTTTTTTGTGCTTTGATGTGACAGAAGGGCGCTCTGCGGCGTATTTCAGGTGAAAGGCCTTTTCAACCACTTCGGAAAGGAGGGAGATCGGAATGGATGGAAACGCTCAGGAGTTTTCCACCCGTGCGGAGGAATTGGTGGACAAATACGCCAAACTGGTCTACCAGCTGGCCTACGCCCGCACCCGCAGCAGGGAGGCGGCGGAGGATATTTTTCAGGACGTGTTCCTCAAGCTGGTGCACAAGCGGCCGGTTTTTGACAGCGAGGAACACGAAAAAGCCTGGTTCTGCCGGGTGACCGTCAACTGCGCCAATTCCTACTGGCGCAATCCCTTCCGCCGCAGGACCCAGTCACTGGACGGGACCGAGGCCGGGGTGCTGGCCGCCCCTGGCCCGGAGGAGGGCATCGGGGAGCTGAACGCCTGCCTGGACCGGCTGTCCCCGGAGCTGCGCACCATCGTCCATCTCTACTACTACGAGGGCTATTCCGGCCCTGAGATCGCCGCCCGGCTGAGCAAGGGGGAGTCCGCCGTGCGGATGGCCCTCATGCGGGCCGTTCTGTCCGGGGAGCAGAAGCCCCGCCGCCATCTGACCCGCCGGGGGCTGACCGTTCTGGCAGCCGCCGCCGTCCTCACCGTCACCGCCCTGGCTGCGGGACCCACCATCTGGCAGGCCATCCGGAACGACCTGGGCAACCGGGCCCCCTATGCCGCAGAAGTCGAATCCGTCTGTGAAGATCAGGGGATCCGTCTGGAGGGAGTGACCGCCCTGGCGGATAATCGGGTGCTCCGGGTCTACTTTACCGCCCGGGACCTGGAAGGCGGTCGGCTGAGTGAGGACACCTACCTGGATTACTCCCTGGAGAATGGGCAGAACACCACCTGGGTATGGGGCAGCACCGCTGTGGAGCAGCTCTCCTATGACCCGGAAACCCAGACCGCCCTGTTTGTTGTCACGGTTACCGGGACCGAATCCCTGCCCCGGGACTGCACCCTCCGGCTGGAGGTCGGACGTGTGCTGAACGGAGGCCGCTGCGCCTCCTCCATGCTGACCTCGGGAAAGGCCTCCACCCGCTCCTTTGCCGCCGATGGCACGCCTGTTCAGGAGGAGCCCGGCTACCAGTGGCACGGCAGAAACGGCGCTTCCGGCAGCAGCGGGCTCTCCTGGCCCACTGGAGAAATTCTGCCCAGCATCCGGACGGATGACGGTACCACCGTCCTTCTGCCCCAGCCGGAGCGCGAGGCGGCTATGGACGCCCGGGACCCCTTCCCCATCGTGGCGGCGGGGATTGCCGCCGATGGCAGGCTCCACGTCCGGGTACGCAACCAGGCCGGTACCGTGTGGAGTGACCTGAGCATCCAGGCCCGGTTTCCCCGGGGGGAGGACCCGACCCCGGGCGAGCAGTTCACCGCTGTGGCCGTGGGGGAGGATATCGACTTCTGCTTCCAGCTCTGCGGGCCGGAGGAGTTGGCCCGGCTGGAGGACATCCGGGTATTCGGCTCCTACTCCGCCCTGTCCGCTCCTGTGGACGGCAGCTGGTCCCTGGAGTTTCCCATCCACTCGGTGGCTGCCCGGACCATTCCAGTCTCCCTCACCCTGCCCGCCGCTCCGGAGGGTATGACGGTGGAAGGAGAAGCCCTGGAGCTCTCCCCCCTGAGCCTCACCCTGCTCTGTGACGAGGAGAGCATTTACTATGACACCCCCCAGGTATCCGGCAATGTCAAGGGCATCCGGTTTGAGCGTTTTGCTCCGACCGTCACCCTACAGGACGGCACTCAGCTTACCGCCGGCCTGACCAGTTACGATACCTGGTGGGCCACCTGGACCTTTGACCAGCCCATCGACCCGGATCAGGTGGTTTCCATTACCATCAACGGCCAGACCATCCCCCTGGGCCAAAGCTGAACTGCCCCAAGGCCCCGCCGCAGACCCGGCGGGGCCTTTTCTGCTGCCTTCTTATGCCCCTCCGGGTAGACTGAAGGCGAGGAAAGGCCCGGACACAGGAGGTGTTAAGCTGAAACCCCTGCACGCGGTTTCTCCCCTTGCGCTGACCCTGCTGACGCCCTGGCGGCAACCGGGGAGGTGCTGGACATCACCGTCACCGGCTCCACCGGTCAATACGTGCTGAGCTACACCACCCAGGCAAAAACGGAGGATTGGCGCTACGCCGTGCTTACGGACGGGCAGACGGGCCGGACGGTGATCATCCCTGCAATTTCCCCGACAAGCGGTACATAAAAAAGCTCCGGCGGGACCCGCCGGGGCTTTTTGCGCGATTTTTCTAAATTTCGTATTGTAAGTCCTCTCCGTTTCATGTATAATGGACAACAGCAGTTTACTACACTGCTCCGCGATTCCAAATGTAAGGAGAGGAAACAAGTTATGAGCTATTCCGTACAAAACATCCGCAACGTATGCCTGCTGGGACACGGTGGCAACGGAAAGACCTCCCTGGCGGAGAGCATGCTGTATTTGACCGGCGGAACCGTACGGCTGGGAAGCCCCGTCGACGGCAACACCGTTTGCGATTACGATCCTGAGGAGATTCGCCGCCAGATTTCCATCTCCACCGCGGTGGCCCCTGTGGAGTACAACGGCTGCAAGATCAATGTGCTGGATACCCCGGGCTACTTCGACTTCTCCGGCGAGGTCATCGAGGCCCTGCAGGTCTCCGACGCCGCCATCATCGTCTGCTCCGCCAAGGGCGGCATGAGCGTGGGCGCCGAGAAGGCCTGGAAGCTGTGCGAGCAGCGCAAGCTGCCCCGGGTACTCTATATCTCCAAGACCGACGAGGACAACTCCGACTACAACGCCGCCTTCGAGACCCTGCGGGAGCGGTTCGGCAAGAACATCGCCCCTGTGGCCGCCCCCATCTGGGACGCCAACAAGAAGGTCATCGGCTTCATCGACGTGCTCCACAAGCGGGCTTTCGAGGCCGGCCCCAAGGGCGAGCGCGTTGAGATCGAGGTGCCCGACGAGAAGAAGCCCGTGCTGGACGAGCTGTACGACGCCCTGAAGGAGTCCGTGGCCGAGACCAGCGAGGAGCTGATGGAAAAGTACTTCGGCGGCGAGGACTTCACCTACGCCGAGATGATCCAGGGCCTGCGGGCGGGCGTGAAGGACCTGTCCCTCTTCCCCGTGGTGTGCGGCTCTGCCATTTCCGGCCTGGGCACCCGTATGCTGCTGGACATCATCGTGGAGCTGCTCCCCTCCCCCCTGGAGGGCCGGCCTCTGATGGGCGAGAACGAGAAGGGCGAGCTGGACGAGTTCGTGGCCTCCCCCGGCGCTCTGCCCTGCGCCCTGGTATGGAAGACCGTGTCCGACCAGTACGGCAAGTATTCCTATATCAAGGTGCTCTCCGGCAGCATCAAGCCCGACATGCAGATGGTGGATTCCCGCACCGGCACCACCGAGAAGCTGGGCCGCCTGTACGTGATGAAGGGCAAGAAGGCCGAGGAAGTCAAGGAGCTGCAGTGCGGCGACATCGGCGCCATCGGCAAGATGGATAAGGTCAAGACCGGCGATACCCTGTCCGATCCCCGGAAGGTAGTCAAGCTGGAGGCCATTCCCTTCCCCGAGCCCTGCTATTCCGTGGCCATCACCCCCAAGACCAAGGGCCAGGAGGACAAGATTGCCGCCGGCCTGATCCGCCTGAACGAGGAAGATCTGACCTTCAACTGGGTGAACAACGCCGAGACCCACCAGATGGTGGTCTCCGGCACCGGCGATATGCAGATGGACGTGATCCTGTCCCGTCTGAAGAGCCGCTTCGGCGTGGACGCGGAGCTCAGCGAGCCCCGTGTGGCCTACCGTGAGAAGATCCGCAAGAAGGTGGAGGTCCAGGGCCGCCACAAGAAGCAGACCGGCGGCCACGGCCAGTTCGGCGACGTGTGGATGCGCTTCGAGCCCGGCGACACCGAGGAGCTGCAGTTCTGCGAGGAGGTCGTGGGCGGCGCCGTGCCCAAGAACTACTTCCCCGCTGTGGAAAAGGGCATGCGTGAGGCCGTGGTCCACGGCGTGCTGGCGGGCTATCCCGTGGTGTACCTGAAGGCCACCCTGTTTGACGGCTCCTATCACCCGGTGGACTCCTCCGAAATGGCGTTCAAGACCGCCGTGCAGCTGGCCTACAAGGCCGGTATGCCCCAGGCCAGCCCTGTGCTGCTGGAGCCCATCGGCGAGCTGAAGGTGACCATCCCCGACAGCTATATGGGCGACGTCATCGGCGACCTGAACAAGCGCCGGGGCCGTGTGATGGGCATGAACCCCGACGGCGAGGGCAACCAGATCGTGGAGGCCGAGGTGCCCATGGCCGAGATGGGCCGCTACGCCATCGACCTGCGGTCCATGACCCAGGGCCGCGGCTCCTTCACCTTCCACTTCGTCCGCTACGAGGAAGCGCCTCCTGCCGCCCAGGAGAAGGCCATCGCTGCCGCCAAGGCCATGCAGGAAGAATCCAACTGACAGATATGCCAAGTGCCCCGGCTATGCCGGGGCACTTCTTTTGTGGGCGGCTGAGGCACTTCCTCGGGGGCCCCATCCATGATGGGGCGGCGCTCTGCGCCGTACAAGCGTTTTGGGCCAGCGGCCCAAAACCTTCTGCCAAATATGCTGAGAGCCCCGGCCGATGACCGGGGCTCTTCTTTATTGGGCCGGAATTTCCTCCAACTCCTCGGACCAGAACTGGGGGGTGGCGTACTGCAAGGTGTAGAAGGCTCCGGCTTTGTTCCAGCTGTTGATCATTCTGGTCTCCATGGCTGACCGGGCAGGATACTGGAGCGCAGTGGTCTGGTGGGTGTAATTGAACCAGCAGCTGATGAGATAGCCGTCCTGGGCCTCCTCAATGACATAGGCCACATAGCCCCGGTGGTTTTCACCGCCGCCGGGCATGGAGAAGGCGGCAAAGACGTCGGTACTGGTTTGCTGTCCCCAGAAGATGCTGTCGGAGGTAAAACTCTGCTCCCCCAGGAACCAGTAGGGGGCGGAATAAGTCTGCCCGTCTTGGTCATACAGCACCCGGCCAGTGACCTCTCCTCCAGCACGCCACCCGTCGCAATCCTGATAGGCTGGCCAGAGCTGGATGGATTCCGTGCCGTAGAAGCCGGGATTCTCCTTCCAGAGGAAGTGCTGGATAATCATCCACCGCTCCTGCTCTCCGGGCAGTTCTATCCCCACGCCGGTGATGGACAGCTTCGTTTCCTTGCTGTCATTCCCCTCTACCGTCGCTCGGAGGGCCCCGTCGCAGGCAGCCAGGTCCTCCGTCGTCAGGTCGTTCACCACATACTCGGGCACGCCCAGCTCCAGCAGCTCCGCCTTGATCTCCGCCGCTTGGCTGTATTCCTCCGTCTCAACGGGCGTCCACTCCATGGGATAGCGGCTCCCCAACAGCCAGCCGCAGATACAGCCCCCCACCAGCAGGATGGTAATGGCCAGGGCCACAGTTCCATCCTCCAGGCGTACCGGAGCGGGGCGGATGGCATAGCCCGCCTGGTCCAGCTCCTTGGAGAGCTTCCACAGGCTGCAAATAATCAAAATATACATCACCAGCAGAGCTACGCCCAGGATCAGGTCCACATACCCCACCAGGGCCAGCAGGCACACAATCCCATACCACACCATCAGGGCCACGGCTCCTCCGGCGTGGGGCGGCAGCCCCGCCTTCCGCTGTACCGCCCGGAACCCGCCCCAAAGACAGAAGAACTCCACAAACAGGAGGATCAAGCTTATATTTATCAGGGCGGCCATCTGGGGTGTGGCGTGGATTCGACTTTGCAGGATGGTGGAATTGAGGATCAGATCAGCAAACACATACACCGCCCGCAGAACCGTAATGCCGTAGCATACCCCAAACCACCGGTTTTCCCGCCGTAGAGCCCGGAAGCCCAGCAGCAGCAGTACCATGCCCACAGCAGGGAGAATATAGTTCAGATACATGTAATTGAGGGTAAGGGTGGTGAGACCCATGCCGATCAGCACCCAGCGTGTGGACCTTCTCCACGGGGTCACACCGGCCACGATATCCTCAGGCGGCAGATCGGGCAGGCTGCTTTCCAGCATGGCGTCAAATTCGTCCTCGTTCCCAGGCTTCCACTTGGGGTCACGCACGGTCCTCACCTCCCAACAGTCTGCGCAGATGTTTCTTCAGGCGGTAAAGCCGTCCCTCCACCGCCCGCTGGGTCAGTCCCAGCTCGGCTGCGATCTGGGCGGTGGGCTGCATGTAGTAATATTTGCGGTAAAAGAGAATACGGTCTTCATTGGACAGCCGCTCCAGGGCCACCCGCACCGCCTTTTGCCGCTCCCGGAGCAGTACCGTCTCCTCCGGGGTGGGCTCCTGCGACGGGGTGTGCTCCGGCACTGTCTCACCGCTGTCGTGGCGGGCGTTGTGCCGGGCGTGGTTCAGGGCGGTGTTCCGGGCCACGGCGGTGAGCCAGGCGGTCCAGCTGCCCCGGGTGCCGTCGAACTGCCCGATCTTCTCCCACACTCGCAGGACCGTCTCGGACAGGCAGTCCTCCCGGTCCTGGGGATTGGGCAGGATGGGGGCGATGACGTATTTCATCAGCGGCCCATAGTGGAGCAGCAGCTCCTGCATGCCGGTCTCGTCCCTTCGGAGCAGCAGCTCCACGATCTCCCCCTCGCCCATGCCGTCGCCCCCCTTCTCTTTGTTTTACGCTTCTATCTCATGATACACCAGCCGACGGAAAATCCCACGGCTATTTCAGAAAAACTTCAGAAAAAAAGACAAGACAAAGGGCCCCGTCCCATGATACACTGAGACCACCACATTTGGACGGGAGGCAGATCATATGAAACCGGGAAAGAGGACCACAGCCATCGCATTGGGCATTCTTCTGGCAGTATCTATGACCGCCTGCGGCGGCACCGGGGAGACCGCCGGGGACATCCCCACCGCGCTGGAGAAGATCAACGCCGTCAAAAGCCTGGACGCCACCATGGTGATGGAGATGGACATGAGCATCATGGACCAGTCCATGGAGACCGAGACCACCATGAACATGTCCTGCTTCAACGATCCCATGAAGCTGAAGGCCGATATGACCATGGATATGGGCCAGCTGGGCTCCATGAACACGAGTATGTACGCCGCCATGGACGGGGACAATTACACCGTGTATCTGTATGACGGCACCGCCTGGACCACCCAGACGGTGGATGTGAGCGCGCTCCAGCAGTATGACGCCCAGGAGAGCATGAACCTGTACCTGGAGAGCGCCGACGACTACACCCAGGACGGCACCGAGGAGATCAACGGCTCCACCGCCAACAAGTTCACCGGCGTCATCCGGGGTGAGGCGCTGGAGGAGGTGCTGGCCGCCAGCGGCGCCACCAACAATCTGGAAGCCAGCGTGGGCGACCTGGACCTTGCCAGCCTGTACAGCGACCTGGGCGACCTGGAAATCACCGTGTGGGTGGACCAGGAGAGCGGTTATCCGGTGCGCTATGCCATGGACATGACGGAGATGATGCAGGGTATCATGGAGAGGGCCATGGCCGCCTCGGGCAGCGAAACGGATACCAGCGGCATGGTGACCATAGACAAGGTGACCATGGTGATGGACTGCTTCAACTTCGACAATGTGGCCGACTTCGAGATCCCGGCGGAGGCCCTGGCCGCCTGATCGGAACCTGTATCAAAAAACGCCTGCCGCAGCTGCGACAGGCGTTTTTTGTATTATCCAGATTAAATATTACTTATGGTATAGCTTGTTGGTCTCATACTGGGGCTCACAGGTAAGGCGGAGACCCAGGCGGCTGTAGGTGCCGGAGTCCACCGGGGACAGAATCACGGTGGAGTGGGCCTCGCACCCCCGCAGGGCGGAGAGCTGATCCAGGGCCTGCTTGGCCAGGGGATTGGTGGTGGCGGAGATAGCCAGGGCGATGAGGATCTCGTCGGAGTGGAGCCGGGGATTCACCGAGCCCAGATGGTGGACCTTCACCTGCTGGATGGGCTCCAGAGCCTCCCGGGAGATCAGGTGGTGCTCATGGTCGATGCCCGCCAGGGCCTTCAGGGCGTTGAGCAGGGTGGAAGAAGAGGGCCCCATGAGATCGGTGGTCTTGCCGGTGACCACCTGGCCGTCCGGCAGCTCGATGGCGGCGGCAGGGTTGCCGGTCTCCTCCGCCACCTGGGCGGCGGCGGCCACCACGGGCCGGATGGAGGGATCCACATGTGCCTGCTGCATGATGGTCTCCAGCTTGTACACCAGCTCGTCGTCGGCGGTGCCGATCCGGCGGTCACACAGGGCGGTATAGTACCGGCGGACGATCTCCTGCCGGGCGGCGGCACACACCGCCTCGTCGTCCACGATGCACTTGCCCGCCATGTTCACCCCCATGTCGGTGGGGGACTTGTAGGGGCACTCCCCCATGATCTTCTCAAACATGGCGGAGAGGACGGGGAAGATCTCCACATCCCGGTTGTAGTTCACCGTGGTCTCCCCATAGGCGGCCAGGTGGAAGGGGTCGATCATGTTCACATCCCCCAGGTCGGCGGTGGCCGCCTCGTAGGCCAGGTTCACCGGGTGCTGAAGGGGCAGGTTCCAGATGGGGAAGGTCTCAAACTTGGCGTAGCCCGCCTTGACCCCCCGCTTGTACTCGTGGTACAGCTGGGACAGGCACACCGCCATCTTGCCGCTGCCGGGGCCAGGGGCGGTGACCACCACCAGGGGCCGCTGGGTCTCGATATAGTCGTTCTTGCCGTACCCGTCGTCGCTGACGATAAGGCCGGTATTGTGGGGATAGCCGGCAATGGGATAGTGGAGATAGGTCTTGACCCCCAGGTGCTCCATCCGCCGCTGGAAGGCGTCGGCCGCGGGCTGGCCGGCGTACCGGGTGATGACCACGCTGCCCACCATCAGGCCCTGGCTCCGGAAGGCGTCGATGAGCCGCAGCACATCCACGTCGTAGGTGATGCCCAGATCGCCCCGCACCTTGTTCTTCTCAATATCGTTGGCGCAGATGGCGATGACCATTTCCACCGAATCCCGCAGCTCCTTCAGCATGCGGATCTTGCTGTCCGGCTCAAAGCCCGGCAGCACCCGGGAGGCGTGATAGTCGTCAAACAGCTTGCCGCCGAACTCCAGATAGAGCTTGTTGTCAAACTGGCCGATCCGCTCCCTGATGTGGGCCGACTGCAGCTCCAGATACTTCTGATTGTCAAAACCGATCCTGTCCATGTTCCGGTTTCCCATCCCTTCTCGCAAAATTCACTCAGAGGATATTGTACCACACTTCCCGCCCAAGCAGTAGCTTTTTTTCGCCTCATCTCTCATTTTTCCCGCTCCTCTTGACAATGGCATCCTACACGTGTAGTATCATAATCAGATACGACAGTTGTAGGAGGGTTTGCCATGAAGCTGAGCGACAAGGAGTGGCAGGTGCTGGAGGCGCTGTGGGAGGCGGAAAGCGGTCTGAGCCTGGGGCAGGCGGTGGAGGCGCTCCGCCCCGCCACCGGCTGGAGCCGGAACACGGTGCTCACCTACCTCACCCGGATGGAGGCCAAGGGGCTGGTGGTCATCGACAAGACGGCTGCCCCCCACTGCTACCGGGCGGGGGTGGACCGGGAGGCCTGCGCCGCCCAGGAGCGGCAGGGCCTGCTGGACCGGGTGTATCAGGGTTCGGCGGGCAGGCTGGTGGCCGCCTTTCTGAAGGAGGAAAAGCTGACCGCCCAGGAGCGGGAGGAGCTGCGGAAGCTGCTGGACGACATGGAGGTGTAGCCCGTGGAGAATATCTGGTCCTTCCTGATGCAGACCCTCACCGTCTCCATCACGGCGGCGGTGCTGCTCATCGCCAAGCGGCTCTTTCTGGATAAGCTGTCCCCCCGGTGGCAGTACGGGGTGTGGGCCATTCTGGCCGCCCGGCTGCTGCTGCCCGCCGGGCTCTTCGGCCGGGTGCTGATCCCCGGCCTGGATGTGGTGCTGGAGGCAGCCAAAACCGGAGCGGAATCCCATATGGCCTCCGCTCTCACCGACCCCTACGGCGTGACGGAGGTATTGACCCCCATTCCTCTGGTGCGATTCGTCCGGCCGGGCAGCGTCACCGACGTGCTGTTTTACCTCTACGCCGCCGGGGTGGTGGTAACCCTGCTGTGGTTCTTCCTGTCCTACCTGATCCTGCGGCGGCGGGTGGCAAGGGGCTCCGCCCCCTCCCCTGACGCGCTGGCGCAGGTGGAGGCGGTGGCAGCCCAATACGGCCTGAAGGCTCCCAAGCGGATAACCGTGCTGCCGGGGGTGGAAAGCGCCTTTGTATGCGGGCCCCTGGCCCCGGTGCTGGTGCTGCCGGCACGGGAAGTGGATGACAAGGTGATCCTCCACGAGCTGCTCCACCTGAAATACGGCGATCTGTGGGCCGGGGTGGGCATGTGCGTGCTGCGGTGCCTCCACTGGTGCAACCCCCTGCTGTGGTACTGCTGGGACCGGGCACAGAACGACAGCGAGGCCCTGTGCGACCAGCGGGTGCTGGAGCGGCTGGAGGGGGAGGCGCGCCGGGAGTACGGGGTGATCCTCCTGTCCATGGCGGACGACAGATACGCCCGCTCGCCGGGCACCACCTCCATGGCCAACGGCGGGCAGAATATCAAGGCCCGCATTTCCTCCATCGCCCGGTTCAAGCGCTACCCCAAGGGGGTGGGCCTGGGCTCCTGCTGTGTGGCAGCGGTGCTGGCCATCGCCTGTCTGGCGGGGACGGTGGGGGCGGTGGAGCTGCCCGGCCAGTATGCCTCCGGGCCCCTGGCGCTGGCCCGGGCCCGGCTCAACCGGGCCACCACTCCGGCGGGGGCTCTGGACACCTATGTCAAGGCCCTGCTGGCAGACAGCCCCGCCTATCTGGTCATGGCCGCCCCGGAGGAGGAGCTGTCGGAGCTGTTAGCTACCGCCCGGACACGGGAAGGTCTGGACGCCCCCTATCCGCTGGAGCCTCTGGGCATTTCAGAGGGAAGCGGTGCCCAGGCCGACTGGCGGGTGTACAACCTGCTGGAAGGTCCGGATGGGAACTACACCGGCCTGCTGGTGCTGGACACCTACAGCACCTGGTTTGCGGACAGCTACGAAGAAGGGCAGTCCATCGCTGTGTCCCAGCCGGTACGGGTGTTCCGGCAGGGGAATTTCTGGGCGGTGAAACCTCTGGAGGATTGGGCGGCGGTGGACCCGGAATGCACCCTGGCCGTCCATCCCACTACCGCCTTGCCCGCCCTGGCCTATACGGCCCAAGTGGAGGACTTCACCATCCAGATCGACTACCAGTACCTGCTGGGCGTGGATAACCGCTTCAACTCCGACGGCTTCTTTACCGGCGAGGCTCAGCTGGACACCGTACCCCGGCCGGATACTCCCTTCACCATCTACTACCGCTCCACCGGCGGCCGGGCCTGGGAAGGCGGGGAGGAGGTCTCTCTTGCCGTCTGGTACGAGCCGCTGGCCCAGGGTGAGGCCTTCCCGGCGGAATTCGGCCGCAGCTCCCTCAACACGCCGGAGGAGTACGGCTGGGGCAGCGGAGGGGGCAGCGATCCCAGGGGCTGCGACCACCAGCAGGCCCCAGCCGCCATCGCGGTGAAATTCCAGTACCAGGATCAGGAGTACACCGGCATTGTCTGGCCGGAGGAGGTGACCTATGACTGACAATATCCGCATCCGCCGGGCCCTGACCAAGATCGCCTGGGCCTATGTGCTGCTCTACCTGGACTTCAACCTGACCGTCAACGACCACGCTCTGAACCTGCTGCCCAACTGGGCGGGCTATCTGCTGATTTTCTCCGCCATTGTGCTGCTGGGAACGGAGCTGAGGAGCCTGCTCCTGCTGAAGCCCTTCTGCGTCCTGCTGGGGGCGGTGAGTGGGGTGGACTGGCTGGCGGTACTGCTGACAGGGCAGGAGCTGACAGGCCGGTTCTTCCTGTTTTCCATCCTGCTGATCTGCGTGGGCATCTACTTCCGCTTCCAGATGCTCACCGATCTGTCCCAGCTGGCGGAGGATCATGGCATCCGGGCGGACAGTCTGCGGCTCTGCCGCAACGCAGAGGCCGTCATCCAGGTGCTTCTGATGCTCCCCCTGCCCTGGGAGGACAGCACCGCCCTGACCGCCCTCTATATCGGTCTGCTGATCGCCGGGTTTATCGTGTGCGCCTTCATCATTTACCAGCTTTTTGTCCTGCGAAACTCCTTTCCGGAGCAGGAGGCCCCGGAGACATAAAAAAGCGCCTGCCCCACGGGGCAGGCGCTTTTTCCGTTTACTCCATGGCCAGATGGCTGCGGATGCGCTGGATGATCATGTCCATGGCCACGGCGTTCTTGCCGCCCTCGGGCACGATGATGTCGGCGTACCGCTTGGAGGGCTCCACAAACTGCTCGTGCATGGGCTTGACGGTGTTCAGGTACTGCTGCACCACCGAATCCAGGGAGCGGCCCCGCTTCTTCACGTCCCGCATGATCCGCCGCAAAATGCGCACGTCGGCGTCGGTATCCACGAAGATCTTGATATCCATCATCTCCCGCAGAGCGGGTTCCACAAAGATCAGGATGCCCTCCACCAGGATCACCGGAGCGGGATTCACCTCCACCGTCTCCGCCGAGCGGTTGTGGATGGTGTAGTCGTAGGTGGGGCTCTCCACCCGCTCGCCCCGGCGCAGGGCCTCCAGATCGGCCACCAGCCGGTCGGTATCGAAGGCGTCCGGGTGGTCGTAGTTCAGCTTGCAGCGCTCCTCGTAGGGCATCTCGTCATGGGCCTTGTAGTAGTTGTCGTGGTACAGGATGGAGACCGAATCTCCAAACCGCTCCTTCAGCCCCAGCGTCAGGGTGGTCTTGCCCGAGCCGGTGCCTCCGGCGATGCCGATGATCATGGTATCCATTTCCGTCCGCTCCCCTGTCTGTTTCTTTGGTTTATGGCGTAATGCGCAGCCACTTTTCCCCCCGGGGCAGCACCCTGCCGATGGCGGCGGCGGTGACGCCGCTGTCCGCCAGGCGGCGGAGCAGCTCCTCCGCTCTGTCCTCTGCCACGCTGAGCAGCAGCCCGCCGGCGGTCTGGGGGTCGTAGAGGCAGTCCAGCCGCTCCCGGGCCACCTCCCCCGCCAGCTCCACGTCGGCCTGGGCAAAGTCCATGTTCCGGTAGGCCCCTGCGGGGATGATGCCGTCCATGGCCAGCTCCAGGGCCAGAGGCACCACCGGCACCTTGCCGGCCCACAGCTCCACGGTGTGGCCGCTGCCCTGGGCCATCTCTTTGGCATGGCCTACCAGCCCGAAGCCGGTGATGTCGGTGCAGCCGTGGGGACGCACCGGGGCTGCGGCTTCGGCGGCGTACTTGTTCAGGGTGGTCATCAGCTCCACCATGGCCCGGTAGTCCGCCTCCCCCAGCAGCTCCGCCTTGGCGGCGGTGGTGAGGATGCCGGTGCCCAGGGCCTTGGTGAGCACCAGAATGTCCCCCTCCTTCGCCCCGCTGTTGGTGAGGATGGCGTCCGGGTGGGCAAAGCCGGTGACGCACAGGCCGTACTTGGGCTCCTGGTCCTCGATGCTGTGGCCTCCGGCGATCACCGCCCCGGCCTCGGCCACCTTGTCCGCCCCTCCGGCCAGGATGTCCCCCACCGCCTCCAGCGGCAGGCAGGAGGGGAAGGCCAGCAGGTTCATGGCCAGCTTGGGCCGTCCCCCCATGGCGTACACGTCAGAGAGGGCGTTGACGGCGGCGATCTGCCCGAAGGTATAGGGGTCGTCCACCACCGGCGGGAAGAAGTCCACCGTCTGGATCATGGCTGCGTCGGGGCTGACCTGATACACCGCGGCGTCGTCGCTCTCGTCAAAGCCCACCAGCAGCCTGGGGTCGGCCACCTTGGGCAGGCCGGCCAATACATTCCTTAGGACACCCGGTCCTATCTTGGCCCCTCACCCACCGGCCGTGGTCATGGCGGTCAGGCGCAGCTTCTCATACGGCATACGGTCACCCCCTTTCTCTGTGTTCAGTGTACCCTATTTCCATCCAAAATGCAATTGCCGCCGCACCCTCTTTCTGCCCTTTGCATAGCCTGAAAGTGAAAAAACCTGAGATTTGGAGGGTCGCCTATGCAAGCGCAGCCAAGGATCCATTATTTTCTGGGGGCCAACTCCCCCACCGGTTTCTACTCCCTGTACGACCAGCTCATCGACCCGGAGGAGGCCGAGGAGCTCTTTATCCTGAAGGGCGGCCCCGGATGCGGCAAATCCTCCCTCATGCGCAAGGTGGGGGCCGCCATGGAGGAGCACGGCCTGGAGGTGGAGTACATCGACTGCTCCGGGGATCCGGACTCCCTGGACGCGGTCATTATCCCCGCGCTGAAAACCGCCGTGGTGGACGGTACCGCCCCCCATGTGGTGGAGCCGAAATACCCCGGTCTGGTAGAATCTTATGTAAATCTTGGAGAGTGCTATGACCGGGACGGGCTGCTAACGGTGAAGGACCAGCTGAAGGGGTGTATGAAGGGTTACAAGGGCTGCTATCAGCGGGCCTACCGCTGTCTTACCGCCGCCGCCCAGTTGGCGGAGGACAACCGCGCACTCCTTCTGACCCAGTCGCTTGAAGAAAAACTTGCCCGCCGGGCCAAGGGCATCCTGTCCCGGGAGATGCGGGGCGAGGGGGAAGAGGAGGGCCGGTCGGTCCAGCGGTTTCTGAGCGGAATCACCTGGAAGGGCGTGCTCTGTAATTTCGACACCGTAGAATTATTATGTAACCGTGTCTATGAGCTGTCCGACCCCTGGGGGCTGGCCCACGGCATGCTGGTCCATCTGGCCGCCGGAGCCATGGCCTCCGGCCGGGACGTGATCGTGTGCCCCTCCCCCCTCTGTCCCGACCGGATGGAGCACCTGCTCATTCCCGCCCTGTCCCTGGCCTTCATCACCACCACCCCCGCCGCCCCCTGGCCTCACAAGCCCTACCGCCGCATCCGGGTGGACGCCATGGCCGACCCGGAGCTCACCCGACGCAACCGGGCCCGGCTCCGCTTTGCCCGCAAGGTGTCCGCCGCCCTGCTGGAGGAGGCGGTGGACGCCCTGGCCCAGGCCAAGGGGATGCACGACGAGCTGGAGAGCTGTTACAACCCCCATGTGGATTTTTCCCGGGTGTACGCCACCGCCGACAATCTGATCGCCCACCTGGAAGCCCAAATCTGAAGCTCCTCATTTTTTGCAAGATTTTCATTTTTTCTTGCAGATAAGCTCCATATCTGCCAACTGCCAGCGCCGCCGGGTCTCTTATAGTGAGGGCCCCGGCGGCATTCTCTTCACTTTTTCCGGTCCTTGCAGGCGGGCGGAAAAAAGTTGCACTTTCCGCCAAAAGTCCCGATTTTGGCGGTCGGCACCCCATTGACAGAATCGCCGGGGGGCTTTTATAATGCCCTTGACAAGTCATCCAAATTCTGCTTGGAAGGGAGGCCATCTTTTGGAACACCTGTTAGCGCCGCTGGTGGGGGACGCCTCCCCCGTCACGGTGATCGGGCTGTGCAAGAACGCCGGAAAAACCACCGCCATGCGCCGGCTGATGGCGGAACTGGAGAACGAGCGGCTGGCCCTTACCTCGGTAGGCCGGGACGGCGAGAGCACCGACCTGGTAACGGGCACCGAAAAGCCCGATTTGTATGTGAAAGCCGGAGATCTGTTTGCCACCGCCCGGGGGATGCTCTCCCTGTGCGATCCCACCCTGGAGGTGGTGGGTCTCACTGACGTGATGACCCCGCTGGGGCCGGTGGCCATTCTGCGGGCCCTGTCCGATGGCTATGTGCAGCTGGCCGGGCCCTCCGCCGCCGGGCAGCTGCCACCCCTGACCAAAACGTTCCTGGAGCTGGGCGCCCAGCGGGTGCTCATCGACGGGGCAGCCGGGCGCAAGTCCCTGGCGGGAGCCGGGGTGGAGGGAGTGGCCCTGCTGTGCACCGGCGCCTCCCTGGACCGGGACATGGAGCTGGTGGTGGCGGAGACCGCCCACACCTGCTGGCTCTTCGACCGCAAGCCCCCGGAAAATCAAAAGCTGCGGCAGGCCCTGGAGGGTCTGGAGGCCCGCTTTGCCCTGTTTACCCCGGACGGGGAGCCTATGGAGCTGCCCCTGGACGAGACCGGCGGTCCCCGTTGGAACAAGCTGCCCCGGCAGCCCCTGGTGGTATGGGCCGCCGGCGGCATTATGGACCCGCTGCTGAAAACCCTGGCCCGGCGGGGCGCCCCCACCACCCTGGTGGCGGCGGACGCCACCCATGTACTGGCAGGCCGCGCCGCCCTGGACCTGTTCCTGCGCAACGGCGGGGAGCTGCTGGTGCGGCGGGAGCTGACCATCGCGGCGGTGGCCGCCAACCCCTGGTCGGCCTACGGCTGGCATTTTGAGGCGGACAAATTCGTACAAGCCCTCCGGCAGGCCATCGACCTGCCGGTGGTCAACGTGAAGGAGGCATAGGCCATGAAACTGACCTTGGAACTGCGGGAGAACGCCGGCCTGCAATGGGTGCTGGAGCGGCTGAGCCCCCTGTCGCCCTTCGGCCGGACGGCGGCCCGGGACCTGCGCTGGTACGGCCCCGGGGAGGAGAAGGCTCTGGAGGAGGAGCTGGACAACGTGGCCCTGTCCATGGAGCTGTGGAACGCCGGGAGCACCCGGCCCCAGGAGGGGACCTTCTGCGGCTGCGGCCCGGTGGAGCTGGACCCGGCGGACCTGAAGGACGCCGCCTCTGCCCTGCGGGGGGTGACCAAGCAGCTGCCCCTGTTCCACGACATCCGGGGCTCCTTCGACCGGGACCCCGGAGTGCCCTTCGACCTGGTGGAACTGTTTGAAATCAAGCATTTTCTGGTGACCCTGGAGCGGCTGGTGCAGGCCTACGAGGCCATGCCCGCCCTGTCCGGCATCACCTTCCCCTCCCTGGCGGAAGCCCTGGACCTGATGGACCCGGACGGCCGGCGGCTGCCCACCTTCACCGTGGCCAACTGCTACCACAACGACCTGGCCCCCCTGCGGGCGGAGAAGGCCAAGCTGGAAAAGGCCATCCGCATGACCCAGGACGACAAGCGGGGTCCCCTGCTGGAAAAGCGGCGGGTACTGGCGGTGCAGGAGGACCAGCTGGAGCTGGTGGTGCGCCAGGACCTGACCGGCAAGCTGATGGTGTGGAAGGACCGGTTCCTCACCTGCATGGAGACCCTGGGCCGTCTGGACCTGACCGTGGCCAAGGCCAAGCTGGCCCTGCGGTTCGGCTGCGCCCGCCCCACCCTCAGCCGGGATAAGTCCATCACCCTCCACGGGGTGCGCCATCCCCAGGTGGAGGAGGACCTGCGCAACCGGGGCGAGAGCTTCACCCCCCTGGACCTGGAGCTGGGCAAGGGCTGCACGGTCATCACCGGCGCCAACATGGGCGGCAAGACCGTGTCCCTGCGCTCCACCGTCCTCTCCCTGCTGCTGTGCCAGTGCGGCTTCTTCGTGTTCGCCCAGTCCGCCGCCCTCCCCCTGTTTGAGCGGGTGGAGCTGATCCTGGCCGACAGCGGCCCGGGAGCCGGCGGCCTGTCCTCCTTCGGCAAGGAGGTCCACCTGCTGGACAAGCTGCTGCGGGAGACCAAGGGCCAGTTCTTCTTCGTGGCTCTGGACGAGTTCGCCCGGGGCACCAACCCCCAGGAGGGCGCCGCCCTGGCCCGGGCCCTGGTGCGCCATCTGGGCACCCTGGACTGCGTGGCCCTCATGACCACCCACTACGACGGGGTGAGCGACGTGGCCGGCTCCCACTACCAGGTGGCCGGTCTGGTGCGTGACATCCAGGGCGACGAGGGGGACGATCCCCGCAAGCGCATCGCCCGGCGGATGGACTACCGGCTCCTGCCCGCCCCGCCGGGCGTGTAGCCGGAGAGTGCGGCCCGCCTCATCGGTGTAGCCGG
>NZ_LR131148.1:0-86450 GCF_900626285.1 Intestinimonas massiliensis (ex Afouda et al. 2020)
TATACAAAAGGGGGGAAATCCGAATCCCCCCTTTGTTGGCCTTTGAAGGGGGGGGGGGTGTTGGGGCGGGGGAAATCGGAATCCCCCCCCCCGACCCTTTCTTTCCCGCCGCTTTCTTTGGAAAGAAAGCGGTGCCGCCGGAGGCCCGTGCCTCCCCAGGGTTGAAAACCCCTTCCGGCTTTGCTAAAATAAAGCCGTATGGCGTTAAAATGAGCCGGGCATGCTACCGAATGGTAGCATTTTGCTCGGGTGATACTATGTATTTTCGCCGTATTTCCGACCTGCGTACAGACAACGACATGACCCAACGGGCGGTTGCCGATTATCTGAACATGAATTTGGAGGTCTACCGCCGCTATGAGAAAGGCATCCGTGAGATCCCGGTGTGGGCGGTGCTGAAATTGGCGGAGCTTTACCACACCAGTACCGATTATATCCTGGGCCTGACCGACGACCCGGCGCCCCGTGCGTAAGCTGGCCTGGTTTGCCGGCGCTTATGCGGGGGCGGTGTTCCTGGCGGTCTACCTGCTGCCGGAGGAGCTGCTCCTTCCGGCGGGGGCTTTGTGCGCCGCCGCCGGTCTGACCGGACTTTTGTTCCGGGGCAACCGCCGTCTGGGGCTGCTCCTGCTGGGCTTCGGCCTGGGTACAGGGCTTTTGTGGACGGGGGTGTATACCGCCCTGTTCCACACCCCGGCCCGTCTGCTGGCCGGCACCGAGGAAACCATCACCGCCCAGGTAAATGACTGGCCGGAGGAAAACTCCCACTGGGTGGAGGTCAGGTTCCGCCGGGAGGAAGGGGGCTGGCTGAAGGCCCTGCTGTGGCTGGAAGTGGTGCCGGAGGACCTGCGGCCGGGAGATGAACTGACGGTGACCGCCTCCTTTGAGCTGGCGGACACCCTGTCCGGGGAGAACAGCGACTACTATTATTCCAAGGGGGTCACCCTCCGGGCCTACGCCCGGGACAAGGCCTCTGTGACCCGCCCGGACCGGGTGCCGGTGCGGTACTGGCCGGTGTACGTGTCCTATGCCATCCGCCAAAGCGCCCTGCGGGCCTTCCCTGATTCCGTGGGACCTCTGGTCTGCGCCCTCATCACCGGCGACACCTCAGGCCTGGACGGCGGCTTCTACTCCGCCCTGCGGCGGACGGGGACCGCCCATGTGGTGGCGGTGTCCGGCCTCCATGTGTCCTTCCTGGCCGGGCTCATCACCACCCTGCTGGGGCGTCACCGGCGGCGGTCTGCCGGGGTGGGCATCGCCCTGATGTTCTTCTTCGCCGCCGCTGCGGGAAATACGCCGTCGGTGCTCCGGGCGGCCTTTATGCAGTCCATGCTGCTGCTGGCCCCGCTCCTGGACCGGGAGGACGACCGGGCCACCTCCCTTTGTACCATCCTGATGCTCCTGCTGGTCCAGAACCCCTACGCCGCGGCCAGCATTTCCCTCCAGCTCTCCTTCGCGGCGGCGGCGGGCATCTACCTGTTCACCGGGCCTCTGTGCCACCGGTGGCAGGACTGGCTGCCCTATAAGCCCAAGGGCTTCTGGCCCCGGCTGGGCTGTATGGTCTTCCGGTTCGTCGCAGCCAGCCTGGCCGTCTCTTTGGGTGCCATCGCCTTTACCACGCCCCTGTCGGCCTGGTACTTTGATACGGTCGCCCTCATCTCGCCCCTGGCCAACCTGCTCACCCTGTGGGCGGTGTCCGACCTGTTCCTGGGCGGATTGGTGGTGGCGGTGGTGGGCTTGCTCCTGCCCGGCCTGGCGGCCCTGCTGGCCCTGATCGTCTCCCTGGCGGGATACTATCTGCTGTGGATGGTGCCCCTGTTGGCCGCCTTCCCCTTCGCGGCGGTGTCCGCCGGGTCCTTCTACATCAAGGCCTGGCTGGGCCTGGTGTACGCTCTGCTGCTGGTGTGGCTCATCCTGCGGGGTGGGCGGCAGCGGCTGGTACTCCCCTTCGGCCTGAGCGCCGCCGGGCTGTGCTGGGCCCTGCTCCTCCACGCCGGGACCTATACCGCCGGACAGATGACGGTGTCGGTGCTGGACGTGGGTCAGGGGCTGTCCGCCGCCGTCTATGCCCAGGGCGCCTCCGCCCTGGTGGACTGCGGGGGCAGCGGCATGGATAACGCCGGGGATATAGCGGCGGACTACTTCCAGGGCCTGGGCCTGAGCCGGGTGGACGTGGTGGTGCTCACCCACTATCATGACGACCATGCCAACGGCGTGGCCCGTCTGCTGGAGCGGATGAAGGTGGGCCTGCTGGTGCTCCCCGACGTGGAACCGGAGGACCCCCTGCGCCAGTCCATTC
Source organism: Intestinimonas massiliensis (ex Afouda et al. 2020) (assembly GCF_900626285.1). Lineage (GTDB taxonomy): Bacteria > Bacillota > Clostridia > Oscillospirales > Oscillospiraceae > Flavonifractor > Flavonifractor massiliensis_A. Next base: position 2,297 of record NZ_LR131148.1, read on the forward strand.
TGGCCCTGGCGGAGGAGAAGGGCGTGGACACCCTGCTGCTGACCGAGCGGGCGGACCTGACCCTGGGGAGCGGCTCCCTCACCATCTACCCGCCCCTGGGCGGCGGCGACGCCAACGAGGAGGGCCTCAGCGTGCTGGCCACCGCCGGGGACTTCGACGCCCTCATCACCGGGGACATGGACCAGATCATTGAGGGCCGCCTTGTCAAATACGGGGACCTGCCGGACATCGAACTGCTGGTGGCGGGCCACCACGGGTCCAAATATGCCACCTCGGAGGAGCTGCTGCTGGCCGCACGGCCGGAGACGGCGGTGATCTCCGTGGGCTATAATTCATACGGCCATCCCGCGGACGAGACCCTGGAGCGGCTGTCCGCCGCCGGGTGCGACATCTACCGCACCGACTGGTCCGGGACCGTTACCATTACCGCGCATTAAAGGAGGATCGCCATGCCGCCCAAAAAGAAGCCGGACGACGGGGCTTACCAATTATTAAAGAAGCAGATTAAATCGGGAGAGATCGGCAGCCTCTACGTCTTTCACGGGGAGGAGACCTACCTCCGGGACTACTACCTGGGGCAGATGAAGCAGAAGCTCCTGCCCGCCGGTATGGAGGAGTTCAACCTGCATACCATCAACGGGAAGGAGTTTGACGTAAAAACCCTGGGCCAGCTGGTGGACTGCCTGCCCATGATGAGCCAGCGGACCATGATCGTGGTCAACGACTATGATATATATAAAGGAGACAAGGACAGCCTGATGGCTGTGCTGAAGGATCTGCCCGACTACGTGTGCCTGGTGTTCGTCTATGACCTCATCGAGTACAAGGCCGACGCCCGCACCAAGCTGGCGGGGCTTTTGAAGGAGAAGGGGCTGGTGGTGGCCTTCAACCGCCAGGACCAGGGGGATCTGGTGGACTGGATCGCCCGCCGGTTCAAGGCCCTGGACCACGACATCGGCAGTGAGGACGCCCGCTACCTCATCTTCCTGTGCGGGGACCTGATGACCACCCTCATCTCCGAGATCGGGAAGATCGGGGCCTACGCCTCCCACCGGCGGGTGACCCGGGCGGACATCGACGCGGTGGCTACCCCCCAGCTGGACGCGGTGGTGTTCCAGATGACCGACGCCATCGCCGCCGGGGACTTTGACAAGGCGGCGGCGGTGCTGGGGGACCTGCTCCACATGCAGGAGGCCCCCATCAAGCTCCTCTCCGTGCTGGGCAAGCAGCTGCGGCAGCTCTACACCGCCCGGCTGGCCCTGGAACAGCGGAAGGGGACCAGATATCTGATGGACCTGTGGGCCATGCGCTCCTCCTACCCGGCGGAGCGGCTGATGCAGTCCGCCAAACGCTTCTCCCTGCCCTGGTGCCGCCGGGCGGTGATCCGCTGCGGGGAGACCGATCTCGCTATGAAATCCACCGGCGCCGACGGGGAGGAGCTGCTCATCGCCCTGCTCATGGAGCTGGCTGTGAAGAAAGGAGCCTAATATGAAAAAATCCACGATGGTAAAAGCGGCGGCCCTGGCCGCCGCCGGAATTGCCGGCTGGTACCTGACCGGGAACAGCCGGAAGGGACAGGTGGAGCAGATCCGCCGGGAGGTCCACCGCCTGTGCAGCGTCCGCAAGGACGAGCTGGAGGCCGTCCGTGCCGCCGCCAAGAACGGGGAGCTGGCCGCCGACGCCCTGGGCCCCGTGCCCCTGGACGGGGTGGAGCTGGACTCCATCCGGGTGGAGGGAGGCGCCGCCATCCTGCTGCTGCGGGGGGGCCGTGCCGCCGCCTGGCTGGCCAGCAAGCCCCTGGACACCCTGACCGAGGTGCGCTGCGTGCCCTGGCGGGGGAGCGCCCGGCCCGGGGTGCTGTACACCGAGCATTTGGGCGACGGCTGGTACGCGGGCTACGCCTGCCTGGGGTGGAACTGAGTGCTGCGCATCCGGGAGGCCATCGTGGTGGAAGGCCGCTATGATAAAAACACCCTCTCCCAGCTGGTGGACACCGTGATCCTGGAGACCTCCGGCTTCGGCATCTTCAAGGACGGGGAGAAGCTGGCCCTCTTCCGCCGGCTGGCGGAGGAGCGGGGGCTGATCATCCTCACCGACCCCGACGGGGCGGGCTTCGTCATCCGCAATTTTCTCAAGGGGAGTATCCCCCCCGACCGGGTGAAGCACGCCTATGTGCCCGATATCCTGGGCAAGGAGCGGCGCAAGCGCACCCCCGGCAAGGAGGGCAAGCTGGGGGTGGAGGGCATGCGCCCCGCTGTGCTGGAGGAGGCCCTCCGCCGGGCGGGAGCCACCTTCCTGGACGGCAGCGGGGAGGATCAGCCGCCCCGCCGTCCCATCACCAAGGCGGACCTGTTCGCCCTGGGCCTGTCCGGCGGCCCCGGCGCGGGGGAGAAGCGGAAGGCGCTGCTCAAGCGCCTCTCCCTGCCCGAGCACCTGTCCCCCAACGCCATGCTGGAGGTGCTCAACGCCCTGTACTCCTATGAGGAGCTGGCCGCTGTCCTGGACAGCTAAAAATTTTTTGAAAAAACACTTGACGGGAAAGTTAAGTTATGCTATCTTATTAACAGAAATGATAATCATTACTGATTAGCACTTCCGCTAAATAAGAATGACATAAAAAATGAAATTAGGAGGCAACTAATATGAAAAAGTGGGTTTGCTCTGTCTGCGGTTACGTTCACGAGGGAGATTCCGCTCCCGACTTCTGCCCCATCTGCAAGGCTCCCAAGGAGAAGTTCGTGCTCCAGGGCGGCGACCGTACCTGGGCTGCCGAGCACGTTGTCGGCGTAGCCAAGGGCGCTCCCGAGGAGATCATCCAGGGCCTGCGTGAGAACTTCCAGGGCGAGTGCTCCGAGGTCGGTATGTACCTGGCCATGAGCCGTGTGGCTCACCGTGAGGGCTATCCCGAGATCGGCCTGTACTGGGAGAAGGCCGCTCTGGAGGAGGCCGAGCACGCCGCCAAGTTCGCCGAGCTGCTGGGCGAGGTCCTGACCGACTCCACCAAGAAGAACCTGGAGATGCGTGTGGACGCCGAGAACGGCGCTACCCAGGGCAAGTTCGACCTGGCCAAGAAGGCCAAGGAGCTGAACCTGGACGCCATCCACGACACCGTCCACGAGATGGCCCGCGACGAGGCCCGTCACGGCAAGGCTTTCGAGGGCCTGCTGAAGCGCTACTTCGGCTAATCTGACTGAGCAAAAGATCCCGGTCCAACGGACCGGGATCTTTTTTTGCCATTTTCTTTTTTGACAAAGGGGGAAATACCGCGTTAGAATGGTATGGAACGGGGGAAGAGAGTATGATTCGACTTCAGCTATACGACGACAACGGCCAGTATCGGGAGAGCGAGCGGTGGTGGGTCTACTCCATCCTGATGGCGGTGAGCGGTTTTTACGGCGCGTTCACCTACAGCATCCGGGGCGGGGTGTTCTGCAACGCCCAGACCGCCAACTTCGTGCTGTTTGCCATGGCGGTGGGAGACGCCCACTGGGGCAAGGCCCTGTACTACCTGATCCCCATGACCGCCTATTTCCTGGGCGCCTTCCTGACGGAGCTGGCCTTTTCCTCCCCCCGGTGGAAGTTTTCCCTCCACTGGGAGACCATGCTGATCGGCATTGAGATGTGCTTTGTGGCGGTCCTGGGCCTGATCCCGGAGACCGCCCCCTACCAGATCTCCCAGGTCATCATCAACTTCATGTGCTCCATGCAGTACAACACCTTCCGGGCGGCCCAGGGGATCCCCATGGCCACCACCTTCTGCACCAACCACCTGCGGCAGACGGGCATCGCCTGCTGCAAGGCTCTCCGCAGCGGCGACGTGAAGGACAGAAAGCGGATGTACTGCCACCTGGAGATGATCGGGGTCTTTGTGGTGGGCGGCATCATTTCCACCATTCTGTGCCGGCTGTTCCGGGGGCGGGCCATCTGGGCCGTCCTGATTCCCCTGGCCATCCTGCTGGCCGACCTGATCCGGGCGGACCTGGCCCAGGAAAAGGCGGCGGACTGAACAGAAAAAGAGAGGGACGGCCTGTTGCCGTCCCTCTCTTTTTGGCTTCTGTCAGGATTTGTGCCGGGCTTCGCCGTCCCGCAGACGCTCGTGATCTTCCAGCAGGGCCTGGGAGGCCAGGTCGAAGGCCTCGGCGTCCTCGTAGCGGTTGACCAGCTCGCTCTCCTGCAGGTCGCTGTAGTCCTTCTCCTTGCCGCGGTAGACCAGCTTCAGAAGAATGGGGGTCAGGATGGTGGTGGCAATGACCATCAGCACCACCGGTCCGAAGAAGTCCTGCCGCATCAGACCGGCGGCGATACCGTCGTTGGCCACGATCAGGGCCACCTCACCACGGGAGATCATGCCTACGCCGATGCGCAGGGAATCCTGCCCGGAGTAGTGACAGATCTTTGCGCCCAGTCCGCAGCCGATGACCTTGGACACCACTGCCCACAGAATGAGCAGAATGGAGAAGAGCACGATGGCCATGCTCATCTGGGGCAGGACCACCTTCAGCCCCAGGCTGGCAAAGAAGATGGGGGAGAGAAGGGTATAGGACAGGGTCTCGAACCGGTCCTGCAGGTAGGTGACCCGGGGGGTCTTGGCGAAGATCAGACCGGCGATGTAGGCGCCTGTGATGTCGGCCACGCCGAAGAAGGCTTCTGCCACATAGGCGTACAGCAGGCAGCAGGCAAAGGAGATGACCACGAAGCGGCGCTTGTCCCGGTCGTACCGTTTGAACCACCACTCCACCACCCGGTGGAAGATCATCCACACCACCACGCTGACGGCGAAGAAGGCGGCGATCTTCACCAGCACCATCACCAGGTTGGCACCGGTGCCCGCCAGGCTGGTGATGATGGTGAGGGCGATGATGCCCAGCACGTCGTCAATGATAGCGGCGCCCAGGATGGCGTTGCCCGAGCGGGTGGACAGCTTGCCGATCTCCTTCAGGGTCTCCACCGTGATGCTGACGGAGGTGGCGGTGAGCACCACGCCGATGAAGCAGTTCTGCAGCATGGTGTCCGGACCCTGGTTGAAGAAGCTGGCCAGGACGAAGCCGCCGGCCAGGGGTACCAGCACGCCGATGAGGGCGATGATGAAGGCGGACTTTCCGGCTTTTTTCAGTTCTCCCAGATCGGTTTCCAGACCGGCATTGAACATCAGCACGATGACGCCCAGCTCGGCCAGCTGATCCATCAGGGAGGTCTCCTGCAGAATATTCAGCATAGCGGGCCCCATGATCAGACCGGCCAGCAGGGCGCCCACCACCTGGGGCAGGGCAAACCGCTTGGTGATGATGCCCAGCACCTTGGTGCTCAGCAGGATCAGAGCGATCTCAAACAGGAAATGATAGCTCATGATAAACACTCCTCTCACGGTATTACAAGTGCATCATAGATCGTAGGGGCAATCAGACATAAAGTCAACAGTCAACCTGGATAGAAATTCGGCGTTTTAAGGAAGAAATTCCGGCAACGATACAGTTTTTCCCGGCAGGCAGAGCGGAAAAGCCAGAAAATTGGGCGTGGGGTGGAAGAATATCCAGTTCCTGTCGGGTGGGCTTGACTTTTGCCATTTAAAGCGGTAAAATAAGCGACAGTGAAAATCCACACCTTTCCCCGGCGTGGGGCCGGGGGAAAACGGGGAGAGAAAGCGATATGGTAATCACGGAATTTCTGGAGCGCAACGCCCGGCTGTACCGGGACGAGACGGCTCTGGTGGAGATCAACCCGTCGGAAGAGCGGGACCGGGCCACCACCTGGCGGGAGTTCAGCCTGATCGAGCGCAGCCGCCCCGACGAGCCCTACCGACGGGAGATGACCTGGGGGCAGTTTGACAAGAAGGCCAACCGCTTTGCCAACCTGCTGCTGAGCCGGGGGGTCAAGCGGGGGACCAAGGTGGGCATCCTGCTGATGAACTGCCTGGAGTGGCTGCCCATCTATTTCGGCATCCTGAAGGCGGGCTGTCTGGCGGTGCCTCTGAATTTCCGGTATTCCTCCGACGAGATCCAGTACTGTCTGGATCTGGCGGATGTGGAGGTGCTGGTGTTCGGCCCGGAATTCGTGGACCGGCTGGAGCCCATCCTGCCCGCCCTGGACCGGGTGCGCCTGTGGTTCTATGTGGGCAACAGGATCCCCGCCTTTGCCGAGAGCTACCGGGAGCTGGTGATGTACTGCTCCTTTGAGAATCCGCCGGTCCATCTGGAGCTCAGCGACCTGGCGGCCATCTACTTCTCCTCGGGCACCACCGGCTTCCCCAAGGCCATCCTGCATAACCACAAGGCCCTCATGTCCGCCTGCCTCACCGAGCAGCACCACCACGGCCAGACCCATGAGGACGTGTTTTTGTGCATCCCGCCCCTGTACCACACCGGCGCCAAGATGCACTGGTTCGGCTCCCTGGCCACCGGCGGCAAGGCGGTGCTGCTGCGGGGGGTGTCCCCCCAGTGGATCCTGCGGACGGTGACCGAGGAGAAGTGCACCATCGTCTGGCTGCTGGTGCCCTGGGCCCAGGACATCCTGGACGCCATCGACAGCGGGGCGGTCAACCTGGACGACTACCTGCTGGACCAGTGGCGGCTGATGCACATCGGCGCCCAGCCGGTGCCCCCCAGCCTGATCCACCGGTGGAAAAAGGTGTTCCCCCACCACCTGTACGACACCAACTACGGCCTCAGCGAATCCATCGGCCCGGGCTGCGTCCACCTGGGTGTGGAAAACATCCGCAAGGTGGGGGCCATCGGCAAGCCCGGCTACCTGTGGCAGGCCAAGGTGGTGGATGAAAACGGGGACGAGGTGCCCCAGGGCCAGGTGGGCGAGCTGGCGGTCAGCGGCCCCGGCGTGATGCAGTGCTATTACAAGAACCCGGAGGCCACCGCCGAGGTGCTGAAGGGGGACTGGCTGTACACCGGCGACATGGCGGAGGTGGATGCCGAGGGCTTCATCTACCTGGTGGACCGGAAGAAGGACGTGGTCATCTCCGGCGGCGAGAACCTGTACCCGGTGCAGATCGAGGACTTCCTCCGCCGGTTCGACAAGATCAAGGACGTGGCGGTCATCGGCCTGCCCGACCACCGGCTGGGCGAGATCGCCGCCGCCATCGTGGAGGTCAAGGAGGGCGTCACCTGTACCGAGGAGGAGATCCGGGCTTTCTGCCAGGAGCTGCCCCGGTACAAGCGGCCCCGCCGGATCATCTTTGACAAGGTGCCCCGCAATCCCACTGGCAAGATCGAGAAGCCGGTGCTGCGGGAGAGGTACTGCCGGGGCCGCCTGGTGGAAGCCCAGATCACCCAGTAAGAGGAGGGCGCCTGCATGACAGACCTGTGGATCAAGCTCTCCCTGCTGCTGGTGTTCTTCGCCGTGATGGTGGGCATCGGCCTCTACTGCCGCCGCCACGCCACCGACGTGGCCGGCTTCGTGCTGGGCGGCCGGTCGGTAGGCCCCTGGCTCACCGCCTTCGCCTACGGTACCAGCTACTTCTCCGCTGTGGTCTTTGTGGGCTACGCCGGCCAGTTCGGCTGGCGGTTCGGCATCGCATCCACCTGGGCGGGGCTGGGCAACGCCTTCCTGGGGTCCCTGCTGGCCTGGGTGGTGCTGGGGCGGCGCACCCGCATCATGACCCAGCACCTGGACAGCGCCACCATGCCCGAGTTCTTCGGCCGCCGGTTCGGCAGCAATAAGCTGAAGCTGGCCGCCTCGGTGATTATTTTCATCTTCCTCATCCCCTATACCGCCAGCCTGTATAACGGCCTGTCCCGGCTGTTCGCCATGGCCTTTCACATCGACTACGCTGTTTGCGTGGTGGTGATGGCGGTGCTCACCGGGGTATACGTCATCGCCGGAGGCTACATGGCCACCGCCATCAATGACTTTATCCAGGGCATCATTATGATTTTCGGCATCCTTGCCGTCATCTGGGCGGTGCTGAACAGCCAGGGTGGGCTCCAGGACGCCCTGGATGGCCTGGCCCGGGTAAGCGACCCGGCGGTGAGCGACACCCCCGGCGTGTTTGCCTCCTTCTTCGGCCCCGATCTGCCCAGCCTTTTGGGTGTGGTGGTACTCACCAGCCTGGGCACCTGGGGCCTGCCCCAGATGGTGCAGAAGTTCTACGCCATCAGGAGCGAGGACGCCATCACCCAGGGCACCGTCATCTCCACCGCCTTCGCCCTCATCGTGGCGGGGGGATGCTACTTCCTGGGTGGCTTCGGCCGGCTGTTCTCCACCCCTGAGACGGTGGCCGCCGATGGCTACGACTCTATCATCCCCACCATGCTCTCCGGCCTGCCCACCATCCTCATCGCGGTGGTGGTGATCCTGGTGCTCTCCGCCTCCATGTCCACCCTCAGCTCCCTGGTGCTGGCCTCCAGCTCCACCCTCACCCTGGACTTCATCAAGGGTACCATCATCAAGGATATGGAGGAGAAACGGCAGGTGCGGTGGATGAGGGCCCTGGTGGTGGTGTTCATCGCCATCAGTGTGGTGCTGGCCATCGTCCAGTACCGCTCCAACCTGACCTTCATCGCCCAGCTGATGGGGGTGTCCTGGGGCGCCCTGGCGGGCAGCTTCCTGGCCCCGTTCCTCTACGGCCTGTACTGGAAACGCACCACCAAGGCCGCCTGCGTGTGCTGTTTCCTGTTCTCCACCGTGGTGATGCTGGCCAACATCTTTGTGGGGAGCGCCTTTCCCGCCCTGCTCCGGTCCCCCATCAACGCCGGCGCCTTCTGTATGCTGGCGGGGCTGATCATCGTGCCGGTGGTGAGCGTCCTTACCCCGGCGCCAACGGCACAGCGGGTGGAGGAGATCTTTGCCTGCTATAAGCGCACCGTCACCGTGGCGGTTACCGACTCCATCGGTCCCAGAAATGCCCTGGAGAAAGACGGAAAAACTCGTTGACTTTATCAGCGGAAAGTGATAAAGTAAACTTGTTCTAAAGTTTTGCGAGAGCGGAACCAGGTAGAGGCCGTTTCGCCGGATTTTTTCGTCCTCTGCAGGGATGCAGAGGACGTTTTTTATTTTCCAGGCCTCTGAAAAGGAGAGATGCACCATGAAAACCCTGATGCTCGGCAACGAAGCCGTGGCCCGGGGCCTCTATGAGGCGGGCTGCGCCGTTGTCTCCAGCTATCCCGGCACCCCCAGCACCGAGATCACCGAAGCCGCGGCCAAGTACCCCGAGATCTATGCCGAATGGGCCCCCAACGAGAAGGTGGCCATGGAGACCGCCTTCGGTGCCAGCCTGGCGGGGAAGCGCTCCTTCTGCGGCATGAAGCACGTGGGCCTCAACGTGGCCGCCGACCCATTGTTCACCATCGCCTACACCGGCGTCAACGCCGGCATGGTCATCGGCGTGGCCGATGACGCGGGGATGCACTCCTCCCAGAACGAGCAGGATTCCCGCCACTACGCCCAGGCCGCCAAGCTGCCCATGCTGGAGCCCGCCGACTCCGCCGAGGGCCTGGAATTTGCCAAGCTGGCCTACGAGCTGTCCGAGCGGTTCGACACCCCGGTGCTGCTGAAGATGTGTACCCGGGTGTCCCACTCCCAGAGCGTGGTGGAGACCGGTCAGCGGGTGGAGCCCGCCCCGGTGCCCTACGAGAAGAAGGCCGCCAAGTACATCATGATGCCCGGCTACGCCAAGCTGCGCCACCCGGTGGTGGAGGAGCGGCTGGCGGCCCTGGCGCAATACGCCGAGACCTCCCCCCTGAACCGGGTCGAGGAGGGGAGCGACCACAAGATCGGCATCATCACCTCCTCCACCAGCTATCAGTATGTGAAAGAGGTGTGCGGCGACCGGTTCCCGGTGCTCAAGCTGGGCATGATCTGGCCCATGCCCGACCAGAAGATCCGGGACTTCGCCGCCTCGGTGGACCTGCTGACGGTGGTGGAGGAGCTGGACGGCTTCATCGAGGACCACTGCCGTTCTCTGGGTCTGGCCCTGGCGGGGAAGGACTACTTTTCCCCCATCGGGGAGCTGAGCCAGAACCTGGTGGCCGAGAAGCTGGGCGTAGTGCCCGACGCCGGCAAGGCTCTGGTGGAGAACATCCCCGCCCGGCCTCCGGTGATGTGCGCCGGCTGTCCCCACCGGGGCCTGTTCTATACCTTAAATAAGCTGAAGCTCACCGTGCTGGGCGACATCGGCTGCTACACCCTGGGGGCGGTGGCCCCCCTCAGCGCCATCGACTCCACCATCTGCATGGGCGCCTCGGTGTCCGGCCTCCACGGCTTTCTGAAGGCCAGCGGGGGAGAGATGGACGGGAAAACCGTGGCGGTCATCGGCGACTCCACCTTCATGCACTCGGGCATCACGGGGCTTGTCAACATCGCCTACAACGAATCCAACGCCACCGTCATCATCCTGGACAACTCCATCACCGGCATGACCGGCCACCAGCAGAACCCCACCACCGGCTTCAACCTGAAGGGGGACCCCTGCACCAAGATCGACCTGGAGACCCTGTGCAAGGCGGTGGGCATCCGGCGGGTGCGGGTGGTGGACCCCTACGACCTGGCCCAGTGCGAGCGCGTGATTCAGGAGGAGCTGGCGGCTCCCGAGGCGTCGGTGGTCATCTCCCGCCGGCCCTGCGCCCTGCTGAAGTACGTCAAGCACAAGCCCCCCCTGACGGTGGACACATCCAAGTGCGTGGGCTGCAAGGCCTGCATGAAGATCGGCTGCCCCGCCATCTCCGTCCGGGACGGCAAGGCCGGGGTGGACGCCACCCTGTGCGTGGGCTGCGGCGTGTGCGAGCAGCTGTGCAAATTCGACGCGCTCCAGGCGCCCCAGGAGGTGTAAGGTATGCAGACGAAAAATATCATGATCGTAGGTGTGGGCGGCCAGGGCACCCTGCTGGCCAGCAAGCTGCTGGGCCGTCTGCTGCTGGACCAGGGCTATGACGTGAAGGTGTCCGAGGTCCACGGCATGAGCCAGCGGGGGGGCAGCGTGGTCACCTACGTCCGCTACGGCGACAAGGTGTATTCTCCCATCATTGACAAGGGGGAGGCCGACTTCATTGTCTCCTTCGAGCTGCTGGAGGCCGCCCGGTGGCTGGAGTTCCTCCGGCCCGACGGGCGGATCATCACCAACACCCAGCAGATCAACCCCATGCCGGTGATCACCGGCGCGGCGGAGTATCCCCAGGACCTGGTGAACAAGATGACCGCCGCCGGAGCGAAGGTGGACGCCATGGACGCCCTGGCCCTGGCGGAGGAGGCCGGGAGCAGCAAGGCGGTGAACCTGGTGCTCATGGGCCGCCTGTCCCGGTACTTCGACCTGCCGGAGGAGACCTGGCAGGCCGCCATCACCAACAGCGTGCCGGAGAAGTTCCTGGAGCTGAACCGGAAAGCCTTCCACCTGGGCAGAAATTCCTGAGGCACAAGGAGAGAACAGCATGGAGCGTTACTATCAGAAGGAAATCGAGTGCGCCAGCCGGGAGCAGATCCGTGCCTGGCAGGACGAGCGGCTGGTGAAGCAGGTCCACAATGTGTGGGACAACGTGCCCTACTACCGGAAGAAGATGGAGGAGAAGGGGCTCACCCCCGAGGATATCAAAGGGGTGGACGACCTCAGCAAGCTGCCCTTTGTCAGCAAGGAGGACCTGCGGCAGGCCTACCCCTACGGTCTGCTGGCCCGGCCCCTGAAGGACTGCGTCCGCATCCAGTCCACCTCGGGCACAACCGGCAAGCGGGTGGTGGCCTTCTATACCCAGCACGACATCGACCTGTGGGAGGACTGCTGCGCCCGGGCTATCGTGGCCGCCGGCGGCACCAATGAGGACGTGTGCCAGGTGAGCTACGGCTACGGCCTGTTTACCGGCGGACCCGGCCTCAACGGCGGCTCCCACAAGGTGGGCTGCCTCACCATCCCCACCTCCTCCGGCAACACCGAGCGGCAGATCATGTTCATCCGGGACCTGTCCGCCACCATCCTGTGCTGCACCCCCTCCTACGCCGCCTATCTGGCGGAGACCATGAAGGAGATGGGCCTCACCCCCGACCAGATCCCCCTGAAGGCGGGCATCTTCGGCGCCGAGGCCTGGAGCCAGGAGATGCGGCGGAACATTGAGGAGACCATGGGCATCAAGGCCTACGACATCTACGGCCTTACCGAGCTGTCCGGTCCCGGCGTGTCCTTCGAGTGCTCCGCCCAGACCGGCATGCACATCAACGAGGACCACTTCATCGCCGAGATCATCGACCCCGCCACCGGCGAGGTGCTCCCCGAGGGGTCCAAGGGCGAGCTGGTGTTCACCTCCATCACCAAGGAGGCATTCCCCCTGCTGCGCTACCGCACCCGGGACATCTGCGTCCTCCACCATGAGGACTGCCCCTGCGGCCGCACCCACATCAAGATGAGCAAGCCCATGGGCCGCAGCGACGACATGCTCATCATCAAGGGCGTCAACGTGTTCCCGTCCCAGATCGAGACCGTGCTGCTGGGCCAGAGCTTTGCGCCCAACTACCAGATCATCGTGGACCGGGTCAACAACACCGACACCATGGAGGTGCTGGTGGAGATGACGCCGGAGATGTTCTCCGACCAGCTGAGCCAGGTGGCGGAGAAGGAAAAGCAGGTGGTGGCCGCCCTGAAGGCCATGCTGGGCATCTACGCCAAGGTGCGGCTGGTGGCCCCCAAGTCCATCCAGCGCTCCGAGGGCAAGGCGGTCCGTGTCATCGACAAGCGGAAGATTTAAGGGAGGAGCGAGCATATGACCATCCAACAGATTTCCGTTTTCCTGGAGAATCGGGCGGGGCAGCTGGCAGAGATCACCACCATTCTGGCCGACAACCAGATCAATATGCGGGCCCTCCACATTGCCGAGACCAGCGACTACGGCGTGCTGCGCATGATCGTGGACCGGCCCCAGAAGGCGGCGTCCCTGCTGCTGGAGCACGGCTTCATCCTGTCCATGACCCCCGTGCTGGCGGTGACCGTGCCCGACGAGCCGGGTGCGTTGGGGAAGATCCTCACCCTGCTGGCCAAGGAGAATATCGACGTGGAGTATGTCTACTCCGTGTTCGGGCAGGTCCAGGGCCGGGCCTGCATGATCTTCCGGGTGGCCGACCTGGACAAGCTGGCCAACCTGCTGAAGGACAACGGCATGCCTCCCGCTCTCCACGGCGAGCTGGGCATCCTAGACGAACAGAAATGAGGTAATACGCTATGCAGCCCATGAGCAGCAAGACCCAATATTTCACCGACTCCGTCATCCGCCGGATGACCCGCATCGCCATCGCCAACGATGCCATCAATCTGGCCCAGGGATTCCCCGACTTCGATCCCCCCAAGGCCCTGCTGGACCGGCTGGCCCAGGTGGCCTATGAGGGGCCCCACCAGTACCCCATCACCATGGGAGCCCCCAACTTCCGCCGGGCCTTATCGAAGAAGTGCAAGCGCTTCATGGGCCGGGACATCGACCCGGAGACCGAGATGGTGGTGACCATCGGCTCCACCGAGGCCATGGTGGACTCTATCTTCGCCCTCACCAACCCCGGGGACAAGGTGGTGCTCTTCTCCCCCTACTTTGAGAACTACCGGGCCCAGATCCTCTTCGCCGACTGCGAGCCCATCTTTGTGCCCCTGATCCCGCCCCAGTTCAACTTTGATCCCAACGTGCTGGAGGACGCCTTCAGGCAGCACCCCAAGGCCATTCTCATCTGCAACCCATCCAACCCCAGCGGCAAGGTGTTCACCGAGGAAGAGCTGAAGCTGATCGCGGAGCTGTGCGTCAAGTACGACGTGTACGCCATCATGGACGAGGTGTATGAGCACATCGTCTACGCCCCCCACAAGCACCTGTACATGTGCAACATGCCCGGCATGTGGGAGCGGACCATCTCCTGCTCCTCCCTGTCCAAGACCTACTCCATCACCGGCTGGCGGCTGGGCTACGCCATCGCTCCCCAGCCCATCATGGACAAGATCAAGCAGTACCACGATTTCAATGCCGTGGGCGCCCCCTCCCCCCTGATGGAGGCCGCCATCGCCGGCCTGGAGATGCCGGACAGCTACTATGAGGAGTTCGGCGCCCACTACGCCCACATGAAGCAGCTGTTTACCGACGGCCTGCGGAACATCGGCATCCCCTTCACCGACCCCCAGGGCACCTACTTTGTCCTGGCGGATATCGGCCCCTATCTGAAGAAGGGCCAGACCGACGTGGAGTTCTGCGAGGAGATGGCCAGGAAGGTGGGTGTGGCCGTGGTGCCCGGCACCTCCTTCTTCAAGGAGGACGTGCGCAATATCGTGCGCATGCACTTTGCCAAGAAGGACGAGACCCTGCTGGCCGCTCTGGACCGTCTGGCGGACATCGGGAACAAGATGGCGTAAACCGCCTTAATATGCAAAAAGGGACAGAAGTCCGGTATTTACCGGGCCTCTGTCCTTTTTTCAGCGTGATATTATGTTATAATGAAAAGCAAAAGCATTTGAAAGTAAAGGGATAATGGAAAGGAGAACAACATGAGAGAATATACGATCACAGAAGCGCAGCTGAATGCGTTTCAGACCCGGCTTCTGGAAGAAGAGCGCAGTGCAGCCACTATTGAAAAGTACATGCTGAATGTACGTCAATTCGCTCTGTTTTTAGATAATGCTGATCTGACCAAAACTGCTGTTGCACATTGGAAAAAGAAGCTGCTGGAGCACTGCGCACCGTCCACGGTCAACGGAAAGCTGACAGCGCTGGACCGCTTTCTGCAACTTCTCGGCGCGGAAGAGTGCTGTGTCAGGCATCTGAAGATCCAGCGCAAGCTGTTTCGGGAAGCCGGGCGGGACTTGAGCCGGGAGGAGTACCTGCGGCTGCTGTCTGCGGCGCAGAGCCAGGGCAAGGAGCGGCTGGGCCTGCTGATGGAGAGCATCTGCGCCACAGGGATCCGGGTCAGTGAGGTGTGCTATCTGACGGTGGAGGCGGTCCGCTGCGGGAGGGCGGAGGTGGCGCTGAAGGGAAAGATCCGCACCATTCTGATCCCATCCAAGCTGTGCAGAAAGCTGTTGAAATACGCGAAGAAAATGAAAATCGCTTCCGGCGAGATCTTTCTCACCAGAAGCGGAAGGGGGATGTCCAGAAAACAGATCTGGGCGGAAATGAAAAGAGTCTGTACAAAAGCAGGGGTGGAGCCGGAGAAAGTGTTTCCCCATAACCTGCGGCATCTTTTTGCAAGAAGCTTTTATCAGGCGTGCCGGGACGTGGCAGGCCTGGCGGACGTGCTGGGACATTCCAGCATTGAAACAACGCGGATTTATCTGATTTCCACCGGAATGGAGTACACCAGGACCATGGAAGGGCTGAGGCTGTTGTCCTGAATGGGAACTGGACAGAATACATATTCTGTCTACTCTATGGATGACGGCACATATCTCCCATACTTTGACATAGTGTATTTTACCATTCGCAAACCAATAAATCAACCCTCTTCCGGTTTCAGCGCAGCAAAATAGCGCGCGGATTTGCTCCGTGCGTATACACAGGTTTATAAAACCCAATATTTAACTGTAACGCCATGAGTTTCCATGGCGTTTTTCTTTTTTACCGCATGCATTCAAATAATTTGAAGTTTTTTCTAATAAAACCATGCAATACAGTAGGAGGACGATGTAACAGAATATGTATTCTGTCAAAAAAGAGAGAACCAGCGACCCGCGCGATTAAGGAGGAAGAGAACCGGGAGGTGGGGGAATATACGTGAGACATTGCAGGACTATTGCGAACGTACCGGGCAGCGGGAGCTGCTGGAACAGTGGGATCCGGAAAAGAACGGGGATTTGACACCCGGCGGGGTGAGTTACGGGAGCAAGCGAGAGGTCTGGTGGCGCTGTCTCGAGGGACACACTTGGAAGGTGTCCGTCACATCCCGCACCAACAATCATACGGAATGTCCCTATTGCGCGGGCAAGCGAGCCATACCGGGAAAAACAGATTTGGGCACATTATTCCCAGACTTGGCAAAGGAATGGGATCCGGTCAGGAATCTTCCGCTGACGCCGGAGCAGGTCCTTCCCGGCAGCCACAAAAAGGTGTGGTGGCGGTGCGAGAAGGGCCATGAATGGCAGGCGGTAATCAAGTCGCGTGTCAGCGGCTGCGGCTGTCCTGTCTGCGCCAATCGCGCCCTTGAGCAGGGCGAGAATGACCTGGCAACTAGGTATCCCGAACTGAGCCGCCAATGGCATCCCACGAAAAACGGGACCCTGCGGCCGGAGGACGTGCTGGCGGGTACCCACCGAAAAGTGTGGTGGCGGTGTGAAAAGGGCCATGAATGGCAGGCCCAGGTGTCCGCCCGGGTCAACGGAAACAGCGGGTGTCCGGTCTGCGGAGGCAAGGTGGTGATCCCGGGCGAGAACGATCTGCTCAGCCGCTTTCCACAGATTGCCGCGCAATGGGAAACGGAGCGCAACGGCAGTCTGCGGCCGGATCAGGTCTCCCCATACAGCAACCGGCGGGTCTGGTGGCGATGTGACAGGGGACATGTTTACCGGGCGGCGGTATCATCCCGGACGATGCGGGGTTCCGACTGCCCCTACTGTGCAGGGAAAAAGGTACTGCCTGGTTTCAACGATCTGGCCACGCGGGAACCCGCTATCGCGGCCCAGTGGCATCCCACGCTGAATGGTACATTGACGCCGGCCATGGTGACGGTGGGCTCCCATCAGAAGGTCTGGTGGCAATGCCCGCAAGGGCATGTGTGGAAGACCGTGATCCATATCCGGACAGGGCCGAAGCGATGCGGCTGTCCGGTCTGTGCCGGAAAGGTCAGGCAGAGACCCTATCAACGGTATATGACGGCGGAACCGGAGGCGGCGCACAGCCTCTGGGGAAGCCAACATATAAAATGAGGAAACTAACAGGAGGACGGCAAAATGAAACGAATGCGACAACGGATTTTTGGTGCGCTGCTTGCTTTTGCTGTGGCGTTGTCTTTGATGCCTGCAACAGTGATGGCTGTTGACGTCAAGACATTCACCGATGTCAAAGAGGACAGCTGGTATTACGACTACGTCAAGTACGTGGCGGACAAGGAATACTTCCAGGGGACCAGCGCTGCTACCTTCTCCCCCGAGGTGACCATGACCCGCGCCATGTTTGTCACCGCGGTGTCCCGGGTGGCCGGTGAGACCGGTGACGCCACGGTATCGCCCTTTACTGATGTGCCTGCCAACACCTGGTACACCGCCGCGGTGGACTGGGCCGTGGAGAAGGGCATCGTAAACGGCATCGGCGGCAACAAGTTTAACCCCGAGCAGAAGATCACCCGCGAGGATATGTGCGCCGCCATGGCCCGGTTCATCAGCTATCTGGAGACCAGCCAGAAGAAGACCTTTAAGAAAACTGCGAATGCCATTGATTTCCCCGACGCAAATGAGATCAGCGCATACGCCAAGAACGCGGTGGAGAGCTGTGTGGCTTACGGCCTGGTGTACGGCACCGGCGACGGCAGCTTCAAACCCAAGGCCGACGCCAGCCGTGCGGAAGTGGCGGCCATGATCTACCGTCTGTCCCTGCTGACCACCGAGGGCCAGGTTCCCTCCGGCGGCGGCGGTGGCGGCGGCGGTGTGACTGCCACCAGCTACACCATCACCTTCATGGACGGCACCGAGACCCTCGGCACGGTGACCACTGCCAGCAACACCAGCACTGAGAAGACCTTTACCACCATGGCGGCTCCCACCTCCGAGGGTAAGGTTTTCGTGAACTGGAACGCCAAGGCGGACGGCACCGGCGATGCCTACGCTCCTTCCACCGAGTACACCGCCACCGGCGACATGACCCTGTATGCCCAGTGGATTGACGCCAAGGACTACATCGGCCAGTCTGTCAAGGCGGTCATGGATCAGATCAACGCCCAGTATGTGGACACCGGCAAGACCGACGCCAGCTATGCCAACAGCTCCGTGGAGATGGACCGGCTGGTGTTCAACAGCGTCAGAAACGGCGACGTCCGCACCCAGACCGTCAGCGGCAGCGCTGAGATTTCCCAGGACCTGGTGGTGGCGGTGATCGAGAAGGCCGCTACGTTTGCCTGCCAGATCCTGACCGATGACAAGCCCGCCCAGGACGAGGTCGAGAGCGCCATCGACGACATTGTGGACGAGATGGAATCCTATCTGGGCATCACCATTACCGACAAGACCCTGCAGGAGATCAAGGACCAGGTTTACGACAAGGTCGTCAGCATGGCCAAGCCCCTGTGGGCCAACTTCAAGGATGAGAACGGTGTGTACTACACCGGCGACGTGACCGTTTCCGCCGGCAGCGAGACCGTGACTGTCAAGGTCGACACCCAGACCACCCTGGTGGGCGGCCGCCGGGACGCCGTGAAGAAGATCGGCGTGGCCCTGGCCAAGGACCTGTATGCCGACCTGAAGAGCTACACCTCCTACACCAACAAGGTGGAGATGGCGGGTACTGTTACCTTCAAGTTCTCCGACAACGCCGCCCATGGTGCCGATACCAATCCGTATCCCCACACTTACCCCGTGACCCTGAAGGTGGTTCTGAACGGCGGCGAGCTGATCGAGTACAAATTCAACAGCCAGAGCTATGTGAAGCTGAACGTGACCGAGGCTGTCCAGGCTGAGTACGAGGAGCAGCTGGACGCGGTGGTGAAGGCCGCTCTGAGCAGTACCGCCGTGAAGGACGAGCTGGAGGGCCGGATCGACTCCACCGTGGAGAAGTTTACCGACAACCAGACCTTCCAGGACCTGACCTCCACCATGGTGACCATCGGTATGGCCGCCGACCAGGATCAGGCCGACAAGCTGTACATCAAGCCTGCCATGAGCACCTGGCAGAAGGCCAACATGGATCTGGACGACCTGGCCAACAGCCCCCTGTTCAAGATCTACTGGGAGCAGGACCCCAACGCCGCCTATGTGAACGACGCGGTGTATAAGCTGGTGGACGACGTGGCCCAGAAGGCCGGCGAGTACGTGCTGGGCCAGCTGGACGCGAAGCTGTCCGACTGGATGATGGATGCCCTGGGCAAGAGCGTCACTCCGGAGCATCTGCTGGAGACCCTGCAGGACAACACCATCAGCATTGAGTTTGCCAATATCGACAATGAGGCGGTTCTGAACTATGTTCTGGCCGTGGTCAGCGATCAGTGGCGCGCCGACGTTGGCGGCACTGCCATGAACTACACCGGCGCTGCCGCTCCCGCCATGCGGACCGAGGTGGATAAGCTGGTGCGGAACGCCCTGGAGGACACCAACTATTACACCTATCTGGAGAAGGCCCTGAAGCTGCAGAAGGTGGACACCATGAAGGATCTGCAGCTGGGCAACCTGGCCACCCTGCTGGATAAGCCCGGCTTCCAGAACGCCATTGCCGGCCGGGGCGACAGCCTGGTGAACCGGGTGACCAACCTGATCGGCCGCCTGCCCGCCGGTGCCTCCGTCACCATCAACGGCGTGACCCTGAACAAGGCGGCTCTGGCCGATATCCAGAACGCATCCACCACCGTGGAGGCCTGCCAGGCTCTGGCCGACCTGATCGGTCAGGACGGGCTGCGGACCCTCACCCTCAACAGCTTTGCCGGCGAGGGCATGGAGATCACGGTGCAGTACAATGCCCGTACCTTCACCTTCCACCTGGTGGTTGAAGTGGCATAATCATAGCAACTTTCCGAGCAAATGATCCCGAGATGACCTTCCGGATGCCGGGGGGCGGGTTCCCGCCCCCCGGGTCAGCCGGATCGGAGCATATGGGCCAAAGCCGGAGCGCTCCGACTTTGGCCCGTTTGTTCTGACCGGGGATTCCCAACCGCCCAAAGGAGGACAAGCCGTTGAACGAGAAACTGCTCAACTATCTGGTAAAACACGAATATCTGGATCAGGGGCAGGCCAACAAACTGTGGGAGGAGCAGCGGGCCACCCGCAAGTCGGTGCGTGAGCTGCTGCTGGAGCACGGTATCCTGCCGGAGGAACAGATCATAGAGGCGTTGTCCGCCATCTCCCACATCCCCACCGTGCGGCTGTATGAGAACCAGATCCCGCTGGAGGTACGGCAGCTGGTGCGGCCGGATCTGCTGCGGGAGTATGTGGTGATTCCATTTGCCTTCGACCCGGAGGACAGCGGTGTGCTGCGGGTCGCCATCAACGACCCGATGAACATGAAGGGCCGGGACGTGGTGTCCATCAGCAGCAAGTGCCGGGTGCGGCCCTATCTGGCCACCACGGCGGACATTCTGCTGTCCATCGACCGTTACTATGGTACGGAGGAGATCCAGGAGGCCGCCGAACAGTACACCCAGAGCACGGAGACGGACGCCTCGGTGGAGGAACAGCTGCTTCAGGAGGATGTGAATTCCTCCCCGGTGGTGGTGCTGGTCACCTCTCTGGTGGAGCAGGCGGTGCGTCAGCGGGCCTCCGACGTCCACATCGAGGCCGGGCCGGACCGGGTCCGGGTGCGGTTCCGGGTGGACGGCGTCCTGTATTCCACCGCCGCTTACGACCTGCGGCTGCTGCCTGCCATTGTGGCCCGTGTGAAGATCATCAGCGGCCTGGATATTTCGGAAAAGCGCAAGCCCCAGGACGGCCGCTTTTCCACTACCGTGGACCGGCGGGAGTACGATGTGCGCGTGTCCACCCTGCCCACGGTGTACGGCGAAAAGTGCGTGCTCCGGCTGGCCCAGAAGAAGGCCCTCAGCCGCAGCAAGCGGGTGCTGGGCCTCACCCCGGAGGACCTGGTCAAATTCGACCACATCCTGAAAAAGCCCAACGGCATCGTGCTGGTCACCGGCCCCACCGGCTCCGGCAAGTCCACCACGCTGTACACCGCCCTCAATGAGCTCAACAGCGACAAGGTGAATATCGTCACGGTAGAGGACCCTGTGGAGGCCAACATCGAGGGCATCAACCAGGTACAGGTCAATCCCAAGGCCGACCTGACCTTTGCCAACGCCCTGCGCTCCATCCTCCGCCAGGACCCGGACATCATCATGATCGGCGAGATCCGGGACGGCGAGACCGCCTCCATCGCCGTACAGGCCTCCATCACCGGCCACCTGGTGGTGAGCACCCTGCACACCAACGACACCGCCAGCAGCATCACCCGCCTGCTGGACATGGGTGTGGAGAGCTATCTGATCGCCGACGCCACGGTGGGCATCATCGCCCAGCGGCTGGTGCGGCGTTTGTGCCCCAACTGCAAGCGGACACGGCCCATTCTGGAGCACGAGGCGGAATATCTGGGCCTGCCCCGGGAGCAGTGGGCGTCCACCTCCCTCAGCGAGCCGGTAGGCTGCCGGCGCTGCGGCGGGACGGGCTATTTTGACCGCATCGGCGTTTATGAGGTCATGGAGATCACCACCGCCCTGCGCACCATGATCGCCCGGCGGCGCTCCACCGACGAGCTGCGGCAGGAGGCCATCCGGGAGGGAATGGTGACCATGCGGGACAATGCCCGCCGGCTGGTGCTGGAGGGGGTCACCTCCCTGAGCGAAATGCAGCGCATCAGCGTGGAGGACCAGAACGCGCAGGAGGAGCTTGCATGATTGACCTGGAATCGCTCATGGGGCGGGCGGCAGCCACCAACGCCTCCGATATCCACCTGACGGTGGGCCTTTCCCCGGTACTTCGGGTGGACGGTGAACTGCTGAATGAGGCGGGAGAGCCGCTGACAGAGCAGGACGTGGTCCAGGCGGCGGAGGAGCTGGCCACCCCCCAGCAGATCGAGAGCCTGCAAAAGGTGGGGGAGATCGACTTTGCCGTTACCTTCCACCAGCACATCCGCCTGCGGTGCAATATCTATCGCCAGTGCAGACATACCGCCATCGCCCTGCGTCTGCTGCCGCTGCGGGTCCCCACGGCGGAGGAGCTGGATCTGCCCCGGATCATCGTGGAGCAGGCGGAAAAGCCCCGGGGGCTGGTGCTCATTACCGGCCCCACCGGCTCGGGCAAAAGCTCCACTCTGGCGGCCCTGCTGGACCACATCAACCACACGGCCCGGCGGCACATCATTACCCTGGAAAACCCCATTGAGTATATCCACCAGCGGGACCGCTGCGTGATCAACCAGCGGGAGGTGGGGGTGGATACCGGCAGCTTCGCCGCCGGCCTCCGGGCCGCCCTGCGGCAGGACCCAGACGTGATCCTGGTGGGCGAGATGCGGGATCTGGAGACCATCTCCACCGCCATCACCGCCGCCGAGACCGGCCACCTGGTGTTCGGCACCCTCCACACCAAGGGGGCGGCCAACACGGTGGACCGTATCGTGGACGTCTTTCCCGCCAGCCAGCAGGAGCAGGTACGCATCCAGCTGGCCGACGTGCTGGAATGCGCCATCGGCCAGACGCTGCTGCCCCGGATCGGCGACGGCCGCCGGGCGGCCTTTGAGGTCATGGTGGGCACCCCTGCGGTGCGCAGCCTGATCCGGCAGAACAAGTCCTTCCAGATCGCCAGCACCATGCAGACGGGCAAGGGAATGGGCATGATCCTGCTGGACGACGCCCTGGCGGAGCTGGTCCGCTCCGGAGAGGTGTCCCTGGAGGCGGCCTCCGCGGCCGCCAATGATCCCCGGATCCTGCAGCGTATCCGTTGATTCTTTCCATAGGGAGGCAGCGCAACAATGCCCTCATTCAGCTATATCGCCATCAGCCAGACGGGCCGGCGGGTCAAGGATTCCGTGGAGGCCTCGTCGCTGGACATGGCAAAGGCCTCCCTCCGGGGAGCCGGTTATACCATCCTGGAAATCAGGGAGCTCAACGCCCTGAACCGGGACATCGAGCTGCCCTTCCTGGGCAACCCCAAGCCCAAGGATATGGCGGTGTTCTGCCGGCAGTTCCTCTCCATCCTGCGGGCGGGCGTGCCGATCTCCACTGTGCTGTCCATGCTGGGCCAGCAGACGGAAAACAAGAAACTGGCCGCCGCCATCCGGGAGATGCAGGCGGACATTGAGAAGGGCGCCACCCTGGCGGGCGCCATGCGGAAGCACCGGCGGATCTTTCCCAACATGCTGGTGAACATGGTGGCCGCCGGTGAGGAATCGGGCAACCTGGAGGAATCCTTCCGGCAGATGGAGGCCTACTTCGTCAAATCCAAGCGGACCCGGGCCGCGGTGGGCAAGGTGATGATCTACCCCTGTATCTTGGTGGTGGTCATGATCATCGTGCTCATCGTGATGATGACCAAGATCATTCCCCAGTTCCTCCAGACCTTTACCGAAATGGACGTGGAGCTGCCCGCCCTGACCAGGGGCGTGATGGCGGTGAGCGACTGGTTCGTGGACTGGTGGTGGCTGCTGCTGGCGGTGCTGGCGGCGCTGGTGATCGGCGGGATCTTGTTCAACAGGACCTCAAAAGGCAGGCACTTTTTCGGACTGCTGGCCCGGAAGCTGCCGGTGGTGGGACGGCTCACCGTCCGGTCGGCCTGCGCCACCTTCTGCCGCACCATGTCCCTGCTGCTGGCCTCCGGCCTGACCCTGACCGACGCGCTGGAGCTGGCCGCCCGGAATATGAAGAACATCTACTACGAGGAGGGCGTGCGGTCGGTCCGCACCATGGTGACCCAGGGCATCCCCCTCAACGTGGGCCTGACCGACACCGGCCTCTTTCCCCCCATGGTGTGCAACATGACGGGCATCGGCGAGGAGAGCGGCGACCTGCAGGACATGATGGAAAAGGTGGCCGACTACTATGACGAGGAGGTCCAGGACGCCACCCAGAAGCTGCTGGCCCTGATGGAGCCCGCCATCATCCTGTTCATGGCGGTGTTCGTCATCATCATCGTGCTGTCCATCTTCCTGCCCATGCTCAGCATGACCCACGCCTACGACCAATACCTGTAATTTGGTATATTATCGCCCCTGCCGGAACACGGATAGGCGAACTTCCGGCGGCGGCGGCAATATAGATGAAACATTGACAGATGAGAGAAAGGATCTGATCCCCATGAAGAAGTTCAGACAGAAAATGGCGGAAAAGGCCGGCTTCACTCTGGTTGAGCTGATCGTTGTCATCGCCATCCTGGGCATCCTGGCCGCCGTGGCGGTGCCGACCTATACCGGATACATCAAGAAAGCAAATGACGCCAAAGTGCTCTCTGAACTGTCCACGCTGGTGACAGTAGCGCAGAGTGTAGCAACTGAGGATGGTGCGAACGTCACTAAGATTGTGGTCAGTAGCGATGGTGTCATTACTGTTACCACCACTGGCGGCCCTACTGGCTATAACTTGGATGAAGGCGATCTGTCAACTTATGCAAACAACATTACCAGCGGTAAAATCAACAATTGGGATAAAACTACTGACAACTCTAGTTTTGACGGAAAGACGGCTACTTGGGAAAGTACAACCCTTGAGTGGAAAGCATCCTAAGTACATTCTTAGATCTGTATGCTTCCCCGCCTGGGTCCTATCACCCGGGCGGGGACCCCTAAAATTTTTCCGAAAGGAGCTTTTCCATGCTTCAGGCCATGACCCTCATCTTCCTGACCCTGGCGGGCCTGTGCGTGGGCAGCTTCTGCAACGTATTGATCTACCGGATCCCCAAGGGGGAGGAATTTGTGCGCACCCCCTCCCACTGCATGACCTGCGGCCGCAGGCTGCGCTGGTACGAGCTGATCCCGCTGGCGAGCTGGCTGCTCCAGGGCGGCAAATGCCGGGGCTGCGGCGTGAAGCTGTCCGCCCAATACCCCGTGATCGAGGCCATCAACGGCGGCATGTGGCTGCTCACCGGCCTGCTGTTCTGGGGGGACTGGCTGCGCCTGGGCCTGTACTGCGCCCTGTGTTCCCTGCTGCTGGTGCTGGCGGTCATCGACTGGCGCACCTTTGAGATCCCCAACGGCCTGAATCTGGTCATCGCCCTGCTGGGCGCGGTCCAGCTGGCGGGCGATCCGGCGAACTGGCCCCTCTATGTCATCGGGGGCTGTTCGGTGAGCCTGCTGTTCCTGCTGCTGTGGTTCCTGACCGGCGGCAAGGGCCTGGGCCTGGGAGACGTGAAGCTGATGGCGGCGGCCGGTTTGCTGCTGGGCTGGCCCAGGATTTTGCTGGCCATGCTGATCGGCAGCCTGACGGGCACGGTGATCCACACCGTGCGTATGAAAAGAGGAGCGGGGCGGAAGCTGGCCTTCGGCCCCTATCTGGCATTTGGCATCTGGGTCTCCGCGCTGGCGGGCGAGGGGATCATTTCGGCCTATCTGGGCCTGTTCGGACTATAGAGAGACTGGCCGTGGGGCTGGCAGAACCATTCGCACCGGCGGATGGCTGTGCCATCTCCACAGCAAGAGGAAGGAGAGCGACATGAGCAATGGAAAGCGACCGGGGCGGGCCCTGGTAATCCAGCTGAACAGTAAGACCCTCCGGGTGGCTCTGGCGGCTCCTGGAGCGGATGCCCAGCATCCGCTCCAGGCCTGCGCATCGGCGCCGCTGCCGGAAGGGGCGGTGGAGGACGGCTTTATCAGGGACCCGGAGGCGGTGCAGGCGGCGCTGAAAACCCTGCTGGAAGCCCCGGAGTTCAAGCGGACCCGGCGGGCGGTGGTCACACTGTGCTCCACCCAGATCATCTCCGAGGTGGCTACCGTTCCGGTGACCCCGCCCCGGCAGCTGGGCAAGCTGCTTGCCGCCAACATGGACCTGTATTTCCCCGTGGCGGTGGAGGAGTACCACATGGTGTGGACGCCGGTGGGCCCCGTCACCGATGAGGAGGGCAACGAGCAGCTGTCCGTCCAGCTGTGGGCGGTGCCGGTGGCTCTGCTGGCCCAATATTATGCCCTGGTCAACGGCTGCGGCCTCTCTGTGGCGGCGGTGGACTACTGCGGCGCCAGCCTGGCGGCGGCCATCGGTGTGGGCTATGCCGTGCCCCGCCGCAGGGCCGAGACATCCGCGAAGCACGCCGCCGGGGGGCGCCGGCTTCAGAAAAACAAGGAGCAGCTCCAGCAGCTGGCGGCCCCGGGCGGCGAGAGCGGCCGGGGCGGCACGGCGGCGGCCGTGCTGGCGCCGGAGGAACCGGAGCAGTCCGGGGGGGAGGCCGCGCTCTATCTGATGGCCGAGCCGGAGCACCTGCTGATGACCTTTGTGCAGGACGGACAGGTGAAGCTGCAGCGGCTTCTGCTCCGGGGGAGCGGCGCCGACGAGATGAACGAGGCCCAAATGGTGCTGGAGTATTTCGACGCCCGGGAGGGCGGACGGGGCACCGTGACGGAGGCCTTCCTGTGCGGCACCCTGGCCGCCGACGACCTCTATGCCGGAAATCTCGGCCTGGCCCTTTCCCTGCCCATGCAGATCTGGCAGTGTACCCGGGGCCCGGAGTGGTGCCTGTGTCTGGGCGCGGCCCGGGGACGGCTGGACTTCGGTATGCCGGAGCTGAACCGGGTCAAGGGCGCCGGTGGGCAGCTGGATCAGATCTGGCAGTATGCCCTGGTGCTGGGCGGTGGCGTGATCCTCACCGCCTCCCTGCTGCTCACCTTCGGCTCCCGGGCTCTGTGGAGCTCTGAGCTGGCCGGGCTGGAATCCACCCGCAGCTCGCTCCAGACCCAGCTCAGCCAGGCGGGGACCAGCGCGGCCGACTACCAGACCTATAGCCAGCTTTACGACGATTACAGCCAGGACTGGGACACCCTGTTCCAGGCCCTGCGTACATACAACAACAATCTGGTGCTGATGCTGGAGGAGCTGGAGAACATCCTGCCCACCAATACCAGCGTCACCGACATCGGCATCGCCAACGAGGGCGTGGCCCTCCAGTTCGCCTGCGCGGACAAGGAGGAGGCGGCCTATCTGCTCACCGCCCTGCGGAAGCTGCAGTACGCCGACCTGGGCCAGGTGTCCGGCATCAGCATCGGGCCGGCCAACGCGGTGACGGCGGCCTCCATGCTCCCCTCCCTGGAGGAGTACCAGCAGACTTTGGCTCAGGAGCAGCAGGGTGAGGACGGGACGGAGCAGACCGATTCCGCTCAGACCGACCCCGCCCAGACGGAGGGGCTCCAGGCCGCAGGAACGGAGGCTCCCCCCACCGAGGGCAGCGCCCTGGACCTGGGGGAGCTCCAGGACCTGTTTGAGCAGGCATCCCAGGAATCCGGCTCCACGGACTACGCCGACCTGCTGCAATACGCCCTGGATAACGGCCTGATCACCCGGGAGGAGCTGCTGGCCACCCTGGAGAACCTGACTCCCGAGCAGCTGGAGGCACTGGAGGAGGCTTACGGCAATCCCCCCTCCACCAGCTACACCCTGGACCAGCTGCTGGCCAAGGCCACTTTTGCCCAGCGCAAGGCGGCCCTGGAGAATATGCTGAACAACGACCCCATCGCCCTGTACCGCTTCTGGCTGGTATTCAAGGAGGACGTGGACCGGCCGGTGGGAACGGAGATCCTCTATGGATATATCGCCGACGATCTGTGGGACAGCTCTCTGATGGACGTGGTCCTCGCCCAGGGCGACGCGGACCTGGATACCGTAATGCCGGAGCTGCTGAAGATTCTCACCAAGGACGAGGAGACCCTGGCGGCCACCGAGCGGCTGATGCGCACCGATCCGGCGCTGGAAAAGCGGTATGCCTACTACCTGGCGGTAGAGATGAAGATGCAGGAGCCCGATCCCGATGCGGGCTCCCTGGACGAGGACAAGCTGCTGGACGACCTGATCCACGGCAATGTGCCGGACACGCCCAACAAGGACAAGGTGGAGGAGGTCTTTGACTCCATCCGGAACGATATGATGCCTGGCGGCTCCGGCGGCGGCCTGCTGAGCCAGGAGCTGCTGCAGCAGTATTTGGAGCAGATGATCAACGACAAGATCGGGGCATCGGACCAGGCCATCCAGGAGTATCTGGAGCAGTATCTGAACCAGCTCGTCCCCGGCCAGACAGGTACGGGGACTGGCGGACTGGAGGACCTGCTGAACCAGTGGCTGCCCACCCTGCCCGGCGGCACCGGGACGGGCACCGGCGCCGGGACGGGCGCCGGTCAGACCACCGATCCGGACGACAAGCGGATCTATTTCACCGTAACGCTGGAGTACAAGCAGGCGCTGATCGACGCCGAGCTGGAGCGCAAGGGCCTGTCCAATGAGGCCAAAGTGGAGAAGCTGGAGGTGGCGCCGTGAGTACGCTTGCAAAATACTGGAAAATTGTGCTGGCGCTGATACTGGCGGTGATTGCCCTCCTGGTGGTGCTGCTGGTGTATCTGCCCGGCAGGGCGGAGTACGAGATGCAGAAGCTGACGCTGGATGGCAACATCTCGGTGCTCCAGGCCAGCCTGACAGAGGCTCTGAAGTACCCCGCCGACCTGGAGGAGGACATCCAGACGGCCACGCAGGAGATCGAGGACAGCCGTCTGGAGCTGTACCAGCACTTTCCCTCCCAGATGAAGGAGGAGGACCAGCTCATCTACCTGCTGGGCCTGGAAGACGCCTTCGGCACGGACGACAGCGGCGAGCTGGGCTACAGCCAGGACCTGCACCAGATCTTTCTGGACAAGTTCGGCGTGGACATCACCTATTCCTTTGGTACCGACACCCCGCTGCTGACCCTGAGCGACGGGGCCATCCTGAGCGGGCAGACCATCACGGTCTACTTCTCCGGCCCCTATGACCGGGTGAAGGAGATGATCCGCTATCTGGGCACGGAGGAGGTGCCTCTCACCTCCATCCAGTACGCCAGCCTGTACTGGAGCGACGACGCGGTGACCGGCACCTTCACCCTGCTGAACTACCTGCTGGACTCCGACCTGCTGGAGTACCACATCCCGGTGGTGGATATGCCGGACACCGGCAAGAGCAACATCTTTGACTAATAAGAAGGTGCACCATGAAGCGGACAACGGGAACGGCGGGCTTCTCCCTCATTGAGGTGCTGGCCGCCATCACCATCCTGGGGCTGGTGACCGCGCCTCTGTGCGGGGCGCTGGTGCTGGCCGCCCGGCTGAGCCAGCGCAGCGACGCCCTGCTCCAGGCCAGGCTCCAGGTCACCAGTGCCGTGGAGACCCTGATGGCAAGCGGGATCGCGGAGGACGCTGATTTCAGCGCCCTCTCCGGGGTCACAGTGACCGCGGAACAGCCTGCGGAGGGTGATCCGGACTATTCAGCCTATCCGGCCTACGAGGTTACCGTGACCAGCACCGCCGAACCTGACGTGTCCGTGACCACCTGGATCCGCCCGGCGGCGTCCGACCCGGAAGGGGGGGACGCCCCGTGAAAAAGGGAACGGAGGGCTATGTCCTCATCTATGTGCTGGTGGTGGTGGTCCTGCTGAGCCTGGCCTGCACGGCCATCTGCGGCTTTGCCCTCAGCGGGGTCAGGACCCAGTGGAACGCGCTGGAAAACGACCGGCAGCGCTACGCCGCCGAGGGCGTGGTGGAGCAGGCGGCGGCCCGGCTGCTGGATAACTCCGCCGCCGTGAGCTGGAGCGGTGACGGCTTGGACAGCATGGGTGCTGTATGGACCAGCCTGGAAAATCAGTACAGTGCCTTGATCCAGTCCATGGAGGAACCGGATAGTGCTGTGACCGGCCTTACGGTGGTCCAGAAGAAAGATGATGTGCTGTCTCCCGATGATCGCTGGGAGGAGGTTGAGGAAGCTCCGGGGGAATATACCGGAAGCTTTGTGACGAAGATTCAGACCGGGGAGGATGATCAGCAAGTCAGCGCCGCGCTGCGGATGACCCTGATTGTGAAGATTACCTCACGGACCGTGGAGGAAGAAGGCCCTGAGGACCCGGACACCGGGCTGCCGACCATTGTTACATCTACGGTATACGACTACACGGTGACCTCCGCCCAGCTGTCCTATGACGACTACCAGGTGCAGGCGGCGGAGCCGGAGGGAGGGGGAGGCCTATGAGAAGGCATCAGGAGGGCTTCACCCTGCTGGAGCTGGTGGTGGTGATGCTGTGTACCACCCTGGTGATCGGGGCGGCCATGACGGTGCTGCTCACCGGCCTGCGGATCGAGCGGAACACACAGGACGGCCTGAGCGTCCAGCAGACGGCCCACATGGTACTCACCCTGGTGGAGCGGCTCACCGACGACGGCAAGGTCAACAGCGTGAAGACGGTGGGCGACCAGGATTGGATGCTGCTGGATGAGGACAACACGGCATTGTTGTCCTATAACGCCGGGTCAGGCACCCTGACTACCGCCGGCGGCGCGGTGCTGATGGAGGACGTCTCCTCCGCCACGGCGGAGCTGTCCGAGGAGAAGCTGCTCACCGTCGCCCTGGAGACGGGGGGCGAGAGCTATGCGGCCAGCAGCCTGTGCCGCACGGCGGTGACCCAGAGCGCGGTCAACCAGGACGCCCTGCTGGACCAGGTGAAGCTGACCACCGGCGACGAGCCGGGCCGGGCGGCCCTGCTGCTCACCCTGGCTACCCAGTACGGCAGCCAGGGCCAGATCCTGGAGCGAGGCCCGGAAGATCCATACCTCTATTTTTCCGAGTGGTATATCGGCGGCTGTGACGGACATCCCGGCTGGAACCAGGATACCCCCTGGTGCGCCTGCTTTCTGTCCTGGGGGCTGGACAAGATCCAGCAGGAGGCGGAGAAGGATGGTAAGTCCTATCTGAACGAGGTCCCCAGATTTGCGGATGTGGATGAAGGCAAGGCCTGGTTTGAAGCAAGAGGCCGCTGGATGGGCCGGACGGATGGATATACGCCGATCCCCGGCGACCTGGTGTTCTTTGACTGGAGCGGCGGAGACGACCCGGCCCATGTAGGCGCGGTCTTTTACGTGGACGAGGCCAACGGGGTGTTCTACACCATTGAGGGCAACAGCGGCGGCAGGGTCCGCCTGCATGTCTACCCGTTGGGAAGCAGCCTGATCGTGGGCTACGGCATTTTGGACTGGAAATCAACGGAACAACCGACAGAGCCGTGAAGATAGACAGAACAATGAGGAGGAAACGAACATGAAGAGAAGTAAGCTGAGGGAAAACGGCGGCTTCACTCTGGTGGAGCTGATCGTGGTCATTGCCATCCTGGGCATTCTGGCCGGCGTGGGCGGCGTGGCCTACGCGGGGTATGTCCAGAAGGCAAACCAGGCTGTGGACGAGACGCTGTATAAGGATATTATTTATGCTGGAGCGCTGGGCAGTTACCAGGATCCTGGCGTTACCGGTATTGTGACGGTTACCACCACTGGTTCCACCGCAGGCGGTGCAAATCCTGAGGTTATTGACCAGTGGATGACCGATGCTTTTGGTTCTGATTGGGAACATACTGTGAAGTACCGCACGGATGCGTATGCAAACAGTTCTGTTTATGGCACCATTAAGCTGCCGGGGCAAATCATTGAATTGACAGAAGAGCAGAAGCAGATGGTGCAGGACTACATCCAGTCCAATTTCTATGGGAACGAGGAAGAATTGCTTCAGTCGGTGGGAGATCTAACCGGTATGTTCAGCAGCTGGCTGGCCGGTGGCAATAGTTTGGCAGGTTTTATAGACGACTACGATGCATTTAAAAGCACATATGGTCTAACCGATGCTTCCACTCCGGAAGAAGTGGCGAATGCAGTAGTACTGTATGTGGCCTCCAAGGCGTCTGGAATGGATTCTAATGCGATTCTTAATGAAGTACAGAGAGGAAATATAGCAAACGTGATGTCCGAATACGGTGAACTGCCGTCTGCTGCACTGATCTATGGTGTTATGACCGGATATGCCAACTCGAAGTATGCCAGTGAGAGCTTTAAAACGGAGTATGCTAAAAAGCCGGAAAGCATCAGCGATGTCTTGACTTTGTTTGAAAAGATGAAAGATGACTCTGGCATGAACGAGTATATGAGCGGTACATCGGAAAAGAATGTTCTTTCTGATATGAATGGCTATTTAGGTGCTTTACAGCTAGTAAATGATAATGCTGATAAGTTTGATATTACAGACCCTAATGCGTTCAACAACGATACAACTCTGGCGTTGCTTCAAGCCATCCTGGCAAACGGATCTAAGTAAAGACAGATATGCCCCCTCCGAAATATCTGTTGCGGAGTGCTCATAGCAGCTATGATACCCTAGTAATTACTTTGGAGGAAGCATAGATGGAAACCCTGCTGATGATCTTTAAAACCTATACGGTCCCAATACTCGCGGTCAGCTGCATTCCATTGGTGGGTGTGCTCCTTTGGCTCTTGCGGGACCGGCTTCAACTTACACTACGGCGCGTTGCTGTTTTATCGGTGGCTTTTGTCGCAACAGGATTTATTTCAATCATCGTGTTTGGAGTCATCCATGATATCGCATATTTCCCGCGGTGGACATTTCAGCATCAGGGCTTGATTTTCTTTATGCCACTTTGGTTTCTGGTTGCAGCAAAGTGGCTAAAAAAGGATTGGCGAGATGTATTTGATGTGTTTGCGGTGGTCATGCCTTTTGTAGTGGCGGGGGTTCGGCTCTACTGCATTGCAAAAGGATGCTGTTATGGGTTGCCACTGTTTCACAGTGAGGTGTTACGCTGGCCTGTAAGGGAGATTACATGTATCCTGAACGTTGCAATAGGAATTATCTTTTATCTTTGGATCAGAAAAGTCCGTATCCGTGGAACCATGCTTCCAACATATTTTATGCTCTACTCAGTTATCCGTTTTACTGAGGTCATGATGTGGGGCAACCGGTATCGGGACTATTTATTTGAGGATCGAGGGCTGGCATTATTTTCCTTTGTCTTGGGGCTGGGCCTCTACTGGGAGTTAAAGGACAGAGCAAAAAAAGCAACCGGCAGATTATAAAAAAAGATAGAAAAAATTTGGCAGAGGGGTGAATAGTTTTGCTGAAAAGTCTGTTGAAGCGTTATCTGTCGCTCACATTGGCCTTATTAGTACCGCTTATGATACTGACGGTGGTAGCGTTTGCGGCCACCACGACGGGGAGTGGGAACGGAACAATTGCTGAGAATCTATTGGATTATAGCTATACGTGGACCTTGGTTGGAGATGAAGGGCAGGCATTGTCTACCAAGTTGGATCCAGCCGGTGAGACTGACACTTGCACAGGTACGGTCACGTCTGCTCCGGCTGCTGCAGGCGGTAATGATGTAACAATGACGGCCAGGACATCCGCGTTTTACACAGAGGGGGAGGGCTGTGACGCTAAAAACTATTATGCGGCATCAATGACCTTAATTGTGACTATTAAAAACACTTCGAATTCTGCACTTAAACTTACTGCATTGTCAAATTCGGAGCCTTCTGCAATCATATCGGCGCATCAGGGGGATGTGATTGGGGTTGGCGGAAGCTTTATAGTCAAAATCCAAGCAAACCGAACAGCAGAAGATAGTGAAACATCTTCTGCAATAACCAATGTACTGACGATTAAAACTGAAGAAGTAAATGTGGCAGAGCTAACGGCTGTTCCCTCTATGTATGCTGGCTATACGTTTACAACAACAGATGGAGAAAAGATAGTAGTTGACAAAAATGCCAGCTCGGCAGTGACCAAAGAGTACAGTGTAATGACCGAAATAACTTTGGCGCTGACAGATGACCTGCCGGAAGGCTATGAGTTGTACGGCTGGCGGCTTTCAACGGGCGAAATTCTGAACGGAAACGTGTTGACGTTAAAAGGCCCAACAATTCTTTATCCGCTTATTTTGCCTGCTGGCCAGGAACTGACATCAAATACTTCAGGACATTTCCAAGTGGGAAGCACGTATTATCAGTATTGGGAAGACGCAATGCTTGCCGCGGATATGGGGACGGATAAAATTGTAAAATTGGCACAAGATTATACTTTGCCAGGAACGCTTCTGGATAGTGCTGTAATCCCAGGCTATGGTGGGCAATATGTCAAGCCTACTGAGGACGGCGGTGTAAATTATATCGTTCCGATGGATGTTACACTGTTGATCCCATTTGATGAGGCCGGTACCTGCTATACCAAAACACCGGAAACGATATATGGTTCTCATCCAAGTCCCAGTCCGTATCGAACGCTGACAATGGCCGACGGCACCTCCATTACGGTAGAAGCTGACAGTGCGATCAGTGTCAGCGCCCAGGTTAGCTCTGTGGGACAGAACGCTGACTCTTGGAACGGAACGCCTGCCGGCCCCTATGGCAAAATTATGATGGAGGAGAACAGTAAGATTACGTTGGAATCCAACTCAAATCTGTACGCGTGGGGTTATATTGCGGGTGACGGTACAGTTGTGGCAACTCCCGGATCGACTGTCTATGAGTGTTTCCAAATCCGGAACTGGCGTGGAGGTAGCGCTACACTATCTATGGCTAGTGCGGAGCAAAGAGTTTTCCCTGTATCCCAGTATTATGTACAGAATGTTGAGGCAAAACTTCAGATGGAAGCAGGGTCTTCTGAAGTGGTATTTGCGGCTCCTAATATGTCGGGATCCTCGTGGCCTGCCAGTGCTACCTTTATTGGTGACGGTGGCATGTTCGATAACAGCGGTACAATTACAAAGCAATATATTCCTGAGACCGATCAACTGCAGATCGACGTGACGGGGGATATTTCCATTGCGCCCATTACGTTGGATTTGGGCGTGGCGACCTTGGCGTCTGGCGATTTTGTATTGCCTGTGAACAGTAATATTGTCATTCACCTGAAGAGCGGTACCGCTTCCATAAAGCAGGATCTGGCGCTTTTGCCGGGGGCGGAATTGAAAATTGACCAGGGGGCAGTTTTGAACATCGAAAAAGATAAAAATATCTTTGTATACGATCAAGATCAATGGGATCAAAATTATGCCACTGCAACAACAAAACTGGTCGTGGTGGGCTATTCTACTGTGAATGGCAGCACGACAAAAAGGACAGAGGCTGACCTTATAGATGTAACAGTGGATGTAAACGGGACAGTCATAGCAAATGGCGGTTTTTATACCACGGCAGGCGGCGCGAACATCATTAGCAGTGAGAATACCGGAAAGATCGTATTCAATAATGCGAGTACGAATGTGCTTACCTATCAGGCTACACAAAGTGGCACCAGCATGACATACCATGATATTCCGGTTACCTCCGCCGAGCTGCACAACGGGGAGCGGTATGCTGGTACGGCATATGAATACACCGAGACCGCAGGGGCCACAGGCGGAACCGCCTATTCTTACTGCGCAGAGTGTGATAAGTGGTACACTGGCGCCCATAGTCATGCAGCCCAAATCGTCAACGGCGCTAAAGCCGGCGCATACGAGACCCTGGCAGAGGCATTGACGCTCTATGACGCTGGTACCAAGTCTGAAAATGCGGCGGATGACAAAGGCTTGCCCTACATCCAACTGCTGGCGGATTCCACCGAGCCCGGATTTGCCATCGACAAAGACTTGTACCTGGACCTGAACGGCCACACGGTTACCCTGACCAGTGAGCTGACCATCAACGAGGGCGCCACCCTCTACGGTATGGACAGTACCACGGATGGATATGAGTACGGCGAAACTTATGGCAGGATCAAGGGCTATGTGAGCGGCAAGGTGGCGGTGGCCCATGAGACTTACCGGCTTGCCGGCGGCAAAGTCCGCCGCTATGTGTCCTACCAGAATGAAAATGAGCTGTCCTTCCACCGGTACAACATGTCGGTGACCAGCTACGAGTTCCACTTCCGGGCCAACGGTCAGTGCGACATGGACTTTGGTGCCACCTTCCGGGGCAGCTCCACTGTGGTGCAGCTGCTGAAGGATATGGGCTTTAAGGTGGTAGAAAGTAATATAGTTCGACCGGGCTGGTGGAGCGAGCAGTATCCTAATAGATCTGCAAGCCAGGAGATCGGGGAATATCCGGACCGCAGTGAGGAGAACCCGTACATTCTGCGCGGTACCCTCATCAATATCGGCGCAGATCAGCCTTCGGAATTCACCAAGTATTACGACATCTATGCCCTGCTGAAGTTCCAGGATAATACGGTAGTTGAGAGCGTGCCCAGAAATCTGAACTACCTGTGGGCGCTGAAACAGTATTACAACAGTAGTGATGCTACTGAGGACGAGAAAGCGGTCATTGACGCCTTCCTGGAGAAAAACGGCCTTCAGACCGCCTGGAATTCTATCAACTGAGTGGGGGGAGAGACATGAAACAAGAAACTTATATTGCCCCCACTGCGGAGTGGATCCTGCTTGCCCCGGCGGAGGACCTGATGCTGGGCGAAACCAGCAAGGAGGATTCCTTTGCCATGAGCGGCTGGGATGACGGCAAGACCTTCGGTGACAGCGTCATCACCGGCGGCGGCGGATGGGGCGAGGACGGCACATAATGCGCTGCTCCATCGCCGGGCTGGACGTGGAGCTGGCATGCGGTGGTCGGACGAAAGCGCAGGCGGAGGCCTATCTGGCCTCCGCCTGCGCCCAACCGGCCCAGATCACCATCTCCGTGGACGCAAAAGCCGCCCTCCAACGCAGGCCGGAGCTGCAGAGCGAGGACCTGGCGGAGTATCTGCTCACAGGGGACAAGTTTGCCCTGGCCCTGCTGGAGCACGAGGGATTTATGCTCCATGCCTCCGCCGTCTGTTACAGGGGACAGGCAGTGTGCTTTTCCGCCCCGCCGGGGGTGGGAAAGTCCACCCACACGGAAAAATGGCGCCGCCTGTTCGGGGCGGAGATTCTCAATGACGACAAACCGGCCCTGCGCCGCCTGGACGGGCGGTGGATGGCCTACGGCACCCCCTGGTCGGGGAGCCGGGACCTGAGCCGGAATGCCGGGGCGCCCCTGGGGGCGGTGTGCTTCCTGTTCCGGGGCGAGAGAAATACGATGGAACCCATTGCGCCCGACCGGGCATTGCCTCTGCTGATGAGCCAGACCCTGTTTCAGCTGTGGCGGGAGCATATGGAGCTGCTGCTGCCCCTGGCGGACAATCTGCTGCGCCGGGTGCCGATGTGGAAGCTGACCTGCGACCAGTCGGACGAGGGGGCGGAGCTGGCCCGGCGGACCCTGTTCCCGGAGGAAAAGTGACAGAAGGAGAACCATGGACGACATGAATCTGACGGCTCGCCGGCAGCTGATCCGGCTGCTGCGGGCCGGCCTCCGGGGGGAGGACTGCGCTCCGCCGGAAAACTGTCCCTGGGACGGCGTGCTGGGACTGGCGGAGGAGCAGCGGGTGGAAAACCTGCTGTGGTATGCCCTCCGAAACAACAAAAATCTGCCCCGCTCCGTGGCGGGGCGGCTGGAGCTGGCCCACAACCGGGCGGTCTTTGCCGCTGTCCAGATCGACGCCTGGCTGGCGCGGATCGGGGAGAGCCTGTCCCGCCGGGGCGTGGCCCATGTGCCTCTGCGGGGAGCGGTCCTCCGGGACAGCTATCCCGCTCGGGACATGCGCCCTATGGCTGACCTGGACTACCTGGTGCGCACCGGGGACTATCCCGTCATTCGGCAAGCCATGGAGGAACTGGGCGGGAAACACATCCATACCGACGGAGGCCACTTCACCTTCGTGGTGCCGCCCGGGCTGCATGTGGAATTCCACCCCAATCTGGTCTATGTGATGTCGCCGGCGGGCACTCAGATCAACCCCGGCTGGCAGTATGTCCGGGACGGACGGCTGACGGCGGAGGGGAGCTATCTCAACCATATCTGTCATCTGGCCAGCGACCTGACCCGCGGGGGTGCGGGGGTGCGGGCGGCGATGGACGACTGGATCTTCCGGCACGGCCCGGCGGACAAGCCGGACTGGGAGCTGGTGGACCGGCGGCTGGAGCAGTTCGGCCTGCTGGCCTTTGCCCGCAATCTGGAAGGATTGGCGGACTGGTGGTTCGGGGATGGCCGGGAGGCGGAGACGCCGGCGGATCTGGGGGAATATCTCCTGGACAGCGGCGCCCACGGTACAGTGAGGCAGGCGGTGCTGGTGGAAAGCGCTTGCTGGGGAGGCGTCGGCAGCGTACTGCGCCGGATCTTTTACCCCATGGAGGAGATGCGGGGCCGGTACCCCTGGCTGAAAGAGCGGCCCTGGCTGCTGCCGGCGGCCTGGATATTGCGGGGCGCCCATACGGTGCGCACCCATGGCCCCCAGGTCCGGAGCTGGTTCCGCAGCAGCCGGGAAACGGATGAGACGGAGCGCCGAGCCTTCCGGCGGAGGCTGGAGCGGTTTGGCCTGCTCCTTCCGGATAAGACCGGCCGCCGGTAAGATCAGGACACACGACAAGAGGAGAACCTGGAAACGATGAAGGAACAGGAGACAAAGTCCGGAGAAGTGTTAGGCGTAGACCTGTGGAAGCTGCTGCTTGCCTGTCTGCGCCGGTGGCCGGTGATCTTGATCAGCGGCGTGGTATGCGCGGTGTGCTTTTATGTCTACACCGTGTGCTGCATCACACCCATGTATCGGGCCAGCGTGATGGTCTACGTCAACAACATCAAGAGCAACCAGCAGGTGGATTACATCAGCGCCTCCAACCTGGCCACTGCCCAGCAGCTGGTCAATACCTATGTGAATATCATCCGCAGCGACACCGTACTGGAGAAGGTGGTGGAGAGCGCGGGACTGGAGTACACGGCGGATCAGATCCGCTCCATGATGACCGCCTCCCAGGTGGAGGAGACCGAACTGTTTGAGGTGTATATCCTCACCCCGGACCCGGAGCTCTCCGCCCGGATCGCCAACGCGGTGGCAGAGGTGGCGCCCAACGAGATCGCCAACTTCGTGGAGGGCAGCTCCACCAAGATCATCGACTACGCCAAGGTGCCTGAACAGCGGTATTCCCCCAGCTACCGGAACAATACCTTTCTGGGCGGGATCCTGGGCTGTCTCCTGGCGGCTCTGTACATCGCCGTGCGCACCCTGACCGACGTGCGGCTCACCAGCGGGGACGATCTGGCCCAGCTGTTCGACTATCCTCTGCTGGGGCAGATCCCCAGTTTTGAGCGTACCGGCAGGACCCGGGGCGGCGGCTA
This sequence comes from Intestinimonas massiliensis (ex Afouda et al. 2020), assembly GCF_900626285.1. Taxonomy (GTDB): domain Bacteria; phylum Bacillota; class Clostridia; order Oscillospirales; family Oscillospiraceae; genus Flavonifractor; species Flavonifractor massiliensis_A. Next base: position 41,032 of record NZ_LR131148.1, read on the forward strand.
CGCCGTATATGATGACGGCGCACCTCCCCAGGCGGGAGCCGGAAAGGAGGATGGGCAGGCGTGAGAGGGTTTGGAATAAAAAAGAGCAAGCTGCAGACCGACGCCATGCAGATCCAGAACGAACGCAGGCACATTCTGGGTCCCGGCAGCGATTTCTTCATGCGGGAGGCTTATAAGACCCTGCGCACCAATGTGACCTTTTCCCTGGCGGACGAGGAAGGGTGCAAGGTGATTATCATTACCTCCGCCATGAAATCGGAAGGGAAGAGCATCACAGCCGTGAATCTGGCCATCTCCTACGCGGAGATGAACCGCCGGGTGCTGCTGGTGGACTGCGATCTGCGCCGGCCCAAGCTTGCCCGTCTGCTCAACATCCAGGCCCACGTGGGCCTGAGCAACATCCTGGTTGACCCGGAACTGCGCGGCCAGGCCATCCTGACGGGGGAAAACCCCAATCTCCACTTCCTCCTGGCGGGGGATGTGCCGCCCAACCCGTCGGAGCTGCTGGCGTCGGCCCGGTTCAAGCGGCTGCTGGAGGAGCTGCGGGGTTCCTACGACTATATTCTGCTGGACACCTCTCCGGTGAACATGGTGACCGACGCCTGCGTGCTGGTGCCGGAGAGCCACGGCGTGCTTTTTGTGGTGCGCGCCGGCATCACCGACCGGAACGCCGTCAGGCACGCGGTGGAGCAGCTGGAATACTCCAAGGCCAAGCTCCTGGGCTTTGTGCTCAACGGCGCGGAGCCGGAAAAGAGCGGATACGGATACGGCAAGTACCGCCTGGGCGGATACAAACGGTATGGTTACGACGAAGAGTACCGGGGCTATGAGAGCCATTCCAGGAAAAGTAGGTCATGAAGTACGACGTTCACACCCACATCCTGCCCGGGATGGACGACGGAGCCCGGGACGGGGAGACGGCGGCGGCCATGCTCCGGCTGGAGGGAGCTCAGGGCGTGGAGGCGGTGGCGCTTACCTCTCACTACTACCGGGACCGGGAGGCGCCCGCCCGCTTTCTGGCCCGGCGGCGGGAGGCCGCGGAGCGGCTGAGCAGGGCCCTGGAGGCGCTCCCTCCGGCTGAGCGGCAGGCTCTGCCACGGGCGGCTCTGGCCGCCGAGGTGGCCTGGATGCCGAACCTGAGCCGTTGGGACGAGCTGGAGCAGTTCTGTATCGGGAATACGGAGTATTTTCTGCTGGAACTGCCGTTTCACCCCTGGGGCAGCCTGCTGCTGGATCAGCTCTATGAGCTGCTGGCCTGCACCCGGTTCATTCCTGTGATAGCCCATCTGGAGCGCTATTTTGCCGGACAGAAGCGGGCCCATATCCAGGAGCTGTATGCCATGGGACTTCCCATCCAGTTCAGCGCCTCCTCCGTACTGGAGCTGACCAGGCGGGGCGGCGTACTGCGGGCCCTCCGGAGCCGGAGCCCCTGTCTCCTGGCCTCCGACTGCCATGACCTGGACCGGCGGCGGCCCGACCTGGGACCGGCGGGGCAGGTGCTGGAGCGAAAGCTGGACGCCGGGGTCCGGGCGGACATGGAGGCGCGTGCCGGTGCAATCCTTCGAAACGCCGCGCCGTTGGCATGAGAGAAAAGGAGCAAGACCATGCGGCAGAATGAAAACTTTATGCTCCGGTGCTGTGCGGACCTGACCCTGCTGGTGCCGGTAGGGGAGGCAGCCCTCCGCTTTCCGGGCATGATCTCGGTGAATGAGGCGGGGGCCTTTCTGTGGGAGGCCCTGAGCCGGGACCAGACCCCGGAGAGCCTGACAGAGCTGCTGACCCAACGGTTCCAGGTGAGCCCTGACCGGGCGGCGCGGGACACGGAGGTATTTTTGGACAAGCTGGCCCGGGCGGGCGCGCTGGCGGACGAGAGCCGGGATGGATAAGTCCTTCTCCGCCGGCCGGCTGCCCATGGAGCAGCTGCGGGAGGTGCTGGACGTTCAGCTCTCCCGGGGCCAGGCGGTGCTCCCCGTGACGGGCGGCAGCATGCACCCCCTGCTGCGGGAGGGGGATCTGGTGCGGCTGTCCGCCCCGTCCGGGACGTGGAGCCCGGGCGACATCGTCCTGTATCAGAGAGCGGACGGACGGTATGTCCTCCACAGGATCATAAAAGAAGCGGGCGGCCGGCTGCAGTGCTGCGGGGACCACCAGTGGCGGAGCGAGGAGATCGGGCCGGAGCAGGTGGTGGCCCTGGGGGAGGCCAGATGCCGGGAGGGCAACTGGCGGCCTCTGAACAGCGGCGGGCTGGCCCGGCGGGGCCGTCTGTGGACGGCGCTTTACCCCGTGCGGCGGCCCCTGCTGGGGCTGCGGCGGAAGCTGGGCCGATTGCGGAAACGGCTGAGAAGAGGACCGGAAAGGAAAGGGTGAGGAGACATGAGAGGACGGGTGGGCATCCTGGCGGGGCTGCTGTGCTGCCTGCTGACGGTGCAGGCGGCGGCCTATTCAGACGCGGAGGATCACTGGGCGGCCTCCAGCATTGAGCGGTGGAGCGCCAGCGGAATCGTGACCGGATATGACGACGGCAGTTTCCGGCCGGATCAGACCATTACCCGGGGTGAACTGGCGGCCCTGCTGGCCAGGGTATTCTCCTGGTCGGACAGAGCGGACAACACCTTTACCGATCTGCCGGAGGACAGCTGGTGCACCGGCTACGTGCTCCAGGCCGCGGCGGCTGGGGTCCTTCAGGGCAGCGGCGGCCTGGTGCGGCCGGAGGCCTCCGTCACCCGGCAGGAGGCGGCGGTGATGTACTACCGGGCCTTTGACCTGAGCCCGGCGGAGAGCGGCCGCACTTTTCCGGATCAGGAGCAGATCGCCGGCTGGGCGGAGCAGGAGGTGGACACCCTGCTGGCCAAAGGCTGGATCCGGGGTACCGACACCGGGGACTTTGCGCCCCAGGCGCTCTTTACCCGGGCCCAGGCTGTGACCATGCTGGACAACATGGTGGCGGACTACATCCACGCCGCGGCGGCCGTCCAGCGGGATGAGGCGGGCACCGTACTGGCGGCGGCCTCCGGGGTCACACTACAGAACATGACGGTAAACGGGGACCTGATCATCACCGGGTCGGCCGTCGGCAGCGAAGTGGTGCTCCACAACGTGGCGGTCACCGGCCGGATCCTGGTGCTGGCCGGCGACGGCTCGGAGATCCGGATTTCCGGTACCACCTCCGCTCCTCTGCTGGAGGTGCGGGGCACCGGCAGCTGGGTCACCCTGGTGGGCACGCCGGCGCTGGAGCGGATCCTGGTTTCCGGCCCGGAGGCGGCCATTGACGGCCTGGAGACGGGCGCGGAGGTGGAGATCGGCCCCGGTGTGGAAAAGGCCCAGGTCAACGGCCACGTCTGTGAGCCCGGTACCGTGGTCCGGGCCCAGCCCGGCAGCAGCCTGGGGAATGTGGACGTGGATATATCCATTGACGGCGGCAGCGGCGGAGGGGGCGGAGGCGGCGGAAGCAGCCGGCTGGAGCCCCCCGCCATTCAGTCCAAGGGGGCCGACAGCATCACCATCCGGACCAGGCAGGGCGTGACCTACCTGCTGCGGGACGAGCTGGGGGCGACAACCGCCTCCTATACGGCTCAGACCGACGGGACCTATACCTTTACCGGGCTGGTCCGCGGCGCGTACACCCTCACCGCGGAGCGGGAGGGCTATGAGGCATCGGAGCCGGTGTCCGTCTATGTGTCCAACGGCATGATCGTGATTGACTGGGGCAAGCAGGACGGCTGAGCCCGGAGGCTGATATGGAAGAACGGAAGGGACAGGGGTTCAGGGAGGCGCTGCGGGACTTCCTGAGGCCCGAGCGGGGCGTGAGCGTCAGGCTCACCGTCCTGCTCTGCCTGCAATCCCTGCTGCTGGTAGCCCTGGCCTTTGTGACCAGAGGGGTGATCGACGGCGGGCTGCCCCACGATAGGCGGTCCGCCCTCCGGTGGGCGGTGCTGCTGCTCCTCTCAGCGGCGATCCCCCTGCTGTATAACCTGGGGCGGGGATATGCCGAGGCCGCCTCGGACCGGGCCGTGTCCCGGGTGCGGCAGCACATGGTCACCGCGCTTCAGAGAAAGAGCTGCAAGGCGGTGAACGGCATCCACAGCGGGGTGCTGTATGACCGCCTGATGCGGGACTGCCATATGGTGTGTCAGCAGTATCTGACCGTAATCCCCGGCACGGTGAGCCAGGGCGTGCGGCTGGCGGGCGCGGTATGCGCCCTGGCGCTGCTGTCCGGCTGGGCTGCTGCGGCTGTGCTGGTATTCGGCGGCGTGGTGATCTGTGCCGCGCTGCCCTTCCGGGACGGCCTGAAGCGGCGGCGCCACAGGGTCAGCGAGGCGGAGGAGGCCATGAGCGCCTGCCTGCAGGAGCAGCTGGAGCAGCGGGAGGTGGTGCAGGGGATCTCCGCCGGAGCGGCCTGCGCCGACCGCCTGTGGGAGCGGAGCCAGGACTGGCGGGCCAGGCGGGCGGGATTCCGCCGGTTCCAGCTGGCCGGCAGCACCCTGTTCGGGGCGGCGGTGCAGCTGCTCTCCGCCGCCGCCATCCTGTGGGGCGTGACGCTGGTCTATCGCCGGTCCATGAGCTTCGGCGATCTGACGGCGGTGATCCAGCTTCTGACCCTGTTCCGGGCCCCGGTATCCGGCCTGGGCGGCCTGCCCGGCCGGCTGGCCGCCATCCGGGCGGCGGAGGAGCGGCTGGAGCGGCTGTGGGATCTGCCGGAGGAGCCGGCGGGACAGCCCATCCCCGACGGGGCCGGAGCGCGGGCTCTGGTGTTTGAGCATGTGACCTTCCGCTACGGGGAGGACCGGCAGGCGGTGCTGAAGGATTTTTCCGCCCGGGTGCCGCTGGACCGGTGGACCTGCCTGCGGGGTGCCTCCGGCCGGGGCAAAAGCACCCTTTACCGCCTGATCCTGGGCCTGTATGAGCCGGAGGAGGGGCGGATCTGGCTGGAGACCGACAAGGGCCGGGTGCCTTGCTCCGCCGCCACCCGGGGCCTGTTCGGATACGTGCCTCAGCTCCCGGTGCTCTTTTCGGGCACCATCCGGGAGAACCTGCTTCTGGGTGATCCGAAGGCGGGTGAGGAGGCCCTGTGGACGGCGCTGGAGGACTGCTGCTGCGGCTTTGTCCGCCAGCTGCCGGAGGGCCTGGATACGGTGTTGGGGGAGGGCGGACTGCGGCTGTCGGTGGGACAGCGGCAGCGGATCGCCCTGGCCCGGGCGCTGCTGTCCGGACCGCAGGTCCTGCTGCTGGATGAGGCCACCGCCTCTCTGGACAGGCCCACGGAGGGACAGGTGCTCCGCACCCTGGCGGCCCGCTGCCCCGGGGCCATATTGGCCACCCACCGGGCGGAGACGGCCCGGGAGGTGACCCAGGCGTATCTGATCTTGAGCGACGAGGAATGAAGGGAACTATGGAGCGGACAATTCACAAATGGATCCGGCTGCTGACCATCGTCGTGCTGGACATCCTGTTCATCACGGCTTCGGGCGGCATTGCGCTGCTGGCCCGGTTTGACTTCTCCTTTGCCCAGCTGTCGGATCAATTTATCGATGTGTGGCTGCGCTGGCTTCCGGCGCAGATCATGATCACGCTGGGAATTTTCCTGCTGCGGAAAATGTACCACTATATGTGGCGGTCCGTCAGCGCCTACGACGCGCTGGGCATGATCGCCTCCGTGCTGATGGCCTACGGGGTGTCTGCCGCCGCGGGGCTGCTGGCGGGCTGCAGGCTGCCCCGCAGCGTGTACTTTATCGCCCTGATCTGCCAGCTCATCACCCTGGTGGGCCTGCGGTGCAGCTGCCGGTTTTACGACGTGCTGCGGAGCGCCCTCCGCGGGGGGGGCTTTCGGGAGGAGCGCATCATGCTCATCGGTGCCGGAGAGGCCGGCCGGGTCCTGCTCCGGGAACTGCGCTCCAGTCCCCGTGTGGAGGGGACGGTCTGCTGCATCATCGACGATGATGTGGAGAAACGGGGCCGGTACTTAAACGGCGTCCGGATCATAGGCGGACGGGAAAAGATCCCGGGCGCGGTCCGGAAGCTGGACATCACCCAGATCATATTCGCCATCCCCACCGCCACCGCCAAGGAAAAGCGGGAGATCCTGGACATCTGCAAAATGACCGGCTGCCGCCTCCGGGTATTGCCCGGACTGTATCAGCTGGTCAACGGGGAGGTCTCCCTCCAGGCGGTGAAGGACGTGCAGGTGGAGGACCTTCTGGGCCGGGAAATGGTGCGGTTTGACAAGAGCCGGATGTACGATTTCCTGCACGGAAAGACCGTCCTGGTGACGGGGGGCGGCGGCTCCATCGGCAGCGAGCTCTGCCGCCAGGTGGCCGCCTTTTTCCCCAGACAGCTGATTATTCTGGATATCTATGAGAACAACGCCTACGACATCCAGCAGGAGCTGCGGCGCGCCTACGGGGACCGGCTGGATCTCCGGGTGGAGATCGCCTCGGTCCGGGACCGGGAGCGGATGGAAGAGCTGTTCCTGCGCTACCGGCCTCAGCTGGTATTCCACGCCGCGGCCCATAAGCACGTGCCGCTTATGGAGGACTGTCCCCGGGAGGCCATCAAAAACAATATCTTCGGTACCTACCATGTGGTCTGCGCGGCGGAGCGGGCGGGGGTGGAGAAGTTCGTCATGATCTCCACCGACAAGGCGGTAAACCCCACCAATGTCATGGGAGCCACCAAGCGGTTCTGCGAGATGATCCTCCAGAGCCGGTCGGAGAGCGCCACGGAGTTTGTCTCCGTGCGGTTTGGAAACGTGCTGGGCTCCAACGGGTCGGTGGTGCCCCTGTTCCGCAGGCAGATCGCCGAGGGCGGCCCGGTGACCATTACCGACAAGCGGATCATCCGGTATTTCATGACCATCCCGGAGGCCTCCCAGCTGGTGCTGGAGGCGGCGGCCATGGCCAGACAGGGCCAGGTGTTCGTATTGGACATGGGCGAGCCGGTCAAGATACTGACGCTGGCGGAGAACCTGATCCGCCTTTCCGGTCTGGAGCCCTACAAGGACATCCAGATCGTGGAGATCGGCCTGCGGCCGGGGGAGAAGCTGTATGAGGAGCTGCTGATGAACAGTGAGCACCTGTCCAGGACGGAGAACAAGCGGATCTTTATCGAGCAGCAGCGGGAGCTGCGGCAGGAAAAGATCATGACTGCCCTGCGGCAGCTGGCGGCGGCCCTGGAGGACGGGCAGAGCGATGCCAAACTGGTATCACTGATGAAGCGGCTGGTGCCCACCTACCACGATGCGGCTCAGGTCAACCGGATGGCCGGGGCGGCGCTGCCTCCGGAGCCGGAGGGCCGGCAGTATCCCGCTGGTGAAGTGACCAGACTGGCCTAGGGACAACCATGAATGGGAATGGAGATATGCCTTGAGACGCGGGAAGAAAATAGCCTTGGGTATCCTGGCGGCGCTGCTGCTGGGCGGAACGGCCCTCTGCGTCTGGCAGCGGGAGAACATCGGTGCGCTGTACACCGTCCTGACCAAGGATCCGGAATCCATCTCCTCCGATATGGAGAAGGTCCGCAGGGAGCACCAGCTGACGCTCCAGGAGGAGAAGGGGGTGACGGTGCTTCAGCCCAGCGTGGAGCAGAGTGAAAGCCTGCTGAACGGTACGGCGACGGCGGAGGAGGTCAAGCAGGCTCTGGGCCTGACGGACCAGCTGACAGAACAACCCCCTTCGCCGGGGGAGAGCGCGGCGCCGGAATCCGTCCGGCCGGCGGAGGAAAAGCCTGTGTTCGATCAGACCGCCGCCCTGAACCGCTGTGTGGCGGAGCTGTACGCCTACAAGGTGGATCTGATGGCTCAGCTGGGTCAGCTGCGGCAGGACACCTATCTGATGTGGAACAACCTGCCCGCCGGGGAGCGCACACCGGCCAGAAAGCAGACGGTGGTCATGGACGGGCTCTATACCTGCTACGCGCTGGAGGCGGAGGCGGATACCAGGGTCAAGCAGATCCTGAGCGATTACCGGACGCTCTTTGAAAACGCCGGAGCGGGGACGGAGGATCTGGACGAGCTGTGGGTCTACTATTGCGAGGAAAAGGCTGCCGAAAAGGCATACTATATGGAAAAATATCTGGACTGAAAAATGGGGGAAAGAGGCATGAAAAAGAAAAGCATGAGCCGTCTGTCCGCGCTTCTGACTGTGCTGGCGGTCTGCCTGACGCTGCTGACGGCGCCGGCGCTGGCGGCGCCGGTGATCTCCGAGGCGGAGGAGCAGCTGACCCAGGCGGCACAGAGCGCCAACCTGACCCGAAAGGGACCTGCCGAATTCGTGTCCGCCGCCCAGGCGGGCAGCGCCCTTACGGCGGAACTGAAGGCGCCGGCGGATCTGGATGCCCAGGCGCCGGTGCTGGTGCTGGTGCAGGCGGTGGACGGGACGGGTGCGCCCCTGTCCGGCAGCCCGGTGCGCTATTGCCTGGGTACGCTGACGGGTGAGGGAAAGGTGAGCCTGCGCTATCAGCAGGCTGGATGCAGCAGCTTTGTCATGATGGCGGCCCAGCCCGCCGTGAATCACGGCTCCATCCGGACGCTGACCGCCTCCGGGGAGTACCACGGCGGTATATGCATCATGACATACAGCGCGTCCCTGGTCATGTCCGAGGACATGGCTACGGTGGTCACCGTGAACAAGGACGACAGCGAGACGCTGAAGACCCTGCGCTTTACCTGCTATCTGGAGGATGAGCTTCTCAAGGGGATCTCCGACTTTTCTCAGGCGGATATCGCCTTTTCCGGTTCGGAGCTCTACGAGCCGGTGAATGTGGCAAAGACCGAGAGAGGCGTGGCCGTTACATATAAGCTGCGGGACAGCGCCGTAGAGGGCTGGCGGACCCAGGATGTGGTGTCTGTCAAGGCGGCGCTCCAGACCGAGATGACCATGTCCTGCCGCGGAGAAGTGAGCACCGCGGATGTGACGGCAGCCCTGGGAGAAAGCGGCGAGCTGTATACCTATGGCCGGCTGGAGATTACCAGACCGGGCGGCCAGGTGCCCTATTTCCATTGCGAGCGGGTGGTAGTCCCTGCGGCTCCGGTGAGCGTGTCTTTCTCCTCCGCTTCCAGCGGCGGAAGCCCGACGGCTCCGATAGAGGTGGAGGAGAGTGCGCATGGCGAGGTCCATGTGCCCTCTGTCGCTCCGGTGGGCAATATAGTCACCGTGGAGCTGGAGCCGGAGCCCGGTTTTACGATCCGGTATCTGTTTGTGGTGGACGATGACGGCCAGCTGGTGGACCTGACTGTGACGGGAGAAGATACTTACAGCTTTGTAATGCCCAGAGGCGGCGTCAGCGTGATGAGCGGTTTCCGCAAGGTGCTTGCCGACCCGGAGGATACCGGTGTGTCCCAGACGCTGATCACCGAGCAGCACATGGCTTTCATGAAGGGCGACGACAAGGGGAACTTCCGCCCCGATGACTCCATCACCAGAGCAGAGGTGGCGCAGATGTTCTACCGCCTGCTTCAGGACCGGACTGTGACGGAGCTTGTGGAGTTTTCGGATGTACCGGCGGACGCCTGGTATGCCCAGGCTGTGGGCACCCTGGCCGGGCTGGGGATCGTCAACGGCGTAGGCGACGGCCGTTTTGCCCCCGAGCGGCAGATCACCCGGGCGGAATTCGCGGTGCTCTGCGCCCGCTTTGCGGACAAGTGGGAGACGGGTACGGAATTTGCGGATGTACCTGCCGACCACTGGGCCCATGCTGAGATCTCCACCGCTGCGGCCTACGGCTGGATCAATGGGATCGGAAACGATCTGTTTGCCCCCGAGCGGCAGATCACCCGGGCCGAGGCGGCAGCGCTGACCAACCGGGTCCTGGGCCGTCTGGGTGACATCGTGGCGATTCAGGAGGGAGCGGGCAGAGAATTCCCGGATGTGACGGGCCAGCACTGGGCGTATGGTGAGATCGCGGAAGCTGCCACGGATCACCGGTGTACGTTTAATGATACCCGCACGCTGGAATACTGGGACCTTAAGTAATGAACCGTATCCGGGCAAAAAACCGGGCCCGCCGGGAACTCCCGGCGGGCCTCTATAAACGATATATCAAGCGGATCCTGGATGTTTCCCTGTCACTGGTGGGCATGACCCTATTCTGCTGGCTCTACCTGCTGCTGGCTCTGGCAGTGAAGGCGGAGGACCCAAAGGGGCCTGTCCTTTTCCGCCAGGAGCGGCTGGGCAGATACGGCCAGCGGTACTGGATGTATAAATTCCGGTCCATGCGGGTGGGTGCGGAACACACAGGCAGCGGTGTGTACTCGGGGAAAGGGGATCCCCGGGTTACGAAAGTGGGCCGGATCCTGCGGGCCACCAGCCTGGACGAGCTGCCCCAACTGTGGAATGTGGTGCGGGGGGATATGTCTCTTATCGGTTTCCGCTCCCCGCTGACCTACCACCCCTGGCCCTGGGAGGCGTATACCCCGGAGCAGCGGAAGATGTTTTCCGTCCGGCCGGGAATTACCGGCTGGGCTCAGGTCAACGGCCGGAAAACCGTGGAATGGAACCGGCGCATTGAGTTGAATGTCTGGTATGCCCAGCACGTGACCTTCCTGCTGGATGTGAAGATCCTGTTTCTCACTGTGTGGAAGGTGCTGGCCAGCCGGGACAATCTGAACGAAGGAGCTACCGTGGGAGAAGGAAAGGCGGCAGGGGACCATGCTCAAACTAATGTACATCACCAATCAGCCGGAGCTGGCCGGGATCGCGGAACAGGCGGGTGTTGATCGGGTCTTTGTGGATCTGGAGTGGATCGGAAAGGCGGAGCGTCAGGGCGGTATGGACACCGTCCAGTCCCGCCATACCATCGAAGATGTGGAACGGATCCGCACTGCGATAAGCCGGGCGGAACTGCTGGTGCGGGTCAACCCCATCCATGAGGCAGGAAAGGATCGTCCAGGATCCGGGGCGGAGATTGACCGGGTGGTGAAAGCCGGTGCGGATTTGATTATGCTTCCCTTTTTTCACACGGTGCAGGAGGCCGCCGCTTTTTTAAAGCTGGTGGGCGGCCGTGCCAGGACCGTTTTGCTGCTGGAGACGGCGGAGGCGGCGGAACAGGTGGAGGAGCTGGTCAGATTGCCCGGCCTGGATGAGGTCTATATCGGCCTCAATGATCTGAGCCTCTCTCTGGGAAAACGATTTTTGTTTGAGCCCCTGGCAGACGGTACCGTGGAGCGGCTGTGCCGCCGTATTCAGGAGGTGGGACTTCCCTATGGCTTTGGCGGCATCGCCGCCCCTGGCGGCGGTGCGGTGCCGGCGGAGCGTATCATCCGGGAGCATTACCGGCTGGGCTCCTCCCGGGTGATCCTGTCCAGAAGTTTTTACCGGCCGGGGGAGCCGTTTGATTCGGCGGAGGCCAGGGCGGTATTCCAACAGGGAGTGGCTGCGATCCGTCAGGTGGAAGCGGAATGTCAGACGCATGCCGACTTCTTCCTCCATAATATGCGGTGCTTGCGGCAGGCCATACAAAGCGCTGCCGGTTCTCTATGAGCCGGGGCGTGCTGTTGCTCACCGGGGCTTTTGACTGGCGGCCGGAGGAGCGGAAAGTGCTGGAAGATGCGGGTTATCGCCTGCTTTTTCTTCCAAACGAAACTGATCCGCTGCCCCCCAATGGAGAGCAGGCCGAAACGGTGGTATGCAACGCGCTGTTTCTCCATCACCCGCTGGAGCGTTTTCCCCATCTCCGCACCATCCAGCTGCTCAGTGCGGGATTGGATCGGGTGAATCTAGAGCAGGTAGAGCGGCGGGGGATTGCTCTTTATAATGCGGAGGACACCTATTGCGTGCCTATGGCGGAGTGGATTCTGATGCGGGTGCTGGAGCTGTATAAGAGAGGTCCGCATCTCTGCAGGAACCAGTGGGCCAGCCGATGGGAGAAGCTGAGACAACTGCCGGAACTGGCGGGCAAACGGGTACTGATCCTGGGAACGGGATATGTGGGGCGGGCCGCGGCCAAGCGGTTTGAGGCTTTTGAAGCGGATGTGGCCGGAATTAACCGGAGTGGTCATTCTCTGCCGGAATTTTCCCGGGTCTTTCCGGCAGAATGCCTGGATGAGCGGCTGCCGGAGACGGATATCTTGGTTTTGGCGTTGCCGCTGACCGGGGAAACCAGGGGTATGCTGGACAACCGCCGCCTGGCGCTGCTGCCCCGTGGTGCGGTGGTGGTAAACGTGGCCCGAGGCGCCATTCTGGATGAAGTTGCCCTGGCTGCGGCAGTGCAGGAGGGCCATCTCCTTGGCGCGGTGCTGGACGTATTTGAACAGGAGCCTCTGCCAGCCGAAAGCCCCCTATGGGGAATGGAAGGGATATTGCTCTCTTCCCACAACAGCTTTGTGGGTCAGGGCAATCATGACCGGCTGTGGCGGGTAATCCGGAAAAATCTGATACAGGGAGTGGAACACAGTTGAAGTTCCTTCTGATATCCCCCAAAAACAGAACGGTCTATAACTTCCGGGGAGATCTGGTACGGGAAATGATTCGCCGGGGCTACGAGGTGATCGTAACCGGTCCGGATCAGACCGATGTGGAACGGATCCGGGATCTGGGAGCATCTTTCTGCGAGATCCCCATGAACAAGACGGGTACCAATCCCCTGGCCGACCTGCGGTATTGCCGGGCCCTGTACCGGCTGATAAAACGGGAAAAGCCGGCCATCACCCTGGGCTACACCATAAAGCCGGTGGTATACGGTTCCATTGCCGCCCGTTTGGCGGGGGTAAAAAATATCAACGGCATGGTGACCGGCGGCGGCTATGTATTTACCGCCCGCAGCGCCAAGGCCAAGCTGCTGGGTGCCGTCGTGCGGCTGCTGTACCGGGCGGGCTTCTCCTGCTGCCGGCACGTGATCTTTCAAAATCCGGATGATCAGCGGGAGTTCTGTGCGCTGGGTCTGGTGCGGGAGGACAAGTGCGGTGTGGTAAATGGCTCCGGGGTAAATATGGAGCGGTTTCGGCCATCCCCGATGCCGGAGACCGTCACCTTCTTTATGCTGTCCCGCCTGCTGAAGAGCAAGGGTGTAGCGGAGTACCTGGAAGCCGCCCGCATGGTGAAACGGGAATATCCCCAAGCCAGGTTCTGGCTGCTGGGGAAATACGAGGTCCAGATGCAGGATGCCCTTTCAAGGGAACAGGTGGAGCCCTACCTGGCTGACGGTACCGTAGAGCGGTTTGACGAGACATCAGATGTGCGGCCCTACTACGGGGGTTGCACTGTATATGTCCTGCCCTCCTACCGGGAAGGGACGCCCCGGACGGTACTGGAGGCTATGGCCATGGGGCGCCCCGTGATTACCACCGACACCAATGGCTGTCGGGAGACGGTGACGGACGGGGTAAACGGATTCCTTGTGCCTGTGAGGGATCCGGCTGCGCTGGCGGAGAAGATGCGGGCCTTTTTGCAAGACCCGGACCTGGCCCACCGGATGGGACAGGAGAGCCTGACCATGTGCCGGGAGAAATTCGAGGTGGGCAGGGTCAACCAGAGAATGCTGGAGTTGATGGAAGTGGAAGCGAAATGATGGATTTGTATGAGCGGCTGCTGGCTGGGAAGGAAAAACTCTCCCTGGTGGGTCTGGGCTATGTGGGCCTGCCTATCGCAGTGGCCTTTTCCCGGCGGGTGGGAGTGATAGGCTTTGACCTGAACGCAAAAAAGATTGCCCGTTACCGGCAGGGCGCGGATCCCACCAAAGAGGTGGGCGATGCCGCCGTAGCCGGATGTACCGTGGATTTTACCGCCGATGAGGCCAAACTGAGGGAGGCCCGGTTCCATATCGTGGCGGTGCCCACTCCGGTGAATGAGGACCATACCCCCGATCTGACCCCGGTGGAGGGAGCCAGCCGGATCCTGGGCAGGAATCTGACCCCCGGTTCGGTGGTGGTATTTGAATCCACGGTGTACCCGGGTGTGACGGAAGATATCTGCGTTCCCATTCTGGAGCGGGAATCCGGCCTGAAATGCGGGACCGACTTCAAGGTGGGCTACTCTCCCGAGCGAATCAATCCCGGGGATAAAGTACATCGGCTGAATACCATTACCAAGATCGTCTCCGGCATGGACGAGGAGACCCTGGACACTGTGGCAAAGGTCTACGGTCTGGTAGTGGAGGCCGGGGTGTACCGGGCGGAATCCATCAGGGTGGCGGAGGCGGCCAAGGTGATCGAGAACAGCCAGCGGGATATCAACATTGCCTTTATGAACGAGCTGTCCATTATCTTCAACAAGATGGGTATTGATACCCTCTCCGTGTTGAAAGCCGCCGGGACCAAGTGGAATTTTCTGAACTTCCGCCCCGGCCTGGTGGGCGGGCACTGCATCGGCGTGGACCCCTATTATCTGACCTATAAGGCGGAAGAACTGGGGTATCACAGCCAGGTCATTCTGGCGGGACGGCGCATCAATGACGATATGGGCAAATATGTGGCGGAGCAGGTGGTCAAGCGGCTGATTGCCGCGGATGTCCCTGTCCGCAGCGCCAAGGTGGGGATTCTCGGCTTTACCTTCAAGGAGAACTGCCCGGATACCCGCAACACAAAGGTCATTGACATCGTGAAGGAACTCAACGAATACGGCATTCAACCACTTGTTTCCGATCCCTATGCCGACGCGGATGAGGCGGAGCGGCTGTACGGCGTGTCTTTCCACAGCATGGATGAGCTGGTGGATTGTGACGCCGTGATTCTGGCGGTGGCCCACGAGGCTTTCACCGGGCTGACCATGGAAGAAATCGGCGGTATGTTCAAGCCGGGGAAAAACGACCGGAAGGTGCTGGCCGACCTGAAGGGCCTGCTGGAGCGGAAAGAATATGAGGCGGCGGGCTACCGCTATTGGAGGCTGTAACATGGGCTATCGGGATCTGAAATTTAATCGGGAGGACCTGTTCCTGGTGACCGGCGGGGCTGGTTTTATCGGCTCCAACCTGTGCGAGGCCATTCTGAACATGGGTTGCCGGGTCCGCTGCCTGGACGATCTGTCCACCGGAAAGCAGGCCAATGTGGATCTGTTCCTGAATCACCCCAACTACGAGTTTCTCAAAGGGGATATCAAGGATCCGGCTACCTGCATGAAGGCCTGTGAGGGAGTGACCTATGTACTCCATCAGGCGGCCTGGGGCAGTGTGCCCCGGAGCATTGAGATGCCCCAGTTTTATTGCGCCAACAATATCATGGGTACCCTGAATATGTTGGAGGCTGCCCGTCAGAACGGTGTACGGAAATTTGTCTATGCCTCTTCCAGCTCAGTGTATGGCGACGAGCCCAACCTGCCCAAAAAGGAGGGCCGGGAGGGAAATTTGCTCTCCCCCTATGCGGTGACCAAGCGGACCGCGGAAGAGTGGGCCAAGCAGTATACCATGCACTACGGCCTGGATACCTATGGTATGCGCTATTTCAACGTATTTGGCCGGCGGCAGAATCCGGATGGAGCCTATGCGGCAGTGATTCCCAAATTCATCAAACTGCTTTTAAGCGGCGAGCGCCCCACCATCAACGGGGATGGGCGTCAGAGCCGGGATTTTACCTATATTGAGAACGCCATTGAGGGAAATCTGAAAGCCTGCCTTGCCTCCCATGAGGCTGCCGGACAGGCTTACAATATCGCCTACGGCGGCCGGGAGTATCTGATCGATATTTACCACGGCCTGACCAAGGCGTTGGGGGTGGAGGTGGAGCCCGACTTCGGCCCGGACCGGGCAGGCGATATCAAGCACTCCAACGCCGACATCAGCAAGGCCAGGGCGCTGCTGGGCTATGACCCGGACTGGGACTTCCAGCGGGGTATCCAGGCCGCTATTGCGTGGTATAAGGAGAATTTGTAGCAAAAAACTGGTCAGGAAATTGGACTTTGCTTCAGCGTAAACTCTGGTATAGACTGGGCTGTTTGTAAAAATTGGTAATAGATTTAGGCTAAATAAAAAACAGGGACAAGAAATGGAAGAACCAATCCGTATTTTATGCGTGTTTTCGCGCTTAGACCGCGGTGGGGCAGAAAATATGTGTATGAATCTCTACCGCAGGATGAATAAGGACAAAGTACAGTTCGACTTCGTAAAGCATGGACCGGGGGTCGGAGCCTTTGAGCCGGAGATTCGGGCGCTGGGTGGTCGGATCTATGAAGCTCCCCAATATCGTGTCTATAATCACGCATCCTACTGCCAATGGTGGCGCCAGCATCTGAAAGCGCATCCGGAACACCGGATTATCCATGGCCATTATTATACGATCAGTGCCGTCTACTTCAAGGAGGCCAGGCGATTGGGCCGGATTACTGTAGGCCATTCCCACAGCACAGCGGCTATGCGGGACCGGAGAAGCGGATGGCTCAAAGCTCAATTCTGCAAACGAGCTGAGCGGCATGCTGATTATTGTCTAGCTTGTTCCAAACCGGCAGGAGAGTGGCTGTTTCCTCACCGGAACTTTACTGTGCTGAACAATGCAATAGACACGGAGCAGTTTCACTTTCGTCAAGAGCTGGCGGAAGCGGTCAGAAATCAGCTGTCTTTAGGCAAAGCGTTGGTTATTGGAACAGTGGGAAATATTTCCCGGGCAAAAAACCCGATGGGTGTTGTTTCTATATTCAAGGCTTTGTGTGAGCACGTCCCAGAGGCCAGACTGCTATGGGTCGGAGATGGCTCCATGCGAAGTGATGCAGAACAGGCATTGGTTCGGGCAGGGCTAGCGGATCGAGCAATCCTTACCGGCGTACGCGCCGATGTGGACCGGCTGATGCAGGCCATGGACGTATTTATTCTGCCGTCCCTGTTTGAGGGGCTGGGCATGGTTCTGATTGAGGCGCAGGCAGCAGGCTTGCCTTGCCTGTGCAGTGACACAATTCCCAGAGAAGTAAATGTAACCGGGCGTTGTGAGTTTTTACCGTTGGATCAGCCGGAGCTATGGGTGAAGCGGATCCTGGAGATCCCTCATGACAGGCCGGATACCAGGGATGCACTCCGCCAAGCCGGTTATGACATTGGCACTACGGCGAAATGGTTGGAGCAGTTTTACATAGATTGTTTGAATCGATAGAGGGAGAGAAAACTTGTGCTGTCTGGCTGTGTGCTGACGATCGAATGCCTGATCTTGATGCTGCTTACCTCCTCAGGAATACAGGGGAGACCGGTGGCAATCATACTGGTACTGATTGGTTTGTTTTCTACTGCGTATTTTTTTGACCTGAGCATAAGCCGACGGCTGCGGCCTGTGGCTTTTCCATTGGCGGCGGGCTATCTGCTGAGACTTGGATTGCTGCTGTTTGATCTATATGGACAGTCAATTTATACGTTGCCTAATAGTGGAGCGGATTCGGAAATGTTCTTCAAACAAGGGGTGCAGTGCTCCTTGGGGCAGATTGAGAATCCCGGCGCTTTTGTTGCTGTACTGGGTATCCTGTTTGCTTGGCTGGGTACATCTCGGTTATTTGTACAGTTTCTGTTGATGCTGTGTTCTGTGGCATCCATTCACTGTGCTGCTATTATTCTGTATGAGGCCGGAGTGCCAACCAGACAGCGGCGGCGTACCATGTATATCCTTTGCATCCTGCCGAATTTTGCAATTCTTTCATCTCTTTTTCTTCGGGAATCCATTGTGACTATGCTGTTGGCCCTCTCAGTACTGTGCATGGTCCGATGGAAACAGCGAGGCAGTGAGGGATGGTTTCTGCTGGCGTTTCTCCTGTCATGCTGCGCAGCTATGTTCCACAGCGGCAGTATTGCTGCGGCTATGGGCTATATTTTGGTACGGCTGTTTTATGATACGCGGCGGGGGACGATCCGGTTCAGTTGGCGCAACTTTTTGCCTGCCCTTGTTTTGCTCCTTGTTTTCCTGTACTTGTTCAATAACTACGGCGATGTGTTTTTCGGAAAAATGATCGGTTTGGAAGGGGTCGAAGATATAGCCAATACCGGAAGCCTGGGAGATTCCAGCTATGTGGCCTATGTAGGCAACAGTGACTCGCTGTCTTCTATGCTTCTGTACACTCCTGTCCGGATTGCATTCTTTTTGTTTTCGCCATTTCCGTGGCAGTGGCGTGGGATGAGGGA
This sequence comes from Intestinimonas massiliensis (ex Afouda et al. 2020), assembly GCF_900626285.1. Taxonomy (GTDB): domain Bacteria; phylum Bacillota; class Clostridia; order Oscillospirales; family Oscillospiraceae; genus Flavonifractor; species Flavonifractor massiliensis_A. Next base: position 59,044 of record NZ_LR131148.1, read on the forward strand.
TGTTATTGCATTCTGTTTCAGCTCCCTGTTTTATGCCTGGGTACTAGTCAAAACATTTTGCTATCTGGGGCGAAAAAAGGCAGAAAACCGGGAGTTGGTGATCATTCTGCTGATCGTAGCTTTTGCCCTGCTTTTCGTCTTTGCGTGGGGGGTATCCAATACGGGCACTGCCGTCCGTCACCGGGACAAGGCGGTAGTACTGTATGCTGTTTTGCTTGGAATCACCGGAGCAACAGATAAAAGAGGACATACCCTGCAAAGATGGAGAGATAGCTCCGGATGAATCGGCGACTTCGGTAAAATGAGAGATATTGCATCCGATACGATGCGTGTGCGATTTTGAGGAAATAAAACGATGCTGAATGCAAGCTATGGTGGATAAAAAAAGTACGGCCAATCTAATTACAGGGGTGTTCTATCAAGTGATCAACACCTTGATGGGTCTGGTGCTTCCCTATCTGTTCATTACCAGCTTTGGGTCGGAGACAAATGGATTGCTCTCCTCTGTTACGCAGCTGTTTGTGTATGTGGAGCTGCTGGAGGCAGGTGTGGGGGCGGCTGCGGTGCAGGCAATGTACCAGCCCATTGCAAACAGGGACAGAGAAGGAATCAACGGCGTGCTGGCGGCCGCCAACCGCAGTTATTTGCGCACAGGTGCCCTCTATGTGTTGTGCGTGGCAGGCCTGGCCTTGGTTTATCCATTGTTTATCCACTCTGGATTGTCCCAAGGTACCATTGCGGCAGTGGTATTCTTTCAGGGGTGCGGAGGTGCGGTCAGCTACCTGGCGTCGGGAAAGTATGTACTTCTGCTCAAAGCGGAGGGGAAACTCTACGTTAATAACAGCCTGAACCTGATAGCCTCGATTCTCCGCAACGCAGGAAAGATTGCCGCGATCGCTTTGGGATATGGTGTAGTGACGGTACAGATTGTTCACTTTAGTATTACCGTGGCCCGCGCATTGGCGGTAGTGATTTACGTTAAGTGGAAATATAAGTGGGTACATCCCTGGGGCAAGCCCAATTTTCAGGCTATTTCCCAGCATGGTTCTGCGCTGGTTCACCAGTTGACGTGGTTGGTTTTCAATCATACAGATGTGATGATCCTCACGTTTGTTACTGGAAAGTTGGCTTTGGTAAGTGTATACTCTTTGTACCTGCTGGTATTTGAGGCCATACAGAATATGCTGGATATCATCGGAAATGGCTTGCAGTATAAATTGGGCTACAGCGCCCAGGTCTCTTTGGGAGCGTTCCGGAAATATTATCGGCGCTATGAGGCGGGCTTTTTGTCAGTTTCCTTTGCTCTGATTCTGGTAGCCTATCTGCTGGTGCAGCCCTTCATCCGCTTGTACACTGCTGGAGTTAACGATGTGGACTATCTGCCGCCTGGTCTGCCGGAACTTTTTGCGGCGATGAAGCTGTTGAGCATCGTCCGACAGCTGAACCGTCAGGCGGCAGATGCTGCCGGGCATTTTCGCCGAACCCGAAAATACTCTGTAATCGAAATGATCATTAACCTGGGGCTCTCTCTGCTGCTGGCTCCGTTTTGGGGCATCTATGGTGTGCTTGTGGGCAGTATTGCTGCACTGCTGTACAGTTTATTGACGTATACCCGATACACCAACAAAGAGATCTTGGAGACCAATTGCCGGAGATCCTCCGTCCTGCTGATTCTCTATCTGCTGCTGGCAGTGATAATGGGAACGGCGGGTAAACTGCTTCTTCCCGCTGAGTGTACCGGTTATCCCCAACTGATCCTGCTGGCCTGCCCGGTTACTGCAGCAGTGGGTTGCGCATACGCTGTTCTGTGGTATTATATTACCAGATATCGGGGATCGAGCATTCCGGATAACACAGAGATTTTATAAACCGGAGGGATCTGTATGAACATTACTGTCACCGAACTGCTGGACCTGTCCCACACTATGGCGGGAGATTATCTGCGGCAGTTCCAATACCCCTGGGAGGCTCTGGACGGCATCAAGGAGCTGATCCTGACGCTGGGCGCCGCGCTGTCCCCGGAAGAGTACGACCAGCCCCAGGAGCATGTCTGGGTCCATAAGAGCACCGTGGTAGCGCCCACTGCCTATCTGGGGGCACCCTGCATCATCGGACCGGGTACCGAGGTGCGCCATTGTGCCTTTATCCGGGGCTCCGCTCTGGTGGGCGCCGACTGTGTGGTGGGCAACTCGGTGGAGCTGAAAAATGTGATTCTCTTTGATAACGTGCAGACCCCCCATTATAACTATGTAGGGGATTCCATCCTGGGCTACAAGAGCCATATGGGTGCGGGCTCCATCACCTCCAACGTGAAGTCGGACAAGACCCTGGTGGTGGTGAAGGGGGAGACTGCCATGGAGACAGGCCGCAAGAAGATGGGTGCCATCCTGGGAGATTTTGTGGAGATCGGCTGTAATTCGGTGCTCAATCCCGGCACCGTGATCGGCAGGCACAGCAGCGTATACCCTACCTCCTGTGTGCGGGGCGTGGTGCCGGAGAACTGCATCTATAAGGACCGGGCTCATATCGTTCCCAGAGAGGGCTGAGCGGCGATCACGCCGTATCCCACGATCCTGCTGTCATCCAGCGCCCGACTCCGCCGGGCCACCGCTCCGCCCTCCTCAGGTGGAAAGTGCCCGTCCGGATCCACGGTGTTGCCGTCAATGCTGATTACCATTCCGGACTTCACGGCCGCTACGATGCCGCAGTGTCCGATCCGCCCATCCTGGGCGGGCGAGAGAAAAATAATATTACCGGGGGCGGGCACATAGTCCCGCCCCCGCCACTGGCCCCGCCGCTTCAGCAGCCGGGCCAGTTTTCTTGTGCCCGGATGGGGCTTGCCCAGCAGTTTTTGTGCCTGCTTTCTTCCCAGGATCGCTCCATAGACCGCGTGGACGAAGGTAGCACACCATGGCAGTCCCTGAGGCAGCCCCGTCATTTGGGCGAAGATGGTATAGCCGCCCTTGCCGGGATTGGCGGTATATACGCCTAACAGCCTGCCATCCTGATGCTCCAGATAGCCCAGCCACTGCCGGGCCTCTTCTGCTGCCGTCATACCTGGAACAGGAAGGATACTACAGCATCCGGTTCCCCCGTGATTTCCGGTTCTGCCATAGGATAGATGGCCTTCCAGTTGATGCCGCTGACTTCTGCTAGTTGGGAGGCCTCGATCACAATGGGGTATTTCTCAAGGTCAAAGGGAGACACATCAAAAGTGGTGCTGTCAGCGGTGTACCAGCCGGCAGGAAGCGTGATTCCCAGTCCCATATTGTCATGAGTTTCTTCATAGGCATACAGGATTATGTCGTGTTCTGGATATGCCATTTGGAAGTCCGGACATAATGCGGGGCTGATCAGCAATACCGGAGAATCGGTGATACCATTTTTAGATGTGTAGAATATACGATTGGGGAAAAGAGAATCCCCATCCTGCAAGGCCGGGCGCTCTGGAGGCGTTTGGATAAATATGCGAATCCCTTTTGTCAAAAAGAGATTGATCTCATAATTGAAGCCATTTTCCACTCGAAATTCACTTGCGCTGATATTGCCTGCGGATCCTGACATGGCGGACAGCCAGCTTAAAAATGCTGAAAAGCTTTTAGGCACCTGAAACTGCGGAGGCTCTACCAATGCACCTTTTACCCCCGCATAGACGGCTCGATCGAAAAGAGCTTGAATCTGCTTTACGGCTGCCGGTTCCGCCATCCAAGCGGCAAAATTCTCCCAGGCGGGGAGCGGGGCGCTTTCCAATGTGTTTCCCATGGACTTGAACATTTCTGCAAGGTCCATTGCGCCCAATGCGTCTAAATCAAACTTTCCGTCTGGGGCAATGAAGCGCCAGTGCAGGTATTGACTATCCAATAGAACGGCTCCGTTGGATAAGTTGTCGGAAAAATCATATAGCGATCCGTTTAAGACCAGTTTTAGCATTGTAAAAAAAGAGCCGGCCTTATTGATAAACCTGGCGCATTTCACTGCATTCAATGGAACACCAGTGAGGAAGCCGCCTTGCTCCATGTCTAGTTCTCCTCCTTTTCCAGCGCCGCCAGAACGCGGCGCAGATATCCGTGGCCGGAGGCCTCATCCCGCAGCTGCTCCAATGTCAGGCCGTTGGGGTAGGCGTTTTGGAACAGAAGCTGAATAATTGGCCCGCAGGAAGCCAATTTATCAAATGTAATTTTATCCATGTCAGGCCTCCGTGATCGTCAGGGTAAGTGTGTTTTCATCCCACTGATAAGAGAGCGGTGTGCTGGGCGTAAGGGCCAAAATGTGCTTCGGAAACTGGTCCGCCACGATGGGATCAGTACCGCCGGACACAGACCGGATGGCGTCAGCAATGTCGGAAAACAGAGATTCCAAGCTGTCGTGGGGTTCCGGCTCCTCAATTTTGATGACGTAGCAGAACGATTCTCCCTGTGCATTGAGCCAATAGATCCCGGTTACGGGATAGATGCTGCCGCTCTCTATTTTGGTTATAAATCCCAATGTATTGCCAACCTTAGTAATCTGCTGGACCGCAAACGTAAAGAACGCTTCCGAATACTCCGTGACGGGCAGTGATACCCCGCTGGTGCCGGCCACATCCATCATCTCATTCAGGTACCCCATGGCTTTGTTCAGATCGCTGTCGGAAGGGGCAGATTGTTTCAGATATGCCTGTACCGCGTCTGAGATCGGCTGCCCGCCGATTTTCTCCAGCATCGTGCCTATCTGTACCGCTAGTTCTGTATTCATCAGTAGCTCCTCCTCATTGCGCCGAAGATAGCGGTATCCACATAATCTTTTGTGGCGGCATTCACCAGTGCTGCGTTGAATTCCGCCTCCGTCCCGGTGTAGCCGCCCTCCACCGCGGCCTGATAGGCGGAGAACTCCGGCAGGGGGAAGTCAGAATCCCGGTATACGTTTGTGTCAATGTCCCACAGCGCCCAGAACCCGTTCTCTCCCGGGACAGGAGGATGATGGCTGATGGCCTCCATCCGAGCCAGCGCCTGGGAGAAGGCGGTGGGCAGGACGGGCCACTGCGTGTCGCCGGACAGACTGGGCGGGACAAAGACCTGGAGCACATTGGTGTGCCGCACCTGGTTGCCCTTAGTGGCTTTCAGCTGGATGTGGTATGTGCCGGACAGGGCGAGCATCTCTTTGGTCAGCGTGACCGTGAGATTTCCGCTTTCCTGGGAGAGCGGGATAACATTGAGGTTTCCTCCCGCCCGTACCAGCAGCTCCCAGGACCACCCCTCCGGAATGTCGCCGCTGACAACAAAGGTGGAGGTCATGCTGTCATACTGTCTGGGCGGGGTAAGATCCGTGCCGGCAATAGCCCAGTTATCAAATTTGATCACAGTGCATACTCCTTTCTCTTGATGATCTGCAAGGTTTTCCCTCTATGGTAGGGCATGCAGCTGGATGGAGTTGCACGGCTGAATACATCAAAGGGCTGGTATAAAATAGCAGGGTTTCTGGATCAAGTGAAAATAAGAAAATGAGCATGGGGTCCAGTTGGATCCCATGCTCATTTTCTTACAGCTCAGTTAAATCATAAGGCGTGGTCTGGTATACGTAATAATTGAGCCAGTTGGTGTAGAGGAGCTGTCCGGCGCTCCGCCAGCGCACCACCGGCACCCGGGTGGGGTCGTCGTCGGGGAAGTAGTTGGCGGGCACCGCGATGTCCAGCCCTTTCTCCACGTCCCGCCAGTACTCTCTGGCCAGGGTATCCGGGTCGTATTCCGGGTGGCCCATGACGAAGAACTGACGGCTGTCTTCGGTCTTGACCGCGTAGACCCCGGCCTCGGAGGAGACGGCGATCAGCTCCAGGCCCGGCGTTTTGCGGATATCTTCCTCCCACACCTCGGTGTACCGGGAGTGGGGGGCATAGAACACATCGTCAAAGCCCCGGAACAGGGGGGAGCTTGGCTTGAGCACCCGGTGCTCGTACACGCCGAAGAGTTTCTTGGGCAAGGACCGCTTCTCGATCCCGTGGTGAAAGTATAGCCCCGCCTGGGCACCCCAGCAGATGTGCAGGGTGGAGTGGACATGGGTGCGGCTCCAGGCCATGATCTCGCACAACTCCGGCCAGTAGTCCACCTGATCGAACTCCAGATTCTCCACCGGTGCGCCTGTAATGATCATGCCGTCGAAGTTCCGGCCCTTGATCTGATCGAAGGTGGTATAAAAGGAGGCCAGGTGATCCTCGTCTGTGTGCTGCGACTGATAGCTGGCTGTCCGCAGCAGCTCCACTTCGATCTGTACCGGCGTGTTGGAAAGCTTGCGGAGGATCTGGGTCTCGGTGACGATCTTGGTGGGCATCAGGTTAAGGATGAGCACGTTCAGCGGACGGATGTCCTGGTGCATGGCCCGGTGCTCGGTCATAACAAAGATATTCTCACTCTCCAGCACGGCGGTAGCCGGCAGAGAGTCAGGAATTTTAATAGGCATAACGGCACTTCCTTATTTATAGTAATCGCACTCTAAGGGTAACATATTTTGACTTCTGCCGCAACCGGCGAAAAAAAGTAAAAAAACTGTGAAAAGGGTGTTGACAAACGAAAGAACAAGTGGTATTCTATCTGAGCGCCTCACGAGAGGGCACTGAGAACTGAAAGAAATCGGGAGAGACCGAGGTAGAACCTGGACGGACTTCTGAAAGAAATCAGAAAAAAGTGCTTGACAAACTTGAGAGTGCGTGATAAAATAAACGAGTTCGAGCCGAGAGGTAAGAACGGTTTGAAAAGTTCTTGAATCAAGAATTCGGAGCTGAAAAGCTCCGAAAAAACTTGAAAAAAGTACTTGACAAACGAAAACGAAAGTGCTAAAATAAATAGCACGTCAGCCCTTCGGGTTGACAAGAGTGTGTACCTTGTAAATTAAACAACGTGAGAGAAACACGAAGCACCAGAAAGGACGAGAAGTCCTTCTGACAAGCGCAAGCTTGAAGAAGGCTCTTGACAAATTTCTTTGAAGCTATGAATTAGGCTTCAATAAAATTNTGTGTACCTTGTAAATTAAACAACGTGAGAGAAACACGAAGCACCAGAAAGGACGAGAAGTCCTTCTGACAAGCGCAAGCTTGAAGAAGGCTCTTGACAAATTTCTTTGAAGCTATGAATTAGGCTTCAATAAAATTGATTTAAGGAACGAAAGTTCTTTAGATACCATTTTATTGAGAGTTTGATCCTGGCTCAGGATGAACGCTGGCGGCGTGCTTAACACATGCAAGTCGAACGGAGTGCCTATGAAAGAGGATTCGTCCAATTGATTAGGTTACTTAGTGGCGGACGGGTGAGTAACGCGTGAGGAACCTGCCTCGGAGTGGGGAATAACAATCCGAAAGGATTGCTAATACCGCATGATGCAGTTGGGCCGCATGGCTCTGACTGCCAAAGATTTATCGCTCTGAGATGGCCTCGCGTCTGATTAGCTAGTTGGCGGGGTAACGGCCCACCAAGGCGACGATCAGTAGCCGGACTGAGAGGTTGACCGGCCACATTGGGACTGAGACACGGCCCAGACTCCTACGGGAGGCAGCAGTGGGGAATATTGGGCAATGGGCGCAAGCCTGACCCAGCAACGCCGCGTGAAGGAAGAAGGCTTTCGGGTTGTAAACTTCTTTTCTCAGGGACGAAGAAAATGACGGTACCTGAGGAATAAGCCACGGCTAACTACGTGCCAGCAGCCGCGGTAATACGTAGGTGGCAAGCGTTATCCGGATTTACTGGGTGTAAAGGGCGTGTAGGCGGGATTGCAAGTCAGGCGTGAAAACTATGGGCTTAACCCATAGCCTGCGTTTGAAACTGTAGTTCTTGAGTGCTGGAGAGGCAATCGGAATTCCGTGTGTAGCGGTGAAATGCGTAGATATACGGAGGAACACCAGTGGCGAAGGCGGATTGCTGGACAGTAACTGACGCTGAGGCGCGAAAGCGTGGGGAGCAAACAGGATTAGATACCCTGGTAGTCCACGCCGTAAACGATGGATACTAGGTGTGGGGGGTCTGACCCCCTCCGTGCCGCAGTTAACACAATAAGTATCCCACCTGGGGAGTACGATCGCAAGGTTGAAACTCAAAGGAATTGACGGGGGCCCGCACAAGCGGTGGAGTATGTGGTTTAATTCGAAGCAACGCGAAGAACCTTACCAGGGCTTGACATCCAACTAACGAAGCAGAGATGCATTAGGTGCCCTTCGGGGAAAGTTGAGACAGGTGGTGCATGGTTGTCGTCAGCTCGTGTCGTGAGATGTTGGGTTAAGTCCCGCAACGAGCGCAACCCTTATTGTTAGTTGCTACGCAAGAGCACTCTAGCGAGACTGCCGTTGACAAAACGGAGGAAGGTGGGGACGACGTCAAATCATCATGCCCCTTATGTCCTGGGCCACACACGTACTACAATGGTGGTTAACAGAGGGAGGCAATACCGCGAGGTGGAGCAAATCCCTAAAAGCCATCCCAGTTCGGATTGCAGGCTGAAACCCGCCTGTATGAAGTTGGAATCGCTAGTAATCGCGGATCAGCATGCCGCGGTGAATACGTTCCCGGGCCTTGTACACACCGCCCGTCACACCATGAGAGTCGGGAACACCCGAAGTCCGTAGCCTAACAGCAATGGGGGCGCGGCCGAAGGTGGGTTCGATAATTGGGGTGAAGTCGTAACAAGGTAGCCGTATCGGAAGGTGCGGCTGGATCACCTCCTTTCTAAGGAGACTTCAACAGAACAAGTTCTGTTGTAACGTCCTAAGGTCAGCTTTCTGGAGTGAATGAGCTTTCACGTTGTTTAATTTAGAGGGTACACGCGTACAGATGGGCCCATAGCTCAGCTGGCTAGAGCGCACGACTGATAATCGTGAGGTCGGTGGTTCGAGTCCACTTGGGCCCACCACTTCTCTCTCGATGGGGGTATAGCTCAGCTGGGAGAGCACCTGCTTTGCAAGCAGGGGGTCGTCGGTTCGAGCCCGACTATCTCCACCAATTCAATATTGGATTGAAGTATCTGAGATTCAGGTATTTCAATCTGGTCTTGAAAGAGGCTGGAAGTCAGCACCTTGAAAACTGAACAATGCAGAAGAAAGTACAAGAGCAAGCAACAGAGGGCAAACAGCAATGTTGTGGAACTTATAAATGATAGAATGGCGATAGCTGTTCTAGTGAATGGGTAAAACAATGTAGCCAATTGCAAACTTCTGTGATGCCTGCATAATTCATGATCGAATAGAGAACAGCTCAGAAATGAGACTGTTCTACTAAGGTCAAGCTATAAAGAGCGCAAGGGGAATGCCTTGGCATCAGGAGCCGATGAAGGACGTGACAAGCTGCGATAAGCTGCGGTGAGCTGCACATAAGCTTTGACCCGCAGATTTCCGAATGGGGAAACCCGGCGGAGCAATACTCCGTCAGCCTGCGTTGAATCAAATAGGCGTAGGTGGGGAACCGCCTGAACTGAAACATCTAAGTAGGGCGAGGAAGAGAAATCAACAGAGATTCCGCAAGTAGTGGCGAGCGAACGCGGAAGAGGGCAAACCGGAGGATTTATCCTTCGGGGTTGCGGACCGACACAACGGCAGGATAGTTTAGCTGAACGGTATGGGAAGGCCGGCCACAGCGGGTGATAGCCCCGTAGGCGAAAGACGAATCCTGTCAGTCGAGTTCCAGAGTACCGCCGGACACGTGAAACCCGGTGGGAAACTGGGGGGACCACCCTCCAACCCTAAATACTACCTGATGACCGATAGAGGAGCAGTACCGTGAGGGAAAGGTGAAAAGGACCCCGGGAGGGGAGTGAAACAGAACCTGAAACCTTGTGCTTACAAGCACTCAAAGCACGTTAAGGTGTGATGAGGTACCTTTTGTAGAATGGTCCGGCGAGTTATTGTTACTGGCGAGCTTAAGGTATTCAGTACCGGAGGCGAAGGGAAACCGAGTGTTAATAGCGCGCATAAAGTCAGTGGCAATAGACCCGAAACCGGGTGACCTATCCATGGGCAGGTTGAAGTGGAGGTAAAACTCCATGGAGGACCGAACGCACGCCCGTTGCAATGGTCGGCGATGACCTGTGGATAGCGGTGAAATTCCAATCGAACTCGGAGATAGCTGGTTCTCCCCGAAATAGCTTTAGGGCTAGCGTTAGCTTAGATTACCGGAGGTAAAGCACTGAATGGGCTAGGGGCCGATAAGGTTACTGAACCCTATCAAACTCTGAATGCCGGATAATTGATGGTTAGCAGTCAGACTACGTGAGATAAGTCTCGTGGTCAAAAGGGAAACAGCCCAGACCCACAGCTAAGGTCCCAAATGTATGCTAAGTGGAAAACGATGTGGAGTTGCGAAAACAACCAGGATGTTGGCTTAGAAGCAGCCACTCATTAAAAGAGTGCGTAATAGCTCACTGGTCGAGTGACTCTGCGCGGAAAATATAACGGGGCTAAGCATGCAACCGAAGCTTGGGATTGCCGCAAGGCAGTGGTAGGGGAGCGTCGTGTACGGGGTGAAGTCGTAGCGGAAGCAGCGGTGGACTTTACACGAGTGAGAATGCCGGAATGAGTAGCGAGAATTATGTGGGAATCATAATGGCCGAAAATCTAAGGTTTCCTGGGGAAGGTTCGTCCGCCCAGGGTAAGCCGGGAGCTAAGGCGAGGCCGCGAGGCGTAGTCGATGCACATACGGTTGAAATTCCGTAGCCACCGAACTTTAAGTACACTGACACATGGAGATAGCGGGACCCGGGCGTTGGTTGACCCGGGCGTAAGGGACCGAAATCAAGTAGGGAAGTCCGCGATGCTCTGTGGCGAGAAAAGGTGTATGGTATACTAAGGTGCCCGTACCGCAAACCGACACAGGTAGATGAGGAGAGAATCCTAAGGCCAACGGGAGAAGGGTTGTTAAGGAACTCGGCAAAATGACCCCGTAACTTCGGGATAAGGGGAGCCTCCTACGGGAGGCCGCAGCGAATAGGCCCAAGCGACTGTTTACCAAAAACACAGGTCTCTGCTAAATCGAAAGATGACGTATAGGGGCTGACGCCTGCCCGGTGCTGGAAGGTTAAGAGGAGAGCTTAGCGCAAGCGAAGGTTTGAATCGAAGCCCCAGTAAACGGCGGCCGTAACTATAACGGTCCTAAGGTAGCGAAATTCCTTGTCAGGTAAGTTCTGACCCGCACGAATGGCGTAACGACTTGGGCACTGTCTCAACAGCCCACCCGGCGAAATTGTTGTACTGGTGAAGAAGCCAGTTACCCGCAACTAGACGGAAAGACCCCATGGAGCTTTACTGTAGCTTAATACTGGAATTCGGTAAATCATGTACAGGATAGGTGGGAGGCTTGGAAGCCTGGGCGTCAGCTCAGGTGGAGCCACCCTTGGGATACCACCCTTGATTTGCTGGATTTCTAACCTGCGGCCGTGAATCCGGTCGGGGGACACTGTTAGGTGGGCAGTTTGACTGGGGCGGTCGCCTCCTAAAAGGTAACGGAGGCGCTCAAAGGTTCGTTCAGCACGGACGGAAACCGTGCATTGAGTGTAAACGCATAAACGAGCCTAACTGCGAGACCGACGGGTCGAGCAGTAACGAAAGTTGGAGTTAGTGATCCGGCGGTATGCAAGTGGAAGTGCCGTCGCTCAACGGATAAAAGCTACCCTGGGGATAACAGGCTGATCTCCCCCAAGCGTCCACAGCGACGGGGAGGTTTGGCACCTCGATGTCGGCTCGTCACATCCTGGGGCTGTATTCGGTCCCAAGGGTTCGGCTGTTCGCCGATTAAAGTGGCACGCGAGCTGGGTTCAGAACGTCGTGAGACAGTTCGGTCCCTATCTGTTGCGGGCGTAAGAGATTTGAAGGGAGCTGTCCTTAGTACGAGAGGACCGGGATGGACGTACCTCTGGTGCACCAGTTGTCCTGCCAAGGGCATAGCTGGGTAGCTATGTACGGACGAGATAAACGCTGAAGGCATCTAAGCGTGAAACTCTCCCTAAGATTAGATCTCTCATCCTTCGGGAGTAAGGCACGTCGTAGACTATGACGTTGATAGGTCGGAGGTGGAAGCGCGGTAACGCGTGTAGCTGACCGATACTAATAAGCCGAGGGCTTGACCTTAACATGATGAATGCAGGCGCTTGCCTGGTACAATCTCTGCATTGTTCGGTTTTGAGGGTGCTGACAAAGTACTGATTCAGATGCGCCTTTAGCTCAGCTGGTAGAGCAACTGACTCTTAATCAGTGGGTCCCCGGTTCGAATCCGTGAAGGCGCACCACATGGCCCGTTGGTCAAGCGGCTAAGACGGCGGCCTCTCACGCCGCAAACGTGGGTTCGATTCCCGCACGGGTCACCAAATGCGCCTTTAGCTCAGCTGGTAGAGCAACTGACTCTTAATCAGTAGGTCCCCGGTTCGAATCCGTGAAGGCGCACCAATCTCTATGGAGCGTCTTGGGACGCTCCATAGAGAACCCCTTAAAATTTAGGCTTACCTCTTGAGAAAGACGGTAAGGAGAGAAAAGTTCTGTTGAAGTTTTCTTTGCTTACTTTCTTTTTCAAAAGAAAGTAAGTTGGTGTTGATTGCGGTGAGGGTCCACCCGTTCCCATCCCGAACACGGAAGTTAAGCTCACCTGCGCCGAAAATACTTGTCTGGAGACGGACCGGGAAGATAGGTAACGCCAACACAAAAAGCGGACAGCGTAAGCTGTCCGCTTTTTGCTGTTTCCGATCCCTTGGCGGGGTCAGAAACAGGTCTCCAGATAGTGGGATACATCAAAGGGGTCCAGACTGCTGTCTTTGCGCAGATACAGGGGATGGTGGGGGTGGCCCTTCTTGGAAAAGGGTCCGGCGGAATACCAGCAGGCACCCAGCTCATTGCCGATGCGGACCATGTCGCCCAGACAGCGGGCCAGATAGGGCCGCTTTTCGATGATGGCGCCCCAGGCGGCCCACACGGCGGGGGCGCCGGTCCTGGTCTGCTCCAGGGCCCAGCGAAAGGCGGCCATATTCTCCTGGTGAAGGAAGGGGTTGCATTCCGCCTCCATATCGTCGGGCCGGGTGGCCCGCTGGGCGTATACGTTGAACATGATAAAGCTGTCGTAGCCGTTGCTCAGGGCGATGCGCTCCACCGACTTGAGGGTGTTGTCCAGGGCGTTGGGGGCGGCGGTGGAGGGGTTGATGCCCACGCAGATCAGGGGCTTCTCTCCGGCGGTGCCCAGGATGTACCGGTAGTCGCAGTAGTAGTTGGGCACGAAGAGCCAGCGGGCCACGTCGTAGTCGGGATTGGGCCGGCGGGCCTGTTCCAGAGCCTGGGCAAAGGGCAGAATGTTCTGATCAGCGGTGGGGCAGGACGGAATGTGCATAACTTTGCCTCCTCGGGGCGGCTTGCGCGGCAGGCCGCCTGATGCTATACTCACCATATCAGGATACAGGCAGGAGCGAGACAATGCAATACCAAAGTGTCAGACAGGGCCGCTTTTTGTCGCGGCCCAACCGGTTTATCGCCCAGGTGGAGCTGGATGGCCGGCCGGAGACCGTCCATGTGAAGAATACAGGCCGCTGTCGGGAGCTGCTGGTGCCGGGGGCCGCAGTCTACCTGGAGGAGAGCGGAAACCCCGCCCGCAAGACCAGATACGACCTGATCGCGGTGGAGAAGGGAGAGCTGCTCATCAATATGGACGCCCAGGCCCCTAACCAGGTGTTCCGGGAGTGGGCGGAGGGGGGCGGCTTTCAGCCTGACCTGACCCTGCTGCGCCCCGAGACCACCTGGGGCAAGTCCCGGTTCGACTTCTACTGGGAGGCCGAAGGCGGCCGGCGGGGCTTTGTGGAGGTGAAGGGGGTGACCCTGGAGGAGAACGGCCACGCCCGCTTTCCCGACGCCCCCACGGAGCGGGGGGTGAAGCACCTGGAGGAGCTGATCCGCTGTCAGGCGGAGGGCTACGAGGCGGCGGTGTGCTTTGTCATCCAGATGTCCGGCATGGTGGATTTCGCTCCTAACGATGTCACTCATCCGGCCTTCGGGGCGGCCCTGCGGCGGGCGGCCCAGGCGGGGGTGACGGTGCTGGCCCGGGGCTGCACCGTCACGCCGGACAGCCTGACCATGGGGGGACCGGTGCCCATCTGCCTCTGATTTGCAAGCAATATTAATGAATTATGCAAAACGGACGGGGAATGATTTGATATACCCCACAAATATGAAATTCGGAGCTTGACAAGAACCGAATTGGAGAGTAAACTGCACCCATCAAGCAGAGACGCTCGTTTCGCCAAGGAAGGCGAAGCGAGCGTTTTTGGTTTTTGAAGGAGGAATGAGAGGATGTATTCATCAGTCAACACGATCTGGGTGCTGTTGGGCGCCGCGCTGGTCTTCTTCATGCAGGCAGGCTTCGCCATGTGCGAGGCGGGCTTTACCCGGGCCAAGAATACCGGCAACATTCTGATGAAGAACCTGATGGACTTCTGTATCGGCACGCCGGTGTTCTGGCTGCTGGGCTTCGGCATCATGTTCGGTGGAGCCGGCGCCCTGATCGGCGGCTTTGACCCCCTGGTGCAGGGCGACTACTCCGCCATCCTGCCGGAGGGCGTGCCCCTGTCGGCGTTCTTCATTTTCCAGACCGTCTTCTGCGCTACCGCCGCCACCATCGTGTCCGGCGCCATGGCGGAGCGGACCAAGTTCATCTCCTACTGCATCTACTCCCTGATGATCTCCGCAGTGGTCTACCCCATCTCCGGCCACTGGATCTGGGGCGGCGGCTGGCTGGCTCAGCTGGGCTTCCACGATTTCGCCGGTTCCACCGCAGTCCATATGGTCGGCGGCGTGTCCGCCCTCATCGGCGCCAAGATCCTGGGGCCCCGCATCGGCAAGTACGATGAGGCCGGCAAGCCCCGGGCCATCCTGGGCCACAACCTCTCCATCGCCGCCCTGGGTGTGTTCATCCTGTGGTTCTGCTGGTTCGGCTTCAACGGCTGCTCCACCGTATCCATGACCGGCGACGAGACCATCGAGGCCGCCGGCAGCATCTTCGTCACCACCAACATGGCGGCGGCGGTGGCCTGCGTCACCACCATGCTCTTCACCTGGATCCGCTTCAAGAAGCCCGACATCTCCATGACCTTCAACGCCGCTCTGGGCGGCCTGGTGGCCATCACCGCCGGATGCGACATGGTCTCCCCCCTGGGTGCCGCCATCATCGGCATCTGCGCCGGCATCGTTCTTCCCCTGGCGGTGGAGTTCTTCGATAAGGTGGTCAAGATCGACGATCCCGTTGGCGCTATCTCGGTCCACGGCGTGTGCGGCGCCATGGGCACCCTGCTCACCGGCCTGCTGGCGGTGGACGGCGGCCTGTTCTACGGCGGCGGCGCCCAGTTCTTCCTGACCCAGTGTCTGGGCGTGGTCAGCGTCATCGCCTGGGTGGTGGTGACCATGCTGATCATCTTCACCGTCATCAAGCACACCATCGGCCTGCGGGCCAGCGCCATTGAGGAGCTGGAGGGCCTGGACATCCACGAGCACGGCCTGCCCACCGCCTACGCCGACTTCAGCCAGTCTACCAGCATGACCGCCGTGGCCAAGGCCAATGCCTACCCCGAGCCGGTGGCCGCCAGGAAGGCCACCCCCGACGAGGCGGTGCCGGTGCAGGTGACTTCCGCCCCCAGCGGCATCACCGCCTCCGACGTGGCCCTGTCCAAGGTGACCATCATCTGCAGCCAGGCCAAGTTTGAGGCTCTGAAGGATTCCATGAACGACATCGGCGTAACCGGTATGACGGTGACCCAGGTGCTGGGCTGCGGCATCCAGAAGGGCAAGACCGAGTACTACCGCGGCGTTCCCATGACCATGAACCTGCTGCCCAAGGTGCAGGTGGACATCGTGGTGTCCAAGGTGCCCGTGTGGGAGGTCATCAAGGCCGCCAAGAAGGCTCTGTACACCGGCAACATCGGCGACGGCAAGATCTTCGTCTACCGTGTGGAGGACGTGGTCAAGGTCCGCACCGGCGAGACCGGCTACGATGCTCTGCAGGGCGAGGAATAAATACAGTAAGCGCAAACAGGCCCCCGGACTTGTCAAAGTCCGGGGGCCTGTGGTATGATGGGGGACAGTTACGATTGGAGGAATGGGCATGAAGCCGGTCTATCAGGTATTTGCGGAGGAGATCGCGGCAAAGGGAAAGGGCTACCTGGCCCTCCGCCGGTGCAGGGCGGAGGAGCTGGAGGAGCTGCTCCGCCGGGGCAGGGAGGAGCTGCTGGGCCTGGGCGCCTCCGAGCTGTTCGTCACCTCCACCGCGCCGGAGGCCCCTCTGTCGGAGGGGGACTGGGACGGCTTCACCCTGACCCATGTCCGGGATCTGCTGTGGATGGACCGGGATCTGACCTCCCTTCCTGAGAAGGACGGGGCGGTGACCCTGGTCCCTCTGGTCCGGGCGCGGGGAGGCGCCTGGATCACCCTCCACAACGAGTGCTTTTTCGACATGCCCAACTCCGCCACCTACGGGCCCCGGGATCTGGAGCGGGCTCTCTCTCCGGAATTCGCCTGCGGCTTCGTCCAGCGGCAGGATATCCCGGTGGGGGTGTATGAGCTGGACCTGTCCCAGGACGCGCCGGTGATCGACGGCATCGCCCTCCACAAGGATTTCCGGGGCAAGGGCCTGGGCCGGGGCCTGCTGACTGCCGTACTGTCCCATCTGGCGGACCGGGGATACGGTCGGTGCCGCCTGCTGGTGGCCACCGACAATGAAAATGCCTTCGCCCTCTACCGCGCCATGGGATTCCGGGCGGCGGGGGTCCAGAGCCAGTGGTTCCAGATGCTGGCCAGATAAAGATTTTTGCGAGGAGCCGGGGACGGCTCCTCTTTTTCTGTTGACATATATCGAATATTGATATACTATAATTATAGCGAACATCGATATACTTTCAGGAGGTGAGGCAGATGGCCCGCAAAAAGCTGGAGACCCTGACGGAGCAGATGTTTTATGTCCTGCTGGCCCTGCGCCGGGAGCGCCACGGCTACGGCATCATGCAGGCCATCACCGCCCTGACGGAGGGCCGGGTGAACATCGGGGCGGGCACCCTGTACGCCCTGCTGGAGCGGTTCGAGGGAGAGGGGTTTATCACCCTCACCCGGATAGAGGACAAGCGGAAGTACTATAAACTCACCCCAGAGGGGGACAAAGCCCTGCGGGAGGAGTACCGGCGCATCCGCCGGCAGGCGGCGGATATGGAGACGGTTTTGCGGGAGGAGGAAGGGCAATGAAGCGGAAGTGGACGCTGTTTACCTATCCTGTTATGGACATCAAGGCGGCGGAGGCCATGCTGAACCGCCGGGCGGCAGAGGGCTGGCGGCTGGAGAAGATCCGGCTGGGCCTGCTGGCCGCCTTCGTCCCGGTGGAGGAGCCGGTTTCCTACTGCCTGGACTGGTATGACCCCAACCGGGAGGACGGGATGGATTACCGCACCCTGCTGGCCGACGCGGGCTGGCAGCAGGTGGGTCAGCTCAGCTATTGGAACATTTACGAGGCCCCGGCTGGCACCGCTCCCATCCAGACCGACGGAGAGCTGGAGTACCGGCGATTCCGGAAAAAGTCCCTGCGGCGGATGGCCATTGGTTGGGGGGTGCTTCTGGCCCTCGCGGCGGTGCTGTGGCTTCTGGTCCTGCTGGTGGGACTGGGGCTGGGCACGCTGGACTGGCGCTTTTTTGTCACGTTTCTCACGGATAGCAATACAGGGGCCGTGCTGCTCCTCCTGCTGCCGCTGCTGCTTCTGGAGGGCCTGCTGTGGTCGGGACGGCTGCTGCTGCGGCTGGGCCAGTGGAAGCGGGCCATCGCCCGCAATGAGCCCTTCCCGGTGCCGGGACAAGGCAGCGCGTGGGTGGGCCGGATCTGCGCTCTCGTGGGTTATCTCCTCCTGATCCCTCTGGCGGTGGCTTTCCTGCTGGATGCCATGTTGGGAGAGCTGAATCTGGGGTGGATGATCGGCATGGTCATCGGCTGTCTGGTGGTTTTGGGCAGGGACCCCCTTCCGGAGCGCCGGCGGAAACGCCGGTATGCCAAGGCTATGCTGGCCTGTGTGGCGGTGCTGTTCACGGCATGGCTGCTGCCCCTGTCCGGGGTAGCCGGGCTGCTGTGCGTCAGGCCGCCCCTGGCGGATGGGCGGCTCCTGCCGGAGCGGACTGATATAGAGATACTGGAGACCCATGCCACCCTGCTGTCCGCCCGGGCAGAGTGGTATGAGGGCGGGCCGCTGGAGGAAGGCGGTTTTGCCTATGGACAGGTAGAAAGCGAAGTGTGGGCGCTGCCCTGGGCCTGGTTGGCCGACTGGGTGACGGAGCAGTATCGGAAAGAACTGGGTACCGCCAATCAGGAGGAACTGCCCGGCTATGAGGATGTGTGGCTGGCGCGATACGGTATTTCCGGGGGCAACTACCCGGAGGGAGCCACGGGCGATATGTGGCTCATCCGCCGAGGTAACGTGATCCTGTGGGTGGAGACCAATATGGGGCCGCTGGATGAGCAATGGCTGGACGGCATTTTGACCCGGCTGGAGGAGGATGGAGCGTGAAAGAGAACATGACCCGGTGGTTCCGCTATACCGCCGAGGACGTGAAGGCCGCCCAGGCGGAGCTGGACGAACTGGCGGACCGGGGCTGGGAGCTGGCGGAGCTGGGGATCTTCACCGCCACCTTCCGCCGGGCGGAGCAGCCCCGCCGGTGCTGGGTAGAGCCCGCCCGCTGGACTTCCATTCGCCGGAAGGATGAACAGGCCCGGGCGGATTATCTGGCCCTGTGTGATGAGGCGGGGTGGGACCTGCTGGACGAGGCGGGAGGCATGTTCTACTTCCAGGCCAAGCCGGACACCGATCCGGCGCCCATCCAGACCGACGGCAGCCTGGAGTGGGAAGAGGTGCTGAAAAAGAGCCTGTGGAATCAGGCCTACACCTTTTTCTGTCTGGTCATTTACTGGATAGCTTGGGCCGTTGGACGGTTTTTCCTGGACCAGCCCCGGGTGTGGGAGATGTTTTTCTCCAACGGTGCCATGCTGGCCCAGCTGTTCCTGCTGGCTTGGATCTCATTGGAACTGTTTCTCGGCTTTCGTGTGGTGCGCTACCGGCGAAAGTGCCGCCGGGCGGCGGAGGAGGGGAAACCTATTCCGGTGCCCAGGCGAGGAGCAGCCCGGTTCCGGGGGGCCATGCCGCTGGTCAGCACTGTGCTGGTCATCATTCTGCTTCTGTCTATTTTGGGCGCTTTCAGCAGTGAGCGCAGCAACCATGAGGTGAACGGACGGCTGACCGCGGAGCGCTCAGTGCTGGGCGAGAGCGTGGAGTACCGGGAATTCTCCGAGAAGGGCGACCTGTGGATCGAATCCTATGACTGCAAGGTATCCTGGCTGGCGAATGTGATCTGCGGCGACCTGCGGGCCATTGAGGGAGATGAGGGCCGCCTCCACCGCTACTTCCACTACCACGGGGCGGTGGAGCTGGCTGAGGCGGATCTGGGCTATGACCAGGCCTGGACCTACGCCTGGGGCGGGGGCAGCGGCCTGATCTTCCGCCAGGGGAACCGGGTGGTCCATATAGAGGCGGAAAAACTGGATCTCACTGACAAAACGGTGGCGGAGGGCCTGCTGGAGTGGCTGGACCAGGCCGCTTGCGCCGTGGCGTAAAGTGTGATAGCATAGGGAAAAATAAACCCGGGAGCGTGAGGAAAAATGGAAAATCTGCTCTTTGTGAATGCCTGCGTGCGGGGGGAGAAGTCCCGCACCCTGAAGCTGGCCCGGCGGTTCCTGGACCGCTACCAGGCCCTTCACCCGGACACGGTGGTGACGGAGGAAAATGTGTGCACCCACCGGCTGCCCCCCCAGTATCCGGAGGTGCTGGCCGAGCGGGACGCGCTGTGGAACGCGGGCAAGCTGGACCAGCCCATGTTCGACCCCGCCTGGCAGTTCGCCCGGGCGGACAAGATCGTGATCGCCGCCCCCTTCTGGGACCTATCCTTCCCGGCGGCCCTGAAGATCTATCTGGAGCGGATCTCGGTCACCGATATCACCTTCGGCTATGACGCCGACGGCAACAGCATCGGCCTGTGCAAGGCGTCCAGGCTGCTCTATATCACCACCCGGGGCGGCTATTATGCCGGTACCCCTCTTGATGTGGCCGCTGTCCACATCAAGGGCCTGGGGGTCATGTACGGTATCCCAGACGTCCGCTTCCTGGACGCCGAGGGCATGGATGATGTCCGCAATGACAAGGAGGCTCTGCTGGCGGCAGCCATGGAGCGGGCGGACGCCCTGGCGGAGGAATTCTGATGGCCAAGCGTATCCTGCTGCTCACCACCGGAGGCACCATCGCCTCCCTGCCCACGGCGGAGGGCCTGGCTCCCGGCCTGGATGGGGAGGACCTGGCCGGGCTGCTCCCCCGTGGCATCACCGACGCCTACGACCTCACCATCCGGGACATCCTCCACCTGGACTCCTCCAACATCCAGCCGGAGGAGTGGCAGACCATCGCCCGCCACGTCTTTGCCAACCGGCGGGATTTTGACGGTATCGTCATCACCCACGGCACCGACACCATGGCCTATACCGCCTCGGTGCTCTCCTTCATGCTCCGGGGCATCGCCATCCCGGTGGTGCTCACCGGGGCCCAGCTGCCCATGACCCACCCCCTCAGCGACGGGCTGGAGAACCTGCGCACCGCCCTGGCCATGGCGGCCTCCGGGGTGGCGGGGGTGTTTCTGGCCTTCGACCGGAAAGTGATCCTGGGCTGCCGGGCGGTAAAGACCCGCACCACCGACTTTGACGCCTTTGAGAGCGTCAACTGGCCCCTGGCGGCCACGGTGGACGGCAAGGGCCTCCAGATCCGGCGGGAGAGCATCCCGGCCGCCTCCGGCGGCTGCACCCTGCGGGACAAGCTGTGCGACAAGGTGTTCCTCATCAAGCTCACCCCCGGCCTGGACCCGGAGATCTTCGACATGCTCCTCCAGATGCACTACCGGGGCATCGTCATCGAGGCCTTCGGGGCGGGCGGACTCCACTTCGTCCGCCGGGACCTGATCGCCAAGCTCCAGGCGGCGGCCCAGGCGGGCATGACGGTGGTGGTGTGCAGCCAATGCCTCTATGAGCCCAGCGACTTCTCCATCTACGAGGTGGGGCAGAAGGTGCTGGAGCAGGGGGTCATCCAGGGCCGGGACATGACCACCGAGGCGGCGGTGACCAAGCTCATGTGGGTGCTGGGCCAGACCGACGATGCGGCCATCATCCGGGACTATATGGAGCGCTCCCTGGCAGGGGAGATGGCATAAAAAAGATCCAGCGGCTTTGCCGCTGGATCTTTTTGCTTACATTTCTCTGCGGCCCTCCAGGGCCCGCAGCAGGGTGGCGTCGTCGGCGTACTCCAGGTGGCTGCCCACCGGAATGCCGTAGGCCAGACGGGTGACCTTCACCTGGAAGGGCTTCAGCAGCCGGGACAGGTACATGGCGGTGGCCTCACCCTCGGTGTCCGGGTTGGTGGCCATGATGACCTCGCTGACGTTCCCGGCGGCCACCCGGCCCACCAGCTCCTTCACCCGGATGTCGTCAGGGCCTACATGGTTCATGGGGGAGATCACCCCGTGGAGCACGTGGTATACACCGGAATACTCCCGGGACCGCTCCATGGCCATCACGTCCTTGGGGTCGGCCACCACGCAGATGACCGACTGGTCCCGCTTGGGGTCCTGGCAGATGGGGCACAGCCCGTCTCCCTGGGAGAAGTTCTGGCACACCGGGCAGCAGTGGATGGCCGACTTGGCCTCCACGATGGCCTGGGCAAACTCCGCCGCGTCCTCCTCCGGCAGGGCCAGCACGAAAAAGGCCAGCCGCTGGGCGCTCTTGCGGCCGATGCCGGGCAGCCGGGCGAACTGCTCCACCAGCTTTTCCAGGGCGGGGGGAAAATACTGCATGCCTTAACCCTCCCGCAGGGCGGCGATGGCCGCCGCCGGGTCGGCGGCGCCGTACACCGCCGAGCCCGCCACCAGGGTGTCCGCTCCGGCGGCGATCACCTTGCCGGCGGTCTTGGGGCTGATACCGCCGTCCACCTCCAGCCGGCAGGCGGGGTTGTACTTGTTGATCAGCTCCCGCACCTGCTTGATGGTGTCCAGCTGGTGCTCCATAAAGGCCTGGCCGCCGAAGCCGGGCTCCACCGTCATCACCAGCACCATATCCAGCTCCTCCAGGTAGGGCAGGATGGCGGAGGCGGCGGTGATGGGCCGGAGGGCCACCGCCTTCTTCACGCCGCACTGTCCCATCAGATTCAGCGCCTCGGCAATGCGGGTGGGGTGGTCGGCCTCCAGATGGACGCTCAGCAGATCGGCACCCGCCCTGGCGAAGGCCTCGATATAGCGCACCGGCTTGTCGATCATCAGGTGGACGTCCAGGAACATGTCGGTACACTTGCGGATGGACTGGACCACCGGCACGCCGATGGTGATGTTGGGCACGAAGCAGCCGTCCATCACGTCCACGTGGAGCCAGTCGGCGGTGGATACCCGCTTGATGTCCCGCTCCAGGTTGACAAAATCCGCAGAGAGGATGGAAGGGGCGATTTTGATCATCCGTTACCACTCCAAACATAGTTTTTTGGGGAAAGGCGGGCGGACGGGCCATGAAAGGCCCATCCGGGCCGGGGGCAAAGGGACGCTCCGCCACATAAGATACGTCAAGCGGATGTCGCCCGGGGCCCCGCCGGTCCTCCCCACGCGCCCACGGGCCGCCGGCCCGGCGGCCCATGTCCCGGAACCGCGCGCCGCATCATATAGTGTCCGGGGGAGCATACGCTCTCCCGGACACAATGGTTTTATGCTCAGTTGTAGAAGTCGTTGGTGTGGCACTCCCGGGCCTGATACCCGGCGGCGCACATGGCGTCCAGAATGGCCCGCTTGTGGGTGTGGCCGAAGGCCTCCAGGGTCACCCGCAGCTCCACGCCGCTCTGGCGGTTGATGTTGACGAACTGGTTGTGCTCCAGCTTGATGATGTTTCCGTTGGCTCCGGCCACGATCTGGGCCACCCGCAGCAGCTCGCCGGGCCGGTCGGGCAGCTGCACCGAGAAGGTGAACACCCGGCCCCGGTTGATGAGGCCGTGCTGCACCAGGCTGGCCACGGTGATCACGTCCATGTTGCCGCCGGAGAGGACAGGCACCACGTTCTTGCCCTTGCAGTTCAGATGGCTCAGGGCGGCGATGGGCAGCAGACCGGCGTTCTCCACGATCATCTTGTGCTTTTCCATCATATCCAGGAAGGCGTCCACCAGCTTGTCGTCGTCAATGGTGATGATGTCATCAATATTCTTCTGGATATAGGGGAAGATGAGATCGCCGGGGGTCTTGACCGCCACGCCGTCGGCGATGGTCTCCACCTTGTCCAGGGTGACCACGTGGCCGGCGTCCAGGCTGGCCTTCATGGAGGCGGCGCCGGTGGGCTCCACGCCGATGACGGTGACGTTGGGGTTGAGCAGCTTGGCCAGGGTGGACACGCCGGTGGCCAGTCCGCCGCCGCCGATGGGTACCAGGATCACGTCCACGTCGGGCAGGTCCTGGAAGATCTCATAGGAGATGGTGCCCTGGCCGGTGGCGATGGCGGGGTCGTTGAAGGGGTGGACGTAGGTCAGACCCTCCTCCTCCGACAGCCGGGCGGCCAGCTCGGCGGCGTCGTCAAAGGTCTCCCCGTGGAGCACCACCTTGGCGCCGTAGTCCTTGGTGTTGTTCACCTTCACCAGCGGGGTGGTGGTGGGCATGACGATGGTGGCGGACACCCCGGCCTGCTGGGCGGCGTAGGCCACGCCCTGGGCGTGGTTGCCGGCGGAGGCGGTGACCAGGCCCTTGGCCTTCTCCTCCTCGGACAGGGTGCTGATCTTATAGTAAGCGCCCCGGATCTTGTAGGCGCCGGTGACTTGCATATTTTCCGGCTTGATATACACGTTGTTGCCGGTGGCCTTGGAAAAGGCGGGGCTGTACAGCAGGTTGGTGTCCCGGATGACCCCGGACAGCACGCTGCGGGCCTCTTTGAACTCCTTCAGGGTGAGCATGGGCAGACTTCCTCTCTTTAAATCGGTAATTACCTTTAATAATAATGACTTTTCCCCCTAAAGTCAACGTGTTCTTGACACCGGGAAGGGGGAAAGGTACAATAAAACCAACCTCATTTTTGGAGGATCTGTCAATGGCGAAACTTGTCAAAAAGTCTCCCGGCCCCCTCTATCTGGCGGCGGCGGTGTGGGTACTGTGGGCCGTTTTCGGTCCCATGTACGCCTGGTGGCACTTTGTGCTGGCGGTGGCCTGCTCGGTGGCGGCCTGGCTGTTGGGCCGGAAGCTGTTCCCCGACCGGGTGCTCATCGTGCCGGATGAGGAGCCCCAGGTCAGGGACCCGGAGCCGGAAGACCCTCTGCTGCTGGAGCGGCAGCGCGCCCTGTCCGAGCTGCGGCGGCTCAACGACAACATCGAGGACAAGACCATCTCCGCCCAGATCAGCCACATGGAGGAGGTCACCGGCAAGATCTTCGACCTGGTGGCCCGGGACCGGAGCAAGCTGCCCCAGATCCGGCGGTTTCTGAACTACTATCTGCCCACCACCCTGAAGCTGCTCAACGCCTACGACCGGATGGATCAGGCGGGGGTGGAGGGCGCCAACATCGAGGGCACCATGGGCAAGATCGGGGCTATGCTGGACCAGATCTGCACCGCCTTCGATAAGCAGCTGGACGCCCTGTTTGCCGACGAGGCTTTGGATATTTCCACCGACATCACCGTGCTGGAGCAGATGCTGGCCCGGGAAGGGCTGGGCGGCACCCAGCTGGGACAGACGGAATAAGTTGAATAAAAGGAGCGAGTGACCATGACCGATCAAACGGATTTTACCCCCGAACTGACCCTGACCCCCGACCTGGGGACTGCAGCTGCCGCGGCAGAGGTCAAGGCACCGGAGGCCCCTGAATTGACGCTGACTCCTGATGCCGCAGCCGCTGCGGAACAGCAGCGGGAGGCCAACGCGGTAAAGCTGGACGAGAGCCAGCTCACCGAGGCGGAGCGGAAGATGGTGGACGATTTTGCCCAGAAGATCGACATCACCGACTCCAACGTGGTGCTCCAGTACGGCGCGGCGGCCCAGAAGAACATCGCCGGCTTCTCCGAGAGCACTCTGAACTCGGTGCGCACCAAGGACCTGGGCGAGGTGGGTCAGGCCCTGTCCTCCCTGGTGGTGGAGCTGAAGGGCTTCGGCAAGGACGAGGACGAGAAGGGTATTTTCGGCTTTTTCAAGAAGAAGCGCAACGAGCTGGAGGCCATGAAGGCGTCCTACTCCAAGGCGGAGGCCAATGTGGATAAGATCGTCACGGTCCTGGAAGGCCATCAGGTGGCCCTGATGAAGGACATCGCCATGCTGGACCAGATGTATGAGCTGAACACCAAGTATTATAAGGAACTGACCATGTATATCCTGGCGGGCAAGAAGCGTCTGAACCAGGTGCGCACCGGCCAGCTGGAGCAGCTGCGGCAGAAGGCGGCCCAGTCCGGGACCCAGGAGGATGCCCAGGCCTACAACGACCTGGCCAACATGTGCACCCGGTTTGAGAAGAAGATCCACGACCTGGAGCTGACCCGGATGATCTCCATCCAGATGGGTCCCCAGACCCGGCTGATCCAGAACAACGACGCCCTGATGCTGGAGAAGATCCAGTCCTCCCTGGTGAACACCATCCCTCTGTGGAAGAGCCAGATGGTGCTGGCTCTGGGGCTGGAGCACTCCCGGCAGGCCACCGCCGCCCAGAGCGCGGTGACCAACATGACCAACGAGCTGCTGCAGAAGAACGCCGACATGCTGAAGATGGGCACCGTGGAGACCGCCAAGGAGGCCGAGCGCAGCGTGGTGGACATCCAGACCCTCCAGCACACCAACCAGCAGCTGATCTCCACCCTGGACGAGGTGATGAAGATCCAGCAGGAGGGCGCCCAGAAGCGGCGTGAGGCCGAGGTGGAGCTGGGCCGTATTGAGGGCGAGCTGAAGCAGAAGCTGCTGGAGCTGCGGGGTTAAGAGATGAAGTTCCTCAAGAGCTATACCGGCGGCATGGTGATTCTGG
Organism: Intestinimonas massiliensis (ex Afouda et al. 2020); assembly: GCF_900626285.1. GTDB lineage: Bacteria > Bacillota > Clostridia > Oscillospirales > Oscillospiraceae > Flavonifractor > Flavonifractor massiliensis_A. Next base: position 85,093 of record NZ_LR131148.1, read on the forward strand.
CGGTGGTCATCGTGCTGTCGGTGCTGCTGGGCTCCCACCGCTCCCTGGTGAGCGAGCGGACCAAGGTGGAGGCCCAGTTTGCCCCCATCGCCGGAGATTTACAGGACTGCCTGGACATCACCGCCAACGTGCTGACGGTGGGGGAGCGCTACCTGACGGAGAGCGACCTGTCCCCCCTGACGGACAGCCGGGAGGCGCTGGGCCAGCGGCAGGGCATTGCCGACATCTATGCCGACTATACCCGGCTTCAGACCGAGGCCGCCGCCGTGCTGGGCCGGCTGGAGGACTGTGACCTCACCGACAAGGACCGGCAGTACGTTCAGGGGTTCCGCACCGACCTGGCCTCCGAGGCGGACACCATTGCCCGGGACGGCTACAACGACGCGGCGGAGCAGTTCAACCGCAAGGTGCTGGGGGCCTTTCCCGCCAGCATCCTGTCCAGACTGACCTTTGTGGCTCCGGCCCAGCTCTTTGCATAGGAGGAAGCGATGAGAAAAAGACTTTGGAGCGTACTGCTCTGCCTGGTGCTGGCGGCGGGCCTCTTGTCTGTCACCGCCGGGGCGGTGGTGGAGCCCACCGACGCCTTTTACGTGGCGGACTACGCCGACGTGCTCAGCGCCGACACCGAGCAGTATATCGTCAACAAGAACCACACTCTGTTTGAATCCACCGGCGGCCAGATCGTGGTGGTGACGGTGGACTTCATGGACGGCATGGACGCCGCCGACTACGCCATGGGCGTGGTGGAGAACTGGGGCGGCATCGGAGACGCGGACCGCAACAACGGCTTTGTGCTGGTGTACGCCGTGGGGGAGAACAAGGTGTGGGCCATGACCGGCTCCGGCCTGGAGGACGCCCTGCCCGCCTCCCAGGTGGAGCGGTATCTGGAGCAGTACTTCTACGACGGCTACGACGCCGGGGAATACGACCAGGCCACCCGGGACTTCTTCGATGCCATCTACGGCTGGTATGAGAGCTACTACGCCGGCAGCACCGGCGGCGGGGAGCAGGATTTCCAGTACTATCCCGAGCCGGAGCCTGACTACGTCTACGGCTACGTGGGTCCCGTGTTCGGCTTCGGTATGTTCGGCCTGTTTTTCCTGATCGTGGTGCTGGTGATCGTGGTGTGCGCGGCGGACGGCTGGCGCTACCGCCGCTACCGCCGGCGGTACATGATGCCCGGCATGCCCCCACCGCCTTACATCTACCGGCCCTTCATCTTCGGACGGCCCCACCGGCCCCGGCCGCCCAGACCGCCCAGAGGACCCCGCCCGCCCATGGGCGGCGGCGGCTTCCACAGCGGCGGGGCCTTCCGCGGCGGCGGGGGCGGGCGGGGTGGCCGTTGTTTTCGCGGAGTG
>NZ_LR131148.1:86741-473533 GCF_900626285.1 Intestinimonas massiliensis (ex Afouda et al. 2020)
CTGCGAAAACAGCCCCCGCCGACCCTCGCGCCCCCGCCCACCCCCCCCCCGCGCACCCCCCCCCCCCCCACACACCCCCCCCCCGCCCGGAACCCCCCCCCCCCCCCCCGGAACCCCCCCGCCGCGAAAAGACCCCCCCCCCCGCCCGCCCCCGCCGCCGCGGAAGGCCCCGCCGCTGTGGAAGCCGCCGCCGCCCATGGGCGGCGGCGGCTTCCACAGCGGCGGGGCCTTCCGCGGCGGCGGTGCCGGACGGGGTGGCAGTTCTTTCCGCGGCGGTGGTTTCCGCGGCGGCGGAGGAGGTTTCCGCGGCGGCGGCGGTTTCCGTGGAGGCGGCGGCTTCCGCGGCGGCGGTGCCGGACGCCGGTAACAGCATGACATGCGTCCCGGAGGGGTCTTTCCTCCGGGACGTTTTTTTCTCCGTGACATCAAACCGACACAACTGAGTGCTATCCTGAGAGCGAAGGGAGGGAAGGGAAATGGAGGAGCGGGTGCTGCTGGCCGAGGACGAGGAACGGATGCGCACCATCGTCCGGGATTATTTTCAGGCCCACGGGGTGGCCTGCGACCTGGCGAAGGACGGGGCGGAGGCCCTGGAGCTGCTGCGGCAGCGGGACTACGATGCGGTGCTGCTGGACGTGCTCATGCCGGAGGCCGACGGCTTCGCGGTGTGCCGGACCGTGCGGGCCCACAGCCGGGTGCCCATCCTGTTCCTCACCGCCCTGGGGGAGGAGCGGGACATGCTCCGGGGCTACGAGCTGGGGGCGGACGACTATGTGACCAAGCCTTTCTCCCTTGCGGTGCTGCTGGCCAAGACGAAAGCCCTGATCCGCCGCAGCCGGGGAGAGGACGGCGAGAAACTCACCTGCGGGGCCATCACCCTGGAACCCGTCCTGCGGCGGTGTACCGTGGCCGGGGCGGCGGTGGAGCTCTCTCCCCGGGACTATGCCCTGCTGCTCTGCCTGATGCGCAATCAGGGCCAGGTGCTCAGTCGGGGGCAGCTGCTGGACAAGGTGTGGGGCATCGACTTTGACGGCGGCGAGCGGGCGGTGGACGTAGGCATCAAGCGCCTGCGGGCCGCGTTGGGCCCGGCGGGGAGCCAGATCAAGACGGTGTTCAAGGCGGGTTATCGAATGGAGGGCGGCTGACATGGCGGAGAAGCGGCTGTTTTTCAAGTGTCTGGCAGGGAAACTGGCGATCTTTCTGCTGCTGTGGGGGGCGGTGATGGCCCCTCTGCTCTGGATCAACTGCCGGTGGGCCCAGCAGGATGCGCTGACGCAGCAATACCGGCTTTCCAACAGCATTCTGATGGGGCAGACCTCCTTCAGCTGGAGTTCAGAACAAAAGGACTGGATCTCCTGCTGGCTGACGGTCAGCGGCTGTGAGGACCTGAAGGCTTACGGCGGGCAGGGCTTTGCCCGCCTGTACGATGACGACGGCCAGCGGCTGGGCCAGAGCCAGCTGCTGACGGCGGCCGCCACACTGTACAGCGAGGACAATCCGTCCGAAGCTATCTCCTGCCATATGCTCCTGGACCAGACCATGACGGACGAGCAGCTGGTGGCAGCCGCCCGGCTCCTGAACCGCCGGGGAACGGGGTACTACCAGGAGCGCATCGGGAGGGAGGTCACCATCGGCAGCGAATCGGAGGCGGTGGGCTGGCTGGAGGACAATGTGTTCTATGTCCGAAAGCTGACTCTCCAGCTGGGGGAGGAGCAGGTGGTGCTGGCGGACGCGGACATCGACCTCTTTCCCGGCCGGGAGCCGGAGACCTGCCGGATCGGCTGGGTGGAATTCTCCTCCCCCCTGACGGGCAGGGGCGGGCCGGAGAAGCGGCTGGAGCAGTACCGGGAGATGGAGGCGGAGGTAGACGATCTGGAAGCGGCCAATCCGGGATGGGCGAAAGAGTATATGCCCACGGTCATCTTGCCGGAGGACCGTGACAGCTCCAACGCCTATCTGTACAAGACTGCCTTTCGGGCGATGGCTGTCAGCTATCGCCTGCCCTCCCTCTACGCCCTGGCCGGTCTGGGCCCTGTGATCCTGCTGACCCTGGGGGCGGCGGCAGCTCTGGCCGTCCTGACGGCCTGGCTGGAGTACCGGACCATCCGGCGGGAGCGGGCCTTCACCCGGGCGGCGGCCCATGAGCTGAAGACCCCCCTGGCCATCCTTCGGGCCCACGCCGAATCCCTGAGGGAGGACATCGATCCGGCCAAGCGGGAGGAGTACCTGGACGTGGTGCTCTCCGAGACCGACCGGATGGCCGCCCTCACCGCCGCCCTGCTGGACCTGGCCCGGCTGGAGCGGGGGGAGGCCCTGAACCGGGAGCCGGTGGAGCTGTCCGCCCTGGTGAAAGAGGTCTTTGACCGGCTGGCCCTGCCCCTGGAGCGGAAGAGGATCACCCTGAAGCTGGACCTGTCCCCGGTGTGGACGGAGGGGGACCGGGCCCGGCTGGAGAGCGCGGCGGCCAACCTGGCCTCCAACGCCCTGCGCCACTGCACCCCCGGCGGGGCCATTACCGTGAAGGTAGGCAAGGAGGGCCGGTGGGCGGTGCTGACGGTGGACAACGACGGGGACAACATCCCGGAGCGGGAGCTGCGCCGGATCTGGCAGCCCTTCTACCGGAGCGACCAGAGCCGCAGCCGGGATACCGGCGGCACCGGCCTGGGCCTGGCCATCGTGAAGGCGGCCATGAAGGCCCACGGAGGGGAGTGTTCCGCCTCCAACCGGGCGGGCGGCGTTATATTCCGGGTGTCGCTCCCCAGCTTGCAAAGCGCCCAGTGATGTGGTATGATACCCTCACGAGAATCAGATTGTGAGGGATCTTTATGAAATTTAACCGACCGGAGGCGAAGTACCGGGCCAGACTGGCCATGCGTGGGGCCTATCCCCACCCCATGCTGGTGACACTGGTATACATCCTGCTTACCGGCGTGCTGACCAGCGTTATCATGTATTTTGTATCCAACCCCTTTTCGCTGGCATACTGGTACCTGATAGATGGGGAGGATCCCCAACGAGTTCTGCATTACATCTTTACACCCCAGCGGGTGGGTGTCTATCTGCTGATGGAGCTGCTGATCACCCTCTACCAGTGGGTGATGCAGTTCGGATATACCGCCTATGCTCTGGGGCTGGCCCGGCGGACGGGACCGGGCTACCGCACCCTGCTGGAGGGCTTCTCCCACCTGGGCAAGGCCCTGCTGGTCAGCTTCCTGACCGCTCTGTTTACCAGCCTGTGGGGCCTGCTGCTTATGCTGCCCGGTATCGTGGTACTCACCGTTGGGGCTGCGGTGGAGAGCTCCGGCCTGGTGTTCCTGGGTGTCCTGCTGCTTCTGGCCGGCACGGTGGTGGATGTGGCCATCTCCTACCGCTACCGCCTGGCCACCTACTTCCTGCTGGATCGTCCCGACATGGGGGCGCTGGCCTCCATTACCGCCAGCAAGCAGGCCATGCGGGGCCACAAGCTGGAGATGTTCTGCCTGGACTTCTCCTTCTTCTGGTGGTGGATCCTCTCCGCGTTTACCCTGGGTATCCTGAGCCTGTGGGTGGGCCCCTACGCCTGGGCCAGCGAGGCAAACTTCTACCACTGGGTGGTATACGGGTCCTTCCCCAATGACCAGCCCGGCTTCCAGGACTCCGGCTACCAGGGCTCCTCCTATCAGAGCCCCTACGACGACAACAAGCCGAACTTCTGAGCAAACAAACACCGGCCTGCCGCATCTGCGGCAGGCCGGTGTTTTTGCTTGTCTTATTCCAGAACGGCGCCTCTGGCGGCGGAGGTGACCAGCTTGGCGTACCGGGCCAGATAGCCGGTCTTGACCTTGGGCTCGGGGCACACCCACTTGGCACGGCGCTCAGCCAGGGTGGCCTCATCCACGTTCAGGGTGATGGAGCAGCTGGGAATGTCGATGGAGATGATGTCCCCCTCCTCCACGAAGGCGATGGGGCCGCCCTGAGCGGCCTCGGGGCAGACGTGGCCGATGGAGGCGCCCCGGGTGGCGCCGGAGAACCGGCCGTCGGTGATGAGGGCCACGCTCTCGCCCAGGCCCATGCCGCAGATGGCGGAGGTGGGGTTGAGCATCTCCCGCATGCCGGGGCCGCCCTTGGGGCCCTCGTACCGGATGACCACCACGTCGCCGGAGACGATCTTGCCCTCATAGATGGCGGCGATAGCCTCATCCTCGCTGTCGAACACCCGGGCGGGGCCGGTGTGGGTCATCATCTCGGGGGCCACGGCGGAGCGCTTCACCACGCAGCCCTCGGGGGCCAGGTTGCCCTTGAGCACCGCGATGCCGCCGTCCTGGGAGTAGGGGTTCTCGATGGGCCGGATCAGCTCCGGGTTCCGGTTGACCACACCCTCCAGGTTCTCGCCCAGGGTCTTGCCGGTGCAGGTGAGCACGCTGGTGTCCAGCAGGTTCTTCTTGGTCAGCTCCTTCATGACGGCGTACACGCCGCCGGCGCCCTCCAGGTCCTCCATGTAGGTGTCCCCGGCAGGGGCCAGGTGGCACAGGTTGGGGGTCTTGGAGGAAATCTCGTTGGACATGTCCAGATCCAGCTCGATGCCGCACTCGTGGGCGATGGCGGGCAGGTGGAGCATGGTGTTGGTGGAGCAGCCCAGGGCCATGTCCACCGTCTCGGCGTTGTGGAAGGCGGCGGGGGTCATGATGTCCCGGGGCTTGATGCCCTTCTTCACCAGCTCCATGATCTGCATACCGGCATGCTTGGCCAGCCGCAGCCGGGCGGACCACACGGCGGGGATGGTGCCGTTGCCCCGCAGGCCCATGCCGATGGCCTCGGTGAGGCAGTTCATGGAGTTGGCGGTGTACATGCCGGAGCAGGAGCCGCAGGTGGGGCAGGCGTTGACCTCATAGTCCTCCACGCCCTCCTCGTCCAGCTTGCCCGCCTTGTAGGCGCCCACCGCCTCGAACATGTGGCTCAGGCAGGAGCGGCGGCCGTCGGCCAGGCGGCCGGCCAGCATGGGACCGCCGGAGCAGAAGATGGTGGGGATGTTGACACGGGCGGCGGCCATCAGCAGGCCGGGCACGTTCTTGTCACAGTTGGGGATCATCACCAGGCCGTCGAACTGATGGGCCATGGCCATGGCCTCGGTGGAATCGGCGATCAGGTCCCGGGTCACCAGGGAGTATTTCATGCCGATGTGGCCCATGGCGATGCCGTCGCACACGGCGATGGCGGGAAACTCCACCGGAGTGCCTCCGGCGGCCCGAACGCCGGCCTTGACGGCCTCAGCGATCTTGTCCAGGTTCATATGTCCGGGCACGATCTCATTGTAGGAGCATACCACTCCGATGAGGGGGCGCTCCAGCTCCTCCTTGGTGTAGCCCAGAGCGTAAAACAGGGAGCGGTTGGGGGCACGCTCCACCCCTTTTGTTACATTGTCGCTGCGCATGGCAAACCCTCCTTGCGGTTTCTGTCTGTTTCATCCTATCGGAAGAAAACCGGAATGTCAAGTTTGCTCTTATTATAGCGCAGTGCCGGGAGAAAAGAATGATAGCTATGATACAATCTCCCAAAAACAGCGGGTACCGGTCAGGGCTTCAGCTGCAGGACATCCACCCAGTCCCCGTCGGTCAGGGGAATGTGCAGCCTGTCCAGCTGAACCTGAAGTTCGGCTTCTGTATAGGGCCCGTCCACCGTTCCGGAGGACACCGTCACCAGGTAGCAGACGCTCTCTTCCTCCGGACTGTTCCGCTCCGGCTTTTGCCGGGCCAGGATATAGTCCTCGTTCCAGGCCACGGCGCAGACGTAGGGCCCCACCACAGAGTCGGCGATGTTGTCGCCGGTGCGCTCCACAAGGGCGATCTCACTGGCGTTGAGCCGCCAGATTTCATAGTTTCCCGGCAGGCCGGTGAAGGCCCAGTCGCCCGCCCCCGCGCAGGAGCAGAAAAGCACTGCCGCCAGCAGGGCCGGGAGAACCAGGAGCAGAGAATGTTTTTTCATAAAAAACCTCCTTCCATCAGCAGTCCAGACAAAAATAGGCCAGCTGACAGCTCTGGGGATCGTAGACGGCCAGGGTGCAGTTGAGTGGGAAATCCAGGCTGTGTCCGGCCGGGGAGCGGTCCTGATACCAGTACCAGCCTTGGGTAGGGACCGTGTAGCTCAGTCCGTCGTCGGCCAGCTGAGAGAGAATAGAGTCCAGCACGCTGGCGGACAGATCATCCAGAGGCAGGGCCTGCCAATCAGCCCGCCCGGCCAGCTCCTCCGCCAGCATTGCTCCGTTCTCCGGGGTGAAGGCCAGGACGACACAGGAGGTTCCGTCCCCGTGAAACCCCCCGTGGGTGTCGATGTCGGTGATGACGTCTCCCTCCGGCAGGGATAGGTCCAGAGCCTGGGATACCTCTTTGACCGGCGAGGCGGTACAGGACGCCAGCAGAAGCACCGGCAGGAGCAGCAGCAGTCGTTTCAGCATGGGCAGAGCCCCCTTTCTGCCCTACAGGATAGCACAGAACATATTATAAATCAATTAAATTTTATTGAAAAACAATATTTTAAGAAAAATGTAAGGGCCCCGGACAGCTCCGGGGCCCTGTGCATGTACGATGTGTAATCAGTTGGAAGCGGTGTCCAGATCCTTGTCGCCGCCCCAGATCATGTTCTTGCGCAGCTCCTCGCCCACGATCTCCATCTGGTGCTTCTTTAGGTTGGCACGCTTGGAGTTGAAGAAGGTGCGGCCGTTCTTGTTCTCGGCGATCCACTTGCCGGCGAAGGTGCCGTCCTGGATGTCGTCCAGCACCTTGCGCATGTTCTTCTTGGTCTCCTCGTAGGGGAGGACGCGGGGACCGGAGACATACTCGCCGTACTCAGCGGTGTCGGAGATGGAGTAGTTCATGGCAGCCACGCCGCCCTTGTTGATCAGGTCCACGATCAGCTTCATCTCGTGGATGCACTCGAAGTAAGCGTTCTCGGGCTCGTAGCCGGCTTCCACCAGGGTCTCGAAGCCGCACTTCATCAGGTCCACAACGCCGCCGCACAGCACGCACTGCTCGCCGAACAGGTCGGTCTCGGTCTCGTCGTGGAAGGTGGTCTCCATCACGCCGGCCCGGGCGCCGCCGATACCGGCGATGTAGGCCAGAGCGATCTTATAGGCGTTGCCGGTGGCGTTCTGCTCCACGGCCACCAGGCAGGGCACGCCCTTGCCGTTGACGTAGGTGGAACGGACGGTGTGGCCGGGACCCTTGGGGGCGGCCATGAACACGTCCACGCCGGCGGGAGGAACGATCTGCTGATAGCGGATGTTGAAGCCGTGGGCGAAAGCCAGAGCCTTGCCTTCGGTCATGTAGGGGGCGATGTCCTTCTTATAGACGTCGGCCTGGACCTCGTCGTTGATGAGGATCATCACGATGTCGCCCCACTTGGCGGCCTCGGGGATGGTCTTGACGGTGAGGCCGGCCTTCTCGGCGTTGGCCCAGTTCTTGGAGCCCTCACGCAGGCCGACGCAGACGTCGCAGCCGGAATCCTTCAGGTTGAGGGCGTGGGCGTGGCCCTGGGAGCCGTAGCCGATAATCGCGATCTTCTTACCGTTCAGGTAGGACAGGTCACAGTCCTTCTCATAATACATCTTAGCCATACTCTTTGCACTCCTTTATCATAAGCTGTGGATCTTTGTCCCCGATGATAGCACAGCGGGGCAGAAAAGAATGATAAGTGTGATACAATCTCAAAAAAGATTTCCCGGTGAACTCACAGGAAGTTTTTCCCCAGATTAAATTCTGCTTGCTCTTTCGTCTCGTCCCCAATGGTATAGGCGCCTCTCTCCAGGGCCACCATGCCGGTGCGTACCAGCTCCAGGATGCCGAAGGCCTCCAGCAGCTTCTGCATGGCCTCGGCCTTGGTCTCGTCGCCGATGAGGGCCAGGGTGAGGGACTTGAGGGACACGTCGATGATGGAAGCCCGGAAGATGTTGGCGATCTGGATGACCTCGTTGCGGATGTCATGGGTCTCGGCCTTCACCTTGAACATGACCAGTTCCCGGCGGATGGACCGCTCAGGCAGCAGCTCCTGCACGGAGTAGACGGGGAACTGCTTGCGCAGCTGGTTCATGATCTGCTCGATCATGGGCGCGTCGGCCATGACCTCGATGGTGATACGGGACACGGCAGGGTCGTCGGTGGTGCCCACGGCCAGGGACTCGATGTTGTAGCCCTTCCGGGAGAACAGCCGGGAGACCTGGCTCAGCACGCCGGCGGAGTTTTCCACCAGCACCGAGAGGGTGCGGCGGGTGACATTGGGTTCATTCATGTTCCACGCCCTCCTTTAATCCAAGATGAAGTCGGTGACCGGAGTACCGGCGGAGACCATGGGATGGACCATGGCGTCCTTGTCGATGGCGCACTCGATCACGTAGGGCTTGCCGGAGGCCACCGCCCGGCGGAAGGCGGCCTCAAATTCCGGCTGGGTGGCGGCGCGCTCACCCTGGATGCCGTAGGCCTCCGCCAGCTTGACGAAGTCGGGGCCCCGGTCCAGGTCGGTCTGGGAGAACCGCTTGTTGTAGATCAGGTTCTGCCACTGGCGGACCATGCCCAGGGTGCGGTTGTTGAAGATGACGGTGATCACCGGGATGTTGTAGTGCTCCACGGTGCACAGCTCATGGCAGTTCATGCGGAAGCAGCCGTCGCCGGTGCACTGGACCACCACCTTGCCCGGGTTGCCCACGGCGGCGCCCATGGCGGCCCCCAGGCCGAAGCCCATGGTGCCGAAGCCGCCGGAGGTGATGAACTGGCCGGGGCGGGAGAAGTGGTAGTACTGGGCGCACCACATCTGGTGCTGGCCCACGTCGGTGGCGATGATGGCGTCCCCGTCGGTGACGGCCTGGATGGTTTCCAGGATCTCGTGGGGGTGGAGGATGCTGTCCTTCTTCAGGGGGACCTCCTTCTGGGAAAAGACCCACTCCTTCCACTCGGGGTAGTCGTGGGCGGGCAGCTTGGCGTTGAGCAGCTCCAGCACCCGGCGGGCGTCGCCGATGATGTGGTGGTCGGTGACCACGTTCTTGTCGATCTCCGCCCGGTCGATGTCGATGTGGACGATCTTGGCGTTGGGGGCGAAGGTGGCGGGATCGGTGGCCACCCGGTCGGAGAACCGGCAGCCGATGGCGATGAGCAGGTCGCACTGGTCGCTGGCGTAGTTGGAGGCGTGGGAGCCGTGCATGCCGATCATGCCGGTGAACAGGGGGTGGTTGCCCGGGCAGGCGCCGCCGCCCATGATGGTGGAGGCCACCGGGGCGTTGAGGGTCTCGATGAACTTGCGGAACTCGGGCACCGCGCCCTTGGAGCGGATCACGCCGCCGCCTACCAGCACCAGGGGCCGGCGGGCTTCCTCGATCATGTCCAGCAGGGTCTGGATGTCGCCGGCGTCGGGCTCGGGGGCCTTCAGGTCGTGGCTGGCCCGGCGGAGCATGGCGCCCAGCCGGCCGTGGTTGGCGTGCTCGGACAGGGGAAGCCGCTCATAGTCGGCCTCAGCGGCGGTGACGTTCTTGGCGATGTCCACCAGTACCGGGCCGGGCCGGCCGGACCGGGCGATGGCAAAGGCCTCCCGGATCACGTCGGCCAGCTGGTTGGGGTCCTTCACCAGGTAGTTGCACTTGGTGATGGGCATGGTGATGCCGGTGATATCCACCTCCTGGAAGGAGTCCTTGCCGATCAGGTTCTCGCTGACGTTGCAGGTGATGAACACCACGGGGGAGGAATCGTAGTAGGCGGTGGCGATGCCGGTGGTCAGGTTGGTGGCGCCGGGGCCGGAGGTGGCGAAGCACACGCCCACCTTGCCGGTGGCACGGGCGTAGCCGTCGGCGGCGTGAGAGGCGCCCTGCTCGTGGGCGGTGAGGATGTGGCGGATCTTCTCCTTATAGCCGTGGAGCTCAAACTCGTCATATACATTTAATATAGTACCGCCGGGGTAGCCGAATACGGTGTCCACCCCCTGTTCCAGCAGGCACTCCATCAGGATCTGGGCTGTTTTCATTCTCATGGGTTGGATAGACCTCCTTTGGATGGGATAAAAAACATGGCGGCTTCGTCCCTTCTAGGGCGAAGCCGCCATGCGCTCCGTGGTACCACCTAACTTCGCGGGCCTGGCCCGCGCGCTCTTGCCCCGATAACGGAGGGGGACCGTCCCCGCCTACCCATCTGTTCGGCGGGGCTGCTCCCGGGTGACCTTCCGGAACGGCCTCACGGGAGCTTACACCAGCCGCTCCCTCTCTGCGCTTGTGTACCGTCCGTACTGTCCCGGTCATTGCCTTTGGCCTTCGTGACATACACGAAATGTAGATTTACAAAATATGATAGCGTTCCCCAACCTGTTTGTCAATCCAATCCCGTTCAGTTTTTGAACTTCTCCATTTTAAACAAGTAAAGTGAGCGGCGGGGGAGAAAAAATCTCCGATCACGTCAAAAAGTAAACTTCACAGTCTAGCGCATATGGGCGGCTTTTTATGGCTTTAAAAGGTTAAATTAAAAATAAAACTAGAAAGTTTAAATAAAAAAGACAGAAAAATGTTAGATTTGGCTAGACAATTTCGAGTGATTGCGATATGATTATTCTGTTTGAAATACCGGTCAAACGACTCAGAAAAATGACCCGTGTGTGGGTCAGATTTGCGAGGTGGACCTATGAAGCAAAGCTTTTACGGCGGCGTGCACCCCCATGACCGGAAGGAGCTGGCACGCCACAAGGAGATAGCGCAGCTGAGCGCGCCTCCCAAGCAGGTGGTCATCGCCATGTCCATGCACATCGGCGCCCCCTGCAAGCCCATCGTTGCGGTGGGCGACCATGTCAAGGTGGGCCAGAAGATCGGCGAGGTTGCCGGTCTGGGTGCCCCCATCCACGCCTCTGTGTCCGGCGAGGTGAAGGCCATCGAGCCCCGTCCCTATGTGGGCGGCGGCAAGATGATGTCGGTGGTGATCGAGAACGACTTCCAGGATACCTGGGGGAGCGAGCTTGAGCCCCATCCTGACTACTCCAAGCTGAGCACCGACGAGATCGTCAACATCGTGAAGGAAGCCGGCATCACCGGTATGGGCGGCGCCGGATTCCCCACCCATGCGAAGATCAGCTCGGGCATCGGCAAGGTGGACACCATCATCCTCAACGGCGCCGAGTGTGAGCCCTACATCACCGCTGACCACCGCCTCATGCTGGAGCAGGGCGAGCGGGTCATCGGCGGCGCCCGCATCCTGATGCAGGCCTTCGGCCTGAAGAGCGCCACCATCGGCGTGGAGGCCAACAAGGAGGATGCCATTGAGCATCTGAAGGCTCTGGTGGGCGGCAAGGGCGACGTGATCGTGGAGAGCCTGCGCACCCGGTACCCCCAGGGCGCTGAGAAGCAGCTGATCCAGCGGATCACCGGTCGGGAGGTGCCTCCCGGAGGACTGCCCGCCCATGTGGGCTGCGCGGTGTTCAACGTGGGCACTGCCGCCGCGGTGTATGACGCCGTGGTGTCCGGCAAGCCTGTGACCCACCGTGTGATCACTGTCACCGGCGACGCCATCCAGGAGCCCAAGAACCTGCTGGTTCCCCTGGGCACCTCCTTCCAGTACCTGATCGACGAGGCCAAGGGCTTCAAGGAAGAGCCTGACCGCGTCCTCACCGGCGGCCCCATGATGGGTATCGCCCAGTACAACCTGGACGTGACCTGCATCAAGGGCACCAACGCGGTGCTCTGCCTCACCAAGCACGAGGCCGCTCCCGTTGTGGAGGAAGAGGTCTGCCTGCGCTGCGCCCGCTGCGTCAACGTCTGCCCCATGCACCTGACCCCTGTGTACATGCATCTGTACGCCGAGAAGGGCATGTGGAAAGAGGCGGAGGCGCTCAACGTCATGGACTGCATCGAGTGCGGTTCCTGCAACTACATCTGCCCCGCCCGCATCCACCTGGTCCAGTCCTTCCGCGTGACCAAGGGTGAGCTGCGCAACCTGGCGGCCAAAGAGAAAGCGGCAAAGGAGGCGGCCAAAGCATGAACGAAGAGAAAAAGCTGAATCTGACGGTGGCTTCGTCTCCCCACGTGGCCTCCCCCATTGATACCCAGAACCTGATGCGGGACGTGCTGATCGCCCTGGTGCCCGCTCTGGTGTTCGGTGTGGTGTTCTTCGGCCCCCGTGCCCTGGTCGCCACCATCATTTCCGTGGTGGCCTGCGAGTTCTTCGAGTGGGCCTACCGCAAGCTGATGCACAAATCCTGCTCCAACGGAGACCTGTCCGCCGCCGTTACCGGTGTGCTGCTGGCCTTCGTGTGCGCGCCCACCCTGCCCTACTGGATGCTGATCATCGGCGACTTCTTCGCCATCGTGGTGGTCAAGCAGCTGTTCGGCGGCCTGGGCCAGAACTTCATGAACCCCGCCCTGGGCGGCCGTGCCTTCCTGATGCTGTGCTACCCCGTGGCCATGACCACCTGGATCGTGCCCGGCATCGGCACTGACAAGTGGGCCGGTCTGCTCTCCGGCTCCGTCACCATGACCGGCGCCGACGTGGTGACCGGCGCCACTCCTCTGGGTGCCGACTTCATGCACAAGGGCCTGCTGCCCGACGCCTCCATCCTGGATGCTTTCGTGGGCAATGTGGGCGGCTGTATCGGTGAGATCTCCGCCCTGGCTCTGCTGGCGGGCGGCCTGTACCTCATTGCCCGGGGCGTGATCCGGGCCCGCATCCCCGTGGCCTACATCGCCACCGTGGCTGTACTTACCTTTATCTTCCCCAAGGGCGACGCCGACCGCCTGACCTGGATGGCCTATCAGCTGTTCTCCGGCGGCCTGTTCCTGGGCGCCTTCTTCATGGCCACCGACTATGTCACCAGCCCCGTCACCAAGAAGGGCGAGATCATCTTCGGCATCGGCTGCGGCCTGCTGACCGTGTTCATCCGCTACTTCGGCGGCTATCCCGAGGGCGTGAGCTACTCCATCCTGATCATGAACTGCTGCGTGTGGCTCATCGACAAGGTGGGCAAGCCCAACCGTTACGGCGTGACCAAGGAAATGAGGGCTGCCGCCAAGGCGGCCAAGAAAGCCGGGAAGGAGGGCTAAACCATGAGCGAAACTGTTACCAAGAAGAAAGAGCCTGGGATGGCCACTCTGGTCATCGTGCTCTTTGCCATCTGCGCCATCACCGCTCTGCTGCTGGGCCTGACGGACCATGTCACCGCCCCCTACATTGCGGCCAACAACGAAAAGACCACCCAAGAGGCCATGGCCAAGGTGCTGCCTTCCGACAGCTATGAGAAGGTCACCGATCAGTACACCGGCGGCGATGCCACGGTGGAGGATATCTACAAGGCCGGCGACGCCGGCTACGTGGTGCAGGTGAAGCCCGCCACCTCCTTCAGCGGCAACCTGACCGTGATGGTGGGCGTAGGCCCCGACGGCGCCTGCACCGGTATTTCCATCGTCAAGACCGGCGAGACCTCCGGCCTGGGCTCCAACGCCGGTAAGGCTGACTGGCAGGCCCAGTTCGTGGGCAAGACCGGCGAGGTCAAGGTGACCAAGGACGGCGGCGACATCAACGCCATCACCGGCGCCACCATCACCTCCCGCGGCGTGTCTGAGGCCGTTACCAGCGCCATCGCCGCCGCGGCCAGCATGGGCTAAGGAGGTAGCGAAAAATGAACGTGAAAAAGCAATTCATGGACGGTATGTTCTTCCAGAACCCCGTTACCGTCCAGCTGCTGGGTATGTGCTCCACCATGGCCATCACCACCACGCTGTTCAACGGCATTGGTATGGGCGTGTCCGTGCTGGTGATCCTGACCCTGGCCAACATCATTATTTCCGTCCTGCGCAAGATCATCCCCAACAACATCCGGATCGCCTGCTTCATCGTGGTCATCGCCGGCTTCGTTACCATCGTTGACCTGTGCCTGCAGGCCTTCCTGCCCTCTCTGTCCTCCAGTCTGGGCCTGTTCATCCCGTTGATCGTGGTGAACTGTATCATCCTGGGCCGCGCCGAGTCCTTCGCCTACAAGAACGGCGTGGTTGCCTCCGCTCTGGACGGCATTTTCCAGGGCCTGGGCTACACCGTGGTCCTGATCATCATGTG
The DNA here is from genome assembly GCF_900626285.1 of Intestinimonas massiliensis (ex Afouda et al. 2020). Classification (GTDB taxonomy): domain Bacteria; phylum Bacillota; class Clostridia; order Oscillospirales; family Oscillospiraceae; genus Flavonifractor; species Flavonifractor massiliensis_A. The sequence continues at coordinate 100,781 of NZ_LR131148.1, forward strand.
TGTGGTCCGTGAGTTCCTGGGCAACGGCACCTTCGGCGGCGGCATCCTGAACGGCGGCAACGGCATCCGCATCATCCCCGAGGGCATCCCCGCTCTGGGCATGATCCTGCCGGTGGGCGGCTTCATCACCCTGGCCTGCTTCATCGCCGCCATGCAGTATTTCCTGAACAAGCCGAAGAAGACTGAGAAAAAGACTGAGGAGGTGGCCAAGTAATGGATTGGGCACAACTGTTTACCGTGGCCCTGGGCGCCATCCTGGTCAATAACTTCATCGTGGCCCAGTTCCTGGGCATCTGCCCCTTCATGGGCGTCTCCAAGAAGGTGGAGACCGCCTCCGGCATGGGCATGGCCGTTATCTTCGTCATGGGCCTGGCCTCTGCCATCTGCTGGCCCATCAACGCCTTCATCCTGGTGCCCCTGGGCCTGACCTTCATGCAGACCGTGACCTACATTCTGGTCATCGCCGCCCTGGTGCAGTTTATCGAGATGTTCCTGAAGAAGTCCATGCCCTCCCTGTACGAGGCCCTGGGCGTGTACCTGCCCCTGATCACCACCAACTGCGCGGTGCTGGGCGTGGTGCTGCAGAACACCCAGAACAGCTATGATTTCATCACCAGCGTGGTGTACGGCATCACCGGCGGTATCGGCTTCCTGCTGGTCATCGTGATCTTCGCCAGCATCCGGGAGCGGATGGAGTTCTCCGAGTGCCCCAAGGCCTTTGAGGGCTTCCCCATCGCCCTGATGGCCGCCGGTCTGGTGGCCCTGGCCTTCCTGGGCTTCTCCGGCCTGAAGGTCTTTGGTTAAGGGAGGCGGAAGAGTATGAATACAGTTATTTTTGCCGTTGTGGTCCTGGCTGCGCTGGGCGCCATCTTCGGCCTGGTGCTGGCCATCGCCGCCAAGGTGTTCGCCGTTGAGGTGGACCCCAAGGAAGAGGCTGTGCTGGCCTGCCTGCCCGGCGCCAACTGCGGCGGCTGCGGCTACCCCGGCTGCTCCGGCTACGCCGCTGCCGTGGCCAAGGGCATCGCTCCTGTCAACGCCTGCGCCGCCGGCGGCGAGGCTGTGGCCGCTCAGATCGGTGAGATCATGGGCGTGTCCGCCGGCGCTACCGTGAAGCAGATCGCCCAGGTGCACTGCACCGGCTGCGGTCAGAACTACAAGCAGTACAAGTATGTGGGTCTCCACGACTGTGTGGCAGCCTCCAAGCTGCCCGGCGGCGGCGACCTGAGCTGCTCCTACGGCTGCCTGGGCCTGGGCTCCTGTGAGAAAGTGTGCCCCTTCGACGCCATCCACGTCATTGACGGCGTGGCCAAGGTAGACGAGGAGAAGTGCAAGGCCTGCAGCAAGTGTGTGGACGTGTGCCCCCGGCACATCATCGCCCTGGAGCCCTACAAGACCAAGCGTCACGTCACCATCCCCTGCTCCTCCCACGATAAGGGTGTGGACGCCCGGAAGGTGTGCGACAACGGTTGCATCGGCTGCTCCCTGTGCGCCAAGAACTGCCCCAAGGAAGCCATCACCATGGTCAACAACCTGGCTGTCATCGACTACGAGAAGTGCATCGGCTGCGGGATCTGCGCCCAGAAGTGCCCCCGCAAGCTGATCACCGTGGATGGCAAGGTGCCCGTGGTGAAGCCCGCGGCGCCCAAGGCGGCTCCTGCCGCCGCCAAGCCCGCCGCTCCTGCGGCTGAGGCTCCCAAGGCCGAGGCCCCCAAGGCCGAGACCCCCGCTGAGCCCAAGGAGTAAGAGAACGCAAAAAAATCAGGACCTGCAAGCTTGCAGGTCCTGATTTTTTTGCCCTGGTGCTCAGTGCTGGCCCAGCTGGAAGGAGGCGCACTCGGTGGAGGCGCAGTTGGTGGCGTTGGGCTCGCAGCAGCCCACCTTGATCTCATTCAGGGTGCAGTAGTTCTGGCCCTGGCAGTGGTGGGCGCAGTTGGACACGGAGCACTTGATGCTGTTGTTAGGGGTCTGATTCATGGAATAATTCCTCCTTGTTTCCGTGGTACGCCAGTAGTATGGCACGGAAGGGAGCGGATTATTCCTCCTTTTTTTCCGCCTGCTTTTCAGGCTCCTCCGGGGGGAGAACCTGGGGGATGAACCGGCGGGCAAATTTGCCCTTGCCCCGGTTTTTCACATAGAAGTAGCCGATGGTGGAAAAGACCACCGCGCCGATGAAGTTTACGAACAGGTCCATCATGGTGTCCAGAATGCCGATATCCAGATAGCCCCCCAGACCCAGGGGGTGCTGTGTGCCGTCGCCGGTGACCACGATCACATCGGTGATGTCGTGGATGGCCACCGGATGGTTGCCGCCGGTGGGATCCAGCATCACCGAGCCGATGGAGTGGACGATGGTGTCCTTCTGCATGTCCAGCAGGAAGAGCTGGTCCATGGTGCACTCAAAGAACTCCCACAGCACCCCGATGGTCATGGAGAAGCAGAAGGCCACCAGAGCCAAGTAAACGGGCGACAGGCTGAAGGTAAGCCGCTCATCCCGGTTGAGAATGTCCAGCAGCGAGAAGCCGATGGCGGCGCACAGAAAGCCGTTGATGGTGTGGAGCATGGTGTCCCAGTAGGGGAACTGGATGTAGTAGGCCCGGATCTCCCCCAGAATCTCCGCGGCGAAGATGAACAGCAGGATGATGATCTCCAGCGTGTTGGGAATGTCGATACGGATCTTTCGCTCCAGAAAGCTGGGCAGCGTAAAGAGAAACAGGGTGAGCACGCACAGGAACACGTTTTCAAAGTTGCCGTTGAAGAACTGGGCAACAAGCATAAGGATAACCAGCAGCCGCAGGATGAAGTAGACGGCGGCCAGCTTGGGATTTTCCCGGACCTGGTCCCGAAACCGTTTGCGGCGCTCGGAACGATCAATCTTTTGCTTCACGCGGCACCTCCTCTTACCCCCCTGCCGCCGGGGGCAGCTCCTGGGCGGACAGGCGCCGGTAGATCTCCGCAGAGTGGAGGTTTTCGGCGGCCTCCTCCGGCCGGAGGGGGCGGGTTACCTTGGCGGGGGAGCCCATTACCAGGCTGCCCGGCGGGACCACGGCATTCTGGGTGACCAGGGCGCCGGCGGCCACCAGACTGCCCGCCCCGATGACACAGCCGTTGAGCAGGATAGCGCCCATGCCGATGAGGCAGCGGTCCTCGATGGTGCAGCCGTGAATGATGGCGCCGTGGCCGATGGTCACATCCTTGCCGATGGATACGGGATAGGTGGGGTCGCAGTGGATCACCGCGTTATCCTGTACATTGGAGCCCTCACCCACATGGATGGAACTCTCGTCACCCCGCAGTACCGCGCCGAACCAGACATTGGCCTCTGCCTCCAGGGTCACATTGCCCAGCACGGTGGCGTTGTCCGCAGCCCGGGCGGTGGGGGCACAGACGGGGGATTTGTCCTGATATGAATGGATCACAGGAACCTTCACACTCCTTTTCTGAAAAAATCGACAGGTATACCCTTCATTATAGCGGGTGCCCTCCGGGCTGGCAAGTCAAATCTGGGTGTGCCCGGCATAGGATAGGGAGGAGGTGAGCACAATGGATCTGAAACACAACAAGATCACCGTAGGCGAACTGCTGGACCACCCGGGTGCCCGGGCGGTGCTCCAGCGCCGGTTTCCCATGGTAATGAAGCACCCCATGATGGGGGCCGCCCGCACCATTACATTGGAACAGATCCTGTCGGTGGCCCAGGCGTATGTACCCCAGAAGAAGATCGACGAGACCCTGAACGAGCTGCGCCGGGCCTGAGCAAAGCGGGGCAGGAGAGATTTCTCCTGCCCCGGATTGACTCAAGCGGCCTTCCGGTGTGCGGGCCGGACATACCAGCGCAGGGCGTTGGTGTCCTCCGTCCGCCGGAGGACCAGCGCGGTGAGCAGGGTGTCCAGGCCCCACAGAGCCAGTACCGGCGGCAGAAGCCAGGCCGGAAGGAAGGAAACCAGCAGGGTCACCCGGGGGTGGAGGACCCCCAGCACCAGAACCGCCAGTGAGCCCCAGAACAGGCTGAACAGGGGGCACACCCGCCCGCTCAGGTTCAGGGGCAGGTGAGAGTAATCCCAGAAAGCCACCCGAAACACCTTTTCATAAAAGAGGCCGGTAAAGTATTCCACCCCGGTGCAGGCCAGGGCGGCGGCGGGGAAGAGAAGCAGCGGGTGCTGCCGGACGACCTCCGGCATCAGCAGAATGGCCAGAGCCCCCAGACCATATACCGGACAGACCGGCAGGATCAGCCGGCACTTGCGGTCCCGTTTGCCCTCCCTGCGGATGCGCACATACACCACTTCCAACAGGAACCCCAAAAAGCTGTAGATGAAAAAATACCAGAACCAGGCCATGTGACCGCCCCCTTTTCTGCCTTAGCATGGGCCGGAAAGGGGAAAACATGCGATGCAGTTTTTAGCAGGGATCATTGTCTCCTGGACCCACCAATGGGCAGGGGGAAAAAGCACGGAAATTTGTCCATTCTGCTCTTGCCGGAAGGTGGGGAAATATGATACGATAGAAAAAATTCAAAAGGGGTAATGAAGCGTCATGCGGCATCTGATCGACTTTGGAGACCTGACGAGGGCGGAGTGGGAGTCCCTGTACCAGCGGTGCAGTGATATTATGGACCACCCCGCCGATTTTATGGACGCCTGCCGGGGGCGGGTTATGGCCAGCCTGTTCTATGAACCCTCCACCCGTACCAATTTTTCCTTCCAGACCGCCATGCTGCGGGTAGGCGGCTCGGTGTTCGGCTTTGCCGATCCCAAATCCACCTCCACCGCCAAGGGCGAGACCCTGAAGGACACCATCAAGATGGTGTCCGGCTACGCCGACGTGGTGGTCATGCGCAATCCCAAGGAGGGCGCCGCCAAGGCCGCTTCCCTCTACTCCGACGTGCCGGTGATCAACGCCGGCGACGGCGGCCACATGCATCCCACCCAGACCACCGCTGACCTGACCACCATCACCCGCCTGCGGGGCGGTGTGGACGGCCTGTCCGTGGGCCTGTGCGGCGATCTGAAGAACGGCCGTACCGTCCACTCCCTCATCAAGGCCCTGGCCAAGTTCAAGGGGGTCAAGTTCTACCTCATCGCCCCCCGTGAGCTGGCAGTGCCCGAGTATATCCGCTCCTTCATGAAGGAGAACGACCTGTGGTTCGTGGAGGTCACCGGCCTGGAGACCGTCATGCCTCAGCTGGACGTGCTCTATATGACCCGCATCCAGCGGGAGCGCTTTGTGGACCCCCTGGAGTATGAGCGGTGCAAGGGCGTGTACGTCCTCACCCGCCGGAAGCTGGACCGGGCCCGGAAGGATCTGCTGGTGATGCATCCCCTGCCCCGTGTGGACGAGATCTCCATTGATGTAGACGACGATCCCCGTGCGGTGTACTTTGAGCAGGCCCGGTACGGCATGTACGCCCGGATGGCCCTGCTCACCGACCTGGCCAACCAGGAGCGCAAGAAGCCCGACCCGGTGGAGATCGGCACCAAGCCGGTGTGCTCCAACCCCAACTGCATCACCCAGACCGAGCACTATCTGCCCCCTCTGGTGAAGCAGAACGGCGGCGTGGACTGCTGCGCCTACTGCGACAAGGAGCTGCGGTAAGCGGACGGGCTTGACATTTGCCCGAAAAATGCATATACTATGTCCCAAAGGCTGAGAAGGGAAGGAGTACCTGCGCAAAAGGTACAGAGAGGAGCCGGTGTGGTGCAAGGCTCTCCGAAGGCGCGGGGAAGGTCGTCCCGGAGTCCCGTTTCTGAATGGAGTAAGAGGCGGCGGAATCCTCCCGTTACAGAGGCAATGAGTGTCCCGCAAGGGAAATTCAGGTGGTACCGCGGACTGAGTTCGGTTCGCCCTGAGCAAAGGCTTGGGGCGAACCTTTTGTTTTGCCCCGAAAAGGAGTGTATCAGATGAAGAAAGAGCTTCCCAAGGTCTATGAACCCCAGGAGGTGGAGGGCCGCATCTACGAGATGTGGGAGAAGAACGGCTGCTTTGTGGGCCACCGTGACCCCGACAAAAAGCCCTTCACCATCGTCATGCCGCCCCCCAACGTCACCGGCCAGCTCCATATGGGCCATGCCATGGACTCCACCCTCCAGGATATCCTGACCCGCTTCAAGCGGATGCAGGGCTATGCCGCCCTGTGGGTGCCCGGCACCGACCACGCCGGCATCGCCACCCAGATCAAGGTGGAGGAGGAGCTGCGGAAGAACGAGGGCCTGACCCGCTACGACCTGGGCCGGGAGAAATTCCTGGAGCGGGTGTGGGACTGGAAGAACAAGTACGGCAACCGCATCGTGGAGCAGCAGAAGAAGCTGGGCGCCTCCTGTGACTGGAGCCGCTCCCGGTTCACCATGGACGAGGGCCTGTCCAAGGCCGTCCGCCATGTGTTCGTCTCCCTGTACAAGAAGGGCCTGATCTACAAGGGCTCCCGTATCATCAACTGGTGCCCCCACTGCGTCACCGCCCTGTCCGACGCCGAGGTGGAGTATCAGGACAAGCCGGGCAATTTCTGGCACATCCGCTACCCCATCCAGGGGGAGAAGGACCGCTACGTCATCGTGGCCACCACCCGGCCCGAGACCATGCTGGGCGACACCGGCGTGGCCGTCAACCCCAACGACGACCGGTACAAGGACATCGTGGGCAAGAAGTGCATCCTGCCCCTGGTGGGCCGGGAGATGCCCATTGTGGCCGACGACTATGTGGACATGGAGTTCGGCACCGGCTGCGTGAAGATGACCCCCGCCCACGACCCCAACGACTTTGAGGTGGGCCTGCGGCAGCACCTGGACACCATCCGGGTGCTGGACGACAACGGCCGCATCGTGGAGGGGTACGGCAAGTACTCCGGCATGGACCGCTATGAGGCCCGGAAGGCCATCGTGGCCGACCTGGAGGAGCAGGGCTACCTGGTGAAGGTGGAGCCCCACCAGCACAACGTGGGCACCTGCTACCGCTGCCACAACGACGTGGAGCCCCTGATCTCCGCCCAGTGGTTCGTGAAGATGGCCCCCCTGGCCAAGGAGGCCCTGCGGGTGGTGAACGACGGGGAGGTCAAGTTCGTCCCCGACCGCTTCTCCAAGACCTATACCAACTGGATGGAGAACGTCCATGACTGGTGCATCTCCCGCCAGCTGTGGTGGGGCCACCAGATCCCCGCCTGGACCTGCCAGGAGTGCGGCCACATCACCGTGTCCGAGACCGATCCCACCGAGTGCGAGCACTGCCACTCCAAAAACATCGTTCAGGAGGAGGACGTGCTGGACACCTGGTTCTCCTCCGCCCTGTGGCCCTTCTCCACCCTGGGCTGGCCCGAGGAGACCGAGGACTACAAGTACTTCTATCCCACCGACGTGCTGGTCACCGGCTATGACATCATCTTCTTCTGGGTGGCCCGCATGATCTTCTCCGGCTGTGAGCACACCGGCAAGCCCCCCTTCCACACCGTGTTCATCCACGGCCTGGTGCGGGACGACAAGGGCCGCAAGATGAGCAAATCCCTGGGCAACGGCATCGACCCCCTGGAGATGGCCAACCAGTACGGCGCCGACGCCCTGCGGTTCAACCTGGTCACCGGAAACTCCCCCGGAAACGACATGCGCTTCTATACCGAGCGGTGCGAGGCCATGCGCAACTTTGCCAACAAGATCTGGAACGCCAGCCGCTTCCTGATGATGAACCTGACCATCGACAAGTGTGAGCTGCCCGACAAGCTGGAGCTGGAGGACAAGTGGATCCTGTCCAAGCTGAACAGCGTCATCCCCGAGATCACTGACAACATGGAGCGGTACGAGCTGGGCGTGGCGGCCCAGAAGGTGTACGACTTCATCTGGGACTCCTACTGCGACTGGTATATCGAGCTGACCAAGACCCGCCTCCAGGGCGAGGACGAGGACTCCAAGGTGCGGGCCCAGCAGGTGCTGTGCTATGTGCTCACCGAGATCCTCAAGCTGCTCCACCCCTTCATGCCCTTCATCACCGAGGAGATCTGGCAGGCCCTGCCCCACGAGGGCGATTACCTGATGCTCCAGAAGTGGCCGGAGCACCATGCCAACCTGGACTTCCCCGAGGAGGAGAAGGCCATGGAGCTGATCATGGACGCCATCCGGGCCATCCGGGCCCGCAGAGCCGAGATGAACGTGCCCCCCTCCAAGAAGGCACAGCTCACCATCTCCACCCTGGAGCAGGCCGTGTTCCACCAGGGCATCCCCTTCCTGAAGCGGCTGGCCTACGCCAGTGACGTGAAGATCGTGGAGGCCACCGACGCGGTGGATACCCAGGGCATGGTGGTAGTCACCACCCACGCCGCCCGTCTGTACCTGCCTCTGGCCGAGCTGGTGGACCTGGAGAAGGAGAAGGCCCGCATCGCCAAGGAGCTGGACAAGAACCGCAAGGAGCTGGACAAGCTGGAGACCAAGCTGAATAACCCCGGCTTCGTGAACAAGGCCCCCGCCCAGGTGGTGGAGGCCGAGCGGGAGCGGGCCGGCAAGCTGAAGGCTCTGCTGGCAAAACTGGAAGAATCTGCCGCCGCTTTGAACGGATAAAACAGCCGAAAAACTGCGAAACGCCGCCATTGCCTTCGGATGGCGGCGTTTTCGTGTCCATATTGTCACTCTTTGTAACACGGTAGTGGTTGTACTTTTCGCGGGATTCAGCTAAAATACTAGAAAATGCCGCGTTATGGGAAAAGGAGGCGGGCTGCCTTGAAAAAGAAATGGATTCCCCTGCTGGCGCTGTTTCTGCTGCTGGCGGGCTGCACCGGCTCCTGCGGCACCGGGGATGTGACCGGAACGGCTCAGCCGGGGCAGAGTCCCACGCCCCCGGCCAGTGAAGAACCTACTCCCTCCGTCCGGCCGGTGGAGACGGAGCGCGTATCCCCCTCTGCCGACCCCGACCCGGAGATTTCGCCCACGTCCAGTCCCACACCCGAACCGGCGGTGTCCGACACTCCGGCTCCCGTGGCGGAGGGCCCCACGGATGAGGAGGTGCTGGAGGCCTACCGGCAGGCCCAGGAGGCCTTTTCCTGGTTCCAGGTTTCGCCCATGCCCTTTGATCCGGAGGACAGCCGGGAGGTGGACGGCGTGGTGTACTACCGGGTGGATTATACCGGCATCAGCAGCCTGTCCGCTCTGCGGGGCTATCTGAAGAGCCTCTTTTCCGACGCCCTGGTGGACACCCTGCTGCCCTATGACGGCACCCAGTATATCGACATCAACAACGTGCTCTACGTGCAGGACGGCGGCCGGGGCACCGACATTTACCGGGGCGCCGAATATACCCAGGTCATGCGGGCGGACAACCCCAACCGCCTGGTGGTGCAGGTCACGGTGGAGGTCGTGGACCCGGATCAGAACGGTGCGGTGACCGGCAGCGAGACCTATGAGTTCCCTTACGAAAAAGTGGGAGACCGGTGGATTTTTACCGATTTTTCCCTGGTGCGTTAGTCCCTTCGACAAATTAATAATAGACCGTGTGCTAACATCGCAGTATACCGAATCCGGTATGCTGCGATGTTTTTTTGCCCTTTTGCGGGCGAGGAAAGGATGGACAAGCTATGGCAATCACCTGCACCGGTGAGGGGCGGACCTTATATGCCGTCCTTGACGGAGAACTGGACCACCACAGGGCCAGGGAAATTCTGGCGGAGCTGGACCGGCAGATCGACCTGGAGCTGCCCCGCCGTCTGACCCTGGATCTGGGCGGGGTCAGCTTCATGGACAGCTCAGGCATCGCCGTTCTGCTGCGGGCCAGCCGCCGGATGAAGGAGCTGGACGGGACGCTGCGGGTGGTCCACGTGCCCCAGCAGGCGGCCAAGGTGCTGCGGGCGGCCGGCCTGGACAAGCTGATGGAATTGGAATAAGGAGGAATTTACATAATGAAACCGATGAATGAGGCCGTTGTGACCTTTCTCAGCCGGTCCGCCAACGAGGGCTTTGCCCGCACCACGGCGGCCTGCTTTGCCGCCCAGCTGGACCCCACCCTGGACGAGGTGAACGACATCCGCACGGCGGTGAGCGAGGCGGTGACCAACTGCATCGTCCACGCCTACCCGGACACCCTGGGGCCGGTGACCATGCGCCTGCGCCTGTTTGAGGACAACACCCTGGAGATCCAGGTGAAGGACAGGGGTGTGGGCATCCCCAATGTGGAGCAGGCCCGCCAGCCCATGTACACCACCGGCGGCGCCGAGCGCAGCGGCATGGGCTTCACCATCATGGAGAGCTTTATGGACAAGCTGAAGGTGCGCTCCGTCCCCGGCAAGGGCACGGTGGTCACCATGCGCCGCAGGATCTCCCGCCGGGCGGGGGCGGCGGGGTGAGGGTGGCCGACACCCCCCAGCTGCTGGAGGATGCCCGCCGGGGCGACAACGAGGCCTGCACCAGGCTCATTGAGGAGAACGGCGGGCTGATCTGGTCCATCGTCCGCCGGTACTACGGCCGGGGGGTGGAGCCGGAGGACCTGTATCAGCTGGGCTGCCTGGGGTTTCTCAAGGCGGTGCGGGGATTTGACCCCGCCTTCGGCTGCCAGTTCTCCACCTACGCCGTGCCCAAGATCGCCGGGGAGATCCGGCGGTTTCTCCGGGACGACGGAGCGGTGAAGGTGAGCCGGGGGCTGAAGGAGCGGGCGGGGGCCATCCGTACCGCCCGGGACAGGCTGTCCGCCCGGCTGGGCCGGGAGCCCACCCTGTCGGAGCTGGGGGCGGAGACCGGCCTGGAGCCGGAGGAGATCGCCGCCGCCGAGGAGGCCAACCTGCCGGTGGCCTCCCTCCAGATGGAGACGGGGGACGGTCTGACCCTGGAGAGCGTGCTGGGCACCGACGGCATGGAGGAGGGCATCGTGGAGCGGGAGGCCCTCCGGGCGGCGGTGGGCAGCCTGCCTGACCGGGAGAAGCAGGTGATCCTGCTGCGGTACTACCGGGGCATGACCCAGGAGCAGACCGCCCGGGTGCTGGGGGTGAGCCAGGTGCAGGTGTCCCGCATCGAGCGGCGCACCATGGAGCGGCTGCGGCGGAAGCTGGAGGAGTGAAGCAATTCTTAAGATTTTGAAAACAGGGAACGGGGCGGTAGCTTTTTACGTCCAAAGAGGGTATAATGGCAACACCAGAATAAAGGCAAGGAAGTTGAAAAAATGGCTGATATTCTTTACATCGTCGTTCCCTGCTACAACGAGGAGGAAGTGCTGCCCGAGACCTCCCGGCGTCTGAAGGAGAAGCTGGAGGGGCTGATGGCGGCGGGAAAGATCTCCCCGGACAGCCGGGTGCTCTTCGTCAACGACGGTTCCAAGGACAAGACCTGGGAGATCATCTCCCAGCTCCACGGGCAGTGTCCCCTGTTTTCCGGGGCGGACCTGACCCGGAACCGGGGCCACCAGAACGCCCTGCTGGCGGGGCTGATGACCGCCAAGGAGCGGTGCGACATGGCCATCTCCATGGACGCCGACCTGCAGGACGACATCGACGCGGTGGACGCCATGGTAGAGGAGTACTACGCCGGGTGTGACATCGTGTACGGCGTCCGCTCCTCCCGGAAGAAGGATACCTTCTTCAAGCGGTTCACCGCCGAGGGGTTTTATAAGCTGATGAACGCCATGGGGGCGGAGACGGTGTTCAACCACGCTGACTACCGGCTCATGTCCAGGCGGGCCCTGGAGGGCCTGGCCCAGTTCAAGGAGGTCAACCTGTTCCTCCGGGGCATCGTGCCCATGATCGGCTACCGCACCGGCACGGTGGAGTACGAGCGGGGGGAGCGGTTCGCCGGTGAGAGCAAATATCCCCTCAAAAAGATGCTGTCCTTCGCCATGGAGGGCATCACCTCCCTGTCGGTGAAGCCCATCCGCATGATCACCGCCCTGGGCTTTGTGGTGTTCCTCATCAGCATCCTCATGCTGATCTACTCCGTCGTCCGCTGGGCCATGGGGGAGACCATCCTGGGCTGGGCCAGCCTGATCTGCTCGGTGTGGGCCATCGGCGGCCTGATCCTGCTGTCCCTGGGGGTCATCGGCGAGTACATCGGCAAGATCTACCTGGAGACCAAGGAGCGCCCCCGCTTCCTGATCCGGGAGGTACTGGAGGACAGAAATGGCAAGGCTGATTGATAAGAGCATCCCCAAGTTCCTGCTGGTGGGCGTGGGCAACACCCTGCTGTCCATGGTGCTCATGTTCCTGCTGGAGGGGCTGGGCTACTGGCCCTCCACCGCCATCGCCTACGTGGCCGGGGCGGTGATGAGCTTCTTCCTCAACCGGCACTTTACCTTCCACAGCGAGGAGACCTTCCTGCGCTCGGCGGTGAAGTTTGCCATCAACGTGGCGGTCTGCTACGTGGTGGCCTACGCCCTGGCGCAGCCCATTGCGGAGTGGGTGCTGGGCCGCACGGCCATCTCCCCCATCTGGCAGGAGCGGCTGACCAAGCTGGGCGGCATGGCGCTGTACACCGTCCTCAACTATTTCGGCCAGCGGTTCTTTGCCTTTCAGAAACGGGGCAAAAAGGATTAAATTTGCATGAAATCTCTTCCCACGCCCTTGCGTCTCCGACTGGAACGGGGTAAAATAGGGCCAGTATTCCAGCGACGAGCCGTAAGGAGGTTAAGCATATGGCTTTTTTTGACGAACTGAAGGACCGCGCCATTGACCTGGGCCGGGCCGGTGTGGCCAAGTCCAAGCAGCTGGCTGAGATCACCAGGCTGAGCCTGAACAACGCCAGCGAGGAGGACGCCATCCGCAAGGCCTACATTGAGATCGGCAAGCTGTACTATGCCGAGCGGGGCATGGCGGCGGAGCCCGCCTATGTGGCCCTGTGCGAGCGGATCACTTCCGCCAAGATCAATATTGAGGAGAACAAGAACCGCATCGCCGCCATCAAGCAGGAGGGCAACATCAGCGACGCTGAGGCCGCCACCTACGTGGAGACCAACGTGCCCCCCGAGGAGCCGGTGGCCGGTGACGCGCCTTCCGGCAGTGAGGACGTTCCCCCTCAGGAGTAAACAGAAAAAGACCGCTGCGGCGCAGCGGTCTTTTTTTATGCCTATTTCAGCAGCCTGCCCAGGGGGCCGCGCTTCAGCTCCACCGCCTTCTGGGGACAGAGCTCGTGGCAGCAGTAGCAGCGGATGCAGGAACCGGTGTGGATTCTGGCCTTGCCTCCCTCCAGGGTGATGGCCTTGCCGGGACAGGACTTTTGACAGATGCCGCAGCCCACGCAGCGGTCAGTGCGGATCTGGGGGGTCTGGGAGAGCAGGGCCTTGCACAGCTTCTTGGCCGGACCGGCCAGGGGGCCCAGAAACTCCATCAGATCCCGCCGCACGTTGGCGGGGAACCGGTAGTCCGGGATGCGCAGCTCCTCCCAGCTGCCGCCGATGAGGGCCACATCCTCCGCCCGGTTGGGGGTGAGCCCCCGCCGCTGGGCGGCCAGCAGGAGAGGGTTGGAATCCCGGGGCAGCCCCATGATCTCCGCCGCCGTCACGTCCAGGGCCAGGGGATTTTCCGCCGCCAGCAGCAGCCCCACCTGCCTGGGGGTGCCCGACGCGCCGGGCCCCTCGCCCTCCATGGCCAGGATGCCGTCCATAATGGACAGCCGGGGCGCCAGGAAGCCGGTGAGGTCCAGCACCACGTCGGCAAAGTCCGTCCGATCCGGGTGGCTGCCGTGGAAGCCCACCTTGGACAGGCCGGGGATGATGCCGAAGCTGTTCTTTACCGCTCCGGTCATGCCCATGAGCACGTGGGTTTTCATCTTGCACAGGTCGAACACCCCGTCGGCCTCCGCCGCGGGGGAGATGACCTCCGCCTGGTGGATGGCCTTTCCCTGGGGGAGGGACACCAGCCGGGTGGACACGTCGTAGCTCAGCTCCGCCCCCGAGCGGGCGGCGGCCTGGGTCATGCCCGTCTTTTCGTACAGGTGCCGGAGGGTGGACTCCTTCTGGAGCGCCCCGCCGGGGCTGTCGGTGATGACCGCCTGCCCCCCGGCCTCCTTCACCAGCCTGGCCGCCGCCTCCACCACCGCCGGGTGGGTGCACACCGCCGACTCCGGGGCGGCTGGGCGGAGCAGGTTGACCTTCAGCAGGATGCGCTCCCCCGGTTTTACAAAGCGCTCCATACCGCCCAGCCTGGCCAGCAGATTCCGCAAAGCCTCCTCCGCTCCGTCGTAGCCGGGGCAGGAGGCCACATAGACCCGATTTCCCTCCATGGTTCAGTCCAGGGACTTGGGGCCGAAGCCGTGGGGCAGCAGCTCTTTCAGGGACAGCTTCACGAAGCTGTGGTCCTTCTGCGCCACCAGCACGGTGAGGTCGGGGGCGAATTCGTACAGCATCTGGCGGCAGGGCCCGCAGGGCCAGCAGGGCTCGGTGGAGTTGCCCACCACCGCCAGGCGGACGAAGTCATCCCGGTGGCCCTCGCTCACCGCCTTCACCAGGGCGGTGCGCTCGGCGCAGATGGTGGAGCCGTAGGCGGCGTTCTCCACATTGCAGCCGGTGAATATGGTGCCGTCGGCACACTCCAGGGCGGCGCCCACGGGGAAGTGGGAGTAGGGGACGTAGGAGCGCTCCAGCATGGTAAAGGCCAGCTCAACCAGTTCCTGATCGGTCATTTCGGACACACCTCCTGAGAATAAAAAAGTGGTACAATGGATGGAAATCCATTGTACCACAAGAAGGTGCCTGTTTGCAATGCGGTCCCGCGTTACCAGGTGGTACCCAGCTTGGGCCGCACGTCCAGGTCGATGATGTCCCGGGCGTCGTAGAACTGTTCGTACCACTTCAGGGCCTTGCCGTTGCGCAGGGTGGTGCCGTCGGGGTGGAGCCGGTCGCAGATGACGGCGGAGATGTCATCCTTGATATAGGAGAAGGAGTTGATGCCCACGCTGGCAAAGATGCGGAAGCCCTGGCTCTGGAGGTACTGGAACACCGGGCCGGTCTTGTGCCAGTCGTCCCCGTCGGGCCGGGCGCCGTGGGGGTAGAACAGGATGTTGGTGGGACCCACCAGGCTGCCCACCTCCTCCGCCCAGCGGACGGTGTCCCGCTGGACCGACTCCAGGGGCCGGCTGTCCAGCCGGATGTGGCCCCAGGTGTGGGAGCCGAAGGTCCAGCCGGTCTCCTTCAGCCGGGCGATGATGGGCTTCACCGCCTCGATCTCCGCCTGACGCTTGGCGTCGAAGGCGGGCCGGGCCGGGTCGTCGGCGGCGATGTCGATGTCGTTCTGGGTGCGGTAGCCGAAGATACCCTCATACCCGGTGAGGGAGTAGATGGCCTTGGCCCCGTTGAGGGAGAAGTCGGGGTGCTCCAGCACGAACTTGTCCAGTATGGGGGTAGCGTCCAGATCCTGGGTCAGGGAGACCTCCCCGGTGACCGGGTCCCGGGTCTCGGCCCAGATCTGGCCGTCGTCTCCCAGCACCAGCTTGGAGGTGAAGCCCTCCTCCAGCATATATTCGTAGTAGTTCACATCGTCAAAGGAGATGACCAGGGGCTTTTTCCCCTCGGGGAGCATCAGGGTGTTGCGCTGCATCCGGGTGACGCCGTTCTCGTCGGTGACCTCGCTCCACACGTCTCCCATGTTCACCAGAATGTAGCCCTTGTCGTACACGCTCTGGATGATCTTCTTGAACTCGTCGGCGGTGACCATCCAGTCGTCCAGGCCCTTCTGCCGGTCGGCGGAGATGGCGCTGGAGAAGGTGTACTCCGGATAGGCGATGACCGGGTGGAAGAACAGGTGCTCCACCACCTGATCGGGGCCCCAGGCCTGGGTGAGCTGGTCCTCGCTCCAGTAATTGCGCACCGCGTCGTAGGGATCAGGGGTGGGCGTGGGGGTAGGTTCCGGCGTGGGAGAGGCCTCCACCGCCGGGGAGCTGTTGGGGCCTGTATCGGAACCCTTGCCGCAGGCGGCCAGGGGGAGCATCAGAACTGCTGCCAGCCCCAGTGCGGCAGCCCGCTTGAACATACCATTCATAGGGATATACCTCCTGCATCTTTCTGTCTAGGCACCATCTTACGACACAGTACGATAAAAGCAACTACAAAGCGGTGACAAATCCTTAAGATTTTATGTCGCCCAGAGCGGGGACCCGATGGACCAGCAGGATGGACACGCCGCCGGTGACCGCTCCGGTGACCAGGGAGCAGAACAGCAGGGGCGGCAGGTAGACCAGCGGGGCTCGTCCCCCCAGCACCACCATGGCGGCCAGGATCTGCCCGGTGTTGTGGGCGGCGGCGCCGCCGATGGACACGCCGAACAGGGACAGGCAGCTGAAGCGCAGCAGCAGAGCCATGACGGCCAGGGCCAGCAGACCGCCGGTGAGGGAGAAGGCCAGGGCCATCAGGTTGCCTCCCAGCAGGGAGCCCAGCAGGCACCGGGCGATGAGAATGAGCAGGGCGTCCCGGCCGGACATGCGGCACAGGGCGTATACCGTCACCAGGTTGGCCAGACCCAGCCGCAGGCCGGGCAGGGGAAAGATCACCGTCAGGGGCACCAGTCCCTCCGCCACCGAGAGGGCCAGGGCCAGGGCGGTGAGGACCGCGCAGCGGGTCAGCCGCCGCAGGGATGTGGACAAGAAGGGTCACCTCCGATTATTTGGAAAAATCCGGCCGGAATGCGGGAACTTTCAGCCTGTCACAGCGTCAATATCTTCGGTCGTGCCGCCCTCCAGGGAGATGACCAGCCGGTTGGGCAGGCAGATGATCTGCTGACCCGCTTGATCGGCCCAGCCGGTGTGGACGCAGTCCTGGCCGGGGCAGCTGCTCTCCAGAATGCGGATGCGGCCGGGCTCCGCCTGGATGGTCAGAGGATAGGACGCCCCGTCCACCTCCAGGGTCACCGGCTCGGTCAGGGTGGTCAGGTCGTACTGTGCGATGGTTTCACCATCTAAGACGACAGTGGCCGTCAAAAAGTTTCCGCTTTCCTGCCGGAGTGCCAAAAGCAGCGCCACGGCGGCGGCGGCCACCAGGATCGCCACCAGCAGGTCCCACAGCGTGGGGCGCCGCCGTTCAGCGGCGGGCGATCTGGTAGTCATAGCCCAGCTCCTCTCCCCGGAACTCGAATCCGGCCTCCAGGCCCTCCGTTACGATGAGCTGCTTCTGGTCGGTGCACAGCACCAGCTCAAAGTCGTCCCGGCTTTTCCAGAACTCCAGGGCCTCCTCCGGCCCGGCCACAAACAGGGATGTGGACAGGGCGTCGGCCAGCAGGTGGTTGGAGGAGATCACCGTTACCGACAGCAGGCCGGAGTCGGCGGGGTAGCCGGTTTTGGGGTCGATGATGTGGTGGTAGCGCACCCCGTTCTCCTCGAACCAGCGCTCATAGCCGCCGGAGGTGGAGGCGGTCTGATCCTCCAGAGAGAGGATACACAGGTACTGGCTGTCGTCCTCCGGGTCGGCTACTCCGACCCGCCAGGGGTCGCCGTTGGTCTTGGGGCCTACGGCGGTGATGTTGCGGCCCAGGTCCAGCAGAGCGGAGGTGACCCCCTGCTCCCGCAGCACCGCCTCCGCCTTGGCTGCGGCGTAGCCCTTGGCCACGGCCCCCAGATCCACCGCCATGCCCGCCTCGCTGAGCTGGGCGGTGCCGGCGGTCTCGTCAATGAGCAGCTTGTTGCTGTCTACCAGGGCCATGGCGGCGGCCAGAGTGTCGTCGTCGGGCACATGCCGGTCCTCACCGGTGAAGCCCCAGGCGTCCATTACCGGGGCAATGGTGATGTCAAAGTCGCCGGGCAGCAGCTGGGCCACCGATTTGGAGAAGGAGAGCAGCTCCAGCGTGTCCGCATCCATGGGGACCGCCGTGCCGTCCCCGGCGTGGGCGTTGAGCTGGGAGATCAGACTGTTCTCGTCGGTGCGGGAGAGCTGATCGTTCAGCATCTCCACCTCCTGCCGGGCTGCTGCGGCGGCCTCAGCGGCCCCTTTGCCGTAGACCGTGATGGACATGACGGTGTCCATGGAGAAAAACTGCTCCTGGGCCTCCTGAACGCCGCAGCCGGGGAGCAGCAAAAAAACCGGGATGAGAAGGGAAGCGATTACACGTTTCATGGTATACTCCTGTTATAAAAAGACTGTCGATGGTCAGACGACATTTTACCACATTTTCTCCCCCCGGAAAAGAGGGTAAGGATTCTTGACTTGCAATATGGCGCGAATTCTGGTAAACTATACGAGATTGATGATTTCACAGAGATCAATTATCCCAGGAAACTGGCGGTGGACGCCGCGCACAGGAGATGGATGCATGGATAAAAAAGAAAAGCAGGCACAGCGCGCGAAGCAGGAGGACGAGATCCTCAATAAAGTCCTCTGGTGGATCGTGGCCTCCGTTCTTCTGGAGATGCTGCTGCTTTTGCTGAATAAAGTATATGTCAACTATACGGTGGATCAGATTGACCTGGCCGTTGCCCTGCGGGAGGACGTATTTCCCAAGCTGGCCATTATTCTGCCCATCTGCTTCGTGGTGATGCTGGTCCTCTGGCTGGCGGCCCGGAAGTCCGGACGGCTGGTGCGGCTGACCGGCGGCCTGACCCTGGTGGTGCTGGCCCTGGCGGTGTGCGCGGTGGTGGTCCGGATCTTTGACAACAGCGGCGTCAAGTTTCTCTATGTGGCGGTCCCCTCGGTGGCGGTGCTGGCCCTGATCTACTACCTCTATCAGCGGGAGTTCTTCTGTTCCGCGGTGCTCAGCGCCCTGGGCCTGCTGGGGGTCAAGCTGCTGCCCCGGATCAACGGAGGCATGACTGTGGGCTACGCCTACGCTGCGGTGCTGGCGGTGATCCTGGTGGCGGCCGTGGTGGTGTTCCGGGTGCTGCAGAAGCACCAGGGCATGCTGACCGTAAAGGGCAAGCCCGCCGAGATCCTGCCCAAGAACGCCAACTATGCCCTGCTGTATGTCACCTGCGCCCTGGTGGCCGTGGTGGCCATCGCCGCGGTGGTACTGGGCGGACTCACTGTGCTGTACGGTGTGCTGGTGGCCTGGCTGCTGATCCTGGCGGTGTACCACACCGTGCGCCTGATGTGACAGTTCAAAAACGGTTTGCGCGCGGCGCTGCGGAAGCAGCGCCGCGTTTTTTTGCAAAAAGCAGCCCCGCCGGTTCTCGGCGGGGCTGCTTCTGTCAGTAGGGGTAGGTGCTCCAGGTGTTGACGCCGGACAGGTCGGTAAACAGGATGCCGGCCGGCGGCAGGAAGGTAAAGACCAGGAGGGCGGCGCCCAGTGCCGCTCCCAGCAGGAGGAAGAGACCCTGCTGCTTCTGCCAGAAGGCGCCGTCCAGAAAGTAGGGCAGGAGCAGGCAGATCCCCATGGCCAGGATGTAGAGGACGATGTCAAACAGCAGGCTCTCCCCGCCCAGCGGGATATGGTACAGCCAGCCCACGGCCAGCATGGCCGCCGTGCCCAGCAGCAGGGAGAAGGCACGGGCTCCCGGCCGGTCCCGGAGTACCAGGCCGGTGACCAGGCTGGGCCAGTACAGCAGCTTTCCATGCTCCCAGAGGCTCTCCGACACGGGGGCAAACAGGGCGGTAACCGCGCAGGGAAACAGGTCGTACAGGAAATGCAGGCAGGCTCCGGCCACCACAGCGGCGGCAAAAGCCAGCAGGACAGGACGGGACAGGCGGGACATGGCGACAACCCCCTTTTACTGTTCGGCACAGCATATGCCCGTCAGCGGAAAATGATGCAAAAAATACCGCCGGCGGCAGCAAGTTCCTGCATAAAACGGGAAAAGTCCGCACCGCCTGACCTGGCGGTGTTTTCCAAGCCAAAGAAGCGTTTCATTGGCAGAAAAGGCGGCGGCTTTTCCGGCCATATTAACAACAGCGTCAATCGACGCTGATTTTCTGTGCGGAAAGGAGATGCCGGTAGTATGAAAGAGGAACAAAAAGTCCGGCCCTGGGTGGCCGCGGCCCTGGCGGCGGCGCTGATCTTCACGTCGCTGGCACTGACGCAGCCCGCCAGGGCCGCGGAGTCGGCCCGCACCGTCATTCCCATCGGACGGGCGGTGGGGATCAAGCTGTTTTCCGACGGCGTGATGGTGGTAGGATTTTCCGAAGTGACCTCCGCTCAGGGCCGCTCCGCCCCGGCCCGTGACTGCGGGCTGAAGGAGGGCGACATCATCACCCACATCAACCGGGAGGAGGTGGATACCATTGAGGATGTGCAGTCTGTGCTCCAGGAGGTAGGAGGCCAGACCATGAGCATCCGGGCCCTGCGGGAGGACGAGCCCATCCAGTTCACCGCCCAGGCGGTCCAGTGCAGCAGCGACGGCCAGTATAAGCTGGGGGCCTGGATCAGGGACTCCATGGCGGGGATCGGGACGGTCACCTACTGGGACCCGGAGACCGGCGTGTTCGGCGCTCTGGGCCACGGGATCAACGATGTGGATACCGCCCAGCTGATGCCCCTCCAGTCCGGCTCCATCCTCTATTCCGACGTGGCCGACGTGAAGAAGGGCCAGAAGGGGGAGCCGGGTGAGCTGAAGGGGGCCTTCCAGGTGGACCGTGATCTGGGCACCCTGTATGCCAATACGCCCGGCGGCGTGTTCGGCACCCTCAGCGACAGCGATTTCTTCCAGGCGTCCCAACCGGTGGAGGTGGCCGGCCGGGATGAGGTGCACACCGGCAAGGCGGTGATCCGTTCCAACGTGGCGGGGGACGCCACGGAGGAGTACGAGGTGGAGATCACCCGTATTTTTCCCGAAAATGACCAGGATACTCGCAACCTGATGCTGAAAGTCACCGACAGCCGTCTGCTGGACGCCACAGGAGGTATTGTGCAGGGGATGTCGGGTTCCCCCATCCTCCAGGACGGCAAGCTGGTGGGCGCGGTGACCCATGTACTGGTCAACGATCCCACCCAGGGCTATGGCATTTTCATCGAAAATATGATGGAGCGGGCCTGATAAAAAGGCGGGGGATTTCCCCCGCCTTTTCGTCAGGTTAAAATTTCCTTGACATGGCGACCCTTTTGCGATAAAATTTCCCCTGCAATTTCATAGGGATACTGCTACCGAGTAGTAAAATGCGTGCGCATTTTTGTTTACGGCGTTAGGTCTTAGAAGTCGTAAATAAAGATGCGCTGTTTTTTAGGGGTTTATTGTTATGGAAAAAGGGAATGCCTATTTTACCGGATTTGAAAAGGGCCTGTGGCTGGCCTCCGTGACAGCGATCACGGCGGCCTATCTGCTTTTTCCCTCCGGAGGCGGCCTGACCCTGCTGGCCTCCCTGATCGGCGCCACCTTCCTGATCCTGAATGCCAAGGGCAATGTGTGGGGACAGGTCCTGACCGTGGTATTCAGCCTGCTCTACGGTGTGATCTCCTGGTCCACCGCCTACTACGGGGAGATGATCACCTATCTGGGCATGACCGCCCCCATTGCCGCCGCCTCCGTGGTCTCCTGGGCCAGGAACCCGGTCCGGCAGGGGGTGAAGGAGGTCAGGGTCAACCGTCTGCCCGCCCGGGAGTACCTTTTCCTGGCGGTGCTGAGCCTGGCGGTGACCGTGGTGTTCTATTTCATCCTGCGGGCCTGCCATACCCAGGTGCTCTGGCTCAGCACCCTGTCGGTCTTTACCAGCTTTGCGGCGGCCTACCTGACCATGCGGCGCAGCCCGTTTTACGCCATCGGCTACGCCGCCAATGATGTTGTCCTGATCGCCCTGTGGCTGATCGCCGCCCGGAAGGATCCGGGGTACAGCTCCGTAGTCATCTGCTTCGCTGTGTTTTTGGTCAATGATCTTTACGGATACCGGAACTGGCTCAGACTGAAACGGAGCCAGGCTGCCGTTCTGGAACATAGCCATGCGTAGACTTCCGTAATTTCCAGGAGATGGAATGCAATAAAGAGGGAAAACAGGCGGAACCGTGGAGAAAAAGAGCGGTTTTCCTCCGGATAAGTCGAAACAAGTCGAAGAGAAATAGCCATAAATTTCCAGCAAAACCCTTGCGCTGTCTGTCTGATTATGGTAAATTATAGACGACCGGTAAGAAGCCTTGGCCAGGCAGCAAACGCAGAGCAGGGGAACCTGCGGAAAGGGTGTCAAGATTGGAAACCAGAAAGCGGATTTTGGTGGCGGACGCCAACGAGGAATTTCGCCGTATCCTTGCGGCAGGCCTGGCGGAGGAAGCCGATATGGAAGTGGCGGGCGAGACGGGGGACGGCCCCGAGGCGGTCCGTCTGGCGGAGCAGGAGGCTCCGGACGTAGTGGTGATGGACCTGGTGCTGGCCCGGATGGACGGGCTGGAGGTGCTGCAAAAGCTGGCGGAGCTGCCGTCCCGGCCCAGGGTGCTGGTGCTGTCCAGCTTTGTGCGGGGCAATGTGGCGGAGCTGGCGGCAGCCAGAGGGGCGGACTACTATATCATAAAGCCCTGCAACCTGACAGCGGTGATCGAGCGGGTGCGCCAGCTGGCAAACGGCGGAGCCGCCGGTGTGCCTGGGGAGCAGCCGGGGCTCCAGGACCGGAATCTGGAGAGCACGGTCACCTCCATCATCCACGAGATCGGCGTGCCCGCCCACATCAAGGGCTACCAATATCTGCGGGAATCCATCCTGATCGCGGTGAAGGATATGGACGTCATCAATGCGGTGACCAAGATCCTGTATCCGGAGGTGGCCAAGCGGTTCGGTACCACCGCCTCCAGAGTGGAGCGTGCCATCCGCCATGCCATCGAGGTGGCCTGGGACCGGGGCGATCTGGAGACCCTGCAGAAGTATTTCGGCTATACCGTCTCCAACGCCAAGGGCAAGCCCACCAATTCGGAGTTCATCGCCATGATCGCCGACCGGCTCCAGCTCCAGCAGAAGGAGAAGTAAAAAAGATCCCCTGCGGGAGCGATCAGCTCTGCCGCAGGGGATCTGATGGTGTTGAAAGGGGTCAGCTCACCGGCTCGGAAGCGGGGGAAGCGAAACGCTCCGCCGCCCGGCGGATCTCAGGCTCCAGCAGACGGCTCAGCCGGTCGGCCATGATTTCCGGAGGGTCTTTCATATCCTCCGAGATCCAGCGCATCAGGATGCCTGAGATGGCATACATGTAAAAGTTGGTCAAAAACTCCCGGTCGGACTCCGAAAGAGCCACGTCGCCGGCGTAGCGGGTCAGCAGCGTGGTGATGAGGGAGCGGGACAGGGAGAAGAACTGACAGTCCAGGTGGTCCCGCCCGCTGGAGCGGAACACATGATAGATGGTCAGGTGATTTTCCTGTACGTAGCGGAAGGCCAGCATCAGCCCCTCATGCCAGTCGCGGGCACCTTGGAGGGCCTGTTCCGTCTCGTGGTCCAGGAACCAGCGCAGCAGGTCATAGATATCCTGGAAATGATAATAGAAGGTCTGGCGGTTTACCTCACAGTCTTCCACGATCTCTTTTACCGTGATATCATCCAGGAATTTCTTCTGCAGCAGTTTCTTCAGCGAATTTGCCAAAGCCAGCTTGGTACTGGGGGCCAATGGTCTCACCTCCTCGGCGGCATGGGTGGATGGAGCGGGTGGAGAAAACGCTCTAGAGAACATTATAGCACACAATCTGGAGAAATTGCAATCCCACGGGAAATGTGCTATGATAAGCCGAACAGAGAAGAAAGGCGGCCAAAGCATGACAGAGATTGAATTCCGACCCAGAGGGGTCTGCTCCCAGCGCATGAATATCCAGGTGGAGGACGGGATTGTCCGCAGTCTGAAGGTGACGGGCGGATGCAGCGGGAACCTCCAGGGGATCTCCCGGCTGGTGGAAGGCATGCCGGTAGCGGAAGTGATCAAGCGGCTGGATGGGATCCGGTGCGGCTTCAAAAACACCTCCTGCCCGGATCAGCTGGCTCAGGCCCTCAAGGCGCAGGTAAAGGCATAAAAGAACGGGACGCCGACGGCGTCCCGTTCTTTTATGCCTTTGGCAGACAGGTGAGGAGCAGCCGGGCGTTTTGCAGATACCGCTCCACCATCCCTTTCAGTTCGCTCTGGGTCAGGCTGTCCTCACTGAGCTGGGCCAGACCGGCCTGGGGCGGAGCCAGGCGGGTGCGGATCTGGTTGGCCAGCTCGTCCAGCGGTGGGTACTCCGATGGGGAGAGAGCGCCGGTCTGGATGAGACACTCCACCTGCTCCAACTCAGAGAACATGTTCCACAAGGTCAGCTGCAAGGTGCGGTAGGACGCCCCCTCTTCCGGCGGAAGCTGGGCGATGTAGGCGGACACCTCGTGATACACCATGTGGAACTGGGACAGCAGCTCGCTGTACAGGGCGGGCTCCACCGGCTCCCGCAGGCTGCGCTGTACCACGCCCCAGTACACCGACTGGAGGTAGAACAGGGCGCGGAGGTTGCGGCGGAATTGCAGGTCCTTCCGGCTGGGCAGCAGGAAGCGGTTGACCACCAGCACCAGAGCCACAGCCATAGCCAGGTAGAGCAGACGCAGCTGGATGGCCTCGGTCTCCTCCACCGTCAGGGTGGCCATGGTGAGGGCGAAGGAGGTGGAGAAGATGGGGTGGACCCAGGTGCCCGGCGTGCAGCAGTACATCAGGGCGATCATCACCAGGGAAAAGACGAAGACCCCCGGCAGGCCGGGCAGATAGGGATACACCAGATGGACCAGCACGCAGCCGATGGCGGTGCCGATGGGCCGGGTGACCATCCGGTGGGTGCTCTCCTCATAGCTGGGCTGGAGCAGCAGGAAGGCGTGGAGGGGGAACCAGTAGGTGTGCTCAAACTCCCAGAGGAAGCTGACGGTACAGCTCACCGTCAGCACCACCGCCAGACGCAGGGCGAAGCGGAACTCGAAGCTGTCCGGCGACAGGCGCTGGCGGAAGCCGGTCCACCAGTCCCGCCAGGCGTGGGCGCGGAAGGAGGAACGGCGGCTGGGGGAGAGGGGTTCCCGGCATAGGAGCAGGAGCATATGCATCACGCTGCGGGCAAAGATGCGCAGCCGCCCCTGGGGCAGGATGCTATGATCCAGCAGGCCCTGGATTTCACCGGCCAGGGCTTCCAGATCGGCGTGGCTGCCCGCCTCGTGGAGGCGGCGGACCAGGCCGGACAGTTTGTCCATCACCTCCGGGAAGGCGGGGGTCTCCCTGGCCTCCTGCCAGGCGGCCTCGTCAGTCACCAGATAGGAAGCCCGCTGGAACAGCAGGGCGAACAGGTGGTAGTACCGCTTCTGCTTGTCCGGCAGGTGGAACAGATGCCGCCGGTCATAGCCCAGCCGGTGAAATTTTTGGGCGGTGTCGTATAGCTCCTTGCGGACGGCGGCGTCATTGCCGTCCCGGGCCAGCAGCTCCAGCAGCTGGGACAGCCGCACCAGGGAGGCGTCGATCTGGGAGACGGGGTCCGGCACCCGCCGGAAGATGCGGGCATACAGCGCCAGAGCCGGGATCAGCATGGCAAAGCAGAATACCGCGGCCAGGAACTGGGTGGGAAATTCCTCCGGAGTGGGGGGACGCAGTTCCAGGAACACAAAGGCCATGGCAAAGCCCAGATAGCCCTTGGGCGCGAACTGGCTGCTCTTCCAAAACACAAGAAATACCGGGACCGCCATATTGAGCACTATGCAGAGCACCACATTCCGGGTGGCAACGTAGGCCAGGAGGCAGAGCAGCAGAGACACAAAAAACATCCGCGCGTAGTCGATCCCTGTGTTGTACTGCTTGCGGCGGATCTGGAACAGG
The DNA here is from genome assembly GCF_900626285.1 of Intestinimonas massiliensis (ex Afouda et al. 2020). Lineage (GTDB taxonomy): Bacteria > Bacillota > Clostridia > Oscillospirales > Oscillospiraceae > Flavonifractor > Flavonifractor massiliensis_A. The sequence continues at coordinate 126,347 of NZ_LR131148.1, forward strand.
GTGGTGGAGCAGGATACCACCATCACACTGCGCTGGCCGAAGATGAGCGTGACCAGCACGAACTGGATCATATAGAAGAGTATGGTAGGCAGGGCTTCCTTCAAACGGCTGCGGAAAAGAGAAGGAAACCCCCGGAGCGTGGATAGGGCGGCCATCCGGATCCCTCCTGCCGCGGCCCGATCAGCCGCGATTTTACAGATACTTTACTTTTTATTATAGCGGAACAGCGCAGCAAAGTACAAGCGCCGCCAAAAATTTTCCTCCATTGAAAAACGGCGGGAGACATTATATAATGTCACTTACCATGGAACCTGAGACGGAGGAATGGCATATTGGAACCCCTTGACCGCTTGCCGGTGCCGCTGATCCGGTGGTACCGTGAAAACGCCCGGGTGCTGCCCTGGCGCAGCGACCCCACCCCCTACCACGTGTGGGTCAGCGAGATCATGCTACAGCAGACCAGGGTGGCGGCGGTGCTGGACTACTACCGCCGCTTTCTGGCGGAGCTGCCCACGGTGGCCGATCTGGCCCGGGTGGAGGAGGACAGGCTGCTCAAGCTGTGGCAGGGACTGGGCTATTACAACCGGGCCCGCAATCTGCAGAAGGCCGCCCGGCAGATCATGGAGGAGCACGGCGGCGTTTTTCCGGATACCTATGAGGAGATCCGCGCCCTCTGCGGCGTGGGGGATTATACCGCCGGCGCCATCGCCTCCATCGCCTTCGGCCTCCCGGTCCCGGCGGTGGACGGCAACGTGCTGCGGGTGGTGAGCCGGGTCACCGGGGATGAGCGGGATATCACCAGGCCCCAGACCAAGACCGCCGTGGGGGAGGCCCTGAAAAAGGTCATGCCCGCCGGGGCGCCCGGTGACTTCAACCAGGCGCTGATGGAGCTGGGCGCCACCGTCTGCCTGCCCAACGGGGCGCCTCTGTGTCCCCGGTGTCCCGCCAGGGAATTCTGCGCGGCCCACCTGACCGACCGCACCGGGGAGCTGCCCGTCAAGGCCGCCAAGAAGGAGCGGCGGGTGGAGGAGCGGACGGTATTTCTCATCTTTTATCAGAACAAGGTGGCTCTGCGGCGGCGGGGGAAGAAGGGGCTGCTGGCCGGGCTGTGGGAGTACCCCAATGAGCTGTCCCCCGCGCCCTGCCCGGTGGAGGCGGCATATCTGGAGAACGGCCCGTCTGGCAAGCACATCTTCACCCACATCGAGTGGCGGATGCGGTCGGTGATCGTGGGCGCCGCAGGAGAAAAACTGCCGGAGGGCTGGGTGTGGGCCGGCCGGGCGGAATTGGAACGGGAATACGCCGTGCCCAACGCGTTTCAGGCATTTCAGAACGCGGTGGAGGGGCGGTTAGGAGGAGAAGAAGGATGGCAAAGCTCTATTTTCGATATGGTGTGATGGGCTCCAGCAAGACGGCCAACGCCCTGATGGTGCGCTACAACTATGAGGAGCGGGGACAGGATGCCCTGCTGGTGAAGCCCGCCATCGACCAGCGGGACGGGGCCCGGTTTGTGGCCTCCCGGGCGGGCCTGAGCCATGACTGCATCTATTTTTCCGATCTGATGGAGATGACCCCCCGGGAGCTGAAGCCCTACGCCTGCATCATTGTGGACGAGGCCCAGTTCCTCAGCCGGGAGGAGGTGCGCTACCTCACCGACCTGGTGGACGACTGGAACATCCCGGTGATCTGCTACGGCCTGCGGGCCGACTTCAAGGGGGAGCTGTTCCCCGGCTCGGCGGAGCTGCTGGCCTCCGCCGACGTGATCGAAGAGGTCAAGACCATCTGCTGGTGCGGCAAGAAGGCCCTGTGCAACGCCCGCTTCGACGAGAACGGACACGTGCTGAAGGAGGGCGAGCAGGTGGTGCTGGGGGCCAACGACCGGTATATCGGCCTGTGCCGGAAGCACTGGAAAGAGGGCAATCTGGGGCCGAAGAAGTAAATATGCCGCAGACGGCGGGGGCTTGCCTCAGTAACGCTCCCGCCGCTGAGTATCAGGAAAGGAACAACGGGTATGATCTGTAATCTCTGCCCCCGGCAGTGCGGGGCGCTGCGGACTGAGACGGAGGGCCGCGGCCTGTGCCGGATGCCTGAGGTGCCGGTGGTGGCCCGGGCGGCCCTCCACAAATGGGAAGAGCCGCCTGTCTCCGGGACAAACGGCTCGGGTACGGTATTTTTCTCCGGCTGTTCCCTGGGGTGCGTGTTCTGCCAGAATGAGCAGATCAGCCACCGGGACTTTGGCAAGGCCATTTCGGTCTCCCGGCTGCGGGAGATCTTTTTTGCGCTCATTGACCAGGGAGCCCACAACATCAACCTGGTCAATCCCACCCACTATGCCCACGTGGTGCTCCAGGCGCTGAAGGACCCGCTGCCGGTGCCGGTGGTGTGGAACACCGGCGGCTACGAGCGGGTGGAGATCCTCCGGGCCATGGAGGGCAAGGTGCAGATCTACCTGCCCGACTGCAAGTACGTCACCCCGGAGTACGCAAAGCGGTACTCCGGGGCGGAGGACTACCCGGAAGTGGCCCGGGCCGCCATTCTGGAGATGGTGCGGCAGACCGGGCCCTGCGAATATGATGAAAACGGCCTGCTGAAGCGGGGGGTCATCGTCCGCCACCTGCTCCTCCCCGGCAGGCTGGCGGAGGCCAAGCGGGTGATGGACTGGGTCAGGGAGCAGTTTGAGCCGGGGACGGTGCTCTTCTCCCTCATGAGCCAGTACATCCCCTGGGGACGGGCGAGCGAATTCCCGGAGATCAACCGGCGGGTGCGCCCCTCGGAGGCCCGGGCGGCGGAGCAGTATATGGCCGACCTGGGGCTGGAGGGCTTTGCCCAGGGGGTGGAGGCCGCTCAGGCGGACTACATCCCGCCCTTCGACCTGACGGGGGTATAGTTCAGACCAGCAGGGCCGCCATGTCCTCCGGCAGCGGGCTCTCCCACTCCAGAGCCTCGCCGGTGACCGGCTGGGTCAGGTGGAGCCGGGCGGAGTGGAGGGCGGGCCGGGTGATGAGGCTCTTGTCCTCCGTGCCGTAGAGAAAATCACCGGTGAGGGGGCAGCCCAGATAGGCCATATGGACCCGGATCTGATGGGTGCGGCCGCTGTCCAGCTCCAGCTCCACCAGGCTGCGGCCGTTGACGGTGTGCAGCACCCGGTATCTGGTGCGGGCCCACTGGCCGGCCGGGTCCACCTGCCGGGCGATGAGGGAGCCGGGCACCTGCCCGATGGGGGCGTCCACCGTTCCCTCCGACGGCTGGGGTACCCCGTCGCACACCGCCAGGTAGATCCGGCGGAAGGCGGGGGTGTGGAGCTGCAATTTCAGCCGCTCCTGGGCGTGGGGGTGCTTGGCCACCACCATCAGCCCCGAGGTGCCCCGGTCCAGCCGGTGGACCAGGTGGATGTCCGCCGCAAGGCCGGACTGCCGGTAATACCAGGCGATGTGGTTGCACAGGGTGTCATCGTAGTGGCCCGGTCCCGGGTGGACGGACAGGCCGGGGGCCTTGCTGACCACCAGGATGTCCCCGTCCTCATAGACGATATCCAGAGGCCCGGGGGTGGGGATCATGTCCAGCCTGGGCTCCGGGTCGGACACCAGCACCGACAGCACCTGGCCCGCCGCCGCCCGCTGGCCGGTGATGGCCCGCACCCCATCCAGCAGGATGCCGTCCTCCACCCATTTGACCCGGCGGATCACCGTGCCCGACAGGTGGAGCTCCTGGCGGAGCAGAGTGTCGATTTTCTCCCCGGCCAGCTCCGGCGTGACGGTGAGCCTCAGGCGGCGGGGGGCCTGCGTCTCCATAGGCGCGCCCTCTTTCTCTTTTTTTCCAGTATAGCATGGCCCGTGCCGCTTTTCAAACGGCGGATTTTGTAGTATAATAACTCTTATACGATAGGGGCCGCTCTCGCGGCCCGCTCCAGCGAATCGAGGTGCTTCCATGGCGGAAAAACTGGGCGTATATGTCCACATCCCCTTCTGCCGCAGTAAGTGCGACTACTGCGACTTTTACTCCCTGGCCGGACGAGAGGACAGGATGGACGACTACCTGAAGGCGCTGATCGCCCATATGAAGGAGACCGGACCTCTGACCAGAGGCAATCAGGTGGACACGGTGTACTTCGGCGGCGGTACCCCCAGTTATTTTGGGGAAAAGCGGCTGAGAGAGCTGCTGCGCACCATCGCCAAGCGCTTCGATCTGGCCAAGGACGCCGAGATCACTGTGGAGTGCAACCCGGACAGTGTGAATCTCAAGATGCTCCAGACCCTGCGGAAGGCGGGAGCCAACCGGATCTCCCTGGGGGTCCAGTCCGCCCACCCCTGCGAACTGCGCAGCCTCCACCGGCCCCACGATTTTGAGCAGGTGAAGGAGGCGGTGAAGGCCGTCCGGGCGGCCAAATTCAAGAACCTGAGCCTGGACCTGATTTACGGCCTGCCCCAGCAGGACATGGCTGGCTGGCAGGACACGGTGGAGCAGGTGCTGGCCCTGGAGCCGGAGCACCTGAGCTGCTACGGCCTGAAGGTGGAGCCGGGCACCCCCCTGGACGACCGGGTGATCCGGGGGGAGAAGCTGCCCGATGACGACGCCCAGGCGGATATGTACCTGTGGATGGTGGACCGGCTGGCCAAGGCCGGATACAAGCAGTATGAGATTTCCAACTTCGCCAAGCCGGGCTTCCAGTCCCGGCATAACCTGAAGTACTGGATGGGCCGGCCCTATATCGGATTCGGGCCGGGGGCCCACTCCGACTTCGGCGGACGGCGGTACTCCTTTGTCCGGGATCTGGACAAGTATATCTCCGGTGTGCTGGGAGGCGGCGCGGTCATTGACGAGTCCGACCTGATCCCCCAGCGGGAGCGGGGCAGCGAGTACCTGATGCTCCGGCTGCGCACCACCCGGGGCATTGAGGAGTGGGAGTACCGGCGGGAGTTCTTTATGAACTTCGACCCCATCGAGCAGAAGCTGGAGGAGTACGAGCGCCAGGGCTGGACGGAGCGCCACGACCGGCGCTGGAACCTGACCCCCAAGGGTTTTCTGGTGTCCAACCAGCTCATTGGGGAGCTGCTGGCCATCCAGGAGGAAGCCACCCTGGAAAAGACCCTGCCCCGGCTCAAGCAGGGCAGGCCGGGGTCGGAACAGGAGCGCTGACCCGTTTTGCGCGCAGACGAAAAGGTTTTGTCGATTTCTCGGGATATAGCCCCCGCTTGTTTACAAGCGGGGGCTTTTGTGTTAACATAATGCGCAGATTGGACCTTTCTGCATACGACTTAGGAGGAACGCGATGAAGAAAATAGTTCGGCGGGGCACGGCCTTGGGGTTGGCCCTGGTGATGACGGTAACGGCGGCAGCTGCCTCCAACGCCCTGGGCTGGGACGTACATAAGAGCAGCGTGCCCATCTCCCAGGGAACCACCATGGGAAAGAATATTTTTTGGAGCGACACCTATTCCGACCTGCGTACTGAGTACTACGTCAGCTATGCACCCAATGAGAATGTGGTGCCCACGGTGGCCTACGGGAACAAGATCCTCTCCAAGGCCACCCTGTCCGGCATGGCCCAGACCCTGGAGAGCCAGGGCAAGCGGGTGGTGTCCGGCCTGAACGGCGACTGGTATGTGGTGGCCACCGGCGCCACCACCGGCCTGGTGGTCACCAACGGCGCGGTGCGGGCCACGCCCTACTACACCACCTCCTGGGCTATCGGTTTCCAGACCGACGGCAGCGCCTTTATTGCCCAGACCGGCCTGACCACCCAGGTGACCTTCGGCGGGAAGAGCTATCCCCTGACCGGCGCCATCAATAAGGTGCGGCAGGTCAATAAGAACGGCGTGGGCGGGCTGACCCTGCTCACCTCCGACTTTGCCTCCACCACCCAGAACACCCAGGCCGGTGTGGACGTGGTGCTCACCCCTGTGGATGACGGCACCGGAACCTCCGCCCTGGAGCCCACCATCGGCAAGACGGTGACCTACACCGTGGACCAGGTGCTGGAATCCACCGGGCCCATCGCCATTCCTGAGGGGAAGGCGGTGCTCACCATGAACGCCTCGGATGACGCCAATACTCTGGCCGCCCTCCGGGCTCTGAAGGCGGGAGACACAGTCACCCTCTCCATCACCGCCGCCGATGAGCGGTGGAACACCGCCACCGAGGCCCTGGGCGGTGTGTACAAGATCGTCACCAACGGTCAGGTGGCCTCCGGCCTGGACGCCTCCCGCACCGCCTGCTCCGCCATCGGCATCAAGGCTGACGGCACTCTGGTGTTCTACGCCATGGACGGCAGCCAGCCCGGCTACAGCGTGGGGGCCAACCTCACCCAGGTGGCCAAGCGTCTGGTGGAGCTGGGGTGTGTGGACGCCATCAGCATGGACGGCGGCGGCTCCACCACCATCGGCGTCACCTATCCGGACAAGAACGGCATGCAGGTGGTGAACAAGCCCTCCGACGGCACCCAGCGGTCCAACAGCACCGCCATCTTCCTCACCACCACTCTCCAGCCCACCGGCCAGCTGGCGGGCTACTATGTGACACCCAGCGACCAGATGCTCCTCTCCGGCGCCCAGGTCCAGCTGTCTGCCGCCGGACTGGATACCTCCTATTACACCACCACAGGCAATCCGGTGAGCTGGTCGGTGACCAGCGGCGGCGGCACCGTCAGTGAAAGCGGACTGTACACCGCCGGAACGGAGAGCGGCTTCTCCCAGGTCACCGCCAGCGACGGCACCTATTCCGGCACCGCCTACCTGACCACCGTCAAGACCCCGGACTCCATCAGCATCACCAACGAATCCACCGGCGCGTCCGTGAAGTCCCTCAACCTGAACCCCGGCGGACAGGTGAACCTGAAGGCCAGCGCGGTCTACCGCAAGCTGTCCCTGACGGCCCAGGACACCTGCTTTACCTGGACGGTCCAGGGGGATGTGGGCACCGTTGATCAGAACGGCCTGTTTACCGCCAGCGCCAAGAGCGGCAGCGGCAGCATCGTGGTCTCCGCCGGCGGAAAGTCGGTGACCATCCCGGTGAGCGTGGCGGGACACATCAAGACCCTGGAGAGCTTTGAGGGGAGCCTGAGCGGCTTTGCCTCCACCGCCACCGCCTCCGCCCAGGCGGAGACCGGGCTGGACCACGTCCACAACGGGAAGCAGAGCCTGAAGCTCACCTATCAGGCGGGAGCCACCGGCGCAGCCTCTCTGACCACCAACCTGACCATCCCCTCCGGCGAGAGCTGGATCGGTATGTGGGTGTACGGCGACGGATCGGGCAACACCCTGATGGCCACTGCCGACGGCCAGAACGCCGGGCAGTTCCTGCTCACCGCTCTGGACTTCACCGGCTGGAAGTATGTGATGGTCCAGCTGCCCGACGGCGTCAGCTCCATCACCGAGCTGTCAGTGGTCTACGGCGGAGGTGAGGACAAGCAGAACGGCACCGTCTGGCTGGACCAGATGGTGACCGCCAATGAGAAGGTAGCGGATACCGCCGCCCCCACCGTCACCGTCAAGCGCAGCGGCACCCAGCTCACCGCCACGGTGAAGGACGACGTGGATCAGACCATTGCCCAGGGCAATGTGTCCGTGACCTATGACGGTACGGCCGTCCAGTTCACCTGGAACGAGAGTGCCGGCACCCTGACCGCGACCCTGCCCGCCGCCGACAACAGCTACCACCGGGCCACCGTCACGGTGAGCGACGCCAGCGGCAACCTGGCCCGGGCCTCCGCCGACATGACTCCGTCCACCCAGCGGACCTCCCCCTTCGGGGACATGACCGGCCACTGGGCCGAGCCCTACGCCACCTTCCTCTACGACCAGGGGATCTCTCAGGGCACCGGCGGCGACGTGCCCCAGTACCAGCCCAACCGGAACATCACCCGGGCGGAATTCTTTGCCATGGTGGCCCACTGGATGGACCTGGACCTGACCCAGTACAGCGGGGTGGAGCTGCCCTTTGCCGACAAGGACAAGATCCCCAGCTGGGCCCTCAATGAGATCAAGGCCATGTACAGCCTGGGCCTGCTCCAGGGCGCGGAGAGCGCCGGCGGCCTGATGTCCAACCCCACCGCCACCATCACCCGGGCGGAGGCCATCACCCTGCTGGGCCGCACCCAGGCCAAGGGCTACGCCCAGGCGGACCTGAGTGCCTTTACCGACGCCGCCCAGGTACCCGGCTGGGCTGCGGAATACACCAAGGTCCTGGTGGGCCAGGGCGTGGTGGCCGGCAGTAACGGCCAGATCCGTCCCACCGGTTTGCTGACCCGGGGCGAAGTGGCCAAGCTGCTCTACGCCATGCTGTGAGACCAAATAACATAGAAAGAGGAGATTTTTATGCTGGCTCTCTGCTATCCCAAGTGCAGTACCTGTAAAAAAGCCCTGGCCTGGCTGGAGGACAAAGGTATCCAGGTCCAGGTGCGGAACATCAAGGAGGAGCGGCCCACCGCGGAGGAGCTGCGGCAGTGGCATCAGCTCAGCGGCCTGCCCCTGAAGCGGTTCTTCAATACCAGCGGCCTGCAGTACAAGGCCCTGGGCCTGAAGGACAAGCTGCCCGGCATGAGCGAGGAGGAGCAGATCGCCCTGCTGGCCACCGACGGCATGCTGGTCAAGCGGCCCCTCCTGGTGGGGGACGATTTCGTCCTGACGGGCTTCCGCGAGGCGGAGTGGGCGGAAAAACTGGGGTAAGCGCCATGCTCTATCTGGAAAGCACCAGCACCGACCCCTACTACAACCTGGCCCTGGAGCAGGTGGTCTTTGACGGCCCGGGCCAGCAGGAGACCTGCTGCATGCTCTGGCAGAACGACAACACCATCGTGGTGGGCAAGCACCAGAACACCCTCCAGGAGGTCAACATGGCCTACGTGGAGGAGCATCAGATCCGGGTGGCCCGGCGGCTGTCCGGCGGCGGCGCGGTGTACCACGACCTGGGCAATGTGAACTTTACCTTCATCGCCCCCCATGAGGGGGCGGGGATGGACTTTTCCGCCTTCTGCCGGCCGGTGGCGGCGGCCCTGGCCGGCCTGGGGGTGACCGCTGAGATCAGCGGCCGCAACGACATGACCATAGACGGCAAGAAATTTTCGGGCAATTCCCAGTATGTGAAGCACGGCCGGGTGATGCACCACGGCACCATCCTCTACGACTCCGATCTGAGCGTGGTGGGCCGGGCCCTGCGGGTGCCGGAGGACAAGATCACCTCCAAGGGCCTCCAGTCGGTGCGCAGCCGGGTCACCAATGTGCGGCCCTATGTGAAGGAGGACCTGCCCACGCCGGAGTTTCTGGCCCGGCTGCGGCAGGCCCTGTGGGAGATGTATCCCATGGAGCGGCTGGAGCTGACTGAGGAGCAGAAGGCGGAGACGGAGCGCCTGCGGGCAACCCTTTACAGCACCTGGGACTGGAACTTCGGCGCTTCGCCCCCCTGCCAGATCATCAAGAAACGGCGGATCGAGGGCTGCGGGCAGCTGGAGGTCCACATGGATGTGGAGCGGGGGGCTATCAGGACCCTGCACTTTTACGGCGACTACTTCAGCATGGAGGAGCCGGAGAAGCTGGCGGAACAGCTGTTGGGCTGTCCGCTGGAGGAGGAGGCCCTGCGCCGCCGGCTGGCGGATACGGCGCTGGAGCGCTGCTTCCGGGGCATGGACGTGGAGAGCTTCTGCCGGCTGCTGCTCCAGTAAAAAAATTCCGATCAGGGAGGACGGGGCGCAGGCTCTGCGCCCCGTCCTCATCTGTATAAAACGCATAAAAAACGGAAAGGCTGAGGGTAGAAAAAGCGGAGAAAGAATTAGGTTTGATTTTACAAAGATCTGTGTTATAATGTACGCGTATAGGAGCGCACTGAACTTTCGTGTGCCGATCCGTTATGTGTTTACCGGGCCGCCTGCTGGCCGGCCCTTGGATACCCCGGAAGGTCGGAATCCCTTCCGGCGGAAGGAATAGAGGGTTGTTGCTTTGACAAAGTATGTGATTCACGGCGGTAAACCGCTGTACGGTGAGATCGACATCAGCGGCGCGAAAAACGCCGCTGTCGCTATCATTCCCGCCGCCCTGCTGGTGGACGGTAGCTGCCGCATTGAAAATATTCCCCAGATCAGCGATGTGACGCTGATCCTCAACATCCTCCAGGAGCTGGGCGCCGATGTGCGCACCGTCAACCGCACCACGGTGGACGTGGATTGCTCCCACATCCGCAATGCCCGGGTGCCGGAGGAGCTGGCCCGCAAGATCCGGGCCTCTTATTATCTGATTGGCGCACTGCTGGGCCGGTTCGGCTCTGCTGAGGTGCCCCCTCCGGGCGGCTGCGATTTCGGCGGTCGTCCCATCGACCAGCACATCAAGGGCTTTGTGGCTATGGGGGCCGAGGTGGACGTCCGGGGCGGCTTTATCCATGCCCGGGCGGAAAAGGGCCGGATGCAGGGCACCCACATCTATCTGGATATCGTGTCTGTTGGCGCCACTATGAACATCATGCTGGCCGCCGTGCTGGCCGACGGCCTGACCGTCATTGAGAACGCCGCCAAGGAGCCCCATATCGTGGATCTGGCCAACTTCCTCAACTCCATGGGGGCCGATATCATGGGCGCCGGCACCGACGTCATCAAGATCCGGGGCGTGGACCGCCTGACCGGCGGCACCTACTCCATCATCCCCGACCAGATCGAGGCAGGCACCTACATGGCCGCCGTGGCCGCCGCCGGGGGAGAGGTCCTGATCAAGAACGTGATCCCCAAGCATCTGGAGTGCATCACCGCCAAGCTGCTGGAGATGGGCGTGGAGGTGGAGGAGCGGGACGACGCCGTTCTGGTGCGCCGCACCGGCAAGCTGACCCGCACCAACGTCAAGACCCTGCCCTATCCCGGCTTCCCCACGGACATGCAGCCCCAGATTGCCGCCGTGCTCTGCCTGGCGGAGGGCACCAGCGTGCTCACCGAGGGCGTGTGGGACAACCGCTACCGCTATGTGGATGAGTTCCGGCGGATGGGCGCCCAGATCCAGGTGGACGGCAAGATCGCCGTCATTGAGGGCGTGGACCACCTGACCGGTGCCCGCATCCAGGCCTGCGACCTGCGGGCCGGGGCCGCCATGGTCATCGCCGGGCTGGCCGCCCGCGGCACCACCGAGATCGGCTGCATCCACCACATCGAGCGGGGCTATGAGGATATCGTCCGCAAGCTCTCCGGCGTGGGGGCGGACATCCGGGTGGTAGTCACCCCCGATGAGGACAAACAGGCCCAGGTGGGCTGATTCATCTGAATGACATGCTTCAGGCGGGGGCCTTTCCCCCGCCTGTTTTGCGTAAAAAGGAGCGATCTTGTGCTGGAACTATGTACCCTGGCCAGCGGCTCCAGCGGCAACTGCCTGCTGGTGAGCGACGGGGCCACCCATATCCTGGTGGATGCGGGCATCTCCTGCCGGCGGATCACCAATTCTCTGAAAGCCCTGGGGGTAGACCCCAAAGAGCTGGCCGGCGTGCTGGTGACCCATGAGCACACCGACCACATCGCCGGTCTGGCCACCATGACCAAGCAGCTGGCGGTGCCGGTGTACGCCAGCCGGGGCACCGCCCGGCAGCTGAGCTACCGGATCCCCTTCCTGGAGGACCTGCTTCACACCTTTACGCCGGGGGACAGCTTTTCCCTGGGAGGCATCGACGTGGAGACCTTTCCCACCTCCCACGATGCCGCCGAGAGCAACGGCTACGCCCTCAGCGCCGGCGGCAGGAAGGCGGCGGTGGTCACCGACCTGGGCCAGGTGACCCCGGCGGTGTCCGACGGCATCCGGGGTGCGGAGCTGCTGGTGGCCGAGGCCAACCACGATGTGGAGTGGCTCCAGTCCGGGCCCTACCCCTACTTTTTGAAGAGCCGCATTCTGGGGGACCACGGCCACCTGTCCAACGAGGATGGAGCCGAGCTGGTGTGGCAGGCGGTGGAGGGGGGCGCCCGCACCGTGGTGTTGGCCCACCTTTCCCGGGAAAACAACACCCCCCAGCGGGCCTATGACGTGGTGCGCTCCACCCTGGAGGGGCGGGGCGCTCAGATCGGCCGGGACGTGACCCTGGCGGTGGCGCCCCGGGCGGAGATCGGGGAGCGGTATTACATATGAAGGGGATCGGCGTACATATCATCTGCGTGGGCAAGCTGAAGGAGAAGTTCTACACCGACGCCGCGGCGGAGTACGTCAAGCGGCTGGGCGCCTACTGCAAGCTCCAGCTCACCGAACTGCCCGAGGAGCGGCTGCCCCAGAACCCCTCCCAGGCCCAGATCGATGCCGCCCTGGAGAAGGAGGCCCAGGCCGTCCGGGGTAAGATCCCCAAAGGGGCGGCGGTCATCGCCCTGTGTGTGGAGGGGACCCTCCTCTCCAGCGAGAAGCTGGCGGCCAGGCTGGAGCAGTGGTCGGCAGGGGGTACCGGCAGCCTGGTCTTTCTCATCGGCTCCTCCTATGGCATGCACCCCTCCCTCAAGGCCCAGGCCAAGCTGAAGCTGTCCATGTCCCCCATGACCTTCCCCCACCACCTGGCCAGGGTCATGCTGCTGGAGCAGATCTACCGCTGCTTCAAGATCCAGGAGGGCTCCGGGTACCACAAGTAAAAACAGGGAAAATTTCACAGTTGCCTGCGAAATGCCGGAAGACAGGGTGGATATGCGGGAGGCTTTGTGCTATAATAACCAAAGCAGCAATGCGCTGATCTGTGAAATTGAGGTATTGGAGGTAATTCCCATGTCCTATCGTGACGTATATGAAAAATGGCTCAACAGTCCCGCCCTCAGCGAGGCGGAAAAGGACGAGCTCCGCTCCATCTCCGGCGACGAGAAGGAGATCGAGAGCCGCTTCTTCGCCCCCCTGGAGTTCGGTACCGCCGGTCTGCGGGGCACCATGTGTGTGGGCCTGCACCAGATGAATATTCATGTGATCCGGCACGCCACCCAGGCCTTTGCCGAGGTCATCAAGGCCGAGGGGCCAGAAGCCATGGAGCGGGGCGTGGCGGTGTGCTTTGACTGCCGCAACAACTCCGACGCCTTCGCTAAGGAGACCGCCTGCGTCATGGCGGGCAACGGCATCAAGGTGCGCCTGTTTGAATCCCTGCGCCCCACCCCCGAGGTGTCCTTCGCCGTGCGGGAGTACCACTGCATCGCCGGCGTCAATGTCACCGCCAGCCACAATCCCAAGGAGTACAACGGCTATAAGGTCTACTGGCAGGACGGCGCGCAGCTGCCCCCCCACCACGCCTCCGCCATCGCCAAGAAGATGGAGGAGCTGGACATGTTCGACTCCATCCAGCGGATGGACTATGACGAGGCTCTGAAGAGCGGCATGATCACCCTGATGGGGGCGGAGACCGACGAGAAGTTCCTGGCCAACGTGATGGGCCAGGTCAATGACGAGGCCGCCGTGGAGAAGGTGGCCGACACCTTCAAGATGGTGTACACCCCCTTCCACGGCACCGGCTACAAGCTGATCCCCGAGGCCCTCAGGCGTCTGGGCATGAAGCACGTGATCTGCGTGCCCGAGCAGATGGTGGTGGACGGCAACTTCCCCACTGTGGTCTCTCCCAACCCGGAGAACCCCGAGGGCTTCTATCTGGCGGTGGACCTGGCCAAGAAGGAGGGAGCCGACTTCATCCTGGGCTCCGACCCCGACGCCGACCGTGTGGGCATCATGGTGCGCAACGATCAGGGCGAGTACATCACCATTTCGGGCAACCAGACCGGCGTGCTGCTGCTGGACTACCTGATCGGCGCCAAGAACCGCACCGGCAAGATGCCCGCCAATCCCGTGGCCCTCAAGACCATCGTCACCACCGAGATGGCCCGTAAGGTGGCCGAGACCAACGGCCTGAAGTGCTATGATACCTTCACCGGCTTCAAGTTCCTGGCGGAGAAGAAGGACAAGCTGGAGAACGCCGGGGAGGGCAAGGTGATCTTCGCCTACGAGGAGAGCTACGGCTATATGCTGGGCGACTATGTCCGGGACAAGGACGCCGTCACTGCCTCCCTGGCCCTCACCGAGATGGCGGCTTGGTACGCCGGACAGGGCATGACCCTGTACGACGCCCTCCAGAAGTGCTATGAGAAGTACGGCTTCTACGGCGAGAAGACCCTGAACCTGGTGATGCCCGGCCTGGACGGCCTGAAGAAGATGGCGGACCTGATGGCCAATCTGCGGTCCAAGCCCCCGGTGGAGATCGCCGGCGTGGGCGTGCTTCAGCAGAAGGATTATCAGGACGGCTCTGTGGTCACCGTGGCGGACGGCAGCAAGGGCACCATGGAGCTCTCCGGCTCCAACGTGCTGCGCTACGAGATGGCCGACGGCACCAGCCTCATCGTCCGGCCCTCCGGCACCGAGCCCAAGGTCAAGGTCTACATCCTGGCCAACGGCGCCTCCAAGTCCGAGTGCGACGAGAAGGTGGCCAAGTATGCCGCCTGGGCGGAGAGCCTGAAAAAGTAACGGATCAAACGAGAAAAAGGAAAGAAAGCCCCCGCCGCATCACAGAATTGAACAGGTCCAGTAAAAACGGACAGTGACAAAAGACCCCCTGATGTAGGAAAATAGACTACATCAGGGGGTCTTGTCATGGGAAAACGAAATTACACACACGTTCAAGTACTTCTGCCTGAAATCAAGGCAATGATAGCAGAGGGGAAAACCCAGCGGGAAGTTGCAGAATACTACGGCTTTCAGGATAAACAGGTGGTAAAAAGGCTGCTTAAGCGTGAGCGAAGAAAAGAACGCAAGTTGGAAGCCGGCATTCTCCCGCGGCCCAAAGGACGGCCGAGGAAAGGCGTCGCACCAAGAGACATTGTGTCAGAGCAGGCCTATGAAATCCAGCGGCTTCGTATGGAGAATAAGCTGCTGCAGGATTTTCTGTGCTTCACAGGAAGGAAGTGAGGGCAAGGGTAAAATACCATGTCATATATCGTCACAGAACCGAGCATCCAGTGGCAGTCATGTGTAAATTCTTTGTAGTATCCAGAAGCGGCTACTACGCCTTTGTCTATCGCCTGGGCAGACCAGAAAAGGATGCCACTCTTGCGGAAATGATTGCACGGCAGCGGGAACGCACCTTGCGTACCTACGGGTACCGGCGGATGTGGATATGGCTGAAAAGTCAGAATATTTTCTGTAATCCCAAAACTGTGCTGCGAATTATGAAAAAGTACGATCTGCTGTCTGAAATCCGCCGCCGCAGGAAATGGCAGCAAATGGGGCAGCAGGTTCACAGGTACAAAAATCTTCTCAACCGGCAGTTTTATGCGGACAAGCCCAACAGCAAATGGGTAACGGACATCTCCTATATCCACACCAACCAGGGCGTACTATACCTGTCCATGATCCGGGATCTCTATGACAACAGCATTGTGGCCTACAAAACCGGAACGGAACAAACGGTGAATCTGGTTCTGGACACCATTCATCTTGCCATGAGGCGAGAGAAAAAGAAGGTCGCTGCGGAGCTGCAACTCCACAGCGACCAGGGTGCTCAGTACGCCTCACAAGCATATTTTGAGCTGACTCAAACATACGGCATTACGCCGTCTATGTCAAGATGCGGAAACCCTTATGACAATGCCATGGCAGAGAATTTTTTCTCTATCCTCAAAACAGAATGTATTTACCGACACAAACCTGCCTCTTTCTCTGAGGCTAACGAGATGATTGACCGTTACATCCAGTTTTACAAGCATGAGCGCATCCAGTTGAAAACTGGAGAGGCGCCGCTTGCGCGACGCCTCTCCTCCTAAAACTTCATCTTTCCTACCAGGGCTCTTTTTTGTACTGTCCGCACAATCTGGGGCAGTTCAAATGCGGCGGGGGCTTTTTGTCAGATCGTGTGGAAACATTTTTGGGTGAGATTGGAAACTTTTTGCCGAGATTGCCCGTCTAAAGGGCAGGCAAAAAAATTTAAGGTTTCCTTAAGAACTTGTCATTGGTTTGTAAATCTAACCGGTGCCCACTGTGATAAAATCAAGCTGAGGTCATTGTAAAACAAGGAGGATATCGACATGGCTCAACAGCAGACGCCCGTGATGGAGCAGGTCCCGCAGGCCGGCGGCAGCACGCCCGCTGTCCCCAAGGGGCCCAAGAAGAAGCACCGCGGAAAGGGTAAGATGATCGCGGGGCTCCTGATTCTGGCCGCAGTCATCATAGCGGTGGCTGTGGTTCTGTGGTACTTCGTATTCCGTGAGACCGGCGACAAGGGTGAGGTCATGACGGGTACCGTGGAATACGGGTCCATCCAGGCTACGGTGGAGGGCTCCGGTATGACCAAGGCCCGCAACTCTGCCAGCGTTACCCCAGGCAGCGGTACTATTCTGGAGCTGTATGTCCACGAGGGCGACCAGGTCACTGAGGGCCAGCAGCTCTACAAGATGGACGACACCACCGCCCGGGAGGCGGTGACCGCCGCCCAGGAGACGGTGGACAACGCCCAGAAGGACCTGCAGTCGGTGTACGACAAGATCGCCGAGCTCACTGTCAAGGCGCCCCACAGCGGCAACCTGCGGGATGTGGCCGACCTGAAGGTGGGCGATACCGTCAACGAGGGGGACACCATCGCCACCATCGTCAACGACACCAAGCTGCGTCTGTCCCTCTACTACAGCTACGCCTATGAGGGGCAGATCAAGGTGGGGCAGACCGCCCAGATCTCCATCCCCTCCATCATGGATTCCCGCACCGGCACGGTGGAGAAGATCAACAAGGTCCGCTTTGTCTCCCCCGAGGGAGCCACCCACTTTGAGGTGGTCTTTGTACTGGACAATCCGGGCACCCTCACCGAGGGGATGGAGGCCTCCGCCGCCCTTACCGCGGCCGACGGCAGCCCCATCTACGCCTATCAGAACGGCAAGCTGGAGTTCTATGAGACCACGGTGGTAAAGGCCAAGGCCTCCGGCCCGGTGGAGCAGTTCAGCCTGATGAACTACGCCGACGTGAAGGCGGGACAGGTCATGGTCAAGCTGGGCGCCAAGAACACCGACGATGAGATCTCCCAGAAGGAGGAGGCCCTGAAGGCCGCTCAGGAGAAGCTGAAGACGGCCAATGACGAGCTGGGCAAGTACAACGCCACCGCCCCCATCTCCGGCACTGTCCTGTCCTGCAGCCTCCAGGAGGGGGCGGATGTCCAGAGCGGCCAGGGCATCACCATTGCCGATACCGCCCAGATGATCATTGAGATCAGCGTGGATGAGCGCAACGCCCGCTACATCAAGACCGGCATGATGGTCAACATCGACCAGTACGGCACCCCCTATATGGGCGTGGTGGAGAGCGTGTCCATGACCGCCTCCGGCGAGAACGGCGTGGCCAGCGTCCCCGCGGTGGTGACGGTGGATAACTTCGACGGCTCCATGATCCCCGGTACTTATGTCAGCTACTCCTTCGTAGCCAGCGAATCGGACAACTGTCTGGTGGTGCCCATCCAGGCGGTGAAATACGTCAGCTTTGACAATGTGACCCTGCCGGACACCCTGGATGCCGCCCCGTCGGAGGACGGAGACATGTACGGCGATGCGGACGGCATGACGGACGGCATGACGGACGGCGATATGCTGCCCGAGGATGGCATGACCGACGGCGATATGCTGCCCGAGGACGGCATGACAGACGGCGACATGCTGCCTGCGGATGGCGGCTCCATCGCAAGCGACGGCGACATGGCGGTGGCGCAGCGCTATACCGGCGGCGCCTTTGCCAGACGCCTGATGGCGGTGGCCATGCCCGCGCCGGGGATGGACGGGGGTATGGACGCCGGTATGGGCACCGCGGGCGGCACCGGAGACAGCCCCAGCGCTATTGTCTGGGTCCAGTCCGACGAGCCTCCGGTCAACGCCATTCTGGAGCCCGATCCTGCCTGGGAGCAGCCCGAGGGCTTTTGGGCGGTGCCGGTGACCATCGGCCTGAACGACAACTCCCAGGTGGAGATCGTCCGGGGCCTGTCCCAGGGCCAGGTGGTATTCCTGGGCTATCAGGACCCCAACCAGATGTATTAAGAGGGCGGAATCATGCTCATTGATGTAAAAAACCTCTTTAAGATCTATCATGAGGGGGAGGAGAGCGAGGTGCGGGCCCTGGACGGGGTCTCTCTGGAGATCGACCGGCGGGAATTCGTGGCCATCATCGGCCAGTCCGGCTCCGGCAAGTCCACTCTGATGAACATTCTGGGCTGCCTGGACATCCCCACCTACGGGGACTACCACCTGGACGGGGTGGACGTCACCGAACTCTCCGACCGGCAGCTGGCCCACATCCGCAACAAGCAGATCGGCTTTATCTTCCAGGGCTTCAACCTGATCCCGGCCCTCAACGCCTGGGAGAACGTGGAGCTCCCCCTGATCTACCAGGGGGTGCCCGCATCCAGGCGGGCCGACCGGGTGGAGGCCGCTCTGGAGCGGGTGGGCCTGGCCGACCGGGCGGACCACAAGCCCAGCGAGATGTCCGGCGGCCAGCAGCAGCGGGTGGCCATAGCACGGGCCATCGCCACCCAGCCCCCCATCATCATGGCCGACGAGCCAACCGGCGCCCTGGACTCCAAAACCGGCCGGCACGTGCTGGAGATCCTCCACGGGCTCCATGAGGAGGGCACCACCGTTATCCTCATTACCCATGACAACGGCATCGCCGCTACTGCCGAGCGGGTTATCCGAATCTCCGACGGGCACATCCTCTACGACGGAGACAGAGAGGGGGCCTTTTCGTGAATCTGACGCAGGCCTTCAAGATCGCCATCAAATCCATTGCGGCCAAAAAGGCCCGCTCCGCTCTCACCATGCTGGGCGTCATCATCGGCCTGGCGGCGGTCATTATCCTGGTGTCCTACGCCGAGGGCCAGAACCAGCAGATGCGGGCCTACTATGAGAGCCTGGGCAGCAACGTCATCAACATCAACGCCTACAGCTGGGACAGCAAGGGCATTTCCGATGAGCTGTACGACTACTGCAAGGAGCTGGATGAGTACATCGTGGGCTTCACCCCGGTGGTGCAGATGTACAACCAGACCGTGGTCAAATACGGCGCCAAGACCCTGGACAACTACAACAGCCCCTGGGAGGAGAGCCCCCAGGTGATGATGGGCAACCAGGACTTTTCTCTGTGCAACAACTTCACCGTAGCCAAGGGCCGGGACATCGCCTACCTGGATGTGGAGCGGTACAACCAGGTGTGCGTGCTGGGCTCCAAGATCGCGGAACTGCTGTTCAACTACATCGACCCCATCGGCCGGGACATCACCATCAACGGCGTACCCTTTGAGGTGGTGGGGGTCTACCAGGAAAAGGACCCCAACAACCTGTCCGGCATGGATCGCTACATCGTCCTGCCCTACACCGCAAACCGGGTGCTGAACAAATCTACCCAGATGGACACCTTTGTGGCCAAGGCAAGGGACGCCCAGGCCACCAAGATGGGCGTGGGCCTGCTGCAGGGCTACCTGGACAGCCTGCTGGGCCAGGGCAGCGGCTATGTGGGCACCCCCAACCAGTGGCAGGAGGAGGGCGACGAGCAGATCAAGTTGCAGCAGCGCTTCCTGGGCGGCATCGCCGCCATCTCCCTGGCGGTGGGCGGCATCGGCATTATGAACATCATGCTGGTCACCGTCACCGAGCGCACCCGGGAGATCGGCATCCGCAAGGCCATCGGCGCCGAGCGGAAGAGCATCATCGCCCAGTTCCTCATTGAGGCCTGTATGATCTGCGGCATCGGCGGCATCTTTGGTATCGCCGTAGGCTATATCGGTACCCTGATCGTGGGGAAAGCGTCCTTCAATTTGATCCTGTTGCCAAGCCCGGGCATCACCGTTGGTGCCTTCCTCATCTCGGTGGCCCTGGGCATCGGTTTTGGACTTTACCCCGCCATCAAAGCATCCGGCCTCCAGCCGGTGGACGCCCTGCGGGCGGAATAAAGGAGAGAGACTATGAGAGTGAAACGTTTGATTTCCGGGCTGCTGGCCGCCGCCCTGCTGGCGGGGCTGGTCACCCTGGCCCCCGCCTCGGCGGCCGGGGGCTCCGCCTTCACCGACATCCAGGATTCCACCACCGCCAACGCCGCGGAGACCCTGCGGGTGCTGGGCGTGGTGGACGGCACCGGCGGCACCGCCTTTAATCCGAGCGGTACCCTGACCCGGGCGGAGTTCTGCAAAATGGTGGTGGAGATCCTGGGCCGGGGGAATGAGGAACCTGCCCAGCGCAACCGCACCATCTTTACCGACGTGGGTCCGGAGCACTGGGCCAGAGGCTATGTGAACCTGGCGGCCTCCATCACCATCGGCGGCACCGGCGGTGAGGCGGGAAGCGCCGGTACCCGGCTCATTATGGGCGTGGGGGACGGCAGCTTCCAGCCCAACCGGGCCATCACCTACGGCGAGGCGGTCACCATGCTCATGCGGGTGCTGGGCTACGGCGACCAGGACGTGGCCTCCGGAGCCAACTGGTATGACGGCTATGTGGGTCTGGCCATCTCCTCCGGTCTGGCCGACGGGCTGAGCCTGTCCGGCGCCTCCACCATCACCAGAGGGCAGGCCGCCATCCTGTTCTACAACCTGCTGTTCACCAGCCCCAAGGACAGCGAGAGCATTTACCTGGGCAACCTGGGCGGCAGCCTGGAGGACAACGTCATCGTGCTGTCCACCGACGCCACCGCCGAGGACGGCACCACCGGCTCGGTGCTCACCACCTCCGGCACCTACAAGACCGACCGCACCACGTTCGGCAGCGAGCTGTGCGGTACCAAGGGCCGGATCGTGCTGGACAAGAACAAGAAGCTGCTGGCCATCCTGCCGGAGGAGAGCGCCACCTTCCGCAGCGTCACCATCATGGGCAGCCCGGAGGCCAACTCCATCCCTGTGGTGGGAGGAGATAAGATCTCCGTGACCCTGAACACTCCGGTGTATCGCAGCGACAGTGCGGACTCCACCACCTACGAGGCTGAGTGGACCGGCCTGCGTACCGGTACCACCCTGGTACTGGCCTACAACGGCTCCGGCAAGCTGGACTACATCTACCTGACCTCCGGCAAGGCCGCGGCCGGCGATGACAACGTGATGGTAGTCAAGAACAAGCCCACCGGCACCGGCAACCCCTTCACCATCATCACCGGCGGTAAGTCCCCCGCCATTTACAAGAACGGTGCTCCCGCTCAGGTCAGCGATATCCAGCAGTACGATGTCGGAACCTACGACAAGGCCTCCAATACCCTGTTTGTTTCCGACCTGAAGCTCAGCGGTCTGTATGAGGACGCCTATCCCAATGTGGCTGCTCCCTCCAAGGTGACCGTGATGGGCGTGACCCTGGATGTACTGCCCAGCGCGGTCTCCGACCTGGCCGCCTTCAAGGTGGGAGATAAGGTCACCTTCCTGCTTACCACCACCGGACAGGTGGCGGGCGCGGTGTCTCCCAGTGTGGCCCAGTCCAATGCAGTGGGCGTAGCCAAGGTCGAATCCAAGGACAGCGTCTCCATTGTGCTGCTGGATGGCCTGCTTACACTCACCGGAAAGACCACCATGAGCGAATCCGCCGCCCAGCTGCTCAACGGCCGGCTGGTGACGGTCTCCTCCTACAAGAAGGGCTACCTCTCTCTGAGCAAGGTGACCGGCAGCGGCGCCCCCGCCGCCCTGAACCTGGAGACCGGAAAGATGGGCAGCAAGGAGCTCTCTCCCAGCGCCCGGTTCTTTGAGCAGGTGGGCAATGGCACCCTGGTGGAGATCCAGCGCAGCGACATCACCATGCACACCATTCCCGCCTCCAAGATCCCCTACGTGGGCTACGACTGGGCCGGACGAGCGGATAAGCTGGTGCTCAACGACGTCACCGGAGACCGGTATCTCTACGGCGAGATCCTCTACAAGCGGGCGGACCCGGACGGAGATGTGACCTATGACAGTGTTAAGATCCGCAACAGCGGCGGCGAGCAGGAGTTTGTCACCTACTATATAGACGGCCTGAAGAACGGTATCATGGGCGGCGTGGCCCCCTCGCTGGATAAGCTGGGCGGTCAGACCAAGGTAGGCGGGTTTATGCCCCTCCAGGAGGTCAAGGGCGTACAGCGGTCCCAGTTCGATCTGAACACCATGACCCTCACCACCAATTTCATGGTCATTCCCGTGGCGACCAATGTGGAGTGCTACAACAAGGCCACCGGCGAGTGGTATCAGGTGCAGAACGGAGACGGCAAGGAGGCCCTGAAGCTGGCCCTGGCCTTCTCCAACAACCTGACGGTGTACTATGACCGCTCCCCCGAGGAGGGCGGCAAGATCCGTGTGGTTGTGGCCCAGTAAGGCAAAGCAGAAGGACCCCCTGATGCAGATGTGAACTGCCCCAGATTGTGCGGACAGTACAAAAAAGAGCCCTGGTAGGAAATATGAAGTTTTAGGAGGAGAGGCGTCGCGCAAGCGGCGCCTCTCCAGTTTTCAACTGGATGCGCTCATGGTTGTAAAAATGGATGTAACGGTCAATCATCTCGTTAGCCTCAGAGAAAGAGGCAGGTTTGTGTCGGTAAATACATTCTGTTTTGAGGATAGAGAAAAAATTCTCTGCCATGGCATTGTCATAAGGGTTTCCGCATCTTGACATAGACGGCGTAATGCCGTATGTTTGAGTCAGCTCAAAATATGCTTGTGAGGCGTACTGAGCACCCTGGTCGCTGTGGAGCTGCAACTCTGCAGCGACCCTCTTTTTCTCTCGCTTCATGGCCAGACGAATCGTGTCCAAAACCAGATTCACAGTTTGTTCTGTCCCGGTTTTGTAAGCTACAATGCTATTGTCATAGAGGTCCCGGATCATGGACAGGTACAGTACGCCCTGGTTGGTGTGGATATAGGAGATGTCCGTTACCCATTTGCTGTTGGGCTTGTCCGCATAAAACTGCCGGTTGAGCAGATTTTTGTACCTGTGAACCTGCTGCCCCATTTGCTGCCATTTCCTGCGGCGGCGGATTTCAGACAGCAGATCGTACTTTTTCATAATTCGCAGCACAGTTTTGGGATTACAGAAAATATTCTGACTTTTCAGCCATATCCACATCCGCCGGTACCCGTAGGTACGCAAGGTGCGTTGCCGCTGCCGTGCAAGCATTTCCGCAAGAGTGGCATCCTTTTCTGGTCTGCCCAGGCGATGGACAAAGGCGTAGTAGCCGCTTCTGGATACTCCAAAAAATTTACACATGACTGCCACTGGATACTCAGTTCTGTGACGATATATGACATGGTATTTTACCCTTGCCCTCACTTCCTTCCTGTGAAGCACAGAAAATCCCGCAGCAGCTTATTCTCCATACGAAGCCGCTGGATTTCATAGGCCTGCTCTGACACAATGTCTTTTGGTGCGGCGCCTTTCCTCGGCCGTCCTTTGGGCCGCGGGAGAATGCCGGCTTCCAATTTGCGTTCTTTTCTTCGCTCACGCTTAAGCAGCCTTTTTACCACCTGCTTATCCTGAAAGCCGTAGTATTCTGCAACTTCCCGCTGGGTTTTCCCCTCTGCTATCATTGCCTTGATTTCAGGCAGAAGTACTTGAACGTGTGTGTAATTCCGTTTTCCCATGACAAGACCCCCTGATGTAGTCTATTTTCCTACATCAGGGGGCCTTTTGTCACTGTCCGTTTTTACTGGACCTGTTCAGATGCATCAGGGGGTCCTTCTTATATCGATTTATTCCGGATCTACCGGGTCCACTTCAACAGGGTGGGTCTTGCGGTATTCTCTGGTCCAGCGGGAGAGCTGGAACAGGGTCCACAGGTCGGCGGCGCCGGAGTAGAGCAGGGACGCGCCGATGAGCTGTACCAGCGTGGTGCCCGCCAGTATGGGCCGGAACACCACCACCAGTCCCAGCACCACCGTGATGAGGGAGAGGACCAGGTAGATGGTCCAGCCGCCGTGCTCCATCCGCCGCAGCTCCAGGGCACGCATCAGGTTGAGCAGGCCGTCGATGAGGATGTAGAGCCCCAGGATCACGGTGAGAATGCTCTGGAACAGGGCGGGCTGGAGCAGCAGCACCGCTCCCACAGCGGCGGCCACGATGCCCAGCAGCAGGGTGAGGAAGCTGCCTGCCGTCCGCACCTCCGCCCGGCAGAAGCCTACGATGGCGAACACGCCGTACAGCAGCAGGATGCCGCCGGTGAGGTAGCACAGAACGTCCATGACGGTGGCGGGCCAGATCAGCAGCACCAGGCCTAGCAGTATATAGAGAATGGAGAGCAGCACAAAGCTGACGCTGAGATTTTTCAGCCGGTCTCTCATAGTAAGACCTTCCTTTCCGGGGCCGGGCAGATCACTGCCAGCCCTTGCACACGTCGATCCAGCCGGCGCTGTTGGACAGCTGGGCCAGTTCGTCGCAGTTGAGCTTTACGGCGGAGGCGGCGTTGCCCGCCGCGGGGTAAATGACGTCGAACCGTTTCAGGGACACGTCCAGGTAGGTGGTGACGTTGGGGTGGGTGATGGCAAAGGGGCATACCCCGCCGATGGTGTGACCGGTGAACTCCACCACCTGGTCGGGGGTGAGCATGGTGGCCTTGTGGTGGAACTGTGCCTTGAACTTGGTGTTGTCGATCTTGGCGTCCCCGGCGCACACGATGAGGATGGCCCCGTCCTCGTGGACGAAGGAGAGGGTCTTGGCGATGTGGGCGGGCTCGCAGCCTACCGCCTGGGCGGCCAGCTCCACCGTGGCGCTGGACACGTCGAACTCCCTGATGCGGTCCTCGTAGCCCCGCTCCCGCAGATAGGCCCGGCCGGTTTCAATAGACATGGCTCAGTTGCCTCCCTTTTTGGCTTCCGCCTTGGCCAGGAACCGGTCCACGGTGATGATGAACCGCTCATGGGTGCCGCCGCCGATGGGGCCGGTCTCATCAAAGGCCTTGACGGCAAAGGTCAGCTTCTTGCCCTCCAGGTTGGTGAGCTCCGCCTCCGCCCACACCTTCAGGCCGATGGGGGTGGCGGCGTCGTGGGTGACGTCCAGCTTGGTGCCCACGGTGCCCTGGCCCTCCTCCAGCTGGGCCTGCACCGCATTGACGGCGGCGTTCTCCATCAGCGCGATCATATAGGGGGTGGCGAACACGGGCACCAGGCCGCTGCCCACGGCATTAGCGGTGTTCTGCTCCGTGACCACGGTCTCCGCCTTGCCCTTGCTTCCAACAGTGAGAGACATTTGATTCAAACTCCTATTACAATAAATTTGGACAGGAAAGCCGGGCAGCCAGTCCGGCTTTCCCTCCATCTCGTGCCTAAGCTACAATAAGAGGAGCAACTGGCTGACCACTCACTCCTTGGGCTTGTAAGTCCGTACGAAAGACTGTCANCTATTACAATAAATTTGGACAGGAAAGCCGGGCAGCCAGTCCGGCTTTCCCTCCATCTCGTGCCTAAGCTACAATAAGAGGAGCAACTGGCTGACCACTCACTCCTTGGGCTTGTAAGTCCGTACGAAAGACTGTCAGCCATCCTCTTGTTGTAGCGTTCGATTTCAGCAGGTTGAGCCACCGGATGCCGGGGAGTTCGCGTCACCCAATAGATTGAATCGGCAACGAGAAAAGATGGATTCCGGTTGCAGATTCTTTAGTATTGGAGGAATGTGGATGAACAGCGTTGGCATCGATGTTTCCAAAGGGAAAAGCATGATCGCCGTCATGCGCCCCTTCGGTGAGGTGGTGGTTTCACCCTTTGAAGTGCGACACACCGCCAATGAACTGAACGAACTGGCAGGGCTGCTCAAAAGTTTGGACGGTGAGACCCGTGTGGTGATGGAATCCACGGGTAATTACCACGCGCCGGTGGCCTGGCTGCTCCACGACGCGGGACTTTATGTCTCCGTAGTCAATGCAATGCTGGTGCATGACTATGGGAACAACAGTTTAAGACGAGGCAAGACTGACAAGAAGGACGCCGTGAAACTGGCCAACTACGGCCTTGACCACTGGCTCACACTACCGAAATATGTCCCGGAGGAGGACACCCGGCTCATGCTGAAGACCTGCTACCGGCAGTACCAGCAGTATTCCAAAGTACGGACCATGCTGAAGAACAACCTAATCTCCCTGCTGGACACCGCTTTCCCTGATGCAAACCGCCTGTTTACCAGTCCACCCCGCGCCGATGGCAGCGAGAAGTGGGTGGATTTTGTAGCCGCTTTTTGGCATTGTGAGTGTGTCTGTGGTTTGTCTAAAAAGGCCTTTACCACCCAATACCAGAAGTGGTGCAGAAAGCACGGCTACAATTTTAGCGAGGATAAGGCACTGGACATATACGCCTCTGCATGTGGACACTTCGGTGTCATGCCGAAAACGGATACGGCAAAACTTTTGGTAGAACAGGCTGTTTCCCAACTCCGGGCAACTTCCGCCGCGTTAGCTGCTCTCAAGCAGGAGATGCAGTCCCTGGCCGTTTCTCTACCGGAGTATCCTGTGGTGATGGAGATGTTTGGTGTTGGCCCAACCCTCGGCCCCCAACTCATAGCTGAAATTGGCGATGTACGCCGTTTTCATTCCAAGAAAGCGCTGGTGGCCTTTGCAGGCATTGACGCCCCACCTTACCAATCTGGACAAGTGGATGTCCGTAGCCGTAACATTTCCAAGAGAGGATCTGCCTCACTGCGAAGGACGCTCTTTCTGGTGATGGGGGTCCTCCTGCAATGCGCTCCAATGGATGAGCCGGTCTACCAGTTCATGAACAAGAAACGCTCTGAAGGTAAGCCCTACCGTGTCTACATGATGGCCTCCGCCAACAAGTTCCTGCGCATCTACTACGCTTCTGTGAAAGCCTACCTGGATTCTCTGGAGCATGGCTGATTTCCCAGCTCTATACTGTCTGGCTGACCGCCATTTTTTGAAATGCACAGCGGTTTAATTTGGTGCACCCTTTTCCTTTGCTCGTTTCCTTTGAAAGTTTTACTTGACTTTTGTTAGCAGGTCTTTCGGTTACAGCATCCGTTTCAGATATTGTCCGGTATAGCTCTCCGGACAGGCGGCCACCTCTTCCGGGGTGCCGGTGGCCACGATGGTACCGCCGCCCGACCCGCCCTCGGGGCCCAGGTCGATGATGTGGTCGGCGGTCTTGATGACGTCCAGGTTGTGCTCGATGACCACCACCGTATTGCCCACATCCACCAGCTTCTGGAGAACCTCGATCAGCTTGTGGACGTCGGCGGTGTGGAGGCCGGTGGTGGGCTCGTCCAGGATATAGATGGTCTTGCCAGTGGAGCGTTTGGCCAGCTCGGTGGCCAGCTTCACCCGCTGGGCCTCGCCGCCGGACAGCTCGGTGGAGGGCTGGCCCAGCTTCACATAGCTCAGGCCCACCTCGTAGAGGGTCTGGAGCTTGTTGTACAGACGGGGCAGGTGCTCGAAGAAGGGGAGGGCCTCCTCCACCGTCATGTCCAGCACCTCATAGATATTCTTGCCCTTGTAGCGGACCTCCAGGGTCTCCCGGTTGTACCGCTTGCCCTTGCACACCTCGCAGGGCACATAGATGTCGGGCAGAAAGTGCATTTCGATCTTGATGAGGCCGTCACCCTGGCAGGCCTCACACCGGCCGCCCCGGACGTTGAAGGAGAACCGGCCGGGTCCGTAGCCTCTGGCTTTGGCGTCGGGGGTGGAGGCGAACAGGTCCCGGATGTCGTTGAACAGTCCGGTGTAGGTGGCCGGGTTGGACCGGGGGGTACGGCCGATGGGGGACTGGTCGATGTCGATGACCTTGTCCAGATACTCCTCCCCCTCCAGCGCCTTGTGCTTGCCCGGGCGGGTCTTGGCCCGGTTCAGGTCGGCGGCCAGCCGCTTATAGAGGATCTCGTTCACCAGGGAGGATTTTCCACTGCCGGACACGCCGGTGACGCAGGTGAAGGTGCCCAGAGGGATGGACACGTCCACGTTCTGCAGGTTGTTTTCCGCGGCGCCCCGGACGGTGAGGAAGTGGCCGTTGCCCTTCCGCCGTTCGGTGGGCACCGGGATCTTCTTCCGGCCGGACAGGTAGTCGCCGGTGATGGAGCCGGGGGTGTTCATGATCTCCTCGGCGGTGCCGCAGGCCACCACCCGGCCGCCGTGTACTCCGGCCCCGGGGCCGATGTCCACGATATAGTCGGCCTGGCGCATGGTGTCCTCGTCGTGCTCCACCACCAGCAGGGTGTTGCCCAGGTCCCGCAGGTGCTTCAGGGTGGCCAGCAGCTTGTCGTTGTCCCGCTGGTGCAGGCCGATGGAGGGCTCGTCCAGGATATAGAGCACCCCCATCAGGGAGGAGCCGATCTGGGTGGCCAGCCGGATGCGCTGGCTCTCGCCGCCGGACAGGGTGGCGGCGGCCCGGCTCAGGGTCAGGTACTCCAGGCCCACGCTCTGGAGGAAGCCCAGCCGGTTCTTGATCTCCTTCAGGATCCGGTCGGCGATCAGCATCTTCTGCTCCGACAGCTCCAGATGGTCGATGAAGTTCAGGGCCTCGGTCACCGATTTCCGGCAGAAAGAATCGATGTTCAGCCCGCCTACGGTGACCGCCAGGGCCTCCTTCCGCAGCCGCTTGCCGCCGCAGTCGGGGCAGGGCTGTTCTCCCATGCAGTCCTCCAGATCCCGGCGCATGGCGTCGGACTGGGTCTCCCGGTAACGCCGCTCCAGGTTGTTGATGATGCCCTCAAAGGGCTGCATCAGGGTGCCCTGGCCGTTGGCCCGGTCGTAGGTCAGCTTCAGCTTCTCCCCCTTGGTGCCGTAGAGAATGATGTCCATGATCTCCTTCGGCAGGTCCTTCACCGGGGTGGTCAGCTTGAAGCCGTACTTTTTCGCCAGGGCGTCAAAGTACATCCGGGAGATGGAATCCCCCTTGATGTTGTTCCAGCCGGAGGCGGTGATGGCCCCCTCCAGAATGGACAGCTCCTTGTTGGGGATGATGAGGTCGGGGTCCACCTTCAGCTGGGAGCCCAGGCCGGTACAGGTAGGGCAGGCGCCGAAGGGGTTGTTGAAGGAGAACATCCGGGGCGACAGCTCCTCGATGGAGATGCCGCAGTCCTCGCAGGCGTAGTTCTGGGAGAACAGGATGTCCCGGTCCTCTCCCACGATGTTGATGACCACCAGGCCGCCCGCCAGGTTGGAGGCCACCTCCACGCTGTCGGTGAGCCGGCGGGCAATGTCCGGCCGTATGACCAGACGGTCCACCACGATCTCGATGTTGTGCTTCTTGTTCTTGTCCAGCTCGATGGTCTCGGTCAGGTCGTACAGGGACCCGTCCACCCGCACCCGGACGTAGCCCGACTTCCGGGCGTCCTCGAAGATTTTCTGATGGGTGCCCTTCTTGCCCCGCACCACCGGAGCCATCACCTGGATGCGGGTGGCCTCCGGGAGGGCAAGGACCTGGTCGATGATCTGGTCGATGGTCTGCTGTTTGATCTCCTTGCCGCACTTGGGGCAGTGGGGGGTGCCCACCCGGGCCCACAGCAGCCGGAGGTAGTCGTAGATCTCGGTGACGGTGCCCACGGTGGACCGGGGGTTTTTGGAGGTGGTCTTCTGGTCGATGGAGATGGCGGGGGAGAGACCATCGATGTAATCCACGTCGGGTTTTTCCATCTGCCCCAGAAACATACGGGCGTAGGAGGACAGGGACTCCACATACCGGCGCTGTCCCTCGGCGTAGATGGTGTCAAAGGCCAGGGAGGACTTGCCGCTGCCGGACAGGCCGGTGAGCACCACCAGCTTGTCCCGGGGAATATCCACGTCGATATTCTTCAGATTGTTGGCGCGGGCGCCTTTGACGGAAATATGGTCAAGCATAACTGAGGAACTCCTTTAAGCGATCAATAGCCGAACAGCTTTGCCACGTCGGCCAGCATATCCCGGATGGGCAGGTTGTAGGGGCACCGCTTCTCGCAGGCGCCGCACTGGACGCAGGACCCGGCGTGATACTGCAGGGCCTTGTACCGGGCCTCGGCCCAGTCGGTGAGGCCGTACTTGCGGGCGTAGTTGGCCATGAGAAAGTTCTGGGGGATGTCGATGCCGGTGGAACAGGGGGCGCAGTAGCCGCACCGGCGGCAGAACTGGGTGCCCAGAGCCTTGCGGACAGCGGCGCACTGCTCCAGCTCCTCCTGGGTCAGGGGGCTGGACAGATCCACCGCGGCGTTGCGGTCCACCTCCTCGGGGGAGCCCATGCCGGGAATGGCAATGTCGATGACGCCGGAGGCGGCGATGTACCGCAGGGCCAGCTTCCAGTCGTCCAGGTTGCCGCCGGCCATGGGCTTCATGGCGATGGTGGCGATGCCCTTTTCCCGGGCCAGGGTCAGGGTCTCCTTGCCCTGGTCCTCCACGATGTTGAAGGGGAACATGACGGTCTCGATCTTGTCGGCGTACTGCTCCACCAGGATCTTCATGGCGTCGGCACTGTGGCAGGTGACGCCGATATGGCCGATCTTTCCGGCGGCCTTGGCCTCTTCCAGAGCGGCGTAGGCGCCTTCCGGGCTGAATACCTTCTCGATGTCCTTCTCCAGCACATTATGGAGCTGGTAGATGTCGATATAGTCGGTGCGGAGATTGTGGAGACTGGTCTCCACGTCCTTGGCCATGGCGGCCTTGTCCCGGGCCATGGACTTGGTGGCCAGGATGAACTTGTCCCGGCGGCCCTCCAGGGCGGCCCCCAGGTACTCCTCGGACACGGTGTAGCCCCGGGCGGTGTCGATATAGTTGATGCCGTACTCCTCCAGCTTGTCCACCACGGCCTTGGTATTGGCGGCGTCGGCGCGCTGGATGGGGATACCGCCGAAGGAGATCACGGCGGCCTTGAGACCAGTTTTACCCAAAGTGACGTAATTCATGTTCAAAACCTCGCTTTAACTAGGGTGTGATCCGAAATCAAACATAATAATAATGGCTTAATTTTGTCCCCGCAGCTCGATGATGCGGTCCCGCAGGACAGCGGCATACTCGAACTCCAGCCGCTTGCTGGCCTCCCGCATTGTCCCACACGGCAGAAGCCGTGTGGGAGCCCTGAATAGATTTTACATGCTCGGGCCAAGTGAATTGGCCCTGCGCCAAGGTTTTGCCTGCGGCAAAACGCTTGTACGGCGCAAGCGCCGCCCCGCCGGTGGCGGGGCCCCGAAAGAAATGCGGGAGGCTATTGTCCTCGCAGTTCGATGATGCGGTCCCGCAGGACGGCGGCGTACTCGAACTCCAGCCGTTTGGACGCCTCCCGCATTTCTTTCTCCAGCTTGGCGATGGCGGCCTCCTTCTCCTTCTTGGAAAGGGCCTTTTTGGAGTGGGGCAGCTCCTCCTTCTCCTCGGACAGGTCGATGACGTCCCGGACCGACTTGATGATGGTCTTGGGCACGATGCCGTGTTCCTTGTTGAAGGCGTCCTGCTTGGCCCGGCGGCGTTCGGTCTCGTCGATGGCCCGGCGCATGGAGGGAGTGATAGTGTCGGCGTACATGATGACCAGGCCGTCGGCGTTGCGGGCCGCCCGGCCGATGGTCTGGATGAGGGAGGTCTCGGAGCGGAGGAAGCCCTCCTTGTCGGCGTCCAGGATGGCCACCAGAGAGACCTCCGGCAGGTCCAGGCCCTCACGCAGCAGGTTGATGCCCACCAGCACGTCGAAGGTGCCCAGCCGCAGGTCCCGGATGATCTCCATCCGCTCGATGGTGTCGATATCGTGGTGCATATACCGCACCTTGATGCCCGTGTTGGTGAGGTAGGCCGTCAGGTCCTCCGCCATCTTCTTGGTGAGGGTGGTGACCAGCACCCTCTCTTTCCGGGCGGTACGCTCGTTGATCTCCCCGATGAGGTCGTCGATCTGGCCCTCCACCGGCCGCACCTCGATCCTGGGGTCCAGCAGGCCGGTGGGGCGGATGACCTGCTCCACGATCTGGCCGGACCGCTCCCGCTCGTACTCGCCGGGGGTGGCGGACACGTACACCACCTGGTTGAGCCGCTTCTGGAACTCCTCAAATTTCAGAGGCCGGTTGTCAAAGGCGCAGGGGAGGCGGAAGCCGTAGTCCACCAGAGAGGTCTTTCTGGCCCGGTCGCCGTTGTACATGGCCCGCACCTGGGGGAGGGTCACGTGGCTCTCGTCGATGAACATGACAAAGTCCTTGGGAAAATAGTCCAGCAGGGTGTGGGGGGGCGACCCGGCGGGCCGGCCCTCAATCACCCGGGAATAGTTCTCGATGCCAGTGCAGTAGCCCAGCTCCTGCATCATCTCTACGTCGTACATGGTGCGCTGCTTGATTCGCTGGGCTTCGATGAGCTTGTTTTCCTTCTCAAAGAAGGCTACCCGCTCCTCCAGCTCCTTGTAGATCTCCTGGATGGCGGCGTCCATCTTCTCCTTGGGCGTGACGTAGTGGGTGGCGGGCCAGATGGGGATGGTGGTCAGCCGCCGGATGGGGGCGCCGGTGACCACGTTGATCTCGCTGATCCGGTCGATCTCGTCCCCGAAGAACTCCACCCGGATGGCGGAATCCTTCCAGTAGGCGGGGAAGATCTCCACCGTGTCCCCCCGGACCCGGAACATGTTGCGCTCAAAGGCGATGTCGTTGCGCTCGTAGCGGATGTCCACCAGCTTTTTCAGCAAAGTGTCCCGCTCCATGGTGGCCCCCACCCGGAGGGAGACCATCATTTTGGCAAAGTCCTCCGGCTCGCCCAGGCCGTAGATGCAGGACACGGAGGACACCACGATCACGTCCCGCCGCTCCATCAGGGAGGCGGTGGCCGCCAGCCGCAGCCGGTCGATCTCCTCGTTCACCGCGGAATCCTTCTCGATGAAGGTGTCGGTGTGGGGGATATAGGCCTCGGGCTGGTAGTAGTCGTAGTAGGACACGAAGTATTCCACCGCGTTGTGGGGGAAAAACTCCTTGAACTCGGCGCACAGCTGGGCGGCCAGGGTCTTGTTGTGGGCCAGCACCAGGGTGGGCCGCTGCACCGCCTCGATGACCTTGGCCATGGTGAAGGTCTTGCCCGAGCCGGTGACGCCCAGCAGGGTCTGCTCGTCCAGGCCGTTCTCAATGCCTGCCGCCAGGGCGGCGATGGCCGACCGCTGGTCGCCCGCCGGCTGATAATCGCTGACTACTTCAAATTTCGGCATACCGTCACCTCGCCTGCCTATTGTACCAAAACAAATGTTCTATTGCAACCGTGGATTTCAGGGGCGGTAAAATCCGCTGTCCCGGAGGGACACCATGTCGTCGTCCACGAAGATCAGGTGGTCCGTCAGGTCGATCCCCAGAGTGCTGAGAATGGGGGCCAGACTGTTGGTGGTGGCCACGTCCTCGTCGGAGGGCAGGGCAATGCCCGACACATGGTTGTGGGCCAGCACCACCGCCGAGGCGTTGAGGGACAGGGCGGCCTCGGCGATGAGCCGGGTGGTGATGGACACCGCGTTCACGTTGCCCTCCCCCAGCCGCCGGATACCCAGCACCTTGTGCTTGCCGTCCAGGCAGAGCAGGCACAGCATCTCGTTCCGGGCCCCGAAGAAGTAGGGCCGCAGCAGGGCATAATAGTCCCGGGCATTCCTTGCGATACCGTCCACCTGGGTGCGAACGGTGAGATAACGGCCGGAAAACTCCTTCACCGCCTTGAACAGGACGGCGGCGTGCTCTCCCACGCCCTTCACCTTCTGCAGCTCCTCCGGCGTGGCGTCCAGTACCCCGGCCAGGGAGCCGAAATGATCCATCAGCTCGTGGGCCAGGGGGTTGGTGTCGCTGCGGGGGTTGGCGTAGAAGAGCAGCAGCTCCAGCAGCTTGTGGTCGGGGAAGGAGTCCGGCCGGGCCAGAAATTCAGTTTTCAGCCGCTGACGGTGGCCGTCGTGGGTGCCCATGGCCGGACCCTCCTTTCTCACAAGATTACCGGGCGCCGTACTCCTTCAGGTAGGCTTCCATTTTGCCCTTCATCTCGTCGTCAATATACACCTTGCCGTCGATCTCACGGTTGTGGAGGAAGGCAATGATCTCCTTCACGGTGACGATGGGGTAGACGGCGATGCCGTAGTCCTCCCGCAGCTCGTCCAGGGTGGAGCAGTCCCTGGTGCCCCGCTCCATCCGGTCCACGGAGACGATGAGGGCCTTCATGTGGACGTCGGCCACGTGCTTGAACAGCTCGATGGTCTCCCGGACGGCGGTGCCGGCGGTGACCACGTCCTCCACGATGACCACGTCGTCCCCGTCCTGGGGCTTGTAGCCCACCATGGAGCCGCCCTCACCGTGGTCCTTGACCTCCTTGCGGTTGAAGCAGTAGGGCAGGTCACGATTGTAGTTGCGGTACAGGGAGGCGGCGGCGGTGACCGCCAGGGGGATGCCCTTGTAGGCGGGGCCGAACAGACAGGTGACCCCGTCAGGCAGATTCTCCTGGATGCAGGCGGCGTAGTAGTCGCCCAGCTTGGCGGCCTGAGCGCCGGTCTTGTAGTTGCCGGTGTTGATGAAGTAGGGGGTCTTGCGGCCGGACTTGGTGGTGAAATCTCCAAAGGTGAGCACGCCGGAGCGCACCATGAAGGTAATGAATTCTTCCTTGTAGGTCATGGCAGTCAGCCTCGCTTTCCCAAAATTGTCGAACTATTATATCATTATTTGTAAGCTCCGGCAAGGCGGGGAACAGAGAGGAAAAATTGTTTTTTTATGAAATCTTAATGCAAGGATCCCAATTATTATGATACAATACGAAGGACTTATGATGTGAGGTGTTATCCTTGGACTTATTGGACTGGCTCACAAAAACCAATCTGGGCGAGATGTTCTTTACCATGCTGGTGTCCATGGTGCCCATCATTGAGCTGCGGGGGGGCGTACCCTTCGGCACCGCTCTTGGTCTCCCGGCAGGTCAGGCGCTGGTGGCCGCCATCATCGGCAATATGATCCCCATCCCTTTTATTATCGTCTACATCCGCCGGATCTTTCTGTGGATGCGGCGGAAATCCAAAAAACTCAATTCTCTGGTGGATAAGCTGGAGAAAAAGGCCCACCTGAAGGGCCAGAAGGTGAGCAAGTACAAGTATATCGGCCTGTGGCTCTTTGTGGCCATCCCCCTGCCGGGCACCGGCGCCTGGACGGGGGCCCTGGCGGCGGCCTTTCTGGATATGCCCCTGCGGAAGGCCCTACCCTCCATCTTCCTGGGCATCGTGACCGCCGGGCTCATCATGACCCTGGCCACCGGACTGGTGGTGGCCACCGTGGGGAACTGAGACCCTTTCCGCCTCCGCCGCATAGGATGGGGCGGAGGTGAGGGGCTGTGCATGCAATTCTACAGATTCTCTTTGCGCTGCTGGCGGCCGTGGGCCTGCTGGCTCTGGGGTGGGTCCTCTTCGGAAAGCTGGTGACCCCGGTGGGGAGCGGCAGTGGTCCGGTGTACGCCGTGGTGCCCGCTGACGGTGAAGGGGAGCATCTGGAGCAGGATGTGAAGGGCCTTTTGTGGCTGCGGGGCGGGGAGCTGGCCCGCTTCACCATCGTCATCGCCGACAACGGTCTGGACCCGGCGGGGCGGGCGGTGGCGGCGGCCCTGCTGGCCGACTCCACCGGCGTGGTGGTTTGCCCCGGCGACCGGCTGGGGGCGTATATTTTGGGGAAATAGGATTCGACAAATGAGCCGCTTGATGGTATCATATGCCTGAACAGACAAGGAGGGGCAGCCATGCAG
Source organism: Intestinimonas massiliensis (ex Afouda et al. 2020) (assembly GCF_900626285.1). GTDB lineage: Bacteria > Bacillota > Clostridia > Oscillospirales > Oscillospiraceae > Flavonifractor > Flavonifractor massiliensis_A. The sequence goes on from NZ_LR131148.1 coordinate 161,868, forward strand.
GAGGCGGAACAGACGTACATTGAGGGCACCGTGTCGGCCGTAGTCTACCAGAACCAGGAGAACGGCTACACGGTGCTCCGTCTTGACGTGGGAGACGGAGCCGCCATCACCGTGGTGGGCTGCATGCCCGGGGTGGCCCCTGGGGAGAGTATCTCGGTCCAGGGGGCCTGGATGCGCCACGCCTCCTACGGAGAGCAGTTCAAGGCGGAGGCGGTGGAGCGGCGGCTGCCCGCCGGTACCAAGGCCATCTTTGACTACCTGTCCTCCGGCGCGGTGCGGGGCATCGGGGCCGCCACCGCCCGGCGGATGGTGGAGGAGTTCGGGGAGGACGCCCTGCGGGTGCTGGAGGAGCACCCGGAGCGGCTGACCCAGATCAAAGGCATCACCCGCAAGCGGGCTCTGGCCATCGGGGAGAGCTTCCGGATGCAGATGGGCATGCGGCGGCTGCTGGAATTCCTGGGGGAGCATGAGGTGCCCCTCCAGCTGGCCATGCCCCTCTACCGCAAGTTCGGGGACCGGGCCCTGGAGGCCATCCGGGGCAACCCCTACCTGCTGGTGGATGAGGAGCTGGGGGTGGAATTTGCCGCCGCCGACCAGCTGGCTCTGTCCATGGGCATGGAGGGGGACGACCCCCAGCGGGTGGAGGCCGCCCTGCTCTTTGAGCTGACCCACAACCTGGACAACGGCCACACCTTCCTGCCCCGGCGGAAGCTGATCCCCGCCACCGCCCAGCTCATCGGGGTGGAGGAGGACCTGCTGGAGGACGCCCTGGAGACCCTGCTGGAGCGTGGGGAGATCATTCAGGAGCAGGTGGCGGGGGAGGAGGCGGTGTACCTCCACGACCTGTGTGAGGCCGAGCAGTACGTGGCCTGGCGCATCACCGAGATGGCCCGGGGCGAGCTGGTGGCCCCCCACGACCTGGACCGGCTCATTGACCGCATCCAGGCCGACCAGGGCATCACCTACGCCCCCCAGCAGCGCCAGGCGGTGCTGCTGGCCGCCCAGCGGCAGGTGATGCTGCTCACCGGCGGCCCCGGCACCGGCAAGACCACCTCCCTGCGGGGTGTGCTGGCCCTCTTTGAGGAGCTGGGGCTGGAGACCGCCCTGGCGGCCCCCACCGGCCGGGCGGCCAAGCGGCTGGGGGAGCTGTGCGGGGCGGAGGGGTACACCATCCACCGCCTGCTGGAGACCCAGTACGACCCCCACTCCGGGCGGCTGGTGTTCGCCCATGATGAGAGCGACCCGCTGAAGGCGGACGCCGTCATCGTGGACGAGACCTCCATGGTGGATATCGTGCTCATGCGGGGCCTGCTGTCCGCCCTGCGGCCCGACTGCCGCCTGATCCTGGTGGGGGACCCGGACCAGCTGCCCAGCGTGGGGCCGGGGAACCTTTTTTCCGACCTGATCCGCAGCGGGGTGGTGCCCATGGTGCGGCTGACCGAGATCTTCCGCCAGGCCGCCGAGAGCGCCATTATCCGCAACGCCCACGGGGTCAACCGGGGGGAGCTGCCTGACCTAAAGGACAACAAGCACGACTTTTTCTTCCTGCGGCGGAAGGACCCGGCCCGGGCCGCCGAGACCATTGTGGAGCTGGTCAAGACCCGCCTGCCCGACAACATGGGCATACCCGCCGACCAGATCCAGGTGCTCTCTCCCACCCGCAAGCGGGTGGCGGGCACCGCCAGCCTGAACCGGGCCATCCAGGAGGCGGTGAATCCTCCGGCGGAGGACAAGCCGGAGCGCCGCTTCGGGGAGTACGTGTTCCGCCAGGGGGACCGGGTCATGCAGGTGCGCAACAACTACGACGTGATGTGGAAGGACGGCCTGACCTCCGGCCTGGGCATTTTCAACGGGGATATCGGCCAGATCATCCGGGTGGACAACCGGGAGGGCACCCTGACGGTGGACTTCGAGGGCCGTCAGGTGGAGTACACCGGGGACATGCTGGTGGAGCTGGAGCCCGCCTACGCCATCACCGTCCACAAGGCCCAGGGCAGCGAGTACCGGGCGGTGATCCTGTCTGTGAGCGGCGGGGCACCCATGCTGCTGACCCGGGGAGTGCTGTACACCGCCATCACCCGGGCCCGTGAGCTGCTGATCCTGGTGGGGGACGAGGAAGTGGTGGCCGCCATGACCGCCAACAACCGCCAGCAGAGACGGTATTCCGGTCTGCGGTGGCGCCTGGTGCAGATGGCGGAGTGAGACAAATTTTATGCCGTAAGAATGCACTAAGAATAAACTTGATTTGCAGTACGCAGGATATGCTTTGCTTACCAAAGATCAGGAGGCAAAGCATATGGGCAAGACCAATCATCTCAGCATCCGCACGGACAAGGAACTCCACGACAAGCTCCAGTATGTGGCGGCTTATGAGGGGCGTTCCATGAGCGGGCAGATCCTGTATTTGATCCAGAGCTGCATCCGGAGCTTTGAACAGGAGAACGGCCCCATTCCAGTGGGGGACGAAAAATGAGCGGGGCGGCGGCGAAACTGCTGGATCTGCTGTTCCCGCCGAAATGTGTGTTCTGCGGGAAGATCCTGCCCACAGGGGTGAAGCATCTGTGTTCCGCCTGCCAGAAGGACCTGCCCTGGCTGGAGGGTCCGGCGGCGGAGCAGACGGGGGAGTTCTTCTCCCTGTGCGCCTCGCCCCTGCGGTACCAGGGCAAGGTGCGGGACTCCATCCGGCGGTACAAATTCCAGGGCCGGAGGGGCTACCACAAGGCCTATGGCCTGCTGGTGGCCCAGTGTGTCCACGACCATTTGGCGGGAAAATATGACCTGATCACCTGGGTGCCCCTCTCCGACAAGCGGAAGAAGGAGCGGGGCTACGACCAGGCTTTCCTGCTGGCCAGCGCCGCGGCGCTGGAGCTGGACGACGTGGCGGTGGAGACCCTGCGGAAGGGCAGGGACAACGCGGCCCAGTCCGGTCTGGAAGGGGAGGCGGAGCGCCGGGCCAATGTGCTGGGCGCCTACCAGCCGGTGGACCCGGAGCTGGTGGGGGGCAAGCGGATCTTGCTGATCGACGACGTGGTGACCACCGGCTCCACCCTGTCCGAGTGCGCCCGGATGCTGCGCTCCATGGGGGCGGCTGACGTGGTATGTGCCACCCTTGCCCGTGCCAGGTAAGGCGACGGGGCGCACGAGGACCCGGCTTTGCCGGGCGCGCCTTTTGGCGCGTACAAGCGTTTTGGCCATGGGCCAAAACCTTGGCTTGGCGGGATTCACTCCTGCCAAGCAGATGAAAATGGGGTCCCACGGGAACCGTGGTTCCCGTGGGGGTGTGCCCGGATGCTGCGCTCCATGGGGGCGGCTGACGTGGTATGTGCTACCCTTGCCCGTGCCCGCTGAAAAAGTTAACGAAAATTCAGGGAAAATGACGTTGAAAAGAGAATCATACTTCTGTATAATATAGGAGATTATCCATGAAATTTTGGGACAAACTAAAAAGAAAGTTATCAAGACTTCGAGGTGCTGGTATGTTCAGTAAAGATATCGGTATCGATCTGGGTACCGCTTCCATCCTGGTTTACGTAAAAGGCAAGGGCGTGGTGCTGCGGGAGCCCTCCGTGGTAGCCATCGATAAGAATACGGGCAAATTGCTGAAGGTGGGTACCGAAGCGCAGCAGATGCTGGGCCGTACCCCCGGCAACATCGTCGCCATCCGGCCTCTGCGGGAGGGCGTCATCTCCGACTACGACATGACCGAGCGGATGCTGAAGGAGTTCATCCGCAAGGTGACCTCCTTCCGGCTGTTCAAGCCCCGCATCGTCATCTGCGTCCCCTCCGGCATCACCGAGGTGGAGGAGCGGGCTGTCATCGACGCGGGCATCCAGGCCGGCGCCCGCCGGGTGTACCTGATTGAGGAGCCGGTAGCTGCCGCCATCGGCGCGGGCATCGACATCGCCAAGCCCGACGGCCACATGATCGTGGACATCGGCGGCGGCACCACCGATATCGCCGTCATCTCCCTGTCCGGCATCGTGGAGTCCACCTCCATCAAGATCGCCGGCGACCAGTTTGACGAGGCCATCGTAAAGTACATCCGCCGCAAGCACAACGTGCTCATCGGCGAGCGTACCGCCGAGGAGCTGAAGATGCAGATCGGCTGCGTGTTCCCCCGTCCCGAGGAGCAGACGGTGGAGATCAAGGGCCGCTGCCTGATGACCGGCCTGCCCCGGGTGTTCTCCGTGTCCTCCAGCGAGATGATCGAGGCCTTTGAGGAGGTCTCCACCCGCATTCTGGAGGCCATCCACGGCGTGCTGGAGCGCACGCCCCCCGAGCTGGTGGCCGACATCTCCACCAACGGGATCTGCATGACCGGCGGCGGCTCCCTGGTCTGGGGCTTCGACAAGCTGATCGAATCCCACACCGGCATCGAGACCCACGTGGCCGACGACGCCATCTCCTGCGTGGCCTACGGCACCGGCAAGAGCCTGGACGACGTGGACAGCATGCAGGACGGCACCATCAACCTGTCCCGGCGCAAGCAGATGAACTGAATCACCAAAAGTCCCCGGCGTTCGCCGGGGACTTTTTTCTCCCAGGACAGTTGAAACGGGGAGTTTGGTACGGTATACTGAGAGTGAGAAAGAAGGCCTCAGGGCCGATATAGAAATGGAAAGGTGAATCGGATGGAACAGTCAAAGGTCCAGACCATGGCCGTCACAGCGGCCCGCGGGCGGCTGCTGGCCATGGATATGGTGCACGCCGCGGCCTCCGGACACATCGGCGGCTCTCTGTCCTCCATGGACATTCTTACCACACTGTACTTCCACGTCATGCGGGTGGACCCCGCCAACCCCCAGGACCCGGACCGGGACCGCTTTGTGCTCTCCAAGGGCCATTGCACCCCGGCCCTCTACCCCATGCTGGCCATGCGGGGCTTTTTCCCCGTCACTGACCTGGCCATGTTCCGCCGCATTGACGGCACCATGTCCGGCCACGCCGAAATGCACCATGTGAAGGGTGTGGACATGTCCACCGGTTCCCTGGGTCAGGGCATCTCCGCCGCCGTGGGCATGGCCCTGGCGGGCAAGGCCGACAAGAAGGACTACCGGGTGTACGCCCTGCTGGGCGACGGCGAGATCGAGGAGGGCCAGGTGTGGGAGGCCGCCATGTCCGCCGCCAAATATCACCTGGACAACCTGTGCGCCATTGTGGACGTGAACGGGCTTCAGATCGACGGCGCCACCGCCGACGTGATGCCCTCCGAGCCTCTGGACAAGAAATTCGAGGCCTTCAACTGGAACGTGATCCACGTGGACGGCCACGATTTTGACGCGCTGGACAGGGCCTTCCAGGCTGCCGCCGCCTGCAAGGACAAGCCCACCGTGCTCCTGGCCAAGACCGTCAAGGGCAAGGGCGTCTCCTTCATGGAGAACCAGTACGGCTGGCACGGCAAGGCCCCCAACGACGAGCAGTACGCCCAGGCCCACGGGGAACTGCTCCAGGGCCTGATGGACCGGATGAAGCAGGCCGGCATGCAGGTATCTGAGCAAATCGCCACCACCTACGGCGTGCTCAGCGACAAGGAGGGAGTGTGAGCCATGAGTGAGAAGATCGCCACCCGCGTGGCTTACGGTAAGACCCTGGCGGAGCTGGGGGAGCAGTATCCCAACCTGGTAGTGCTGGACGCCGACCTGTCCGGCTCCACCCAGAGCCAGTTTTTTGCCAAGGCGTTCCCCGACCGCTTTTACAACATGGGTATTGCAGAGGCCAATATGACCAGTGTGGCCGCCGGTCTGGCCACCTGCGGCAAGATGCCCTTTACCAACACCTTTGCCATGTTTGCCACCGGCCGTGCCTACGAGCAGGTACGCAACTCCATCGCCTATCCCCGCCTGAACGTGAAGGTGGTGGGCTCCCACGGCGGCCTGTCCGTGGGTGAGGACGGCGCCACCCACCAGTGCATTGAGGACTACGCCCTCATGCGTGCCATCCCCAACATGATGGTGCTCTCCCCCTGCGACGGGCCCGAGATGCGCCTGGCGGTGAAGGCCCTGCTGGACTATGACGGCCCCGCCTATATGCGTCTGGGCCGCCTGGCGGTGGACAGCATCACCGACGAGGTGCCCGGCTATACCTTCCAGCTGGGCAAGGGCTCCGTCCTGCGGGACGGCTCCGACGTGACGGTGATCGCCACCGGCATGATGGTGCAGATGGCCTATGCCGCCGCCCAGACCCTGGAGGAGGAGGGCATCTCCGTCCGGGTCATCGACATGCACACCATCAAGCCTCTGGACCACGAGCTGGTGCTGAAGGCTGCCCTGGAGACCCGGTGCATCGTCACCAGCGAGGAGCACACCGTCATCGGCGGCCTGGGCTCCGCCGTGGCCGAGTTCCTGTCCGAGCACTGCCCGGTGCCCGTGGTGCGCCACGGCGTCAATGACGAGTTCGGCCGCTCCGGCGAGGCCAAGGCGGTGCTGAAGGCCTACGGCCTCACCCCCGAGGGCATTGCCGACAAGGTGCGTCAGGCCCTGAAGCTGAAGAAATGAACGATATCCGTCTGATCTGCCTGGATATGGACGGCACCCTGCTGGATGACGACCACGCCACCGTGCCGCCCCGTAACGCGGCCGCCCTCCGGGCGGCGGCCGAGCGGGGGGCGGCTGCCGTCATCTCCAGCGGCCGCGCCTGGGATCTGCTGCGGGAGGTAGACGCCCAGTTGGGTGTCACCAAATACGCCGTGCTCTCCAATGGGGCGGCGGTGCTGGATGTGACTTCTGGGGAGTGGATGTACCGCAACTGCCTGCCAGACCAGGCCCGGGTCCCTCTGGTGGAGCTGCTGCTGGACTGGAGCCTGCCCTTCGAAATCTACTGCCAGGGGAAAAACTACATCCAGGCCGACCGGAAAGAGGAGGTGCTCTCCCACGCCTTTACCCCTCAGTTCCGGCGGATCCTGGCTGAGTACTCCCAGTTCCCGGAGCATATGAACGAGGTCCTGCCGGCGGGAACGGTGGAAAAGATCCACGTCTTTTACGTTCCCCCGGAGCGGCGGCGGGAGCTGGAGGAGACGGCTCTGGGCTGGGGCCCGCTGTCCATCACCAGCTCGTTCCAGAACAACATGGAGTTCACTGCCCCCGGTGTGAACAAGGGTACCGCGGTGCAGGCCCTGTGCAAAAAGCTGGGCTTGGGTCCGGAGCAGGTGATGGCCTTCGGCGACGCAGGCAACGACCTGGAACTGCTCCGCTGGGCGGGGTGGTCCTTTGCCATGGCCAACGCCACGGAGGAGGCCAAGGCGGCCGCCCGGTACGTCACCGGCTCCAACCACGACGCCGGTGTGGGCATGGCGATAGAGCAATATCTGCTGAACAGTTGAAAAAAAGCGGCGCATGAAGCTCATGCGCCGCTTTTCTCCTTCACACTGTGGAAATACCGCAGCAGGAAGATGACGGTGAAGATCAGGCACAGCCCCTCGGAGACCAGGGGGGAGAGCCAGATGCCCGTATCTCCGAACAGTGTGGACAATGCCACCAGACATCCGGAGATGAGCACCAGGCTCCGGCCGAAGGAGATGGTGAGGGCGGGGACCGGGTGCTCCATGGCGGTGAAGAAGCCGGAGACCACCACGTTGAAGCCCAGCACCAGGAAGGACAGAGAGTAGAGCCGCAGGGCGTTGGCGGTGTAGGAGAACAGCGGGTCGCCGCTTTCCAGGAACAGCCCCACAATGGGTCCGGCGAAGAGCTGGCAGATGAGGCAGAAGGCCGCGCCTGCCGCCGCCACCAGCCGCACCCCGTAGGTGAGGAACCTGTGGCACATGGGCCGCTGGTCCGCCCCCAGATAGAAGCTGGACAGGGGCTGGATGCCGTGGGCGGTGCCGATCATGGTCATGAGCACCAGGGTGTTGACATAGCTGATGATGGTGTAGGAGGTGAGAGCCTCCCCGCCCACCACCGACAGGATGATCTGATTGAACAGGAAGATCACAAAGCCGTTGGAGAACTCGCTGAGGCCGTCGGATATCCCCAGGGGGATGATCCGCCGGTAGGACCCCAGGTCCCACCGGAACTTCCCGAACCGCAGAGGCTCCCGGTGCGTGAGAAAGTAGATTACGAATACGATGGTGGAGGTGACCTGGGCCAGACCGGTGGCCAGGGCGGCCCCCCACACCCCCCAGTGGAAGTGCATGACGAAGATGTAGTCCAGCAGCACGTTCATGATGGCGCAGGAGAGCACCCCGATGGTGCTGACGTGGGGGGCGCCGTCCGCCTTCACCTGGACCTCCAGGTTGTAGGATACGGTGAAGAACACGGCGAAGCAGGCGATGGTGCCCACATACTCCTTCACCAGGGGGAGCAGATCCCCGCTGGCCCCCAGAAAGACGGCCACCCGCTCCAGGTTCAGCAGCACCGCCGCCGTCAGGGCCAGGGAGAGGACGATAACCACAAACAGGTTCTGGTTGAAGTAGTTCCTGGCCTTCTCCTCGTCTCCGTGGCCCAGGGCCAGGGACAGAACGGTGGAGGTGCCGGTGGCCAGCAGAATGCCGATGGTGAACACCAGGGATACAAAGGGCATGGACAGGTTTACTGCGCCCAGAGCGTGGCTGCCCACCCCGTGGGCCACGAAGATGCCGTCCACAATGGTGTACAGGGAGAAGATCCACATGGAGACAATGGACGGAACGGTGAATTTGAAAAATTTTGCCGCTAAGTTCAAGGGTAAAACCTCCTCTTGTCAGAGCTATGATAAACCCTCGTACCATCCGAAAGTCAAGGGCGGGAGGCAAAAATTTTGAAAGAGTACTATCAGATCCACGAATTGGCCAAATTATTCGATCTCTGCCCCGATACCCTTCGTTATTATGAGGAAAAGGGGCTGCTCCACCCGGACCGTGGAGAGAACCGCTACCGGAAATACGGCATCCAGGACATCTGCACCCTGAATATCATCCGCTCCCTGCGGGAGCTGGATCTGCCCACCGGGGAGATCCGGGGCTATCTGGAGCGGCGGAGCGTGGGGGAGACCCTGGAGCTGCTGGACCGGGAGGCGGCGCTGCTCCGCCGCCGGATGGAGGAACTGGAGACCGCCTGTAAGGAGGCGGAGCAGCGCCGCCTGCGGCTGGAGCGGTACAGCAAGGTGGAGGCGGGACGGGTGGAATTCATCCGGGAGCCGGAGCGGCCCTGTGTCTATCTGGGGCAGGATTTTATCCTGGAAAAGGAGATCGACTTCCAGCTCAAGCGGCTGGAGCAGCGCCACCAGGACTACATCCAGGTTATCGGCAGCCAGTGCATGGGGGCGGCGGTGGACGAGGGGAGCCTGAAAAAAGGAATCTTCAACCATTTTTCCCGGGTGTTTTTCCTGACCCGGTCCGAGCTGCCCTTTGACGATGTGCTGCCGGAGGGGGAATACGCCCGACTGTACTACCGGGGGGAATACGACCACTTGAAGGAGCACCTGGGTACTCTGCTGGCCGGCATCCGCTCCGCCGGCCGGATGCCGGCGGGGGCGCCTCTGGAGCTCTACCGCATCGATGCCCACGACACCAACCGGGCGGAAGAGTACGTAACCGAGCTTCAGGTGCGGGTTCACATGCTGCGATAATGAAAAAATAAGAAGGGAACCGTAAAGGTTCCCTTCTTATTTTTTGCGGTATATTAGTCTGCAGAAAGTGGGAAGAGGGCCTCGATGCGGTCCAGCTGCTGCATTAGGCTGTCTCTGTCGGAGTCAATCTGCTCCCTGCGATAAAACATATCAACATGGCTCGATTCCAGCTGTTCGGGATGCAGCAGAACCTCCCGCATGATTGCGGTCACAGCTCGAATAGCGGCGCGCTTTTGATATCGGTGGCAGCGGATTGCGCCATCGATATCATTTTGTTCAACGAATGAGATCAGCTCTTCGTGGAGTTTAAGTGATTCCGGTATGTAATGAGAAGCAATCAGAGAAGTGCTTGTCCGCCCTGTTTGGTAAAGTTCTTGCAGATATTCTTTCAAGTATTTATAAGGAGATTTTTCATAGAAGCTGGAATAAAACGTATGGTTCACGATCATATATCGCGTGATATTTCTCTCCTCGTATAAAGAGTGAAGGGACTTCAGAATATCGCGTATCGCTTGGATATCGCCACTTGTGATATGGGGGATCGCCGTTTTCAGGCAAAGGATTTCAACCTCGTTGCGCAGGGCGGTGGCCTCGAACACCTTTTCTATGTTGATGTCGGCCACCCGCGTGCCGGTATAAGGGACCGTGTGTACGAGCCCCTCGTGAAACAGCTGAGAAAGGGCCTCCCGGATGGGAATGTAGCTCATCCCGTATTTTGCGGCAAGCGTACGGATGACCAACTTTTCACCCGGTTTCAGCTTGCCGGAGAGGATATCGTTTTTGATCTGGGCATAGGCAAAATCCTTTTTAGTCTCAAACTGCATTTAAATCCTCCTAGTGTGTTATGAGTAGAGCGCCTGGAGCAAACTGAGTTTCAGGAAGCAGTTACCGTTTAAACGGGTCGTATGTACGCGCAAGCGGTGAGGGAAAAAAAGGAAAGCACTAAAAATAATTTAATACTATTATAGTTTATCCTCAGAAAAAAGTAAATGCATAACTCTCAAGTGGAAGGATCTCTGAAAAGGCAGAGAAACATGACAGATGTCTTTTCACAAAAAAACGAGGCTGGAATTAAGCACAATAAACAAAAATAAATAATAACATTGACAGAAAATATTCAATCTGCTATCCTAAAGTAAAATGATATATCATATATCATAAATCATAAATCATTGAAGGAGCTGACAGCGATGCGGATTCCCGGATGCAAAACGATGAAGCAGCGGCTACAGGAGGGCGAGGTCCTGTTTGGGACCTTCTATAAATTCAACTGTGCGCCCGTGGTAGAAATGCTGGGGATGGTCGGCATGGATTTCATCATCATCGATGCTGAACATGGCGATTACAGCTATCGTGATATGCAGGATATGTGCCGTGTGGCAAATGGTGTCGGTATGAATGCTGTGATCCGGGTACCGAGTTCTTCCGCAGAGCATATCCTTCACGCCGGCGATATGGGGGCGCAGGGGATTCAGGTGCCCAATGCGAAAACGGTGGAAGAGGCGCGTGCTGCAGCGGAGAATATGCGCTATGCACCTGAGGGCACCCGTGGACTGGGGCTGACAACCAGGGCGTCCGGCTATTGCCTGGGGAGCAACTTTATCGACAACAAGGGTTATATCGACTATGTAAACCATGACCTGCTCTCTGTGATTATGGTGGAGAATGAGGAGCTGGCCAGCAAGATAGACCAGCTGTGTGACATCCCCCAGGCTGACGTCTTTTTCATCGGGACCGGAGATCTCAGCCAGTCCTGCGGAGTAACGGGACAGCCCGGACATCCCAAGGTGCAGGAGCTGGTAAAGCACGTGATTGAAACAGTCCGTGCGAAGGGAAAGATCGGGGGCATTTACGCGGGAAATATCTCGGATGTCCAGAAATATGTGGACATGGGTTTCCAGTATATCGGTTTTAGTTCAGAAATGAACTTTATCGCAGAAAAGTTAAAGGATGTGATGCATGGGATCGATGGTGTAAAGGCGAGTATAAAAAAGCAATGAGGGAAAGACCTGCTCTGCAGAGGAAACGAAGATTGTCGAGAAGAAAGGAAGGTATGTTATGAAAAAGTATTTGAGGATGGCTTGCCTGATGTGCACTGCGGTATTGCTCCTGATGCTCTGCGCCTGCGGGCAGAACACAGCACAGCAGGGGGACCAGTCACCTTCGGCCGATGCCGACGGAACTCAGAATACGGCTTCCCAGGGAGAAGAGTGGCCCACCCAGCCCATCAATGTGATTGTTTCCTTTGGCGCTGGCGGCGATACGGACATCCTTTGCAGAAAGCTCTGTGAAATTATGTCTGAGGAGCTGGGTGTTCCTATCGTATGTACGAACGTAGAGGGTTCTTCCGGCACGGTAGCGGCAAGACAGGTAAAGGATTCTGCTCCGGACGGAAATACCGTGCTGTGGCATCAGAGCTCTTTCCTGGTGGCCAGCGCAACCGGGATTGCTGATTTCGACTATACGGATTTTGAAATTGCAGGCGTGGCAGTGGAGGAAGTTTCCGATTGCCTCATGGTGCGCAAGGGCAGTTACGACGGGTTTGAAGACTTCATTCAGGCCGCGAAGGACAACCCCGGCGGACTGAATTATGGTACCTCTCTGGGCGGATATTCTCATATGCAGGCGCTGGCTGTTGCGGACGCCTTTGACGTGGATTTCAACATCGTGGACATCGGCGGCGGTTCTGAGACGATCGCGGCGCTGCTGGCCGGGGATATCGACTTTGTCATCACCACGAACAACTATGCGCGTACTTATGTGGAGTCCGGCGACTGTGATGTCCTGTGCGTGGTTGCTAACGAGCGGTGCGACATTACGCCTGACTGGCCTGCCATGAGCGAGTTCGGTGAAGACTGCGACATTACGAAGTTCTTTGCCTTCTACATGCCCAAGGGAACCGATCCCGCCATTGTGGAGAAGTGGTCTGAGGCGGTGGACCATGCTGTAAATTCTGAGGAATACAAGGCGACCTGCGAGCAGTATGCGGTTACTCCGGCGTACAGCACTGGTGAGGAAGCGTTGGAAATGCACAACGCCCAATATGAGATGGCCAAGAAATATGCGCAGGAGATGGTCAATTAAATCCACGAGGAGTGTGGCACAATGAAGGAATCCATATTACGAATGATCCATTGGTACCGTGATGCGCTTGCCGCGGTGGTGCTGCTGCTCATATTTGCATTTTTCCTTTCGTCCAGCCGTCATATCCAGGTGATGATTGCCTCCAGCGTAGATGCGAAATTTTTCCCCATCGTAATTTGCAGCGTTGGGATCGTTCTGTGCGCCATCAATGTAGCTCTGGGCATTGTCCGGGGCAACAAGCTGCGCAGCAAGGAATCTGAGCAGACTGCTGTGGGGCAGGCCTCTGCGTCGGAGAGAAGCGCCGCGGTAAAATCGGCCCTTTCCATTGTTTCCATTATCGTATATCTGGTATTGATCGAACCCCTGGGATTTATTCTTGCATCTGCCCTGTACCTTTTTGTGCAGATCATGCTTTTGTCAGAGCGGGGCAAGCGCCACCCCATCATTTATGTGGTCATCGCAGTTGCCGTATCTGCCGTTTGCTATCTGTTCTTCCGGAATATTTTCTACCTGATGCTGCCCAGTGGGATCCTTCCGTTTTAAGGGGTGAAGTAGATGCAATTATTTCTTTCCAGCCTAGCTCAAATTATGACGCCGATGATCCTGCTGTATATTCTGCTGGGCGTCGTGATGGGACTGGTTTTCGGAGCAATCCCGGGACTTACAGGGACAATGGCCATTGCCCTGTGCCTTCCGCTTACCTTCGGAATGGATCCGACGACAGCGTTTGCACTTCTGATCGCGCTCTATATTGGAGGTATTTCGGGCGGCCTGGTGTCCGCAATCCTGATCAATATTCCGGGTACGCCGTCTTCTGTGGCCACCACGTTCGATGGTGCGCCAATGGCAAAGAACGGACAGGCCGGGAAGGCGTTGGGTGCGGGTACCTTCTACTCCATGATCGGAAACATATTCGGAATCGCAGTCATGATCTTTGTTGCGCCGCTGCTGGCGCAGGTGGCGCTGAAATTTGGTGTGTATGAATACACCGCGGTGTCCCTGTTTGCACTCTCCCTGGTGTCCGGCCTGGCCGGAAAGTCCATCACAAAGGGTCTTGTGAGCTGTGCGGTCGGTATGCTCCTCGGCTGCTTCGGCGCGGCTCCGATCGACGGCTACGCGCGTTTTACCTTTGGAATCAGCGGTCTGGAAGCGGGCTTTGCCAGCGTTCCCGCGCTGGTTGGCCTGTATGCGCTGAAGGAATTGCTGGCGGAGGCCAAGCCGACCGGAAAAGTCAAGATCCTGAATGTAGATACGCACATCAAGGGCCTTGGATTCAGCAAGAAGGAATTCATCACTCAGATCCCCAACATGTTCCGCTCTGCGCTGATCGGAGCCTGGATCGGCATCCTGCCTGGCATTGGCGGTGCTACGGCCAATATCATGGCCTATGGTATTGCCAAGAAACGCTCCAAGTATCCGGAGAAATTCGGGACCGGCATCATTGACGGTGTTGTGGCCTCGGAAACCGCGAATAACGCTACCATTGGCGGCGCCATGATCCCGCTGCTGACTCTTGGTATTCCGGGAGACGCCGTAACCGCGATCCTGCTGGGCACCTTTACCATTCATGGCCTTCAGCCCGGTCCTCTCTTTTTCAGCCAGAACTACGACCTGATCTATACGATTTTTGCAGCGATGGTCGTAGCCAGTATCGTTACGTTCCTGGTACAGTTTTTCGGTATGCGCGGCTTCATCAAAGTCTTGAAGCTGCCCAAGCACATTCTGCTCCCCATCGTGATTGTCCTTTGTGTTGTGGGCTCTTTCGGCGTGAATAACAGACTGTTTGATGCGTGGGTGCTGATCATCTTCGGCCTGATCGGATATGCCATGAGCAAGTTCGATTACCCGCTGGCGCCCATTATCCTGGGCTTTATCCTTGGGCCGATTACCGAGACCTATCTGCGCCGCGGACTTCAGCTGAGCAAGGGCAGCTTCCTTCCCTTCCTGACCCGGCCTATTTCTGGCGTCTTTATCGTACTTACGGTTGCCTTTATCGCGCTGACTGTGATTAACGGCATCAGAAAGAGTAAGCGTACCGAAGCGAAGAATGTGTGACAACAGAGAAGCCGCCGCGCATTGCACGGCGGCTTCTTCATTGACAGGAGGAGATGTTACGTGATTCAAAAGAAAGCGATTCTTACCGCGGCTATCAGCGGCGCGGTACATACGGCCGAGATGAGCCCGTACCTTCCGATTACGCCGGCGGAGATAATCAGCCAGTCGGTCGAGGCATATGAAGCGGGAGCTGCTGTCGTTCATATCCATGCCAGAGATCCTGAAACGGGAGAACCGACCTCTGATCTGGAAGTCATGGGGGAAATCATAGCGGGAATCAAACGCCGGTGCGATGTCGTGATCTGCATTACGACCGGAGCCAGTCAAATGATGACCACCCAGGAACGGCTGGCTGTGGTGCCCAGATTTCAGCCGGAACTGGCCTCCTGCAATGCGGGGTCCATGAATTTCGTACTTGCCGGACTTGTGGACCATCTGCCGGACGGAAGTCCCGAGTGGGCGAGGCGGTATCTTGGGGGCACCTATGATAATGTGTTTTCCAATACTTACCTGGGGCTGGAAACCTATATCCGCACCATGCAGGAAAATGGGACTGTTCCGGAATTTGAAGTATATGACGCTGGCATGATCAATAATATCGCCTATTTCCAGCGAAAGGGGATTCTGACCGCTCCGATCTATATCCAGTTTGTTTTGGGCATACAGGGAGGACTTCCGGCGACCGTGGACAATCTGGTATTCCTGCGGACGACGGCTGAACGTCAGCTCGGCAGCTTCCATTGGTCTGTGGCCGCGGCCGGAAAAGCACAGTTCCCCATTGCGGCGGCAGGGCTGGCAATGGGAGGAGGCGTCCGGGTCGGGTTGGAGGACAATCTTTATATCCGGCCCCACGAATTGGCCAAGTCAAATGCGCAGCAGATTCAGGCGGTGGCTGAGATCGTAAAAATTCTGGGCCGGGAACCCGCTGCTCCGGAAGAGGCACGTCAAATTTTAGGGCTCAAGGGTTCCTCCCAAACTCATTATTAAAATATCAGAATCAAACAGGAGGGTATATATGAAGACGGATCAATGGGAGCATATTGTTTCCCGCCTTACCACGCTGCTCCATCTGCAGAATACGCCGGTTGGAATGAAATGGATTGAAACGGAGGAAGAACTCGCGCAGATTCCCCGCCTGCGGACCCACGAAAAGCATCTCCCACCCTGCGTAATTGTAAGTCAGGCGGTACAATTCAACTGGACCAGTGCGTGCAGGTACGAAAATTTCCATGCGGATTATTGCCGCTGTATCAATGGGTTTGCCGAGCCTGATGATCGCTGGAATTCTGGAAAGATGTTCGACAAGGTATGGCTCGACAATGCGGAGGCAGCACAGGCGCACAACCGTGCATTACTGCGGGTTCCCGCAAAATATGTTGCGCTTGTGGCATCGCCGCTGACCGCAGGCCGGATTGATCCGGATGTGTGCGTGCTGTACACCAACATTTCTCAGGCCTTTTTGCCGATGGCCGGCTACCAGTACAAGTCCTACGAAAAACTGGAATTTACCTTTGTCGGGGAATCCACGTGTTCCGACTCGTGGGTTAAGACCTTTTTGACGGGGAAACCGGCCCTGGCACTTCCATGTTATGCGGACAGAAAATTCGCTGGCATCAGCGAACATGATCTGCGGCTTACATTTACGCCTGAAGGGTTGGAACGGGCACTGGAAGGCGCGGAAGGCCTGTTCCGAAACGGATTGCGCTATCCGATTGCATCATACAGCCTGACGAGCGACATTCTGGAAGGACTGCCCAAACACTATCTGAACTTTTAGGCGGTATCATGCGGAAAAACCAGGCCCCGTATGCCCGCCGTATAAGGACAAACCATGTCGGAATACAGTGGGACCAGGAGGTGTGACCTATGTTTCCAGCCTGGATCCTGCTGACCCTCAATCATCTGTTTTTTACCCTGCGGCTCTCCGGCGGGGCGGCCAGCTCCTTTCCCCGGCCCCTGAAGGCGGAGGAGGAGCGGCAATGCCTGGAGCTGGCCGCACAGGGCGACCTGGAGGCCCGCAACAAGCTCATTGAGCACAACCTGCGTCTGGTGGCCCACATCATCAAAAAGTATTACACCCCCAACGGGGACCAGGACGATCTGATCTCCATTGGGACCATCGGACTGATCAAGGGGATCTCCACCTTCAGGCCGGACAAGAAGGTGCGGCTTGCCACCTATGCGTCCCGATGCATTGAAAATGCTACCCTATCGTAGCGGACCTTTTGCCCCTTCATGTGGCGGATCGCACCGACTTAAGGGATAAATGGCGTGTGTTTTGCCAACCTACGGAACGCATGGTAGTCATGACACGCTATGCTCTCAATGTGGTCAGTTACGCGCCCCTCTACATCCACAGTTTCCGGCTTGTCCAGCCCCACACGCTGGTGGAGGCGGAGAAGTTCAATCTCCACTACACAGATCCATCCCAAATCGACAATATAGCGGACAAGCTGCGGTGGTACCGATACCAGCATGGTCTGCTGCAAAGAGATGTGGCAGACTCCGCCGGTCTGGATCGTAGTACATATTCCGGCTATGAGAATACCCTGCGGGACTACTACCCCATTGAGAAGATGGAGAAGATCGCGGAGCTGTTCGCCGTGCCGGTCACGGATTTGCTGGACGAGTTTAATTTGTTCCTCTACCATGGGCAGGGACAGCAGATCAAAGAAATGCGCCGGCGGCGTCAGATGACCCAGGCAGAATATGCCAGGCGGCTGGGTGTCCCACTTGGTACGCTGCAAGCATGGGAGCAGGACAGAGTACAGATCTGCAAACAGACATGGCGCAGACTGAAAATCAGAGGATAACACAAAGGGATGGGGTCACACCCCATCCCTTTGCTGATGTATTCGTTTGATTGCCTCAATCAACTCCGCTTTCTGCTCCACGGGGCAGGGCATGGCTTTGATTTGTTCCATGACTGTCTGCGCATGGACGGCAGCAACTTTCTTGGAAAGTTCTTCCTGCTTTTCCGGAGTTTTCGGATAATGCATGATAACGCCCAACGCACATACCCTCCTCCTTGGCAATGAAGTATATGCGTCAATGCTTGTCCTTCATGTCCTTTGCGGACAGGGAAGCAAGGTAGACGTTGGTCACATCCGCCCGCTCATGGCCCAGCAGCCGGGACACCGTGAAGTGGGCGTCCAGAGCGCCCATGCCTTTGTCCATCAATTCCTTATACTTCTCCGCCGCAAAGGTGTGGCGAAGTCCGTGAAAGGTCAGGGGAGGATCAGATTTTACTTGAATGCTGCTTCGATGCGCCGCGATGAACAGTTGCAGGCGGTGGATGGCCTGGTCGGTGGGCATATCGTCCGGCACCAGCAACTTGTGGCCCCGCGGGGTGCGCACCAGCTGACGCCGCAAGGCAATGGAAATTTGCTCATTGATGGGGACGGTGCGGATCTTGCCGCCCTTGCCCTTGACGGTGACAGCATTCTCCCGAAGGGCCTGCTCTGCTGCGGCGGTGTCGATACGGAAACACTCGTGGATGCGGAGCCCAGCGTAACGGGCCAGGTAGAGAGCCAGAATGTAATCCCAGCGCTCCTCGGCCAGGGCCCTGCCCAGCATATGGTTGAACTCCTCTGTGCTCCAGGTGCGGTCCACACCGCCGAAGCGCCGGCGCTCCAGTTCGACTCCCAGTGTGCTGTTGGTGGGCAGCACATATTTGGGGTTGCTCATTTTGTCATGGAAGAAGCGAATGGCTGCCAAATCCGTTTTTATGGTGGAAGCCGACTTCCCATGCTCCTGTAAATATAGCACATAGCCAACCAGGTGTTTGCCGCTGATATTGCTCAGTTTCTGAAGGTGGTACTCGTCGGCCAGGTAGCCGCAGAACCGCTTGCACGCCTCGTAATAGCGATCCTTAGTGCGGAAACTGCCCTGACGATTATGGCGGGCCAGTTTGTTCAACTGGCTCACCAGGGCCAGGTAGAGACCCTTGTTTTGAATGGATCGTGTCATATCGTAAAATACTCCTTTTCTTTCATAGGTAGTTCAGATGGGCGTAGTTCGCCCCTTGGCAGAGCCGTCTGTTTCCGCCGGATCTCCAGGAAAATGTTCCTGGAGCCTGGGGGTGACCGCTTCGGAATCTCTTGCAGCAGAGGCGTTTCCCTGAAGCGAACAATAAACGGCGAATATCTGTCTCTTTTTCAGTTTGAACCAGGTCAGTACGAGCGCAGTATGGGGATAGACCCTGCCATCGGAGGGCATTGCTCCAATGACGACTGCCGACACAACCGCTGAAGCTCGGCTGCAAGCTGCGGTAAAGAACCACAGCCTGCGTGTGTCTGTTGATCCCTCCGGCTGGGATCGGGAGAATTGCGTCCTCTTTGCTGCCGAACCGGCACTGTGCCGGAACAAAGAGGGGTGAGCCTGCTGCTACAGGCTCCGAGGTGCAGCACCCCAAGTCACTCCGCGCACCTCGACGCGGAGAAGGGGGACGGCCATGTTTTAGAATAAGTTCTTCTGGCACCTTACCGCAGACTGGCAGGGTCTGGGGCAACTCCCAACGGGAGTGCGGGGCTATGAACGCACAAAAAGAGGGTGCGAAAAGTTCTTTCTGTGCCTGATCCAAACAGGCAGCAAACTTTTCGCACCCTCAAACAAGTGCTCGTATTCTTTCTCATGGCCATCCGAAGAAGTCAACATCTTCGGCACAGCACCACAGCATCAAAGGAAAAGACAGCCGATGAACATGATTCCCTTGTTGTCCACGGAAACGGAGACAACAGCCGCAGGGCATTGCCCTGGCGGAAAACGGCTGAAACGTACAAACCTAACAGCGTGCGCAATGCGAGATGCCCCTCTCGCTCACAGGTGAATCTGCCCCGGAGTTCCACCGAGTACGCGCAAAGAATCAATCATAATTTTTATATACCACAATATATTGTGTTTGTCAATACAATTAAACCATATATAATGTTAACTGGAAAATTTTCTCGACTTTATTCGACAGGAAATCAAAGCCGCCTCCACAACTTATGTGTGGAAGCGGCTTTATGCCGGATCATCCGGGACATATTTGGCAATGTCTCCGATCTCGCAGGACAGTACGGCACACAACTTGTTCAAAGTCTTGGTCTCCATATTATCGTTGGCCCGGAGACGGCGGATAGTTTTGCTGTCAATGCCGCATTTTTCTCTCAACTGATAGGTGGAGACGCCTTTTTCCTTCATCAACACCCATAAATTATCAAATACGATCATCTGCATCCCCCCATCATTGACACCATACAGTATGGGGGTTATAATCCGCATTATTAAGGGGATATAATCCCCATATACAATGCGGGAGATGATTTTTTGAAGAAAGCAAGAAAAGCCTGTGCGTTCACCGGTCACCGCCCGAAAAAACTCCCCTGGGGCTACGATGAGGAAGATGTGCGGTGCGTCGTACTGAAAGTTGCGTTGGAGCGGCAGATTTGTTCGCTGGTTCAAGAGGGAGTGACGGATTTCCTCTCCGGCATGGCTGAAGGAGTTGACCTGCTGGCGGCGGAAATTGTTTTGAATCTGCGGGCGGAGTATCCCTGCATCAAACTGCACTGCATTCTTCCCTATAAGGGGCAGGAAACGGAGTGGTCCGCTGCGTCCCAGGCCCGGTATCACGCCATTCTGGCGCAGGCGGATTCCATCATCTATGTCAGCCGGATGTTCCGGAAAAATTGTATGCTGGAGCGCAACCACTTTCTGGTCGTTCATTCTGATGTTCTGCTGGCCGTCTATAACGGAGAGTATCGGGGCGGCACAGTGGCGACCATACGCTACGCGCAGAAATTGGGACACAGCGTGATTATCCTTGACCCCAACGAAATAAATTGAGCACACTCAAAATTGAAAATCTGACTGAATGGAGTTGTAAGATTTAACTGAATAGAGTATAATGATTTCACTGAATCATTGAGGTGACTGCCATGGACAAACAAATCTATAAGCCCCGCATTATCGATCTTCAGGTGGAAGAATACCTGTCCGCCTTCGGTGCCGTCTGCGTGGAGGGGCCGAAATGGTGCGGCAAGACCTGGACTTCCTCCTATCACAGCAAGAGCGAGATCTATATTGGTGACCCTGCCGGCAACTTTCAGAACCGTCAGTTGGCGGAACTGTCCCCCGCTCTGGTGCTGGAGGGAGAGACGCCCCGGCTGATCGACGAGTGGCAGGAAGTACCACCTCTTTGGGACGCGGTGCGCTATAAAGTGGATCAGACAGCGCAAAAGGGGCAGTTCATCCTCACCGGCTCCGCCACCCCTAACCACAAGGGGATTCTCCACAGCGGCGCGGGACGGATCGCCCGACTGCGGATGCGCCCAATGTCTCTGTGGGAATCCGGGGACTCCAGCGGCAAGGTATCCTTGGAGCAGTTATGCCAGGGGAAACTGACCCCCGTCATGACCGGCGAGGTGGATTTGAAAAAGTTGATCGAACTGATTATTCGGGGCGGTTGGCCGGGAAGTCTGGGCTTGACTTCGGAGCAGGCGGCGCTGCTTCCCGCCCAATACCTGGACGCTGTCATCGATGATGATGTGTACCGAATTGACGGCGTGAAGAGGGATACCCAGAAAATGCGCCTGCTGCTGCGCTCTCTGGCCCGGAATGAGAGTACCACCGTCACCAATAAAACGCTGATGAAGGACATCAAGGCGGTGGACGACGAGGATATTGACGGCAACACGGTGGCAGCCTACCTGGACATCTTCAAGCGGCTGTTTATTACGGACAATCAGCCGCCCTTCTCCTCCGGCATCCGTTCCTCTGTACGGGTGAAGCAGGCAGAGAAACGGCACTTTTCTGACCCATCGTTGGCCTGCGCGCTGCTGAAGGCCACACCTGCCAGCCTGCTGGGGGATCTGGAGACCCTGGGCTTCCTATTTGAGGCTTTGTGCGAGCGGGATCTGCGGATTTATGCCGAGTCTTTCGGGGCGCAGCTCTACCACTACCAGGACTATAAAAACCAGGAGATTGATGCAGTGGTCGAGTTGCCGGACGGCCAGTGGTGCGCCTTCGAGATCAAACTGGGAGCCAATCAGATTGACGCTGCGGCGGAAAATCTGCTGGAAATTAAAAAGCAAATTGAGGACGACCCCAAAGGCAAGCCGCCCGCAGTTTTGTGCGTCCTGTGCGGCATGGCCAATGCGGCCTACCAGCGGCCGGACGGGGTGTTCGTGGTGCCTGTTACTGCATTAAAAAATTGATTATTTTTACCCGCTCGGAACTCTCTCAATAACAGTTTGATACAAGGAGAACAACATGAAAAGCAACTTTGCATTTCTAAGTAAAGATTTTCCTGTGTTATTTAACTTTGGCCAGTTGGCAGAAGAATACTATTACAGCGATTCCAACTCCTGCTTGATGAAATTGGGGATGATTGGTGAGACCATCGTCAACCTGATGTTCACCTATGACCGGATTCCGCTTCCAGCTGATAATACAGCAGTAAAGCGGATTGACACCCTCTACCGTGAGGGCTTATTGACGCAGGATCTGGTGGATATTCTGCATGCCCTGCGCAAGGTGCGCAATAAAGCGGTTCACGAAAATTATGCTTCTGTGGCTGATGGAAAGGCGCTTCTGCCCATGGCGCACAGTCTGTGTGAATGGTTCATGCAGACCTATGGCGACTGGAACTATCAGCACCATGAATTTGTGATGCCCGCTCCGCAGCAGGCAAAGACCGTGGACAAGGCGGCGGAAGAACATACCGAAACTCGCTTGGCCCAGGAGGCGGAAGAAAAAGCTGCACAGGCGGAAACTATTTCCAAAGACACCCGCCGCCAGCGGGCCAGCCAGACAGCCAGTCAGCGCCAAAGAACTGAGGCCGAGACGCGGTTCCTCATTGACCAGCAACTTCGACAAGTGGGCTGGGAGGCCGATACCGAGAATCTGCGTTTCTCCAAGGGAACTCGTCCCGTCAAGGGCCGTAATCTTGCGATTGCCGAGTGGCCAACTGATTCCACCGTAGGAAATCATGGCCGTGCTGATTATGCCCTTTTTATTGGACTGCAGTTTGTCGGTATCATTGAGGCAAAAGCAGAACACAAGGACATTCCCTCCGTGATCGACTATCAGGGGAAAGACTATCCCAGAAATATTCGTGCCGCAGATGCGCAGTACCAAATTGGGACCTGGGGCAGTTATAAAGTGCCATTTACCTTTGCAACCAATGGTAGGCCGTACTTAGAGCAGTATAAAACAAAGTCAGGCATTTGGTTTCTGGATCTCCGCCGGTCCTCCAACGTGCCGAAGGCTCTGCGGGGATGGATGAGCCCAGAAAACCTGTTGGATATGCTGGGTAAGGACATCGACGCCGGCAATCGGGCGTTGGAGCAGATGCCCTTTGATCTGCTGCGGGACAAAGACGGGCTGAACCTCCGCGACTATCAGCTGCGGGCCATCCAGGCAGCGGAACAGGCTATCATAGACGGGAAAAATACAGCTCTGCTGGCCATGGCGACCGGAACTGGTAAGACCCGGACAGTGTTGGGCATGATCTATCGTTTCTTGAAAACAGGTCGTTTCAAACGCATCCTATTCCTGGTGGATCGCACCGCTCTGGGGGAACAGGCACTGGATGTTTTCAAAGAGGTCAAACTGGAGGAGCTGATGCCCCTGGCCGACATCTATAACATCAAGGGACTGGAAGACAAAGAGATTGAGCGTGAGACCCGCATCCAGGTTGCCACTGTACAGGGGATGGTGAAACGCGTCCTATACAATGACGGGGAAACCATGCCTGCGGTCAGCGACTATGACCTAATCATTGTAGATGAGGCCCACCGGGGCTACCTTTTGGACAAAGAGATGGGAGACACCGAACTTCTCTACCGGGATCAGAGGGACTATCAGAGCAAATACCGCAGCGTGATCGAGTATTTCGATGCGGTGAAAATTGCTCTGACCGCTACCCCTGCTCTCCAGACCACCGAGATTTTCGGCCAGCCGGTTTTCAAATACACCTACCGGGAAGCAGTCATCGAGGGTTATCTGGTGGATTATGATGCACCCCATCGTATTGAAACGGAGTTAAGCCAAAAAGGAATTCATTATAAAATCGGCGACACGGTTGCCATTTTCGATCCTGTGACGGGAGAGATCACCAACAGCGAACTGCTGAACGATGAATTGGATTTCGATGTGGAGCAGTTCAACAAGAAGGTCATCACCCGTCCCTTTAATGAGACCGTGTTGGCCGAGATTGCCAAAGACATCGACCCGGAAAATCCGGAGGAACAGGGCAAAACCCTCATCTATGCTGTGGATGACCAACATGCCGACATGATCGTGGACATCCTCAAGAATATCTATGCGGAATATGGCGTGGATAATGATGCGATTATGAAGATCACCGGCAGCGTAGGCGGCGGCAATCCCAAAAAGGTGCAGGAGGCCATCAAGCGGTTCAAGAATGAGAGATATCCCAGCATTGCCGTTACCGTGGACCTTCTGACCACCGGCATCGATGTTCCGGAGATCACCAATCTGGTGTTTCTGCGTCGGGTAAAATCCCGCATTCTGTTTGAACAGATGCTGGGCCGTGCCACCCGTCTGTGCCCCAAGATTCATAAGACCCATTTTGAGATTTATGACCCCGTGGGCGTCTACGAATCTCTGGATGCGGTCAATACCATGAAACCGGTGGTAGCCAATCCATCTGCTTCCTTTGGACAACTGCTGGACGGTCTTGAGGTGCTGGAAGACGAAAAGCAGATCGAGTACCAGATTGACCAGATCATCGCCAAACTCCAGCGGAAAAAGCGGAAGTTGGATGGCAATACCATGGAGCATTTTGTCAGCATGACCGGCGGCATGGATCCCACTCAGTTTATTCAGCAGTTGGAGCAGGAGCCGCCCCAGCAGGCCCGTAACCATATTTTGGCCCATCGGGATCTTTTTGAACTGCTTGGAGAGACCCGGGCTAACGGCGGACGCCCGGTGGTTATCTCCGACGCGCCTGATGAGCTGGTCAGCCACACCCGTGGCTATGGTACCGGCAGCCGCCCAGAGGACTATCTGGATGCCTTTGCAGACTATGTAAAAACCAATCTCAACGAGATTGCAGCACTGAACATCGTCTGCACCCGGCCAAAGGAGCTGACCCGGGAAAGTTTAAAGGATCTGCGCCTGACGCTGGATCGGGAGGGCTTTACCATCCAGCAGCTCAACACCGCCATATCGGAGCTGACCAATGAGGAGATGGCGGCAGATATCATCAGCTTGATTCGCCGGTATGCCATTGGTTCCACCCTCATCAGCCATGAAGCCCGTATCCGCCGGGCGGTGGACAAGCTAAAAAAGGCCCACAAATTCACCGCCATCGAGCAAAAGTGGATTGGCCGCATGGAAAAGTACCTCTTGGAGGAATCCGTACTCAATGTGGGCGTGTTTGATGAAGACACCCGCTTCAGAAGTGAGGGTGGGTTCAAGAAGATTGACCGAATTTTCCAAAACAAGTTAGAGAGCATCGTGCTGGAACTCAATGAGTACCTATACGACGATGGAGGAAGAAGCGCTTGATAGAAAATAAGGAATTGAAAACGGAAGAAAAGCGCATTGGGGAACTGGCGCTTCGCACAGCTCAATGGTGTAATGCCAGTCTATATCAATTTAGACGCTTCGTGGATGCAATAGAGCGAGACAATGGAAAAGAACCTTGGGATCAAGATGAGAACACCAGTTTATTACATGCAGACAGTATGTTCTTAATTACGGCAGTATATCAAACAATCTGTTATTTAGAGGCGCTACAAACCATATTACAAAAGAAAGGCGATGTTTCCTTAAATTCCATATTAAACGCTATTGCTACAAAGGATGAGCGGGAACAGATACGACAGTGGCGTAATATTAATGAACACGAGAGAAACTACATTAAAGGGGACGGCTTCGGGCAAAAACGGCATCCCCGAAATTCAGACGCATTCCTTTCTAACTTCTTTGTGGGCGTTACAGATGGCATGATATACATTAATGGAAACACGAAAGAATTTTACATTGGACGCATTCGGATTGACCATCTGATTTCCCGGATAAAGGAAAATCGCTCTGCCATTTTAGAGCGAACAAAAGAGATTTTTTACACTTACTATTATGGGATTGCACCACAAAACTAAAGTTTATACTTACCGTGGGAGGAACAACCATGACCACACAGGAGATCGTATCCAAGCTCTGGAATCTCTGCAATGTGCTGCGGGATGACGGCATTACCTATCACCAGTATGTCACAGAGCTTACTTATATTCTGTTTTTGAAGATGGCGAAGGAGACTGGTGCAGAAAGCCAGATTCCTGCCGCCTACCGCTGGGATCAACTCACCGCTAAAAGCGGCATTGAGTTGAAAAAGTTCTATAAAGAGCTGCTGGCACACCTGGGCGAAAACTGCACCGGTCGGGTGCGGGAGATCTACCAGGGCTCTTCCACCAACATTGACGAGCCGAAAAACCTGGAAAAGATCATCACCACCATCGACGGTTTGGACTGGTACTCCGCCCGGGAAGAGGGGTTGGGCAACCTCTATGAAGGGCTGTTGGAGAAGAACGCTAATGAGAAAAAGTCCGGCGCGGGTCAGTACTTTACCCCTCGTGTCCTGATTGACGTAATGACTCGGCTCATGAAGCCCCAGCCGGGAGAGCGATGCAACGACCCTGCCTGCGGCACCTTCGGCTTTATGATCGCCGCCCACCAATATGTCAAGGAACATACCGATGATTTTTACGATCTGGATGCAGACCAGGCCAAGTTTGAACGGGAAGAGGCATTCACCGGCTGCGAGTTGGTTCACGACACACACCGTCTGGCTCTGATGAACGCCATGCTCCACGACATCGACGGTCAAATTTTGCTGGCCGATACCCTCTCCAATCAGGGGAAGGCCCTCCACGATTTTGATCTGGTGCTTACCAATCCGCCTTTCGGCACCAAGAAGGGCGGCGAGCGTGCCACCCGGGATGACTTCACCTTCCCCACCAGCAACAAGCAGTTGAACTTTCTCCAGCACATTTACCGTAGCTTGAAGACCAACGGTAAGGCCCGGGCCGCAGTGGTGCTGCCGGACAATGTGCTTTTTGCCGACGGCGACGGCGAGAAAATCCGCTGTGACCTGATGGATAAGTGTGATCTGCACACCATCCTCCGGCTGCCCACCGGTATTTTCTACGCCCAAGGCGTCAAGACCAATGTGCTGTTCTTCACCCGGGGCAAGAGCGATAAGGGCAACACCAAGGAGGTCTGGTTCTACGACCTGCGTACCAATATGCCCAGTTTCGGCAAGACCACCCCGCTGAAAACGGAGCATTTTGCAGACTTTGAGAAGGCCTACGAGGCCGAGGATCGTCATACTGTGCAAGACGAGCGGTGGAGCGTCTTTACCAGAGAGAAGATCGAGGAAAAGGGCAACAGTCTGGATCTGGGTCTTATCCGGGATGACTCGGTGCTGGACTACAACGACTTGCCAGACCCGACGGAGAGTGCGGAGGAGGCTGCCGCCAATCTGGAGGAGGCCGTGGATCTGCTGATGAGCGTGGTGAAGGAGCTGCGGGCACTGGAGGTGCAGGACTGATGGCGAAGAAAAAAGAAATCCTGACACCGGAGGAACGCTTGCAGGCGGCACTGGTGCCGGAGAGTGAACAGCCGTACAAGGTGTCAGCGAATTGGTGTTGGGTTAAATTGTCATCATTATCACAGGTAATTTCAAAAGGTACTACGCCCAAAGGCGGAAAAAGTGCGTATTCTGATCATGGTGTTAAGTTTTTACGGGTAGAGAATATCAATGATGATGGTACAATTTCTCATGAAAACATTGCTTATGTAAGTGAGGAGGTACATTGCACATTTTTAAAAAGATCTATTCTTGAAGAAAATGATATTTTAGTTTCTATTGCTGGAACATTAGGAAAAACTGGCATTGTACGAAGTGTTGATTTACCTATGAACACAAATCAAGCGGTAGCATTTGTACGGATTGCTTTGGATAAAATCAATCGAAGGTATATCAAAAATGCTATTGATAATCCTGTGATTCAAAATTGGCTTATGGGTAAGACCAAAGTCACATCAATCCCCAACTTGACACTTGAAATAATAGGCGAATGTCCTATTCCGCTCCCTCCCTTTGCAGAACAACAGCGCATTGTTGACCGTATTGATAGCCTGTTTACCAAGCTGGACGAGGCCAAACAAAAGGCGCAGGATGCGCTGGACAGCTTTGAAACCCGCAAAGCCGCTATCCTCCACAAAGCCTTCACCGGTGAACTCACCGCCCAGTGGAGAAAAGAGCATGGCGTGGGGATGGAAAGTTGGGAAAATCTCAAAATCGGAACATACGCACAAGTAAAAGGTGGGAAACGGCTTCCCAAGGGACATAAATTAGTTACTGAACGGACGGCACACCCATATCTTCGAATAGCAGATTTTGGTGATGGAACGATAAACGATTCTGATTTGCATTACATAACAGAAGATACCTTTTCTCAAATCAAAAATTATATAATCAACAAGGAAGATGTTTATATCTCTATTGTCGGTAGCATTGGTAAAGCCGGTGTGATACCAGAATCGCTTAACGGAGCCAATTTAACGGAAAATGCAGCAAGAATTATCAGCAGCCGAACTTTGCCACGATATTTAAGTTCTTTCTTATCCTCACCAAAGGCGCAAAATGATATACAAAACCGGATTAGGTCAGCTACTCTTGGAAAATTATCTCTATTGAACATAAAAGATATCGAAACGCCTATTCCATCTATAGAAGAGCAAACCGAAATCATCCGCATCCTCGACAACCTCCTCGCCAAAGAGCAACAGGCCAAGGAAGCCGCCGAAGGAGTGCTAGAGCAGATCGACCTCATCAAAAAAGCCATCCTCGCCCGCGCCTTCCGTGGCGAGCTGGGCACCAATGACCCCAGTGAGGAGAGTGCGGTGGAGCTGGTAAAAAGAGTCTTTGCAGTAGAGCCACCGCCTAAGGCCAGAGCCAAGGCTGTTTCGATTTCGAGGGAAGTTGAAGAACAGCTGAAATCCGAACTGGAACGAAAAATCATTAAATTATACTATTATTTGGATTCTCAGAGTTTACCAATCAACACATTGATGGAAGTCAGCTCCAAAAAATTTGAGGTTCTTGAGAGTATCCGAAATCTGGAGCAGCGGAATATCATAAAAAAGCTACCCAATGGTAACTATAAGTTAGTGAGGTGAAATTATGCAAATACGCAGGCTTGTAGTTGATAATCACAAGTGCCTTGTGGATTTTTTGGTGAAGTTTCATGCCGTTGACGGTGGTAGTTCGACCATTCTAATTGGCGAAAATGGCACTGGTAAAAGCACTATGCTGGAAACACTTTTGGACATTTTTATGTCCTTTGATTCTCCGGCTGTTGAGAAACAGATTGATTATAGTTACGAGCTTGAGTACTTGTTTGCCGGAAGCATCATTCAGATATATCACTCTGATAAAAGATACAAAATAGATGTTGATCACAGAAACTTATGCGTTGGGACTATGTCCACGATTCGATCTTATCTGAAGAATAACAACACATCTATTTTCCCGCAAAGAATTATGTATTTCTACTCTGGAGCAAACAATAAAGCGAATGGGAGTTTTAAGCTTGTCAACTCACAATATGTCAAAGCTTGCAGAGATTCAATTACACAATATTGGAACACAGTGTATTTGCTAAACCATGAGTACACATCCCAATTTCCAAAGCGCAAATACAATTTTTTCAGAGAAGAACTGACACCTATATATTTAGTCTCCATCCTTGCCGGAGAGGACTCTTTTGAAAAGCGCTATTTGCATTCCCAGTGCCATATAGAGGGCGTGGAAAGTGTCTCGCTTTCCCTGGATTTGGGCAAACTTCCAGGTCGTCTCCGAGAAGATATTTCAGAAGTTGGAAAAGACGGCGTCTTAGAAATCATCTCGTTTATTGATGACCGCTTTACAGAGCTGTTTCAAAAAGGTTATTTGTATGATGATGGCGAGAAGTTTTATTTTGAAATCAATGGCATTTATGACGCGTATGCAGATCAGATATCAATTTACGAACTATTAGAAAAGCTCCTAACTCTTTTTGATGCGGACATAGAGGTGTATGTGTCCTTTGGAGAAAGTCGAGTGAGGTGTTCTGACCTAAGCGAGGGGCAACGGCAACTAATTAAGATACTTGGTATGCTTGGCGTTTGCAAAAGTGAAGATACTCTCGTCCTTATGGATGAGCCAGATGCGCACATGAATCCTAAATGGAAATATGACCTCAAACAGACGATTGATCAATCACTGCAGGAAGCAATCAACACGCAAGCCATTATTGCAACGCATGATCCATTGGTTATCAACGGTGTAGAAAAAGAATTCATTCGTATCTTTATGTATAACCGGGATATTGTCCGAAATAACAACTGGTATTTTACTCGAGCGGTTGAACCAGAAGAAGATACAGCTGGTATGGGTATTGATGGTATTTTACAAAGTGAGTATTATGGACTGAATAGTACCCTAGATGCAGAAACTAAATCTAAACTAGACGAAAAGAGAGATCTTCTCGTAAAGAGGCAGGAAGGAACAATCAGCCCTGAAGAACAAGAAAAACTGCACTCGCTTACAGAGGAGATTGAAGATCTTACCTTTTCAAGAAATATTCCGACAGATGACCTTTATGATGAATTTGTTGTGGCAATGCACAAACTGCAGCAAGAAAACCCCATTTCGGAACTAACTCAGGAACAGATTCAGGAGAGAAATCGAAAAGCGCACGAAATTAT
The DNA here is from genome assembly GCF_900626285.1 of Intestinimonas massiliensis (ex Afouda et al. 2020). Lineage (GTDB taxonomy): Bacteria > Bacillota > Clostridia > Oscillospirales > Oscillospiraceae > Flavonifractor > Flavonifractor massiliensis_A. Next base: position 192,309 of record NZ_LR131148.1, read on the forward strand.
TAAGGGCTTGATGGAAAAATGAGATATATAGATTTATCAGCCATTGATATAGATGATCCACAAGTAAGGCAATGGCTTGAAAAAGCACATCGGGCAACGCAAGACATGAGACAGGCAGCCAATCACGCAGCAAGATGTGAGTATTTAAAGAATCATGCAATTTGGAGAGATTTCAAAGAAATATTGATTAAATATTATGGTCATATTTGTTGGTATTCCGAGTGTGCCCTAACGGGATCATATGGGGATGTAGATCATTTTAGGCCGAAGAATAAGTCCACCGAAGCGAACGGAGAGTGTATTTTGCCTGATGGGTACTGGTGGCTTGCATATGACTATTTAAATTATCGCTTGAGCTGCGAAGTTTGTAATCGACCATCTGGTGAAGGCGGGAAAAAAGATATTTTCCCATTGAAGCCAGATATACCTCCCTCAGAACCATTTGCTGAAAATGAGGCAGGTTATTTGCTCATTGATCCATGTGAGTACCATGATACGCAACTAATAGGTTTCGATGAAAACGGTGCTATTATTGCGCTGTCGTCCGATAAATGGGAGCGGACGCGAGTGAATGTAAGCCGAGCAGTATATAATTGGGATCATTTTAATGCTGCGAGGAAACGAGTTCGATTACAGTGTAGAACTGCTCTCATGGCGTTTGAGTTTGAATATGCACATGAAAGCGGTCAGATGCTTGATGCGATAGAGGGAATTTCCTGCTTGGTAGACGATAAAGCACCCTATTCGTCATTTGCCAAGCAATACATAGCTTTAAAAATAGAAGGCAAGCCGTATGAAAAAGAGTTAAAGCATCTCCTTAAAATTCGGTAATCTTGCCGCATCATTTTAGCCTGCCCTTACTATTTGGAGTTTTGTGCTATCGTGTCTTGCTACAAGGAACTGTGAAACATGGGTTGATATGTATTCCTTTGCCTTATAGGACACCGTCTTTCGATGTGAAAGAGGTCAAAACCTTAAGCTAAAACCATATCAAAATAGCATTAGGAACGAGGTATGAAGTGGAATATATAGAGAGATATATAGAGAATTGAATTGAACAAGAAATAACTATTATTTATTTTGCCAACTCCAGGAACGCCTCACGGTATGTTTCCAAAATCCGGGCAGCGGCGGCATCGATCTTCTCATCATCGGTCAGTTCACGCTTGCCAACTTGAGGCGCCTGGGAAGGGGAAGGACCGCTCTCCAACTGCTGGTCACTATGCGGGATAGAATTGACTTTTTCTGACATCATGCTTACCTCGCTTTCCGTCTAAACTTATCTGCTTTTATTTTGGCAGATAATTGCTCGAAGCACAAGGAAATCCTATCACGGTGAACACAATCAAGGGGTGCGCCGCAAAACGTTTGGTTTTGCGGCGCACCCTTCTTTCTTGGATAACGGTATAGACGGCACCGCCGAAAAATCCACTTTCCGTATTTACCAAGCGGGGACAATATGATATACTAATTTAACACACATATCATATTACAGGACGGTGATTTTATGGCCGCTGCCAATCCAATCGTGATCTACTCCCGAAAATCCAAGTTCACCGGTAAAGGGGAGAGCATCGAAAACCAGATTGAAATGTGCAGGCAGTATATCCGCTTGCAGTTTGGAGACGACGCCGCGGAGCAAGCCCTGGTATATGAGGACGAAGGCTTCTCCGGCGGCACGCTGGAGCGGCCGCAGTTCAAAAGAATGATGGCCGATGCAAAAGAAAAGAATTTCCGGGCCATCGTCGTTTACCGCCTGGATCGGATCAGCCGCAACATCGGTGATTTTGCCAAGCTGATTGAGCAGTTGAATAGGATGAAGATCGACTTCATCTCCATTAAGGAGCAGTTTGATACTTCCTCTCCCATGGGACGGGCCATGATGTATATTTCCTCGGTTTTTTCCCAGTTGGAGCGGGAGACCATTGCTGAGCGCATCCGGGACAATATGCATGAGCTGTCCAAAACAGGGCGCTGGCTGGGCGGCAACACCCCCACAGGCTATGAGTCGGAGAGTATCTCCCATGTGACCATCGACGGCAAGACCAAGAAGGCCTGCAAGCTGAAGATTCTCCCGGAGGAGATCGGCATCGTCAAGTTGATCTATGACAAGTTCCTGGAAACCGGCTCGCTGACAAAGACGGAGACCTACCTGCTGCAAAATGGCTATACCACAAAAAACGGCAAGCAGTTTACCCGCTTTGCCGTCAAGGGGATTCTGTCCAATCCGGTTTATTTGATTGCTGACGAATTTGCCTATGACTACCTGACGGAAAACCATGTGGACCTCTTTGCGGAGAAAAGCGACTTTGACGGCGTTCACGGCATCATGGCCTATAACCGCACCTTGCAGCAGCCGGGGAGAGCCCACCAGATCAAGCCCATGGAGGAGTGGATCGTGTCGGTGGGCAAGCACCAGGGGGTCATTGAGGGGAAGGCATGGGTCAAGGTACAGACGATTTTGGAGCGGAACAAATCCAAAAGTTACCGCAAGCCCCGCAGCAATGTGGCCCTGCTTTCCGGTCTGCTGATCTGCGGCAACTGCGGCGAGTACATGCGCCCTAAGCTGTCCAAGCGCCGGAATACAAAGGGCGAGTTTATTTATACCTACCTCTGCTCCATGAAGGAGCGCAGCCGGGGTCATGTCTGCAACATGAAAAACTGCAACGGCAATACATTAGACGCCGACATTATAGAGCAGCTGAAACATTTGAGTGAAGACGGCTCCGATTTTATCCGTCAACTGGAGCAGAGCAAGCGGGCACTGCTGGGTAATCGGCAGAGTTATGACGCAGAGATCTCCAACTTGGAATCCGAGATCGCCGCAAATGAGGAGGAGATCAAGGGCCTTGTCTCCGCCCTGGGAAAGTCCTCCGGTACCTCTGCCGAAAGTTATATTATGCAGCAGATTGATGAGCTGCATGAGAAAGGCGAGGGCTTGAAGCGGCATTTGGCGGAGTTGAAAGAGTTGACCTCCAGCCATGCCCTAGCAGACATTGAGTTTGACCTGTTGGCCCAGATGCTGTCCACGTTCAAGGACACCGTGGACAAAATGACGGTGGAGCAGAAGCGTGCGGCCATCCGTACCTTTGTCAAAGAGATTATCTGGGATGGGAAGGACGCCCATGTGGTGCTGTTTGGCTCGGAGTATGAATATGAGTTTCCCAAAACGCCGGCGGGCGTGGGGAAGCAAGTCGCAGGCAGTAAAACAGGGGAAAATCTTGCAGAAGCGGCGGATGGGGGCCTTGTGGAGCCGTCAGGAGCAGGTAGCAAATGAGATCCTGATGTATTTCCGGGCCCAGCGGAAAAATCAGGGTGAGCTGTCCCTGTCCGACTCCATCGATGGGGACGGGGACGGCAGTTCCCTGTCGCTGATGGATACCATCAGCGTGGACGACAACATGCTGGAGGAGTTGGATGCCAGGGAATCCTGCGTGAAGGTGCGCCGCTGTGTGCGGGACTGCCTGGATCCCCGGGAGACCATGGTCATCACACTGCGCTATGGGCTGAATGGAAGGACGCCCATGACCCAGCGGGAGATCGCGGCCCAGTGCGGCATTTCCCGGAGCTATGTATCCCGCATTGAAAAGAAAGCCCTCAAAAAGCTGGAGACAGCCATGGAGGGGCGGACATAAAAAAATCAGGAGCAAGCGTTTTGAACGCTTGCTCCTGATTGGCGCAGAAGGAGGGATTTGAACCCTCGCACGGTTTAACCCGCCTACTCCCTTAGCAGGGGAGCCCCTTCGGCCACTTGGGTACTTCTGCATACAGAATGTGCCGCCGAATCAAAAAAATATAAAAATGGCGGAGAGAGTGGGATTCGAACCCACGGATGCTTGCACATCGCCGGTTTTCAAGACCGGTTCCTTCAACCACTCGGACATCTCTCCACGTCCGGGCTCCGGCCAAATGCAAAAGAAATTATACAATACATTTGGCCTGTTGTCAATGAAAAGCGTAAAAATTTTTAATGAGTTATGTCTAGAAATCCGAGCCATGGTATGGTATAGTGAAAAAGCATGTGAAAAAGGAAGAAAAATTGCGGAAAACTGTGAGGTGCCCCCGGAAAATGATGGATATTACCAAGAAAAATCAAGCATTGTATCAGGAAAAGCTGACAACTCCAGAGGGAGTAGCGGCGCAGGTCAAGGACGGACAGCGAATTTTTATGGACATCGCGCTGGCCCAGCCCAAGGCTATTCTGGACGCGCTCTGTCAGCGAGCCAGACAGGGCCGGATGTCTGACGTCTCGCTGAGTATGCTGATGGACATCTACCCCGCGGACTGCTATCAGCCGGATCCTCCGGCCGGGCTGCATACCGTTTCACTGTTCTGCGGTGCCGGTGCCCGTCGGGCGGTCAACGCAGGCCAGTGCGATCTCCTGCCCGGCTATTACCGGGATTTTCCCCGGATCATTCGGGAAAACAGAGAAGTGAATGTGTTCTGCGCTGCGGCAGCACCTATGGACAGCAACGGCTATTTCAGCCTGGGTACGGCCGCCTCAGTCAGTCAGACGCTGATTGATAAAGCGGACGTGCTGCTGTTGGAGGTAAATGAGCACGTTCCCTATTCCTTCAGTGCCCCTGTGATCCATATCTCTCAGGTGACGGCGCTGTGTGAGAATAATATGCAGCTTCCGGCCATGAAAGCGGCCGAGTTGGACGAGGTGAGCCTGAAAATCGGCGCCCTGATTGCCAACGAGGTGCGGGACGGCTCCACGCTCCAGCTGGGAATTGGGGCAATTCCGGATGCAGTGGGCATGGCCCTGCGGGAGAAGCACAATCTGGGCATCCACACGGAGATGTTTACCGACAGCATGGTGGAGCTGCTCCAGTGCGGCGCGGTGGACAACAGCCGCAAGCCCATTCACCGGGGCCGGTCGGTAGCCACCTTTGCCTTTGGCTCCCAGCGGATTTACGATTACATCGACCACAACCGGGCCATTGAGATGCTGCCGGTGGAGTATGTCAACGACCCCGCAGTAATTGCCAGGCACCCCAATTTCGTGTCGGTGAATTCGGCGCTGGAAGTGGACTTTTTTGGCCAGGTTTGTGCCGAATCCATCGGGACCTATCAGGTATCCGGCACCGGCGGGCAGGTGGACTATGTCCGGGGCGCGGTGCTCTCCCCCGGCGGGCAGAGCTTCATTGCCTTCCCCTCTACAGCCAAGGGCGGGACTGTGAGCCGGATTATGCCCACTCTGACGCCGGGCGCCATTGTGACCACCGGTAAGAATGATGTGGACAATATCGTTACCGAGTACGGCATTGCCCGCCTGCGGGGCCGGACGCTGCGGGAGCGGACGGAGAACCTGATTGCCATTGCCCACCCCAAGTTCCGGGAGGAACTGCGGTACGCGGCCAAGAAACGGAATATTCTCATTTAATTAAAAAATGGGACCCGGTACGGGTCCCATTTTTTTAGTTCAGCGCCCAGACGCCGAAATTGAGGTAGGCCGCGAAGCTTACCCAAAGCAGGTAGGGTACCTGGAGCCAGGCGGCCCATTTGTCCACCTTGCGGAAGGTCAGCAGCATCCACAGAATGAGGGCCCACAGGACGGCCAGCCAGATCAGGGCAAGCCCATAGGCCTGGGCATTGAAAAAGATGATGCTCCAGAAAAAGTTGAAAGCCAGCTGGGTGCCGAAGAGCCCCAGCCCACGGGAGCGCTCCGGCGACGGCGGGGCCTGCCAGACCCGGGCCGCGCTGACGCCCATCAGGGCGAACAGGGCGCTCCAGACGATGGGAAAGACCATGCTGGGCGGCGAGAGGGGCGGCTTGGACACGGTGCGGGCGTAGAGGTCCGCCCCCTTCCGGGTCAGCCAGCCGGAGAGCCCGCCCACAGCCTCCGTACCCAGGATCCAGAGCGCGTACGTTTTCCATGTGTTTGTTTTCATATGCCATCACCCGGGAATAGGATATGCGGAAACGCTCTGGTTCTATGCGAAAACGCGCCTGGAAGAACGTGGATGGGACTTTACGGGAGAAAATGAAAAAGTTATAATAAAAAAGAAAACACGGTGCAATAAAAGGCTGCTTCCGTGCATTATACAAGCGGAGAGAAGTGGGGAGCGGAACTATGCTGATCTTATTGGAGACGATGGCAGAGGAGAGCAGGGGCGTTACAGCGCCGGAGCTGCTGGAGCCGCTGCTGCTCAAATTGGCCCAGGGCGATCAGGACGCCCTGGGAGAACTATATCACAGGGCCAGAGCCGCCGTCTACGGCCTGGCGCTGTCCTACCTGAAGCATGCCCACGACGCCGAGGACGTGACCCAGGATACCTTTGTGCGGATCTGGGAAAACGCGCCCCGTTACCGGCCCCAGGGCACGCCTCTGGCGTGGATTCTGGCGGTGGCCCGGAACCTGTCGCTGATGAAGCTGCGGGAGCGGGGCAAGACCCAGGACATGGAGCCGGAGGAGTGGGACCGCCTGGCCGCGGACAATCCTCTGGTGACGTCGGAGGACCGGCATGTGCTCCAGGCGGCCCTGTCCGGCCTGTCCGATGAGGAGCGGCGGGTGGTGATCCTCCACGCGGTGACCGGGTGGAAGCACCGGGAGATCGCAGAGCTGCTGGAGATGCCTCTGGCCACGGTGCTGTCCAAGTACCGCCGGGCCCTGCAGAAGCTGAAAAACACGCTGGAAGGGGGGGAGACGACATGAACGAGCGAGAAATGGAAAACCGCCTGCGCACGGCGCTGGAACATGCCGCACCCAACGACCTGGAGGCCGTCCGGGCCCGCTGCGGCACTCAGCACAGCGGGGATGTGATCCCCATGCCCAAGCGGAAGCGGCCGGTCCGCCGGGCGGTGCCCTGGCTGGTGGCCGCCTGCCTGGTGCTGGTGGTGGCCGGCGGCATGATGGGGAGCCGTTGGCAGCAGGCCTCCGCCGTGGCCGCCCGGGTCTCCCTGGACGTGAACCCCAGCGTGCTGCTGGAGGTCAGTCAGTCGGAAAAGGTGCTGTCGGCCCAGCCCATCAACGACGACGCCGGGGACATCCTGGACGGCATGGACCTGACGGGGACCGACCTGAACGTGGCCATCAACGCCATCGTGGGCTCCCTGCTCAAGCACGGCTATGTGGATGAGCTGGCTAATTCGGTGCTGGTGTCGGTAGAGGACAGCGACGCCGCCCGGGGCGCGGCTCTGGAGGAGAAGCTGACCGGCGAGATCTCCCAGGTGCTGGAGTCAGCCTCCATCAACGGGGCCATCCTGTCCCAGTGCTTTTCCAGCGACGACGCCCTGCGCCAAAAGGCGGAGGAGTATGGCATCTCAGTGGGCAAGGCGGCTCTGATCCAGACCCTGGTGGACAACAGCACCCATCTGACCTTTGAATCCCTGGTGGGCCTGTCCATCAATGAGCTCAACCTGCTGGTCAACTCCACGGCGGTGCAGGATCAGCCTGCCCAGCCCGGCGAGACGGTGGCGGAGCAGAGCGCCATTACCTCCACCGGTACCGCCAGCCAGAGCGGCTACATCGGCCTGGAGGCCGCCCAGAGCGCCGCCCTGACCCACGCGGGAGTGGACGCCTCCGCCGCCACCTGGCTGGAAACCGACTACGACTATGAGGACGGCCAGATGGTGTACGAGGTGGAATTCTCCGCCAACGGCGTGGAGTACGAGTACGACGTGGACGCCTCTACCGGCGCCATTCTGAAGGCCGAGCAGGAGGGCCGGCCCTGGAGCCAGGGCGCCGGCAATCAGGGCGGGGGCAATCAGACCACCGGCGGCGGCTCCTACCAGGTGATTGGCCGCGACGGCGCCCTGGACGTGGCGGTGGCCCACTCGGGGGTTGACCGCTCCCAAATCTACGATATTGACGTAGAGGAGGAGCTGGACGAGAATCCCCCGGAGTACAAGGTGGAATTCAAGCACCAGGGCTGGAAATTTGAGTATGAGATAGACGCCCGCACCGGCGACGTGCTGAAGCTGGAGCGGGGCGCCGTGGATTGAATCCCCTGAAAAGTGGAAAGACCTTCCGTCCCGGCGGAAGGTCTTTTTTTGCCCCTTGACAGCTGGATATGATGGTGATATGATTTTGATATCAAAAAGAAGGGGGCATTCCCATGAAAGAGAAACTGATTCAGGGGCACAAACACGGCCTGGCGGTGCTGCTGCTCCTTGTGGTGCTGTACGCCGCGGCGGTGGTGGGCGTCATCCTGGGGGCGGCGGCGGTGGACGCCGGCCGGGGAGGGGCCGGCTGGCCGGCCCTGCTGGCGGTGTGCATTGTCTGGCTGAGCCTGGGCTGGATTTTCCTGTGCGGGCTGAAGGTGCTCAAGCCCCAGGAGGCCCTGGTGCTCACCCTGTTCGGCAAGTATGTGGGCACCCTGAAGGGGGAGGGCTTCTACTATGTCAACCCCTTCTGCTCCGGCGTGAACCCCGCCGCCAAGACCCGGCTGAACCAGAGCGGGGACGTGGACGGCGGCGGTAAGGGCGTGACCCTGAAGGTGGACGCGGAGACTGCGGGCAAGCGGATCTCTCTGAAAATCATGACCCTGAACAACAACCGGCAGAAGATCAACGACTGCCTGGGCAACCCGGTGGAGATCGGCATTGCGGTGATGTGGCGGGTGGTGGATACCGCCAAGGCGGTGTTCGATGTGGACAACTACAAGGAGTACCTGTCCCTCCAGTGTGACAGCGCCCTGCGGAACATCGTGCGTATCTATCCCTACGACGTGGCCCCCAACGTGGACACCACCGGGGACGGCATTGCCGACGAGGGCAGCCTGCGGGGCTCCAGCGAGGTGGTGGCCGCCCGCATCAAGGACGAGATCCAGAGCAAGGTGACCCAGGCGGGGCTGGAGATCATCGAGGCCCGCATCACCTACCTGGCCTATGCGCCTGAGATCGCCGCGGTGATGCTCCAGCGGCAGCAGGCCTCCGCCATCATTGACGCCCGGAAGATGATCGTGGACGGGGCCGTTGGCATGGTGGAGATGGCCCTGGAGCGGCTGAGCGAGAAGCAGGTGGTGGAGCTGGACGAGGAGCGGAAGGCCGCCATGGTGTCCAACCTGCTGGTGGTGCTCTGCGGCAACCGGGACGCCCAGCCGGTGGTCAACTCCGGGAGCCTCTACTGATGGCCGCCGACGGCAAGAAGCAGGTACCCCTGCGCCTGTCCCCCAAGCTGTACGCCGCCATCGCCGCCTGGGCGGAGGACGATTTCCGCTCGGTGAACGGCCAGATCGAGTATCTGCTCACCGAGTGCGTCCGGCAGCGGAAGAAGAACGGCAAGTACGTCTCCGATGAGATCGACGTGCCGCCGGAGCTGGATATCAAGTAAAAAGCGAGCCCGGCCGGATGTTCCGGCCGGGCTCGCTGTGTTGTGTTCAGGCTTCTTCCGCCGCGCCCAGACTGACCTCGGGCATCAGCTCCTTGCTGATGATGGAGAGCATCTCCTCCAGCTTGACGCACTCCTCGGGTGTGAACCGCTGCCGCATCCGCTCGGTGACCACGTGGACGTAGTCGTTGCTGATGTTGTAATAGTCCCTGTACTTCTGGGTCACCTGCAGGTGGTACTCCCGCTTGTCCTGGGCGGACTGGATTTTTTGCACATACCCCTTGCGGATGAGGCTGTTGATCTTGTAGGCCGCGTTGGGGGGCGAGATGCGCATGAAGGAGGCGAATTCATTGACCGTAGGGGAGCCCAGGGCCTGGATGGTCTCCATGGCAAAGGTCTCCACCGTGGTCAGGCTGGCCTCCCGGTTTTGGAAGCGCTCAAAGATCTCCTGATAGAAATGCAGCTTGAATTTCGTATACACGGTTTCAAATCTCTGTTCCAGCATGCCGCAGCCTCCGCATTCTCAATCATTTTATTCATTATATCAAACGGCGGAGGAAAGGGCAATCAGGAATCCTTGCCCAGGGCAAAGGTGAGTTCCGCCGTGGCCGCCACCTGGCCATTGACCGTGGCTTTGGCCGATCCGATCCCCACCGGACCCTTCTGCTTGATGAGGGTGCACTCCAGCTCCAGCACGTCGCCGGGGGTGACCTGGCGGCGGAACCGGGCGTTCCTGATGCCGCCGAAGAAGGCGATCTTGCCCCGGTTCTCCGGCATGGACAGCAGGGCCACCGCGCCCACCTGGGCCAGAGCCTCCAGGATGAGCACGCCGGGCATTACGTGGTACTGGGGAAAGTGGCCCTGGAAGAAGGGCTCGTTGACGCTGACGCACTTGATGCCCTTGGCCCACTTGCCCTCCTCGCCGTCCACGATCCGGTCCACCAGGGCGAAGGGATAGCGGTGGGGGAGGATCTCGGCGATCTGATTGGAATTATACTGCATCATCCCTCAGCCCTCCCATCTCTTGAACAGGACGCAGGCGTTGTGGCCGCCGAAGCCCAGGGAGTTGGACAGCACGCATTCCACCTGAGCCTCCCGGCCCTGGTTGGGCACGTAGTCCAGGTCGCAGGCCGGGTCGGGCACCTGGTAGTTGATGGTGGCGGGCAGGAAGCCGTCCTTCAGGGTGAGGGCGGAGAAGATGGCCTCCACCGCGCCGGCGGCCCCCAGCATGTGGCCGGTCATGGACTTGGTGGAGCTGACCGCCAGCTGGTAGGCGTGGTCGCCGAAGACGGTCTTGATAGCGGCGGTCTCGCCGGAGTCGTTCAGAGGGGTGGAGGTGCCGTGGGCGTTGATGTAGCCCACCTGCTCCGGGGCCACGCCGCCGTCGGCCAGGGCCTGGGCCATGGCCCGGGCGCCGCCCTCCCCGTTGGGGGCGGGGGCGGTCATGTGGTAGGCGTCGCAGGTGGCGCCGTAGCCCACCACCTCGGCGTAGATCCTGGCTCCCCGGGCCTTGGCGTGCTCGTACTCCTCCAGCATCAGGATGCCGGCGCCCTCGCCCATGACAAAGCCGGAGCGCTCTGCGTCAAAAGGAATGGAGGCCCGCTTGGGGTCATCCCCCACGTGGAGGGCCCGCATGGAAGTGAACCCGCCGATGGACAGGGGGGTGACGGCGGCCTCGGCGCCGCCGCACAGCATCACCTCGGCGTAGCCGTCCCGGATGTGGCGGAAGGCGTCGCCCACCGCGTTGGAGCCGCCGGCGCAGGCGGTCACCGGGCAGGTGCACATGCCCTGGAAGCCGAAGGCGATGGCGATGAGGCCGGCCCCCATGTTGGCGATGGTGGAGGGGATGTAGAAGGGGGAGGCCCGGTCAAAGCCCTTCTCCGAGCAGCGCATCTGCTCGGTCTCGGTGATGGCGACGCCGCCCACGCCGCTGGAGACGATAACGCCGCAGCGGGTGCGGTCAACGGCCTCCAGATCCAGGCCGCTGTCGGCCACCGCCTCCTTGGCGGAGGCCATGGCCAGCTGGGAGTACCGGGCCATGTGGCGCACATCCTTCTTGTCCAGCACGGAGGTGGGGTCCCAGTCCTTCACCTCGGCGGCCAGGTGGACCTTCTGCTTGGAAGCATCATACTGGGTGATGGGGGCGATGCCGCACACCCCGGCCTTCACGGCCTGCCAGGTCTCGGCCACATTGTGGCCCAGGGGGTTGACGCTCCCCATGCCGGTGATGACTACTCTGCGTTTTTCCATGTTCGTTCCTCCTTACATGCCCATTCCGCCATCGACGGAGAGGACCTGGCCGGTGATGTAGGCGGCCTCATCGGAGGCCAGGAAGGCCACGGCAGCGGCCACGTCCTCCGGCTTGCCCGCCCGGCCCACGGGGATGGAGGCCAGCATGGCCTCCCGGGCGGCGTCGGGCAGGGCGGCGGTCATGTCGGTGTCGATGTAGCCGGGGGCCACCGCGTTGACGGTGATGCCCCGACCGCCCAGCTCGCGGGCCAAAGACTTGGTCATGCCGATGACGCCGGCCTTGCTGGCGCAGTAGTTGATCTGGCCCGGGTTGCCCCGGAGGGCCACCACCGAGGAGAGGCTCACGATGCGGCCGTATCTGGCCTTCATCATGGGCCGGGCGGCGGCCTTCATGCACAGAAAGGCTCCCTTCAGGTTGGTGGCGATGACGGCGTCAAAATCCTCTTCCTTCAGCATCATGGCCAGGTTGTCCCGGGTGATGCCGGCGTTGTTCACCAGAATGTGGAGCCCGCCCAGCTCCTTCACGGCGGTGTCCATGAGCTTTTTTACGGCGGCGGCGTCGGCCACGTCCCCCTGGACGGCCCGGGCCTCCACCCCCAGCTCCTTCAGGGCAGCCAAAGTCTCCTCCGCGGCGGCGGTGTTGCCGGCGTAGGAGAACACCACGTTGGCCCCCCGGCGGGCCAGCTCCAGGCAGATGGCCCGGCCGATGCCCCGACTGCCGCCGGTGACAACGGCGGTCTTTCCAGTCATACTCATAGCGTTATCCTTTCAGAGCCGCGGCCAGCGCGTCGATGTCGGCGCAGGTCTCCACGGCGTAGGTCTTGATGGAGGGGGCGGTCTTTTTCACAAAGCCGCTGAGGGCCTTGCCCGGTCCGATCTCCACGATGGTGTCCACCCCCAGCTCCTCCAGCCGGCGGATGGTGTCCTCCATGTACACGGAGGACTGGACCTGCTTCTCCAGCAGGGCGGGGATGGTGTCCTCGGGGCCCATCTCCCGGCCCAGGCAGTTGAAGAGCACCGGGAACCTGGGGGTGCCGAAGGTGATCTCCTGGAACTTCTCCCGCAGGGCGTTCCCGGCGGGAGCCAGCAGGGAGGTGTGGAAGGGGCCGCTGACCTTCAGGGGGAGGCACCGCTTGGCGCCCAGCTCCTTGGCCAATGCGGCGGCCTTGTCCACCGCCTCCTTCTGCCCGCCGATGACCAGCTGGCCGGGGCAGTTGTAATTGGCGATCTCCACCACACCGGCATCAGCGGCCTGATCGCAGGCCTGCTGCAGCTTCTCCCGGTCCAGGCCCAGCACGGCGGTCATGCCGCAGGACATGCCGGCGGCGGCGTCTGCCATGGCCTTGCCCCGGAAGGCGGCCAGGGAGATGGCCTGCTGGGGCGTGAATACCCCGGCGGCCTGGAGGGCAGAGTACTCGCCCAGGCTCAGTCCGGCGGCGTAGTCGGGGGTAATACCCAGCCCGGCCAGGATGGCGGTCATGCCCACGGCGAAGGCCACCATGCAGGGCTGGGTGTACTGGGTCTGGTTCAGTACCCCGTCGGGATCGGAAAAGGAGACGGTTTTCAGGTCAAAATCCACATCCGCGCCGTCCAGGACGGCCTTGAATTCCGGGTAGGCCTCGTACAGGTCGGCCCCCATGCCGGGGTGCTGGCTGCCCTGTCCGGCGTACAAAAAGGCGAGGCTCATACGTTCAGTCCTTTCACCACGGCGGCACAGCCGCGCATCAGATCTTCAAAAATGGCCCGCAGGGGACGGATTTCGTGGACCATGCCGGCCACCTGACCGGCCATAAAGCTGCCGGTGTCCAGGTCGCCGTCAAACACCGCCCGGCGGAGAGAGCCCAGGGTCAGCTTCTCCATCTCAGCCAGGGGCAAATTCTGCTTCTCCATCCGCAGGTACTCCCGGGCCATCTTGTTCTTCAGCACCCGGACAGGGGCCCCACCGGAGCGGCCGGTGACGGTGGTGTCGTTGGCCCCGGCCTTGATGACGGCCTGCTTGTAGTTGTCGTGGATGGGGCACTCCTCACTGGCCAGCAGGCAGGTGCCCACCTGCACGCCGCAGGCTCCCAGGGCGAAGGCGGCGGCCATCTGGCGGCCGTCGGCAATGCCGCCGGCGGCGATGACGGGCACGCTCACCGCGTCCACCACCTGGGGCACCAGGGCCATGGTGGTCATCTCGCCCACGTGGCCGCCGCTCTCGGTGCCCTCGGCGATGACGCCGTCGATGCCGTACCGCTCCAGCCGCTTGGCCAGGATGGGGGCGGCCACCACGGGGAACACCTTGATGCCAGCTTCCTTCCAGGCGGGGACGTACTTGCCCGGGTTGCCGGCGCCGGTGGTCACCACCTGGACGCCCTCCTCCACAACGACCTTGGCCAGGTCTTCAATGTGGGGGTTCATCAGCATCAGGTTGACGCCGAAGGGCTTGTCGGTATTGGCCTTGGCGGTGCGGATCTCAGCGCGGAGAGCCTCGGCGTCCATGCCGCCGGAGCCCACCAGGCCCAGGGCTCCCGCGTTGGACACGGCGGCGGCGAAGGCGCCGGTGGCGATGTTGGCCATGCCGCCCTGGATAATGGGGAATTCCGTCCCCAGCAGTTCGTTCAGTTTCATTGTCAAAACTCCTTATAGCCTTACGCCAGTTCCAGCAGTCCGCCGGCCCAGGTCAGTCCTCCGCCGAAGCCCACGCACAGGGCCTTCTGGCCGGAGGTAAGGGCGCCGGAGGTCACCAGCTCGTCCAGCAGGATGGGTACGCTGGCGGCGGAGGTGTTGCCGGTGCGGGCGATGTTGCCGGTGCATTTGGCGGGGTCCACCTTCAGCTTTTTTACAGCGAAATCAATGATCCGCTGATTGGCCTGATGGAACGCGAAGCGGTCTATCTGATCCAGGGGGACGCCCGCCTTGTCCGCCACCTCCTTGGCGCAGCGGGGGAGGGCCTCCACCGCAAAGCGGAACACGGTCTGGCCGTCCATATGGATGTAAGAGGGGGCGTCGGTATGGACGCCGGGGACCGTCAGAGCCTCCTGATTGCCCCGGCAGCCCAGCACTGCGTGCAGGGAGGGGTAGTCTTCCCGCCACTCCACCAGGGCGGCTCCCGCCCCGTCTCCGAAGAGGACACAGGTGGACCGGTCGGTGAAATCGGTAAGGCGGCTGAGTACCTCGCAGCCCACCACCAGACCGTATTTCCGGGGGGCGGCGGCCAGCAGGCACTGGGCTGTGTGCAGACCGTAGACAAAGCCGGAGCAGGCGGCGTTCAGGTCGAAGCACACCGTATCCTCCAAAAAGCCCAGCTCCCGCTGGAGGATGCAGGCGGCGGCGGGGGTGAGAAAGTCCGGAGACAAGGTGGCCACCAGGCATACCCCGATCTGTTCCGGGGAGATCCCCGCCCGGTCCAGGGCCTGTCTGGCGGCGGCCAGGCACAGGGAGGTGTGGCTCTCATTCCCGGAGCAGTGGCGGCGGCTGGAAATGCCGGTGCGGGAGACGATCCACTGGTCATTGGTGTCCACCAGTTTGGCCATGTCGTCGTTGGTGACCACCCGCTCCGGCAGGGCGGAACCGGTGGAGATCAATTTGATTCCGTTCATAGGCGCTCCTTTCGCAGGGCCTTACTGCCCATCAAGCGGAATTTTTTGTATCTGGCCGCGGCCAGAGCGGAGGGGCTCAGCTTGCTCAGGGCGGTCAGCTCCCGCACCAGAGCGGCGTCCAGGGCCCGAAAGACGGGCTGGGGGGCGGCGTGGGCCCCGGCGGCGGGCTCGGGGATGATGCCGTCGATGACCCCCAGCTCCAGCAGGTCGGCGGCGGTGAGCTTCATCACGTCGCAGGCCTCGCTGCTGCGGGAGGCGTCCTTCCACAGGATGGCGGCGAAGCCCTCAGGGGAGAGGACGGAGTAGACGGCGTTCTCCAGCATAAGCACCTTATTGCCTACCCCAAGGGCCAGGGCTCCGCCGCTGCCCCCCTCGCCAGTGACCACCGACACCACGGGGACGGTGAGGCCGGACAGCAGGGCCAGGGTGCGGGCGATGGCCTCTCCCTGGCCGTGGGCCTCGGCCTCCAGGCCCGGGTAGGCGCCGGGGGTGTCGATAAAGGTGATGATGGGCCGGCCGAACTTCTCGGCCTGGAGCATCAGCCGCTGGGCCTTCCGGTAGCCCTCGGGGGAGGGCATGCCGAAGTGGTTGGCCATGTGCTCCTCCAGGGTGCGGCCCTTCCGGTGGCCGATGACGGTGACCGGGTGGCCGTGGAACAGGGCGATGCCGCCCAGAATGCTGCCGTCGTCGGCGCAGTGCCGGTCGCCCCGCTGCTCAAAGAAGTCGGTGAACAGGGCGTCGATAAACTCCGCCGTGCCCGGCCGGTCGGCGTGGCGGGCCAGCGCCACCCGCTGGGCGGGAGTGAGATCATTTGGCACGGTCGCTCCCTCCTTTCCCGTGGAGCTTCAGCAGCCGGATCAGGGTGTCCCGCATCCGGGCCCGGGGCACGATGGCGTCCAGGAACCCGTGTTCCAGCAGATATTCGGCGCTCTGGAAGCCCTCCGGCAGCTTTTCCCCAATCGTCTGTTCAATGACCCGGGGCCCGGCAAAGCCGATGAGGGCGCCGGGCTCGGCCAGCATGATGTCCCCCAGGCTGGCAAAGCTGGCGGTGACCCCGCCGGTGGTGGGGTGGGTGAGCACCGAGATGTACAGCCCGCCCTTCTGAGAGAACCGGTCCAGGGCGGCGGAGGTCTTGGCCATCTGCATCAGGGACAGGATGCCCTCCTGCATCCTGGCTCCGCCGCTGGCGGAGAAGAGGATGAGGGGCAGCTTGTTCTTTTCTGCGTACTCCACCAGCCGGGTGACCTTCTCGCCCAGGGCGGCGCTCATGCTGCCCATGAAGAACCGGCTGTCCAGGGCGCCCACCGCCACCTTCTGGCCCGCGATGCGGCCGGTGGCGGTGACCACGCCCTCATTCATGCCGGTGCGCCGGCGGGCGGCGTCCAGCTTGGCGGCGTAGCCGGGGAAGGACAGGGGGTCGTTGGAGGAGAGGGCGCCGTCCAGCTCCCGGAAGGTGCCCTTGTCCAGCACCAGGCTCAGCCGGTAGTAGGCCCCGATGGGGTAGTGGTGGCCGCACAGGGGACATACGTAGTGCCCGGCCACCAGCTCCCGCCGCTTGACGGTGCCGCCGCAGGAGGGGCAGGTCTCCTCGGTGTGGGCGGGGGCGGGAGAGGTGCCCCGGAGGGCCTTCAGGGAGAGCAGCTTCTGCCGCCGCTGGGCAAAGACGTTGCTCATTTCTCCTCAGTCTCCTCTCCGCTCCGGCTCCAGGCCAGCAGGGTATCCATGTTGGCCTCCAGGAAGCCGGTGGTATAGTTGCCCCGGACGAAGTCGGGGTGGTGCAGGATCTGGTGGAGCAGGTCCACGTTGTTGGGGGGACCCTGGATGATGAGCTCCTCCAGAGCCCTACGCATCCGGCGGATGGCCTCCAGACGGGTGGGGGCGTGGACGATGAGCTTTGCCATCAGGGAATCGTAGTAGGGGGGCAGGGTGTAGCCGGTGTACAGGCCGGTGTCTACCCGCACTCCGCAGCCGCCGGGCAGATGGACGAAGTCGATCTTTCCCGGCCGGGGCTGGAAGTTGTGGGCCGGGTCCTCGGCGTTGATGCGGCACTCGATGGCGTGGCCCCGGAGCACGATGTCCTCCTGGGTGTGGGACAGGGGCAGACCGGCGGCAATGCGGATCTGCTCCCGCACCAGGTCCACCCCGGTGACCAGCTCGGTGACCGGGTGCTCCACCTGGACCCGGGTGTTCATCTCGATGAAGTAGAAGTTGCCCTCCTGGTCCAGCACGAACTCGATGGTGCCCGCGTTCTCATAGTGGGCGGCTCTGGCGGCGGCCACCGCGGCGGCACCCATCTTCTCCCGCAGCTCGGGGGTCAGGGCCCTGGAGGGGGATTCCTCGATGAGCTTCTGGTTGCGCCGCTGGATGGAGCAGTCCCGGTCCCCCAGCTGGATCACGTGGCCCTCTTTGTCGGCCAGGATCTGGAATTCGATGTGCCGGGGATTGAGGATCAGCTTCTCCAGGTACATCTCCCCGCTGCCGAAGCAGGCCACCGATTCGCTGCGGGCCTCCTCAAACAGGGGGATCAGCTGGTCGGGCTCGAACACCCGGCGCATGCCCCGTCCGCCGCCGCCGGCGGAGGCCTTGATGAGGACAGGGTAGCCGATGGAGTCTGCCAGGGCCTTGGCCTCCTCCGCCGTCTCCACCGCGCCGTCGGAGCCGGGCACCACCGGCACACCGGCGGCCACCATCAGCTTGCGGGCGGCGGCCTTGTTGCCCATGGCCCGGATCACGTCCCCGGAGGGACCGATGAAGGCAATGCCCGCCTGAGCGCAGGCGTCGGCAAAGTCGGCGTTTTCCGACAGGAAGCCGTAGCCCGGGTGGATGGCGTCGCAGCCGGTGGCCCGGGCCACAGTGAGGATGGCGTCCACGTTCAGATAGCTGTCGGCGGACCGGGCGGGGCCGATACAGTAGGCCCGCTCCGCCAGCTGGACGTGGAGGGCCTCCGCGTCGGCCTGGGAGTACACCACCACCGGCTCGATCTCCAGCTCCCGGCAGGCCCGGAAGATCCGGACGGCGATCTCGCCCCGATTGGCGATCAGAATACGCTTGAACATGGGCTCACCCTTCCCGGTAGCGGATGAGGGGGTCTCCGAAGGACACCAGGGCCCCGTCCTCCTGAAGGACGGCCTCGATGACGCAGTCGCAGGGGGCCTGCACCTCGTTCATCATCTTCATAGCCTCCATGAGGCACACGGTCTGTCCCTTCTTCACATGGTCGCCCGCCTTCACAAAGGGCTCGGCGTCGGGGGCGGAGGCGGCGTAGAAGGTGCCAACCAGAGGGGCGGTGATGCACAGCCCCTCCGGCTGGGCGGGTGCCGCCGCGGGAGACGGCGCAGGCGCGGCGGACAGAACCGGGGCGGCGGCGGGGGCGGCAACTCCCTTGCCCAGCTCCAGAGTGGTGTCCTTGGTGGTCAGCTTGAAGGAGGTGATGGTGCTGGCATCGAACCGGGCCATCAGCTCAAAAATCTCTTGATTGGTCATAGCTGCTCCTTTCGGCACAAAGGCGCCGGTAATACCGGCGCCTCAGGCAATGGTGCGGAGGACTGCGATCAGGCAGCGTGCTCCTCGATGTACTTCATCAGATCGCCCACAGTCTTCATGTTGGGCAGGTCTTCGTCGGCGATGGTCACGCCGAAGGCCTCCTCCAGAGCCATGGACAGCTCCACGGCGGCCAGAGAATCGGCCTCCAGATCCTCGGCCAGCCGGGCCTCGGGGGTGACCTTGTCGGCATCGCAGCTCAGAGTCTCCACAATGATATCCTTAACTTTCTCGAAATCCATAATAAATGCTCCTCACAAACCAGTTCAAAATTTTTAGTTAAATCATTTTACTTAAAAATTTTTAAATAAAATAATTTAAGCATATTTTATCAGGCGGCGGCCATTTGTCAAGAGCTTTTTTTGCCGAAAAAAGGAATTGGAGACGCAACACCTAGGGGCGCAAGGGAAACAGGGACAAAAAAATCCCCCGCGGCAGGGGCCGCGGGGGTGGGAATGGGGGTAAGTAACCGCCCCCTGAGGGGCGGCGCGGGGATCAGCCCCGGCAGCAGCCGCAGCCGCAGGAGCCGGAGTTCTCCTCCTCGTCCTCCCACAGGAAGGCGGGGACGGAGACGTAGACCGGCCAGCGGGCGGCGGAGCTGCCGCCGCTGGAGCGCAGGGACAGCTGGTCGAGAGCGGGCAGGGTGACGGCCCCGCCGTTGTTCCCGGAGCCGGAGCAGCAGCAGCCGCAGCGGCAGCAACGGCAGCAGCAGCGATTCTGACGATTGCAACAGCACATGGTAAAGTACCCCCATTCAAAATAGCGGCGGGTCTTTGCCCTCCGCAAGACAGTATACGCGCCTGGGGGCCGGCTGGTGCGGGCAGCAAAAAGCGCCGGTCCCCGGAGGGACCGGCGCAAGTGTGTCGAAACAGATTAGGCAGCCACCACGTTGACAGCGCGCAGCTTGTCGGCGTTCTTGGGATCGGGCTCCACATCATAGGTGACCTTCTGGCCCTCCTGGAGGGTCTTGAAGCCGTCGCACACGATAGCGGAGAAGTGCACGAACACGTCGTCGCCGCCCTCGTCGTTGGAGATGAAGCCGAAGCCCTTGGTCTCGTTGAACCACTTAACAGTACCGTGATACATAATTATGGTACCTCCTGAAAAGAATTTGGAGCTAAATGTCAAAGAAAAAACTCACATGATTGCGCATCGTCTGAAGAGGCGACGATGACTACAAAAATGTGAGTTCAGGCCGTGCATTTAGACTACCTTGATAATATACCACTGAACCGGCTGTCAGTCAAGAAAAATCACAGCTGTTCTTTCTCCTGGTTGTCGGCGATCAGACGGCGGATGGCCTCCTCCGGATAGGAGAGCAAACGGCCGTAATCCCAGGCGATCTGGGTGCGGTTGCCGCCGAAATAGACCTTCTCCCGCACCAGGTCCTCCTTCCAGCGCTTCAGCCGGAGATACTGGTCCAGAATGTGGTCGGCCCGGTAAAACAGCAGGTTGTGCTTACCCAGGTTCATGGAGATGGGGAACAGGTCGGTGAGCAGGGGCTCGTCCTCTATGTAGAACTTGGTCCCATAGCGCTGGCAGCTCTCTTTGGCAAAGGGAAGGAAAGCGTCCCGCTCCTCCGCACTGTCCATGGGACGGCTGAGGGCCAGGGTCTTCACACCCGCGTACACCATCTCGTTAAAGCAGTCGATCACGCCGCACTGATAGGAAAAAGAATCGATATTCTGCATGGTTTAGGGCCTCCTGTCTTCTGGGGCCTATTTTACTCCATTTACTCCCATCCTGCAAGAGAGAATGAAAGGGAAAGACAGGAGGCTTTGTCGAACCGGTCAAATCATTCTGCCCAGCCCCGGCAGCGCTCCACAGCCCGGTGCCACTGCCGGAGCAGCTCTGCCCGGCGGGGCTTCTCCATAGCGGGGGAGAAGCCGGTGTCCGGCCTGCGGAGTGCCTTCAGCTCCCCGCTGTCCCGCCACACGCCCACGGCCAGGCCGGCCAGGCAGGCGGCCCCCAGGGCGGTGGTCTCCCGGATGGCGGGGCGGAGGACCTGCCGGTCCAGAATGTCCGCCTGGAACTGCATCAGAAAGCCGTCCCGGCTGGCACCGCCGTCGGCCCGCAGGGCCCGGAGGGGCAAACCGGTGTCACCCTCCATGGCGTGGACCAGGTCGGCCACCTGGTAGGCGATGGATTCCTGGGCCGCCCGGGTGATATGTTCCCGACGGGTGCCCCGGGTCAGGCCCACCAGGACCCCCCGGGCGTACATGTCCCAGTAGGGGGCACCCAGGCCGGTAAAGGCGGGCACCAGGTATACCCCGCCGTTGTCCGGCACTTTTTGGGCGTAGTACTCCGCGTCCCGGCTTTCGGTAAAGAAGCGCAGCTCGTCCCGCAGCCACTGGATCACCGCGCCCCCCACGAACACCGAGCCCTCCAGGGCATACTGCACCTTGCCGTTCAGCCCCACCGCGATGGTGGTCAGCAGACCGTTGGAGCTGAAGCAGGGGGTCTCCCCGGTGTTCATCAGCAGGAAGCAGCCGGTGCCGTAGGTGTTCTTGGCGTCTCCGGGGTCAAAGCAGGTCTGCCCGAACAGGGCGGCCTGCTGGTCTCCGGCGATGCCGGCAATGGGGATCTGGACCCCCTGGATATCGGTATAGCCGTAGATCTCACTGGAGGAACACACCTTTGGCAGCATGGCCCGGGGGATGTCCAGTGCCTTCAGCAGGGTGTCGTCCCAGTCCAGCTTTCTGATGTCGTAGAGCATGGTGCGGGAGGCGTTGGTCACGTCGGTAGCGTGGACCGCCCCGCCGGTGAGCTTCCACAGCAGCCAGCTGTCCACGGTGCCGAAGAGGATCTCTCCCCGGCGGGCCTTCTCCCTGGCCCCCGCCACGTGGTCCAGGATCCAGGCGATCTTGGTGGCGGAGAAGTAGGCGTCTGGGATGAGGCCGGTGGTCTGGCGGATGTGGTCCTCCAGCCCGTCAGAGCGGAGCTTGTCCACCCTATCCGCCGTCCGGCGGCACTGCCACACGATGGCGTTGTAAATGGGCCTGCCGGTCTCCCTGTCCCACAAAATGGTGGTCTCCCGCTGGTTGGTGATGCCGATGGCGGCAATGTCGCCGGCGGCCACGCCGGACTGGGCGATGACCTCCATCATCACTCCGTACTGGGAGGACCAGATCTCCATGGGGTCGTGCTCCACCCAGCCCTCCTTGGGGTAAAACTGGGTGAACTCTTTCTGGGAGACGGACACGATATTTTGTTCCCGGTCGAAGAGAATGGCCCGGGAGCTGGTGGTGCCCTGATCCAGGGCCAGGAGATAGCTGCCCATTGCGGGACCTCCTTTGTGCAGGTTTGTAGTTTGTTTTAGTGTATCACGGAAGCGCCGGGAGCAAAAGGGGTCAGAGCTGTTTCAGGGTGAATTTCCCCCGATCCGCTTCCAGAATGCCCTCCTGCCGCAGCTGGCCGATGGCCCGGGACAGGGCGCTGCGGTCCACGCACAGATAGTCTGCCAGGGCCTGCCGGTCAAAGGGTACGGTAACGGTGTTTTTCCCGGCCTTCAGGCACAGGTCCTCCAGATAGGCCAGCAGCCGTTCCCGGATATTGCGGCCGGACAGGTACTCCACCTTGTCCGCCAGGGACAGGTTTTTGTGGGCCAGTACCGACAAGAGGTTGGAGATCAGCCTGCTGTGGAAGGAGCAGGCGGCGGAGCAGGGGGAAGACAGCCGCCTGCTGTCCAGCAGTAGAACCGCACCGTCCGCTCCGGCGGTGACAGTGACCGGCAGCGCCTCCGCCCGGGCGCAGGCGAAGGACTCGGCAAACAGATGGCCCGGCCGGATCTCACCCATGACGATCCGCTGGCCGTCCGCCTTCAGACGGCTGACCTGCACCCGCCCGGCCAGCACGATGCCCAGGTGGGTGGCGGGCTCTCCGGCGGACAGGATGGTGTCTCCCTTCTTCATCCGGCGGGGCCGGCCCCCCATGCAGTCCAGCAGGGCGGACAGCTCCTCCGGCCCGATCCCCCGGAACAGGGGAGAGCGGCGCAGGATCTCCAGATATTCCGTCATAAGGCAGTCCTCCATCGTGTTGCAGCTACAACAAGTGTGCCCATTGTAACACAGCGTCCCCGGGGCTTGCAATAGGAAGGCAGAACTGCTACAATGGGAAGACATACAAAAGAAACGGCGGTGAGGACATGTCGGGATATTCGTCCGTGGGGGTCCTGCTGGCGGTGCTGGGAGTAGTGTTCATCCTGGTGCCCTATGAGCAGATACACAAAGTGTTCCGGAGGATGCGCTCTCCCGTGACCACAAAGGTGGGCGGCACGGTGCTGCTCATCGTCGGGATCGCCATAATCGTCAAGGAAATTGTGCTGTGACGCAAAAGGCCGCCGGCCTCCCATATGCGGGAGGCCGGCGGCCTTTTTATGGAAAATTGGGAAAGGGAACGGATCAGATCTCCATGTCCAGCAGGTAGGAGGACAGGCCCTTGCCGTGCATATCCACGGACAGGGAGCGGGTGACGCCGCCGCCCAGAGCGGCGTACATCACGAAGTTGAGGGCGTGGATGTTGGGCAGCTCATAGCGGACCACTTCGCCCTTGACCATGCCCTTGAAGTGCTCCTTCACCTTCTCAGCGGTGACCTTCTCCTTGAGCATCTCATAGTCCTTCGGATCGTAGGCGATGAGGGAGATGTTGGAGATGTTGCCCTTGTCGCCGGTACGGGAGTGCGCGATATCCCAGAGTTTCATAGCAAATGCTTCCTTTCTGTCCCAGAATCAGACTTCAAAGATCTCGGCTTCGGGCTTGACGTCGTAGCGGCTCACCAGGATGGAAGCCACAGACACGATGTCACGGGTGCGCTTCACAGCGCCGCAGCCGCCGGCGGGGCCGTTGGTGTACAGGGCCTCCACCTCGTTGCCGATGATGTCGGCCTCGGCCTTGGTCTTGGCGCGGCCGGCCACCCGGACCCGCACCTCGCTGGGCTCCTCGTTGTACTTGTAGTCGGGATTCCAGTACAGGCTGTTGCAGCCGATCATATCGAACTTCAGCTCGTCAAACACGTTGGGAGCCACCAGCTCCAGCCGCTCCTTCAGAATGTCCAGAGCCAGCTTGGCGCGGGCCACACAGCCGGGGCCGCCGTAGCTGATCTCGCCGTCGCCGATGAAGCAGTCCTTATAGCCGATGGAGCACTTGAAGGTCTCGGTCTTGGGCTTGCCGGTGGCGCCCTCCACCTTCACCTTGTCCTTCTCCAGCTCGGTGAACTTGACCTGCTTGAAGTCGGCCACCACGTCGGGGGTCAGGTAATTCTCGGGATCGTGGATCTCGTAGCAGATCTGCTCGGAGCAGGTCTCCACAGTGACCTTGCCGCCGGCCTCGGGCACTTTGGTGACAAAGAAGGAGCCGTCCTCGGAGATCTCCACGATGGGGAAGCCCAGGTGGCCCACGCCGGGTACGTCCTTCTTGCCGGGCTCGGCAAAGTAGCCGCCGGTGACCTGGCCGCCGCACTCCAGCAGGTGGCCCATCATGGTGCCCTTGCCCAGCTTGTCCCAGTCCTCCAGGGACCAGCCGAACTCGTGGATGGCGGGGGCCATGAAGATGGCGGGATCGGCCACACGGCCGGTGATGACCACGTCGGCGCCCATGTCCAGAGCCTTCAGGATGCCCTCCACGCCCATGTAGGCGTTGGCGGAGACGATCTCGCCGGGCAGCTCCTTCAGAGGCTTGTGGTTCTCCCACACCTCGGTATCCATATACTTGTCAATGACGGGCAGCAGGTCGTCGCCGGTGACGCAGGCGATCTTCATGCCCTTCAGGCCGTGCTTGCGGGCGATCTCCACGCACTTCTGGGCAGCGGCCTGGGGGTTGGCGGAACCCATGTTGGTGATGAGCTTCACCTTGTGCTCCCAGCACAGGGGGAGGGCCTTCTCCATGCGGTGCTCCAGCAGGCCGTTATAGCCCTTGGTGGGGTCCTTCAGCTTGGCCTGCTGGCCGATGGCAATGGTGCGTTCCGCCAGGCACTCGTAGCTGATATAGTCCAGATTGCCCTTCTCAATGAGCTCCAGAGAAGGCTCCAGGCGGTCGCCGGCATAGCCCGCGCCGCTGCCGATACGGATGGTTTTCATAAGATGACTTCCTTTCTGCACATACGGGTAAATGGATCAGGGAGAGAAATCAAAGAGAGATACCGCCGGTGATGACGGCCACGACGACCATGATCAGGGAGACCAGCCAGGCCAGAGGAATGGTCTTCTTCTGGTGCTCGCCAAAGTCCACGCCGGCCAGGCCCACCAGCAGGAAGGTGGAGGCGGTCAGGGGGGAGACAGGGAAGCCGATGGTCATCTGACCCAGGATAGCGGCGCGGCCCACGTCGGCGCCTACCACGCCGAAGCCCTGAGCGGTCTCGGCCAGCACGGGCAGTACGCCATAGTAGAAGGAGTCGGGGTCAAACAGCAGGGAGGCGGGCATACCGATGATACCCACGATGACGGGGAAGAACTTGCCCAGAGAGTTGGGGATGATAGCCACCAGGGCGTTGGACATCTCGGAGATCATGCCGGTGCCCTGCATGATGCCGGTAAAGCAGCCAGCGGCGAAGAGCACGGAGCACATCATCAGGGCTTCCTTGGCGTGGGCGTCCACACGGGCCTTGGAGTCCTTCACCTTGGGGTAGTTGATGACGGTGGCCAGCACATAGAACACCATGAAGACCACGG
This sequence comes from Intestinimonas massiliensis (ex Afouda et al. 2020), assembly GCF_900626285.1. Taxonomy (GTDB): domain Bacteria; phylum Bacillota; class Clostridia; order Oscillospirales; family Oscillospiraceae; genus Flavonifractor; species Flavonifractor massiliensis_A. The sequence continues at coordinate 217,619 of NZ_LR131148.1, forward strand.
CGGGAGCAAAGCCGGAGAACAGCAGGGAGACGATGGCGGCGATGATCAGGATGATGTTCACGATGAACAGGTGGGGCCGCAGCAGAGCCTTCTGCTCGTCGGTCAGCTCCTGCTCGGTGTGACCCACAGCCTGGAGGGCCACGGCGCCGATGCGCTTCTTCTCACCGGCGCCCAGGAAGGCGGCGATGACCAGCACGCAGGCCAGGCCAACCAGCACGGCGGGGAGGACGGGCATGAAGAATTCGGTAACGGTGGGCTCGGTGCCCTCCATAGCCACCAGAGCGGTGTGAGCCCGGATGGTGGGGCCGCCCCAGGGCAGGATGTTCATGGTGCCGGCGGAGAGAGCCACGATGGTGGCCAGAGTGGTGCGGCGCATGCCCAGTGCATCATACAGAGGCAGCAGGGCGGGTACGCAGATCAGGAAGGTAACGGCGCCGGAGCCGTCCAGATGGACGATGGCGGCCAGGATGGCGGTGCCGATGCCGATCTTGACAGGGTCGGTACCAACCATGTTCAGGATGCCCTTGATGATGGGGCGGAAGGTGCCGGCATCGGTGAGGATGCCGAAGAACAGGATGGAGAAAATGAACATAACGCCGGTGGCGGCTACGGAGCCGATGCCCTTGGCGCCGGTGATCATACCGCCCAGGGACTTGAAGTTGGCTACGAAATCCACCACGGCGGCGGTGCCTTCAGGCGCTCCCTCGGGAACCGCGGCGATAAAGAAACACGCGATGATGCCGGTGACCACGGGAACCACGATCAGGGCCACCAGGGGGGATGCCTTCTTCGTCATGATGAGAACCAGCATGACAATGACGGTCAGAAATCCAAGTATTGCTAAGGGTGACATTGCAAAACCTCCTCTTTTTCTGTCAGGCGGCCTCTCCTTACCGCCTGTCACCCAGTAATATAACAATCCGCGTGCCAAGTCTGAAAAAAGAGGGAAAATATTTTTCAAACCCTTGGGGGACAAGGGGTGTGCCGCTTTTCCGTCCCGCCGGCCTGCAAAAAGGAAAAGGCAGGAGTTCTAAAATGTTGGAACTGAACGAAAGAGTCACTTTTTTGACCGGTTGGCAAAGCGTTTAGGCACAATATATTCTAAAATCCTAGAAGCAATTTCTAAGATTTTAGAACTTTCAATTGCCCAGTTTGTTGTACAGGCTGGCCAGAGAGATGCCCAGCTGCGCGGCGGTTTTTTTCTTGCCCTCCAGGGAGGAGCCGTTGCGCTCCAGCAGGGCCTGAATGGTCCGCTTTTCAAAGGCCCGGGTGCGCTGGGCCAGGGTCTGGGTGGACTGGGTGGCGGCGACCCGGCGCAGATCCTCGGGGAAGGATCTGCTGGTGATGACGCCGGAAGGGGTCAGGTAGGCGGAGAACTCCAGCACATTGCGCAGCTCCCGCACATTGCCCGGCCAGCTGTGGGCCTGGAGACAGGTGATGGCGTCCTCCGTCAGGGTAAAGGAACGACGGAGCTTGTGGGAGAAGTCCTTTAAAATGGAGTCGGCCAGGGCGGGAATATCGCCGGGCCGTTCCCGCAGGGGCGGAATGTGGATCGGGAAGGTACTCAGACGGTAATAGAGATCCTTGCGGAATTTCCCGTCGGCCACGTAGTCGGGCAGGTTGGCGTTGCAGGCGGCGATGACCCGCACATCCACCGGCACCTCCTTGATGCCGCCTACCGGGCGGATGGAGTGCTCCTGGAGAGCCCGGAGCAGCTTGGCCTGGAGGCCCAGATCCATCTCGGAGATCTCGTCCAGGAACAGCGTGCCGCCGGCGGCCGCCTCGAACAGGCCGATCTTGCCGCCCCGCTTGGCGCCGGTGAAGGCGCCCTCCACATAGCCGAAAAGCTCCGATTCCAGCATGTTGGCGTTGAAGCTGGCGCAGTTGATGGCCACAAAGACCCCGTCCCGCCGGGCGCTGGCGTTGTGGATGGCCTGGGCGTAGAGCTCCTTGCCGGTGCCGCTCTCGCTCTCCAGCAGCACGGTGGCGTCGGTCTCCGCTATCTTTTGGGCCAGTTCCTTCACCTGAACGGTGGCAGGGCTGACGGTGGTGATGTCGTCGAAGGTGTAGCGGGCGCCATTGGCCTTGTTGATGCTGTGGAGCACCTGACGGCTGCGGGCCTCCACGGCCTCCAGTTCCTCCTTGGCCTGATAGGCGTCTTCCAGAAAGGTGACCACTGATATTCCGCCGATGAGTATTCCGTCCTGGTAGATGGGATACATATTTACAAAGTAGAAATCTTTGATCTCCTGCCGGGTCAGGTGGAGGATGGGCTTGCCCACCTCCAGCACGTCGGGCAGCCGGGCGCCCGGCCGCAGGTCCCGGAGGCGATATCCCTCGATGGGGCCGATATCGCCCCCTGCCTCCTTATTTAGGAATTCCCGGTAGGCCTGGTTGCCGAAGACGATAATTCCGTTGGTGTCGATGATGGTGACACCCTCCCGCATGGCGTCAAATGCCGCCCGGGCGTCTGCACTAAGCTCCATGATGCGTCCCCCTTTTAGGGTCATTTTAGCCTGACTGGAAAGGGAAGGCAAGAAAAAAGCGGAATATGATTTTCAATACTGCGATTAGAAGTTGTTAAAATAACAAAAACTTTTCCGACTGGTTCCGTAGAATTTAAGCAAACTGCCGTTTTTGTCTAGAGTTTGGACAGGAAGGGGGATTTGTCTATTTTCCTTTCCGAAAAAGGGCGGTATCATGTTGGCAAATCAATGGTAATACCATAAGGTGAAAGGGGTAAGAGACTATGAAGATTCCTGACAGTTTGAAGCGCTATGGCCTGGCCAAGGTGTTTGATTATCTGGATAAAGATCCCATGACCAACATGAGCAAGGTCATGGACCTGGTTAACAAGTTTGCTGGTGATACGCTGGCTCCCCAGCGCGCCATGTTCGATAAGGTTATCAACGATAAGGATTCCTGCTGGCACCAGCTGATCGAAAAGGTGTGGACCCAGACCGATCCCAACGTGCTCAAGACCGTGTTCAATAACTTCTTTGTGAACGCCAACCTGGTGGGCTGGCCCAAGCAGGAAGCCGCCCGGAAGAAGTACGGCTGCAACATTCCCTGGGCCATTCTGCTGGATCCTACCTCCGCCTGCAACCTGCACTGCACCGGCTGCTGGGCCGCTGAGTACGGCAACAAGCTGAACCTGACCTTTGATGATATCGACTCCATCATCACCCAGGGCAAGGAACTGGGCATCTACATGTACATCTACACCGGCGGCGAGCCTCTGGTGCGCAAGAAGGACCTGATCGCCCTGTGCGAGAAGCACAACGATGTGGCCTTCCTGTCCTTCACCAACTCCACTCTGATCGATGAGGAGTTCTGCCAGGACCTGCTGCGGGTGGGCAACTTCATCCCCGCCATCAGCCTGGAGGGCTTCGAGGAGGCCAACGACTCCCGCCGCGGCCAGGGCATCTACAAGAAGGTCACCGACGCCATGGCCCTGCTGAAGAGCCACAAGCTGCCCTTCGGTATCTCCACCTGCTACACCAGCGTCAACTACAAGGACATCACCAGCGAGGAGTTCTACGACAAGATCATCGACCTGGGTGCCTACTTCATCTGGTTCTTCCACTACATGCCCGTGGGTAACGACGCCGCCCCCGAGCTGATGCCCACTCCCGAGCAGCGTGAGGAGATCTACCACCGCATCCGCAACTTCCGGCAGACCAAGGGCATCTTCGCCATGGACTTCCAGAACGACGCCGAGTACGTGGGCGGCTGCATTGCCGGCGGCCGCCGCTACCTCCACATCAACGCCAACGGCGATGTGGATCCCTGCGTGTTCATCCACTACTCCGACTCCAACATCCACGAGAAGACCCTGCTGGAGTGCCTGCAGTCTCCCATGTTCATGGCTTACCACGACAACCAGCCCTTCAACAAGAACATGCTGCGGCCCTGCCCCATGCTGGAGAATCCTGAGTTCATTGAAAAGATGGTACATGAGACCGGCGCCCACTCTACCGATCCTCAGTCCCCCGAGACCGTGGAGCACCTGACCTCCAAGACCCACCCCTACGCCGACAACTGGACTCCCACTGCTGAGAAGCTGTGGAGCGAGTCTCACCCCAGCTGTGCCGGCTGCACCGCCTGCGCAGGCAAGTAAGACACACGACATGACATAAAAACAGGGCCGCCAACCAGCGGCCCTGTTTTTTGCATAGTGGTCTGATCCGTCTTTTTTTGGAAGGGAGGATACAGATGAGGACAGCGGTACCACAGGGCAGGCGTCTGCTGCCTGCCGCGGCAAAGGGACTGATCCTGTTTGCATTTGCGGTCATGGGGCTGCTGATTGCGGCGGCCTCAGCGTATATGCTGCTGGCCAATACCCACCCCAGGGCCTTTTTCCTGGTCTATACCTGTGTGCCCGCCTTATGTATGCTGGGTGCTGCGGTGTTCTTGCCGGAACAGAATCCCGGTCCCCGGGTATTTACGGCGCTGCTGTTTGCGGCCGCTCTGGTCCTCAAGGGCGTGGTGGCCCTGACGGTGACCCCCCAGCTGGAGAGCGACTTCTACCTGCTCCACTATGCGGCGGAGCAGCTGGCCCAGGGGAACAACATCCTGAACGACACGTCCTATTTTCAACTGTGGTCCTATCAGAGCTTTTTTGTGGCCCTGCTGGCGGGAGCCATCAAGTTGTTCGGCGCCACACCGGTGACCTTCCGCCTGATGAACGTGGTTTTCTCCGCCCTGACCAATCTGCTGGTCTACGGACTGGCCAGGCGATTTGCCTCCGAGCGGGCGTCCCGAACGGCGGCGCTGCTGTTCCTGCTCTACCCGGGTACCTATTTCCTGATCCCTCTGCTCACCAACCAGCACCTGTCTGAGTGCCTGCTGCTGGCGGCCTTCTGGGTCTGCACCACTCCGGCGCGGAGCAGGGTCCGGCGGCTGTGGCTGGGCGGAGCCGGCGGCATACTGCTTGCCCTCAGCAATGCGGTGCGCCCCATGGGGGTGGTGGCGGCCATGGCCATGTGCGCCTGCCTGGTGCTCCAGCTGCTGGAGTGGCTGGGGGACAGAAGCCTGTCCCTGGGCGCCCGTCTGCTGCCCGGACTGTGCTTCCTGGCGGCCTATTTCCTGTGCGGGAAGGTGCTCTCCGGCCTGGTGATCTGGACGGGACTGAACCATTACGGCCTGTCCAACCAGGCGCCGGAGTGGAAATTTATCCTGGGGCTCAATCAGGAATCCCTGGGCCGGTACAGCGACGCCGACGCGGCGGCGGTGTTCGGCCAGGGCGTGGATCAGCGCCAGGCCCTGGAGCAGCTGGCAAAGGAGCGGATGTCCATCTCCCTGCCCGATCTGCTGAAGCTGATGATACAGAAGATCCGCATCATGTGGGGCGGCTTTGAGGACGCCTCCTGGATCCTCACGCCCCGCTACCTGGATGAATTGGAGCAGCAGGGACTGAAGGAACTGGCCGTCTATATCGTGGACAAGCTCCAGCGGCTGGGCTCCGGGTGCTACATCGCCATGGGCCTGGTGAATGCGGGCGGCGCCCTGTCCGCCCTGCGCCGGCGGAAACCCATGCCGGAGACCCAGCGCCTGCTGATGCTGACCGCCCTGGCCTACTTCTGTGCCCACCTGTTCATTGAGATCCAGGTCCGTTACCGCAGCACCATGACCGTACTGCTGATCGTCCTGGCCGCCGCCGGCTTTGACTGGCTGCATGAGCTGGTGGGCCGCCGGAAAGCAAAATTATAAAAATATCCCCATCCAAAAGGATGGGGATATTTTTTGTGGACTTATTCGGTGGTGTAGTTGTCAAAGTAGCCCTGAATGTACACAATGGGGGTGCCCTTGTCGCCGGAGCCGGAGGTCAGGTCGCACAGGGACCCGATCAGATCGGTGAGCCGGCGGGGGGTGGTGCCCTGGGAGGCCATCTTGCCCACCAGGGAGCCGTCCTTCTTCTTGATCTCGTTCTTGATGGCGTCCCGCAGCGCCTCGCCGGACAGGGCGGCAAAATCGTTGTCCGCCAGGTACTTCAGCTTCAGCTCGTTGGGGGTGCCCTCCAGACCGGCGGTGTAGGCGGGGGAGACCACCGGATCGGCCAGCTCCCAGATCTTGCCCACCGGGTCCTTGAAGGCGCCGTCACCGTACACCATGACCTCCACGTGCTTGCCGGTTTCCTTCAGCAGCCTGGCCTGAATGGCCTCCACCAGGTCCTGGCAGTCCCGGGGGAACAGCTTCACCTTGTCCTCGGTGGACTTGTTGGAGCCCAGCAGGCCGTACTTCTCATTGCAGCCGCTGCCATTGATGGGAGCAGTCATGATCTCGTCCAGGCAGAACACCTTCTCGGCACCGGCGGCCAGCAGGCGGCGCTTGGTGCGGGCGCGGGTGTGGATGTCGCAGGCCAGCACGTTCTTGGTGTAGGACAGGATGGCCCGGGGATCGTTGGCGAAGATGACCTCCACCTCGGCGCCGCACTCCCGGATCAGGTTGGCGTAGTAGTCCACATAGTCCACGCCGGTAAAGGGGTGGGTGGTGTAGCCGAACAGCTCCCGGTAGCGCTCCAGAGAGAGCACATCCTTGTAGGGGTCCACGCCCTTCTCATCCATCACATCCTCGTCGATGAGATGGTTGCCCACCTCGTCGGAGGGGTAGGACAGCATGAGGACGATCTTCCTGGCGCCCTTGGCGATGCCCCGCAGGCAGATGGCGAAGCGGTTGCGGCTGAGGATGGGGAAGATGACGCCGATGGTCTCTCCTCCCAGTTTGGCTTTCACATCGGCGGCGATGTCGTCCACGGTGGCATAGTTGCCCTGGGCCCGGGCCACAATGGCCTCGGTCATGGCCACCACGTCCCGGTCACGGACAGTGATCGCGCCGTCCTTCACGGCTTCCAGCACGGACCCGGTGACGATCTCCACCAGGTCATCGCCGCTGCGGATAATGGGGGCCCGGATCCCCATTGATACGGTACCGACCATCCGGCTCATAAGTACAACACTCCTAATATCTTTTTCAATTGTCTGCGGCATTTTGCCGCAACAAAATAATTATACCGTAAAATTGACGGTTTGTAAAATAAAAATTGCAAAAAGCTGAATATTCTTAACTTTGAGGATAGACTTGCTGGGCAAAGTGGACGGTGGCCATAGCGTCCCTGGCGTAGCAGTCGGCGCCGATCCGCTTGGCGTACTCCGCCGTCAGCACTGCGCCGCCCACCGCCACCTGGACCTGAGGGGCCTGCTGCCGCAGCAGGGCGATGGTTGCCTCCATGTTCACCACGGTGGTGGTCATCAGGGCGCTGAGCCCTACCAGGCGCACCCCCGGCTGGGCGGCGGCCCGGGCGATGGCCTCGGGCGCCACGTCCCGGCCCAGGTCGTCCACCTGGAAGCCGTAGTTCTCCAGCAGTACCTTCACGATGTTCTTGCCGATGTCGTGGATGTCCCCCTTCACCGTGGCCAGCACCACGGTGCCCCGGTTCTCCTGGGGCTGACCGGCCATGGCGGTCTTCACCACCTCGAAGGCGGCCTTGGCGGCCTCGGCGCTCATCAGCAGCTGGGGCAGGTAGAGGGTGCCCTTTTCAAACCCCTGGCCCACCTGATCCAGGGCGGGGATCAGCAGCTTGTCCACCAGGTCCAGCGGCGCCGCGCCGCCCTCCAGAGCGGCCTTGGCGGCCTCCGCCGCCCCTTCCTTCAGGCCGCGGATCACGCACTCGTCCAGGGGAGCGGCAGGCCCGGCGGATACCGGTGCGGCGGGTGCGGCGGCCGGCCCGCCGTAGGCGGCGATGTAGCCGGCGCACTGGCTGTCCAGCCCGGTAAGGGCGCAGTAGGCCCGGTAAGCCGCCATCATCCCGTCAGACAGGGGGTTGAGGATGGCGCAGCTCAGTCCCTTCTGGAGGGCCATGGTGAAGAAGGTGCGGTTCACCAGCTCCCGCTGGGGCAGGCCGAAGGACACGTTGGACACTCCCAGGATGGTGGGGCAGCCCACCTCCGGCCCGATCCGGCCCAGGGCCTCCAGGGTGACCAGAGCGGCGTCGGGCTCCGAAGATACGGTGAGGGTCAGGGGGTCGATGACGATGTCGTGGGCGGGGATACCGTACTGGGCGGCGGTATCCCGGATCTTCCTGGCGATGGCCACCCGGCCGTCGGCGGTGTCGGGGATACCCCCCTCGTCCAGGGTGAGGCCCACCACCACGCCGCCGTACTTTTTCACCAGGGGGAAGACCGCCTCCATGCTCTCAGCCTTGCCGCTCACCGAGTTGAGCATGGGCTTGCCGTTGTAGCGGCGCATGGCCCGCTCCATGGCCGCGGGGTCGGAGGTGTCCAGCTGGAGGGGCAGGGGGATGACCGCCTGGATGGCGCACACCGCCTCGGTGAGCAGGGCGGGCTCGTCGATCTCCGGCAGGCCCACGTTCACGTCCAGAATGTGGGCGCCCGCCTCCTCCTGGGCAAAGCCCTCGTTCAGCAGGTACTCGATGTCGTGCTCCCGCAGGGCCTGCTTGAACCGCTTCTTGCCGGTGGGGTTGATCCGCTCCCCGATGAGCACCGGGGCTTTGCCGATCTCCACCGCCCGGGAGTAGGAGGACACCACCGTGCGCCCCTTGTCCGTGGGGGGCACAAAGGGCAGATTCCGGCAGCGGGCGGTGAGGGCGCGGATGTGATCGGGGGTGGTGCCGCAGCAGCCCCCCATCAGGTGGATGCCGTAGGCGGACAGGGTCTCCATCACGGCGGCGAACTCCTCCGGCCCCACGTCGAACACGGTCCTGCCCCCCTCGGTGCGGGGCAGCCCGGCGTTGGGGTTGACCACGATGGGCAGGGAGGCGCAGGCGGCCAGCTCCTTCACGATGGGCTCCATCTGGGCAGGACCCATGCCGCAGTTGACACCCAGGGCGTCCACCCCCAGGCCCTCCAGCAGGGCCACGGTGGAGGCCACAGTGCCGCCGGTGAGCAGCTTGCCGTTTTCCCCGTACACGGTGGTGACGATCACCGGCAGGTCGCAGTTCTCCTTGGCGGCCAGCACGGCGGCCTTGGCCTCATAGCCGTCGCTCATGGTCTCGATCAGCACCAGGTCGGCCCCGGCCTCCGCGCCGATGCGCACCACCTGGGCGTAGAGGGACACCGCGTCCTCAAAGTCCAGCTCCCCCATGGGCTTGAGCAGCTTACCCGTGGGACCCATGTCCAGGGCGATCCAGGCGTCGTTCTCCCGGCCCGCTTCCGCCCGGGCGGAGCGGGCGATGTCCACTCCGGCCTTCACGATGGCCTCCAGGTCGAACGGACCGCCCGCCGGGAACTTCAATGCGTTGGCCCCGAAGGTGTTGGTGCACAGGATGTCGCTGCCCGCCTCCAGATAGGCCCGGTGGAGGGCGGCGATCCGCTCCGGGTAGAGCAGGTTCCAGGTCTCGGGCAGCTCGCCGCCCTTCAGACCCTGGGCCTGGAGCAGGGTGCCGGTGCCTCCGTCAAAAAACAGGCGTTCCCGCCCCAATTTTTCTCTCAAATTCATGCTTGATCTCTCCTGAATGCGCAGTCTGTTTTGCCGCAGGCCTCGCAGCCCTGCCGGTGGCAGGCAATGGCCTGGCGGGAGCGGCCGATGACAGCCGTTACCGATTTGATGGGAAGGAGCAGCATACTGTCGGTCACCGTCAGGCCGATGCGCTCCGGGGTGCGGAGCAGCCGGGCGATCTCTGGCTGGCAGGCAATGGGGAAGTCCCCGTAGCCCGGGCTGAACCGGGGCCGCAGGTACCAGCCCTCCGCCAGGCTCTCCTGCCGGAGGGCGTCGTTGGCCTGGTCGCACACCTCTTCGATGAGGGCGGCCCCCGCCGCCTGGTACACGGCCCCTTCGCTGACCCGGCCAGCCCCCGCCCGGGCGATGAGCCGGTCCACCTCCAGCCCCAGGGTGGCGGCAAAGAGGATGACCTCCTCACAGCCCAGCAGGTTCCGGTGGAGGGCGGCGCTCTTCACCCGGATGGGGCCCAGCTCCATGGTGTTCCCCTCACAGAAGGTAAGGGGGAGGACGGTACTCATTGTCCTGGGCTCCGCCGCCTGCTCCACCCGGGCGGTGCAGGTGCGGATGAGGGCCTCCACCTCCGGCTCCGGCCTGACGCCCTTTCTGTAGCCCAGGTAGCGGCAGACCTCCTCGTAGGGGGCAGTCACGTTCATTTCAGAATCTCCGACAGGCTGGCCTGGATGCCGGCGGCGATCTCCGGCTTGTTCATGGAATAGATGTGGATGTGGTTCACCCCGTTGGCGATCAGGTCGATGATCTGGTCGGTGGCGTAGGCCACCCCCGCCTGACGCATGGCGGGGGGATTGTCCCCGAACTTGTCCACAATGGCCTTGAACCGCTCGGGCAGGTAGGTGCCGGACAGCTTGCAGATGCGGGCGATCTGCTTGCCGTTGGTCACCGGCATGATGCCCGCCACCACCGGTACCGTGATGCCCTTTTCCCGGATGCGGTAGAGGAAGTTATAGAGGATATTGTTGTCAAAGAACATCTGAGTGGTGAGGAACTGACAGCCAGCCTCCACCTTGGCCTTCAGATGGTCGATGTCGGCGTTCTTGGTGGGAGATTCCGGATGACCCTCCGGATAGCAGGCGCCACCCACGCAGAAATCCCCGTGAGCCTTGATGTCCCGTACCAGCTCGGCGGCATAGTGGTAGTCGTGGGCGGGAGCGCCGCCCTCGGGGATGTCCCCCCGGAGGGCCAGCACGTTCTGGATGCCCCTGGCTTTCAGGTGCTCCAGCACCTTTGCCACGTGCTCCCTGGTGGAGGAGGCGCAGGTCAGGTGGGCCAGCACGTCCACGCCGTATTTATCCTGGATTCCGGCGGCGATGCCCACGGTGTAGTCGCTGGTGCCGCCCCCCGCGCCGTAGGTGACGCTCATGAAATCAGGCCGCAGGGCGGCGATCTCCTGGGTGGCCTTTGCCACAGATTCGTAGGTGTCGCTGGTCTTGGGGGGGAATACCTCAAAGGACAGGGTGACCTTGTCCCGGTTGAGCTTGTCAATGATCTTCATGGGGAAACACTCCTTGTATGTTAGGTGGCGGCTTCCGACTCAGCGGACGGCATGGGCGGGAAGCGGAGCCTGGACAGGCAGAGAACGAACAGCGCCGAGCTGATGGCCCAGGTCAGGGGATAGGCCCAGTAGACCACCTGGATGGAGGGGATGGCCCGGACTGTCAGGGTGATGTAGGTGATGCGCAGGGCGCACCACACCGAGAGCATGATGGTCATGGGCACGATGGGCCGGCCCAGGCCCCGCATGATGCCGGCGCAGCAGTGAGAGAAGGACAGAAGGCAATAGAACAGGGACACGGTGTGGGCGTAGTTGACGCCGAAAGCCACCACATCAGGCTGATCGTTGAAGGCGGATACCAGCACCGGGGACAGGAAGAAGATGCCCACCCCGATGCACTCGGCCAGAATGGGGCTGCACATCAGGCCGAACTTCATGCCGGCCCGCACCCGGTCATACCGCTGGGCGCCGATGTTCTGGCTGACGAAGGTGGACAGGGCCAGGGCAAAGCAGGTGACTGGGAGGAAGGCAAAGCCCTCGATCTTGCTGTAGGCCCCGCAGCCCGCCATAGCGGAGGAGCCGAAGGCGTTGATGTTGGCCTGGACGATGACGTTGGCCAGGGAGACCACCGAGCTCTGCACCCCTGAGGGGACGCCCAGAGTGATCACCTGTTTGAGCATAGGCCCTTCAAACCGTACCCGCCGCCAGCGGATGCGGTAGCTCCGCTGCGTGCGGGTGAGCCGGCCCAGAGCCAGGCTGGCGCTGAGGATCTGGCTGATGATGGTGGCCAGAGCGGCGCTGCCCACGCCCAGGTGGAGGACTGCCACGAACAAAAGGTCCAGCACCACGTTGGTGATGGAGGCCAGGATCAGGTATTTCATGGGGCTGCGGCTGTCTCCCACCGACTGAAGGATACTGGCCGCCATATTGTACAGCACCACCGCGCTGCAGCCCAGGAAGTAGATGCGGAAATAGAGAATGGAATTCTGGATCACGTCGGACGGGGTGCCGATCCACCGCAGGATTTGAGGGCTGAGCACCACGCCCAGCACCGTCAGGATACACCCGGCGGCAATACCCAGGGCCACCGTGGTATGGACCGCCCGCTCCACATGGTCGTCATCCTGGGCGCCGTAAAACCGGGCGATGAGCACCCCGGCGCCCAGAGACAGGCCGTTGATGAATCCGGTGAGCAGCATGATGAGGCTGCCGGAGGAACTGACTGCCGCCAGGGCCTGCTCGCCGATAAACTTGCCCACGATCAGGGAGTCAACCGCGTTGTACAGCTGTTGGAACAGGTTGCTAAGAAAAATGGGCAGGGCAAAGGTGAGCATTTTTCTGGGCACGCTGCCCACCGTCAGCAAATTTTGGTCCAGATCCGCCATTGCTTCACCCACCTTTGACAATTTTTGTGCGTACCCTCTATCATACCATCCTCGGAAGACAGGCGCAAGGGTCAATGAATTTCTTGACAATGTCGATATTCGAGAATATAATGCAGACAGAGAATGTCGATATTCGAGAATAGGGGTGAGACACATGCCCAGGCCCAAATTTCAGACCCTCACGGAGCAGATGTACTACATCCTGCTCTGCCTCAGCAAGGAGTGCTGCGGCATGGACATCATGGAGCGCATCCCGGCCATGACGGGGGGCAGGGTGCGGGTGGGGTCCGGCACCCTGTACAACCTGCTGGAGCAGTTCGCGGAGGCCGGCATGATCCGGGAGACCAGAGCGGAGGGCCGCCGCCGGAGCTATGTGCTCACCGACAAGGGGAAAGAGGCCCTGTCGGGGGAGTACCGCCGCATCTGCGCCCAGGCCTGGGACTACCGGGCCGCATTCGGAGAGGAGGAGCCGCGATGAAGGACCGGAAGTGGGATTTTATCCCCTTTTCCTACTATGACCGCACCGGCATGGAGCGCCATCTGGAAGAGCGGGCGGCCCAGGGCTGGCTGTTGGAGCGGATGAGCAACCTGGGCTGGTACTATAAGCGGATCGAGCCCCGGAAGCTCCATTTTACCGTCACCTACTACCTGCGGGCGTCTCAGTTCGACCCGGAGCCCACCGAGGAACAGCAGGAGTTCCATGACTTCTGCCTCCAGTCCGGCTGGAAGCTGGCGGCTTCCTCCGGGCAGATGCAGGCCTTTTACAATGAGGAGGACGATCCGGTACCCATCGACACCGAGCCCTCTTTAGAGCTGGAACGGATCGGGAAGATGATGAAGCGGGTTCTGCCCTTCCAGTTCATCCTGCTGGTCATCGGGTTCTGCATGGGGGGTTCCTGGCTGTGGTCCCTGACCCACCGGCCCATCGACCTGCTGTCCAGCGCCTACAACCTGGCTACCGGGGCCATCTGGCTGATGCTCTTTCTGTGGTGTGCCGCCGACCTGTTCCGCTACTTTACCTGGCGGCACAGGGCCAAAAAGGCAGCTCATCTGGGGGAGTTCGTGCCCACAAAGGGGTGCCACAAGCTGCTGCTGGCCATGCTGGTGGTGACGGTGCTGTCCCTTGCCTATCTTCTCATTGCCGACCGCAAGCCCGGCTTCCGGCTGGTGCTGATCCTCATGCTGGCGGCCTATGCCCTGATGTTCCTGGCGGTCAACGGGGTGAAAAACTTCCTCAAGGAGCGGAAAGCCTCCCGGGCCCTCAACCGGGGCGTTACCCTCACGGTGGATGTGGTGCTGGCCTTCGTCCTGATGGGGGGCATCATGGGCGGGCTGCTCTGGGGCATCACTACCGGACGGATCTCCTCCATGGAGGAGCTGATCGACCCGCCCCTGTCGGTGGAAGAACTGACCGGAGTGAAAGATGACCGCTATATCACCCGGCGGCAGGCGGATTCCACCTTTTTCATTACGGAGCGGAATTTCTATCAGGACATTCCGTATGATCAGATCGGGCAGGGGGATCGTGTGGCCTTTCTGGACTATACCATTGTGGACGTCCACGTACCCTTCCTGTACGACTGGTGCGTGGAGGAGCTGCTCCACGACCGGGACGACTGGTCCGGAGAGACGGACGACGGCCAGCCCTACTATCAGTATCAAGCCATTGATCCCGCCCCCTGGGGCGCGGAGCGGGCCTGGCAGCTGTGGGCGGGGGGCGAGCGGGCCTCCACCACCTATCTGGTGTGCTGGCCGGGGCGCATCGTGGAGCTGGACCCCGACTTTCACCTGACGGAGGAGCAGATGACCCTGGCGTCGGAAAAACTGGCGCCATAATGACAGGATGGTCTACTGGGTGTAAACTGACCACAGAGAGGTTTACACCCAGTAGACCATTTTTGCATGGAGGGATCGTTCAATGGCAGATATGAGACTGGGCGTGGTGGAGACCCGCTTTGCCGAGCTGATCTGGGCCCATGCGCCTATCAGCTCCGGCGAGCTGGTCAAGCTCTGCCAGCAGGAGCTGAGCTGGAAGAAGTCCACCACCTACACCATGCTCCGGCGGCTGTGTGAGCGGGGCATTTTCCAAAACAGCAACGGCGTGGTCACGGCGTTGCTGTCCAAAGAGGAATTCCAGGGACGGCAGAGCCGGCAGTTTGTGGAGGAGACCTTTGCGGGCTCCCTGCCCAGATTTCTCACCGCTTTTTCCATGGGAGAGAAGCTGTCCGACCGGGAGATCGACGAACTGCAGAAGCTGATCGACGAAATGAGGGGATGATATGCCGCATCTGCTGTTTTCCGCCGTGCTCCGTATGTCTGCTGCCGCCAGCGGGGCCATTCTGGTGGTGCTGCTGGCAAGGCAGCTTCTGAAGCGGGTGCCCAAGATCTTTTCCTATGCCCTCTGGGCGGTGGTGCTGTTCCGCCTGCTCTGCCCGGCGGCGCTGCCCTTCGGATTTTCTCCGATGGACCTTTTTCCGGACCCTGTCCCTGAGACCGGGACCGTGGAGCGTGTGGACCTGCCTGATGGGGAACATCAGACAGCCACGATCCATGTGGGCCAGCAGCCGGAACAGACCGGAAGCCCGGCTTTGGAGCAGGAGACGCCGGCGGTAAGTGCTGCCCAACGGCTGATGTCAATTGCCGGTATCCTCTGGCTGTGCGGCGTTGGGGCCATGCTGGTATTTCACCTGGCCCAGCTCCTGCGGCTGCGGCGTAGGCTCACCGGTGCAGTCCCGGTGGAGGGGAACGTCTATCTGGCCGACCATATCCCCACGCCCTTTGTCCTGGGGCTGTTCCGGCCCAGGATCTATCTGCCCTCCACGGTGTCCGAGAGGGAGCGGCCCTACATCCTCCGGCACGAAACCCACCACATCCGCAGGGGCGACCACATCACCAGGCTGCTGGCCTTTGGGGCGCTGTGCCTGCACTGGTTCAATCCCCTGGTCTGGCTGGCGTTCAGGCTGTCCGCCAGAGATATGGAGATGTCCTGCGACGAGGCGGTGCTCCGTGGCACACGGGACGACATCCGGGCAGACTATTCCGCATCCCTGCTGCAATTTGCCGCCGGGAAAAGAAGGTTTATCCGCGCGCCCCTTGCCTTCGGGGAGGGAGACACCAGGGAAAGGATTGAGAACATCATGAAATATAAGCGGCCTACCTGGCTGGCGGTTGTGCTGGCGGCCCTTTTGTGCGTCTCCCTGACTGCGTGCCTGTCCTCCGGTCCCAAACCGGATGCCAGTCAGGCACCGGACGAGACATATGCCATGACTGACGAGGACTTTGCGGCGTATACCGGCAATCCCATCGGCGCCGTTATGGCGGATCTGGACTATGCCGACGGGGAAAAGCTGGTGTTCCACTATTCCAACGGCTTTTTTGTCCTGGACCTGAAAAGCTATGAGCTCACCCAGAGGATCGACCTGAGCAAGCTGGACCTGGCCCATCACGGGCAGGGGGACACAGTGCTGTCGGTGCAGGTCGACAGGGAGGGAAACTATGCTTACCTCTCCAGCCAAGGGACGGAAGCCGGGGACTTTGCGGCGTACCGGATCGACCTGGACAGCGGCGCGGTTGAACAGGGGGAGATGCCGGCGGATACAGAGCTGTTTACAGACTTTGCCGACATCAGCTCCATCCCGGTACTGGAGGGCTGGTGCAGCGACAGGGGGATCCGAACCGGCGACGGGGCCTGCTACTATCTGATCACCCAGGGCGGCATGGTGGGCGGGATCAAGCTGGTGGTCCTGCCCGCCGGGGATGCCGCCCGGGCGGAGATCCACGGGGTGTTCGGCCAGCAGGCCGCACCGGCACAGCTCACCGTTGCGCCGGCCACGGAAGAACTGCTGGCCCGGTATCCGGCTTACGATGAGATCGACGCCTCTATCGATGAATACGGCAACCGGCTTTTGCTGACGACGGATCAGACGGTGAAGGATCTCACCCTGTTCCGTCTGACCTGGGACGAGGAGACCCAGACGCGGGTGACGGCGCCCGGTGAAGCGCTGTATCACACGGCGGAATTTACACCGGACCGGCCCCTGGTGGTGTCGGTCAGCTTCCCCGGTATCCTGCCCACCGTGGGGCTTTCCTTTACCGACACAGACGGCAGACAGCGGACGTTCCAATTCGACATGAGCGGGAAGGACGGCTCCTTCCTGCTGGTAGAGGAATAGAAGCAGAAAACAAACAGGCCATCGGGGTTTTTGCCCCGACGGCCTGTTTTCTGTTCGGTTATTGGATGGCCTTTTCCGCCGCTTCGATGACGTGGCTGGCCAGCACCGAGGTGGTCACCGCTCCCACGCCGCCGGGGACGGGGGTGATGGCGTCCACCGTGGCCTCCGCCGCGGCGAAGTCCACGTCGCCCACCAGGCTGCCGTCCTCATCCACGTTGATGCCCACATCCAGCACCACCTGGCCGGGAGCCAGACACTGGGCGGATACCGCCCCCGCCTTGCCCGCCGCGGCTACCAGCACCTCCGCCCGGCGGCACTCAGCGGCCAGATCAACGGTGCGGGTGTGGCAGATGGTGACGGTGGCGTGGCGGCCCAGCAGCAGCATGGACACCGGCTTGCCGATGACCAGGCTGCGGCCCACCACTACCGCCCGCTTGCCCTTCAGCTCATAGCCGTAGTGGTCCAGGATCTCCAGGCAGGCCTGGGCGGTGCAGGGGGGGTAGCCCTCCCCGCTGCCGGAGAACACCCCGGCCAGGGATCCGGCGGTGATGCCGTCCACATCCTTGGCGGGGGAGAGGGCGGCGCAGGCCGCGGCCTCGTCCATGTGCTTGGGCAGAGGTCGGAACAGCAGGCAGCCGTGAATGGAGTCGTCCCGGTTGACCTCCTCAATGACCTCCATCAGATCGGCCTGGCTGGAGGCGGCGGTGAGCAGGAACTGCCGCACGGCAATGCCCGCCTTTTCGCACCGCTTCAGGGCCCCCCGCTCGTAGGACAGGTCCTCCGGCCGCTCGCCCACCCGGACGATGGCCAGGGTGGGGGTCACGCCCTTTTCCATAAGGGCCTGGGCCCGGGGAATGAGCCGCTCGGTAAGGGCGGCGGCCACAGGGGCCCCTTTCCAAAGCGCCGCCATCACACAAACCTCCCCATGACTGCGTCATACACCTGCCGGGCGATGACGCCGTATTTCTCCACCAGGGCGTCCACTTCCTCGTCCATGGCCTGGGCAAAGGCCCGGTCGGCCATGCTCCTGGTGTTCACCCGCACGTTGAGAGCGGCGCCGTACAGGGCGCTCTGACAGAAGACCACCCCGGTGCCTACGTCGGACAGCATGATGACGCTGCCCTTGTCCAGCATCTCCCGGTGGAGGTCAATGGCCTCGCAGCTCAGCCGCAGAATGGCCATGGGGGTGGCGGCGGCGTCCTGGAGGCACTTTTCCATCACCGCTTCCCGGCTGGGGTCGTCCTTGGGAATGGCGTAGGCTTTCGACAGGGGCTCAAAGGCCTCCGCGTCGGCGTCCACCAGGGCCAGCAGCCGGGCGCGGATGTCCTCGGCCCTGGCCATGAGGGCCTTCACATCCTCCTCCACGTCGGCGTACTTCTTCTTGCCCACAGTGTAGTTGCCCACCATGGTGCACAGGGCGGCGCCCAGTGCGCCCACCAGGGCGGAGGCCCCGCCGCCGCCGGGGACGGGAGCCTTGGAGGCCAGAGCGTCCAGGAAGCCCTGGCAGGTCTGCTCAGCGGTATTCATCAGCGGGTACCTCCCTTTTAAAACAGTCCGGAGATCCTGCCGTTCTCGTCCACGTCCACCTTCTCGGCGGCAGGCACCTTGGGCAGGCCGGGCATGGTCATGATGTCGCCGGTGAGGGCCACCAGGAACCCGGCGCCGGCAGATACCTTCAGGTTGCGCACCGTGACGGTGAAGCCGTCGGGGGCGCCCAGCAGGGTCTGGTCGTCGGAGAAGGAGTACTGGGTCTTGGCCATGCAGATGGGCAGGCCGCCGAAGCCCAGGGCGGTGAGCTCCGCCGCCTGCTTTTTGGCGGCGTTGGTGAGGACTACCCCGTCTCCGTGGTAGATCTTCTTCACGATGTCGTTCAGCTTGGCCTCAATGCTCTGGTCCAGATCATAGGCGAACCGGAACTGGTTGGGCTGCTCGCACAGGCGGATGACCTCTTCCGCCAGGGCCATGCCGCCCTCGCCGCCCTTGGCCCACACCTCGCTGAGTGCCACGTTGACCCCCAGCTCCCTGCACTTGTCCTCCACCAGCTTCAGCTCGGCCTCGGTATCGGTGGGGAAGCGGTTGATGGCCACCACGCAGGGCAGGCCGTACACCTGGGTGATATTCTCCACGTGGCGCAGCAGGTTGGGCAGGCCCTTCTCCAGAGCCTCCAGGTTCTCCTGGTTCAGCTCGGCCTTGGCCACGCCGCCGTGGTGCTTCAGGGCCCGGACGGTGGCCACCAGCACCACCGCCGACGGGTGGAGGTCCGCCAGGCGGCACTTGATGTCCAAAAACTTCTCCGCGCCCAGGTCGGCGCCGAAGCCTGCCTCGGTGATGGCGTAGTCACCCATCTTGAGGGCCACCCGGGTGGCCATGACAGAGTTGCAGCCGTGGGCGATATTGGCGAAGGGGCCGCCGTGGATGAAGGCGGGGGTGCCCTCCAGGGTCTGGACCAGGTTGGGCTTGATGGCGTCCTTCAGCAGGGCGGCCATGGCTCCCTCGGCCTTCAGGTCGTGGGCGGTGATGGGGGCGCCGCCGCGGGTGTAGGCCACCACCATCCGGCCCAGCCGGGCCTTCAGATCGGACAGGCCGGTGGCCAGGCAGAGCACCGCCATGATCTCGGAGGCCACGGTGATGTCGAAGCCGTCCTCCCGGGGCACGCCCTGCATCCGGCCGCCCAGGCCGCACACGATGTTGCGCAGCTGCCGGTCGTTCATGTCCACGCAGCGCTTCCAGGTGATGTGCTTGACGTCGATATCCAGCTCATTGCCCTGCTGGATGTGGTTGTCCAGCATGGCGGCCAGCAGGTTGTTGGCGGCCCCGATGGCGTGGAAGTCGCCGGTGAAGTGGAGGTTGATGTCCTCCATGGGCACTACCTGGGCGTAGCCGCCGCCGGCGGCGCCCCCCTTGATGCCGAACACGGGACCCAGGGAGGGCTCCCGCAGGGCCACCACCGTGTTCTTGCCCAGCCGCCGCATGCCGTCGGCCAGACCCACCGTGGTGGTGGTCTTACCCTCACCGGCGGGGGTGGGGTTGATGGCGGTGACCAGGATCAGCTTGCCGTCGGGCTTGTCCGCCCGGTCGGCCAGCAGCTTCAGGTCGATCTTGGCCTTGTATTTGCCATAATACTCCAGATAGTCCTCGTCCACCCCGGCTACCGCCGCAATGTCTCTGATGTGCTTCATCTGACAGGCCTGTGCGATTTCAATGTCGGACTTGACTTCCATTTTGACACTCCTCCCCATAGAACGGAAAAGACAGGGGAGATGCCGGTACGTACCGTCATCTCCCCTCCGTTTCTGCAAAGTTTCCCGTTATGACCGCAGGCGGCCGCCCGCGATATTTCCAATTCTATGGTATCATCCTTTGATTTTCTTGTCAACCGGACTTAGCCCCAGCGGTAGCCCCGCACCAGGCCGATGATGCCCCCCAGACAGTCCAGAAAGTCGGCTTCGTCCACCACGACATCTTTGCAGCTCAGATTGGGGGCCACCAGCCGGGTTACTCCCCGGCGGCGAACCAGGCGGCGCAGCAGCAGCTCCTGGTTGAGCTGATACAGGCCGTAGTCCTCCCGGCCCACCGGTCCCCGGCGGCAGAGAATGACGGAGCCCTGGGGGTAGATGGGCTCCATGGACCGGTCCTCCAGCAGCACGGTGAAGTCGGCCTGCCGGACGGCGGGGTCGGTCTCAGGCAGCAGGATGGGCCGCATGGGGTGGTCTGAGAACCCCTCCGGCGTGGGCGCGGCATAGCAGAAGGTGCGCTTGACGGGAACGGTACCCGCCAGCAGGCCGGTGGGGAGCCGCAGCAGGGCGGCCATGGCGGACAGGATCTGCTTGGCGCCGGCGTCCAGCCGGCGGTATTGGGTCACCATGCGCACCTCCTCCGCCGAGAGGGAAAAAAGGCCGTTTTCCGTCTCGGCGCTGAAGCAGCACTCGGTGGGCAGGGCGTCGTCCATCAGGTAGTGGACGGGCACCCGGAACACCTGGGAAATCCGGTCGATGTGCTCCGCCGCCGGGTGCTTGGTCTGCCCGGAAAAGATCTTGTTCAGCGTGCCCACCGGGATGTGGGAGAGCTGCGCGGTCTGCTCCGTGGTCAATCGGCACAGCTTTTTCAGATAGGCCAGCTTTTCTACCATCAGGGACATAGTACTCCTCCTGTCCTCCGGCGAAAACCGGATGTGGTAAAAATTCCGGGGAAGCGATGCAAATGGGCGCCAGCCGTTGACAATCTGCGCGCGATACACTATATAGATTACGCGGAGAGGGAAAGTACCATATGTAGAAGGGAGAGGGGAGAGGACACAAACCGTGCGCAGACAGGAGAAGGGCAGGGCCGTTTGCGGTATTATAGCATGGCCTTCTCCCGAATCCGGTCGAATGGGGTCGATGACCCGCGAAAGAAGAAATACCATGAAACAAGGAAATAAGGAGAGAGGAGAACATGAAAAACAACCGCGTGATGTATCGGGTCTTTCTGGATGAGAGCACCCGGCCCCAGATGTACGGCATCCGGAGCCGGGGCGGCGTGTGTGTGAGCCGGATCTCGACCGATTTCCAGGAAGTGAATCGTCTGGTGGAGTGCTGCAACAGCGCAGGCCTCTCGCCGGTACATCTGGCCGACGTGGTGGAGGATTTCCGGCGCTCCTGAGGGGGGCGAAAAAAGCTCCGGTCACCTCTTGACCGCGGCCCGGGAATCAAGTAAAATTTGGAATAAGGCAATCGGCTGAATGAGAAGATGAGAAAGCCACCCGCCAGGGTGGCTTTTTCGTCGTGTCCGGAAGAGGGGATCCAGATGAAAGATAGGGGCAATGGTGTGCTGCGGTTTTGGAGAAAGGAGCCGGTGCTCTGCATCGCGGCGGTGTGCGCCCTGGCCTCCATAGCGCTCAACCCGCCTTCGGCGGCCTATCTGAACTATATCGACTGGCGGGTGATCAGCCTGCTGTTCTGCCTCATGTCGGTGGTGGCCGGCCTGCAGGAGTGCGGTGTGTTCGCGGTGCTGGCCCAGCGGCTGCTGGCGGGGGAGCGGCGGATGCGGTTTGTCACCCTGGTGCTGGTGCTGCTGCCCTTCTTTGTGTCCATGCTGGTGACCAATGACGTGGCGCTCATCACCTTTGTGCCCTTCGCGGTGCTGGTGCTGGGCCTCATCGGGCGGACGGAGCGGCTGATCTATGTGGTGGTGCTCCAGACCATTGCCGCCAACCTGGGCAGCATGGCCACCCCGGTGGGCAACCCTCAGAACCTGTACTTATACGCCAACTATGAGCTGACCGCCGGGCAGTTTTTCGCGGTGATGGTCCCCCTGTCCCTGGTGAGCCTGGTGGGACTGACCATCGCAGCCCTGTGCGTCAAGCCGGAGGGGATCCGGGTGGCCTTTGCCGAGCAGGCCAGGATTCAGGCGCCGGCCAGGCTGGGGCTGATGGCCGGCCTGTTCGTGCTGTGCCTGCTGTCGGTGTTCCGGGTGCTGCCCTATCTCGCCCTGCTGGCGGTGGTGCTCAGCGCCATGGTGATCTTCGACCGGCCGCTGTTCCGCAAGGTGGACTACGGTCTGCTGGCCACTTTTTTCTGTTTCTTCCTGTTTGCCGGCAACGTGGGGGCCTGCCAGCCCATCCACGACGCTATCTCCGCGGTGATGGAGGGCCACACCGCCCTCACCGCCGGGATCACCAGCCAGGTCATCAGCAACGTGCCGGCGGCGGTGCTCCTGTCCGGCTTCACGGCGGACTGGCGGGGCCTGCTCATCGGTACCAATGTGGGCGGCCTGGGCACCCCCATCGCCTCCCTGGCCAGCCTCATTTCCCTGAAAAGTTATATGAAGTCCCCCAATGCCCGGACCGGCCGGTATCTTCTGGTGTTCACGGCGGCCAACGCGGTGGGCCTGGCGGTGCTCTGCCTGACGGCGTTCCTGCTCCCGGGCTGAGGACGGAAGAAATTGTTCTTGCGTCGGGAAATGATGTATAGTATAATGATATGCCCCATTTTGGGCAATTATTGAAGGATCATAGAGAGGGTTCGGCATGAATCGTACACTGGAACATATCCTCCCGCGGGTGCAGAAGCCCGCCCGCTATACCGGGGGAGAATATAACGCGGTGGTCAAGGACCGCCGCAGCGTGGATGTGCGCTACGCACTGTGCTTCCCCGATACGTATGAGATCGGCATGTCCAATCTGGGCATGCGCATCCTCTACGGCGTGATGAACGAGATGGACGGCGTGTGGTGCGAGCGGGTGTTCGCCCCCTGGCTGGATATGGAGGAGGAGATGCGCCGGGAGGGCATCCCCCTGTACGGCCTGGAGAGCGGGGATTCCATCGCCGATTTTGACCTGATCGGCTTCTCCCTGGGCTATGAGATGGCCTACAGCAATGTGCTCAACATGCTGGACCTGGCCGGGCTGCCCCTGCGCAGCGAGGAGCGGTACGGCCTGTCTCCCATCGTGGTGGCGGGCGGCACCTGCGCCTACAACCCGGAGCCCCTGGCCCCCTTCGTGGACCTGTTCGTGCTGGGCGAAGGGGAGGAGGTCAGCCAGGACATCATCCACCTGTACCGCAAGGCCCGGGACGAGTACTGGAGCAAGGAGGAGTTCCTGACCGCCGCCGCCCAGATCCCCGGCGTCTACGTGCCCTCTCTGTATCAGGTGTCCTACAGGAGCGACGGCACCCTGGAATCGGTGACCCCCACCGAAGGGGCCCCGGCGGTAGTGACCAAGCGGATCGTGCAGGACTTTAATCACAGCTATTTTCCGGTCAAGACCATCGTGCCCTCCACCGAGATCGTCCACGACCGGGTGATGCTGGAGCTGTTCCGGGGCTGCATCCGGGGCTGCCGGTTCTGCCAGGCGGGGTACGCCTACCGGCCGGTCCGGGCCCGTGACCCGGAGATCCTCATTCAGCAGGGCATCGAGGGCTGCAAGGATTCCGGCTATCAGGAGATGACCCTGTCCTCCCTATCCACCAGCGACTACCGCCCCCTGGAGCAGCTGTGCGACGGCCTGCTGGAGTGGTGTGAGCCCAACAAGGTGTCCCTGTCCCTGCCCTCCCTGCGGGCGGACAACTTCTCCCTGGGCCTGATGGAGCGGGTGCAGCATGTCCGCAAGTCGGGCCTCACCTTTGCCCCCGAGGCGGGCACCCAGCGCCTGCGGGACGCCATCAACAAGAACGTCACGGAGGAGGACCTGCTCCGCTCCTGCCGCACCGCCTTCTCCGGCGGCTGGAGCAGCGTGAAGCTGTACTTCATGCTGGGCCTGCCCACCGAGACCGACGAGGACGTGCTGGGCATTGCCGATCTGGCGGAGAAGGTGTACCAGGCCTGGAAGGAGACCACCCCCAACCCCAAGCGGGGCGTGACCATCACCGTGTCCACCGCCTGGTTCGTACCCAAGCCCCACACCGCCTTCCAGTGGGAGCCCCAGATCTCCATGGAGGAGTACCAGCGGCGGGTGAAGCTGCTGCGGGAGCACATGCGGGGCCGGTCCATCAAATACAACTGGCACGACTCCCAGACCAGCTTTCTGGAGGCGGTCTTTGCCCGGGGCGACCGGAAGGTGGCCGAGGTCATCGAGTACGCCTGGCGCCACGGCGCCAAGTTCGACGCCTGGAGCGAGGGCTTCGATTTTGACCGCTGGCTGGAGGCGTTCCGGGCCTGCGGCGTGGACCCCGCCTTCTACGCCAACCGCACCCGGGACAAGGACGAGCTGTTCCCCTGGGACGTGACCTCCGTGGGTGTGTCCCGCCAGTTCCTGTGGCGGGAGCGGGAGCGGGCCTATGAGGCGGTCATCACCCCCGACTGCCGGGCCAAATGCTCCGGCTGCGGCGCCAATCACTTCTGCCCGGGAGGGAAATGCGATGCATAGACTGGCCTTTTCCAAGGCGGACACCGCCAAATTTATTTCCCACCTGGACCTGATGCGCACCTTCCAGCGGTCCTTCCTCCGGGCGGGCATCGTCATCAAGCACACCGAGGGCTTCAATCCCCACGCCTTCGTGTCCATCCCCCTGCCCCTGTCGGTGGGCTTTTCCAGCTCCTGCGAGGTGCTGGAGTGCCAGGTGCTGAACACCCCGCTGGATGAGGTGCCGGCCAGAATGAACGCCGCTCTCCCTGCCGGCATCACCGTCCACCGCTGCTATGAGGCGGCGCGGCCGGTGAAGGAGCTGAGCTATGTCAACTACATCGTCACCATGGAATATGAGACGGGAGCCCCCTTCGGGGCGGAATCCGCCATCCGGGACCTGCTGGCCCGGGATTCCCTGGTGATGGAGAAGCGGAGCAAGAAGGCCAAGAGCGGCAAGGTGGAGGTGGACCTGATCCCCCTGATCCGCCAGGCCACAGTGGAGGAGCGGCGGGATACCATCGCCCTGGACCTGATCCTGAAGGCCCAGAACCCCGGCCTGAACCCGGAGCTGGTGGTGGCGGCCATCCGGCAGCACTGCCCCGACGCCTCTCCGGACTATGTGAGCTTCCACCGCCGGGCAGTACTGGACGAAGGACTGCAACCCTGGGAATAAGCAAAATGGCCGCCGAAGGCGGCCATTTTTTATGGGTCCCGCAGGATATCTTCCAGCAGATCGTCCATCTGGGGATAGGAAAGCACCGCCTGCCGGATGCCTGCGTATTGAGCCAGCCGCAGCTTTTTGCGGATGGACCCGGCGTCGTCAAAGAGGACGAAGTGAGCGCCGTTTTCCCGGGACATGTAGGTAAAGTAGTGGGCGCACAGCTCGGTGGAGAAAAACACGGAGGGGGAGCGTTCCTCCAGCATGGCACCCAGCTGTTCCCGGGTCAGGGGCCGGCCCTGGCCGTCGGGGGAGGGGAGAAAGAAGTCCTCCGCCACCCGCTCCACCGCCAGCGCGATCCGGTTTGCCCCGTACCGCTCCGCCGCCTCCTGGAGCCGCTGGGCCAGAGAACCGCCGGACAGGGCGGAGGAGATGAGCACCCTGGCGGAGGAGGTGTGGGGGCCGTAGGCCTCGGGCACATAGAGGGGCCAGTTCCGCTTCTGGAGCAGCCCCTCCAGCTCCCGGACCACCTGGATCAGCAGGGGGAAGGGCCGCCCCTCGAAGTCGCACAGCACGCCGTTGAAGCCCCGGGCGGCGCACTCCCGCAGCACCTCCTGACAGAAGGGACCGCTCTCTCCCCGGCCGTCGAAGCCGGTGCAGTCCACCGCCATCAGACCGCCCCGCACCGGCAGGGGCAGATTGGCCCGGAACAGGTGGGGGCCGCCTCCCACCCGGTAGGCGGCGTGGGCCACCGGCAGCCCGAAGCGCATGGCCGCCCGGCAGTCCGACGGCGGCGCGGTGAGGATCAGTTCGTATTTTCCTTGCATATTCCAGGTACCCCCTTGTCCATGCTGAGAGAAATGTGTATAATTCTATGCGGACCAATTTCCAAATAGACGAGGTGAGACCATGGCTTTTTCCCTGACGGCCCACTGGACCGGGCGGAGCATCTATGACATCGACCCGGCGGCCCTGGCCAAGCGGGGAATCCGGCTGCTGCTGGCCGACCTGGACAACACCCTGGTGCCCTACGGGGTGCCGGAGCCCACCGGGCAGGTGCGGGAGTGGAACCGGGCGCTGGCGGAGCATGGCGTCACCTTGTTCGTCCTGTCCAATAACCGGCATCCCGGGCGGCCGGAGCGCTTTTCCAACGCCCTGGGAGTCCCCTTCATCGGCCATGCCGGCAAGCCCAAGCCCGGCTCCTTTTACAAAGCCATGGAGCGGATGGGCTGCACGGCCGAGCAGACCGCCATCGTGGGGGACCAGATCTTTACCGATATCCTGGGCGGGCGGAACGCCGGGGTGTTCACCCTGCTGGTGGAGCCCATCCGCCTGGCGGGCAACCCCGGCCGCTATCTGCGGTACGCCGTGGAGTGGCCCTTCCGCGCCCTGACGAAAAGGAGAACGAGACCACTATGAGCGCCAAATTCGGACCGGCGGGCAACGCCGCGTCCTTTCCCTATAAATCCTCCGTGGACGCCCCCCGCTGGCTGGCGGGGCTGGGCCTGGACTGCTACGAGTACCAGTGCGGCAAGGGCGTCAACGTGGGGGAGGAGACCGCCCGGAAGGTGGGGGCGGCGGCAAAGGAGGCCGGGATCTCCCTGTCCCTCCACGCGCCTTACTTCATCAATCTTGCCAATCCCGACCCGGACAGCCTGAAAAAGACCATCGGCTACATCACCGCAGCCTGCCAGGCGGCGGACTGGATGGGAGCCACCCGGGTGGTCATCCACTCCGGGGCCCTGATGAAGCGCACCAGGAGAGAGGCCCAGGACATCGCCTTAAAATCCCTGAAAGAGGTGGTGGCCGCCTGCGACGGCGCCGGCTTCGGCCACATCACCCTGTGCCCGGAGACCATGGGCAAGATCAATCAGCTGGGGGATCTGGACGAGGTGCTGGAGCTGTGTACTCTGGATGAGCGCCTCACCCCCTGCGTGGACTTCGGCCACCTGTACGCCCGCTCCCTGGGGGAGCTGGAGGGCCGGGAGGCCTGTGTGCGGATGCTGGACCGCATCGCAGCGGTGCTGGGGGAGGAGCGGGCCAGCCGCTTCCACAGCCACTTTTCCAAGATCCAGTTCACCCCCAACGGGGGCGAGAAGATGCACCTGACCTTTGACCAGACCGACTTCGGGCCGGACCCGGAGCCGCTGATGGCGGAGGTGGCCCGCCGGGGCTGGAGCCCCACCTTCATCTGCGAGAGCGCGGGCACCCAGGCCGAGGATGCGGTGACCATGAAACAGTTATATCAAGGGGCCTTATAAGGCTCTTTTGATGAGAAAGGAAGTCTTTGTCATGAATCATCTGAAACAAATCGCAGCCAAGCTGGACGAGTACGGCCTGGACGGAATGCTTATCATGAGCGATCCCGGGGAATACTATGCCATCGGCTTCCACGGCGAGGGCGCCGTGGTGGTCACCAAGGCGGAGTGCCGCTACTTCACCGATTCCCGCTACATCGAGGCGGCTGAGAAGCTGGTCACCGGCGCCAGGATCACCATGACCTCCGCCTCCGCCGCCCAGAAGCCCCTGATCATCCGGGCGGTGGAGGAGCTGGGAATCAAGAAGCTGGGCTTCGAGGACGGCTATCTCACCGTGGCCGCCTTCCGGGACTATGAGGCCGCCCTGCCCTGTGAGCTGGTGCCCGCCCAGAAGCTGCTGAACACCCTCCGGGCCGCCAAGGACGAGGAGGAGATCGCCCTGATGAAGAAGGCCCAGGAGATCACCGACCAGGCCTTCGACGCCATCCTGAAGTTCATCCAGCCCGGCATGACCGAGCAGGAGATCGCCGCCCGGCTCCAGTACGAGATGCTGTGCCGGGGGGCGGAGAAGATGAGCTTCGACCCCATCGTGGCCTCCGGCCCCAACGGGAGCAAGCCCCACGCCATCCCCAGCGAGAAGAAGGTGCAGAAGGGCGAGTTCATCACCATGGACTTCGGCTGCAAGGTGGGGGGCTACTGCTCCGACATGACCCGCACCGTCGCTCTGGGCGAGCCCACCGAGGAGATGCGCAAGGTGTATGACATCGTGCTGAAGGCCCAGCTGGCTGGCATCGCCAAGGCAAAGGCGGGCGTGCCCGGCAAGGAGGTCCACCAGACCGCCGCCAAGGTCATCGAGGAGGCGGGCTACGGCCCCTACTTCGGCCACGGCTTCGGCCACAGCGTGGGCATCGAGATCCACGAGGCCCCCAACGCCAACGGCCGGGACGAGACCCCCATGCCCGTGGGCGCCGTGGTGTCCGCCGAGCCCGGCATCTATCTGCCCGGCAAATTCGGCGTGCGCATTGAAGATGTGATCATTTATTCCGCCGAGGGCAATGTGGATATCACCAAATCGCCCAAAGAACTGATTATTCTGTAAAAAGCCTTGCAAACAGAGGAATAATAGGGTAAAATAGCTTAGCTGAATTTTTGAATACCTTTTTGGAGGATGAATAGTAATGCCTACGATTACTGCCAGTGATTTCCGCAACGGTGTGACCTTCGAGATGGACGGTCAGGTCATGCAGGTGGTGGAGTTCCAGCACGTCAAGCCCGGTAAGGGTGCCGCCTTCGTCCGCACCAAGATGAAGAACGTCATCACCGGCGGCGTGACCGAGACCTCCTTCAACCCCACCGCCAAGTTCGAGCAGGCCTATGTGGAGCGCAAGGACATGGAGTACAGCTACAACGACGGCGACCTGTACTACTTCATGGACCCCGAGACCTACGACCTGGTGCCCATCGGCGCCGAGCTGCTGGGCGACAACTTCCGCTTCGTGAAGGAGAACATGGTGTGCA
Source organism: Intestinimonas massiliensis (ex Afouda et al. 2020) (assembly GCF_900626285.1). Lineage (GTDB taxonomy): Bacteria > Bacillota > Clostridia > Oscillospirales > Oscillospiraceae > Flavonifractor > Flavonifractor massiliensis_A. The sequence continues at coordinate 246,401 of NZ_LR131148.1, forward strand.
AGATCAACTCCTACAAGGGCAAGATCTTCGCCGTTGAGCCTCCCACCTTCGTGGAGCTGGAGGTCACCGAGACCGATCCCGGCTTCAAGGGCGACACCGCCACCAACGTGACCAAGCCCGCCACTCTGGAGACCGGCGCCGAGATCAAGGTGCCCCTGTTCATCAACCCCGGCGACAAGATCAAGATCGACACGAGAACTGGTGAATATCTGGAGCGTTGTAAGGCATAAGAGCGCCTGCTGACGAAAAGGAGAGCTTATCATGACGATTTCTGAGAAGGTCGCGTACCTGAAGGGCCTGGCTGAGGGCCTGAACATCGACACCGAGAAGTCCAAGGAGGGCAAGCTGATCTCCGTGATGATCGGCATCCTGGAGGAGATCGGGATGTCCATCGAGGACCTGGAGGAGAACACCGAGGCTCTGGGCGAGGAGATCGACGCCATTTCCGACGATCTGTCCGACGTGGAGAAGGTCGTGTATGACGACGAGGACGAGGACGACGACGACGAGTGCTGCTGCGACGACGACGATTTCTTCGAGGTGGAGTGCCCCAACTGCGGGGAGACCCTGATGATCGACGAGTCCGTGCTGGAGGAGGGCGTGATCCAGTGCCCCGGCTGCAAGCAGAAGTTCGCTCTGGACCTGTCCGATGACTGCTGCTGCGAGGATGAGGATGACGGCTGTGACTGCGGCTGCGGCTGTGAGGATCATCACGAGGAGTAAGTTTCCGAGCTGTAAGAAAGAGGGGATGGCGTGAGCCATCCCCTTTTTGCGTATATTTGTGAAAAATGGCAAAGCCCATCCCTTGCGTGTTTGCCGTATGCCGTAGTATAATAAGGCGGCTGAATTAGACAAGTTTAACCTTACGGATTTAGAGCGGATGGGAGAAGCATGAACACGGAAAAAACGAAAACAAGCCAACGGACCCTGGAGGAGCTACAGCCCGGAGAGCACGGTACCATTCTTCAGGTGGGCAACGAGAGCGGACCGGTGAAGCGCCGGCTGGTGGATATGGGCCTGACCCCCGGCACGGTGGTCACCGTGCGGAAGGTGGCCCCCTTCGGCGACCCGCTGGAGCTGAATCTGAGAGGGTATGAGCTGTCCCTGCGCAAGGCGGACGCGGCTCAGATCCTCATTGCCACCGGAGAGGAAGGGGAGCGCCGGGCCAAGGTGCGCAAGCAGCGCATGGGTATGGTGCAGCACATCCCCGACGAGGAGACCCTCCGCCGGATGGACGCCGACCACGCCCATGAGGCCTCCGAGCACGGCGGCGAGCCGGACTACGCCAGCCACGACACCCGGGAGATGAAGCTGGCCCTGGTGGGCAACCCCAACTGCGGCAAGACCACCCTCTTCAACGCCCTCACCGGCTCCAACCAGTACGTGGGCAACTGGCCCGGCGTGACGGTGGAGAAGAAGGAGGGCAAGGCCGAGGTGGACGGCAAGCCGGTGACGGTGGTGGACCTGCCCGGTATCTACTCCCTGTCCCCCTACTCCATGGAGGAGATTGTGGCCCGGGACTTCATCGTGGGGGAGCGGCCCGATGCCATCATCGACATCATCGACGCCACCAACATCGAGCGCAACCTGTACCTCACCGCCCAGCTGCTGGAGCTGGAGCGGCCCATGGTCATCGCCCTGAACTTCATGGACGAGGTGGAGAAGCACGGAGACAAGATCGACGTGGAGGGCCTGTCCCGGTCCCTGGGGGTGCCTGTCATCCCCATCACCGCCCGGTCGGGCCAGAACATCCACGAGCTGCTGGAGGTGGCCCACAAGCAGATGCACGTGGGCGTCACTGTGGAGCCCGACGACCTGTACGACGACTTCACCCACCAGATCCACCACAAGGTGGGCGAGCTGATCCACGACAAGGCCTACGCCGCCAACATCCCCGCCCACTGGGCCTCCATCAAGCTCATTGAGGGGGATTCCCTGGTGGAGAAGGCCCTGGGCCTGGATGAGGACACCAAGGCCAAGCTGGAGGCGGTGTGCCGGGAGTACGAGAGCGCCTATGAGCTGGGCGACCGGGAGACCCTCATCGCCGACGCCCGGTATCAGTTCATCCAGAAGGTGGTGGGGGTCTGCGTCAAACGGGGCCGGCCTCTGGGCACCCCCACCCTGTCCGACCGGGTGGACGCCATCGTTACCCACAAATTCCTGGCCGTCCCGGTATTTCTGCTGATGATGCTGGCCATGTTCGCCCTCACCTTCGGCCCCGGCCAGGTACTGGCCGACGGGGTGGATTTCCTCATCAGCAACTGCTTTGCCCAGTGGGTCCGGGGCCTTCTGGCCGCCGCCGGTACCGCACCCTGGGTGGAGGCCCTGCTGGTGGACGGCGTCATCGCAGGCGTGGGCGGCGTACTCACTTTCCTGCCCCAGATCGCGATCCTGTTTATCTTCCTGTCCTTCCTGGAGGACTCCGGCTACATGTCCCGGGCGGCCTTCATCATGGACCGGCTGCTCCGCCGGTTTGGCCTGTCCGGCAAGGCATTTATCCCCATGCTGATGGGCTTCGGCTGCACCGTGCCCGCCGTCATGGGCGCCCGTACCATGGAAAATGAGCGGGACCGCCGTATGACCATCATGCTGGTGCCCTTCATGTCCTGCTCCGCCCGGCTGCCGGTGTACGGCCTGCTCACTGCCGCCTTCTTCCCCAGGTATGGCGGACTGGTGGTGTTCTCCCTGTACCTGCTGGGCCTGATCTTCGCCATCATCTCCGGCATCCTGCTGAAGAAGCTGGTGTTCAAGGGAGAGCCTGCCGCCTTCGTGCTGGAGCTGCCTCCCTACCGCCTGCCCACCCTGAAGAACATCACCCTCCACGTGTGGGAGAAGGTGAAGGGCTTCCTCATCAAGGCAGGCACCCTGATCCTGGCCATGAGCGTGCTGCTGTGGTTCCTCAAGACCTTCGGTGTGGAGAACGGCGCCTTCTGCATGGTGTCCAACGCCCAGCACTCCATCCTGGGCCATATCGGCTCCTTCCTGGCCCCCGCCTTTATCCCCATGGGCTTCGGCACCTGGCAGGCCGCGGTGGCCCTCCTCTCCGGCCTCATCGCCAAGGAGATGGTGGTGTCCTCCATGAGCATGTTCTACGGCTTCTCCATGACCGCCAGCGGCGCCACCATCGCCGCCGCCCTGGGCGGCACCTTCCAGAGCCCTCTGGCCGCCTACTCCTTCCTGGTGTTCGTGCTGCTCTACGTCCCCTGTGTGGCGGCGGTGTCCACCATCCGCAAGGAGATGAACTCCATGAAGTGGACCCTGGCCTCCATCGGCTGGCAGCTGTGCGCCGCCTGGATCGGCTCCTTCCTGGTGTACCAGATCGGCTCCCTGTTTCTGAGGTAATACGATGCTCAAGATTTTGATCTACATCGGGGTGGCCGCCCTTATCATCTGGGCGGCGGTCTACCTCATCTACCGGTTCCATCAGAGCCTGAAGGGCAAGCGGGGCTGTGACTGCGGCGGCTGCTCCAGCTGCCCCCACACCTACTGCCGCCACCGGAAAACGAAGTAAAAGGAGGAACTCTCTCATGGACGACCAACGCAAACAGCTCCAGGACTGGATCAGCGAAAGCTCCAACATCGTCTTTTTCGGCGGGGCCGGGGTGTCCACCGAGAGCGGCATCCCAGACTTCCGCAGCGTGGACGGCCTGTACAACCAGCAGTACAAGTACCCCCCGGAGACCATCCTGAGCCATACTTTCTTTGAACGCAATCCGGAGGAATTCTATCGCTTCTACCGCAACAAGATGCTCTTTCCCGACGCCAAACCCAACGCCGCCCATCTGAAGCTGGCGGAGCTGGAGCGGGCGGGGAAGCTGAAGGCGGTGGTGACCCAGAACATCGACGGCCTCCATCAGGCGGCGGGCAGCGTCACCGTGTATGAGCTCCACGGCTCGGTCCACCGGAACTACTGCATGAAGTGCCATCAGTTCTATGACCTGGACTTCATGATGAAAAGCCAGGGCGTGCCCCATTGCCCGGTGTGCGGCGGGGTCATCAAGCCCGACGTGGTGCTCTACGAGGAGTCCCTGGACCAGGAGACCATCGAGGCCGCCGTGCTGGCCATCTCCCGGGCGGATATGCTCATCATCGGCGGCACCTCCCTGGCAGTGTACCCGGCGGCGGGCCTCATCCGCTACTACCGGGGGAACAAGCTGACCCTCATCAACAAAAGCCCCACTCCCTACGATATGGAGGCCGATTTGGTCATCAACCGGCCCATCGGGGAAGTGCTGGGTGCCATTCAGATATAAGTGAAGGGCGTCCTCTGTGGACGCCCTTCACTTATTGAAAGACGATAAAAACTGTGGTATGATACCGGAAAAGGAGGGGATCGCCATGGAGCGGACCGGCGTGCAGAAGCTGGCGGCGACGCTGAAGGTACTGGTGACCATTACACTTGTGTGCAACCTGATCGCCCTGCTGCTGGTGCCGGGCATGAGCCTGCTGAAGGGCGCGGAGGGGCTGCTGTCCCTGATGCTCCATGGGAATCCACTGAGCTTCTTTGCAGCAAGCTGGGGCCGGGTGTGGCGGGCAGGGGCCTATGAGACGGTTTTGACCCTGTTCCTTCTGTTCTGCGGGATGTGCACCGCGGTGGTGCTGTGGCAGTCCCGGCGGGTACTGGACACCGTTTTAGCGGGCAACCCCTTTCAGATGGTCAACAGCAAAAGCCTGCGCTGCTCGGCGGTGTGCAGCTTCCTCATTTCCGCTGCCGCCCTGGTGCGGCTGATCTGGGGGCTGGCCTATTACGGCGGCATCGGGCCCCTGCTGACCTACAACGCCCTGTTCATTCCCGTGTTCTTCATGGCGGGGCTGCTCTGCCTGGTGATGTCCGCCCTGTTCCGCCAGGCGGCGGAGCTGAAGGCGGAGAACGATCTCACCATTTAGGGGGGTGGAGCTATGCCGATCATTGTCAACCTGGATGTGATGATGGCCAAGCGGAAGATGAGCCTCAACGAGCTGTCCGCCAAGGTGGACATCACCCTGGCCAATCTGTCCATTTTAAAGAACAACCACGCCAAGGCGGTGCGCTTCACCACCCTGGAGGCCATCTGCAAGGCCCTGGACTGCCAGCCCGGGGATTTATTGGAGTATGTACCGGAGGAATCGTCGGATTCCGGAACTTAGGGGATGCATCTGCCTGCCCGGTATGGTATAATCCAGTTACCCAAATTTTTGACAGGGAGGAACCGGGATGAAGCAGGATATGATCCTTATTTTGGACCTGGGCAGCGCCCAGAACGCGCAGCTGGCCCGAGAGATCCGGGCGCTGGGGGTATACAGTGAGATCCATCCCCATGATATTACCCTGGAGGAGCTCCACGCTCTGCCCAACGTGAAGGGTATCATTCTCAACGGCGGCCCCAACCGTGTGGTGGATGGGGTGGGGATCGACGTCTCCAAGGATATCTATAACTGCGAGGTGCCGGTGCTGCTGGCCGACCACAAGGGGGATGCACCCTGGCCGGAGGACCCGGAGGCGCGCAAACAGGCCCTGTCCAACTTCATTTTCGGCGTGTGCGGCGCCCAGGCCAACTGGAACATGGACAACTTCATCGCCGACCAGATCGAGCTGATCCGCCGCCAGGTGGGGGACAAGAAGGTGCTGCTGGCCCTGTCCGGCGGTGTGGATTCCTCTGTAGTGGCCGCCCTTCTGATCCGGGCCATCGGCAAGCAGCTGACCTGCGTCCACGTCAACCACGGCCTGCTCCGCAAGGGTGAGCCGGAGCAGGTGGTGCAGGTGTTCCGCCACGAGATGGACGCCAACCTGATCTATGTGGATGCGGTGGACCGGTTCCTGGACAAGCTGGCCGGGGTATCCGACCCGGAGCGCAAGCGGAAGATCATCGGCGAGGAGTTCATCCGGGTCTTTGACGAGGAGGCCCGCAAGCTGGAGGGGATCTCCTTCCTGGGCCAGGGCACCATCTACCCTGACATTATCGAGAGCGGCACCAAGACCGTGAAGGCGGTGAAGAGCCACCACAACGTGGGCGGCCTGCCGGAGGACCTGGACTTCGAGCTGGTGGAGCCCCTGAAGATGCTCTTCAAGGACGAGGTGCGGGCCTGCGGCAAGGCCCTGGGCCTGCCCGACAACATGGTGTACCGCCAGCCCTTCCCCGGCCCCGGCCTGGGGGTGCGCTGCCTGGGGGCTATCACCCGGGACCGGCTGGAGGCGGTGCGGGAATCCGACGCCATCCTCCGGGAGGAGTTTGCCAAGAACGGCCTGGAGGGCAAGGTGTGGCAGTACTTTACCATCATCCCCGACGTGAAGAGCGTAGGTGTCCGGGACGGCAAGCGGGCCGACGAGTGGCCGGTCGTCATCCGTGCCGTCAATACCGTGGACGCCATGACCGCCACGGTGGAGAACGTGCCCTTCGAGCTGCTCCAGCATATTACAGACCGCATCACCCACGAGGTGAAGGGGGTCAACCGGGTCCTCTATGACCTGACGCCCAAGCCCACCGGCACCATCGAATGGGAGTAAATCTTTGAAAAAAGCCGCAAAGCCTTGCCATGCAAGACTTTGCGGCTTTTTTATTTGCCATGTGCACTTTATGCCTGCATTCGCCGGGTACCGGGGTGGCTGTACATATGCCGGTGGGAGAAAAAAGAAAACTGACAGTTTCAAATATTACAACTAAACGTTCTTTTTTTAGGATTTACTTAAAAAGTGAAAAGTATATAATGAAACCAGGGATTAGGACTAGAATTTTAGGAGGTTTTACCATGAAAAAGAAGCTTGCTCTTGCCACAGTCATCGCGCTTACCTTGGGCATCTGTTCCGGCTGCGGAGGCGGCGGAGGCGGCACCGCAGACACAGGCAACTCCGGACAGCCGTCCGGCTCCGACGGCGAGGAGACCCTGGTGGTGTATACCGCCAGAAGTGAAAGTCTGAACAACGCGGTCATCGGAAACTTTGAGGCGGATACCGGGATCCACGTGGAAGTGGTCACCGGCGGCACCGGCGAGGTGCTCAAGCGGGTGCAGAATGAGGCGGCCAACCCCCAGGGCGACATCTGCTGGGCGGCTGACGAGGCCATGCTCAAGGACTATGCCGACTGCTTCGAGCCCTATGTCTCCCCTGAGGACGCCAACATGATGGAGGGCTACAAGAACACCAGCGGCTATTCCTCTCCGGCCTTCTGCGATCCCACGGTCTTTATCGTAAATACGGATCTGGCGGGCGATATCGAGATCAACGGCTTTGAGGACCTGCTGAATCCCGAGCTGAAGGGCAAGATCGCCGCCGGCGACCCCGTCAACTCCAGCTCTGCGTTCCAGTGCCTGATCGCCGGCCTGTATGACATGGGCAACGGCGATCCCCTGTCCGACGCGGCATGGGAGTGGGCCCAGGCTCTGGTGAACAACCTGGACGGCGTCAGCCTGAACAGCTCTTCGCAGGTCTACAAGGGCGTGGCCGAAGGGGAGTACGTCGTGGGCCTGACCTGGGAGGATCCCGCCGCCGCCTATGTGCGGGACGGCGTGGCGGTGAAGGTGGTATTCCCTGAGGAGGGCGCCCTCATGTCCGGCCAGTGCGTCTCCATCATCAAGGGCGCGCCCCACATGGACAACGCCAAGAAGTTTGTGGACTACATGCTGAGCGAAGCCTGTCAGAACTATGTGGGTCAGAACCTGACGGTGCGCCCCCTGCGGGAAGGCGCCACCCTGAACGACAGCCTGATCCCCTGGGATTCCATCACCCCGCTGGAGAGCTATGACGGCGTTTGGGTGGCGGAGAACAAGAGCACCATCACCGAGCGGTACAGCGAGTGCCTGGAGAACGCTACCTGATCCGATCAGCCGAACAACAAGCAACGAGCGGGCCTGCGGTCTTACATCGCAGGCCCCCCTTATTCACAACCGAGGGAAAGAGGAGGGTGATCCCGCTATGGGTGCCACGATCACGATTGAAAATGCCGTCAAACGGTATGGAAATGATACCATCATCAACGGACTTTCTCTGGAAGTCAGGCCGGGAGAATTCTTCACGCTGCTCGGTCCCTCCGGATGCGGCAAGACCACGCTGCTGCGTATGATTATCGGCTTCAACTCCATTGAAGGCGGGACTTTCCGGATCAATGACCGGGTGATCAACGATATCCCCACAAACAAGCGGAACATCGGTATGGTCTTTCAGAACTACGCGGTGTTCCCCCACATGTCGGTTTTTGACAACGTGGCCTTTGGCCTGAAAAACCGCAAGCTCCCCAAGAATGAGATCCAGGAGAAGGTGGACCGGATCCTGAAGGTGGTCAAGATCGACCATCTGAAGGACCGGATGCCTGCCAAGCTGTCAGGCGGACAGCAGCAGCGGGTGGCGCTGGCCCGGGCCATCGTCATCGAGCCGGAGGTGCTGCTGATGGATGAGCCCCTCTCCAACCTGGACGCCAAGCTGCGGGTGGAGATGCGCAACGCCATCAAGCGGATCCAGCAGCAGTTCGGAATCACCACCGTCTACGTCACCCACGATCAGGAGGAGGCCCTGGCGGTCTCCGACCGGATCGCCGTCATGAACAACGGTGTGATCCAGCAGATCGACGTGCCCTCCCGGATCTATCAGCGCCCGGTCAATCAGTTTGTCTCCAATTTTATCGGCCTGTCCAACTTCCTGAAGGCGAAGGTCAAAGCGGAAGGGGGCCAGCTCTGCCTGGCCTTCCAGGATGCGCCCTCCTATCTGGTCCCCATGCACAATCTGCGGAAGGACGTGTCGGACGGCATGGATGTGCTGGTGGCCATCCGGCCGGAGGAATTTGAGCTGTCCAGGAGCGGGGGAGCGGGCATATCGGCCACCGTTCAGAACAGCGTGTTCCTGGGCACCTCCACCCACTATTTCCTGAAACTGCAGGGCGGGCAGGAGGTAGAGGCCATCCAGAGCACCGATGTGTGGGAGATCATTCCCAATGGGACCCAGGTGTGGCTGACTGCGAAAGCCAAGCAGATCAACGTATTTACGCCGGACGGAAGTGAGGCCCTGGTGGTTCGGGAGGAATTGCTATGAGGTACGCGGGAGAGAAACGGTTCAATGTCTGGACCGTGCTGACGCTGATCCTCCTGGCTCTGTTCCTGCTCTTCGTGGTCTATCCCATCGGGATGCTGCTGACCAAAAGCCTGTTTACCGGCGGAGAACTGGATCTGAGCTATTTTGTGAAATTCTTTACCAAGAAGTACTATTGGAGCACCCTGGTGAACAGCTTCAAGGTGACCATTGCCTCCACGGCGGTGGCGGTGCTGATCGGTCTGCCCATGGCCTATCTGCTCCGCAGCATCAAGATCCCGTTTTCCGGGCTGCTGAACATCCTGATCGTCATTTCCTATCTGTCGCCCCCCTTCATCGGGGCTTATTCCTGGATCCAGCTGCTGGGCCGCAACGGATTCATTACCCGGATCCTGAACGCCATCTTCCATGTGGAGCTGGAAGGCATTTACGGGTTCCCCGGGATCGTCCTGGTGTTTTCCCTGCAATCCTTCCCCTTGATCTACATGTATGTGTCCGGCGCGCTGAAGAATCTGGACAATTCCCTGAACGAGGCGGCGGAGAGCCTGGGCTGCAGCGCCTTCCAGCGGGTGACCAAGGTGATCTTTCCCCTGGTAATGCCCTCCCTGCTGGCAGGCATGCTGCTGGTGTTCATGCGGGTATTCTCCGACTTCGGTACGCCCATGATCATCGGCGAAGGCTACAAGACCTTCCCCGTCATGCTCTACACCCAGTTCATGGGCGAGGTGGGCACCAATGACGGCTTTGCCGCCACCATGTGCATCATCGTCATCGTCATCGCCCTGATGTTCTTCTTCCTCCAGAAGATCCTGGGCCGCCGGTTTACCTACTCCATGACCGCCCTCAAGCCTATGGAGATGCGCCGGGCAACAGGCTGGCGCAAGGTGGCGTCCTATGCTGTGGTCTACATCATCACCTTCGTGGCTGCGCTGCCCCAGCTGACGGTGATCATCACCTCCTTTATCGGTACCATCAACGGCTCCCTGTTTACCGGAGAATTCACCCTGGACAACTACCGGAACATCTTTGCAAAGGGGAACACCACCGCCATCACCAACACCTACCTCTTTGGTCTGGAGGCCATTGTGGTGGTGGTGATCTGCGGCATCCTGATCTCCTACCTCAGCGTGCGCAAGCGCAGTCCGCTGACCTCCATCCTGGATGTGCTCACCATGTTCCCCTACATCATTCCCGGCTCGGTGCTGGGCATCTCGCTCCTCTGTGCCTTCAACGGCCCCCCCTTCCTGTTGGGCGGTACGGTGATCATCCTGATCGTCTCCCTCTCCATCCGGCGGATGCCCTATACCATCCGCTCCAGCACGGCCATCATCGGCCAGATCAGTCCCAGCATCGAGGAGGCGGCCATCAGCCTGGGAGCCTCCCAGGTCAAGACCTTTCTGCAGATCACCATTCCCATGATGCTGCCCGGCGTGCTGTCGGGTGCCGTCATGAGCTGGATCACCCTGATCAGTGAGCTGAGCTCGTCGGTGATCCTCTACACCAGCCGCACCATGACGCTGACTGTGGCCATCTACTCCGAGGTTATCCGCAGCAACTTCGGAAATGCGGCCGCCTATTCCACGATCCTGACATTGACCTCTATCCTCTCTTTGCTCATCTTCTTCAAGGTCTCCGGCAGCAAGGATCTGAGCGTCTGAAAGCGGGAGACGGCGCACTCCGGACGGAGTGCGCCGTTTTTATCAGCAAGGGTGTAAAAATCCCGAAGACATGATACAATGGACGGAGAAGAACGGAAAAGGCGGAGCGGGGATGGGGGAGAGGTAAGGTGCGGAGAGTGAAATTCCAGGATCTGCTCCGCAGATCCTTCATGGGCTACATCTGTGTCATTATTGTCGCCATTCTGATCCTGATGGTGGGCGGACTGGCCATCAATTTCGCCACGGTAGTGGTGGGCGGCTGCCGGGAGAGCAACCAGAGCCTGGCGAAGCACCTGAGCGAGCAGTACGACGCCTATGAGGCCGGCCTGCGGGAGCTGTCCGGCCGGCCGGAAATCCAGGACGCGCTGCTGGACAAGAACGAAGCCAGCCGGACGGCGGCCAACCAGCAGCTCTACCAGTTTGTCAATGAGCAGGAGTTCAAGGCCTACTTCATGCTGATGGACGGGGAGGGAACACCGGTCTGCTCCAACTTCAACGGGTGGAATCAGGAGAGCTTTGCCGGCGCTGCACTGATTTCCGGCATGCTGGAGCGGCTGGACAAGGCCCCGGAGGAGCCGCTGTGCTTTATCTGCGACGTGCCGCTGACCAGTGAGCAGACATGCAGCTACTCCTTCTGCCGGAGCGTGCGGGGGCCGGACGGCAGCGGGATCGGGTATCTGTTTTTCAACCTGCGTGCGGAGGCCTTCCACAGGCAGTTCCGCACGGTGCCCCAGGAGGTACTCCTGACCGACCGGTATGACAATATCGTCTATACCACCCTGGACCTGGAGGACGACCCGGCGGAAAAGCTGCCGCCCAGCAAATACGCGCTGGGGGTGAGCAGCGACGGGATCCAGGAGATCAGCGGGGAGTACTACTATATCGCCACCTCCACCGTCACCCCGCAGGGATTGCGGCTCTACACCCTCACCTCCCTGGCGTTCCACATCCAGACCTTGTGGTACGGGTTCTTTCTGTTCCTCTTTCTGCTGCTGATCCTGGCCGCCATTGTGGCGCTGCTGACCCGGACGTTTGCCCGGCAGAACGCCCGGGAACTGGGGGAGCTGACCCGGGCGGTGGAGGAGCTGGACCGGAGCAGCGAACTCTATGAGCTGTCCCCCCAGTGCTCGGAGGAATCACAGCAGCTCTATGCCGAGTTCCGGCGCATCACCCTCCACCTGCGGGAGCTGATCCGCTGCAACAACGAGCTGCAGGACCGGCGGCGGCAGATGGAGATCAAGCAGCTGGAGGAGCAGTTCAACCCCCATTTCGTGTTCAACGTGATGGAGATGGTGCGCTATCAGATCCGGGAGGATCCGGAGGCCGCCTCGGAAATGCTGCTGTCCTTTGCCAACCTGATGCGGTACAGCATCAACTACGGCCATACGAAGGTGTCCCTGGAGACTGATGTGGAGTATGTCAACGACTATCTGCTGCTGCAGAAGGTCAGGTACAACAACTGCCTGCGCTATGAGTTCCTCATCCCCGATCAGCTCCTGGAGTGCCAGGTGCCCAAGCTTCTGCTCCAGCCCGTGATTGAGAACAGCATCAAGCACGGCTATCAGCAGGGGAAGATCCTGGAGATCGTGGTCCAGGTGGAGCGGGTGGGCAATGACCTGCGCTTTGTGGTGCGGGACAACGGCCGGGGGATCGACGCGGACCGTTTGGCCGCCATCCGGGAGAGCTTCACCATGGAGCTCAACAGTGAGTATATCAAGCATATCGGCCTTTACAACATCCAAAAGGTGGTGGAGCTGATGTATGGTCCGGACTACGGCCTCACCATAGAAAGCACGCTGGACGTGGGGACCACGGTGACCCTGACCATGCCGTATGAAGTGGAGATGGAACCATGCTGAAGGTCTTATTGGTGGAAGATGAAAACCTGATCCGGCGCGGCCTGCAGTTCCAGATGGACTGGACAGAGGTGGGCTGTGTGGTGGCGGGTGACGCGGCCACCGGAAAAGAGGGACTGGCCCAGATCAAGGCCCTTAAGCCGGACATCGTTATTACGGATATCCGCATGCCCGATATGGATGGGCTGGAAATGCTGTCCGCCGGCCGGGGCGAGTGCGAGTTTGAGGCCATCATCATCACAGGCTACAGCGAGTTCGACTATGCCAAGCAGGCCATCCATCTGGGAGTTTCGGAATATCTGCTGAAGCCGGTGGACCTGAACGAGCTGAAGTCCTGCCTCCAGCAGATCGTGCGCCGGAGGCAGGAGGGCCGGGCGGCGGACGCGCCGCCGATCCAGCTGGCCCCTGATCTGGAGCCAGCCGCTATGGGCAACAAATATGCTGCGGCGATGCTCCAATATATCCAGGAGCACTATGCCGAACGCATCTCACTCACGGATCTCAGCCAGTCGCTGAACATCTCCTGTACCCACCTGAACGCCAAATTCAAGGCGGAGACCGGCTATACCTTTCATGATTTTCTGAATTATTACCGCATCAGCAAGGCGGTAGAGCTCCAGAAGCAGGGTACATATAAGCTGTATGAGGTAGCGGAGCTGGTGGGTTTCTCCGACTACAAATATTTCAATAAGGTCTATAAACGGTATGTGGGCTATGCCCCCAATAAGATTTTTCCCGCCAGAAAATAGGCTGAGGCCGAACGGTTTGACGCAGAGAAACAGAAAAGGCGTCTGTGCTGGTACAGGCACCTTTTCTGTTTGCGCTGTGCGGTAAAAATAAAAAATAAAAAAAGAGAAAAAAGTGTTGACAAGGAGAAAAACGAGTGATAAAATAAAACGCGTCGTCCGGAAGAAAACAAAATACTTGGGGGTATAGCTCAGCTGGGAGCCCGATACAAACGTGTACCAGCACCCCACACAAAACTGAATAAGAAATACCCAGCGCATCCTCTTATATGGGGGTATAGCTCAGCTGGGAGAGCGCTTGAATGGCATTCAAGAGGTCAGCGGTTCGATCCCGCTTATCTCCACCATAGGATGCGCTGGGTATTCTTAGATAACTTGTCTTGCTTTAAGGCAAGTTTTTTCTTTTGCCTATTCCTTGCCGGGAATGGGCTTTTGTTTTATGCGGCGATTTCCACAATGTCCAGCCCCAGGCTAAACTGTGCAAAGTCAATGTTGAAATCAATGTGCAGCTTGTAGTCCCGATAGACCTCCACCCGACGGATCAGGCAGTTGACGATCATTTTCTTCGCCTCCAGGCTGGCCGTGTCGTAAAGATCTGCCCAGGAGATCACATTGTCGTACTGCTCCTCCAGGGAGTGCAGAACAGTTTGCCCTTTCTCATAGGCGGCCTGGGCGTCATCAAACTGCTTTTGCAGTTCAGCGCATTTGGCCTCGGCCTCGGACACCATAGAGCTCAGCAGGTCTTTGGAAAAGGCGCTTTCCCCTCGCAGGGCCTTGATGACTTCCGCTTTGAGCATATCCAGTTCATCGGCTGCCTTGCTGTAATCTGCCCGGACGGAGCGGAGCAGATTTTTTCGCTCCTCCATCTTTTCCCGATAGCGGGCGTTGACAATCTCACTTTTGGGGATCGCTTTCATGCGCTCAAAGATTTGCCGCACCAGCTTATCAATAATCCCGTCCAGGATATGTGCCGTGTAGCCCGTCTGCCCGTCACAGTCGGTCTGCTTGCGGGTTTTGCCATAGCAGATGTACCGCACCCGCTTGATCACCCGGTGGGGATCATCCTTGCAGGGGTACGCCTTGCCGCTGGTGGTGAGGTTGAGTCGGGCCCCACAATGGCCGCAGTACACATTCCCGGACAAGAGCGACTGGCCTGCGATGTTGCGGGGAACGGTGCGTTCCGTTTCATTGGCCCGGTTGGTACGAATGCGCTGGGCTGCCTCAAACAGTTCCGGCTCAATGATTTGCAGGTGGGGCAGCACCGGGGAGCGGCTTTCCCCGCTGCGGAGTACGCCGGTATAGGTCAGGTTACAGAGGATGCCCCGGATGGTGGCATGGTGCCACATCTTGCCGCTCCGGGCCCGGTAGCCCAGTTTGTTTAAGTAGGTGGCGATCCGCTGGGCTCCGTAGCCCTCATGCACATACTTGTCAAAGACAATACGGACAACAGCGGCCTCGGTTTCATTGAGCGCCAGCTCGTAAACCTCATGCTTGCGCTTATTCACGCGCCCGCTTTTCACAAGGTCATAGCCATAGGGGGCGACTCCGCCCTTAAAGCCTCCATCCTCCACAAGCTGTCCCAGGGCGGTTTTGGTGCGGATGGAGGTTTTTTCGCTTTCACCGTCCGCTTGCCAGAACCGGATGTAGTTGGTGAGTTTGTCGGTGTGGTTGTCAAACCGCTGCTCACCCTCCTGGGTGCTCCAAACCCGGACGCCGTTCTTGACGAACCATTCCACCACAAAGGGCGTTTCGTCCGCGATCCGCCCGATGCGGTCAAACATGAACACCAGCAGAATATCAAACTTGCCCTGCCGGGCCCGTTCCTTGATGATTTGCAGCTTGTCCCGGTTTTCCGCCCGTACCTTGTGGCCGGAAACGCCGTCCTCTTGTTCCTCGTGAACAATCGTCCAGCCCATTTTCTCACAAAAGGCGTGGCAGGCTTTCCGCTGCATGGGAATGTCGGCTTGGTTCTTATCGTTGTGATCCACCTGCTTATCGGTAGACACCCGGTATAAACAATCAACGCGAGTGCCAATTATCATTTGATTTTCCATATATAAGCCATCCTTTCAAATGTCATTTTGGCAGGTGAAAAGAGGCTTTTTGTACGCAGGATTTTTGAACTTGTCAAGGTGCATAGAGACTACCCCCACCATTATTATCCCTCTGTTCCGAGGTTTTGACAAGGATGACTCCGGGCCGGGTGGATGAGGTCTGCGCCACAAAGGACGAGAGCAAAATCTGCTTGACCTGCCCAATGGCCGCTGTGTTTCGTGACTCCGCAAAGGTGGCGGATATTTCAAACCCATCAATGGCAAAAACAGCATTTGCCTTTGGCATATACGGCCTCCTCTCTCATGGACGGACTGACATAAACAAACTCCCCCTTGTCCCGTGGGGCAAGGAACAGGGCCAGCACCGCTTCTGATGCTGGCCCTGTTCCTTACCTAACTTCTGGACAAAGTGTCCAGAAGTCAGTAAGGGCTTTCCTCAAAGTGCTGCTGGGCCTCTTCCAGACTGCGGATGTCGAAAACCTCATAGAGCTCCGCCACCACGCGCCGGATGTCGTTGGGAGAAAACCCGCAGTTCTCCATCGCGTAGATGACATAGCCACGGCAGGCATTGTTGCTCCACGGCTGGGACAGCATAGCAGCCAACATAGGATCATAGTCCATTCTGTTATCCCTCACTTTCATAAATGGCGGGGAGCGCCGCGCTCATTTTCTTGCCCCGTCATAAGACAGCCATACTCGGCAGCGACGCTCTCCCACAAAGGGTGCGGCGGCCTGTGGCCCCCGCACCTCCTTTGCGGAGAGAAAATCTCCTCTCACATACCACCAGAAAAAGAGGGGTGAATGGAGATGGTAACTCAGAAATTTTCCTGCAAATATTTTTTCATGCGCTCAATCCCGCATTTCACGGAGCAGCGGACGGCGCTCTTGTCCACGCCCTCCTCGCGGGCGATCTGACGGCAGCTCTTTCCAAGGATCAAGTGAGCGTCCACCCGGCGGCCCTGGATCTCCGGCAGGGAATTGAGGGCGTTCCACAGCCGGAAGAACAGCTCCTTGCGATCCATGAGCTCCTGGGGGCTGGGCTCGTGCAGGCAGGCGGAGTATTCGATCCCATCGTCACAGTCCAGGGAATAATAAGCCTTGTTGTAGCGCACCCGTTCCGCATGGGCGGCCTCGCGCCGCTTGCTGGCCATGAGTTCCTCGGCTACCTCGTCAGGCACCTCCACCAGTTCGTCCGATAAGTACCAATAATAAAAATCTTTCAGATTGATCGTTGTCATAGCTTGTCCTCCATTTTGTTTCGGTTGATGGGTTGAGCGGAAACAAAATGGGGAGCTGGCGGGGAGCGGCACCCAGGAGAGCCGATCTGTACCTCTGGACAAAGTGTCCAGAAGCAGGACAAACAAAATGCGCCTGCGCGACACAAGGCCACACAAGCGCATGAAATGACAAATTTATTTATGTACTGCCAAATTTCGCATCCGCCGCCAGACTGATCCTGCTGTGCGGGTGGGCTTTTTTTGACAGGTTAGGGGGATGGAAAAGGAAAAAGGACACGGCGATACCTCCTGGACACCGCCGTATCCTTAAAAAAGGGCGACTTTAACACACCCCCCGTATTCTCATTTTTTGAAAAGAAAACGGCGGCTTGAAATTGTTATTTCAAAACCGCCTGCTTTCGGTTTGCAGCCATACTCAAAATAGCAGCGGTTTAGTTTTTCCGCTTAGCCAGCAATCGTACAGCGCAATCAGTTGTCAAAAAGAAAGAGCCGATAACCGCATTTTGATCTGCGTGTTATCGGCTCTGCGTCTGTGCGTCTGGCTCTTTGATAACTGTGGTATTCAGATGTTTTACATTGATTAAAGTCTCTTGTCTACACTTAGGACAGAACAGCGGAAAATATTTTAGTTCTGTATCCCCACGAATTTTCAGCCTTGTCTTATTTCCGCAAACAGGGCAGCGCAACCATTCTGAAATCACATTTTCCATATCAGTTATGCTCCCTCTCGTAATACTGATTTTGGGGGAGTGTCTTTGTGAGAATAAAAGAATAAGCAATAGTAATTGCAAACAGTACCAACTGGAAGATGATACGCTTTTCTATCGTCAATCCTACCACGTTTGCAAAAACACTTGTGATATTAATTGCGGAGTGGGTAATCATACAAGGGAACAAACTACCGCCACGATAATAAAGAATGACAAACAGAAAACCAATCGCAATCGCCCCTGTAACTTGAAATATGTTTTCTACTATTTCCGCACCACTGCCATTCACCAAGTTTAGTAAATGTCCCAAACCAAATGTAACACTTGAAATGATAATCGCCGTTTTTACATTGTCTTTTGCTATCGCTTTGAAAAGCAGTCCTCTAAAAATCACTTCTTCTAAAAACCCAACACAAAACATACAGGCAATATAGCAGACGGTTCCTGTCAAGTTCAAATTAAATGCCGCTCCGTTCCACAAATTTCTTGTGGCTAAAATTATCAATGGAATATAGAACAGAAAGCGGCTGGCGGGTATGGGAGATTTACAAAGCCCATATCGTTTCAGCAAGTTATTTTTCCTAATAAATGCCAAGAGGACAACAGACTGTAAGATACAGAAAATAGCACTTGCAGAATATTCAATCCCTATTTTTTCATTTAGTGGATTGGCTAAAGATTGCAGAACACAATAAATCACAATCCATACGATTGTAAAGGTCAGCTCGCTTTTTTCATATAGCGTTCTCATTTCGTATCCTCCTGTGCCGCTAATACCGCACCAGTATAAGCTCGCTCTATATGCGTCCTTATGAGTTCTTCATCATACTCTAATGAATTGTTTGCAATAATGCTTGCATAGCCATGAGCAAATAAAAAAACTGTCAAAAAGATTTCTTTTACTTGCTCTATGCTTCCTCCGACTGCTCCTTGCATTGCCAAAAGAACAGGCATAAGTTCTTCGGCATCTATTATTTCAAGTAATGTCCTTCCATTAAAAAAGTTTGATTGAAAAAGGAAGCGAAACAAATGCGGTTCTTCAACTGCAAAATGGATATAGTTCAATCCAATTCCAAGCATAACACCTTCTTGCGGGCTTTTAATATTCATCAGGTATTCAGAATGATAGCCGTCTGCTTTTGCATAAGCAGCTTCTTTCAATTCCTCTATCGTTGCAAAGTGATACATAACGGGCTGAGTAGAGCAGTTTAGTTTTTTTGCGACTGTCCTTGCGTTAATATTTTCTGCACCCACTTCACGAGCAACCTCAAAGGCAGCGTCAATGACCATTTCTTTTGTAATCTTTGCTCTTGGCGGCACGCTTTGTCCCTCCTATAATTGATGTTATATAACATTAATTATATATCAATTTGTAGGAATGTCAATACCTTGATTGGAGATTGGAAATTTCTCAAAAGCACCAACTATGGGAAGAAATATCGGCATAACTTGACAAGTTAAATGTCATGTTTACTTGAAACGAAATTAAATAGTCAGTAGTATGAAATACACCATCGTTCAAATAATAATACCTGAAATGTAAAATTACATTAGGTGATATTATGAAGTTTAAACGAGATGAACGCCGCTTTGATTTTCACGATATAGGGCTTGCCATTAAGCGGGCGCGGGAGGCCGCTGGGATGACGCAGGAGCAACTGGCCTATATTGTTGACCGGGCTCCGCGCACCATCATGTATAACGAGAATGACGGCCAGCACCCCAGCCTCAACACCTTTTATCAGATGGTGACAATGTTCGATATATCGGTAGATCAATATTTCTATCCGTCCAAGAATAGAGGGAGCGAGTGCAGAAAGCGGATTGACGCCATGCTCAACGCCCTGGACGAAAAAGAACTGAAAATTGTAGAAGCCACCATCCAAGCGATGAAAGCGGCCAAGGAAACGGAGGATGCGTAAAGAGAAACACGCGCCTCCGTTTTTTCGCGCCACTTCGGGGGTTGCACGTTTCGGCAAGCAATTCGGGTGTGGCCACACTCCGAAATTTTCACAGGCCGCAGGCCCGTGAAAATGCTTGTTGGGGAGCTCCCCAAACCCGCTGAACTTCTGGACACTTTGTCCAGAAGTCCCGGCGCAAGCGCCTGTTGTCGGCGGCCCGGAGCTAACGCTCCTGGGCCTTATTTTTTTGCTCGTCCGCGTGGCCGAGCAGGTGATCGATATTCGCCTTGACTGCCACGGCCTGCCGCATATCCGCCTGGGCCTTGCGGTATTCCGCATAGAGGGCCTTTTTCTTTTCAGAGAGCTCCCGGTGCTGCTTTTTCAGCGTGTCCATTTTGGGGAGCTTTGCCCCGCCCAAAAGCTCACTCATAGCCGCCTTTGCCGCCCGGTAGTCGGCCAGCTCCGCCTCGTGCTGGGCCAGATATTTTCTGCTATACCGGGCCGCCTTGTAGCCGTCAAACACGGGCCGCGTCTTTGCGTACTGCACCACCGCGCCCATGAGCTCGGAGGTTTTGACAAGGGCGGCCTCCGTGTCCCGCAGCTCCCCGGCCAGCTTGTGAGCCCGATCCACCGCCGCCTCGGTGCTGGATGCCAGCGCCGCATAGTCCATAAGATCGTGTTCACGGAGATACAGGAGCGCGGCGGCCATCTGCTTTATGTTATAGACTTTGGCCCACCGCTCATAGGCCGGGCCCTTGCCCTGGGCCATGCGTTCTTGAATGTCGATGATCAGATTGACGCGCCGGGCCGGGGCCGGGCTGTCCTGGGGAAGCTCCGGGATGGGCCGCTCCCCGGCAATCGCCGCCCGGATGTCATGGGGATCGAAACCGGGGCCCAGGGTGGATGCCCGCAGACGGGTGTACTTATCCTGCCCAGGGGCCAGGAACGAGATCGCGCCACCCCGACCATGCTTTACTTGAAAGCCGGACTCCTCCATGAGCCGCAGAAACGCCGGGAAGTCAGCGGGCTTTTGCTCCAGAGCCGCCACGATCCCCAGCCGCACCCGCTGCTGGGCCGAGGGCGGCTTTTCCCCAATCCATTGTCCATAGTGGAGAAAGCGACCCTTGCTGTGCTGCTTCGGATTTTGAATAACAGACAGCTCGTGCTCAATGCACACCCGGTCAGAGAGCCGCCGCACCGCAAAGCTGGAGCCGATGAAGTTATGGAATTTCCGGGAACAGTCCTGGGAGGTGGAGTTGTAATAAATGTGATTGTGAATGTGGCCCTTGTCAATGTGGGTGCAGACGAAGAACTGATACTTGCCCTTTGTCCAGCGCATGGCTGTTTCATAGCCGATTTTGTTTGCCTCCTCCGGCGTGACCTCGCCGGGTGGGAACGCCTGCCGGATCTGAAAGAACAGGGCCCCGCGCTCCACGGCCCGGCCCGTTTCCGCCTGGTACTGGCTTTTCAGCAGCAGGAACTCAGCGGGGGCGGATGCAGGATCACAGAGATAGGCAGACACAGCCCCCAGCTTTTTCGGATTGAGCCCATAAGCAAACCGCTCCTCCATCGTCTGGATGGCCGTTTTCCCAGCCGCTACCTTGTAGGGCCGGATGTAGGTTGTAGCGATAGTCGCACCTCCTTTCCCAGCAGAAAAAACGGGCGGCGGTCTGTTCCACCCGCCGCCCGGAACGTCTGGACAAAGTGTCCAGAAGTATCAGCTTGCCATAAAGTCCATCGCCGCATACTTCACACCATACAGGCGCTCCACCAGCCAGCCGCCCAGGGCCGGGAGCCCAAAGGGAGAAACCAGGAACGCCAGCACGAACATGGCGATGCAGCCTGTGGTCTGCCCGGCCAGCAGGCAAAGGATCGCCAGCAGGGACAGGCCCACACACGCCACAACGCACACAGCGCCCGCCACGCAGGACAGGAACGAGAGCACCGCCACGGCGAGGATCAGGGCCAGAATAAAGGGAGCCGCGATAATTTTTAAGATCGTCCGCATGGTTCATACCTCCTACAAAAGTTTGATATTTGCCTCTATATGTATATTATAACTCCGTAAGAGGAGCCCAACAAGGATGCCTCAGCTATCCCCACCTCTGGACAAAGTGTCCAGAAGTCGAGATAGCCGGGGAACGGCGTAGGGCCGCTCCCCGGCAGGTCAGAGCCGCACAATGGCGGAGAGCTTTTCCAGAAGATCGGACAGGGGCCGCCACAGCTTTTCATAGTCCCGCTGCAACGCCTTGATTTCCTCCGGGTAGATACCGCCATAGGTGTTTGCCTGGATCGCCACCTGGTTTAAGTTGTTGGAGCACCGCCGCTGGAGCGACACCAGCTCCTGGACAGGTGACAGATCAACATGGAGCACATAGCCATTGAGAGCCATTTTCCGCATATAGGCCCCCATATTACGGATGCCCGCCTCGGCCATACGCTCCTGGATCAGCGCCAGCTCCTCCTCGGACACCATCACATGAAGATGGATGGGGCGGCGGCGTTTCTTTGTCACCGCTCCTCCCGTTCCAGGCTCCGGCTGGTGCGGGGCGGCTCCTTTACTTTGTCCAGCGCCTTGTCACGCTCTGGGGGCAGCGCGGGGATCGGCGTACCGAACACCCCGCAAAGCCGCTTCACTTCCAGATCGGCAAAATCCTGTTCATGCTTCTTGTCCATAATCGTCCTCCTATCTGTCGTGAACAGGTCCAGTAAAAACGGACAGTGACAAAAGACCCCCTGATGTAGGAAAATAGACTACATCAGGGGGTCTTGTCATGGGAAAACGAAATTACACACACGTTCAAGTGCTGCTGCCTGAAATCAAGGCAATGATAGCAGAGGGGAAAACCCAGCGGGAAGTTGCAGAATACTACGGCTTTCAGGATAAGCAGGTGGTAAAAAGGCTGCTTAAGCGTGAGCGAAGAAAAGAACGCAAATTGGAAGCCGGCATTCTCCCGCGGCCCAAAGGACGGCCGAGGAAAGGCGCCGCACCAAGAGACATTGTGTCAGAGCAGGCCTATGAAATCCAGCGGCTTCGTATGGAGAATAAGCTGCTGCGGGATTTTCTGTGCTTCACAGGAAGGAGGTGAGGGCAAGGGTAAAATACCATGTCATATATCGTCACAGAACTGAGTATCCAGTGGCAGTCATGTGTAAATTCTTTGGAGTATCCAGAAGCGGCTACTACGCCTTTGTCCATCGCCTGGGCAGACCAGAAAAGGATGCCACTCTTGCGGAAATGATTGCACGGCAGCGGGAACGCACCTTGCGTACCTACGGGTACCGGCGGATGTGGATATGGCTGAAAAGTCAAAATATTTTCTGTAATCCCAAAACTGTGCTGCGAATTATGAAAAAGTACGATCTGCTGTCTGAAATCCGCCGCCGCAGGAAATGGCAGCAAATGGGGCAGCAGGTTCACAGGTACAAAAATCTGCTCAACCGGCAGTTTTATGCGGACAAGCCCAACAGCAAATGGGTAACGGACATCTCCTATATCCACACCAACCAGGGCGTACTGTACCTGTCCATGATCCGGGACCTCTATGACAATAGCATTGTGGCCTACAAAACCGGGACAGAACAAACTGTGAATCTGGTTCTGGACACGATTCGTCTGGCCATGAAGCGAGAGAAAAAGAGGGTCGCTGCAGAGTTGCAGCTCCACAGCGACCAGGGTGCTCAGTACGCCTCACAAGCATATTTTGAGCTGACTCAAACATACGGCATTACGCCGTCTATGTCAAGATGCGGAAACCCTTATGACAATGCCATGGCAGAGAATTTCTTCTCTATCCTCAAAACAGAATGTATTTACCGACACAAACCCGTCTCTTTCTCTGAGGCTAACGAGATGATTGACCGTTACATCCAGTTTTACAACCATGAGCGCATCCAGTTGAAAACTGGAGAGGCGCCGCTTGCGCGACGCCTCTCCGCCTAAAACTCAATCTTTCCTACCAGGGCTCTTTTTTGTACTGTCTGCACAAGTTGGGGCAGTTCAGTCGCCCCGGTCAGGGGCTTTCTTTTTGGGTGCGTCCGGGGCCCGCTGCTCCTGGGCTTCCCGTTGGGCTGCTTTCAGTTGTTCGGCAATCGGGGGCTGGTGTTTGGCCTCCTTATGAGCCCGCGCCGCCTCCTGGCGTTCAATGCTGTGGACACGAACGGCCAGTTGCTCCGGGGTGATGTATTCTTTCACCACATAACTGCCGAAGTCAGGGTAAAACCATGTCAGCCGCTTCTGATCCGGGACATGGTGGGCATCCTCCCATTTCCCCACCACCTGGGCCTGGGCATCCATCTGCCGCCGGATGTCCAGATTTTCACGGGAGGGCCGGAGCTCATAATTCTGCATTTCCCGCTCTGTCAGGGGATGGGCATAGATGATGGCTCCCCACGCCTGAAACGCCTCGCCCATCACTTGCTGGCGGGTAAAGTACAAATCCATGTGGACAGGGCGGTTAAAGTAGCTGTTCGGGTAAGTGCCGATGTCAATAGGCCGCTGGGTGGAGTAGTATTTGTAGGTTTCCTTGTCCGGGGCCTGCTCTACTTCAAACACATGATAGCGCCGCTGATAGTCCTCGGCCCGGTTGTGCAAATCCCGTTCCGCCATGTCCGGCTCGTTGTGGTAGTGGCCCCAAAAGAAGTCCCGGTGTCCGTCCTGCTCGTTGAATTGCCATGTCACATAGGGGTTAGGGGCCTTGGGGTTTTCGCCCAGCACAAAGCCGCATTTGTTATCAAACAGGATCGTGCGGCGGATCACATAGCCTTGATTTTCTTCCAGAATAACACCTCCTTGATGTTGACAGCATCCGGGCCAAACAGGGGCAGGCCGTAGAAACATACGGCCTGCCCCAAAAGCGGCCCCGAAAAGCCTTGTAATCAGCGGGTTTCGAGGGCCTAATTGTCAACGCCCCAGCCCCGCTTTTTCCGCATATATTCCCGCTGTTGGCGGCGGTGGGCTTTCTTTGCACAGGCCGCCGAGCAGTAAGCCTGCCGCCGATCCGGGGCAACGGGCCCGCCGCAGATAGGGCAAATCTTAAAATCCGGCCTGGGCCCCTCGGTCAAGAGGGCGACCTCCAGCGCCGGTTCGAGGGGCAGCACCGCCTCCCGAAAGTAGCGGCACAGCGCCCCCGTCCAGCATTTCCCCAGCATATAGCACTCACAGTCCAGGGGCAGGCAGCCGTACTCCTTGTCATAGTTGGCACACCATTTTGTCACCAGGGCGCGGATCGCCCGTTTTTCCTCGCGTGTCAGTTCACTGGCCAAGCCGTCACCTCCCGCCAGCCGGGGCCCGCATAAGCTCCCGGTAGCAGGACACGCAGCCGATCCCGCGCCAGTAGGGACACCCGGAGCACCGGGAGCCCCTGGGCGGCTTTGCCGGGGCTGGAGCCTGGGGGCGGGGCTTCTGCTGCATCATCTTTTCATAGGGGCTGTTGGTAAACCTCATTTGTCCGCCTCCTCTCCGTCATCGTCCTCCTCGTCCCAGGGCGGGCCGTCATCGTCCTCGTCCCCGTAGCCGTCCGGCTCGTCATAGTCCGTGAGCTCGTCGCCGTAGTCCTCCTGGGGCGCGGCGGCTTTCTGCTGTTTGGGGCGCAGCACCTTGAAATAGAACGCCGCTCCGCCGCCCACCAGGGCCACGGCCAGCACCGCCAGGAGCATCCCTGTGTTGCTACCCGTTTCCGGCTCGGCCTCCTCCGGGGCGGGCTCCTGGGTTTCCGTGGGCTCCGGCTCCGGCTCAACGCCCACGCACTTACTCATATTGACAGAGCAGACGGCGCAATCCGTATTGACGGCCCCCGCCTCGCATTTTTCAGAGCAGGAGCACACCGCCTGTTCCACGCCAGCGGCCTCCGCCGCAGCCAGCAGATCAGCCTCATCCACAACGCTGAAAAAGTAGGTTTCGTACTGTTCGCCCTCTTCGTCCACGGGCTTGTCATAGTCAATGACGATATAGAACATATTGCCGCCGCTGGTCTGGACGGTAATAAACTGCTTGTTGGTGTGCTCGTCATAGAGCAGATCGCGGGTCACAAGGTTGCCCTCTTCGGAAAAGCCCTCGCCGGGCTCAATGGTGGGCT
Organism: Intestinimonas massiliensis (ex Afouda et al. 2020); assembly: GCF_900626285.1. Taxonomy (GTDB): domain Bacteria; phylum Bacillota; class Clostridia; order Oscillospirales; family Oscillospiraceae; genus Flavonifractor; species Flavonifractor massiliensis_A. Next base: position 271,636 of record NZ_LR131148.1, read on the forward strand.
CCGGGGCGGGAGTTTCCTCCGTCATGGTGGGATCGCCGTAGTCCGCGCCCTCGCCGCCGTCCGCGTAGGCATACGCCGGGACGCTAAAGCCGCATAAAAGAACGACGGCGCAGAGCGCCGCCGCCATCACCCGAAAGCGTTTCATCTTCAATTTTCCTCCTTTCCGCCGTCCTCGGACTTCTGGACACTTTGTCCAGAGGTGCCGCTGTCCCGGAGCCGCTGGAGCACCAGGGGCAGCTCCTCCAGGGAAACGCTCATGCCCCGCACGATGTCCACGATCTCCTCGTTTTCCGCCTCCCGGTGCTTTTGCTCCAGCTCTTTCAGCCGGGCCTGCTGTTCACTGATTTTGGCCTTGACCTTATCAATCTCGGCCTGGATTTTTTGGCTTTTGCTTGCCGCCATAGAGTACCTCCTTGTCAGGGTAAACGCCCGTAGGCGTAGAAATGAGATTGCCAGTAGCTTGTATTCAGGTTTGCATATTGGATGGGATCGCCACAATGGATCATCATCCCGTCCCCCACATAGATGCCACAATGGGACACGCCCGCCGTGTCATAGGTGCCGACAAAGAACACCAGATCGCCGGGGCGGGGTGCGCTGGTGGGGGTGCAGATGTTATAGAGCCCCTGGGCTCCCAGGCGACCCACATTCCAGCCAGAGTGATTGATCACCCAGGACACAAAGCCGGAGCAATCAAAGGACGTGGCCGGAGAGCTGCCGCCCCACACATAGGGATAGCCCAGGTATTTCTCCGCCTCTTCCAAAATGGCCGCAAAAGTTTCATCGTCCAGATATTCCTCCGGCACGTCATAGTCAGCGGGCGGGTTTGTGATGTATTTCCCCACATAGGCTGACTCCGGGAACAGATCGGGCCTGTTCCCCAGGGTGGACATATAGAGGGAATAGCGGGCCATTTGTTCCTCTCCCATCATTTCCAGGGGCAGATGGGAAAGGTTTTTGTTTTCCAGCGTGACATAACAGATGTACCAGGAGTAGGGATCGCCGTCGCTGTCGTACCGGGTTTCCCGCACCACGCGCTCCGTCAGGATATATCAAAGCCGTTGGCGGTATCAAGGTTGTCATTTGCCGCAATAAAGCGTACATGGTACTCGTCAAAGGTGCGCTTCAAAAGCCCCACTTCGACAACATCACGGCCAATCCTGCTTTGGTCTTTGATAATGACCGTAGCCACATTTCCCGCCCGGATTTCTTCCAGCATAGCGTCCAGCCCCGGACGCTTGAAAGTCGTTCCCCGCACTCCGTCATCGGTGAAGTGCCGGATATTCGTAAAGCCGTTCTTTTGGGCGTAGTCCTCCAAAATGCGCTTTTGGTTTTCTATCGACACGCTTTCCCCGGCTCGTTCATCGTCATGGGAAAGACGCTCGTACAGGGCTGTGATTTTTCCCTTGTCCGGCTGTTTCTTCATGGGGTGTAACCTCCTTTCTTGAGGGTGCGCGCTCCCTTTATCCTTATTGTAAATTACCATTCGGATCGACGCACACATAAGAGCTGTGCGCCTGGAGCAGCTGGGGCGTGAGCCAGAAACGGGTTTTGCCGGAGCCGGACGAGCCGATGATACAGGCGTTGAGGTTGCGGGCGTTGGCGGGATTTTTTGGCCGGGTGTTCATAGTGAGAAACTCCGTCTTTGTTAAAATGACGTTGTTCTCAAACTTTGGATCGACAAAGGGCTTAATGTCTTTTTCGGTGCCCCAGCGGGCCGACCCGTATTCCTCATCCCGTCGAAATTTCTTTGCGTTCTTGCTTTTGAAGTAGATCAGCAGGCGAAAGCCCACCGCGCCCACAATGCCTATGAGCCAGTCAAAGGGGGCCAGCCCCGGCGCAAAGTCAGCAAATGCCGGGCCGATGCTCTGCCCCAGGCCCATGAGCTTGTGAGCAAAGTCTGCTCCGGGAGCCAGGCGGTAGGCCGTCCCCAGCTTTAGGCAGGCCCACAGAATAAACAGGTACGGGATATTAGGTATCACATACTTTTTGACGCTATCTGTCCTCATGCACCGCCTCCCTTGCACGTTCTCTCTTGTGGGACGGCTGGCAGGCCAGTTCAGCGGCAGCCCGTTTGAGCTGTTCCCGGATGGGAACACGCTGGGACTTGGAACGCTTCAACACGCGCCGGGAATATTCCGAAAAGCAAGCGGTGATGGCGTCGGCCTGCCCGCTCTTGAAAAATAAAAGGTATTTGTCCGGCCCGGTCTTATAAAAGGCATAGTCCACATTCCAGCGCCGGGCCACCCGGTCAAAGTCCTTTGGGGACTCCACCTCGATGCTGTTCGTGGCGGCCCCGTGGCCCATGAGCTGACGCACCGTCTGTTTTCCGTGGGGTGTCTGGCGGGCCCGGTACGTTTTCTTGATCTTCCGGCCCACCGCCAGACACGCCTGGGCCAGCACCCGGCCCGTGAGCTTTGTTGCCTTGATCGAAACTGCTATGGTACGTCTGGAAACGTCCTCGTCAATCAGCCGTATCCCTCCTTTCCATGAAAAAAGCACCTCTGGACAAAGTGTCCAGAAGTGCCGTTATCGTTCCTCGTGTTCCTTTGCGGCAATCTTCCGATAGCCCTCCAGGGAGGAACCGTCAATAATTTCTTTGTAGGCCGCCATCTGCTCCCGCACCGTGAGCTGCGGAAAGGCAAAGACTTTGTGCTCGGCGGGAATATCCTCGATCCCGTGGTAGTGCTCGATGAATTGACCGCCGTTGTTCAAAACATAGCCGCCAGGGGCAAAGTGGCCGTCCTCTTCAAGCCGAATATCCCGCCCGTATGCCTCATAGTCAAAATAATTCAGCAGGTGCTCCGGCACGTCAATGGCCTCCATGTCCTCCACATAGATGCGGCCCAGGGTTTCATCGTCCTCGACACCAGGATAAAACTCGTAGCAATCCAGGTTTTGCACCAGATTGATGAGATCGGCCACGCTGGAAGTATGTTCGCCGCTGTCAATGACGGCCTCAAATTTCTCCAGCTCACCTTGATCCAGTTCGGAGAGCAGGCAGGCCAGATAATTGAGCTCGTCCAGGTTTTCATATTCCGTGAGATAGTCATAGAGCCCCAGCACATCACCATCAAAGCTGGTAATGAAAAATTCCTCATAACGTACCCCGTCCACACCGATCCGCTTCAAAAGGGCCTGTACTTCTTCGGTAGTTGTGGGGAATTTCAGCGTTTCGCCAACCAGCTCACCCTCGTTGTACTTTCCCAGGTTGGTGATGTAGGCTTCAAACAGGGACGCCATCAGCACCGCCCCTGGCCCTTGACGGTCAGGATGCCCTCAAGGGTAGTCGCGGTGATCCCCAGGCGCTGGGCCACGGCAATATCATTTTTCATGGCCTCGGTCACGGAATGGCCGCACACCACCAGCACACGGGAACGCCGGAGCAGATCGCGGCCCATGTCGATGCCGTTCTTGTGCTCCTCCGGCACCGCGTCATTGAGGAACAACGGCAGATAGAGCATAGGGCAGATGGGGGAATAGCCCGCATCGTAGACCACGCGGCAGTAATGCGCCGCCTGCTCCATATCCACCGCAGGATCACCGCGCCACGCAGCGGTGATATAAGCAAGGGATCGTTTCATTATCACACCTCCGATATTTATATAGGTAGTTCAACCCTATCCCCCCCGCCCTTTCCCATTCATGGGAAAGGGGGCGGCTCTGGAGGATATACCCCCGCCGCCTTGCCGGAAATAGCACAGCCGGGCCAGGCCGTCAAGGGCAAGCCGCCGCAAACGGCGGGCGTTCCGCCCCTTGACGGCCCGTTCCCGGCTGCGCTGCAAAATATCCGGCGACGGGGGATATATCACCACAGAGCCCATCCCCGGCGCGGGGAGTTCACCTCTGGACAAAGTGTCCAGAAGCGGGGCCCGATTACTTCTCCAAGTCCTTTTTCCTGTCCGGCTGTGCCAGTTCGGGCGGCTGTTTCTCTTTCCACTCGTCCAGCAGCGCCATGATCTGCTCTTTCATTTTGGCAGGAGTGACCTCCTTGCCGAAATACTTAGACAGCTCAGCAGTCGAAATAATCACACCGCGATCCTCCTTTTTTTCTTCACTCAAAATGCCGTCAATCACATCGCCGTTGAGCTTGCCCTCCTTGTCCAGCTCGTGGAGCCGCTTCGCCTGGGCCACCGAGGGGGAGGACTGCTCCCCGTCAATGGAAACGGCAATCAGCCGCTGGTTTTCCGGCCTGATATACGAGATCTCCACCGCAGGCATAAAGCCCATCTGCTTTGTGTCCACCTTATCCAGAAGCTCCGGCACCAGGGAGTTGAGCCGGATATACCGCATGACCTTTTTATAGTTCATGTCGTGTTCCTTGCCCACAATCTCCACCGAGAGCTTACCCAGGGCCTCCGCCTCTTTCTCATTCTTCGGGCGGGCCCCCTGGCGTTTGATAGCCTCCACCTCCAAATCCAGCAGCTTTGCCAGTTCGCTGGGGAGAGGATCGCCCCGCTGCTTGTTGCTATTCCGCATTTCCCGGACAGCTTCAAGATCGGTCATCTCACGGACGATACAGGGCATTTCCTCCAGCCCGGCCCGTGTACCGCCATGATGGCGGCGGTGGCCCGCGATAATCTCATAGCCCTTGCCGTCTTTTTCCGGGCGGACGGTGGCGGGGGTCATAATGCCGTGTTCCTTGATCGTCCCCACCAGATCGTCCATCGCCTTATCGTCCTGCACCTTGTAGGGGTGCTCCCGAAACGTGTGGAACGGATGAAGCTCCGCCATTTTCAGATAGACGATTTTTACCTCTTCCACCGGGCGGGGCGGCACGTCAGGCGTGGGCGGCAGATTGATCTCCGGCGGCGGGACTGCCGCCTCCTTGACGGGAGCGGCCTTGCCCGGCTTTACCGCCTTAGCGGATTTAGTCACAGGCGCACCGCCGGAGCCCGTTTCCTTGCTCTTGTCAGCTTTCTTACCTCTGGACACTTTGTCCAGAACAGAGGGCGGGGCCTCCTCACGGGCCGCCTTGTCAACCTTAGAGGGGTGGCCTGTGCGGAGCTCCGCCGCTTTCTCCTTTTTCCCCGCAGACACCGCAGCCTGCTCTTTCGGGGGACGGCCCCGGCGCTTTTTCGGCTGATCCGCCTCCGGCGCTTTCTTTTCCGGGGCGGTAGTAGAAGCCTCCTTGCCGCCCTTATCAGCGGCCTGGATGTCCGAGAGGTTGATCACCTTGCCGGACGGGGCGGGTGTATCTTCGCCCATGCCGGGAAGAACAGTCCGCTGTGTGTGCTTGTCGGCAGACGGTGGATCGGGCTCCACATGATCGGGAGCCGCTTTATCTTCACCAGAAACAGCAGGAGCATTATTTTCCTCCAGCGGTGGCAGATTACCCTGGCCGGGCGGGGATAGAGTTTCCGGGGTCTTATTCTCCTCCGGGCCCATGTTCACTTTTTCATCGGCCATTTGCTAACCTCCTTTTTGATGGAATGAAAAAAGGCCAGACCTCCCGGCCCGGCCAGCAAAAATAATTCCTCCTTTCATTTTCAATTTGAAATTAGCACCACTCCTTTCCAAAAAGCAGCATTTTGTGTAGGCTTGATTGCTTTTTTGTTGTTTATGCCTTTGTAAAAGAACCTGACCTCCTTTGTGATGCATAAAAAGCTAGTCCAATGGCTGACCTGCGAACAAATACATCCTCTCGACCAACTTGTTGTTGAATATTGGAGAAATATGGTGTAAACTGACTATGTATCAATTTGAATTAATAATGCGGTGACCATATGAAGGATATACTAAATAAAGTATACAAAAGGTTCCCTTTCATGGATTCCGTAGTCTCTTTACTTTTTGGTGCAATAATAAGTTATTTATTTCAATGCCTTGTTGATACCTGGAGAAGTGGCGGAACTGCAAGTCAAAAAGCAGTGATATGCCTTGTTTTTCTTGTGACACTAGGTATAATGTCAGGGTATTATAGGCTATTTTATTCATCTGCCAAGAGGAGATCTATTCTTGAAAAAGAAAGAGAAAAAAGCGAAATCCAACGACTAAAGAGCGAGAGAGAAATGATTTCCAGTTTATATAAGCAGGGAACAAAAGCTATGGAAAAAGAAGATCTCTCCATAATTGAAAAGGCAGAAATTGTTAAACAGATTAATACAGTCATAAAGGACAACAAAAGAAGCGATTAACAAGTGAGGTGCGTTTATGAATTCATATACTTGTTTTGTAATCTCTCCTATTGGAAAGCCAGATAGTGATGTTCGCAATGATGCGGATGAAGTTTTGGATTATTTAATCATACCAGCTCTTCGTAATTGCGGCTTCTCTCCTGAAAATATTATTAGAGCTGACAAGTTGTATAGTCCCGGTAGTATCAATTCTGATATCATTACTTTGATAAAATCATCTGATTTGTGTATTATTGATGTAACGGGTTTAAACCCAAATGTAATGTATGAATGTGGAATGCGTCACGGAAATGGTAAACCATATATTATGATGACACGTTTTGGACAGAATTTGCCATTTGATATTTCTGGTTTGAGAACAATTCAGTATGATTTATCTTCATTAAAAAAAGCGAAAGAATCACAAGATATTTTGGAACGATTTGTAAATGGAATAATTGAGACCGGCTTTGCGCGCGACGAAGGTACCGACAGTATTAGTTCAATGGCTGAGACGCTTCGTTCAATTGAGCAAAAAATTAATTTCTTAATGAATAATTACCAATCTATTGGAACAGATAAGGTTTCATTAAGTAATGAAATGTCGGACATTCTATCTAGATTGTCGCCTATTCAAGCGTTTAATTATGCATTAGCAAACCGTGATATATCTTTGGCTGAAAATTTACTACCTAGGATTGAAAAACAAGTCCCTAAAGATTATTACATAGATCATGCAGTTGCACAAGTGGCGGCTATGGGGTCAAGTCTTGCAGCAAAATATCTGATGGATAATTGGCAATACATTGCTAAAATATTGGACAAGAACCAGCAGTATGAGTGCGTTGGGGCTCTTGTCACGTATTTTAATAAAACAAATTCTGAAGAAGAAAATTTACATTTTTTTGATAATTGCATTGAAGCAATACTAAAGAATAAACCTGATAAAAAAGTACAAGCGGGATTATATAACCAGAGAAATAGAATGTACTATGGGGCATATGTTTCAACTGGGCGAGTGAAAAAAGAATATTACGATGAAGCTTTGAATGCAATACAAGAAGCAATCAAAATTGATTCTAGTGAACCGTCTTTCTATTTTAATTATGCGACAATTATTCAGGATAAAGATTTAGGAAAAGCAGTTTCTTTAATGGAAAAATGCATTGAAATGAATGATAAAGAAGATGATGATCATTTGGCTTTAGCATATAAACTGTTCAGAAAAGCCAATAATTCTAAAGCTACTTCCGTTCTTGAAAGACTTGAAAAGGCAAATCCTTATTTAGCTTTTATGGTAAAAAGAGATGATGAAGAGTAATTGTATTTGACGCTATGTATCTGCAAGTCGGTTTTTAATAGCACCTAATATTTACGTACAAAAAGCACTCTCCCCACCACTTTAAGGGGTTCGCTACACGCTTGTACTGGGAGAGCGCTTGAATGGCATTCAAGAGGTCAGCGGTTCGATCCCGCTTATCTCCACCAAAAAGCCTTGAAACCAAATGGTTTCAAGGCTTTTTTCTGTTTATACGCGAAAAAAAGGACCCGTTCTGTTCTGCCTGGATTTACCGGATTCAAACGGAACGGGAAATTTTTTTCCGGAATTAACCGGGGCCCGTTGCGGTTGCGGAGCACTTATGGTATATTGTAAAAAATGGTGCTTAGAGTAGGAAATTTACAGAAACGGCTGGAAAGAAAATCATGGAGACGCGGAAACGCGCCATCTACTAAGAGAGGAAGATGATGATGAAACGATGCTTCAGCCTGTTTGTGATCCTGGCCCTTCTGCTAGGTCTGCTTCCGGGAGCTGCCCTGGGCGCAGATAATCAGACCCAGCCAGATCCGGCAGAAGAGACGGCGGTTCAGGTCTCCGACCTGCCGGCGGAGGAGCCGGTTGTGGTAACGGAGCCGTTCCTGCCTGAGGAAGAGCCGGTTGAACTGCTGGCTTCCGGCAACGCGTCGGTGAGCGGCACGGTATCCCTCCCCGGCGGGGCCTCTGCCCTGATGGAGAGCGTTCTGTATGTCTATCTGTGCACCCCGCCGGTGCTGGATGCGGACGGCCAGGTGCTGACAGAGCCCGTCACTGTCAAAAGTACCCGGGTGATCTTTGCCCAGGGGCAGAGCTCCGGGAGCTACACCATCAGCGGTGTGGCGGCCGGGCAATATATCCTGCGGGTGTACTCCTACATCAGTTGCGGCAGCGCGCTGGGCGGAGACTGCTACTTCAATGCTGACGGTACCCCGGCGGGCAATCCCTATGCTGCCACGGTTCTGAATGTGGGCTCGGGAACCAATGTCAATCTGACCCTGCCCGCCGCCTCCCGCTCTATCAGCGGCACCCTGGTGTTCGACACCCCGGCAGCGGCGGACACCGACTTCCGCCTGTACTGCTATGATGACACCACCTTCACCAGCTATTCCTCCGCCACCACACTCAAGGCGGGGAGCAAGACCGCGTCCTTCTCCATCGGTGTGGAACCGGGACAGTACCCCATCCAGGTCAGCAACATGGAGGCCGGAGGCTACGCCTATTACGACATCTACGGCAATGCCACCAAGGATTATCAGAGCCGGATGATGGTCAGCACCCTGGACGGGTCGGTCTCCGGGTTGGAAATCAACTGCACCGGCCTGATGGGCAACGTTCAGAGCGACGAGGTGGAGGTAACCGTCCAGCTGCCCGCTGCGCTCACCGAGGACAAGCAATATGAAGTCTATCTGGCGGACGCAGAGGGCCGTTTTAACGAGAGTTCCTCCATCTACGTCTCCGCTGGTGAGCGATCTTTCACTCTGTGGTTTTCCACAGAGGAGGGAGAGCGCTTTCGGGTGGCCTACTGCGATGTGACCGACTGTACGCAGTATTACTCTCCCCCCACCGGTGCCCGCTACGCCACGGAAGATGGCATTACCACCAAGGTGTCCCAGGCCAAGATCTTTACCGGCGGAGCGGACACCTCCATCACCATTACGGAGCCCGCCTGCTATACGATTACCGGCACCCTGAGCCGGGAAGGGAATGTTCTGCCTCCCCAGGCGGCCTATGTGCTGGCCGATTTTGCCGACGGGGAGACCTATGCCGGACGGGTGGTCTATGCCTATGGCGAGGCCTCCGGCCAGTATACCATCTATGTGCCCCAGAGCCAGCAGGGTAAGTCCTTCCAGCTTACCGCCGCCAGGGCCATGAGCAACATGGGCAACCAGGTGGACGAAAACACCGTGACCACCGGCGGCAGTGGCACACTGTCCGGAAATACCCAGGCGGATCTGGTGCTCCCGGCGCAGACCATCACCATTGAGGGCACTCTCTCCCTGCCCGACGGTATGGTGGCCCCGGAGGACGGCCTGGTCATCTCTCTGGGAGTAAACGAGGACTACCGGAATACCGAGTACGCCACCTACTATCTGCCTGAGGGGGAGAGCAGCCTCCATTACGCCCTGTGCGCGCCCGTGTCGGGCAGCACCGTGGTCTTTGCCGAGATTTCCGGCAAGGTGGAGCGCATCTCCCGGCAGGCCGGCGGCACCTTCTCCCAGAACCAGCTGATGGCGGCTGATATGGTTTTCCCGGAGACCGTCACCATTTCCGGCACCGTCTCCGTACCTGAGAGCTGCCTGGACGGGGTGGCCCTGGTCCGCTTGTACATTAACGGGACACTGAACGGCAGCCGCGTCTATTCCAATCAGGATATCGCCGTTCCTGCCGGCAAGCTGAGCGCCTCCTACTCGATCACCCTGCCCAAGGGTATGGTGATCACCCAGGGGCAGCTCAATGTGGAGGCGGACACTCTGGACCTTCTGGACACCTCCTACCGCTACCTCCAGAATGATTTGAAGAGCTTCTCCTCCCAGTATACCAACCTGTCCGCCACCCTCAGCAGCGATTTGAACCTGGACATCCAGCTGACCCAGGGCGTGTTCCTCTCCGGCACCCTCTCCCTGGCGGAGGGGCTGTCCGCCGGCACCTATTCCGGCCGCATCGAGCTGGAGCCGGTCAGCGATGGGGTCTTTTACTCCGAAAACTTTAACTTTACCGGCAGTTCCTATGACTACAAATTCTCCTTGTCTGAGGATGTCATGGGCCAGAAGTACTATGTGTCCATCTACCTCTACAGTGGTGGGGGTGTGATCCCCTACAAGAATTACTATTACGTGGACGGCGGTCTTCCCACTACCGACCGCAGCAGCGCCACCCCCATCACCCTGGGTGAGAGCGGCGCCGTTGTGGATCTGACCATTCCCAAGGCTAGGACCATCAGCGGCAGCCTGGCATCTGACGACGGCGGCAAGGTGGTCTGGGACCCGGAGGAAGATCTTTGGCTGTATCTGGAGGCCGACAACTTCAGTGAATCCTTCCGGATCAGCCCGGACGCTGAGGGCAACTGGTCCGCTACGGTGGACCCCAGTATTACCGGGGAGTTTACCGTCCGTACCTACGTTTATGGCAATGTCCAGACCAATATTTTTGGCAACCGGAACTATTATTACAGCACAACCGGCAACGCCGTCACCGATGAGGCGGAGGCCGGCCTGCTCACCATAGGCGCGGAGGATATCACCGACCTGAAGCTGTACGTGGAGACCGGCTGGCTCCTGTCCGGCACCATCAGCCTGCCCGAGGGGGGCACCATCACTGGCGGCACGGTGGATATGAGCGTGTCTATCAAGACCGCTGACGGTTCCTATACCAGCTACCGGGGCAACGGCACTGTGGGCCAGAACGGCGGCAGCTACTCTGTGGCAGTGCCCAAGGAGGCAGCCGAGTACCAGGTGGTCCTCAATTCGGTATATTCCCTCCCCTCCGGAGTGTCCAGCAACCTCTACTTTGGAGATGAGCAGACGCTGGAGACTGGCCTGGTGACCGGGGACACCAGCGGCCTGGACTTCACTCTGGCCAAGGCTAAGACGGTCATTACCGGTACCGTGTACCGTCCGGAAGGATTTACCGACTATCTCAGCATGAACGTCTATGCAGTGGTAGAGCGTGAGTATTATACGGATTCCTACTCTGCTAACGTGTTCCTGTCCAACAATGAGGACAGTGTCGACTTCTCCATTGCCATTCCGGCCACGGAAACCGCGGAGGAGTACCAGCTGTACTACAACATTTACAATAATACCACTGGCATACTCTCCGGCAGGAATGTCTATCTGTGTGCTGACGGCAGCCTGACCACCGATTCCTCCCTGGCGGGCAACTTCTCCCTGGAGCAGTCCCCCATCCACACCTTCACCCCCCTGACCGTTCAGCCCTTTGTTGCCGGCAAGATCTACTGTCCGGAGGGGTTGACGGAGCCTGTCACCATCACGGTCGATTATGTGCTGGTGGACGGTGTCTCCACGCTGGACCACACCTTTACCGCGGTGGATGTGCTGGTAGGACCCAACGTGGGTCAGCAGGATGAGGATGGCCGCTGGTACAGCCTGTACAGCCTGGGCGACGCGGATGCGTGCAGGGGCCTCAGCTATAAGCTGAACTATTATTCCTATAACATCAGCGACGCAATCGACACCAATTTGCACTATATCAATGCCGACGGCTCTGTGGTGGGTGCTGATGAGGCTCAGATATACACTGTGCCTACCTACGGCAGCAGCGTCAACGTGGTCAACTTCACTCCCATTCTGTGGGACGACGGCAGCGAGGACTTTGTGCTGCAAAGCAACCACGGCTTCACCAATATCCCCGAGCCGATCACCTACACCTATACCTATCCCGGGGCCACCGGTCTGGAAGTGACGTTCTCCGACCGTACGGACATCGACCTGACGGTAAATGGACGTAGCTATGACGCTTACTCTCTGGCGGGGCAGACCATAACGGTGACAGGCACGGATACCCTGACGGTGGAGGTGGGTACCGTGAGTTACTTCAACGTGTACAGGTTCGGCTTTGCCGTGGAGAAGGTGGAGCCCGTAGGCGTCACTGCGCCTGAGACCGGCGCCGCCGCGGTATACACCGATTCCGGCAGCACGGCTCAGGACATCCTGTCCGGTGTGAAGTCCGGCCAGCCGGTGCGGGTCACCCTGGTGGGTGAGGACACCTACGTGGAGAGCAGCCTGATGGGCGCTATCTACGATAAGGACGGTATCCTGCTGGATATCGTGCGGGTGCCGGTGATCTTCACAGACGGCGGCTGCACGGCCAGCCTGAACTTTGAGGAGTACGGGGAGGCCGTTACCCTCAAGCTGTTCCTGATGGATAAAGATTGGGCGCCTGAGATGGCAAACCGCACCTTTACAGCGGAATAACGAAGAGCACCGTGCAGGGCACCTGCCCTGCACGGTGTTTTTTATCCGCCGGTTTCTTGCGCGGTGGGGTAGCGGCGGGATATAATCACAGAGTATGACAGTACAGAAAGAGGCGGGAGCATGAAGTTCATCCATCTCTCAGACCTGCATTTGGGCAAGCGGGTCAATGAGTTTTCCATGCTGGAGGACCAGCGATATATCCTGGCGGAGATCCTCCGCATCATCGGGGAAGAGCGGCCGGACGGCGTGCTCATTGCCGGGGACGTGTACGACAAGACGGTGCCCTCCGCTGAGGCGGTAGCCCTGCTGGACGATTTCCTGGTGCGCCTGGCCCAGCTCAAGCTCCAGGTCTTTGTCATCAGCGGCAACCACGATTCTCCGGAGCGTATTGCCTTCGGCGGACGGCTGATGGCGGGGAGCGGGGTCCATCTGGCCCCTGTGTATGCCGGGCGGGTGGAGCCCCTCACCCTCACTGATGCATACGGCCCGGTCAATCTCTACCTGCTGCCCTTCCTGAAGCCGGCCCACGTCCGGCGCTTTTTCCCGGAACAGGAGATCGGCAGCTATACCGACGCCCTTGCCGTGGCGGTAGGGGAAATGGAGGTGGACACCTCCCTACGGAACGTGCTGGTGACCCATCAGTTCGTCACAGGGGCCGCCCGGTGCGATTCGGAGGAGCTCTCTGTAGGGGGCACGGACAATGTGGACGTGTCGGTGTTCGCACCCTTTGACTACGTGGCCCTGGGTCACCTCCACGGCCCTCAGCAGGTGGGTCGGGAGACGGTGCGCTACTGCGGTACGCCGCTGAAATACTCCTTCTCCGAGGTCGGGCATCACAAGTCGGTCACTGTGGTGGAGCTGGGGGAGAAGGGGCAGGTGTCCGTCCGAACGGTGCCGCTCAAGCCCATACGGGACCTGGCAGAGCTGCGGGGCACCTATGAGGAGCTGACCTTCCGGGGATTCTATGAGGGGACTAGCTGGCAGCGGGACTACGTCCATATCACCCTCACCGATGAGGAGGATATCCCCGACGCGGTGGGCAAGCTGCGGATCATCTACCCCAATCTGATGAAGCTGGACTATGACAACAAGCGTACCCGGGCGGGCGTCCTGCTGGATGGGGCGGAGGACGTGCAGCAGAGGTCGCCGCTGGACCTGCTGGAGGAATTTTACGAAAAGCAAAACGGACAGCCTATGGGGGAGGCTCAGCGGGCGTTTGCCTGGAGCCTGATGGAGACCATCTGGGAGGGAGAGGCATGAGACCGCTGAAATTGACGGTGTCCGCGTTCGGACCCTATGCCGGGCGTGTGGTCATAGATCTGGAGCGGCTGGGTGAGCAGGGGCTCTACCTCATCACCGGAGATACCGGAGCGGGCAAGACCACCATTTTTGACGCCATCACTTACGCCCTCTACGGAGCGCCCAGCGGAGAGAACCGGGACGCCTCCATGTTCCGTTCCAAGTACGCCAGGCCGGAGACCCCCACGGAGGTGGAGCTGGTGTTTTCCTACGGCGGAAAGACCTACACCGTCCGCCGGAACCCGGAGTACCAGCGCCCCGCCAAAAAGGGGGGCGGCACCACCATCCAGAAGGGGGAGGCGGAGCTCCGTCTGCCTGACGGCCGCCTGATTACCAGGACCAAAGAGGTCAACAGTGAGATCACCCGTATTATCGGCCTGGACCGGAGCCAGTTTGCTCAGATCGCCATGATCGCCCAGGGTGATTTTCTGAAGCTGCTGCTGGCGGACACCAAGAGCCGGCAGGAGATCTTTCGGGAGATCTTCAAGACCAGGTATTACATGGTGTTCCAGGAGCGGGTAAAGAGCGAAGCCGGGAAGCTGCAGCGGGACTGCGAGGCCGCCGGGGCCAGCGTGCAGCAGTATATCGGCGGGGTGCTCTGCCCGGAGGATGATCTGCTTGCCCCCAGACTGGAACAGGCGAAAGAGGGAAAGCTGACCCTTCAGGAGACGGCGGAGCTGATCGAAACGCTGATTGCCCGGGACCGGCAGGCGGATGCCCGGCAGCAGGACAGGCTGGATGAGCTGGACGAGGCCTGGAGGCAGACGGCCGCCCTGCTGGGCAAGGCGGAGGAACTGGACAAGACCCGGCAGAAGCTGGAGAAGACCCGCGGCGAGCGGGAGGAACTGCTGCTCCGTGCGGAGACCGCCCGGAGCGCGCTGGAGGCCCAGCAGGAACAGCTTCCCCGGCAGGAGGCCCTGACCAGAGAGCGGGCCGCTCTGGAGGCGGAGCTGCCCCGGTACCGGGAGCTTTCCGGAAAACAGGCGGCTCTCGCCCAACTGGCAGAGGATATCGCCGGTCAGAAGCAGGAGCAGCTTCGGCAGGAACAGAAGCTGCAGGCGAAGACCGCGGAGCTGGACGCCAGGCGGAGCGAGCTGTCCGGACTGGCCCAGGCGGAGGCTGACAGAGAGCGGCTTCTTCGGGTACAGGCACAGCGGGAAGGCCGGAGAGAAGTGCTCCTGTCTCTGGAAAACGATCTGCGGGAATGGCAGAAGTACGGCCGGAGCATACAGGAGGGGAAGGAGCGGCGGGCGGAAATGTACCGCCGCTGGGAGACGCTTGCCGCTGAGATCCTCCGCCGGCAGGAGGCGCTGCGGGCCGGGCGGGAGACCTGGACAGCCGCTGAAGGTCTGGAGGCGGAAAAGCAGAAGCTGCTCCACCGGCAGGAACAGGCGCTGGAAAAGAAGAAGGCCCTGGGCGGCCTGCTGGACTTGCTGGCGGAATGCGGCCAGGCGGAGCGGGAACTGGAGGCGGCCCAGGGGGCCTATCAACAGGCTCAGGCGGCGGCAGATGCCGCGGAAACGTGTTACAGCCGGAAGAACAGAGCCTTCCTGGACGAACAGGCGGGGGTGCTGGCCCAGGGCCTGGAGGAGGGACAGCCCTGCCCGGTGTGCGGTTCGCTCCATCACCCCGTTCCCGCTCAGCTCTCCACCGGAGCGCCTACTGAGGGAGAGCTGGAAGATGCCAAGAAGGCAGTGGAGGCGGCGCGGCAGGCGGCGGAGGAAAAGAGTGTGGCCGCAGGCAGAAAAAAGGCCGCCCTGGAAGAGCGGCAGCGGCAGCTGCTGGTACAGATGGAGCCCTATGTGGAGGATCCCGTTCTGGCTACAGCCGGGGAACAGCTGACAGCCGGTGCGGAGGAGACCGCCCGGGAGCTGGCGCAGCTGCACCAGGCCCTGGGGGAGCTGGAGGCCCAGCTCATCGGTCGGGAGGAGCTGGAGCAGGAACTCCGGCGGCAGGAGGAGACCCTCGCCGACCTGACCGGGCAGCAGGAGAAGCTGCGGGATACCATTACCCAGGCGAAGGTGGAGGAAAGTGCTCTGATCGGCCAGCGGGATCAGCTGGAGGGAACCCTCCGCCGCAGGATGGAGGAGCATCTGCCGGACTGCCCCTGGGAGGGGGCGCCGGAACGGGTGGAACAGGAGCGCCGGGATGAGGAAGAAGGGCTGGCACAGCTGGCGGAGCAGCTGGAGACGCTGGAAACCGGCTTGAGCCGGAAAAGGGAGCTGGAGGAGCAGATCCCCCAGCTGGAACAGAGCGAAAAGGAGCTGGAGGGGGCAGCCGCCGCCCTTCGGGAGGAGCTGGCCGGGGCACAGAGCCGCCAGAAGGAGCTCACGGGACAGCTGCAGACCCTCCGGGAAGCGCTGCGCTGTCCCGACGCAGAGAGCGCCGGGCAGAGACTGACCGCTCTGGACGGAGAGCTGCGGGCGCTGCGTGAGGCGGAGGAAAAAGCCCGGCAGGAGGCGGACGCCAGCCGCACGGCGCTGGCTCAGGCGGATGCCTCTGTCCGGGAACTGACGGCGGTGCTGGAGAGCGGCCAGACGGTGGATGTGGAGGAGCAGAAGGCCCGCAGCCGGGAGCTGACGGAAGAGCGGAATGAAGTGGCTGCCCTCCGGAGAGCGCTCCACGCCCGGCTCACCGCCAATGAGACTGCCCTGGACCACATCCGGGGAAAGGCGGCGGAGCTGAAAAAGCTGGAGGAGCGGTATACCTGGATGCGCGCCCTCTCCAACACGGTCAGCGGCAATCTGAACGGGAAGGAGAAAATCGCCCTGGAGACCTACATCCAGATGACCTTCTTTGACCGCATCCTCCGCCGGGCCAACCTCCGCTTCCTGGTCATGTCCGGCGGACAGTACGAGCTCAAGCGCTGCCGGGAGGCGGAGAACAACCGCAGCCAGAGCGGCCTGGATCTGGACGTCATCGACCACTACAACGGCTCGGAGCGCAGCGTCAAGTCCCTCTCCGGCGGCGAATCCTTCAAGGCCTCCCTGTCCCTTGCCCTGGGCCTTGCGGATGAGATCCAGTCCGCTGCGGGCGGCATCCGTCTGGACACCATGTTTGTGGACGAGGGGTTCGGCTCCCTGGATGAGGAATCCCTCCAGCAGGCCATTCGGGCCCTGACCGGCCTCACCGAGGGGAACCGCCTGGTGGGCATCATCTCCCACGTGGCGGAGCTGAAGGAAAGGATCGACAAACAGATCGTGGTGACCAAGGACAGGACCGGCGGCAGCCGGGTGGAGATTGTGGTCTAAATCCGCGGAAACAGAAGAAGAGCGCCTCCGGTCTCTGAGACCGGAGGCGCTCTTGGTTTGCTTCAACTCCCACTGGCTCTACTAGTGGGTAAAGAGCTTATAGCTATGGGCAAAAAAGGACTCCCCGATAAATTAGAGTTAAGGTCTGCCAACCTAACCAAAAATATCAAGGAGATCTTTTTATGAGAGACATAAATAGGTTAGAGCATACGAAATGGAGATGGAGATGTCAATACCATGTTGTGTTCACACCAAAGTATCACAGACAAGTAATTTAGCAAGAGATAAGAGCAGATATAGGATGTATACTTAGGAAGCTGTGCGAACAAAAAGGTGTAGAGATAATGGAGACAAACGTATGTCCCGATCATATTCACATGTTGATCAGTATTCCACCGAAATACAGCATATCGCAGATTATGGGATATTTGAAAGGGAAGAGCAGTTTAATGACTTTTGATAGACATGCAAACCTTAAGTATAAATATGGGAACAGGTATTTCCGGGCGAGAGGATACTATGTGGATACAGCAGGACGCAATGAAAAGCAGATACAGGAGTACATCAAAAAGTAGTTGCAAGAGGATCAATTGGCAGACCAGGTGAGTATAAAGGAATACATTGACCCGTTTACGGGTAGCAAGCAAACAAAGGCATAAAATGATAATCCCCCTTAAGGGGTGGCCTGAAAAAGCAATGCAGTCGGCAAACCTTTCGGGGCCCCTTAAGGGGCTTCGTCCGTATCAGCCCCTTATAGGGCCTACTCAAGCCTCCGGCTTAGCCGGAGGTTTTGACTCAGGTGTTCCCATCATCCGGGCACTGGTACCGGGGCTTGCCCCGGCTGGCGCGGCCGTACTCAATGGCCTCCGTGGGACAGCCGCAGATACATGCCATGCAGTGGGTGCAGCGGCCCAGCCAGACGGGCCTGCCGTCCCGCAGCTGAATGTTTCCAAGGGGGCAGGCTGCCTCGCACTTGCCGCAGGAGATGCAGGCGTCGGAGACAGTGAAGGGCTTGTCCTTGACGTTGAACCGATAGAAGAGCTGATTGACCAGCCCGGACTTCAGACGGTCCAGGACGCTGACCTTCTGTGCAGGCAGCTCCCGGCCGGCCCCGATACAGGACGCGATCTGCTCCAGCCCGGGCAGGGCGGCGGAGATGATGCGTTTGGCCTCCGCCTGATCGGGGGCGCCGAACATGGCGATATAGTTTTCCGGCATGATGACCGGGGCCGTGCCCCGGTAGCGGAGCCCTTTTTCCGTGCAGAGGGCCCGGTTTTTGGCGGCGGCGTTGCCGATATCTTCCCCGCAGGTCATGACGAAATAGGCGTCCTGACAGCCGGAGAAGCGGCCGCTGCGGATCAGGTCCAGAAACACGCGGGGGATCTGCCAGCTGTAGGTGGGGGTCACAAAGACCCAGGGCTTTTCAGAGGACAGCTCCAACGCGATCCGGTCCCGCATGTAGTGGAAGGCGCTGGTGCAGTTGTCCCCCAGCTTGTCGGCCAGCAGCCGGGCGCAGTAGCGGCTGTTTCCGGTACCTGTGAAATATACGATCATGACAATCCTCCTTGCGGGCTGAAAAGAAAAACAAAAAGGACACGACTTGCATCGTGTCCTTTTTGGTACGGCTGAAGGGATTCGAACCCCCGACCTTTTGGTTCGTAGCCAAACACTCTATCCAACTGAGCTACAGCCGCATGTCAGAGAAGTGAAGCTCTCTCGCTGACAGCTTAATTATGATAGCACAGTTTAAAACAGAATGCAAGTAAAATTTTAAATTATTTTGAAAAATTCTGCGGTGGGGTTTCAGCGGCGATTCTGGTCCTCCGCCGCGATGCGCTCCAGGCAGCCCATCAGGTCCGCCATAGTGTCCAGTTTGATATTCATTTGCAGGATATGTTCTCTCAGATGGGCGGGCATGGAATCGAATTTGGGACGGATGGCAGGATTGACATAAGACATAATGATTCACCTCGTCTATCAGTATAGCCGGAAAAGGCGAAAAGGATACCTGTTTCCGGCGTCAAAAAACGCGCTCCTGAAATCAGGCAGCGCGGAACTTTTGTCTGTCCCTCCCGCAGAGAGCTATTGCCGCTCTGCGGGAGGACAGTCTAGTGTGCACTTGGAAAAGAGAGAAGAGAGGAGGAGTCTCATGTCTTTGGTATCCTTACATTCCATATGATAGCAGATTCCTCCTGGAAGTGATGAACCGTTTCCGAACTTACTGTGAATGATTTATGAACGCTGAAATCGACGCCTTCAGATCAGGGTGATGAAGTCGGCGCTGGCCCAGCCCACCAGGCCGTCGAAGCGCACCACGTACCAGTTTTCCCACTGGTTGAGGACGGTGAGCCTGGCGCCGTCGTAGGCCCTGGCCAGCACGGGGGCGGAGAGAGAAGGGGTGTCCCGGATGTTGAGGTAGCCCCAGGATACATCCACCACCGCCGGCCGGGGGGACTGGGGCTCCAGGAAGGGCAGGCCGAAGTACTCCGTCAGGGAGAGCACGATGTTGCGGGCGATGGCGTTCAGATTGTTTTTCACCCAGGCGGCGTCGTCCGGGTTGTCGTGGTAGCCCAGCTCCAGAAAGACGGCGGGAGCCCGTACCCGGCGCACCTCGCCGATGGTGGTGGTGGCCTGGGTCCGCACCAGGTTGGGAAGGGGGTAGATGGTTTTCAGTCCGTTGGCGATCAGGTTGGCCGCCTTCTGGCCCTGGACGGAGCCGGGGTAGTAGAACGCCAGGATCCCCCGTACCTGGCCGTACTTGCCCTCCGGGGCCGCGTTGGAGTGGAGGGCCAGGTGCAGGTCGTAAGTTCCGGCGTTGGAGGCCTGGATGGAGGAGACTGCCGTCATTTCGGGGGTGTTGCGGGAGAACCGGATGCCGGAGGCGGTGAGATAGGGCTCCATGGCGTCGGCCAGCCGGTTCATCCATTCCTCCTCCGTGCCGCCGCTGACGTAGAGGTTATTTTCCTGGGTGGAAGGGGACAGGTAGATGATGGGCATAAGAAAACCCTCCTTTCCGCCTATCCTATGCGGGGAAAGGAGGGTTTGAGACAGTGGGGTCACGCGGGTGTGCGGCTGGTCAGCCGGCGGCGGATGTAGCCCGGGATCTCCTCCATGGGCATGGACAGGGCGATGGAGAGTTCCCCGTAGAGCAGATCCTCCGCCCGCTTCCGGAAGTGCTCCTCCACCTTGCCGGGCCGCCTGCCCTGACTGCGGGCAGCGCTGTCCTTCTGGTAGATGGTCTTGAGCAGCCGGGCCAGGTCCAGGCAGCTGTTGCTGCGGAAGGCATCCTGATAGCGGCGGGAGAGAAGCTGGACGTTTCCGGTTTCGGGGGGCTCCGCCTGGATGGCGGGCAGCTGCCCGATGAGCTGTTCCGCCTCCTCAGCGGTGAGGACCGGGCGCATGGATACCTTGCAGTCCACCGGGGCATAGATGACCTCCGTCCCGTGGAGGGGCCGCAGGGTATAGTAAAGCCGCCGACTGCCCGGCTGACAGGCCGGTTCGCCCACGGCGGTGACCTGGCAGACACCGCTGCCTCCGTAGACCACCAGATCTCCGATCTGATACATGGTATCCCTCCTTCTCTTTTTGCTATTTTAGCACTTTTATGAAAGAAATTCCAGGGATGTGACGGTTATACGAATGATATTTGTACATTTTGCACCAATAGATAAGGGCGCTGATTTGTGCAGAACGCGCAGGGGAGCATCCGAATCATCAAAAGAAATGGCCGCCAAATGGCGGCCATTTCTTTTGATGTATTTGTATATATCTGGGATCCTGCCCTCAGTCCGCCTTGGGACCGGCGGCCACAAGGGCCTTGCCGGCGTCGTTGGTGGTGTACTTGGCGAAGTTCTTCACGAAGCGGGCGGCCAGATCCTTGGCCTTGGTGTCCCACTCGGCGGGGTCGGCATAGGTGTTGCGGGGGTCCAGAATGTTGGTGTCCACGCCGGGCAGCTGGGTGGGAACGGCAAAGTTGAAGTAGGGGATGGTCTTGGTCTCCGCCTTCAGGATGGAGCCGTCCAGGATGGCGTCGATGATGCCGCGGGTGTCCTTGATGGAAATCCGCTTGCCGGTGCCGTTCCAGCCGGTGTTGACCAGGTAGGCCTTGGCGCCCGACTTCTTCATCTTCTTCACCAGCTCCTCACCGTACTTGGTGGGGTGCAGCTCCAGGAAGGCCTGGCCGAAGCAGGCGGAGAAGGTGGGGGTGGGCTCGGTGATGCCCCGCTCGGTACCGGCCAGCTTGGAAGTGAAGCCGGACAGGAAGTAGTACTCGGTCTGCTCCGGGGTCAGGATGGACACGGGGGGCAGCACGCCGAAGGCGTCGGCGGACAGGAAGATCACGTTCTTGGCGTCGGGCCCGGCGGACACAGGGCGGACGATCTTCTCGATGTGGTCGATGGGGTAGGACACCCGGGTGTTCTCGGTGACGGAGTCGTCGCCGAAGTCGCAGTGGCCGTCCTGGTCCACAGTGACGTTCTCCAGCAGGGCGTTGCGCTTGATGGCGTGGTAAATGTCAGGCTCGGACTCCTTGTCCAGGTTGATGACCTTGGCGTAGCAGCCGCCCTCAAAATTGAAGATGCCGTTGTCGTCCCAGCCGTGCTCGTCGTCGCCGATGAGCAGACGCTTGGGATCGGTGGACAGGGTGGTCTTGCCGGTGCCGGACAGGCCGAAGAACAGGGCGGTGTTTTCGCCGTTCATGTCGGTGTTGGCGGAGCAGTGCATGGAGGCCATGCCCCTCAGAGGCAGGAAGTAGTTCATCATGGAGAACATGCCCTTCTTCATCTCGCCGCCGTACCAGGTGTTCAGGATGACCTGCTCCCGGGAGGTGAGGTTGAAAACCACGGCGGTCTCGGAGTTCAGACCCAGCTCCTTGTAGTTTTCCACCTTGGCCTTGGAGGCGTTGTAGCAGACGAAGTCGGGCTGGAAGTCGGCCAGCTCCTCCTCGGTGGGCTGAATGAACATGTTCTTCACGAAGTGGGCCTGCCAGGCCACCTCCATGATGAAGCGGATGGCCATGCGGGTGTCGGCGTTGGCACCGCAGAACACGTCCATGACATACAGCTTCTTGCCCGACAGCTCCCGGATGGCCAGCTGCTTGCAGGCATCCCAGGCCTGCTGGGAGGCGGGCTTATTGTCGTTCTTGAAGGTGTCGGAGGTCCACCACACGGTGTCCTTGGAGGTGTCGTCCATGACGATGAACTTATCCTTGGGGGAACGGCCGGTGTAGATGCCGGTCATAACGTTGACAGCGCCCAGGTCGGTGACCTGGCCCTTATCGTAGCCCTCCAGACCGGGCTTGGTCTCCTCCTGGAACAGGACCTCGTAGGAGGGGTTGCGGAGGATCTCGGTGACGCCAGTGATGCCGTATTGATTCAAATCAATGTTTGCCATAATGCATGACCTCTTTCCCGTATTGATCTCTCTGGGGCTCCGGCGGGGCGGCCAAGCCCTGGAAGTTCTAGTTGCTATGACAATAATCATACACAGAATTGGACATAAAGTCAATTCTCTGTGTGGTACGATTTTGCAATTTTGTTTCCCGGCAGTTTCAATCCGTGCCCTGGGGGGCAGGGAGAATCAGGACTGCAGATCCTGAAGCGCCCGGGCCAGGGCGGCAAACTCGCCGATGCCCAGCCGCTCTCCCCGGACGCCCTCGGGCAGTCCGGCGGCGGCGATGGCCTGCCGCAGCTGGTCTTTGCTCAGCCGGTCTCCGAAGGCCGAGGCCAGGCCGTTGAGCAGGGTCTTGCGCCGCTGGGCGAAGGAGACCTTCACCACCCGGAAGAAGGAGGCATCGTCCACCAGATCCTGGGGCGGCGTGTCCCTGGGCACCAGCCGGATGACGGCGGAGGTCACCTTGGGGGCGGGGAGGAAGCACTCGGGCGGCACCTCGAACAGAAACTCCGGCACCGTGTGGTACTGGCAGAACAGGGAGAAGGCGCCGTAATCCGCCGTGCCCGGCGCGGCGCAGATCCGCAGGGCCACCTCCCGCTGGATCATCACCGTGATGGCCCGGAAGCACTTTGCTTCAATGAGGGCGGTGAGCACCGGGGTGGTGATGTTGTAGGGCAGATTGGCGCAGGCCAGGGGGGTAAGATCACCGAACTGCTCTGCCGCCAGTGCTGCCAGGTCCAGCTTCATGGCGTCCCCGGGGATGACGGTCACGTTGTCATAAGGGGCCAGGGTCTCGTCCAGAATGGGGAGCAGGGACTTGTCCAGCTCGATGGAGGCCACCCTGCCCGCCCGTTTGGCCAGCTGCACCGTCAGCGGGCCGATGCCCGGGCCGATCTCCAGCACGCCGCAGCTCTCGTCGGCGCCGGAGGCCTCGGCGATGTCCCGGGGCACCCAGCTCTGGATGAGGAAGTTCTGGCCCATGCTCTTGGAAAACCGGAAGCCGTGTCGGCCCAGCAGGGCTTTGATGTCTTTTTCATTGCACAGATCCATGGGGGATCACCTCAGTTCAGATTGAAAGGGGGGCGCAGCCGGGGTTTGGGAAAGACCTGGAGGCCCGCTGTACCGATAACAGTGCCGTCCTCCGGCCGTGTAGGGCGGATCGTATAGTTCATGGGGCATCCTCCTTACAACAAAATATTTTTGCCACTATACCACAAAAGACGGCAAAAAACAACCGCCCGGAAGGAAGCACCCTCCGGGCGGCGGGAAAAACCCTCAGTACGCGGCCACCACGCCGCCGTCGTTGGCGTACACCGTGGAGATGCCGCCGGTCTCGCTGATCAGGATGTCAGAGAACCGGCACTGCTTCAGTGCCAGCTCCCGCAGGTAGTAGGCACGGTCCAGGCAGTTGCAGTGGACGATGGCCAGCCGCCTGCCGGCGTGGTTGGGATCGGCCGCCATGATGGAGACCATCTTGCCCAGAGCCTGCTTCACCGACATGGCCTGGCCCCGCTTGCAGATCTCCCCCTCGGGGGTGGAGCCCAGCAACAGCTTGATGCGCAGGGTGCTGGTCACCAGGGACTGCATCCGGGACAGCCGGCCGTTCTTGCGCAGATTGTCCAGGTTCTCCAGCACGAACATGGTGTCCATCTCCTCGATATAGCGGGACACCTGGGCTACCACAGTGGTGAAATCCATGCCGGACTGGGCCAGCTCCTGGATCTTCAGCGCCACCAGCACCTCACCGGCGGAGGCGGAGCAGGAGTTGAAGATGTGGACGTTGGCCTCGGGGTGCTCTTCCAGCCACAGGTTCCGGGCCTGGGCCGCGGCGTTGTGGGAGCCGGAGAGCAGGGCGGACAGGGTGACCACGTAGATGTCCTCCGCCCCGCAGTCAAAGGCGTCCAGATACTGGGCGGGGGAGGGGCAGGAGGTGTGAGGCGCGGTGG
This sequence comes from Intestinimonas massiliensis (ex Afouda et al. 2020), assembly GCF_900626285.1. Classification (GTDB taxonomy): domain Bacteria; phylum Bacillota; class Clostridia; order Oscillospirales; family Oscillospiraceae; genus Flavonifractor; species Flavonifractor massiliensis_A. Next base: position 295,888 of record NZ_LR131148.1, read on the forward strand.
GGCAGTGGTGCATGGCGTGGAGGAGGGCTCCCCGGTCGAAGCAGGGGTCGTCCACGACCACATGGCTGCCCACATGGATGGTCAGCGGTACGCTGACAAAACAGCCGTCCCGCAGCTGGGCGGGAGTCAGGTCACAGCAGCTATCGACAATAATTTTGAAACTCATGACAGAAATCCTCAAATATAGTTCTAAAGATTACATCCGTTCTTTGGGACATTGTATCATCAATGCCCCAAAAAGTAAAGGGAGAAGATGTAAACAAATTGGATTTCCTTGGCCTGGTCAGAAAGGCCAGGTAAACCGGTCAGGGGCGCCCACCAGGATGCGGGCGGAGCAGGGGGACACGGGCAGCCAGGTGCGGCCGCCGTCGTTGTTGAAGATCTGGTCGCCGTTGAGCACGTCCTGGAGCACCGGCTCGTTGTGGGGGAACTCCACGTGGATCTCCTGGGGCTCCAGGTTCAGGACCACATAGACCCGCTGACTGTCGGTGGAGCGGCGGAACACCAGCTGCTGGTTCTTGATGACCACGTTCTCGTAGCCGCCGGTCCGCAGGGCGGGGAAGGCGGAGCGGATGGCAGCCAGCTTGGACAGGTGGGCGCACAGGCTCTGGTCCAGCTGCATCATCTCCTTCAGCTCCAGGTGGGGGCGGAGCACCGCGTCGGAGGTCTTGGTGCGGGCCCCTTTCAGTGCCCACTCGCTGCCGTAGTAGAGGGAGGGGATGCCCGGCATGGTGTACAGCAGGGTGTACACGTTGTTCAGGTGGGCGGGATCGTTCAGCTTGCTGGCCAGCCGGTCCACGTCGTGGTTGTCCACGAAGTTGTAGAGGCTCAGGTTCCGGTAGATGCCGCCGGGGCCGAACTGGCGGTTGAGGGAGTGGGCGATCTCGAAGTAATTCTTGTCGTTGTGGGAGGACCACAGGCCCTTCCAGCACTCGTAGTTGGTGACGGAGTCCAGCATCTCCGGGTTGGCCCACCGGGCGTAGTCCCCGTGGATGATCTCGCCCATGAGCCAGAACTCCGGGTCCTTCCCCTTCACAAAGCCCTTCAGGGTGCGGAAGAAGTCAAAGTCCACGCAGTCGGCGGCGTCCAGCCGCAGGCCGTCGATGTGGAATTCGTCCATCCACATGGCCACCGCGTCCAGCAGGTGATGGACCACATCCGGGTTGCGCAGGTTCAGCTTCACCAGCTCGTAGTGGCCCTGCCAGGCGGTGTACCAGAAGGGGTCTCCCATAGGGGAAGGGCCGCCGAAGTTCAGGTCGTGGAACCAGCCGCAGTAAGGCGAGCTCTGGCCCTTTTCCCGCACGTCCCTGAAGGCCCAGAACTCCCGGCCCACGTGGTTGAACACCCCGTCCAGCACGATGCGGATGCCGTTTTCGTGGAGCTCATGGCACAGCTTGGCAAAGGATTTGTTGTCCCCCAGGCGGCAGTCGATCTGGAAGTAGTCGGCGGTGTCGTAGCCGTGCTTGACGGACTGGAACACCGGCCCCAGGTAGAGGGCGTTGACCCCCAGCTCCTTCAGGTGGGGGATCCAGTCCCGGAGCTGCTCCAGCCGCTGGACCGGGGCCCCGAAGTCGTTGTACTCCGGCGCGCCGCAGAATCCCAGGGGATAGATATGGTAGAACACAGAATCGGTGGACCAATGACTCATAACAAATGCCTCCGTTTCAATGTGTGAAATACGTCAGTTGCCCTCTTCCTCCAGCTCTTTCAGCAGCTTCTGGTCCTCCTTGGAGGACAGGTCCAGCTTGGCGTACAGGTCGGGCCGCCGCTGCCGGGTGCGGAGGATGGACTGCTTCCGCCGCCACTTGGCGATGTTCTTGTGGTCGCCGGAGCGGAGGATGGGGGGGACCTTCCGGCCGTGCCACTCCTCGGGCCGGGAGTACTGGGGGTACTCCAGCAGACCGTTCCAGTGGCTCTCATTCTCAAAGCACTCGGGGTCGGACAGCACCCCGGGTACCAGCCGGGCCACCGCGTCGGACACCACCATGGCGGCCAGCTCGCCGCCGGTGAGGACGAAGTCTCCGATGGAGATCTCCTCGTCCACGCACTCCTCGATGAACCGCTCGTCAATGCCCTCGTAGTGGCCGCACACCAGGATCAGGTGGTCGTAGTCGTCCCGCAGCCGCCGGGCGTCGCCCTCGGTAAAGGTCTTGCCCGCGGGGGACATATAGATGGTGTGCCCCGGCCCGTAGGTGTCCACGATGTGCTTCCAGCACTGGTAGAGAGGGTCGGCCTGCATCACCGCACCACGGCCGCCGCCGTAGGGGTAGTCGTCCACCTGCTTCTGCTTGTTCAGGGTGTAGTCCCGGATCTGATGGGCCTCAATGCGGATGATGTCCCGCTCCTGGGCCCGGCCCAGGATGGATTCGTTCATCATATCCCCCACGGTAAGATCGAACAGGGTCATGATATCAATGCTATACATCGGTGCGCATCCCCTCGATGAGCCGGACCTTGATATAGCCCGCCTCCACATCGGTCTCCGCCAGGAACTCGTCCACGGCGGGGATCATATACTCATGCTCCCCCTTTACCACATACACCTCATGGGCGGGAGGCGTGAGCACGTCGGCCACCACGCCGATCTTCTCGCCGGTGGCGGCGTCGATGACATCAAGGCCCATCAGGTCGGCGATGAAGTGCCGCCCGTCAGGCAGCTCCACTCCGGTGCGGTCAATGGACAGCACCTTGCCCTTCAGCGCCATGGCCCCGTTCACGTCGGTCACACCCTCCAGGGTGGCCAGCACATTGCCCTTGTGGACCCGGGCGGAGCGCACCTTCACCGGCTTGCCGTCCAGATAAAAGGTATCGAACTGACAGAGAAAGTCGGGGGTGTCGCACCAGGGGACGATCTTCACCTCACCCTGGATGCCGTGGGTGTTGACGATCTGCCCGGCCTCGAGAAATTGGTTTTTCATATTGCTGCAACCTCCTGCAGGCTGGATTTGATGCAAAAAGCGGCGGGGTAGCTACCCCGCCGCTTTTCAGTCGACGATCTCGACGGAGACCTTGGTGCCCTGGCGCTGGGCCACGGAGCGCATCAGCGTGCGGATCTCCTTGGCGATGCGGCCCTGGCGGCCGATCACCTTGCCCATGTCCTCGGGGGCTACCCGAAGCTCCAGGACGGTCTCACTCTCGCCGGCGTGCTCGGTGACCACCACGGAGTCGGGGTGGTCTACCAGGCTGCGGGCGATGTAGGTGAGCAGTTCCTTCATGCCAGCCTGACCTCCAATTAGATGGCGCCAGCTTTTTTCAGCAGAGCCTTCACGGTCTCAGTGGGCTGAGCGCCGGTCTTGATCCAGGCCTGGGCGCGCTCGGCGTCCACCTTGATCTCGGCGGGCTGGGTCAGGGGGTTGTAAGTGCCGATCTCCTCGATGAAGCGGCCGTCACGGGGATAGCGGGAGTCCGCCACCACGATGCGGTAGAAAGGAGACTTCTTAGCGCCCATGCGACGCAGTCTGATCTTAACCATTGTATCTTCACCTCCATGTAAGTTTCAAACATCTATTATGGAAACGCGGCACGCCGCGCTTACCAACACTTAGAAGGGCAGGCCGGGCAGCTTGCCGAAGCCGCCCATCTTTCCCATCCTGCCCAGCTTCTTCATGTTCTTGCCGGAGAACTGCTTGCTCATCTGCTGCATCAGCTCGAACTGTTTGAGCAGCCGGTTGATGTCCACCACCTGGGTGCCGGACCCGGCGGCGATCCGCTTTTTCCGGCTGTTGTTCAGCAGGGAGGGGTCCTCCCGCTCGGCGGGGGTCATGGACAGGATGATGGCCTCGGTGCGGGCCAGGGCGGATTCGTCCACCATGGCGCCCTCCAGAGCCTTGCCGTTGACGCCGGGCAGCATCCCGGCAATGTCGCTGAGGGAGCCCATGCTCTTGACCTGCACCAGCTGGTCGTAGAAGTCGGCCAGGGTGAACTTGTTCTTCCGCAGCTTCTGCTCCAGCTCGGCGGCCTTCTTTGCGTCAAAGGTCTGCTGGGCCTTCTCGATGAGGGAGAGCACGTCGCCCATGCCCAGGATCCGGGAGGCCATCCGGTCCGGGTAGAACAGGTCCACCTGATCCAGCTTCTCGCCCTGACCCACGAACTTGATGGGCTTGCCGGTGACTGCCTTGATGGACAGGGCCGCGCCGCCCCGGGCGTCGCCGTCCAGCTTGGTGAGCATCACGCCGGTGATGTCCAGAGCCTCGTCAAAGGCCTTGGCGGCGTTCACCGCGTCCTGACCGATCATGGCGTCCACGATGAGCAGGATCTCGGTGGGGTTGATGGCCGCCTTCATGTCCTTGAGCTGATCCATCAGCTCCTCGTCCACGTGGAGCCGGCCGGCGGTATCAATAAAGACGATGTCGTTGCCGTGCTTCTTGGCGTGCTCGATGCCCGCCTTGGCGATGTCGATGGGGTCGATCTGCCCCATCTGGAACACCGGCACATCCACCTGGGAACCCACCACCTCCAGCTGGGTGATGGCGGCGGGACGGAAGGTGTCGCAGGCCACCAGAAGGGGCCGCTTGCCCTGCTTCTTGAAGAACCCCGCCAGCTTGGCGCCGTTGGTGGTCTTGCCCGCGCCGTTGAGGCCGCACAGCATCACCACCGTGGGGGGCTTGGGGGAGATGGTCAGCTTGGTGTTCTCGCCGCCCATCAGGTTGGTCAGTTCCTCGTTGACGATCTTCACGATCATCTGGGCGGGGGTCAGGCTCTCCAGTACGTCGGAGCCCACAGCCCGCTCGGTGACGGAGGCCACGAACTGCTTGACGACCTTGAAGTTGACGTCGGCCTCCAGCAGGGCCATGCGGATCTCCTTCATGGCCTCCTTCACGTCGGCCTCGGTGAGACGGCCCTTGCCCCGCAGCTTCTTGAATGCCGCGGAGAGCTTTTCGGTCAATCCTTCAAACGCCATGGGGTCACTCCTGTTTCAGCTGGGCCAGCAGGTCACGGATGCGGCCGCACTGGACCTCCACCTCGTCGTCCTGCCAGTTCTGGTCGTTGCGCTTGGCGATGGCGTCCACCGCCTCCTGGATCTGGTTGAACTGACCCTGCATCTGATGGAACCGCTTGATGATGCCGGTCTTGTCCTCCAGCTCGGTCAGCACCGCCTCCGCCCGGACGATCACGTCCCGCACACCCTGCCGGGTGATGCCGTAGTTCTCCGCGATCTCCGCCAGAGACAGGTCCTCATTGTAATAAAGGTCGTAGAACTCCTTCTGTCGGTCGGTCAGCATGTCGCCGTAGAAATCATACAGCAGCGCCATACGGTATGCCTGATTTTTCATCCCGCAGCCTCCTTCCGGACCTCTGGTGGTTCTGTAAAGGAAGTAAAGTTTCAAAGCTTTACAACAATGAGGATAATACACGATTTTTCTCCGTTTGTCAAGAGGGATTTTTCCCTGGCAGAGCGCGCATATTCTGGACCTTTTGGCAGAGACTATGGACGATTACCAAACAAGGAGGTCATCCAATTGAAATACCGCATCCTGACCGCGGCGGTGACGGCGGCGCTGCTGCTCTCCGCCGCCCTGCCGGCCTCGGCCATCTTCTTCGACGAGGGGACGGAGGAGGTCCCCGTGGCCTACGATCTGGTGAAAAATGCCCCCGCCGGGGAGCAGCTCACCTTTGCTCAGACCGACTTTCTCACCGACGGCGGTGAACTGGACGCCATCGTGATCTCCGCCCTGCCCGACAGCCAGGCGGGTACCCTGACCCTGGGCGGCCAGCTGCTGCGGGTGGGAGACGTGATTTCCATGGAGGCGGTGGACGGACTGACCTATACCGCAAAAGACGCCGTCAATGCCTCTGCCGCACGGTTCAGGTTCCTGCCGGTGTTCAGCGACGGCATCAGCGGAGCGGAGACGTCGGCCGACCTGTTCCTGCTCACCGAGGAAAACGGGGCCCCGGTGGCCCGGGACCTGGAGCTGACCACCTATAAAAATGTAGCCATTACCGAGCGGTTCGACGGGGTGGACCCGGAGGGCGACCTTTTGACCTACCACGTGGTGAAGAAGCCCGCCCGGGGGGCGGTCACCGTCCAGGAGGACGGCACCTTTGTCTACACCCCCTATGAGAATAAGACGGGGAAGGACACCTTCACCTATGTGGCGGTGGACGAGATGGGCAATTCCTCCGATCCGGCCACGGTGAAGGTGAAGATCGAAAAGCCCGACACCAAGGTGACCTATTCCGACCTGGACGGCGATCCCGCCCACAAGGCGGCCATCCGCCTGGCGGAGGAGGGCATCTTTGTAGGGGAGTGCATGAACGGGTCCTACTTCTTCCAGCCTGACGCACCTGTCACCCGAAGCCAGTTTGTGGCCATGGTGATGGATGCGGCGGGGCTGGACGCCCTGGAGGGGGTGGAGCGCACCGGCTTTGCCGACGATGAGGTCATCCAGACCTGGGCCAAGCCCTATGTGGCCTCCGCCCTGAAGAGCGGTCTGATCCAGGGCAGCCTGGACGGGGACGGCCAGGTGGTGTTCCGGGGGGAGGACACGGTGACCGCCGCCGAGGCTGCGGTGCTGCTGGACCGGGCCCTTCAGGTCACCGATGTGGACGCCCAGACCTTTGCCGGGTCGGATACGCCGGCCTGGGCCGCCCAGTCGGCGGCCAACCTGTCCACCTGCGGGGTGCTGGACGGGGCGGACAGCCTGAGCACTCAGCTGACCCGTGGAGAGGCGGCCCAGCTGCTGTGCTCCGCGCTGGAGCTGCTGGACAGCCGGGATACCGGCTGGTTCTGAACCGGGGGACCGGGCCTTTGGGGGCCCGGTCCTTTTTTGGTGAGAGCGGACCAAAAAGGGGGAATGACGGTTGAGTATGGCGGGAAGGTATGTTATAATATAGTGTTAGCGCATATGATACTGGAGAGTACTTTTCTCTCTGACGAGGTGTGAATATGAAGATCGTTGTATTGGCCGGCGGCCTTTCCCCGGAGCGGAACGTGTCCCTTTCCACTGGCGCCATGGTGACGGAGGCCCTGCGGGGTCTGGGCCACCGGGCGGGACTGGTGGACCTGTTCTTCGGAACCGAGCAGTCGGACGAGGGCTTTTTCGACGCCCCGGTGCCCGAATCCTTCAAGAAGGTGAGCCGTCAGGCCCCCGACCTGGACCAGGTGCGCGCCAGCCGTCCCGGGGACAGCCGGAGCACCTTCGGCCCCCACGTGCTGGAGCTGTGCCAGATGGCCGACCTGGTGTTCCTGGCCCTCCACGGCTCCTGCGGCGAGGACGGCAGGGTCCAGGCCACGCTGGAGCTGATGGGGATCCCCTATACCGGCGCGGGCTACCTGGGCAGCGCCATCGCCATGGATAAGGACATGACCAAGCGGCTGGTGGAGGACGTGGTGACCACCCCCGGCTGGAAGACGGTGGCGTACAAGGCCGAGGACATCGACGGCCTGGTGAAGAACGCCCGTCTGCCCCTGGTGGTGAAGCCGGTGGCAAGCGGCTCCTCCATCGGCGTGTCCATCGCCTATACCGCCGACGAGCTGCGGAAGGCCCTCACCGACGGTCTGGAGCTGGGCGGCCGCACGGTGCTGGAGGAGTACATCAAGGGCCGGGAGATCCAGGTGGGCATCCTGGAGGACAAGGCCCTGCCCTCCATCGAGATCATCCCCAAGGAGGGCTTTTACGACTACGCCAACAAGTACCAGCCCGGCGCGGCCCTGGAGGTGTGCCCGGCGGAGATCCCGGCGGAGACCGAGGAGAAGCTGCGCGCCGCCGCCCTGCGGGTGTATGAGACCCTGGGGCTGAGTGTCTACTCCCGGGCGGACTTCATCGTCACCGAGGACGGGGAGCCCTGGTTCCTGGAGATCAACACCCTGCCCGGCATGACCCCCACCAGCCTGCTGCCTCAGGAGGCGGCCGCGGTGGGCATCAACTACAACGAGCTGTGCCGCCGGATCGTGGAGGCCTCCCTGGAGGCCCGCCGGCAGGGCCGGTAACAGGACAGAAGAGAAGTAGAGAGGAAGCTAGTTATGGAGCCCATGACCATAGGAGAGATCCTGGAGGCAGTACACGGCAGCCTGCTGGGAGAGTTCGGTGACCTGAAGCGCACCGTCAGCCGGGTGGAGACCGACAGCCGTACCATCCACGCCGGATCTCTGTTTGTGCCCCTGGTGGGGGAGCGGTTCGACGGCCACGCCTATATCAACGCCGCCCTGGAGGGAGGCGCCGCCGGGTGCTTCACCCAGCGGGAGCGGGAGAGCTATCTGCCGGGAAAATTCTATATCAAGGTGGATTCCACCCACAAGGCCCTGCGGGATCTGGCCAAGTACTACAAGGCCAAGTTCCCCATCCCGGTGATCGCCATCACCGGCTCGGTGGGCAAGACCACCACCAAGGACATGGTGGCGGCGGTGCTGGGTGAGAAGTACAGCGTGCTCAAGACTGAGGGCAACCTGAACAACGACATCGGGGTGCCCATGACCCTGCTGCGGCTGAAGCCGGAGCATCAGCTGGCGGTGCTGGAGCTGGGCATGAACCACGCCGGGGAGATCGACTACCTCTCCGCTATTGTGGAGCCGGATGTGATCCTGATGACCAACATCGGGGATTCCCACATTGAGTACTTCGGCTCCCGGGAGAAGATCCTGGAGGCCAAGAGCGAGATCTTCCACCACGCCAAGGCGGACGCCCTGGCCATCATCAACGGGGACGATCCCCTGCTGAACACCCTGCCGGGCAAGCTGCCCTTCTCCTTCCTGCGGGTGGGAGCGGCCGAAAATCTGGACTACCGGGCCAGCGACCTGAGCAGCGACGGCAAGAGCCGGCTCACCTGCAAGGTGACCACTCCCCGGGGCCAGTTCCAGGTGGAGATCCCCGCCCTGGGGGAGCATATGATCTATCCCACCCTGATGGCCGCCGCCGTGGGGGAGCACTTCGGCCTCACCCCTGACGAGATCGCCAACGGCGTGCTCCACTTTGCCCCCACCAAGATGCGGATGAACATCCTGCACCGTCAGGACGACATCACCATCCTCAACGACACCTACAACGCCAATCCCCAGTCCATGCGGGCGGCGGTGGAGGTGCTCTCCAACGCCAAGGGCGGCTTCAAGGCGGCGGTGCTGGGTGACATGTTTGAGCTGGGCCCCCTGGCCCCCGCCCTCCACGCCGGCATCGGGGAGTACCTGGCCAAGGCCGGGATCAACTGCCTGGTAGCGGTAGGCGAGCTGGCCAAGCATATCTATACCGCCGCCAAGGAGGCGGGGGTGCCCCACTGCTTCTACTGCGAGACCAAGGAGAAGGCCAAGCCGGTGCTGGACGATCTGGTGCAGCCCCACGCCACCATCCTGGTGAAGGCCTCCCGGGGCATGGAGCTGGAGGAACTGGTGGAGTACCTGCTGACCATCACCAAAGAGGCATAAAAAAGGCCGCAGGACATTTGTCCTGCGGCCTGGGCGGGCGCGCACTGCGCGCCCGTCCTTATCCGAACAGCTTCTGCAGATTCTCCTTGAAGGGCGGGTAGATGACCCCCTTCTCGGTGATGATGCCGGTGACCAGACTGTGGTCGGTCACGTCAAAGGCGGGGTTGTACACCTCCACCGTCCTGGGGGCGGTCTGGACCCCGTACAGGGTGCGCACCTCGTCGGGGTCCCGCTCCTCAATGGGGATGCCGGAGCCGTCCGGGATGGACAGGTCGATGGTGGAGCAGGGGAGGGCCACATAGAAGGGTACCCCGTGATGGTGGGCGTTCACCGCCACCGAGTAGGTGCCGATCTTGTTGGCGAAGTCGCCGTTGGCCGCCATCCGGTCGCAGCCCACCACCACCATGTCGATCTTCCCCTTGGCCATCAGACTGGCCGCCATATTGTCGGCGATCAGGGTGGCGGGGATATGGTCGGTGACCAGCTCATAGGCGGTGAGCCGGGCGCCCTGGAGCAGAGGCCGGGTCTCATCGGCGTAAACCATTTCTACTTTCCCCTGCTCGTGGGCCGCCCGGATAACACCCAGCGCGGTGCCGTAGCCGCCAGTGGCCAGAGCGCCTGCATTGCAGTGGGTGAGGATGCGGGCGTGGTCGGGGACCACCGCCGCACCGTAAAGGCCCATGGCCTTACACATAGCCACATCCTCCTGGTGGATGGCGACAGCCTCGGCGATGAGGGTTTCCGGGTCACCATTGCAGTTCTCCGCCTTTTTGGCCATTCGCTCCAGGGCCCAGAACAGGTTGACAGCCGTGGGACGGCTGGCGGCCAGGGCTTCTTTGGCCTGCTTCAGGTCGGCACCCTCCAGGGCGGCCAGACAGTAGGCGTAGGCGGCGGTGACGCCGATGGCGGGGGCGCCCCGCACCACCATGGTGCGGATGGCGTCGATCACCGGCCGGTAGTCGGTATAGGGCAGCCAGACCTCCTCCACCGGGAGCTTGGTCTGATCCAGTAAGTAAAGGGTATTTCCTTCCCAACGAATCGCGTCCATAGGAATGACCTCCATTCTTTGTTGCGGTTCCAATATAACACAACTGAGCGCGGGAGTAAACATAAGATGATCGATATCGCGGTCTCGAACCTGTCCAAGGAGTTCGAGGTAGGCAAAAAAATATTGGACGGCTTCACCTTCCAGGTGGACCAGGGGGAGCGTGTGGGCCTGCTGGGCAAGAACGGCGCGGGCAAGACCACCCTGTTCAAAATGCTCACCGGGGAGCTGGACTGGGACGAGGGGGAAATCCACATTGCCCCCGGCAAGGGCCTGGGGCTCATCTCCCAGATCCCGGTGTATCCGCCGGAGTACACCGTGGAGGATGTGCTCCAGACCGCCTTCCAGCGGCTCCACGACATGGAGAAGGAAATGGAGGAGCTGACGGAGCGGATGGCGGGGGACAGCGATCCCGCCCTGCTGCGCCGGTACGACGCCCTGACCGCCGCTTTCGAGGCGGGAGGCGGGTACGACACCACCACCCCCCTGAACAAGGTGTGCAACGGCCTGGAGATTTCCCAGGACATGCGGAACCAGCTTTTTTCCTCCCTGTCCGGCGGGGAAAAGACCCGGGTGAACCTGGCCCGGCTGATTCTGGAGGATACCGACATCCTCCTGCTGGACGAGCCCACCAACCACCTGGACCTGCGGGCCACCGAGTGGCTGGAGGAGTACCTGGACAAGTACAAGGGCACCGTGCTGGCCATCTCCCACGACCGCTGGTTCCTGGACCGGGTGGTGAAGCGGATCATCGAGATCCAGGACGGCAAGGCGGAGTTTTACGCGGGCAACTACTCCTTCTATGTGGAGGAGAAGGAGCGCCGCTATCAGGAGAAGCTGAAGCAGTACGAGAAGGAGCAGGCCAAGATCGAGCAGCTGGAGAAGGCCGCCGAGCAGCTGCGGGTGTGGGCCTACTCCGGCATGGACAAGACCTTCAAGCGGGCCCAGTCCATGGAGCGGCGCATCGAGCGGATGCGCACCACCGACAAGCCCACCAAGGAGCGCCGCCTGGACGTGAAGTTCGGGGAGCGGGAGTTCCGGGGGGACGAGGTGCTCACCATCAAGGAACTGAAAAAGTCCTTTGACGGCCGCACCCTCTTTGACCACGTCAATCTGGAGGTGGTGGGAGGCGAGCGCATCGGCCTCTTGGGCGACAACGGCACCGGCAAGTCCACCCTGCTGAAGATCCTGCTGGGGGAGGAGGAGCCGGACAGCGGAAAGCTGCGGATGGGGCCCACTGTAAAGGTGGGCTACCTGCCGCAGATCATCCACTTTTCCCACCCGGAGCGCAACCTGGTGGATACCATGATCTACGATCAGGACTGCTCCACCCAGACCGCCCGCAACCGGCTGGCCGCCTTCAACTTCCGGGGGGAGGACGTGTTCAAGCCGGTGTCCGCCCTGTCCGGCGGCGAGCAGAGCCGCCTGCGGCTGTGCATGCTGATGGACGAGAAGATCAACCTGCTGATTTTGGACGAGCCCACCAACCATCTGGATATCGCCAGCCGGGAGTGGATTGAGGACGCGGTGAGCGAATACGAGGGCAACCTGCTCTTCGTCTCCCATGACCGCTACTTCATCAAGCAGTTCGCCACCCGGATCTGGATGCTGGAGGACGGGCACATCACCGACTTCCGGGGCACCTTTGAGGAGTTCCGGGCGGCCCGGGAGCGGGCCAAGAATCAGGCGGCCGCCCCTGTGAAGGCGGAGCCGGAGAAGCCCAAAAAGGAGAAGCCCAAGCGCCCCGGCGGCACCAAGGAGCTGGAGAAGCAGGTGGCCGCGGCGGAGCGGGCGGTGGCCAAGGCGGAGGAGAAGCAGTATGAGCTGTCTCTCAAGGCCGAGGAGGTGGCCTCCAACTACCTGGAGCTCCAGAAGGTGTACGAGGAGCAGAAGGCCATGGAGGAGGAGATCGCCACCCTCTATACCCAGTGGGAGAAGCTGGCGGCGGAGCTGGAGGAGGCCAAGGGGTGAGAAAGAAGCAGTACTGCCACCCCTATGAGGGGAAGCGGAAGCCCCTGTGGCTCAAGGTGCTGCTGGGCCTGATCCTGGCCGGGGTGCTGGTTTTCGGCGCCCTGTTCGGGGCGGTGCTCTACGGCTCCTACGACCACATTCAGGGCGATCCCCGGGTGATGGTCATCCTGGGCTGCCAGGTGAAGCCCTGGGGGCCGTCGGTGCTGCTCCAGGACCGGCTGGACAAGGCGCTGGACTATCTGGAGGACCACCCGGATCTGACCATCGTGGTGTCCGGCGGCCAGGGAGCCGACGAGCCCGTCAGCGAGGCCCGGTGCATGTATGACTATCTGACGGAGCAGGGCGTGGACGGGGACCAGATCCTCATGGAGGATCAGTCCTCCAACACCTGGGAGAACATTCGATACACCCAGGAACTGCTGCGGGAGAAGAATGTGGACACCGGCGAAGTGGTGGTGGTGTCCAACGGCTTCCACCTGACCCGGGTGCGGATGCTGTGGAGCCGGGCGTGGGAGGGAGAGTGCGCCCTGTCCACCCTGGCGGCACCCAGTTCCCACGTGCCCTCCCGTCTGAAGATGTATCTCCGGGAGCCCCTTGCCCTGGTGAAATCCTTTGTGTTCGACAGGTGATAGAGTTTGGATATGCAGGCAAAACTGAGCGCGCTGGATCTGCGCTTTTCCAACATCGAGGCCCAGCTGGGGGCGGGGGAGACCTACGGGGACCCGGCTCTGGTGGCCAAACTGAATAAGGAGCAGCGGGAGCTGGAGCCGGTGGTCACCGCTTACCGGAGCTGGCTGCGCTGTCAGCAGGACATGGCAGACGCGGAGGAGCTGATGAGCGACCCGGAGCTGGGGGATATGGCCAAGGAGGAGTTCCAGCAGGCCAAGGAGGAGCAGGCCCGGCTGGAGAATGAGATCCGCATCCTGCTGCTCCCCCGTGACCCCAACGACGACAAGAACGTCATCGTGGAGATCCGGGCCGGGGTGGGCGGCGAGGAGGCCGCCCTGTTTGCCCACTCCCTGTTCCGCATGTACTCCATGTACGCCGACCAGCGCCGCTGGAAGGTGGAGGTGGACTCGGTGAACGAGACCGAGCTGGGCGGTGTGAAGGAGATCTGCTTCACCATCGAGGGGGACGGGGCCTACTCCCGCCTGAAGTTTGAGAGCGGGGTCCACCGGGTCCAGCGGGTGCCCGAGACCGAATCCGGCGGCCGCATCCACACCTCCACCGCCACCGTGGCGGTGCTGCCCGAGGTGGATGAGGTGGACTTTGAGCTCAACCCCGCCGATATCGAGATGCAGGTGTTCCGCTCCTCCGGCGCGGGCGGCCAGCACGTGAACAAGACCTCCTCCGCCGTGCGGCTCATCCACAAGCCCACCGGCACGGTGGTGGAGTGCCAGCAGGAGCGCAGCCAGTTCCAGAACCGGGACAAGGCCATGCAGCTGCTGCGGTCCCGCCTGTACGAGGAGAAGGTGCGGGAGCAGGAGCAGGCGGTCACCGATGAGCGCCGCAGCCAGGTGGGCACCGGCATGCGCAACGAGCGCATCCGTACCTACAACTTCCCCCAGGGCCGGCTCACCGACCACCGCATCGGCCTGACCCTGTACAAGCTGGAGAGCGTCATGAACGGCGACCTGGACGAGATCATCGATTCCCTCATTACGGCCGACCAGGCCGAGCGGCTGAAACACAGCCAGGATATGTGAGCATCATATAGGAGGTACACAACAATGGAACTGATCATTCACTTTACCGCTATCCCGGAGAAGCTGTCTCTGGACGCGGTCAAATCCGACCTGGCCGACCTGCTGGAGGACGACGGCTGGCTCACCGGTTCCGGCCCGGAGTTCATCGAGCTGGAGCTGGAGGACGAGAAGGTCAACCCCAAGTACGGTATCCTCACCGTGAAGAACTATCTGCAGAAGGCGCAGTTTGCCCCCGATACCACCATCGAGCTGGCGGGCACGCCGGTGGGCATCTACGAGTAAAAGGAGGAGCACCTTTATGAAAATTGCCATTGGGATTTTGAATGTGGTGGCGGGCGCCGCTCTGCTGGCGGCGGGCATCCTGACCATCGTGCAGCCCGGCCGGACCCGGCGCGTTATCCGCCGCCGCCGTTCTTTCTGAGAAGCGGGGCGAGCAGCGTGAACACACAGCGACTGACCGCCGACCAGACGGAGCAGGCGGCGGAGATCCTGCGGCGGGGGGGCCTGCTGGGCATCCCCACCGAGACAGTGTACGGCCTGGGGGCCGACGGCCTGAATTCTGAGGCGGTGGCCCACATCTTTGAGGCCAAGGGCCGACCCCAGGACAATCCCCTGATCCTCCACATCCCCACGGCGGACTGGCTGGAGCGGTACTGCGAGGATATTCCGCCCGCCGCCTACGCCCTGGCGGAGCGGTTCTGGCCCGGTCCCATGACCATGATCCTGAAGCGCAAGCCCATCGTCCCCGACGCCGTCACCGCCGGGCTGGACACGGTGGGGATGCGCTGCCCAGCCCACCCGGTGTGCCGGGCCATCATCGCCGCCGCCGACCTGCCGGTGGCCGCCCCCTCGGGCAACACCTCCGGCCGGCCCAGCCCCACCAACATGGCGGACATGCTGGAGGACATGGACGGCAAGATCGACGGCATCGTGGACGGCGGCCCCTGCGCGGTGGGGGTGGAATCCACCATCATCGATCTCACCGAGCAGCCGCCCCGGCTGCTGCGGCCCGGCGGCATCACCCTGGAGCAGCTGGAAGAAGTGCTGGGGGAGGTGGCGGTGGACCCGGCGGTGACCCGGCTCATGGGGGCCGGTGAGCACCCCAAGGCCCCCGGCATGAAGTACCGCCACTACGCCCCCAAGGCCCCGGTGACTGTGGTGCGGGGAGATCCCGCCGACGCCGCCCGGTACATCCGCCGCCACCTCACCGACGGGGACGGGGTGATCTGTTTCAACGAGTTCGTGCCCCTGTTCGAGGGCCATCCGGTGGAGCCCATCGGGCCCAAGGACGACGTGGCGGAACAGGCCCGGCGGGTATTCGACGCCCTGCGGTACTTTGACGGTACCGATGTGGTCCACATCTGGGCCCAGTGCCCCGATCCGGAGGGCATCGGCCTGGCGGTGTCCAACCGCCTGAACAAGGCGGCGGGCTTCCACATCGTGGACGCGGCGGACGAGACATAAAAAATTTTTTCCTCCCGATGAATGGATGGGGCCTGCTCCGTCGTATTGTCAGTGAGACGGGTCAATCAGCCCCTATTCATAAGGAGGAAATGATGATGAAGAAAATCAGGATCGCAGCCGTTGCCGCCGCCGTCGTGCTGGCCCTGGGGGTCACCACCGCCTTTGCCGCCGGAGGACGGCACCACATGGCCAACTATTCCCGCTATGTGGATGCCAACGGGGACGGGATCTGTGACAACCGGGGTGTCTGCTACGCGGACACCGACGGCGACGGGATCTGTGATAACCGGGGCGCCTGCTATGTGGACGCCGACGGCGACGGGGTGTGCGACAACTACGGAACGGGCCTGGGCTGCCGGTCCGGGGCCGGTCACGGCTGCCACGGCTGCCGCTGGTAAGAAAAGAGGACGGGAGACCGGATGCGGAGCGAGCGGGAGACCAACGAGGCCATCGAGCGGTATGGAGATACCGTCCGGCGGCTGTGCATGATCCATCTGAAAAACGAGGCGGATACTCAGGACATCTTTCAGACGGTGTTTTTGAAGTATCTCCTCCATACCGCCGACTTCGAGAGCCGGGAGCATGAAAAGGCCTGGTTCATCCGGGTCACCATCAACGCCTGCCGGGACGTGCTGAAAAGCGTGTTCCGCAGGCGTACCGTTTCTCTGGACCAGGTGCGGGACCTGCCCGCCCCCCAGGGGGAAAGCGGGGAGGTGCTCCGCGCGGTGCTGTCCCTGCCCCGGAAGTACCGGGAGGTCATATACCTCCACTACTATGAGGGATATACCGCTCCGGAGATGAGCAAGCTGTTGGGCAGGAACGTGAACACCGTCTACACCGACCTGACCCGTGCCAGAGAGAAGCTCAAGACCATACTGGGAGGTGAGGCGGATGGATGAGCGGATCAGAGAGGCCTTTGACCAGGTCCGGGCCACCGGGGCCCAGAAGGAGGAGACCCGGGCTTTTCTGGACCGGGCCAGGCATCGACGCGCCGCCCCCCGGCGGCTGGGCGCTCTGGCAGCCTGCGTGGTGCTGCTGGTCGCCCTGATCGGGGGCTATTGGGCCTATTTCGTGCCCACCTCCGCCATCAGCGTGGAGGGGGACACCAGCCTGGAGCTGGAGATCAACCGCTTCGACCAGGTGGTGGGGGTACAGTGTGAGGATGATACACTGGCGGGGAGCCTGCGCTTCCTCAGCTACGCCCAGGCCCTGGAGCTGCTGCTGGACAGCTGGGACAGCGGCCAGCCGGTGTCCATCACCGTGTCCGGGGACGAGACCCAGTGCGGCCGCCTGCTGGAGGGGGCGCAGCACTGTGCCGCCGGGCGGCAGAACGTCCACTGCGGACAGGCGGGGGCCGGGAACGCCTCCGGCCAGGGTCAGGGTCAAGGCCAGGGTCAGGGCCATGGCCATGGATACGGTCACGCCTCCGACCACTGAATTTACAAATTTCTCACACACCATTTGTCTGATGTGTTATACTAACTGCTGGAGGCGAACAGCCATGAAGCGTATCGGCATCACCGGCCCCACCGGGGCGGGTAAGACCACAGCCCTCAACGCCCTGACCAGTCTGGGCGCCCACGTCATCGACGCGGACGCGGTGTACCACGATCTGCTGGAATCCAGCGCGCCCATGAAGGAGGCGCTGACGGAGCGGTTCGGCACCGGCATCCTGGACGATCAGGGAAAGATCGACCGAAAAGCCCTGGGCAACGTGGTGTTTGCCGATCCGCAGGCCCTGTCCGACCTGAACGCCATCACCCACAGGTTTGTCCTGGCGGAGATCGACCGGCAGGCGGCCCGGGCGGAGGCGGAGGGACGGCCCGCCGTGGCCATCGACGCCATCGCCCTCATTGAGAGCGGCGCGGCGGAGGGCTGCGACGCGGTGGTAGGCGTTCTGGCGCCCAAGGAAGTGCGGGTCCGCCGGATCATGGCCCGGGAGGGCATTTCGGAGGAGTACGCCCGCAAGCGGGTGGAGGCCCAGCAGGGAGACGAGTTCTTCCGCAGCCGGTGCACCCACATCCTGGAGAACGGGGGCCAGGACCCCAAGGCCTTCGAGGACCAGGCGCTGGCGCTGTTCGGCCCATGGTTGGATCACGAGGAAAATCAAATATAGGAGGAACCACATTATGGAAGAAAAGCAGAAGACCCAGGGTGAGCTGCGGCGTGAAGCCCTGCTCTACCAGCCCAAGAACGGCTATGACCGGCTGAGCGCGCAGGAGGAGGCCGACCTGAACACCTACTGCGAGGACTATAAGAAGTTTCTGGATGCGGGCAAGACCGAGCGGGAGTGCGTGGCGGAGACCATCCGTCTGGCCGAGCAGCACGGCTTCAAGCCCTATGTCCGGGGCACCGCGCTGAATCCCGGCGACAAGGTGTACCGTGCCAACCGCGGCAAGGCCATCATGCTGGCCGTCATCGGCAGCCGTCCCCTCAGCGAGGGCGCCAACATCGGCGCGGCCCACATCGATTCTCCCCGCCTGGATCTGAAGCCCAACCCGGTGTATGAGGACGCCGAGATGGCTTTCTTCAAGACCCATTATTACGGCGGCATCCGCAAGTACCAGTGGGTGACCATCCCCCTGGAGCTCCACGGCGTCATCGCCCTGAAGGACGGCTCCACCGTGACGGTGGCCATCGGCTGCGGCGCGGACGAGCCCCAGTTCACCATCGACGACCTGCTGCCCCACCTGGGTGCTGAGCAGTCCAAGAAGCCTCTGGGCGAGGCCATCCCCGGCGAGAGCCTGAACCTGCTCATCGGCAGCCGCCCCTTCAAGGACGACGAGGGCTCCGACCGGGTGAAGCTGGCCATCCTGGACCTGCTGAATCAGAAGTACGGTATCGTGGAGGAGGACTTCATCTCCGCCGAGCTGTCCGCCGTGCCCGCCTTCCGGGCCGTGGACATCGGCTTTGACCGCTCCCTCATCGGCGCCTACGGCCATGACGACCGGGTGTGCGGCTTTGCTTCCCTGGCCGCCCTGCTGGCCCTGGGCACTCCGGCCCGCACCGCCGTGTGCATGCTGGCCGACAAGGAGGAGATCGGCTCCACCGGCGTCACCGGCATGAAGTCCGCCGCCTTCGACACCTTTATGAGCGACCTGTGCGACGCCCAGCGGGTGTCCCTGAAGGCCTGCTATGAGAAGTCCTTCTGCCTGTCCGCCGACGTGACCGCGGCCTTTGACCCCAACTTCGCCGACGTGTATGAGAAGCGCAACAGCGCCCGGGTGAACTACGGCATGGGCCTGTGCAAGTACACCGGCGCCCGGGGCAAGTCCGGCTGCTCCGACGCCTCCGCCGAGCTGGTGGCCTATGTCCGCAAGGTGCTGGACGCCCAGGGCGTGGTGTGGCAGATGGCCGAGCTGGGCAAGGTGGACGCCGGCGGCGGCGGCACTGTGGCCGCCTATATGGCCGAGCGTGACATCGACACCATCGACGCCGGCGTGCCTGTGCTGAGCATGCACTCCCCCTTCGAGACCGTGTCCAAGCTGGACTGCTATATGACCTACCGGGGCATGAAGGCGGTCTACGAGGCCCAGTAAATCTCCAATCAAAAAGTCCGGACCCGTCAGGGTCCGGACTTTTTTGCTATCCCGGGGCGGCGCTGCGGCAGCGTGTCACCTCAAATCCGCCGGTGCCGGTGATCCCGCCGGCGGCGGTGCGGGCGGCGTAGTCGTTGAAGTGCCACCACTCCGATTCCAGGGGGGTCATCCCCGCCTTGCCGAAGTAGCCCCGCAGGGCCAGGGCGGGCCCGTTCATGGTGTCCGCCAGGGTGTCCTGTCCCGGCCCGGTGGTGGAGGCGGAGGCCATGCTCAGCTCGTGCATGGGGGTGGGCATCTGGTACTCCTCATATTCCACCGGCACCAGGTAGCGGTATCCGCCGGTGGAGCGGGTCTCGGTGCGGCTCACCCTGACCAGGCTCACATCCACCGCCAGCCCCTTCTGGTGGTTGGAGTAGCCGGTGCTGATGAAGTAGGTCATGGTCCAGGGCTTGGTGGTGATGCCGGCCTTCACCTCCGGATCGGATTCCGCCAGAGCGCTCAGGGCCTTCACCACCGCCCGCTGGGCGGAATAGGGGCGGTAGCCCTCGTAGAGCTTCAGGCTGTTGCCCTGGACCAGGGCCTCCTGCTGGGCGGCGCACACCTTTTTGGCGGTGTGGTAGAGCACCGGCATCAGGTACTGCTCCCGGTCGAACCGGGGATTGTACACCTTGCCCTGGTACAGCGCCTCCCCGGTGATGCCGGGGATCTCCTTCCCGGAGCTGACGTACCGGGAGGAATAGGAGTTGGTGGCGTCATACACCATGGAGGGCACTACGTCTGGCAGGTTGATCAGGCAGAACCGGTGGTCCACCCAGCCGGTGCCGTGGGAGGAGGACACCTTCCACCAGTTCCCCTTCTCGCTGAGGATGGTGAAGGAATCCCCCGGGGACAGCACTGCCATGGCCCCGGCAAAGGGGTCGGGGGTGGGAGCAGGTGTGGCCACCGGGGCGGAGAGCAGGGAGACAGTGACCGCCGGGGCGGGGGTCTCAGGGACCGGCTCCGGGCTGGCAGAGGGTTCCGGAGCGGGAGACGGGGTGAGGGACGGTTCCTCCGACGGCACCGGTGTGGGTGTCGGCACCGGTGTCGGTGTGGGTGTGGGTGTCGGTGTCGGAGTGGGAGTGGGTGTGGGAATGGCCTCATACAGCCCGATCTCCACCGCCGCCCAGCCGGTGGCTCCGTAGACGGGCAGCTCCAGCCCGGCCGAGGTCAGCTTGGGCAGGTCCCGGTCCAGAGTGTGATCTTCGTCAAAGACCGGGGGCGTAGGCTCCGGTGTGGGGGTGGGCTCTGCAGACGGTGTGGGGGTAGGTNTGTGACGTACTGAGTAGAGATGGCGTACGCCATACTATCTGTGTGTGGCAGCAGTGATGACAATAAATTACAGTAGATTTTTTTTTGTGAACAACCCGACGCCCGCGAAAACAACCACAAGGGGACTCGTCGGCAGCGCCGAATGTGTATAAGAAACAGGTGTCGGACGGGGCGGGCTGGGGCTCCCGGTGGGTGCAGGCTGCCAGCCCGAAGGTCAGGGCCAGCGTGCAGGCCAGGAAAAGACCTCGGCGCATGGGGTGGTTCCCTCCTTCCTCAGGCAGTCAGGGCCAGTACCCGGCTGATGACGGCGGCGGCCTGAGCCCGGGAGGCGGTGCCGGTGGGCATCAGCCTGCCGTTGTCCCCCTGGAACAGACCGGCGGCGGCAGTGCGGGCGGCGGCCTCCAGGGCCCAGAAGGCGATCTGCCCGTCGTCGGAGAAGCCCAGCCCGTTTTCATCGGGCAGGTCCACACACCGGTCGATGAGCACCATCATCTCCTGCCGGGTGATGGAGCGGTCGGGGGAGAAGGTGTCGGCTCCGGTGCCCGAGATCAGGCCCAGCCCGGTGGCCTTCTCAATGTAGGCCTGGGCCCAGTGGCCCTCCGTGTCGGCAAAGAGGGGAGCCTCCGCTTCCTCTGTCTCCGCCGCCGGTGCCTCCGGCAGAGCGCCGGACTGTTCCAGCGCCGTGTACAGCATGGCGGTGAACTCCGCCCGGGTCACGTCGGCGTCCGGCCGGAAGGTCTCCCCGTCGGCGTGGAGCTCTACCCCCAGGTCCTTCAGAGCGGCCACGTCCTCCCGGCACCAGTGGTAGGCCACGTCGGTATAGGGGGACTGGTACTCCAGCATGGCGAAGCCGTAGTCCAGCAGGGCGGTGCTGTCGGTGTGGCGGGTCTTGTCGTCGTCGGCGTGCATCACCACGCTGATGATCCGCCGGCCGTTTTTCACGGCGGTGGCGCTGAGGCAGTAGCCCGCGGCGGTGATGGTGCCGGTCTTGAAGCCGTCCACCCCGTCATAGGCGTAGTCCAGGCCGGGCAGCAGCTTGTTGGTGTTGGGGTAGTATTTGCCGTTGAAGGTCACCCCGGTCATGGAGGTGTACTCCAGCACCTGGGGGAACCGGCGGATGAACTCCCGCACCAGAATGGCCTGGGAGCGGGCGGTGAGATAGTGGACGTGGGCCCCGTGGCAGTTCTTGTATTCGGCGGTCATGCCCAGCCGCTTGGCGGTCTCGTTCATCCGCTGGACGAAGGCGGCCTCACTGCCGGAGATGTAGTCGGCCATGACGATGCAGCTGGCGCTGGCGGAGGGGATGAGGATCAGCTTGAGCAGCGTGTCCACCGACTGGGACTTGCCGTAGGGCAGAGGCACGATGGCGGGGTAGCTGGAGCTGCGGGAGCGGTCGGCATTGGTGTTGCTGACGGGCACCATGGTGTCCAGAGTGAGATTGCCCGCCTCCAGCTCCTCAAAAATGATGTAGGCGGTCATCACCTTGGTCATGGACGCGGGCACCCGCATGGTGTCGGCGTCCTTTTCGTATAAAGTCTCGCCGGTGTCGTAGTCGATGACGATGGCGCTGTCCGCCGTGATGGCGGGCTTTTTGGGCGCATCGGCAGCCAAGACTGTGGATGTGAGCAGCAGAGAAACGAGCAGGGTCAGTGCCAGCAGGCGTACAGAGAGGGAGGGCTTGCGCTGATACATATCTGTCATCTCCGATCCCGGCGGGCTGTGGAGCACCCGCATTTCTAAAATTTAGTATGGCATAGTTCCCATCTGTTGTCAAATAGGGTATGACACGGCTTTTGCTTTTGGGCAAGCTATGGTATAATAAATCATTCTGCAAAAAAGGAGGAGATCCGGTATGCTGAAGCTGCTGCTGGGCCGGTCGGGATCAGGCAAGACCCGGGCCATGCTGGAGACCATGGCGGCCTCGGCGAAGGTCCGCCCCCAGATCCTGGTGGTGCCGGAACAGCACTCCCATGACATGGAGCGGACCCTGTGCGCCATCGGCGGCAACTCCGTCTCCCTGGGGGCGGAGGTGCTCTCCTTCACCCGTCTGGCCAGCCGGGTCTTTTCCGTCTGCGGCGGCCTGGCCGCCCCCGCTCTGGACAACGGCGGCCGTTTGCTCCTCCTCCACATGGCCCTGGGCTCGGTGGCGGACCAGCTGAAGGTCTACCAGCGGCCCTCCCGGAAGCCCGCCTTTCTCAGCGGCCTGCTGGCCACGGTGGACGAGCTGAAAACCTGCCGGGTCACCCCGGAGCAGCTGTGGAACGCCGGAACAGAGACCGGCGGGGAGGAGGGGGAGAAGCTGGCCGACCTGTCCCTCATCTACGGCGCCTATGAGGCCCTCACCGCCCGGCAGGGGGCCGACCCCCGGGACAGGCTCACCCGCCTGGCGGAGGTCCTCAAGCGGACCGACTGGGCCAAGGACAAGGACTTCTACCTGGACGGCTTTACCGACCTGACCCCCCAGGAGCGGCAGGTGGTGGCCGCCATAGCTGGAAAGTGCAATAGCCTTACAGTGGCTCTCACCTGCGACAGGCTGGAGGAGGACGAGGGAGGCGCGGGGATCTTCTCCCCCGCCCGCCGCACCGCCCGCCAGCTGCTCCGGCTGGCCAGGGATCAGGGGGTGCCCGCCCAGGTGGAGGTGCGGCCCCTGCCCGCCGAGGTCCGGAGCCCCGCTCTGGCCCACCTGGAGCGGGAGCTGTTCGCTCCCCAGCCTGTGCCCTACCCGGAACAGCCGGAGGGGCTGAGCCTGTTCACCGCCCTGTCCCCCTACTCCGAGGTGGAGTGGACGGCGGCGGAGATCCTGCGCCTGGTGCGGGAGGAGGGCTACCGCTTCCGGGACATTGCCGTGTGCGCCCGGAGCATGGAGGGCTGCGGCAGCCTGATCCAGACGGTGTTTGCCCGGTATGGCGTGCCGGTGTTCCTCAGCCGCATGAGCGACATTCTGGAAAAGCCCATTCTGGCCCTCATCACCGCCGCCCTGGACACGGCGGCGGGGGGCTATCGCTACGACGATATTTTCCGCTACCTGAAAACCGGGCTTACCGACCTGAGCCAGGAGGACGTGGATCTGCTGGAGAACTACGCCCTCACCTGGAATCTGGAGGGGAGCGCCTGGACCGGCGCCAAGCCCTGGACCAACCACCCCAAGGGCTACGGCCGCACCTTCACCCCAGAGGACAAGGCCCTGGTGGAGCGGCTGGAGGGCCTGCGGCGGCAGGTGGTGGGCCCACTGGAGGCCCTGCGGAAGAACAAGGACAAGACGGGAGTGGGGCAGGCAAAAGCCCTTTACAAGCTGCTGGAGGACATCGGGGTGCCGGAGCGGCTGGCCCAGCGGGCCAAGGCCCTGAGCGAGGACGGCCAGCAGGCCCTGGCGGAGGAGTACGCCCAGCTGTGGGACATCCTGTGCGGGGGCCTGGAGCAGTGCGCCCAGATTCTGGGGGAGAGCCCCATGGAGCTGGAGGAGTTTGCCCGGCTGTTTGCCCTGGTGCTCTCCCAGTACGACGTGGGCTCCATCCCCGTGTCCCTGGATCAGGTGACCTGCGGCGAGATGCCCCGGCTGGCCCACAAGCGCTACCGGGCGGTGTTCCTGCTGGGGGCGGACGACGGGGCCATCCCGGCGGCGGCCCCCTCACCGGGCCTGCTCAACGACGACGACCGGAGCCTGCTGGCCTCCTACGGCCTGGAGCTGGCCCCCCAGCTGGGGGACAAGCTGTACCGGGAAATGACCATCGTGTACGAGTGCTGCGCCATGGCCCGGGAGCGGTTCTCCGTCAGCTGGGCCGCCGCCGGGCCGGACGGCGCGGAGCGCCGCCCCTCCTTCCTGGCGGAAAAACTGAAGCTGATCTTCCCCAAGCTGGAACGGGCGGAGGAGGGACGGCTGGACGGCACCTTCCGGCTGGCCGCGCCCCGGCCTGCCCTGGAGCTGGCGGGCCGCTGGAGCTGGGCGGGAGATGCTCTGGAACAGCTGCCCGACTATGCTCCCCTGGTGGAGCGGATGCGCAGGGCCGCCTCCCTGGACCGGGGGCGGCTCCACCGGCAGGCGGTGGACGCCCTCTACGGCAGCCGGGTGCCCATGTCCGCCTCCCGGATGGACAAGTACAAGGCCTGCCACTTCTCCTACTTCATGCAGTACGGCCTGAAGGCGGAGCCCCGCCGGGCCGCCGGGTTCCAGGCCCCGGAGTACGGCACCTTCGTCCACTACGTGCTGGAGCATGTGCTGCTCTGGTGCAAGGAGAAAGGCGGCGTGAAGGAAGTGTCCCCCGAGGAACTCCACGCCCTGTGTGACCAGGCGGTGGAGGACTATGTGGCGGAGGACCTGGGCGGTCTGGAGGGGGAGAACGCCCGGTTCCGCTACCTGTTCCGGCGGCTGCGCCGCTCGGTGTACGCCGTGGTGGACAACGTGGCGGAGGAGCTGCGCACTTCTCAGTTCCAGCCCATCTCCTTCGAGCTGGGCTTCGGCAAGGGCCAGGACCTGCCCCCGGTGGAGCTGACGGTGGACGGGGTGACGGTGAGCATATCCGGCTTCGTGGACCGGGTGGACGGCTGGGTCCACGACGGGCGGCTCTACCTGCGGGTGGTGGACTACAAGACCGGCCGGAAATCCTTCGACCTCACCGAGATCTGGAACGGCATGGGCCTGCAGATGCTGCTCTATCTGTTTACTCTGGAGGAGCAAGGAAATGAGCTTTACAATATGGATGTGACCGGGGCCGGCGTGCTCTACCTGCCCGCCCGGGACGCGGTGGCGGCGGGGAGCCGGGCCATGAGCGATGCCCAGCGCCGGAAGCTGGTGGATACCCAGCTGCGTCGGAAGGGCATCCTGCTGGACGACCCCGACGTGCTCACCGCCATGGAGGACCCGGGGGAGGGGGGCATCCGCTTCCTGCCCGTCCGGGTGACCCGCACCGGCACCATCAGCGGGGAGGCCCTGGTGTCCGCCCAGCGGCTGGGCAGGCTGGCCAAGCACACCCAGAAGGTGCTGGAGGACATCGGCAGGGAGCTGGCCGCCGGCAACATCAACGCCGACCCCTTCTGGCGGGGGCCGGACCACAACGCCTGCCAGTGGTGCGAATACGCCGCCGCCTGCCACTTTGAAGAGGGCAGGGGGAACGACCGCCGGCGCTGGCTGCCCACCGTCAAGGGGGAGGACTTCTGGACGGCGGTGGCCAAAGAAACCGAAGAGAGAAAGGAAACTTGACCATATGACCCAGTTTGGAGCCATACTCAGCCATCTCAGCAGCTTTCTGTACACCTATATACTCATCGCCCTGCTCATTGCGGCGGGGGTATATTTCACCATTCGCACCCGTGGGGTGCAGTTCCGGCTCTTCCCCGAGGCCCTGCGGGTGCTGGGGGAGAAGAAGAAGGACGGCAAGGACATCTCCTCCTTCCAGGCCCTGATGATCTCCACCGCCTCCCGGGTGGGTACCGGCAACATCGCCGGTGTGGCCAACGCCATCATCGCCGCCACCCTCATCGGCGGCTACGGCGCGGTGTTCTGGATGTGGCTGCTGGCCATCATCGGGGCGGCCTCCGCCTTCGTGGAGAGCACCCTGGCCCAGTGCTACAAGGAAAAGCACGGGGAGAACTGGGTGGGCGGCCCGGCCTACTATATCCAGAAAGCCCTGGGCAGCCGGGTGTTCGGTGTGGTGTTCGCCGTACTGCTCATCGCCTGCTTCGCTTACGGCTTCAACGCCCTCCAGGCCTATAACGCCGGCTCCGCCCTGCAATACTACCTGCCCGGCTATTCCGAGAGCATCTGGCCCATTGTGGTGGGCGCGGTGCTGGCCATCCTCACCGGCGTGTGTATCTTCGGCGGGGTGCAGCGCATCAGCGCCATCACCTCCGGCATCGTGCCGGTGATGGCCGCCATCTATATCGCCCTGGGCCTGTTCATCACCATCAGGAACATCGGCCAGGTGCCCCACATGATCTCTCTGATCCTCTCCCAGGCCTTCGACCCCCAGGCCATGTTCGCCGGAGTGGGGGCCTCCTGCGTCATGCAGGGCATCAAGCGGGGCCTCTACTCCAATGAGGCGGGCATGGGCTCCGCCCCCAACGCGGCGGCCGCCGCCGATGTGTCCCACCCGGTGAAGCAGGGGCTGGTGCAGATGCTGTCCGTGTTCATCGACACCATCCTCATCTGCTCCACCACCGCCTTCATGCTGCTGCTGTCCGGGGTGCCCATCGACGCCTACGCCGAGGGCATGAACTTCGTCCAGGCGGCGGTCCACGCCCAGGTGGGTGCCTTCGGGCCCCTGTTCATCACCGTGTCCATCTTCCTGTTCGCCTTCAGCTCCCTGGTGGGCAACTACTACTATACCGAATCCAACCTGAAGTTTATCAAGGATTCCAAGCCTCTGCTGCTGGTGTTCCGCCTGACCTGCGTGGCCGCCATCTTTATCGGCGCCCAGATGAACTTCTCCATGGTGTGGGATCTGGCGGATGTGCTCATGGGCCTGATGGCCCTGGTGAACCTGGTGGCCATCCTGCTGCTGGGGGGCAAGGCCGTCCGGGTGTTGCGGGACTATCTGGACCAGAAGAAGGCGGGGAAGAACCCGGTGTACCGCTGGGACGAGGTACAGGTCGGAGACCGGACGGTGTGGGACGAGGCCCACGCCCGCAAGTGGGAAGAACAATAAGGAGGGTACGCCATGGCCTTTTCCCTCACAAGTGAACAGCAGGCCGCGGTAGACAACCGTGGCGGCGGTCTGCTGGTATCCGCCGCCGCCGGGTCGGGCAAGACCCGGGTGCTGGTGGAGCGGCTGCTGGCCCGGGTGGAGGAGGGGGCGGACATCGACCGCTTCCTGGTCATCACCTACACCAAGGCCGCCGCCGCCGAGCTGCGGGGCCGGATCGTGGAGGAGCTGTCCCGCCGGCTGGCGGAGCGGCCCACCGACGGCCACCTGCGGAGGCAGGCCACCCTGGTGTACAAGACCCAGATCTCCACCATCCACGCCTTCTGTGCCCAGCTGCTGCGGGAGTGCGGTCAGAGCGCGGACGTGGACCCGGACTTCCGGCTGTGCGACGAGGGAGAGGCGGGCATCCTCATGCTCCGCGCCCTCAACGACGTGCTGGACGCCCGCTATGAGGACATCAGCGAGGGCAGCGACTTTGCAAAACTGGTGGACACCATGTCCGCCGGGCGGGACGATTCCCGGCTGGTGCAGATCGTGCTGGACATCCGGGGGCGGGTCCAGGCCCACCCGGACCCGGCGGCCTGGCTGGACGAGCAGGAGAAAACCTTCGCCCTGGAAGGGATCACCGACCCCGCCGACACCCCCTGGGGGGAGCTGCTGCTGACCGACGCCGCCGGGCAGGCGGCCTACTGGCGGCGGCGGATGGGCCAGGCCCTGGAGCTGTGCCAGCGGGACGCCAATCTGGAGGCCAACTACGCCCCCAGCATCGGGGAGACCATATCTGCCATGGACGCCTTCCTGGCGGGAACCAGGACCGGCTGGGACGCCGCTGCCGCCGCCCTGCCCATCCCCTTCCCCACGGTGGGGCGGAAGAAGATGGCCGACGACCCCGCCGCCGCGGAGCGGGTGAAGGCCATCCGCAGCGCCTGCAAGAAGCGGCTGGAAAAGCTGGAGGACTGGTTCTGCGAGGACGGCTCGGAGCTGCTGGAGGGCCTGCGGGCGGTGTATCCGGCGGTGCGGGGGCTGTTCGCCCTGGTGAAGGACTTTGAGGCGGCCTACACCGCCGAGAAGAAGCGGCGGAGCCTGCTGGACTTCTCCGACCTGGAGCACCTGGCAGTGGCCCTGCTGGTGGGGGCGGACGGACAGCCCACCCCTCTGGCCCGGCAGTGGAGCAATCGCTACGACGAGATCATGGTGGACGAGTACCAGGACACCAACCAGGTGCAGAACGCCATTTTCTCCGCCCTGTCCAAGGACGGCACCAACCTCTTTCTGGTGGGGGACGTGAAGCAGTCCATCTACCGCTTCCGGCTGGCCGACCCCACCATCTTCTTGGACAAGTATCAACGCTTTACACCATATGACCGGGCTGAGGAGGGGGAGGAGCGGCGGGTGATCCTGTCCAAAAACTTCCGCTCCCGGCCGGAGGTGCTGGAGGGGTGCAACTTCCTGTTCCGCAGCCTCATGTCGGTGCCCTTTGGCGAGATGGACTATACCGACGACCAGGCCCTCTACCCCGGAGCACCCTATGCGCCCGATCCCGCCTATCAGGTGGAGCTGGACGTGCTGGATGCCTCGGTGACCGGGGAGGACGAGGGGGAGAAGGTGGCCCGGGACCTGCTGGAGGCCCGCTTCGCCGCCCGGCGCATCCGGGAGCTGCTGGACGTCGGTTTTCCCGTGTCCGACGGGGAGGGCGGCACCCGGCCGGTGCGCACCTCCGATATCGTCATCCTCCTCCGCTCCCCCAACACGGTGCTGCGGCACTACGCCCTGGCCCTGGGGGAGCGGGATATCCCCTGGGAGGCGGAGGGGGGCGGGGACTTCTTCGCCGCCACCGAGGTGAATGTGGCCCTGTCCCTCTTGCAGATCATTGACAACCCCCGGCAGGACGTGCCCCTGGTGTCGGTCCTCCGCTCCCCGGTGTACGGCTTTTCCGCCGACCGGCTGGCCCAGCTCCGGGCCGCCTCACCGGATACCGACCTGTACGCCGCCCTGGAGGCAGACGGCGGCGAGGACTGCCGGGCCTTCCTGGACGAGCTGGCAAAGCTGCGGCTGGGTGCGGGGGACATGAGCAGCCATGAGCTGATCTGGCACCTCTACGACCGCACCAACCTGCTGGGCATTTTCGGCGCCATGGGGGAGGGGGAGACCCGGCAGGGCAACCTGCTTACCCTGGCGGAGCTGGCCCGGCAGTACGAAGGGGCGGGCCACAAGGGCCTGTTCCGCTTCCTCACCTACCTGACCCGTCTGCGGGAGAACGGCTCCAGGCTGGCTCTGCCCGGGGCGTGCCGCACCGGCGGCGGGGTGCGCATCATGAGCATCCACAAGTCCAAGGGCCTGGAGTTCCCGGTGGTGCTGCTGTGCGGCCTGGCCCGGCGGCTCAACCGGGAGGACATGAACCGGCCCATCCTGTTCCACCCCAAGCTGGGGGTGGGTCCCAAGGGGCTGGACCTGGAGCGGGGGGGGGAATATCCCACCCTGGCCCGCACCGCCGTGGCCCGGCAGCTGGAGAAAGAGATGATGGCCGAGGAGCTGCGCCTGCTGTACGTGGCCATGACCCGGGCAAAGGAGAAGCTGATCCTGTCGGTGGCCCTCACCGGCGGCGGAAAGGACCTGGCCAGGCTGGCGGGGGACGCGGGCTGCCCGGTGGATCCCCAGGTACTGCTGGCCTGCCAGAGCGTGGGCCAGTGGGTGCTGCTGGCCGCCCTGTGCCGACCGGACGGGTCCGCCCTCCGCCGGGCGGCGGAGACCGACGTGCCCATACCCGATGTGGACTTCGGCCCGGACTGGAACGTGAAGTTTGTGGACGGTACCCCCTTCCTGGAGGGGCCGGAACGGGTGTACCACGCCGCCCCTTCGCCGGAGGAAGGAGAGCCGGAGCACGACCCGGCGGAACTGACGGAAAAACTGGCCTGGCGCTACCCCTATGAGGCCAGCGAGGCGCTGCCCTCCAAGCTCACCGCCACCCAGCTGAAGGGGCGGGGGCTGGATGAGGAGGCGGCGGAGGAGGCACCCCGGCCTCCCCGGGCCATTACCTTCGGCCGGCCCCGGTTGGCCGCGGAGGAGTGGGGCCTGACCCCCGCCCAGAAGGGTACCGCTCTCCACCTGGTGATGCAGTACATCGACTTTGAGAAAGCGGGCACCCCGGAGGGCGTGGCGGCGGAGATTTCCCGGCTGGTGGAGCAGCAGTTCCTCACCCCTCAGCAGGGGGAGGCCGCCGACCCGGCGCGCATTGCCGCCTTCTTCCGGTCGGAGCTGGGCCGGGAGCTGATGGCCTCGGTATCCCTCCGCCGGGAGTTCAAATTCTCCATCCTGGTGCCTGCACGGCGGTATATCCCAATGGCCCCGGAGGGGGACGAAGTCCTGCTCCAGGGCGTGGTGGACTGCTATTTCGAGACCCTGGAGGGCATCACGGTGGTGGACTTCAAGACCGACCGGGTGACGGCCAAAACGGTGGCGGAGCGGGCGGAGCACTACCGGCCCCAGCTGGAGGCCTACAGCCAGGCCCTGGAGGAGATCACGGGGAAACCGGTGGTCCGCCGGGCCCTGTGGTTCTTCGCCCTGGACAGGGAAGTGGAGCTGTAAAAAAATTTGGCAGATGTCAAGAAGAATTTTGACAAATAGGGAAAGAATGTAACACAAAGCGCGACCGCAGCCGGCCGGATCCAGAGCTGCTTTAGGAGCGCGGCGTGTTACAATGTCGAGAGCTGGTGTCGCCTGCGGGCGGGACGAGGGGAATAAGGTGTCCTCCGCGGACGGCGGGGCACGGAAATCAAATCGCGTCAAGACCATAAAAATTTTCTTAACGCCGGGACCCGAAGCATGGGTCCCGGCTAAAAATTTTTATGCAGAGTTGGCCTCTCGCGGGGGAGGCCAAGTCTTGACCCGTTTAGAATTCCGCGCAGAGGGTAGGGAGCAAAGCTCGCGAGCGAGCTTTGCTTCACCTACTCTTTATTTTGGAAACGGAGGAACAGCCATGATGACCTGCAAACGACCGGACTGGAGCACGCCCAGCAACGACTACTGTCCCTGCGATGACCCGAGCTTCGAGCCTGCTGTGGACGCTGGAGAAGTTCCCTGCGAAGATTGCCACTGGTGGATGGACGTAACGGAGGTATGGTAATGGCACAAAAGAACAATATCCGCAGCATCCGATTTTCGGACGAGCTGGCAGACCTCATAGACCGACAAATGGGCCGGACCTTCACAGAAAAGTTTGAAAACCTGGTCACCCGCTGCGTCTGGGAGCTGCCGCAGAAGGAGGCGGAACTGAAACAGCTTCAGGAGCAGATCGACCGGGAGCGGCAGCATCTCAGAGAGCTGCAGCAAAAGCGCTGGGGCCTCCAGCGGGCCATGGATGGGCTGGATCGCAAGCTGCAGCAATGCGCTGCATCCATGGATCAGACCATGCAGCAGCTGAAAGAGCTGTAACACAAACCCACGGCTGCAGCCAGGCGCCCAGGCTGAAAACCGTGTTACAATATACCCGCCCATGGCTTCGGCTATGGGCGGGACTGTTTAAGGTCAAAACTTCAATACACGGAAAGGGTGTAGGGTGATGACGAAAAAACAGCACTATATGACCAGGGATGAACGGCTCAAGCTGGAGGCATATCTCCGTGCCAAAAAACCGGTGGCTTGGATCGCCAAAGAATTAGGGTTCACCAGGCAGACCATATACAACGAGATTAAACGAGGCGCTTATGAGCACGACTGTTACCATTACACCGAGGTCAGGTACTCCGCAGACAAAGCCCAACAGACCCACGACTACAATCAGACTGCCAAAGGCAGACCACTCAAGATCGGGACCGACCGGGCCTATGCCGACTTTTTGGAGCGGAAGATCCTGAACAACCGTTTTTCACCGGCGGCAGCATTGGCGGCGGCCCGAGCGGAGGGGCATCAAACTGTGATCTGCATTTCAACCTTATACAGCTACATAGACAAAGGAGTATTTCTTCACCTGACCAACGCTCACCTCTGGGAAAAGCGCAAGCGGAAGAAGCGCAGCTATGCACCGGTAAAACGGATCGCACATCCGCAGCTGCCCAACATCGCAGACCGACCGGAGCAGATCGACCAGCGCCGGGAACCAGGTCACTGGGAGATGGATCTGATCGTGGGCCGCGCCGGCAGCCGGGCCGTGCTGCTGACGCTGACAGAACGGGCCACACGAGAGGAATTGATTTTCAAATTACCAAACCGAAAAGCCGAGACAATCCGAAGCGTCTTTGATAAGCTGGAGCGCTCCATGGGAAAAAACCACTTCATGACCAAATTCCGCAGCATCACTACAGACAACGGCAGCGAGTTTTTACAGTACGACCAGCTGCGCCGATCCATATACACCGGAACACGATTTGACGTCTATTACTGCCATTCCTACGCAGCCTGGGAGAAGGGAACCAATGAGAACCACAACAGGATGATCCGGCGCTTTTTCCCCAAAGGCACGGACTTCTCCAAGGTATCAAAAAAGCGGATAGCCGAGATCCAGAACTGGATGAACGGCTACCCGCGAAAAATATTAGGCTGGAGGACACCGGAGGAAATGGCAGCGTAACACAATTTACCTGCAGCTGCCGGCGACCAGGACTTGAAATCGTGTTACGAACAGATTCCGGAACAACCGTGTAACACAAAAGAGATCTTCAGGAAACCAGGATCAGCGACGCAGCAACACCGGATTGTGTTACAGCAGGACCCCGCCGCGGCTGAAGCCTCGGCGGCGGGGCCCCCGATTACTTGTTCTGCTTCTTTCTGGACTTCAACCAGCGTCGGGAAGGTTTCGAGATCCCCTCCATGTTGACCTGTTGGGTGTTCTGCTGGAGCTTCAGGATCTCCTCCTCGGACATCATGTCGCCCGCCTTCATGGACTTTTTCAGATTGCCCACACAAGCAAGGGTATTATATGCCTCATAGTCTCGATTGCGGACAAACCAGCAGCCCCGGCCCATGGGGGTGATCAGCTGGGTATTGGCGGCGTTTTCGAGATCCCAAGCGTCATAAGTGCGGTAACGCTGGAACCGCCACAGCTTATCGCAGTCCACCACATAGCTGGTCACCTGACGCAGCAAAGCATCCACATGGCCGAAGCGCTGGGCGGTATAGTACAACGATATGTAGTAATGACGGCATGTCAAAATGGTGTTCAGGAACAGCGGATCAATATTGGTTTTGAAGTTCCGGGAGTTCATCTGCACACTGAACTCGTCCCCCAGCACCAAAGTGACAGTGAGGGTATCATGCTCGTCATCATATGCCTGGTTACGCTCAGCAGCCAGAACGATCTGCTCCAGGCTCACAAAATCCTCATAAGGAATAGACAGGGAGACATTGGAGATCACCTTCACCCGCTGGGTGACCATCTTCTTGCGCCGGGGACACCACACTTTCTTCCCGTCATACTGGCGATAGGCAGCAACCACACGATGCACGGCTGAAAGGGTCTTACCCTTGCCGAACAGGCCGGTATAGGCCACCAGCTCCCCAGTGCCGTACAGATTATACTGCCGATGCAGCAGGTAGCCGCACAGATCCCGGATACCGTGATAGATGAACAGGAACGGATGAAAGAAACCGCAGCGAAAAGTGGGGAACATGACCAAGACAACAGCCAAGCCGATCAGCAATAAGATCCACATATCACCACCGCCTGTAATTGAGCAGGATCTCCGCCACCTTGCCGATGACCCGGAACACAGCGGAAACCAGGGCAACGCCCACAGCCACAGTGAGCAAGTAAGGGATCAGCTCCGCCATGGTGGACGGCGGCACAGCGTCCACGCCGATGATACCAAAAAACTCCGCTATGACAGCAGCCATGAAAAGCCCTCCTTCAGCAGCTTGATACAACCGGCAATGAAAAACAGGAGCAGGACCAGGAGCAGCAGCCCCTCAGTAACGGTATAATCCTCAAAGTTGGTAGTCAGGAAAGGATGGGGTGTTACATCCTCCTGGATACTCCCCAACAGCTGGATCGTCTCGTCAGTTCCAACCACCTCCACCGGTCCCGGCGTCGGCTCCGGAGAAGGGGACGCTTCCGGCACGTCTTCCTCTGCTGCGTTGACCGCCAGCAGCTCCAGAAGCTCATCCACACTGATTACTTCCATGCTCGGAGCAGAGGACTCCACCGGCTCAGGACTGGATACAAGCTCCCTATCAACCATCATTTCATCATCCATTGAAAAACCTCACGATCAGGTAGATAATAATACCCGCAATCATCGTCCAGATCATAATATCCCAAAAATTCAGAGTAAAACCCCAAAGAGTAAAGGGAACAGTCATGACCTTGACCACCGTGGAAACCAATGCCTGAAAATCCTCCATACTATTTCCCCCACACTTTTTTCACGATCCCCGCCAGCAGCGCAGCCAGCAGGCCGAGAGAGATCACAGCCATAACCGGCTCCGGAATAAACGGGAAAAACGCAGACAACAGGCCAAACAGGGAATCCTTGAACCCGACAGCGAAATTCCATAGGCTGTCCAGCACATCCCAAAACCCATTGAACGCATCCACGATCTTGGTAAATATGGTAATGATACCGCCCAGAAGCCAGTCAAAGAAGGAGCCGATTCCATCACCCAGCCAACCGGCAATATCACTTACCGCGCCGCCGATCCAATCCAGCACCGGCGATCCCCCCTCTCAGCGAAACCACAATTTCCAAACGGCCAGGACGATACCAGCTATAACAGCGAACCAGAAAACCATCATGAAATCCTCTGGCAGCACTCCAATGACCGCGCCCAGGAAAGCGGGATACTGCCCACTTTTACTTTTGATATCTGCGATAAAATCCGAGAAAATATCGTTGATACCGGACAGGCTATCGATCAGCTGCTTCAGCTTGTCCACGATCCAGCCGATCCCGTTGGCAATAAAATTGCCGATGGACGCAAACAGCCCACTGTCAGCATTCTGCGTTTCCACGTACGTCTCGCCGCAGCGGGTGCAGGTGTAGGTGGTCTGACCGTAGGTAATAACAGCCTGCTCGATCCATTCTGTGCCGCAGCTGGAACAGATGCAGTCATAGCTGCCGCTGCTCTGGCTCAGCACTGAATCGAATGATGTGCTGCCGCAGTCCGGACAGGCGGCATCCTCCGGCAGAGCATAGGTGGTTTGGGTGGAGGATGTGGGCTGCCAGTCATGACCCAGCGGCTCCAGATCCTCCACGACCTCAGCCCCGCACACTGAGCAGACGCCTTTTCGTTCCCCTGGATCAATACAGGTGGGCGGCGTCACTGTCTCATAGGTATAGACATGATCCAGCTGGGGGATCTCTTCCGTGTAGGTATCCCCGCACAGAGAGCAGGTATAGGTCCGCACGCCGGGAGCGGTACAGGTGGCGGCGGTGGTGATCTCTGATGTGTAACTATGCTGGCAGGTACTGGGGTCCTTTTTGGTCGCCGTCACATAGGCGTAGGTATCGGCCTGGATCAGAGCCCCGTCCGCATAATAGGAGATGGTCAGCAGATCATCGCCATAGGTCAGGTCAATCCGGTCAATATCGGCCTCGCCGATCAGGAAGGTGCCGGGCTCCAGAAAAAGCTGGTAAGTACGGGTATTGTAGTCAAAAATCCAGCCGGTGGTCTGATACTGAGCGCCGGTGACCGGCTCAGTAAAGACAAGGGTATCTTCATCGTACAAATCCGGGTCGAAAACATCGGTGACCTTTCCGTCAGCATCCACCGTACCAATGAAGTAATTGGTGCTGTTGTCTACATTGTTGTAGTTGGTTACCAGCTGCATGAAGGAACTGGGACGAGACACCACACCAGGAACATCAGAAATATTATCTAACCGCTCAATATGAACAGCACCAGAAAATGTACAAGTATCACCCCTAAAAATATTAAGCGGCGACTGACAATTTAAATCTACATAGCTTTGTCCAAAATATTTTGAAGTAACTTCAAAATCAACAGGTGCTATATAAGATCCATACGCAACAGATGTCCCTCCTTGTCCAGGAGTTCCAACATTTACGTAAAATGTAATAGATGACACCGGATTACCTTGAAAGATAAAACTATCGACATAAAATCGATACTTACCAGGTGAAAGATAAAAATTATCTGACATAATAGAGGGATAACGCTTGCCATAAGTCTCAAAACAATATTCCGAAACGGAAAATGCACCATTAGATGTTATGAAATCTTGAAGAACAAAGAAATTTTCATTGGAAGTATACGTCCAAACCGGATAAATGACAAAAGAACCATTTGAACTCACCGCAACATATGGAAGGCCAGATATATAATCATCCTCAGCGGCATATATGTCGGCCTCGGTGTAACCGGCGGCAAGATATTCCGCAAAGGAATTAATGCCTGAACTCGCTACAGACGCTAAAAATGTACCAAGGCCACCAGGAAGAACGGTGAAATCCCCGACAAACCCTAATGCCTGCAAACTTGCATCCATTAGCCAAGGGCCATAACCAGACGTTACATAATAGTAAGCTACCTCATTATACCAAGCAGCAAAAACAACAGTAAAACATGTGGAAATACACATGACAACCGATAAAATCAATGCTATAATGCGGTTAAAGATTTTCATCCTATTTCACCACCAGGAGGTAAGCCTATGGACTGGTTGATAAGAGGAGCGATTTTACTCGCAGTCTGGATAATTGTCGCTATTGCGGTAAAAATCGACAGAAAAAATGGGCATTACACGCCTAAAGAAAAACGGTTCCGCAAACAATGGGAAGCTGAGCGCGAAGCAGAAGAAAAGGCAAACCAGGAATTTCGGGCGGCATCCAAGCCATTGACACAGCAGAGTTTTGAGGAATGGAAGGCCGCAAACAAAAAGCAGCCGTAGGCACACAACCAGCATTTGAACAGGAGCCGCTTTTACCCCGGAGCGGGAACTCCTTATAGGGGCGCATTACCTCCAGGAGAAGACAGGCCTAGATGGCAGGACGACAAACAGGGCGTCCATCTGATGTCACTCCTGGAGGTGTTGCGTAACGAGATTCAAAAACTTTATAAGGGGGCCTCCTCCCTGGAATTCAGTATAGGGACAGAATTCCAGGAAAGGAGATGAAAGCCCCATGGAAAACCTAAAAGCAATCTGGGATGTAATGACAAGCCCCAATATGATTGTTATTTATATCCCCATCGCTTTAGGTATCATCACCGGCGCAGTCAGCAAACGCCACCGGTGATAATCGAAATCAGGAACAGCGCTCCCTTTGGGGGCGCTGTTCTTTTGTCACACAACCAGCTCGTGCTGCCGGCCGGATCCGGAGCAGCTGCAGGAACGGATTGTGTTACAACTTCCTGGAACCATGATAGATCAACAGGAACAAGCCCAGGAAGATCTGGAAAACCAGGAACCCCGCAAGAAACCGGAAAAACTCCAGTTTACAGGCAGCCTGGAAGATATCTGAAAACAGGCCGGAACAGCCAGAGAAAAAATCAATCATAACAGCCTCCAAAAAGAGTAGGGGTGTGAGCTCGGGGCCCACACCCCTGAGCGGAGATCACCGGGCGGCACCCTTGGCCTTGCGGAAGAACCGGAAACCAAGAGACACGATGGACGCACCGACAAAGAGGGTAAGGATGGGATTGCCGGTGATGACGTCCCAAACGATACTAATACCGGAAGTGATGACGGTACCTGCTTCGGTAAGCAGAGTGGCGGCGGTAACAGCTTCCTGCGGTCACTCCTCCTTTCCTACAAAATTTGGTTGCGGGTGCTGGAATCGAACCAGCGGCTCCAGACGCAGAATCTGACGTGCTGCCATTGCACCAACCCGCGATATAAATGCTGGAAAGCCTTTTGTATCATCAGTTGTCTACATGCAGAAGACTATTTAATAGGGCGACGTTTAACACCCAGACTTCCCTTTGTGGCTTTTTTATGTGACTTAAACCAGCAAATTTATATCAAAACTCCGGATCATCTTCCACGGTGAACCACCGCCGCACCTTGTCGGCAAAGGCTTCCTTCCGAGCCTGATGCTCCTTTACAATCAGCTCATACTTGGGATTAGGCTTACAGCGGCGCATATTGACCATACTCACAAAATCATCAAATGTATCGCAGACCTGGAGCATGGCATCAATGGCGTTACCCGCCATCTCAAACACATAGTGCTTGCACTTCTCCAGGTTATAGGCCCCGCCGGGCACTGTAAAGATCTTGATACGGGACACATCACCGATAAGATCATACCAATAATCCGTTGTCTGCCAACGGGACTTGTTACTGTCATCTTCATCCGGCTCCACATAGCGAAGGTAATTGAGCAGCACACCGGCAAAGGCCTCGCCCACATCCATGGGGATCTTGCTGAATTCTTCCGCCCGGCCATCCCGGAGCTGCAGCTCCACACGTACCCAATGACGACCATCACCGAAACCACGCTCGGCGGCCTTATCGTAGATCCGGACAAGGACCTTGCTCCTGGGACTGCCGATCTGGACACTGATGCCTTTGCAAGAACGTGTCACTTCCCACCAATTCATACGGCTGATGTAGTGCTGGGATTCAGTATCCTGCGCCACCCGGTTTATATCCAATATCCCGGTATGGTCGTCATAAGCGACATCCAGCCGGGTCATATGCAAATCATTGCCATGGATGAACGCAAAAAGATCTTCCCACTTATTGGCCAACGTGGTGAGATCCTCAAAATTCCGGCAGCCCTGACCGGACATTTCGCACCAGACACCCATATCCTCACGGCCATTATAATGGATGGAGATACAGCCAAAATAGAGCCGGTCCATGTAACCACGGGCGCCTTTTGTTTCAGTCCAGGGACAATGCGACATACCAAGAGCCTCAATCAGCTGCTGCGGAGTATGCTTCTTACTGGTGAATGACAGCCAGTCATACAGCACAACATTTTCATTGATATTACTGTCCATGGTATGCCCCCCATTGTCTCCTATGTAGATAGTGCCCCCCTGTTAGCGAGGGGGGCCTCCCGGAGGGAGCGACCCTCCNTTACTGGTGAATGACAGCCAGTCATACAGCACAACATTTTCATTGATATTACTGTCCATGGTATGCCCCCCATTGTCTCCTATGTAGATAGTGCCCCCCTGTTAGCGAGGGGGGCCTCCCGGAGGGAGCGACCCTCCGGGAGTGCGAGTGCGTTTAACCATCCAGTGCGGTCATGACAACACGACCTTTATCATCGAAGAACAGCTTCACACGGGTGCCGGGTTCAAGATCCTTCCAGACATCGGGCCCAGAGCAACGCTTCTTTTCGGCCTTGTAACCGGACGCCTGGTAATCCGCAGACTGATACGAGCTGACCGGAGAAATGACATACATATTATAGTAGGGCCGTTTCTCCCCCTGCTCCGTGTCAAACTGGCCGGATGCCCAACCAACAAAAACGTAACCTTCGTATCCGCCTTCTACGATGAATTCTTTGCCCATATAGAGCCTCTCTTTCTGGGGCTATACCCCTGTTTATATAACAAGCGGGAACCCCAACCAGCGGCGGGGAGCCTATCCTTCCCCTTTCTCTGGCGGATTCCCGCTTGTCTAAATACATATTAGAACTTGCCGCTGTAAAAAAATTTGAAAAAACAGTTGCAATCCGGGTTTCTTTGTGCTATCATATTCTAGCGTTTATAAGGCGTGGAGGTTTGCTGCGCCGCTTCATCCGGAACGAGAAAGAGGTGAACACAACATGAAGGAAGGCATTCATCCCAACTATGAGCAGACCACGATCCGCTGCGCCTGCGGCAACGTGATCGAGACCGGCTCCACCAAGAAGGATATCCGCGTCGAAGTTTGCTCCAAGTGTCACCCCTTCTTTACTGGCAAGCAGAAGATGGTGGATACTGGCGGACGTGTCAGCCGCTTCAACAAGAAGTTCGGCCTGGACAAGAAGTAAGCTGGTCGAAAGAGCCCGTACCGAAGCCGGTACGGGCTCTTTTTCATCCGGCACGCATACAATAGCCTGACAGGAGGGAAACGCTATGTTTGAAAAGATCGACCCCAAGAGCCTGGACCAGAATGTATTTTCCCTGATCGGGGACCAGTGGATGCTCATCACCGCCGGTACCAGGGACAAGTGTAACACCATGACCGCCAGCTGGGGCGGCCTGGGCGTGCTGTGGGGCAAGCCGGTGGCCACGGTATATATCCGCCCCCAGCGGTATACCCTGGAATTTGTGGAGCGGGAGGAGAGGTTCACCCTCTGCTTCTTCGGGGAGGAGTACCGGCAGGCACTGGCCCTGTGCGGCTCCAAGAGCGGCCGGGACATCGACAAGGTAAAGGAATGCAGCTTTACGGTAGAGACGGCGGACGGCGCGCCTTATTTCCAGGAGGCCGACCTGGTGCTGGTGTGCCGGAAAGCCTACTGGCAGGACATGGACCCCACCCACTTCCTGGATGGGGAGATCGACAGCAAGTGGTATCCCCAGAAGGACTATCACCGCATCTTCATCGGGGAGATCGAGACGGTACTGAAAAAGAAATGAGGCCGGGGCGGTGAACCCGGCTCGGAGGAACCAATGACGGACAACCAAGAGAAAATCGTATTGAACCGGGCGGTGCTGGTGGGCCTCAATGCCCACTGCCTGCCCGAGGAGGAAAATGCCGACGACTCCTCCATGGAGGAGCTGGCCGACCTGCTGGAGACCGCCGGCGGGGAGTGCGTGGGCACCGTGTTCCAGAACAAGGACGCCCCCGACCCCCGCACCTTCATCGGCGAGGGCAAGGTGGCCGAGGTGAAAGAGCTGGTGGAGGCCATGGGGGCGGACCTGGTCATTGTGGACAACCCCCTGTCGCCCTCCCAGCAGCGGGCCCTGTCGGAGGACCTGAAGGTGCAGGTGCTGGACCGGGCGGCCCTGATCCTGGACATCTTCGCCCAGCGGGCCCGCACCAAGGAGGGCCGCCTCCAGGTGGAGCTGGCCCAGTACCAGTATCTGCTGCCCCGTCTGCTGGGCATGTGGACCCATCTGGAGCGGCAGGAGGGCGCCATCGGCACCCGCGGCCCCGGCGAGACCCAGCTGGAGACCGACCGGCGGCACATCCGCAGAAAGATCCAGAAGCTGCGGGAGGAGCTGGAGCAGGTGCGCCGGGTGCGCGCCACCCAGCGCCAGCGCCGGGAGAAGAACGAGGTGCCGGTGGTGGCCATCGTGGGCTACACCAACGCGGGCAAATCCACCCTGCTGAACAAGCTGACCGGGGCGGACATCCCGGCCAACAACCGGCTGTTCGACACCCTGGACACCACCACCCGCACCCTGGAGATCAGTGACACCTGCACGGTGCTCCTCAGCGACACCGTGGGCTTTATCCGCAAGCTGCCCCACCACCTGGTGGAGGCCTTCAAGGCCACCCTGGAGGAGCTCTCCTACGCCGACCTGCTTCTCCATGTCATCGACACCTCCAACCCGGAGTGGCGGGAGCAGGCCGACGTGGTGGAGCGGCTCATCGTGGAGCTGGGGGCGGAGCAGACCCCCCGCATCGACGTGTTCAACAAGGTGGACCGCTGCCCCGGGGAGATCCTGCCCCACGGGGAGGACATCGTGTCCATCTCCGCCAGGACCGGCCAGGGACTGGACCAGCTGCTCCGGAAGATCGGGGACCGGCTGGACACCGGCGCCCAGAAGGTGGTGCTCCGCATCCCCTACGACAAGGGCGGGATCGTGGACCTGCTCCACCGGGAGGCAAAGGTGGAGCGGGTGGACTACGGCGACGCCATCGAGGTGGAGGCTGTCTGCACCCCCGTCCAGCTGGGCCGCCTGAAGGAGTATATCGTATCCGGCTGGACGCCCCCCAAGGAGTTCTGGGAAGAATAAACCGTAGGGCCGATGTCCACATCGGCCCGCATAAAAAAGGAGGCCGCCTATGTGTCAACTGGAGACTGACCGCCTGTTTCTGCGCCCCTTTACCGATGAGGACGCGGAGGGCCTGTACGCCTACGCCAGCCACCCGGAGGTGGGTCCTCCGGCGGGGTGGAAGCCCCACGAGAGCGTGGAGGAGAGCCTGCGGGTGATCCATGAGATCTTCCAGCCCGCCAACTCTCTGGCGGTGATCCGCAAGTCGGATGGCCGCCTCATCGGCTCGGCGGGCTTTGTGGACCGGCACCGCACTGAGCTGGGCACCCCCAGCGAGGAGATCGGCTACTCCCTGGCCCGGGACTGCTGGGGCCAGGGCCTGATCCCGGAGGCGGTAGAGGCTGTCATCCGATATTCCTTTACAGAGCTGGACTACCAGGCCCTGTGGGCGGCCTACTACGACGGCAACCGCAAGTCCAAGCGGGTGATGGAGAAGTGCGGCATGACCTACCGCCTGTCCCGGGTGGAGGACGTGGCCCAGCTGGGGGAGACCCGGCTGGCCCGCTACTATGCCATCACCAGGAGGGAATGGGAGAAGCGATGACGGAATATCAGATCCCCACCGCCCCCGGGGAGGCCGAGCTGGTGGAAAAGCGCTCCCGGTTCATCGGCCACGTGTGGCCGGTGGACAGCGAGGAGGAGGCCCGCTCCTGCATCGAGGCCATGAAGAAGAAATACTACGACGCCCGGCACAACTGCTGGTGCTATCGGATCAAGGACGGCGGCGTGGAGCGCTACTCCGACGACGGGGAGCCCCAGGGCACCGCCGGGCAGCCCATGCTCAACGTGTTCCAGCGGGAGGCCGTCACCAACGTGTGCTGCGTGGTGACCCGCTATTTCGGCGGCATCCTGCTGGGGGCGGGGGGCCTGGTGCGGGCCTACACCCAGGGGGCCAAGGACGCCCTGGACGCCGCCGGCATCTCGGTGGTCCGCCGCTGGATCGAGGTGACCGTCCCCTGTCCCTACGCCTTCTTTGAGCGGGTCCGCCAGGAGGTGGAGGGGCAGAACGGCGTGGTGGGGGACGTGGAGTACGCCGCCGACGTGACCATCCACGCCCTGCTGCCGGAGGGCAAGGTGGAGGGCTTTACATCCCGTCTCACCGAACTGACCGCCGGCGGCCTGACCGTCACTGTTGCGGGGGAGCAGTTCCGGGGCGTTCCGAAAAAAGAATTGTGAATAAATCGTAAATGTTTTAGGAAAGAGAAGGGTTTTTCCGGGAAAGGGCGTATATAAACAGATAGACCGGCGCGGAAAAAGGGAAGGCGGTGACCCTTTTTGACACTGAGAGAGCAGATCGAGCAGCGGGAACGGGAGACCCTGTCCCCCTATGCCTGCCTGTCCGCCCAGTCCAAGGGACGGCAGCGGCCTCTGGAGGACTGCCCCGTCCGCACCTGCTTCCAGCGGGACAT
The DNA here is from genome assembly GCF_900626285.1 of Intestinimonas massiliensis (ex Afouda et al. 2020). Classification (GTDB taxonomy): domain Bacteria; phylum Bacillota; class Clostridia; order Oscillospirales; family Oscillospiraceae; genus Flavonifractor; species Flavonifractor massiliensis_A. Next base: position 339,158 of record NZ_LR131148.1, read on the forward strand.
TGACCGGATCGTCCACTCCAAGGCCTTCCGGCGGCTCAAGCACAAGACACAGGTCTTTCTGGAGCCGGAGGGGGACCACTACCGCACCCGGATGACCCACACCATCGAGGTCAGCCGCATCGCCCGCACCATCGCCCGGGGCCTGAGCCTCAACGAGGACCTGGCGGAGGCGGCGGCCTACGGCCACGATCTGGGCCACACCCCCTTCGGCCACGCCGGGGAGCGGGTGCTCAACGAGATCATGCCCGGGGGCTTTGCCCACAATGAGCAGTCCCTGCGGGTGGTGGACCGGCTGGAGAAGGACGGGGAGGGCCTCAACCTGACCTACGAGGTCCGCCGGGGCATTCTGTGTCACACCGGCCCCGACCGGGCGGAGACCCTGGAGGGTCAGCTCCTCCGCCTGGCGGACAAGATCGCCTACATCAACCACGACATTGACGACGCCATCCGGGGCAAGATCATCTACCCCATGGACATCCCCCTGTCGGTATCCCAGGTGCTGGGGTTCACTCATTCGGAGCGGATCAACACCCTGACGGTGGACATCATGACCCAGAGCGACGGGAAGAACGAGATCCTCCAGTCTCCCGCCTGCCGGGACGCCATGCACGAGCTGCGGGAGTTCATGTTCGAGTACGTCTACCGCAACCCGGTGGCCAAGGGGGAGGAGGGCAAGGCCCAGGATATGCTCCGCCGCCTGTTCGAGGCCTATGTGAAGGACCCGGACAAGCTGCCGCCGGAATACCAGGCCATCCGGGTGGAGGAGGGCGTGGAGCGGGCCGTCTGCGATTACATATCCGGCATGACGGACAAATACGCCGTGGAGCAGTTCGGGGAGCTGTTCATCCCCAAGGCCTGGAGCGTGAAGTAGCGCCCCCAGGTATGGACTTGGGACTTTTTGGAAAAGATAGTCGGAAGGAGGACATGCGGTGGCCATCCCGGAACAATTCATCGACGAGCTGGTGGCCCGCATCGATATTGCCGACGTAGTGGGCAGCTATGTCCACCTTACCCCCAAAGGGGGGAGCCTGTGGGGCTGCTGTCCCTTCCACAATGAGAAGACCCCTTCCTTCCATGTGGTCCCTGAGCGGCAGATCTACAAATGCTTCGGCTGCGGCAAGGGGGGCGGGGTGATCTCCTTTATCATGGAGATGGAGAACCTGTCCTTTCCCGACGCGGTGCGTCTGCTGGCCCAGCGGGCGGGCCTGGAGGTGCCGGACACCGGCACCGACGAGGCGGGCAGGAAGAAGCGGGCCCGGGTGCTGGAGGCCAACAAGCAGGCCGCCCGGTTCTACTATAATTATCTCAACAGCCCCGGGGGGCAGCGGGTGCGGGACTACATCGCCCAGCGGCAGATCAGCCACCGCTATGCCGTCCGGTTCGGCCTGGGAGCCGCCCCGGACAGCTGGGACGAGTTGACAAAAGCCCTTACCGCCCAGGGGTTCAGCAAAATGGAGCTGATCGACGCCGGCCTGGCGGTAGCCGGGAAAAACGGCGGCGTGTACGATAAATTCCGTGCCCGCCTGATGCTCCCCGTCATCGACGTGCGGGGGGACGTGGTGGGCTTCACCAGCCGGATCCTGCCGGGGGAGGAGGGGGCCAAGTACCTGAATACCCCGGAGACCATTGTGTTCCACAAGGGCAGGCTGATCTACGCCCTCAACCTGGCCAAGAACACCAAACGGCCCAACCTGGTGCTGGTGGAGGGCAATATCGACGTCATCACCCTCCATCAGGCGGGGTTTGACAACGTGGTGGCCACCATGGGTACCGCCCTCACCGAGGAGCACGCCCGCATCCTGTCCCGGTACACCAAGGAGCTGGTGCTGTGCTACGATAACGACACGGCGGGCAAAAAGTCCACCCAGCGGGTGCTGGACATTCTGAAGAATGCCGAGCTCACCGTGCGGGTGCTCCAGCTGCCCAACGCCTATGACAGCGAGGGTAAGCCCATCAAGCAGGACCCGGACGACTTTGTGAAGAAGTTCGGCCCGGCGGCCTTTGAGAAGTGCCTCAACGGCAGCGCGGGACAGAACGACTACCGGCTGGGCGATCTGATGAGCCGCCACGATCTGAGCAGTGAGGAGGGCCGGCTGGCCTATCTGAAGGAGGCGGTTGCCACGGTGGCCGCCCTGCAAAGCCCCATCGAGCGGGAGATCTATGGCAACAAAGCCGCCGCCGCCGCGGGCATCACCGGCCAGGCCTTTGGCCAGGAGGTGGCGCGGTACCGCAAGAACAAGACCTGGCAGGCCAGGAAACGGCAGGAGCGCCGGGATCTGACCCCGGCGGTCCGGGTCCAGCCCAGGGAGCGGGAGCTGCGGTACGACAATGTGCGCTCCGCCCGGGCGGAGGAAGGGGTCCTGCGGCTGCTGCTGCTGGAGCCCACCCTGTTCCCGGCGGTGGAGAAGCTGGAGCCGGAGCAATTCTCCGCTCCGGCGCTGGCCAAGATCTACGGCCTGCTCCGCCAGCGCCACCGGGAGGGGCGCAGCCTCCAGCTGGCCGCCCTGACGGGGGAACTGACAGCGGATGAAATGAGCTGCCTGGTAGATATTATGGACCAGCCGCAGGTCCTGTCCAACAGTGAACAGGCTCTGCGGGATTACATAGAGATCATAGAAACAGAAGCACTGAAGCGAGGCGGTTCGGAGCAAGATCCGCTGCTGGCCGCGCGGGAGAAATTCAGAGAGAAAAAATCGTATGGAGGATAACCGCATGAGTGAGAAGAAGACCACCGGCAAGAAGGTACACACCCTGACGCTGGAGGACCAGAACAAGCTTGCCCGGGAAAACGCCAAGAAAATGGAGCAGGGCAAGATCGAGGTCATGAAGGTGGTGGAAGGCGTCCAGGGCGCCGAGAAGCTGGCGGAGCTGATCGAGCGGGGCAAGAAAAACGGCAAGCTGTCGGCCAGCGAGCTGATGGACGTGCTGGAGAACATGGACCTGGAAAGCGAGCAGATGGACAAGATCTACGATACCCTGGAGAACCTGGGTATCGACACCGTGGGAGACGACTATCTGCCTGAGCTGGCCGACGACGTGGTGCCCCCTCTGGAGGAGCTCAACGAGATCGAGGAGCTGCCCGAGGAGGAGATCGTGGACCCCAACACTCTGGTGGACTCCTTCGGCATCGACGATCCTGTGCGCATGTACCTGAAGGAGATCGGCAAGGTGAATCTGCTCAGCCCCGACGAGGAGGTGCAGCTGGCCCAGGACATGGGGGCCGGCGACGCCGCCAAGGAGCAGCTGGATGAGCTGGAGGAGGCCAGGAAGAACGGGGAGGAGACCTCCGTCAGCGAGGAGGACGAGAAGGAGCTGCGCCGTCTGGTGAAGCGGGGCGAGGCCGCCAAGCAGCGCCTGGCGGAGGCCAACCTCCGTCTGGTGGTGTCCATCGCCAAGCGGTACGTGGGCCGGGGCATGCTGTTCCTGGACCTGATCCAGGAGGGCAACCTGGGCCTCATCAAGGCGGTGGAGAAGTTCGACTACACCAAGGGCTACAAGTTCTCCACCTACGCCACCTGGTGGATCCGGCAGGCCATTACCCGCGCCATCGCCGACCAGGCCCGCACCATCCGCATCCCCGTCCACATGGTGGAGACCATCAACAAGGTCATCCGTGTCTCCCGGCAGCTGCTCCAGGAGCTGGGCCACGACCCCACGCCGGAGGAGATCGCCGAGGAGATGAACATGCCGGTGGACAAGGTGCGGGAGATCCTGAAGATCGCCCAGGAGCCCGTCTCTCTGGAGACCCCCATCGGCGAGGAGGAGGATTCCCACCTGGGGGACTTCATCCCCGACGAGGACGCATCCGAGCCCTCCGAGGCCGCCTCCTTCACCCTGCTGAAGGAGCAGCTGGTGGACGTGCTGGGCACCCTGACCCCCCGGGAGGAGAAGGTGCTCAAGCTCCGCTTCGGCATTGAGGACGGCCGCACCCGCACCCTGGAGGAAGTGGGCAAGGAGTTCAACGTCACCCGGGAGCGCATCCGTCAGATCGAGGCCAAGGCCCTGCGGAAACTGAGACATCCTTCCCGCTCCAAGAAGCTGAAGGACTTTTTGAACTGAGTACAGCAGCGGCCCCGGCGGATTTTTCCGCCGGGGCCGTTTTTTATTTTTTGTGAAACGACAGGCCATCCTGGAACGAATATACCAACAGAAGGGCGGTGAGGCAGTGGAGGAGGAGCAAAAGTGGATCCGGGAGATCCAGCGACGGGGCTCCCGGCAGGCGGCAGACCGGCTGGTGCGGGCCTACTATGACGAGATCTACCGGTTTGCCTACCGCCAGCTGGGCCACAAGGAGGACGCCATGGACCTGACCCAGACCATTTTCCTGGCGGTGCTGCGGGCCCTGCCTTCCTTTGACGGACGGAAGGCCTCCTTCCGCACCTGGCTGTACCGCATCGCGGTGAACAAGACCATCGACTGCCGCCGGAGAGCCAGGGGGGACACCATGCCTCTGGAGGAGGCCGGAGCGCCGGATGGGACCGACTTTGCCGCCCAGGTCCAGGACCGGGACCTGCTGGACCGGCTGGAGGGATATGTTTCCCGCCTGGACCCGGACACCCAGGCGGTGTACCGCCTGCGGCTCTATGGAGAACGCACGTTTCCCGAGATCGCCGCCGCTCTGGGTCAGCCGGAGGCGGCGGTCAAGACCCGCTATTACCGGCTGATGGGCCGGCTGAGAAAGGAGTTTGGCTGATATGGAGCGTTGGAAGGAACAAATGCCCGCCCATGGGGAGCGGGAGGCGGCCATTTCCGCCATTCTGGATCAGGGGCTTGTGCCCAGGCCGGGGCTGGCGGCCACCCTCCGAACGGCTCTGGATGTCCGGGTGCTCTTTTTCGGGGTGGCCGACTGCATCTTTCTGAGCATCCTGGCGGCGGTGCTGCTGATGATCCCCCTGCTGGCCGCCGCCCTCCAGCTGCTGTCCCCGGCCCCCATGCTCTTTCTGGCTTCCCCGGCGCTGTACGCCCTGCTGCTGGGGCTCACCGCCTGGAAGGAGGCCCAGTCCGGTCTGCTGGACTGGAAGCGGAGCTGCCGGCTGTCCGTCCAGGCGGTGACCGCCCTGCGGATGGCGGTATTCGGCGGCGGCTCGGTGCTGGTGTGTGTGCCGGTGAACCTGTGGCTGTGGAAAGCCATGGGGGGTGAACTGCCCCTGAGCTGGATGCTGGGGGTGTCCCTGTCCAGCCTGTTCCTCTATGGCCTGCTGTCCCTGGCCTGCCTGGAGGGAAAGGGACGGGGGCGGCTGATCGCTCCGCCGGTGATCTGGGCGGCACTGGGGGGCCTGCTGCTGGCGTGGGACGGGGCGTCGGCCTGGCTGGCCGCCCTGCCCGGGGCGGTGTTCCTGACATTGGCCGGGGGAGCCCTGGCCCTGTATCTGCTGGAATTGAGACGGTTCTGCCTGGGGCGGAGGAGAGGAGAGGCTTATGCTTTCAGTTGAACATGTGACCAAGCGCTATGGGACTTTCACCGCCCTGGAGGACGTGAACCTGGCCTTTGAGCCGGGGGTGTACGGCCTGCTGGCCCCCAACGGGGCGGGCAAGACCACCCTTATCAAGCTGCTGGCCACCCTGCTCTTCCCCACGGAGGGGCAGATCCTGTGGGACGGGGAGGACATCCACACCCTGGGGGCGGAGTACCGGGGCCTGCTGGGCTACCTGCCCCAGGACTTCGGGTTTTACCCCTCCTACACCGCCCGGCAGTTCCTCCGCTACGCCGCCGCCCTCCAGTGCCTGCCCAAGGGGGAGGCGGAAAAGCGCATTGCGGAGCTGCTGGACACCGTGGGTCTGGCCGACGCGGCGGACAAGAAGCTGAAAACCTTCTCCGGCGGCATGCGCCAGCGGGTGGGCATCGCCGTGGCCATGCTCACGAACCCCAGACTGCTGCTGCTGGACGAGCCCACCGCCGGGCTGGACCCCCGGGAGCGGGTGCGCTTCCGCAACCTGATCCACGCCCTGGCCGCCGACCGGATCGTCATCCTGTCCACCCACATCGTCTCGGACATCGAGACCATCGCCGGGCAGATCGTCCTGTTCAAGGACCATAAACTGTACTGCTGCGACAGTCCCGCCCGCATCTGCGCCCAGTGGAAGGGCAGGGTTTGGCAGGTGCCGGCGGGCGCCGCCCTGGGCCCGGACCAGCTGGTCCTCAGCGAGGGCCAGAGCGAGGCCGGGGCGGTGCTGCGGGTGCTGTCCGACACGCCCCCGGCGGGAGCCGTTCCCGTGACGCCCGGCCTGGAGGACGCCTTCCTGGCCATCTACCGGGAGGAGGGAGGAGCATGAGGCTGGCGGTGTGGGAATGGCGGAAGCTGTTCCGCCTGCCCGCCCTGTGGGTGTTTGTGGGCCTGTGCCTGGTGTTCAACGGCCTGCTGCTGTCCTCACCCTCCGCCCTGGACCGGGCCTTCTTCAACGACACCTCGGCGGACGCCGCCCTCCTGGGCCAGCGGGTGGACCAGGCGTTCCTGACGGGGCTGGACGCCCTGCCGGACACCGAGAACCGGGCGCTTCTGCGCCCCTATGTGACCGGGCTGGAGAACACCCTGGAGGGCTACGACACCGGGGAGCTGACCGCTTTTTATCAGGAGCTGATGGAGGGGGACACCCTGGCCCAGAGCTGGATGGCCTGGAAGTACGGCCTGCTCCAGGCCCGGGTGGATCACCTGGCCCGGACCGGCGCCGCCCTGGACCTGTACGTGGGGCCCATCACCCACGACAGCCATCAGTACCTCTATGACACCCTGTTCCGGGCCATCGTGGCCGAGGGCATTCTATTGGGCCTGCTGTGCGCCCTCTATCTGGTGGGGTATGAGGGTATGAGCGGCACCCGTGCCCTGACCTGCGCCAGCCGGACGGGGCGGAAGCTGTGGCGGAGCAAGGCCCTGGCCGCCCTGGCCGCCGCCCTGGGGCTGTACGCCCTGCTGGTCCTGCTCACCCTGGGGCCCTATCTGATCCTGTGGGACTACGGCGGCATCTGGTCGGCCAGCGTGTCCAGCCAGTTCAACTATTTTGTAGATATGCTCCACCCCCGCCCCTTCCTCACCTGGGCGGACTTCACCGTGGGGAGCTATTTTGCCGCCATGGTGGCGGCCGGCGGGGCACTGGTGGCGGTCTTTACCCTGATGGGGGCTGTTGCGGGCCTGCTGATAGGCAATACTTACGGGGCGGCCATCGGGGCGGCGGCCCTGTGCGCTCTGATGATCGGCCTGTCCTCTGTCCTGGTCAACAACCTGGGCCTGTGGTGGGCCTATCTGCTCACCACCTTTTCCCCGGCCCATCTGTGGCTGTCCATCAGCGGCTGGTTCACCGAGCTGGGGCAGGGCGGGCTTATCCCCTGGCAGGAGACGGCGGGGCTGGCCCTCAACCTGCTGGTGTGGGGCGGCTTCACTCTGCTGGCCCTGAGGCGGTTCGGAAGAAAGGATGTGGCGTGAATGGCTCTGCTGAAATGGGAACTGAAAAAGATCTGGCGGCCCGGCCTGCTGCTGGCCATCGCCCTCATCGGCCTGGTGTTTTATGACGCGCGGCCCGGCTTTTATCTGGAATATTTCTGGGATTCCAGCGACTGGAGGGGCGCCCAGGCTCAGCTCTCCTCCGGCTGGCTGGAGGCCTGCGGCACCACCATGGAGCCGGAGGAACGGGCTCAGCTGGACGGCCAGCTGGAAGATCTGGAGGCGGAGTTTGCCCGGCAGGCGGCCCAGGTCCCCGGGGCCGCGGAGGCGGGGATCACCGATTACGAGAGCTATCTGGACTGGGAGGCGGACTACCACAACAGCTCCCAGGCAGGGACGCGGACGGAGGAGGATTCCGACCTGTCCCGGGCCATCTACTATACCACCAATCTGAACACAATAGAATCGCTGCTTCAGTTTATGGAGAACTATGACACCCTGGCGGCGGGGGAAGTGCCGGAGGCCTGGGGCGGTGAAGTGGGGGACTATTCTCCCGCCCACCAGCCCAGCATCCGGCGGGTGGAGGATGTGAGAGCGGAGGGCGTCTATGGCTTCCTGCCCGGCACCGTGACAAACAATACCGACAACTTCTTTCACTACTTCGCCATCTGGTGCGTCTTCAGCGCGGTGCTGCTGCTGTCCCCCACCCTGGTGCGGGACGCCCTCCGCCGCACCAGAGCCATGCAGTGGACTTCCCGCCGGGGGCGGGGGGTGCTGAATGCCCAGATGGGGGCGGCCCTGCTGTCCGGGGTGCTGCTCACCCTGCTCAACTGCGCCGTCTACCTGGGCCCCTTCCTGGCCACCGGGGCGCTGCGGTTTCGGAACTGCCCCCTGGTCAGTGTGTGGAACGCTGAATTTCCCTGGTTCGACTGGACTTATGGCCAGTATCTGCTGATCCTGCTGGGGCTTACCTTCCTGCTTGCCCTGGCGGCCTCCGGGTTCACGGTGGTGCTCTCCCGGTTCAGTGCCAGCTATGTGGCCATGCTCCTCAAGGCCATCCCCCTGATCTTCGTGCTGTGCTGGGGCGTGGTGCCCTGGATCATGGCGGGAGCGGGACTGTTCATGAGCAGTCCCGTCCGGCTCACCGGCCTGCCGGGGACGGAGTTCCTCTGCGCCGCACTGGCCGCCTTGCTGGCCCTGGCTCTGTGCGTTATGACCATCCGCCGCCAGCGGAAGGCAGAGCTGTAAAAAAACACCCCGGTTCGTTCAGACGAACCGGGGCGTTTTGATTTTTACGGAGCGGCTGTCGTTTCCTGCGCGATGGGGGAGAAGTATTTCTCCCGGTACTGCCCGAACAGCTGGTCGAACTCCGGGTTGGTACCGCCGTGGTGCAGGTCCCGGGTGTAGGCGTGGGAGTCGATCCGCGCCTTGTCCTCCTTGGAGGCGGTCTGGCGCACGATGCGCAGGGCCACGTTGGAGCAGTGGTCGGAAATGCGCTCCAGATTGATGAGCAACTCCAGGAACTGGGTGCCCAATTCTATGGTACACTCGCCGGTCTTCAGCCGCTCCACGTGGCGGTTCTTCAGCGTGTCGGCGATCAGGTCCACCACTTCCTCCAGGGGTTCCACCTGGACGGCCACAGCCCGCTGCCTGCTCTGGTAGCAGGCGATGGTCTTTTCCAGCGTCTCATTCACCGCGGCGGCCAGCTGATCCAGTTCCATCTGGGCCTGAGCGGGGAAGGACATGCCCCGGTTACGGAGAATCACCGCACATTCTGACACGTTGACGGCATAATCGCCGATCCGCTCGAAGTCGGACAGGGTGTGGAGCAGTTCGGACACCTTGGTACTCTCCTCCGGAGAGAGCGCCCGGTCAGTCAGTTTTACCAGGTAGTTGTCCAGCAGACCCTCCAGCTTGTCCAGGGCGGTCTCGGTCTCATTGAGCCGCTCCAGCTTCTTGGGGTCGAACTTTTTGATCAGGTCCACCGACAGAAGGAAGTTGTCCCGGGCGAACTCACCCATCTGCACCACCGCGTCATGGGACTTTTCCAGCGCCAGGGAGGGGGAGGACAGGAAGCGGTCATCCAGCACGGACAGCTCCCGCTCCTCGGCATCGCCGGGCACCACCAGCTTCACCAGCTTGACCAGCTGCCGGTGGAAGGGGAGCAGCAGGGCGGTGCAGGCCACGTTGAAGGCCAGGTGCAGGTTGGCGATGGAGCTCATGGTCATAGTGGTACCCCAGAAGGGGAACCGGAACAGGGCGTTGCCGGCGTAAAGCACCACCAGGAAAAAGACCGAGCCGATAATATTGAAGAACAGATGGATCATAGCGGTGCGCTTGGCGTTGCGGGAGGCGCCGATGGAGGAGATCAGGGCGGTGATGCAGGTGCCGATGTTCTGGCCCATGATCAGGGGCATGGCGATATGGAAGGAGACCACGCCGGTGGTGCTGATAGCCTGCAGAATGCCCATGGAGGCGGAGGAGGACTGGAGCAGGGCGGTGATGAGGGCGCCTACGGCCACACCCAGGAAGGGGTTGGAGAAGGCGGTAAACACGGCCTGGAACTCCGGCAGGTCCTGAAGAGGCTCCACCGCGGCGGACATGGTGTTCATGCCGATAAACAGCAGGCCCAGTCCCAGAACGATCTGGCCCACCGTCTTTTTGTGCCCGCCCTTGATGAACATATAGAAGATAATGCCGATGACCGCCAGAATGGGGCCCAGAAAGGAGGGCTTGAGGAACATCAGCACGATGTTGTCCGAGGAAATATCACCCAGGCTCAGCAGCTGGGCGGTGACGGTGGTGCCGATGTTGGCGCCCATGATGATGCCCACCGTCTGCTCCAGCTTCATGATGCCGGCGTTGACGAAGCCCACGCACATGACGGTGGTGGCGGCGGAGCTTTGGATCAGGCCGGTGACCACGGCGCCCAGCAGGACGCCCTTGAACACGTTGCTGGTCAGCCGTTCCAGGATGTTTTCCAACCGGCCGCTGGACAGCTTTTCCAGACCGTCGGTCATGGTGGACATGCCAAACAGGAAGGTGGCCACAGCGCCAAATACGGCGATGATATTTGCAAGCTCCACAATTCTCCCCCAAATCTGGCCCTCTTGGCCAAATAATCACAAACACATCAAATTGTACGATTCAATTATAGTCCACCCGCCGGCCTTCGTAAATGGCAGCGGCGCTTTTTCGGGAAATTTGGTGGTTGTGCCAAAATGAAGGAGTGCTTTTTAGACGAAATTTCGGAGTATACGGAGAGCGGGAAAACTTAGCCCGGACAGCTGTTCTGCGGCAGAGGGGCGCCGGGCCGGGGAGCGGCGGTGCGCAGGGCCCGGTAGGTGCGGACCAGCACCGCGGCGGAGATCAGGAAGGTGAGCACATCGGATACCGGCATGGAGTACAGCACGCCGTCCAGACCGAAGAAATGGGGGAGAAGCAGGGACAGACCCACGCCGAAAATTACCTCCCGGATCATGGACAGGGCAGTGGACAGGAAGGACTTGCCTAGGGCCTGGAGGTAGATGAAGGCGGCCTTGTTCACCGTGGCCAGGATCATCATGCACAGGTAGACCCGGAAGCAGCGGACAGCAAACTGGGTGTAGTAGGCGCTCTCGTTGGCGGCGCCGAACAGGCCGATGAGCTGCCGTGGGAAGAGCTCTACGATCACCAGCGCCAGTGCGCCCACGGCGGCCTCAGCCAGGACCAGCCGGGTGAGCAGGCTGGCGGCCCGATCCCGGCGCTCCGCCCCCAGGTTATAGCCGATGATGGGGATGCACCCGGCGGCCATGCCTACCGCCACGGAAATGACGATCTGGAAAAACTTCATCACGATGCCCAGCACCGCCAGGGGGATCTGGGCGTATTGGGCCTGGGAGAAGATCGGGTCCAGAGCGCCATATTTCAGGGTCATGTTCTGGATGGCGGCCATGGCGGCCACCAGGGAGATCTGGGACAGGAAGCTGCAGATGCCCAGGGGCAGATAGCGCCTGGCCAGGTCCCCGTGGAGCCGGAAGCAGCTCTTGTCCAGCCGGACAGCCTTCATATGGCGCAGATACCAGATGGACAGAAAGGCGGTGAGGATCTGGCCCAGGATAGTGGCGACAGCGGCTCCCATCATACCCCAGCGGCAGCCGAAGATGAACACCGGGTCCAGGATCAGGTTGACCACCGCCCCCGCCAGGGTGGAGGCCATGGCGAACCGGGGGCTGCCGTCGGAGCGGATGATGGGGTTCATGGCCTGGCCGAACAGGTAGAAGGGGACCCCCAGGGTGATCCAGAAGAAGTACTCCCTGGAGCAGGCGTAGGTCTCCGGATTGACCTGCCCGCCGAACGCGGTCAGGATCTGTGGGGAGAAAAGCAGATAGCAGACGGTCAGCAGAATACCAAGCAGCACGCTGAGCAGGATGGCGCTGCCGATGCTCTTCCGGGCACGATCCGTCTGGCCGGAGCCCAGGCTGATGCTGACAAAGGCGCAGCAGCCGTCTCCGATCATCACCGCGATGGCCAGGGCCACCACGGTCAGGGGAAAGACCACCGTGTTGGCAGCGTTGCCGTAGGAGCCCAGATAGCTGGCGTTGGCAATGAAGATCTGATCCACAATGTTATAAAGCGCCGCCACCAGCAGGGAGATGATACAGGGGATGGCATAGCGCCGCATCAGGTTTCCGATGGGCTGGGTGACCAGAAATGAGTTGGATTGTTCGTGCATAAGCAGCAGCCTCCTTTTTTGCTGGACCCGTTGACGGGCGACAAAAAAGCGTGTGGCCGAAAGCTGGATTTATGCCTTCGGCCACACGCTATACACTTATTATAAAATGCCGCCCGCCCTTTTTCAAAGGCAGATTTCAACAAAACAGCAGGGGCTGCTGTGGGACATTTTTCAGAAGAACGGCTCAGATCTGGTCGGCCGCCTTCCGGGGCTTGGCGGAAAAGGCGTCCCCGTGGACGATGTACCGGGAGACCACCTTGTACACCAGGAAGGTGACGACCGAGTTGGCGCCCGCCTTGATCAGGTTGAAGGGAGCGATGAAGGGGAACAGCAGGGTGTCCACATAGGCCCGGTTGGCGGCCACAGCGGCGGCGTCGCTGATGTCGGCGGTGATAAAGTAGGGGGTCAGGAAGTGGTTGAACACCATCATGGCCACGGTCATGGCCAGCACGCCGGCCACCAGGGCGATCACCGCGCCGGAGCGGGTGTGGCGGATCTTATAGATGGTGCCCGCCACCAGCACCAGGGTGGAGGTGGCGAAGATGTGCATAGCGATACCCATGACGCCGCTCTGGGCGCTGACGGTAAAGCCCTGGATCAGGCTGGCCACCACCGCCAGCACGATGCCGGCCAGGGGGCCGTAGGCGAAGGTGCCGATGAGGATGGGAATGTCGGCGGGGTCATACTCCAGGAAGGCCACCGGGGCGAAGATGGGAAAGTGGACCAGGGACACCAGAACAATGGACAGAGCCACCAGCATGGCCATGACGGCCAGCTTCTTGATGCGGGCGGATCTTGCAGACATAAAAAACACTCCTTAGAAAACAGTAACACCCGAAAGACCATGTCTTCCAGGTGTCAAAATCAAAGGAGCATGCGCAATTTCAACACATCTTCTTCCATCCAGACTTCGCGCCTCGCTGTGCGCGTCACTGTCGGTCCCGGAGTTCCACCGGGTCGGCCCGAAGGCTCGCGGACTATACCGCCGATCGGGATTTTCACCCTGCCCTGAAGACATCTCATTCAGTTGTTCCAACCATATTATACACAAGCCTGTCAGAAATGCAACCCCTAAATGGGACTTTACAGAAAAACAAATGTTCGATAAATCGTTGACTTGTCCCTCTGGATATAATACAATGAAACCACTGAATTTACTTTGCTTGGATGGGAGGCGGCGGACATGGATCGGGAGACCACCTGCAGCTTTACCGGCCATCGGCCGGAGAAGCTGCCCTGGAGGGACAACGAGGCCGATCCCCGGTGCGTGGCGCTGAAGGCGCGGCTGGATGAAGCGGTGGAGGAGGCATACGAGCGGGGCATGCGGCACTTTATGTGCGGCATGGCCCGGGGGGCAGACTTTTATTTCTGTGAGGCGGTGTTCAAGCTGCGGGACCGGTACCCCGACGTGACGCTGGAGGCGGTGATCCCCTGTGAAGAGCAGGCCGCCCGGTGGCGGGAGCGGGAGCGGGAGCGGTACTTCACGCTGGTGGAGCAATGCGACCAGGAGACCATGGTCCAGCGGCACTATGACAAGGGCTGCATGCTCCGCCGCAACCGCTATATGGTGGACCGCTCCGCCCTGCTCATCGCCGTGTATGACGGGATGCTGGGCGGCACCATGTATACCCTGACCTACGCCATGCGGCAGGGGCTGGATGTGAAGATCTTGGATCTGTAAGGAGAACGGGCCCATCCGGAGGGATGGGCCCGTTCTGTGCTGTCAGCTGCGGCAGCAGCCTTTCGGAGCCGGGCAGCAGTCGTGGGAGGGAGTGGGATCGTTGGGGGGGAAGAACTCGTTGACGGGGAACTTCACGTGGCGGAACATCTCGCAGGGATCCTCCTCGTTGCCGCCGCAGGCGCACTCCTTCTCGGGCATGCAGTAGTCGTACACCGGCATGAGGAGCTGGGAATCCCGCTCCAGACGGATGATGGAGAACTGACCCAGGGTGACGTAGATGCGCTTGTTGTCGCCGCCGAAGCACAGGTCGCTGCCGAAGCAGGAGCAGATGCAGGGGGGCACCTCGGAGAGGGCGCAGTCGCAGGGGTGGCACTCGCACACGTCCACCAGCTTCATGTTGAGCACGATGGGGTCCACCACCTCCACCACCGCGGTGGGGAGATTGGTCTTGCGCAGGCTCTGCTCATCCAGGCCGTCCACCGACAGCTCGGAGGAGAACACCTTGGCGCTGCCCTCGCTGCCGAACAGGATGACCCGCTTGTCAAAGACGCACAGGCCGCACACCTCCACCGGCCGGGCGGCGCCCACGAAGGCGTCGGCGGTGACCTTGTAGAAGTAGCGCACATCCACGGTGTAGAAGCCCCGGTGGAAGCTCACCGGCTCCACGTCGATGTAAACATACAGCAGCTCGGCGCTGCCGGCCTTGATGCTGACGGCCCGCTCAATGGCGGCCTGGGAGTTCTGGGTGGGGTAGAAGCGAAGATCTTCGATACAATCCTTATCGGAAGATACCGCACCTTATAGATAGAAAAAAACTCTCCTTCAGAAGAGTTTCAGGTCGAATCTCAGCTGAAAGTCGGTGGGCGCGGTTTTCTTCTCTTTTTCATACCATACGGTGTCCAGAACGCTCTTCAGCATGGCGTTGCGGCCGGCGGCGTCGGCGGCGTCATAGGCGTCCAGCACCGCCCGGATCTTCCTGGCCAGGGAGGCGGGGTCAGCCAGCCTGACCTGCTCTATGGTGCGCTCGGTCTCCCGCTGCCGGCGCTCCAGACCGGCGATCTTCTCCTTCACCGCCGCCATCCGCTCCCGGAAGGTGGGCAGGTCGTACTCCTCCAGCTCCAGCAGCTCGTACAGCCGGTTCTTCTGCCGCTGGGCGGCTACAAGCTCCTTCTTGATGGCCTCCAGGGTGCTGTCCAGTACCGAGGTATCCCGGCCGGCTCCGGTCTGCTGCTCCAGCTCCATCCGGGCCAGGGTCTCCTCCAGGTAGGAGAGGATGCGCCCTTCCACCAGTTCAAACTTGGTGGAGGCGCAGCACCCGGGCCGGGTGCAGAGCAGGTAGGGGGTGCCCTTCATGGTCAGGCGCTGCATATGCTGCCCGCAGTTGGCGCACAGCACCAGCCCCGCCAGGGAGCTGCGCACCGTGCCGTCCCGCTTGGAGGGGACATACCGCCCCGCCAGAATGGCCTGCACCTGGTCGTAGGTCTCCTGGGACACGATGGCCGGGTGCATCCCGTCCACGATGGTCCACTGATCCCGGGGATTGCAGATGGTGATGTGCTTGGGGTTGCCCTTGGCCCCCTTGCGGATGTGGGTCTTCTGATCCCACACGATCTTGCCGGCAAAGGTGGGGTTGCGGAGGATATGGGCCACGCTGTTCCGGCTGAACTCCGCCGAGCGGTGAGGCCTGGCCCCCAGGGAATTAACGTACCGGGCGATGGACACGCAGCCGTAGCCCTGGAGATAGAGGTCATACATCATCCGCACAAACTTGGCCTCCGGCTCGTAGATCTCCAGGGTGGGCTTCCGGTCCACCGTCACCTTCCGGTAGCCGTAGGGGGCGTTGGCCACATAGCAGCCGTCCTGGATGGTCTGCTTCAGCCCCCGGCGCAGCCGCTTGTTGATGATCTTGTACTCCCGGCGGCTCATGAAGGTCTTGAACTCCGCCATCTCGTCGTCCAGGTCGTCGGACAGGTCGTAGGTCTTTTCCGGGGTGACGATCAGGGTGCCGGAATCCCGGAAGGCGTCCAGGATGATGCCCTGGTCCTTCATCCGACCGCGGGAGAGCCGGTCCAGATCCATCACCAGCACCGCGTCATACCGGCCATCCTCCACGTCCTCCAGCAGGCGCAGCATCTCCGGACGGGCGTACAGGCTCTCCCCACTGACCACTTCGTAGTAGGTCTCAATGATGTGGATGCCGTGGGCGGCGGCGAAGGAAGCCAGAGCCTTCCGGTGCTTGGCCAGTACCTCCTCGGTGTCCATGCCCTCCTCCATCCGGGATTTGCGGAGGTATTGCGCTGCGTCCATGTCTGTCACCTGCCTTTTCTGGCACAAATGTTCGATTTCTGGCGGTTTAAGAGGCCGGGGCGTAAGCCCCGGCTCTTTTGTGCGTTCCGTGCCGCTGGTCAGGAGGGCGGATGGCAGACTTTACAGGCTGAATAGCCGTGAGCCTGAGCATCTTCCGCGCTGGAAAACCAGATCGCATTGGCGTCGGTAATCTTTTTGGCATGGCGGCAGGAAGGGTAATGGTATTTGTCAGATTCCACGCTGCCGATAAATACGCCCATTGACTGTTCCTGTGCAGGAGTGGGAGCGGGTGTTGGCTTGGGCGTAGGCTTGGGCGTAGGCGTAGGCTTGGGCGTAGGCGTAGGCGTAGGTGTAGGTGTGGGTGTGGGCGTGGGTGTCGGCGTAGGTGTAGGTGTGGGCGTGGGTGTCGGTGTTGGTGCTGCTTCACTCGAGGGATCGGGAGAAGCGGTCGTTACAACGGCAGGCGGCGTATCACTGGGCTGAGTGCTTTCCGGATTACATGCACTCATGATGCCGCCGATCAATGCCAACACAATGAGAACGATAATAATTGTTCGCATTGGCTTTTGGGGCTTGTTCGTTTTCCTTCTTGCCATGTTGTTCGCCTTCTATGTTCCGGTTTTTTGGAGAAATTCTTAATAGTCCTCACATAAGTACCAATCAATATCCCGCGGCAGTGGCGCCATACTCGGCCTGCTCTGCCGTGAAACCTTCAAACTCCAGCTGATCGATCAGCTGAGACCGGGAGAAAGACATGAGATCCAGGTATGACTGTGCTTTTAAAGCTGCCTGCTCCTTCCAGTCTGCCCCGCAGGCATCGACGCCATAGGTGGCTTCCTCTGTCGTGAAGCCCTCAAACTCCAATTGGTCAATCAAGCCGGAGTAAGAAAATGCGGTGGTATCCAAGTAATCGAGCGCTTTTCCGGCAGCCTGTTCCTTCCAGTCTGCCCCACAATTATCTACGGCAAAAGCAGCTTCTTCGGTGGTATATCCTTCAAACTCTAACTGATCGATCAGGCCGGTCCGGGAGAAATGCATGAGGGAAAGGTAACTATTCGCCTGGCCAAGTGCATTTTTTTGGCCCATGGTAAGGGATGCATCAGCATTTGGCGTAGGTACTTCTTCCGCCTGAACTTGCTGTGACGGTTCTGTGGAGACGAGGCCTTCCGTGGCTGTGTCCGCCGCCGGAGCCGATCCGGAAACGTCATTGTCTGTGGTTGAGGAACAAGAGGCCAGTACAAACAGCAGGAGCACCAGAGATAAAATTGCCGAGGCTTTTTTCATCATATGTATCCTCCCTCTCTCAAAGTGTACAAATCAGACACTTTTTATAAATTATACCATACAACCGGAGAAAGGACAATCTGAGAAGAGGAAAAATCTTGAAACTGAAAAAACTGCGGGAGGCAAGGGGGATGACGCAGCAGGTGGCTGATGCCGTCCATTTTACCCCGATGAGGCGGAGATCACCATGCCGGATGAGACCCGGAATGCCGCAAGGCCGCCGGACCGACACAGGAAGCGGCCGCTCTGCGGCCGGGAATATCTGCGGAAAGTGTACGTGCTTATGAAACTGGCCGGCGGGTACCGCCCAATAAGATAGCGGAGCTGATGGTGCTCCTGTACAGCAGTGTGGTGCCGGAGGTACGGCCCAAGTCTGTCCTGGAGCTGCGCTGCGCCCGGGAATCCACATAGGACAGCCATGGGGGCGCATACAACAAAATGAGGGAGGTGCGGTACATATGCGGGATTTGAAGATCGAGCCTGTGGAGGAGCTGGTGGTCACCACCAAGATCATCCATGAAAAGATCGGCCGGCATGAGGTGGACACCGTCATGACCCGCCGGAAGGGGCTGCACTGGCTGACTGCGATGTCGGGGGAGCGGGTGCTGGTGGACGAGAGCGCCACGATGGATTCCGGAAAGCTGGGCACCACTCTGTGCTTCACACCGCACCAGGACGTCGAGGTCAGTGAGGAGGAGCGGGCCGCCAACCGGGAGCGGATCAAAAAGGCGGCCATCAAGGCCATGATGGACCAGGGGATCTGGTAGGAGGATCGCCATGAGAGAGCAAAAAGAGAGGCCCCGCTGTCTGCGGGCACAGACAGCAGGGCCGGACAATGGTTTCGTGCACGGAAATCATAATTCTGATGCCGCAAACAGTCTGAATGTTCAAGGGGGCGGGGGGCCGTGACAGAATATCATTTCAATGCCGAGCTGGCCCGGCGTTACGGCGTGAATGGGGCCATCTTCCTGCACGCAATGGCCTTCTGGATCGCCAAGAACCAGGCCAACGGGCGGCACTTCCACGAGGGCCGTACCTGGACGTACAACACCCTGGAGGCCCTGGCCGAGCGGTTCCCGTTCTGGACCCGCCGGCAGGTGGAGCGGATCGTGGCAAAGCTGAAGGAGGACGGGGGACTGCTTACCGGCAACTTCAGTCAGGACAAGACCGACCGGACCGTGTGGTATGCCCTGGCGGACAGCGTGCTGGAGGTGTACGGGCTTCTTGCGCCTCCCATTTCACCAAGCAGTGAAATGCATTTCACCGAATCGGGACAACCATTTCACCGGACGGGGAAATGTAATAAGGAAACAGTTACTGACCAGTTAAATATACCCCCTATAGTCCCCCACGGGGACAAGCCTGCCCCGGTGGACCGGCAGGAACTGCTTTTTGAGCGGTTCTGGTCGGTCTACCCGCCCCGGCAGGGAAAGCGGGGCGGGAAGAAGGCGGCCCGGAAAGCGTGGGACAAGCTCAAGCCGGACCCGGCCCTATGCCGCCGGATGGCGGCGGCGCTGGAGCGGGACAAGCAGTCTCCCCAGTGGCAGGAGGAAAACGGAAAGTTTATCCCCATGGCCTCCAACTGGCTCAATGCCAGGGCCTGGGAGGACGAGTACATAACCCCGCCGGAGCAGCCGCCGCCCGGAATGGCCGCCCGTGAGGAGGTGCCCACATGGTGAGCCTGGATCTCAAAGACCGCCTGTCCAATCAGGAGGCGGTGGTGGGCGCGCTGCTCATTGAGGACAAGCTGATCGGGCCGGTGCTCAGCAAGGTGTCGGAGCGGGACTTCCTGGACAGTACCTACCGGCAGATCTTTCAGGCCATCCGGGCCCAGTTCGTCAGCGGCAAGCCGGTGGACCCGGTGACCGTTCTGGACAGGCTGGGCGGGGGAGAGAACTGGGGCAAGCTGCTCCTCCAGATCATGGAGGATGTGCCCACGGCCGCGAACATCTGGGAGTATGTGCCCCGGATGCAGGAGCAGGCCCGGGTGGTGCAGGGCCGGGAGATCGCACAGAGCATGGCAGAGGCCCGGGACATGGAGGAGCTCCGCCGGGGTCTGGACAAGCTCCAGGCCCTCACCGTGGAGCGCCAGGATGTGCGGCGGATGAACATGGAGCAGATGCTGCAATCCTTCTGGCAGCGGCACACCACGCCCCACCGGTATCTGACCTGGGGCCTGTCCAAGCTGGACGAGCAGCTCTTTGCCGACCTGGGGGACATGGTGGTGCTGGGGGGCTACCCCTCCGCCGGCAAGACGGCTCTGGCGGTGTCCTTCGCCTACCACCAGAGCGAGGCCAAGCGGGTGGGGTTCTACTCCCTGGAGACCAGCCGCTACAAGCTGGCCGACCGGCTGATCTCCAACATGGCGGGCATTGAGATGGCCGCCATCAAACGGGGGGCACTCACAGAGGGGGAATGGGCCCAGGCGGCCGACGCGGCGCCCAGGATCCTCAAGCACCAGCTGGAGCTGATCGACGCCTCCGGCATGACGGCCAGTGACATCCGGGCAGATGCCCTGGCCAACCGGTACCAGATCGTCTATGTGGATTACCTCCAGATCGTGGAGCCGGAGCCCCGGAAGGCCAACCGTACGGAGCAGGTATCCGCCATCAGCCGGACCTTTCAGCAGATGGCCCACGGAAACGGCATCCTGGTGGTAGCCCTGTCCCAGCTGACACGGTCGGAAAAGACCAAGGACGAGGGCAGGTACATCGAGCCCACCATGAGCGATCTGCGGGAATCCGGGCAGATCGAGCAGGACGCCGACGCCATTCTGCTGCTCTACCTGGAGGACCCGTCCAAGCCCAACGAGAGCCGCCGGGTGCTCAAGCTGGCCAAGAACAAGGACGGAGAGCGGGGACGGATGTACCTCACCTTTGACGGGGCCTATCAGCGCTTCCGCCAGTCCGTGGTGCCCCAGGCGGCCCCCTTTAAGCGGCCCAGGCAGTACAAGCAGGCGAGCTTTGCCGAGCGCTTCTGGGAGGGGATCTATGACGACGATCCCGACGATCCTTCGGCGCCGCAGCCCGGTGGTGGAGGATTCGGCGGCCTGCCTCCGGGAGAAGGCCCGGCGGTCTCCGGCGGAACTGATGGAAGGGGATAGGCGGTAAAAACAGAAAACCGCCCCTCAGCGGGGCGGCGATCGTAACAGCAAACAAGATCAGGCAAACGGCGGAAAGCCAAAGCAGCCAAAGAAAGCTGCGGCTGGTCCTCCGAAAACGGTAAGAGAAGCGGCTCATACGGGCGTTGATGGCCTCCAATTCGCTGCGTTTTTCCTCCAGCTGGCGTTCCAGGTCAGCCAGAGGGGAACCGGCGGCCGGGTTTCCGTTGGAATCCCGTTGAGAGAACAGGTCGGGAAGTCAAGATTGGGCGTGGCAGGAAATGCGGGGCGCCCGGCAGAGGGCCGGGGCATGATAAAAAAGTACCGCCCACGATAGGGCGGTACGGTGGCGTGTGGGCTACAGATCTTCAAGATCGGCTGCGGGAAGGTCGTTCTCCACGTTGTCCCGGGCCAGGTCGGTATCCAGCTCCGGGTAGGCATCGGATGGGATGGGCTTTTCGTGGCAGACCTTCATGTGAGGGCCGGAAGTGCCGGCGATGATGGGGTTCGCTTTTTCCTTCCCGTGCCTGGCCCTGCCCTGGAGCTCGGGAACGGGGGCCTGGTCATTGCGGGGCTGGGTATGGGTCCGATCGGGACGTGCCATGCCTTGTTTGGCCATAGGATCACCTCAATGCCTGTGTTTAAAACAGTTTCTTGACCTCATCCGCCGCACGCTGGAGTTCCTCCAGGGTAGCGGGCTGCTGCTTGCGGGCGCGGATCTGAGCCTGGATATAGCCGGGTAACTGGGAGAAGTAGGCCTCCATGGCCGGATCTGCTGTCAGGTTGGCGTATCTGTCACTGTAAGTGGGTTCCATCAAATCACCTCCGATAATAGCATGCCCATGGAGGGTGCACATATTAAAAAGGAGAAAAAATAAATGGGAAATAAAATTTGAGGGGGTGACCGGGTCAGTTACGGTTCAGACCGCCGGCCGATTGTGTGAGGCGAAGAAAGGGGACAGACACTGGAACAGCGCGTAGGTGCGCTGGAGCGGGCTTTTGCCCCGCCGCAAGGGGACTGAAAAGCGTGAGTGGCTGTGCCGTTGTATGGCTTCGTCCAACTTCAGTTCAATGTACCGCAGTAATGAGGCGTGGGTGAACTGCCTGTGTCCCACTGTCTGACCGGTAGATAGGCAAATTCAGAATGGGGTGATAAAGTGATAGCATTTTCGAGCTGGCACATTGATGTGAATGGAGAACCACTTGCGAGACAGTATGACAACCTGACCCGGGAGCTGCGCATAGAGGGAGATATCCCGGCGGGGTGGAGCTGGGACCTGCTGGTGCAGGCGGAAGACAACTTTAATGTAATCGCACTCTCCGACCTGGGGAACGGAGCCCTGTCGGTCACGCTGACCAGGGAGATGCTGGCCCTGTCCGGGTACTATACCATGCAGCTCAGGGCCTCTCGGGGAGAAATTGTACGTCACACCAATATAATTCGGGTGTTCATCCCTGAGAGTATGTCCGGAGATGTGCAGTGGCCCGAAGTGCCGTCAGAATTTAGCCAGATTGAGGCCTCGATCAGATCGCTCAGCGAACATCCGCCCACCATGGTCAGTGAAAGTGAATTTTGGTTTGTATGGGACCATGAATCGAATCAATACATCGAATCTGACCTGCCGCTTCCCAAGGGCCCCCAGGGCCCCCAGGGCCCCCAGGGTCCGAAGGGCGACCAGGGCGACCCCGGTGAGCAGGGTCCCCAGGGCCCGAAGGGCGACCAGGGCGTCCCCGGTGAGCAGGGACCCCAGGGCCCGAAAGGCGACCAGGGCGATCCCGGTGAACAGGGACCCCAGGGTCCGAAGGGCGACCAGGGCGTCCCCGGTGAGCAGGGTCCCCAGGGCCCGAAGGGCGACCAGGGCGATCCCGGTGAACAGGGTCCCCAGGGTCCCAAGGGCGACCAGGGCGATCCCGGTGAGCAGGGACCCCAGGGCCCGAAGGGCGACCAGGGCGTCCCCGGTGAGCAGGGACCCCAGGGCCCCAAGGGCGACCAGGGCGTCCCCGGTGAGCAGGGACCCCAGGGCCCGAAAGGTGACCAGGGCGATCCCGGTGAGCAGGGACCCCAGGGCCCGAAGGGGGACCAGGGAGAACCCGGCCAAGATGGAAAGACTGCCTACCAATCCGCGGTAGATGGGGGCTATACTGGGACGGAGCCGGAGTTCAACGGGCTGCTGGCCAGTTCGACCACAAAGGAGTATGTAGATGCCGCAATCTTTGGCGCAATGGGGGCGAGTTACTGATGAACGAAAAGTTTATAGACCAATTGTGCGAAATAATTGCAAAAATTAGCGGCAGCCAACTTGCGGAGCAGGCACGTTTCGTGCTGCAGAAGATATCATTTTCCGCTTCGGACGCATCCTTTGCAAAAGGAATCAGCTATCTGGAGGAAGCGGCCGCGTCTGCCGAGAAGTATGGGATGTCTCTGCCGGTCACAGCATATTCAGCGGATTTTTTCAGTGCGGCAGAAGGTTTCATTACGCAGGCAGGCAATCAGCTTGGATTTATGACCATGACCGAAAGCGGAAAAATCTATCCCATGACCGGGATCTACTGGATGACCGCCAACGGGACAGACACCTTTTACGTCGTTAAAATAGAGGAGCATGACAGCTTGACAGCCTTGTTTGCCGACATCGCAGACGCTATCCGGTCTGTGTCCGGCGGCACCGATCCCATCGTGGCGGACCGGTTCCCGGATGCGATCCGAAAACTGGGGTCCGGGCAACAGGAGGTGATTGTATGAAGTGTATGGCATCTATTCCGCTGGAACGGATCAGCCGGCTGTCTATTGCAGTGACTAACTGCCGCAGGACCTTGGAGCAGGTCAAAGCGGAGACCGGCGCAGACTATATCCTCAACGGCGGCATGTGGAACGGTGACGGCTCACCCTGTAGGGGGCTGAAGGTGGCCGGCAAGCTGCTGTCTGCCACCCCTTGGGGAGATCTGGCGGGCTATGGCTGGGACACGCCGCAGGATCTTACCCAGACCACAGCATGGCAGGAATTCGACAATTATATCGCCACCTCTCCGTTGATCGTGGACGGCAAGCGGTTGGCAAAACTGCCCTACGACAGCGCCCAGGGCGGAGCCCGGCCCCGGAGCGCCATGGGCATCGTGGGCAGCTCACTGCTCCTGTACTGCACCAATTCCGCCATGACGCCGGAGCAGCTCAGTGACGAGCTGGCCGACCGGGGATGCAGCTCGGCCATGATGCTGGACAGCGGCACCTCCAGCCAGTGCGACTTTGACGGGGATCAGATCCAGGGAGGAAAACGGCCTCACAACTGGATCTGTGTGTGGGTCAAAAAAGAGGCGGCACCTGAGCCGCCGGAAAGCGAGGAGAGTATGGGAAAGTACAGAGTGACCCCATCCGTGGGCCTGAACATCCGCAGCGGCCCCGGGACAAACTACGACAAGGCGGGCGCCTATTCCTGCGGCACTGTGGTGGAGATCCTGGCCATCCAGGAGGGCTGGGGGCAGACCGGCAAGGGGTGGGTGTCCATGGCCTATCTGGAGCCTGTGGAGGCCGTCCAGCGGGTCACGGATACCGGCATAGTCATCCAGGTGGACTGCATCCCCAAGGGCCGGAAAAACCGGCCCGGCGGAACGAATCCGGATGACGCGATCACCATTCATGAGACAGGCAACGATGCCAAGGGGGCGGACGCCGCCGCTCATGCCTCCTGGCTCAAGAGTGACGATGCGGCCGGGAAGTACATCAGCTACCACTACACCGTGGATGACCACGCCATTGTCCAGCACCTGCCGGACAGTGAGACATCCTATCACGCTGGTGATGGCGCCAACGGACCCGGCAATACCACCAGCATCGGCATCGAGATCTGTGTCAACGAGGACGGGGACTTTGAGCGGGCCAAGGCCAACGCGGCTTCCCTGGTGCGCCTGCTGATGGCGGAGCATGGCATCCCGCTGGACAAGGTGGTGCAGCACAACCACTGGAACGGCAAGGACTGCCCCAAGACCATCCGGGCCACCCCAGGCGGCTGGGAGGCCTTCCTGGACCTGTGCGATCCGGAGCAGACTGAGCTGGAGGCAGCTGTGGATACCCTGGCCGAGGCCGGGGTGCTGACTGCCGTGGACTACTGGAAGGGAGATTCCTACTCCAGCAGCAACGTCCACGCCCTGATCAAGAGCATGGCCGCCTATGTGCGGGGAAAGTGAGGGGATGGACATGGAGCACATCAATGCCTTTAAAGCGGCCGTCGCCGCTATCTGCGCTGCCCTGACCGCCCTGTGGGGCTGGTTCGGCTGGGTGGTAGTGGCCTGGGTATGCTTCATGGTGATCGACTATATCACCGGCTCTGCTGCCGCTCTGCGGGCAGGGGAGTGGTCCAGCAAAAGTGCCCGGGACGGCATCTGGCACAAGCTGGGCAGTATCGTGGCCGTCATCGTGGCAGCCGTTCTGGATGTGGTGATCGGCCACCTGCTGGCAAACGTGCCCGGCGTGGAGCTGCCCTTTACCTACACTGTGCTGCTTGGCCCCCTGGTGGTGGTATGGTACATCCTAACCGAGGCGGGCTCAATTATTGAGAACGCCGGCGCCCTGGGTGCCCCCATCCCCGCGTGGCTGACCAAGATGATCGCCGCCCTGGAATCCAAAGTGGATGATGCAGGGGATGCCGTGTCAGGAAAAGAAAAGTGAATATAAAAGACGCCATATCTTCCTCTTTGCAGGAATCGTAGATCTTCTTAGTGTGTATGCAGACGGCCTCCCGGATACAAGCGGTATCCTGCACGGGGCCGGGCATAACCTTCTCAGGCATTGCAATACCTCCTAGCAGATATTGAAAGGGAAACCCTTCCGCTCCATTCTATGTGCGCCCGGCCGGTTGGTGCCCGAAGGAAGTCAAAAAGAGGGACGGCCGCAGCCGCCCCTCTTTTTATCAAAGAAACTATGAGACGGCCCGGCGCCTGTTTGCTGTCAATTCTTGTTTTCGGAGTGGTAGACCTTCATGTGAGGGCCGGAGGTACCGGCGATGATGGGATTTGCCTTTTCCTTCCCCTGCTTGGCTCTGCCCTGGAGTTCAGGAACGGGAGCAAGCTCATTGCGGGGCTGGGTGTGGGTCCGGTCCGGACGCGCCATGCCTTGTTTGGCCATAGAATCACCTCAACAGGCAGTATTCCCCGGGAAAGCGAAAACGATTCGGTTCTCAGGCGCCGCGGCGCGGCTCTGTCCGGCGGCGGAGCAGGTCGGAGAGGATCAGAACCGCGCAGCACACCAGCAGCACCACGCCGATCAGAATGGAACAGTTGCGGAAAAATATTTCCGGCATGACCAGAATGATCTGGTCGGTGGCCGGGTCAAAAAGCCAGTTGTCTTTGCCCGGGAAGAAGATGGCGTGGAACACGGTAAAAGCCCGATCAAAGTCCAGGGCGGCCAGCGCGCCTACCACCAGCACCAGACCGGCAGCCAGGATGCCCGCCCAGAAGCCGGGCCCGCGGCCCAGAAAGCGGTGGAAGCGGAGCTTTCCCCGCAGCCGGAGGATCAGAAGCACGGCGCAGACCACGGCTGTGACGGCCAGTACTGCGAAGTCCACCAGGAACAGCACCCGCACGTCGGCAAAGTGGCTGCGGCCCGATTCCGACCAGGCCAGCTGACCGGTGCCGAAGGGCTTACCCAGCACGCAGAAGTCCAGCACTTCGTCGTAGGCCTCCCGGATCACTTCCTCCGACCAGCCGGTGCGCTCCGGCAGCTCCAGGGCGTTGATCTGTACATAGTAGAAGGGGCGGAACAGAATGGGCACGGCGATGGAGAAGCTCAGCACCAGCAGGGCCAGAGCCGCCGCGCACAGCAGGGAGGCGGGTTTGGAACCTTTCATATCAGTCACACAACTTTCCGGCAGAGAGAGTAATGAGCACCTGGGAGGGGAGGTAGAACAGCCACATACCCACCCGGGCGAAGGGGAGCAGGGAGAGAACCGCCGCCTGCGGCAGCACGGAGGACAGGTTGCTCAGTCCTACGCACAGATCGCAGCCCATGAACAGAAGAAGCCCCAGGGCAAACACCCGGCCCCGCCGCCCCAGGGAGAGACAAGCAATGAAGTTGGCGGCCAGCTGGGAGAAGTAGAACAGTGTCAGGGCGGTAAGCCCATTTAAGGCTCCCAGAGCAGCCCCTGCGATCAGCAGGAGGGCGGTCAGGCCGATCCGGAGCAGCAGGCGGAGGGCCAGAGGGCGGCTGCCTGCCCGGTGGATCCGGGCCAGGTAGAGCAGCTGCACCACACAGAAGGCGGCCACCCCGGCCCCGTACCAGCGGTCCAGCACCAGCAGAAACAGGTCGGCCAGCAGGGTGAAGGCCAGGGCCGTACAGGTCAGCTTCCCGTCCAGATTCCCGGCGGACCCCAGGGACCAGAAAAAGCACAGCAGGATGGAGAGGTATTTGAGAGGAACGTCCCAACCGGTGCCCGGCAGGAAGAGGTCCAGCCCCAGGAAGGCGGCGTAGAGCACGGCCTGGGCGGCAAGGAAGAGATGAGGTTTCTTCATTTTTTCAAGCGCTCCAGCAGCCAGTTTTCCCACCGATCCCCATACTTCAGGCACACCAGAAATACGGCGATTCCGCCAACGGCCAGCAGTGCCATAGCCCATAGTGGGATAGACAGGGCGGAGCCCCCAAGGGCGCAGGCCACCAGCAGGCCCCAGGGTCGGGTGAGCAGTGCGATGATGAGGAAGCGGCGGAAGGGGATCGTGGTAAGACCGGCCAGAATACAGATCAGGTCGTCGGGGAAGAAGGGAAAGAGAAAGACCAGGGCCAGGAATACGTCCTGCTTGCGCCGGATGATCTCCAGATAGCGTCCGGTGACCGACTGGCTGACCATGCGGTCCACAAAGGACTGGCCCAGGTATCTGGCCAACAGAAAGACCAGCACGGAGCCCAGCACCACTGCCGCCCAGGTCAGCAGGAAGGAGACCCAGGTGCCGAACAGCACCCCGCCCGCCAGGGCGGTGATGTTGCTGGGGATGGGGGCCAGCAGGACGGAGAGAAACTGGATCAGAAAGAAACACAGGTGGGTATAGGGCGCAAAGCGCTG
This sequence comes from Intestinimonas massiliensis (ex Afouda et al. 2020), assembly GCF_900626285.1. GTDB lineage: Bacteria > Bacillota > Clostridia > Oscillospirales > Oscillospiraceae > Flavonifractor > Flavonifractor massiliensis_A. Next base: position 366,666 of record NZ_LR131148.1, read on the forward strand.
GATATAGTCCCGCATGGCCTGCTGGGAGGTGAGAGCGTCGAAGAAGCCGCTCCTCCAGAGCAGCGTCCCGCTGCCCAACAGCAGCAGAACGACCGCCAGCAGCACAAGCCAACCTTTCCGTTTCATCGTTTTTCGTCTCCATGTCATATGAAAAATCAAAAGGGGCCGGATGGCAACCACCCGGCCCCACTCTAACAGGCTACCATGTTTTGGGCCTGTATTCCAGTGGAATTTTATTAAGATTTTACTCTATAACAAAAAATCCACACCCTCCGGTGTGGCTTCTGTCCGAACTTGTCAGCGCTCGCTGTATACAACAGATTCATCGCTGCCGAAGATCAGCTCATCCACATCGGAAATATCAACTCCGTTCAGAATGATCATGCACATCCACCTCCCTTATCTTGATTGAAACCAGTATAGCACAGGTTAATTGAAAATGCAAGAGAAAGTTGTAATACTTGCATAATAAATTTGTAGAGGAATGGTAAAGAAAAAATCCGGACCGCAGGACAGCGGCCCGGACAGATAAAATCAGAACGGAATTCCCAATAACGCCAGGATTTTCGGAACCCAATAGGGCTTGTCCATCAGGAGGGGATGGCTTTCATTGGCGAACTCCAGACACACGCTCTGCAACTCGTGGTGTATGGTCATGCCGGTCAGGGTGGGGAGAGGCCGCCGGTTCGGCGGCCTGGTTTCTGGCCCGGCTGCCACTGCTTTGCATGTGTTTGTCTGATTTGCGTGGATATGCAAAATACAAATTGCAGTTCGCCGCCTGAAGGCGGAAATTTTGCAACACCACCATTTCCACCACCCAAACCGTCAAAACCGGCTGTTTTTAAGCATGTCAAGCGTGGCAAGACAGAAAGCAAAAAGCCCTGAAAGTACTGATTTTTCAATACTTTCAGGGCTTTTTCGTGTGGAGCAGGTAAGGAGAATCGAACTCCCATATTCAGCTTGGGAAGCTGACGTTCTACCACTGAACTATACCTGCATTGATTGGGCCAACTGACTGAAAAATTATAGCATGGATCATCTTGTATTGCAAGTGTTTTTTTGTGCCCTATAAAAAGTCGCGGAGGATTCCCTTGCAAAATGGCGAAAGACATGGTAATATGATAACTAAACCAAGGGTATAATTTTTGAATCGGAAAGGCTGGAATTACGATGAGCAAAAAGCAGGCGCTGACGGAATTTCATCGCGGCTCCATCCTGGCGGCAGCTGAGCGGCTGTTCGCGGAAAAGGGTACAGAAAAGACCACGATGGACGACATTGCCCGGGAGGCGGAGTACAGCAAGGCCACGCTGTATGTGTACTTCCAGAGCAAGGAGGAGATCATCAACGCCATTTTGCTCAGCGGCATCGTGCTGCTGAAGCGGAAGCTGCATGAGGCCATTGAGAGCCACCAGGACTGGTTCCAAGCCTATGATGCGGTGTGCCGGGTGATCGTGCGGTTTTATGATGAAAACCCCACGGCCTATGACGCGGCCACAGGCGTGATGCCTCTGTCCCAGGCCTCGGAGGAGATACAGAAGGGGCAGGCGGATATCATCCGGGTGACCGGCGAGATCGATGAGGAGATGGCCGCCTTCCTGCTCCGCGGCGTGGAGGAGGGCGTGGTGCGCACCAAGCTGCCCCCCATGGAGACGGTGCTGCTCTTCTGGTCCGCCCTGTCGGGGATCATCCATACGGCGGAATTCCGGGCGGATCATCTCCAGCGCACACTGGGGCTGAGCCGGGAGGAATATCTGGTCCACGGCTCCCGGCTGCTGCTGGACGCGCTGGTCAGGACCGGACAATAAACAAAAAAAGCGGGGCCGCCCCTGTCAGGGGCGGCCCCGCTTTTTTGCTTATTCCGCTGTGATGATGGCCTTTTCCCCGTCGGAGGTGGCGTGGATGGCGGAGAGGGGATGGAGGTAGCTGTCGATGAGCTTGGTGGCAATGTCGTCCTCCAGGTCCTTCTGGATCTGACGGCGCAGGTTGCGGGCGCCGTAGGTCTGGGAGTAGGACTTGCGCACCAGATGGTCCAGCAGGGCCTCGTCCCAGGTGAAGGTGATGCCCTTCTCCTTCAGGGTATCCCGCAGCTCACCCAGCATGATGCCGGCGATGGCCTTGAAGTTGTCCTCGGTGAGCTTGTTGAAGTAGACGATCTCGTCCACCCGGTTGATGAACTCAGGCCGCAGGAAGCTCTCCAGAGCCTTCATGGCCCGCTCCTTGCCCTGCTCATCCGCAGTGCGGCCGAAGCCCACGGAGCCGGCGGAGGTGCGGGCGTCGCAGCCCGCGTTGGAGGTCATGACGATGACGGTGTTCTCAAAGTTCACGTTGCGGCCCTGGGCGTCGGTGATGTGGCCGTCGTCCAGGATCTGCAGCAGGATGTTGAGCACGTCGGGGTGGGCCTTCTCGATCTCGTCGAACAGGATGACGCAGTAGGGCTTGCGGCGCACCTTCTCGGTGAGCTGGCCCGCCTCGTCATAGCCCACGTAGCCCGGGGGAGAGCCGATGATCCGGGACACGGCAAACTTCTCCATGAACTCCGACATATCCAGCCGGATGAGGGATTCAGGGGAGTGGAACATGTCCATGGCCAGCCGCTTCACCAGCTCGGTTTTGCCCACGCCGGTGGAGCCCACGAAGATGAAGGACACGGGCTTGCGCTTGGAGGCGATGCCCACCCGGCCCCGGCGCACGGCGGCGGCCACGGCGTGGACTGCCTCGTCCTGGCCGATCAGGTGCTCCTTCAGCCGGTCCTCCAGCTTGGCCAGCCGCTCGTACTCGGCCTCCTGGATCTGGCTGGCGGGGATCTTGGTCCACAGCTCGATGACCCGGGCCAGATGCTCCACCGTCAGGGGCGGGGCGCTCTGGGCGTCCAGCCTGCTCAGCTCGTCCTGAAGCTGGATCTCCCGGCTCTTGATGGCGGCCAGCCGCTCATAGTCCTTGCTGCTGCCCTGGTCGGCCAGCAGCTGGTTCCGCTCCTGAGACAGGTTGTCCAGCTCCTTGCGGAAGTTGGCCTGCCGCCGCTCGTTGGCCCCCAGGGCCTCGGTGGTGGCGGGGTTGCCCATGAGGGAATCGTGCTCGGCGGTGAGCTTCGCCAGCTCCCGCCGGATCTCGCTCTGGCGGCCCTCGTTGTTCTTCAGGGCGGTCTGCCGCTTGTAGTCCCGGTCGTTGGCCTCCACCATCAGGTTCTCCCGCTCCTGACCCAGCTTCTCCAGCTCCTTCTTTACCTCCACCTCACGGGCCAGAGCCTTGTTGTGGAGGTTCACGTCAGAGCAGGCCTCGTCGATCAGGTCGATGGCCTTGTCGGGCAGATAGCGGTCGGTGATGTACCGCTCGCTCATGGTCACTGCCAGCCGGCACATTTCCGGGGAGATGGAGACGAAGTGGTACTTCTCATAGTAGGGGGCGATGCCCTGGATGATCTTCACGCTGTCCTCGATGGAGGGCTCCTCCACGATGACCGGCTGGAAACGCCGCTCCAGGGCGGAATCCTTCTCGATGTACTTGCGGTACTCGGTGAGGGTGGTGGCGCCGATGACCTGGATCTCGCCCCGGCTGAGGGCGGGCTTCAGGATGTTGGCGGCGTTCATGGAGCCCTCCGCGTCGCCGGCGCCCACGATGTTGTGGACCTCGTCGATGACCAGGATGATGTTGCCCAGCTTCTTGATCTCCTCAATGAGGCCCTTCATCCGGCTCTCAAACTGGCCGCGGAACTGGGTGCCCGCCACCAGGGCGGTCAGGTCCAGCAGATAGACCTCCTTGTCCAGCAGCTTGTAGGGCACATCCCGCTGGTAGATCTTCTGCGCCAGACCCTCGGCGATGGCGGTCTTGCCCACGCCGGGCTCACCGATGAGGCAGGGGTTGTTCTTCTGCCGGCGGTTGAGGATCTGGATGGTGCGCTGGATCTCCTCGTCCCGGCCGATGATCCGGTCCAGCTTGCCGTCGGCGGCCTTCTGGGTCAGGGAGATGCAGTAGTTCTCCAAAAACTTCCGCTTGGGGGGCTTGTCGCCCTTCTTCTCCTTGTCGCTCCGGTCCTGGCGGCCGGGGTCCCGCTCCGGCGGCTGGGCCTGGGGATTCTGGGCCGACCCGAACAGCTTGTTCAGGAAGGGGAAGGTGGCGGTCTTGCCCTCGTCCTCCTCGTCCTGATCCCCGTCCTCGTTGGGGACCAGGCCCTCCATGCCCTCGGCTCCGCCGAAGGCGGACATCATCTCGTTGGTCAGACCCTCCAGGTCCTCGTCGCTGATGCCCATTTTCTGCATCATATCTTCCACGGGCTTGATGCCCAGCTCTTTGGCGCACTTCAGGCAGAGGCCTTCACTCTTGGTGACGCCTCCCTCTATCTTCTGGATGAAAATCACCGCTACGTTCTTGTGGCAGCGAGAACAAAGTGTAGGTTGCATATGCTTCAGCTCCTTTTGAGGGACAGGCTCCCTCGGAGGATTGATTCTAACCCGAAATTATGAACTGGGTATGAATCTTTCGGATTTCTTCTATCTTACAGGATGCCGTTCAGCAGGGCAAAGGGATTGGCGGACATAAAGAACTTCAGCAGATAGGTCTTTTCCACCGCATCCTGGGGCAGGATGCCCCCGAAGAACTGGAGCAGCCAGGCGGCGATAAACAGGATGATGCAGGCCTGGATCAGCCCGAACAGGGCGCCCAGGGTCTTGTTGAGAAAATGCAGGCCGGGCAGCCGGGCCACCAGGTCCAGGGTGTGGCTGATGAGCTTCCAGGCCACCAGGATGAGCACGAAGCCCACCAGGAAGATGATCAGGTAGGCCGCAGACTGGGCGATGGCTGCCGCCACCTGGGCCGCCGCGCTGGCCGCCACGGCGGTCATGCCGTCCTCCACCGCCTGATTCACGCTGTCGATCAGGGTCTCATAAAAGCCCATCTCCCGCAGGGCGTTGAGCACGTCCTGGAGGGGCAGGGTGTCGGGGGAGACCTCCCCGGCGCCGGGGTCGGTCAGGTCGGTCTGAACCTGGCTGTTCTGGATCTGCTCGTTGAGCTGCTCCTCAATGGCGGCGGCGAACCGGGGTTCCAGCGCGTTGGCCACCATGGGGGACAGGGTGCGGGCGGCAAAGCTGGCGCCCACGAAGGCAACCAGCACCGCCAGCAGGCCGCACAGGGAGAGCACCAGCCCTCTGTGGGCGCCGATGGCGGCGAAAATGAGGAACACCGCCACGATGATCAGGTCAAGGATGAGAAATGCTGTCATTTGGGTCCTCCGAACTTACTGGGGTACGTAGATTCTGGCCGAGGTGTTGTCGATGAGCATGACGCTGCCGTCGGACCGCTGGAGCACCTTCTGGGCGCTCTGGGTGCCGTCCAGGGTGTTGTAGACCTCCAGGTCCTGGTTGTAGATATCCAGCCGGTTGGCGGTCAGCAGGGAGATATAGCGGCCTGAGGCTGAGAGGGAGAGCACCTGCTCTTCCGTGGGCAGGGAGGCGCGGGTGGTGCCGTCGGAGGAGATCACCCACAGCTCGGCGGAGGTGCCCGCCCGGTATTTGCCCAGCAGCAGCACTGCGGTGCCGTCACCGTCCAGAGAGAAATTCTTCAGATAAAGTCCATTGTAGTCACAGGTGCCGGATAAAGTGCCGTCGGCGGATACGATGGAGAGGGGGTTCTCACCCAGGGCCCAGATGCCGCTGCTGTTCCAGCGCAGGGCCAGGATCACGTCGTTTCCCACAGGGCAGGTCCAGTTGGGATCGGCTTCCTCCTCCGTCCGGTCCAGCTCGTACAGATCCACCCGGCTCTGGAAGGAATCGCCGTCCAGCCCCATGGTGAGCAGAGCCACCGACTTGCTGTCGGGGGCCATGGCCGCATCCATAACGAACCGGCTGGACAGTTTGAAGCGGATCTGAGGGGCAAAGGAGCTGTCGTACACCGTGACGATGCCCTTATAGCCGCTCTCCTGAGTGACCACCACCAACCAGCCCTGGTCGTTCAGGTCGGCGGAGATGATCTGCTGATCCTCGTCCAGAGCCAGGGAGAAAGCCTCCGCCCGGTCCCGGTACACGAACAGGTCCTGGCCGCCTATGTCGTAGATCAGTGCGGCGTTGCCCGCCACCCGGACCGCCGGAGACTGCATGGATACCGTCTGATTGACATAGATCTGGGCGTTGCCTGAGTAGAGCCGGATGTTGGTGCCCGAGCACACCAGCAGGTCGCCGTCCAGCACGGCGAAGGTGCTGGAGATGTCGCTGTCGAAGGAGAAGGATTCGCTCTGGCCGCTCTCGCTGCGCTCCAGGTTCCGGTAGGTGAACCAGCGCTTGATGGAATCGAAATTCAATTTGTCATAGTTGACCACCAGCACCACGGCGCCCACTACCAGCGCCAGGGTGACCAGAAAGGTCAGAAAGCGGACGAACAGATTGGGCCGCTTTTTGGGGGGCGGAGCTGTCCGTCCCCGGTTCATCTCGTCCATTGTATGCTCCTCACCGGGATTTATGCGGACGGCTTACAGCACGTCCTCGTTGTACCACAGCTTCGTCATGTACAGTCCGCCCGCGGGGACCGTAGGTCCGGCGGCCGTCCGGTTTTTGCCCTCCAGGATGGCGGGCACGTCGTCGGGGGAGAACTTCCCGTCGGCGGCGTAGACGCAGGTGCCCACCATGGCCCGCACCATGTTGTACAAGAAGCCGTTGGCGCACACCTTACATTGGATGATATCGCCGCTGCGGGAAATGTCGAAGTAGTACACCGTCCGCACCGTGGTGCGGGTCTCGGTGCCCACCGACCGGACGGCGGCAAAGTCGTGGGTGCCCACAAAGTGGGAGGCCGCCCGCTGCATCACATTCTCGTCCAGATGCTTGGGGTAGAACCAGGCCCGGTCCACATAGAAGGCGTTGCGGATGTGGGAGTTGTAGATGCGGTAGGTGTACTCCTTTTTCAGACAGGAGCCGATGGCGTTGAACTCCTCCGGCACCTCGGTGGCCTTCACCACCACGATGTCGTCGGGCAGCCGGGTGTTCACCGCCAGGGGCAGCCGGTCGCAGGGGATGCGGGAGGTGGTGCGGAAGTTGGCCACGTAGGTCTCCGCGTGGACCCCCGCGTCGGTGCGGCCCGCCCCGGTGCATTTCACCGGGTGGCCCACCACCGTGGCCAGGGCCTTTTCCAGGGTCTCCGCCACGGAAACCGCATTCTTCTGCACCTGCCAGCCGTGGTAGGCGGTGCCCACATACATCAGTTTTAACGCGATATTTCTCATAAAGCCTTAACGTCCAGTTGTTTTTAGAATCCGTAATGGCCCAGCACGCCGATGACCACGCACAGAAGGATGGACAGCACCAGGGCGGCGATGTCTGTGCCGGTCAGCTTCAGCTGGCGCATACGGGTACGGCCCTCGCCGCCGTGGTAGCAGCGGCACTCCATGGCCACCGCCAGCTCGTCGGCCCGGCGGAAGGCGGAGATGAACAGAGGCACCAGCAGGGGCACCAGGGCCCGGGCCCGCTGGAGCAGGTTGCCCGACTCGAAGTCGGCGCCCCGGGCCTTCTGGGCGGACATGATCTTGTCGGTCTCCTCAATGAGGGTGGGGATGAACCGCAGGGCGATGGACATCATCATGGACAGCTCATGGACGGGTACCTTGATGGCCTTCAGAGGCCCCATCAGCCGCTCCAGGGCGTCGGTGAGCTGGATGGGGGAGGTGGTGTAGGTCAGCAGGAAGGTGCAGGTGATGAGCATGGCGATGCGCAGCACCATGGCGCAGGCCGCCCACACGCCCTCGGGGTAGATGGTGAACACCCAGAAGGAGACCAGAGGCTCTCCCTGGCCGGGGGTGTAGAACAGGTTGAGCAGGCCGGTGATGACCACGATGATGAGGATGGGCTTCATGCCCCGCAGGATGCTCTTCAGTCCGATCCTGGATACGGCGATGAGGGCGGCCAGCAGCACCAGCAGAACGGCGTAGCTCACCAGCCACTTGGCCAGGAACAGGGCCACGATATAGGCGATGGTGCCGATGATCTTCACCCGGGGATCCAGCCGGTGAATAATGGTGGTGCCGGGGAAGTACTGGCCCAGGGTAATGTCTTTCAGTGCCACTTAACCCACCGCCCTTCCGAGTTTGGCCAAAATGGCGTCCCTGGCCTGCTGGATGGTGTACACCGAGGGGTCGATGTCCACCCCCATGCTTTTCAGACGGTGGAACACCCGGGTCATGGCGGGCACGCCCAGGCCCATCTTTTCCAGCTCGTCCCCGTGGGCGAATACCTCCCGGGGGGTGCCGGAGAAGGGGATCCTGGCGTCGTTGACCACCACGATCCGGTCCACTGTCCGGGCCATCTCCTCCATGGAGTGGGAGACGATGATGATAGTGGCGTTCTTGGCCGCGTGATAGTCGTGGATGTTGCCCAGAATGGCCTCCACGCCCACCGGGTCCAGACCGGCGGTGGGCTCGTCCAGAATGAGCACCGAGGGCTCCATGGCGATGACGCCGGCGATGGCCACCCGGCGCTTCTGGCCGCCGGACAGCTCAAAGGGGGACTTTTCCAGGATCTCGTCCTTCAGACCCACGAACTGAGCGGCCTGCCGCACCCGGCGGTCGATCTCCCCCTCGTCCAGGCCCATGTTCCGGGGGCCGAAGGAGATGTCCTTGTATACCGTCTCCTCAAAGAGCTGGTACTCCGGGTACTGGAACACCAGACCCACCTGGAAGCGGGTCTGGCGGGTGCGCTCCTTGGTCTCCCAGATGTCCTTGCCCTCGAACAGGACCTGCCCGGAGGTGGGCTTGAGCAGGCCGTTGAGATGCTGGATCAGGGTGGATTTGCCAGAGCCGGTGTGGCCGATGATGCCCAGGTACTCCCCGCGGTAGGCGGTGAAGTCCACGTCCACCAGAGCCCCGTGCTCAAAGGGGGTGCCGGCGGAGTAGATGTGGCTCAGATGCCGGGTCTCAATAATCGGTTCCAAATGACTTCATTCCTTTATTATGGTGGTACATGCCCCTTAAGCCGGGGTCACGTCCTTGGTGAGCAATTTGGCCAGAACAGCGGCGCACTCCTCATCGCTGAGGGCGTCCAGGGGCACGTCCACCCCAGCCTGGCGCAGCTCCCACAAGAGCTCGGTGGTCTCAGGCACGGTCAGGCCCACGGCCTTCAGTTCCTCCACCCGCTGGAACACGTCCCGGGGAGCGCCGTCGGCGATGACCTTGCCCTTGGCCATGACCACCAGCCGGTCGGCCTGGGCGGCCTCGTCCATGTGGTGGGTGATGAGCACCACCGTCACCCCGGAGGTGCGGTTGAGCTCCTTGATGGTCTTTAATACCTCCGAGCGGCCGATGGGGTCCAGCATGGCGGTGGGCTCGTCCAGCACGATGCACCGGGGCCGCATGGCGATGACGCCGGCAATGGCTACCCGCTGCTTCTGACCGCCGGAGAGCAGGTGAGGGGCGTGTTCCCGGTACTCGTACATCCCAACGGCCTTCAGCGCGTCATCCACCCGGCGGCGGATCTCCTCCGGGGGTACCCCCAGATTCTCCGGGGCGAAGGCCACATCCTCCTCCACCACGTTGGCCACGATCTGGTTGTCCGGGTTCTGGAACACCATGCCCACCGTGCGGCGGATGTCCAGCAGCTTGTCCTCGTCGGCGGTGTCCATGCCGTCCACGTATACCTTCCCGCCGGTGGGCAGGAGGATGGCGTTCATATGCTTGGCCAGGGTGGATTTGCCCGAGCCGTTGTGGCCCAGCACCGCCACGAAGGAGCCGGCCTCGATCTCCAGGTCCACCCCATCCAGCACCACAGGGGCGGGAATGGTCTCCTCCTGATAGGAGAAGTGCAGATCCTGGGTTTTCAGAATCGTATTGCTCATAGTATGATACCTCTCAATATGGGGCGGACGTTACAACGCCGCCGTCCAGCGCCCGGTGGCGCCGCAGGGCAGCGCCAGCCCGGTGGCGGTCACCGGCAGGCCCAGCTCCTGGCTGTCGGTGTGTCCGCCGTGATGCCGGGCCACCAGGGTCTCCAGCAGATAGGTGAGCACCGAGGGGGCCAGGCCTGTGGTGTAGGAATTGATGAGGAAGAACAGGGGATTGTCGCTGAGCACCCGGGTCACCAGCTCCACGAAGGGGAACAGGTTTTCCTCCAGCTTCCAGATCTCACCGGAGGGACCCCGGCCATAGGAGGGGGGGTCCATGATGACCGCATCATACCGGCGGCCCCGGCGGATCTCCCGCTCCACGAACTTGCCGCAGTCGTCCACGATCCAGCGGATGGGGGCGTCCTCCAGCCCGGAGCTCCTGGCGTTCTCCCTGGCCCAGCTCACCATGCCCCGGGCGGCGTCCACGTGACACACGCTGGCCCCCGCCGCGGCGCAGGCCACGCTGGCCCCGCCGGTGTAGGCGAACAGGTTGAGCACGCTGATGGGCCGTCCGGCGGAGCGGATGCGCTCCATGGCGAAGTCCCAGTTGGCGGCCTGTTCGGGGAACAGGCCGGTGTGCTTGAAATTCATGGGCTTGATGTTGAAGGTCAGGCCCTTGTACCCCAGGGTCCACCGCTCCGGCAGGTCCTTTTTCACCCACTGGCCGCCGCCGGTGGAGGAGCGCTGATACCGGGCGTCGTGCTTCCGCCAGCCGGGGTGCCTGCCCTCCGGCCGCCAGATGGCCTGGGGATCAGGCCGCACCAGGGTGTATTTTCCCCACCGCTCCAGCCGCTCTCCGCCGCCGCAGTCCAGCAGTTCGTAGTCCTTCCATCCGTCTGAGATCCACATAGTTTTCAACCCCACCGTACTTCTTGTCATAATCATCCCATTATATCATCTGCATTCCACTCAGTCAATGTGAAGAAAGAATTGTGTTATGGCGAAATCTGTGATAAAATACCTTCAAAGAATGCCCTCCCGGCGGTTGGCCGGTGGAGAAAACGAGAGAAATGGGGTTGCCACTATGAGCGACACAGAGCTTCAGTTCCGGACGGCGGCTTTCGGCGGCTTTCAGAAGCAGGATGTGCTGAATTATATTGAATCTTCCAACCAGTCCCACCGGGAGAAGGTGGAGGAGCTGACCCGTGAGCTGGAGGAAGCCCGGAAGGCCCGGGCCGACCTGGAGGCGGAGCAGGCCCAGGCCAAAGAGCAGGCTCAGGCTGAGGACGAGACCGTCCAGCGGCTGGAAGGGGAACTGGAGGAGGCCAAAAGCCAGGCGGAGGACCTGAAGGGCCGTCTGGAGACCGCGGAGGCGGAGCTGGCCCGGGTGCAGGCGGCTCTGGCGGAGGCGGAGAGCAAGCTGGCCCAGGCGGAGCCTGCGGCCCAGGCCTATGAGAAGGTAAAGGACCGCACCGCCGGCATCGAGCTGGAGGCCCACTGCCGGGCCCAGGCGGTGCAGGCCGAGGCGGAGGAGCGGGTGGAGAAGGCCCGCCAGGATCTGGAGCAGTGGCTGAACAAGGTGCGCAAGAGCTATGAGGACCTGCGCACCGATATGGACGCCACCATTTCCCACACCACCGGAGAGCTGGAGCGGGTGCGGGCCATGCTGGAGGAAGTCACCAACCGGTTCTGTGCCCAGGACGAGCGGCTGGAGAAGATGGTCCAGTCCTGTATCGGGGAGCACAAGGCCCCCGACCCCCTTCCCCTGGAAGATCAGAAGAAGGCATAAGAAAAACCCCGGCGCGTCATTTGAACAGGTCCAGTAAAAACGGACAGTGACAAAAGGCCCCCTGATGTAGGAAAATAGACTACATCAGGGGGCCTTGTCATGGGAAAACGAAATTACACACACGTTCAAGTACTTCTGCCTGAAATCAAGGCAATGATAGCAGAGGGGAAAACCCAGCGGGAAGTTGCAGAATACTACGGCTTTCAGGATAAGCAGGTGGTAAAAAGGCTGCTTAAGCGTGAGCGAAGAAAAGAACGCAAATTGGAAGCCGGCATTCTCCCGCGGCCCAAAGGACGGCCGAGGAAAGGCGCCGCACCAAGAGACATTGTGTCAGAGCAGGCCTATGAAATCCAGCGGCTTCGTATGGAGAATAAGCTGCTGCGGGATTTTCTGTGCTTCACAGGAAGGAGGTGAGGGCAAGGGTAAAATACCATGTCATATATCGTCACAGAACCGAGCATCCAGTGGCAGTCATGTGTAAATTTTTTGGAGTATCCAGAAGCGGCTACTACGCCTTTGTCCATCGCCTGGGCAGACCAGAAAAGGATGCCACTCTTGCGGAAATGCTTGCACGGCAGCGGGAACGCACCTTGCGTACCTACGGGTACCGGCGGATGTGGATATGGCTGAAAAGTCAGAATATTTTCTGTAATCCCAAAACTGTGCTGCGAATTATGAAAAAGTACGATCTGCTGTCTGAAATCCGCCGCCGCAGGAAATGGCAGCAAATGGGGCAGCAGGTTCACAGGTACAAAAATCTGCTCAACCGGCAGTTTTATGCGGACAAGCCCAACAGCAAATGGGTAACGGACATCTCCTATATCCACACCAACCAGGGCGTACTGTACCTGTCCATGATCCGGGACCTCTATGACAATAGCATTGTAGCTTACAAAACCGGGACAGAACAAACTGTGAATCTGGGTTTGGACACGATTCGTCTGGCCATGAAGCGAGAGAAAAAGAGGGTCGCTGCAGAGTTGCAGCTCCACAGCGACCAGGGTGCTCAGTACGCCTCACAAGCATATTTTGAGCTGACTCAAACATACGGCATTACGCCGTCTATGTCAAGATGCGGAAACCCTTATGACAATGCCATGGCAGAGATTTTTTTCTCTATCCTCAAAACAGAATGTATTTACCGACACAAACCTGCCTCTTTCTCTGAGGCTAACGAGATGATTGACCGTTACATCCATTTTTACAACCATGAGCGCATCCAGTTGAAAACTGGAGAGGCGCCGCTTGCGCGACGCCTCTCCTCCTAAAACTTCATATTTCCTACCAGGGCTCTTTTTTGTACTGTCCGCACAATCTGGGGCAGTTCATCGAAACGGCAATCCGGGATGACTTTTTATCTGTTACATTTTACACCCGCCCGATGTCGGTGCGGAAGTGCATATCTGTAAAGTGAATATGCTTGGCAGCGGCGTAGGCCCCCTGGATGGCCGCCTCCAGGTCGGGGCCGGTGGCGGTGACGCCCAATACCCGGCCGCCGTTGGTCAGGACAGTGCCGTCCTCGCCCAGCTTGGTGCCGGCGTGGAACACGACGGCGGTCTGTCCGGCCTCGTCAAGGCCTGTAATGGGATATCCCTTCACATAGCTGCCGGGGTAGCCGCCGCTGGCCAGCACCAGGCAGCAGGAGGCGCCCTCCTTCCAGCGCACGTCCACCTGGTCCAGGGTGCCGTTCCGGCAGGCCAGGAACAGGTCCATCAGGTCGCTGTCCAGCAGGGAGAGCACCGCCTGACACTCCGGGTCGCCGAAGCGGGCGTTGTACTCCACCACCTTGGGGCCGTCGGGGGTGAGCATCAGACCGAAGTAGATCACCCCGTGGAAGGGGCGGCCCTCCGCCCTGAGGGCGGCCACGGTGGGCAGGAAGATCTCCTCCATGCACCGCCTGGCCACCTCGGGGGTGTAGTTGGGGGAGGGGGAGATGGCTCCCATGCCGCCGGTGTTGGGGCCCTGGTTGCCGTCATAGGCCCGCTTGTGGTCCTGGGAGGAGGGCATGGGGAGGATGTGCTCCCCGTCGCAGAAGGCCAGCACCGTCACCTCCGGGCCGGTCATGCACTCCTCGATGACCACCTTGGCTCCGGCCTGGCCGAACTTGTGGTCCCCCATCATGGACCGGACGGCCTGCTGGGCCTCCTCCACGGTCTGGGCCACCACTACGCCCTTGCCCAGGGCCAGGCCGTCGGCCTTCACCACGATGGGCGCGCCCTGCTCAGCCACGTAGGCCAGGGCCTGGTCCATATCGGTGAAGGTCCTGTGCCTGGCGGTGGGGATGTGATACTTCTCCATCAGGTTCTTGGAAAAGCTCTTGCTGGCCTCGATGATGGCGGCGGCGGCGTTGGGGCCGAAGGCGGGGATGCCCGCCTTGTCCAGCTCGTCCACCATGCCCAGGGCCAGGGGGTCATCAGGGGCCACCACCACAAAGTCCATGTGGTTGGTTACCGCCCAGTCCACCATGGCCTTCACGTCTGTGGCGGCGATGGGTACGCACTGGGCCAGGGCGGAGATGCCGCCGTTGCCCGGGGCGCAGTAGAGGTGGTCCACCTTATCGCTCCTGGACAGAGCCCAGGCGATGGCGTGCTCCCGCCCGCCGCCGCCTACGATCAGTACATTCATGCAAAGCACCTCATTTCAGCGCCAAGCTCAGGGCCCACAGCCCCAGCAGATGCGCCGGATAGAATACATAGAAGAACCACTTGCTCTGGACGCCCAGCTGGCCCCGGTACCCGGCCAGAAACAGCAGGGAGGCGGAAGCGCACAGCCAGCAGAGGGCCTGGACGGGCAGGCTGGAGGCCAGATAGCGGAGGATCATGGAGGCCGACAGCCAGGGCAGAGAGAGCAGGCCCACGAAGGGCTGATAGATCAGATAGATCAGCGCGATCCCCACTCCCAGGCAGATCAGCAGCCGTTTCCGGTCCTCCCCCTGGAGATAGAGGGTAAAGACCAGCAGCACGGCGGGGAAGCCGTAGTCGCAGCTGAGGGCCAGGGCCAGCACGCAGGCCGCCAGCAGGGGCAGGGAGGCCGCTGCCGCGCCCCGTCCGGCCTGCGTGGCCCGCTCAAAGCCCCGCACCGCCCCGGCGGCCAGGAAGAAGGTGAGGATCACATTGCCGCCCCAGGTTCCGGTGGCCAGGGTGAAGGGGACCTGGGAGATCAGCGCGAACAGGCCCAGCCGGATCAGGTACCGGGAGAAGAACCGGGTCCGGCGGCAGCCCTCCGCCACGAAGTAGGCGAAGATGGGGAAGGCCAGCCGTCCGATGAGCCTGGGCAGCAGGTCGGCCCAGGCGGGCAGCCCCAGGTCGGACAGCATGGTGGGGAATACCACCCCCATGTGGTCCACCAGCATGCACAGCGCCGCCAGATACTTGAGGGCGGCGGCGCTGAGGCCGTAGCGGTTTTCCATCTTAATGGTGGAACAGCCGCATGCCGGTGAAGGCCATGACCATGCCGTACTTATTGCAGGTGGCGATCACGTTGTCGTCCCGGATGGAGCCGCCGGGCTGGACGATATACTGGACGCCGGACTTGCGGGCCCGCTCCACATTGTCGCCGAAGGGGAAGAAGGCGTCGGAGCCCACAGTGAGGCCGGACTGGGTGGCGATCCAGGCCTTCTTCTCCTCCGCGGTGAGCACTTCCGGTTTGACCTTGAAGGTGTTCTGCCACACCCCGTCGGCCAGCACGTCCTCGTACTCGTCGGAGAGGTACACGTCGATGGCGTTGTCCCGGTCGGGGCGGCGGATGCCGTCCACGAACTGGAGGCCCAGGGTCTTGGGATGCTGGCGCAGCAGCCAGTTGTCCGCCTTGTTGCCCGCCAGGCGGGTGCAGTGGATGCGGCTCTGCTGGCCGGCGCCCACGCCGATGGCCTGGCCGTCCTTCACGTAGCAGACGGAGTTGGACTGGGTATACTTCAGGGTGATGAGGGCCAGGACCATGTCCCGCTTGGCGTGCTCGGGCAGGTCCTTGTTGTCGGTGACGATGTTGTTCAGCAGGTCGGCGTTGATGGCGTAGTTGTTGCGGCCCTGCTCGAAGGTGATGCCGAACACGTCCTTGTGCTCGATGGCCTTGGGGACGTAGTCGGGGTCGATCTGCACCACGTTGTAGTTGCCCTTGCGCTTGGTCTTGAGGACCGCCAGGGCCTCATCGGTGTAGCCGGGGGCGATGATGCCGTCGGACACCTCCAGGGCCAGGTAGCGGGCGGTCTGGACGTCGCACACGTCGGACAGGGCGGCCCAGTCGCCGTAGGAGCACAGCCGGTCGGCCCCCCGGGCCCGGATATAGGCGCAGGCGATGGGGGAGAGCTCCATGTTTTCGGCGAAGTAGATCTTCTTCTCCACCTCGGTGAGAGGGGTGCCCACGGCGGCGCCGGCGGGGGAGACGTGCTTGAAGGAGGCGGCGGCGGGCAGGCCGGTGGCCTCCTTCAGCTCCTTCACCAGCTGCCAGGAGTTGAGGGCGTCCAGGAAGTTGATGTAGCCCGGCTTGCCGTTGAGCACCCGGATGGGCAGCTCACCGGATTCCATAAAGATGCGGGCGGGCTTCTGGTTGGGGTTGCAGCCGTATTTCAGTTCCAGTTCGGTCATGGTTCGTTCCTTTCCCCTTATGCGTGCTTGTTGATGATAACGCTCTCCCAGCTGCCGGTCATCAGGTCGATGTACCGCACGAACAGGGAGACCTTGTTTTCCTCGTTCAGGCTGGCCCAGATCAGGTCGGCCAGCTCCTGGGGATTTTTGGCGGTAATGGCCACCTGCTCCGGCTCCCCCTCAAAGGAGGGCAGGGGATTGCCGTCCCCCATATAAGTGTGGATGAAGTGGCCCTGACCCGCCAGGGGCTTTTCGTAGGCGAAGAAGTACCGGCGGCAGGAATCGGGGTTCCCGTCGGCGCTCTTCAGGATGGACAGGGTGTAGTCCCCGTCATGCTTCACCAGGCCGGAGATGCGGGGGGTGTAGTTGGGCCCGTCCGGCTCAAAGGTGCGGGTGTGGAGGGCCTGGGCAAAGGTCTTGCCCGCCGCCAGCCCCTCCCGGACGGTGTCGGTCTGGTCGCCGTTGGTGACGATGGTGGAGGCGCCGAACACCCGGACGGGGTTGTAGATGATGAGGGAGGGATCGGTCATCTTGGAGGGGTCAAAGGCCTGGGTGCGGATGCCGTCGGGGGTCTCCACAAAGACCCGGTTGCGGGAGTTCTCGCTGCGGCCCATGATGAAGTAGGCGATAACGGCCTTCTCCCCGTCGGGGGAGCGGCCCAGCACGATGCCCCGGCCGGGATAGGGATTGGACTTGAGCAGCTCGGTCAGATCCATGGTTTTCATATCACATTTCCCCTTTGATGGTTACGATTCGCCCCTCCGCCGAGAGGCGGCCCTGGCAGAACAGGGAGACGGCCTTGGGCAGGATGATCCACTCGGCCTGCTCCATCACCCGGCGCTGGAGCACCTCCGGCGTGTCGCCGGGCAGGATGTCCACCGCCTTCTGGAGGATGATGGGGCCGCCGTCCGGCTCCTCGTTGACGAAGTGGACGGTGGCGCCGGTGACCTTCACCCCGTAGGCCAGGGCCTTTTCGTGGACGTGGAGGCCGTAGTACCCCGCTCCGCAGAAGGAGGGGATGAGGGCGGGGTGGACGTTGAGAATGGCGTTGGGGTAGGCCTGCACCATCTCCTCGGTGAGGATGTGCATGAAGCCCGCCAGCACCACCAGGCCGATGTCCAGCTCCTTCAGCCTGGCCACCAGGGCCCGGGTCATCTCCCGGTTGGAGGCAAAGTCCTTCCGGGCCACCACGTAGCCGGGGATGCCGGCCGCCTTGGCCCGCTCCAGGGCGTAGGCGTCGGCCCTGGAGGAGATGACGGCGGCCAGCTGTCCGCCGCCCAGCTCACCCCGGTCCCGGGCGCCGATGAGGGCCTGAAGATTGGTCCCGCCGCCGGAGACCAGTACCGCGATCCGGGTCATACCAGCTCCACCCCGGCGTCGCCGCTGACCACGGAGCCGATGACGTAGGCACGCTCACCGGACCGGCACAGGATATCCTTGGCGTGGCCCACTTCCTCCTTGGGGATGGCCAGGATCATGCCCACGCCCATGTTGAAGGTATTGTACATATCCCGCATGGGGATATTGCCCGTCTTGGCGATCAGGTGGAAGATGGGGGGCACGGGGAAGGCGGCGGTCTCGATCTGGGCGGTGAGCCCCTCTTTCATCATCCGGGGCACGTTCTCATAGAGGCCGCCGCCGGTGATGTGGCTGATGGCCTTGATGTGGATGCCGTGCTCCAGCAGACACTGGATGGTTTTGACATAGATGCGGGTGGGGGTGAGCAGGGTCTCGCCCAGGCTCTTGCCCTCCAGCTCCTCCATGGGGGAGGTCAGGTCGGCGTGCTCCACGTCAAAGACCTTGCGCACCAGGGAGAAGCCGTTGGAGTGGACGCCGCTGGAGCCCAGGCCGATGAGCACGTCGCCCACGGCCAGGTCCTTGCCGTCGATGATCTTCTCCTCGTCCACGATGCCCACGGAGAAGCCGGCCACGTCGTAGTCGTCCTCCGGCATCATGCCGGGATGCTCGGCGGTCTCGCCGCCCACCAGGGCGCAGCCCGCCTGGCGGCAGCCCTCGGTGATGCCGGAGACGATGTCGGCGATGCGGGCCGGGTTATTCTTGCCGCAGGCGATGTAGTCCAGGAAGAACAGGGGAGAGGCGCCCCCGCAGATGATGTCGTTGACGCACATGGCCACGCAGTCGATGCCGATGGTGTCGTGCTTGTTCATCAGCTGGGCCAGGCGCAGCTTGGTGCCCACGCCGTCGGTGCCGGACACCAGCACCGGCTTCTTCATGCCGGACACGTCGGGGGCGAACAGGCCGCCGAAGCCGCCCAGGGTGCCCATGACGCCGGGGATGTAGGTGGACTCCACCATGGGCTTGATGCGCTCCACGGATTCATAGCCGGCGGTGACGTCCACACCGGCGGCGGCGTAGGATTCGGAGTGAGAGTTCTTCATGTCGGTCATTCCTTTCCGGTCCAGCAATAGGTGCAGATCTTGTCGCGGTCGATGCCGATGGCCTCCAGCAGGCCGTCCAGGGACTGATAGCCCAGGGAATCAAAGCCCATCTCCTTACAGATGGCCTTGAGCATACACTGACCGCGCTCAGTGGAGGAATCCGCGTACTCCTCCAGATGGTTCTGGCCCTCGTCCCCCTCCAGCTCCTGGATGGTGCGGCGGGAGAGCAGCTCCATGTCGGAGTTGCTGCGGGAGAAGTTCAGGTACTTGCAGCCGTACATGATGGGCGGGCAGGCGGAGCGCATGTGGACCTCTTCCGCCCCCGATTCATAGAGGAATTCCACCGTCTCCCGCAGCTGAGTGCCCCGGACGATGGAATCGTCCACGAACAGGAGCTTCTTGCCCTCGATCAGCTCGGGCACGGGGATCTGCTTCATCTTGGCCACCTGGTTGCGGGCCTCCTGATTGGCGGGCATGAAGGACCGGGGCCAGGTGGGGGTGTACTTGACGAAGGGGCGGGCGAAGGGCTTGCCGCTGCGGTTAGCGAAGCCGATGGCGTGGGGCAGGCCGGAATCGGGCACGCCGGCCACGTAGTCCACCTTGGGCAGCTGGCCCTTCCGGATCTCGTCCCGGGCCATGATCTCCCCGTTGCGGTAGCGCATGACCTCCACGTTCATCCCCTCGTAGTTGGAGTTGGGATAGCCGTAGTAGGTCCACAGGAAGGCGCAGATGCGCATTTTGTCCCCGGCGGGGGCCAGGGTCTCCCAGCCCTCGGCGTTGACCCGGACGATCTCGCCGGGACCCAGCTCGTAGGCGTCGGCGTAGCCCAGCTTGTGGTAGGCGAAGGATTCAAAGGAGACGCAGCAGCCCTCCTCATTCTGCCCGATGAGCACCGGCAGCCGGCCCAGCTTGTCCCGGGCGGCGATGATGGACTCCGGGGTGAGGATGAGCATGGTGCAGGAGCCGTCGATCTCCTCCTGGGCGTGGCGGATGCCGGACACCAGGTCCTCCTTCTGGTTGATGAGGGCGGCGGTGAGCTCGGTGGAATTGACCTTGCCGGAGCTCATGGCCATGAACTGGTGGCCCCGCTCGGAGAAGTACCGCTCCACCAGCTGGTCGGAGTTGGTGATGATGCCCACGGTAATGATGGCGTACAGCCCCAGGTGGGAGCGCACCAGCAGGGGCTGGGGATCGGTGTCGCTGATGCAGCCGATGCCGGCGCAGCCGTGGAATTCCGCCAGGTCCTTGTCGAACTTGGTGCGGAAGGGGGTGTTCTCGATGTTGTGGATCTGCCGCTGGAACCCGTCCTTGGCGTCATAGACGGCCATGCCGCCCCGCTTGGTGCCCAGGTGGGAGTGATAGTCAGTGCCGAAGAACACGTCCATCACGCAGTCATGCTTGGAGATGGTACCGAAGAAACCGCCCATGGCTTATTTGTCCCCCATCAGACGGCGCATGACCTCTTCATAGGCCTCCTCGGCGCCGCCCAGATCCCGGCGGAAGCGGTCCTTGTCCAGCTTCTCGTGGGTCTTCTCGTCCCACAGCCGGCAGGTGTCGGGGGAGATCTCGTCGGCCAGCACGATGGTGCCGTCGGCCGTCTTGCCGAACTCCAGCTTGAAATCCACCAGGTCGATGCCGATCTCCTTCATGAAGCCCTTCAGCAGGTCGTTGACGGCGAAGGCGTACTTCTTGATGAGCTCGATCTCCTCCCGGGTGGCCAGCTTCAGGGCCAGGGCGTGGTAGCTGTTGAGCAGGGGGTCGCCCAGGTCGTCGTTCTTGTAGGAGAACTCGATGGTGGGCTCGTCAAACACGATGCCCTCCTCCACGCCGTAGCGCTTGGCGAAGGAGCCGGCGGAGATGTTGCGGATGATGACCTCCAGGGGGACGATGGACACCTTCTTCACCGCGGTCTCCCGGTCGCTGAGCTCCTCCACGTAGTGGGTGGGCACGCCCTTTTCCTCCAGGCGGCGCATCAGGTTGTTGGTCATGCGGTTGTTGATGGCGCCCTTGCCGGTGATGGTGCCCTTCTTCAGACCGTTGAAGGCGGTGGCGTCGTCCTTGTAGGAGACGATGACCACTTCCGGGTCGTTGCTGGCAAATACCTTCTTGGCCTTGCCCTCGTACAGCTGCTCCTTTTTCTCGTAAGACATCTTAAAACTCCTCCATTCGGATTTTTTCATCTTTTTTGGTTACTTCCACTGCCATATCGGCTTTGAACTGGGCCAGCTTGTCCACCAGCTCAGGATCGGACAGGGCCAGCATCTGGGCGGCCAGGATGGCGGCGTTGTCGGCGCCGTCCACTGCCACGCAGGCCACGGGGATGCCCTTGGGCATCTGTACCATGGACAGAAGGGAATCCAGACCGCCCATCATGGAGGTCTTGATGGGTACGCCGATGACGGGCAGGGTGGTGTAGGCGGCCAGCACGCCCGCCAGATGGGCGGCCTTGCCGGCGGCGGCAATGATGACCCCGAACCCGTTTTCTGAGGCTTGGGAGGCCAGAGCCTCGGCGGCGGCGGGCGTGCGGTGGGCGGAGATGATCCGCACTTCTGTGGGGATGCCGAAGGACTTGAGACGGCTGATGCAGGGGCGCATGGTGTCCAGATCGGAATCGGAACCCATGACGACAGCGACCTTTTTGCTCATAGAACCCTCCTGTGTAGCTAAAAATTTTTTAGGGAAAGAAAAAATAAATCAGGGCACCCGATGCACGGATGCCCTGATTTGGTCACTCCCTGATAGAGGACAGGTTGGTGCCGTGGATGAGCCAAACGACTGCGCGCCGAACAAGCTCCGGTGCCATCCCCGTACCTCCTTGTGTTAGATATAGTAAAACTATATCGGATTTTTGGAGTGTTTGCAAGGGGCGGACAGAATTTTGTCTGCTTATACAACTTTTGGCGGAATATGCGGACACCGCCTTGTGAAAGAAGGTGGAATCAGACCAGAGAGCCGTCCGGGGCGATCACCACTACCTGGAGGGGGATGTCCTTGCCGCTGGCCGCCAGGGCGTTCTGGACGGCCCGCAGGATGCCGCCGCAGCAGGGAACGGTCATCCGGGTGACGGTGACGCTCTTCACGTCGTTCTGGGCCAGGATGGCGGCCAGCTTCTCGCTGTAATCCCCCTCATCCAGCTTGGGGCAGCCGATGAGGGTCACCTTCCCCCGGATGAAGTCCTGGTGGAAGTTGCCGTAGGCGTAGGCGGTGCAGTCGGCGGCGATGAGCAGGTGACAGCCGTCGAAGTAGGGGGCGTTCACCGGGGCCAGCTTGATCTGCACCGGCCACTGGCGCAGCTGGCTGGGCACCGCTCCGGCGGGGGAGACGGGAGCCGCCTCCCGGCGGATGGAGCGGCTCATGCTGCCGGGGCAGCCGCAGGGGGAGGGGGCGGCGGCCTTTTCCTTGGCGGCCTTGGCGGCCAGCACCGCCGCGTGGTCGTAGGCGGGAGCCTCCCGCTCCTCAAAGGTGATGGCGCCGGTGGGGCAGGCGGGCAGGCAGTCCCCCAGCCCGTCGCAGTAGTCCTCCCGGGTGAGGACGGCCTTGCCGTCCACCATCTCAATGGCGCCCTCATGGCAGGCGGCGGCGCACAGGCCGCAGCCGTTGCACAGGTTCCGGTCGATTTTGATGATCTTACGCTTCATATAAGGTTGGCTCCTTTTTTCGTTTTGATGGGACCAGCATAGCAGAAACCCGGCCCACCGTCCGTTGCAGGTGCAACAGGAGGGCAAAAAAAACGGGCCGTCCCTCTGGACGGCCCGGTCAGCAACTCAGTCGCGGAGATACTGCTTCACCAGCTCCTGGAGCAGCTCGTCCCGATCCAGCTTGCGGATCAGGGCACGGGCGTTGTTGTAGTTGGTGATATAGGTGGGATCCTCTGAGAGGATGTATCCCACGATCTGGTTGATGGGGTTATAGCCCTTCTCCTGCAAAGACTGGTAGACCGAGGAAAGGATCTGCTTGATCTCCGGGTCTTTGTCATTCTGCAGGCTGAATTTGCGGGTATAGTCCATCTCCATGCCTGATACACCTCCCTGCATCAATCTGTTACCCATTGTAGCCGAAAATTTTCACGATGTAAAGAGTAAGCGCAAAATTTTATGATTCTTTAAGAAGTGGAACGCAACCGTTGGGCCTGTTCCATGGTATGATAGGTGACAGAGGCGATCCGGTCTGTTCCGCCCCGGGGCATGGGCGGAAGAGAGTCGGGCGCCGCTGGATGCCCAAAAGAGAGGTGAGGCACATGACCGACGAGAGGACCGCCCGGGCTCAGGTGGAGCGCTGGGGGGACATTGTGTGGCGGCTGGCCCTGGCCCGCACCCGGCATATCCAGGACAGCGAGGACGTGTTCCAGGAGGTGTTTGCCCGGTTCTTCCGCCATGAGGGGGAGCTGGACAGCGACGAGCACCGGAAGGCCTGGCTCATCCGCTGTACCCTGAACTGTACCAATACCTTATTGTCCGCCCGTTGGCGGAGCTGGCTGCCCCTGGAGGAGGCGGTGACCCGGGCCGTGGACCCGGAGGACCGGGCGGTGTACCGGGCGGTGCTGGAGCTGCCCCAAAAGTACCGCACCGCCATCCACCTCCACTACTACGAGGGCTATTCCGTCTCCGAGATTTCCTCCCTCACCGGCGCGAAAGAGGGCACGGTGAAGAGCTGGCTGGCCCGGGGCCGTGAGAAGCTGGCGGCAGCCCTGAAAGGAGAAGAGCTTCCATGATGGATCACTATAGACGAGCAAACGATTCCCTCCATCCCACCCCTCGGGCGGTGGAGCGGGCGGTGACGGGGAAGCGGCACAAAAGAAAGCCCCTGAAAGCCCTGATTCCGGCGGGGGTGGCGGCTGTGGTGGCTGTAGCCCTTCTGGTCACCGGCATCCCGGGCCTGGGGGACGGCAGCGGCGGACCTCTGGCGGGCAGCGCCTACGCCATTGCCCAGCCCACCTATCCCGATTTGCCTCAATACCCAGCCGAGCCCACGGGGAACAGCGAGGTAGCCTGGGAACGGTATCAGGAGGAATACGACACCTACTGGAACGCCTGGCGGGACTTCCGGGCTGAGGCTCCCGCCCTGTACGATACCCCGGAGCTGGAGATCGCCCTGGCGGCCTTTTCCCAGGTGAGTACCACCCTGGCCCTGTCGGGGGAGGACAATCGGGTCTATTCCCCCGTGTCCCTGTGGTTCGCCCTGGCCATGCTGGCGGAGACCACCGGCGGGGAGACCCGGCAGCAGGTGCTGGATGTACTGGGGGCGGAGGACCTGGACCAGCTCCGGGACTGGGCGGATATCCTGTGGCACGCCCTCTATCAGGACGACGGCGTGGCCACCACCCTGCTGGGCAACTCCATCTGGCTGAACGAGAGCGTCACCTTCCATCAGGACGTGCTGGAGAACCTGGCGGAGCACTACTACGCCGGGTCCTACCAGGTGACCATGGGCACCGACGAGGCGGACCAGGCCCTGGCAGACTGGGTGGCGGAGCAGACCCGGGGCCTCATCGGCTCGGAGGGCGAGGTGCTGGAGACCTCCACGGACACCCTGAACGTGCTGGCCTCCACCCTGTACTACAAGGCGGGGTGGAGCGATGAGTTCAACGACAGGCTGACGGAGGAGGACATCTTTACCGCCGCCGACGGCACCGAGACCAAGGTGGACTTCATGCACAGGACCCAGGATGCCACCTTCCTGCGGCAGGACGGCTACCAGGCCGCCTCCCTGTCCACCACCAGCGGGCAGATGATCTTTGTGCTCCCCGACCAGGGGGTCACCCCCGCCGACCTGCTGGCGGACCCGGATTTTCTCTGCGATGCCGTGAACTTTGAGGACGGTATATGGGGGGAGGTCCAGTGGTCGGTGCCCAAGTTTGACGTGGACTCCGAGCTGGACCTGAAGCCCACCCTGGAGGGTCTGGGCATCACCGACGTCTTTGACCCCGGCGTCTCCGACTTTACCCCCCTCACGGATTTGGAGCCGGTGTGGCTGGACCTGGTCAAGCAGATTGCCCGGGTGAAGGTGGACGAGAAGGGAGTGGAGGCCGCCGCCGTCACCCTGATGGCGGACAGCGGCGGCAGTGCTCCGCCGGAGGACCCCAAAATCTGCGTCATGGACCTGGACCGTCCCTTCCTCTTCCTCATTCGGGACGGCGGCGCCATCCTCTTCGTAGGTGTTATAGAACAGGTATAAGGGAACGGAAAAAGCCCCGTCGGCCGACGGGGCTTTTTCTATGGTTATATCAGCGCAGAACAGCGCCCAGCTGGCTGGCCAGGGCCTCCAGCACCTTCTTCACGTCGGCGTCGGCCTCCTCACCGGTGAGGGAGCGGTCGTCGGCACGGAGCACCAGGCTGAAGGCCACGGACTTCTTGCCTTCGTCCACGCCCTTGCCGCGGTAGATGTCGAACAGGGACACCTGCTTGATCAGCTTGCCGCCGGCGGAGCGGATGCAGTCCTCCAGCTGGCCCACGGTGATCTTCTCCTCACACACCACGGCGATGTCCCGGGTGACGGAGGGGAACTTGGGCAGGGGGACGTACTCGGGATCGGCGCCCTTGGACAGCAGCAGCTGATTGAAGTCCAGCTCGGCGCAGTAGAACTCCGCGTCCACGCCGTAGTTCTGGGCCACCAGGGGGTGGATCTGGCCCAGCACGCCGATGCGGCGGTCGCCGGCGTACACGTCGGCCACCCGGCCGGGGTGATAGGAGGGATTGGGCACGCAGGGGACCTCAAAGCGGACATCCTCGGCCCGCAGGTCCTGGAGGATGGCCTCCACCGCGCCCTTCAGGGTGTAGAAGTCCATATCGCCGCCGTAGGCGCCCATGGACAGTACCTTGTTCTCCACCGCCAGGCCGTCCTCACCGCCGGGCAGGTAGATCCGGCCCACCTCGTAGAGACGGGCGCTCTGGTTGCGGTAGTTATAGTTCCGGGTCAGGATCTCCAGCATGGAGGGCAGCACGGTGGTGCGCATGATGGAGGTATCCTCGCCCAGGGGGTTGAGGATCTTGAAGGACGCCCGGCGGGGATCGTCGGCGGTCCAGCGGATCTTGTCGTAGCAGGTGGGGGAGATGAAGGAGTAGGTGATGATCTCGTCATACCCCATGGCCCGGCACATGGAGCCCAGCTGCCGCTCCACCTGCTCCTCCCTGGAGTAGCCGCCCAGGGTGGTCTGGCCCCGCATGAGGGTGACGGGGATGTTGTTGTAGCCGTGGAACCGGGCCACTTCCTCCGCCAGGTCGGCCATGCCGATCACGTCGCCCCGCCAGGAGGGTACGGTGACCTGGTCGCCCTCCACCTGGAAGTCCAGCTTCTTCAGAATGGACACCATCTCGCTCTCAGCCACGTCGGTGCCCAGCAGACCGTTGATGCGGTCGGGCTCCAGCTTCAGCACCCGGGGCTGGGGCACGTAGTTGAGAATATCGATGGTGCCGTCCACCACCTCGCCGGCCCCCAGCATCTCCACCAGCTCACAGGCCCGCTGGACGGCGGGCAGGGTGTTCATGGGATCCAGGCCCTTCTCGAACTTGGCGGAGGCCTCGGTGCGCATGCCCAGGGCCAGAGCGCCCTTGCGGATGCAGGTGCCGTCGAAGCAGGCGGACTCGAACACCACGTCGGTGGTGTCGGAGACGATCTCGCTGTTCTCGCCGCCCATGATGCCGGCCAGGCCCACGGCCCGGTGCTCGTCGGCGATGACCAGGTGGTTGGCGTTGAGGACATGCTCCTTGCCGTCCAGCGTGGTGAGCTTCTCGCCCTCCTCCGCCCGACGGACGATGATCTTGCCGCCCTTCACGTAGCGGTAGTCAAAGGCGTGCATGGGCTGGCCGTACTCCAGCATCACGTAGTTGGTGATGTCCACGATGTTGTTGATGGGACGCACGCCCATGGAGCGTAGCCGCTCCCGCATCCACTTGGGGGAGGGGGCGATCTTCACGTTGCGCACCATCCGGGCGGTGTACCGGGGGCACAGGTCGCTGGCGGGGGTCTCCACGTCCAGCAGCTCGGCCAGGCTGCCCGGGCCGCCGCCCTTCACCACGGGATCGTGGAGGTTCAGAGGCTGGTCAAAGGTGGCGGCCACCTCACGGGCCAGGCCGATGACGGACAGGCAGTCGGGCCGGTTGGGAGTGATCTCAAACTCCACCACGTGGTCGTCGGCGCCGATAATGGGCTTGATATCGTCGCCGGGCTTGCAGTCCTCGTCCAGCACGAAGATGCCGTCGGGGATGCAGTGGGGGAACTCGGCCTGCTGGGCGTGGAGGTCCTCCAGGGTGCAGATGGTGTCGAATTTGGTGTTATAGGCCACCATGTCCCCCTCGTGGAGGTTGGGGCAGCGGGTGGAAACGGCGCAGGTCTTGTCGCCGGTGTCCAGGGTCACGTCATAGGCGGAATAGCCGGTGACGGCAACAGCCGTCACACTGGCGGCCACCACGGGCCCGTAGATCTTGTGGCCGGGCTGGATGTCGGCGGGAATGGAGGGCTTCTCCTTGTCCAGGGGCTTGTAATCGCCCAGAATGGCGGCGGGCACGATAACGGCATAGGGGAAATCCCGCTCGTCCAGGCCCAGTTCGCTGAGGCCGCAGAACATGCCGTTGGACACCACGCCCCGCAGCTTGCCCTTCTGGATCTTCACGCCGCCGGGGAGGGTGGACTTGTGGAGGGCCACCGGCATCAGGTCGCCGGGGTGGATGTTCCAGGCGCCGGTGACGATCTGGATGGGCTCATCCTGCGCCACGTCCACCTGGCAGACCCACATGTGGTCGGAATCGGGGTGGCGCTCCATGGACAGCAGGCGGCCCACCACCACGTTGGAGATCTCCTCCCCCAGGTCGTGGGTCAGCTCCACCTTGGAGCCGGAGAGGGTCATAGCCTCGTCAAATTCCTTGTCGGAGGCAGTCACAGTGACAAATTCGTTCAGCCATTTTCTGCTCAGATTCATTGTTCCTACACTCCTTTCTCAGAATTGCTCCAGGAACCGCACGTCGTTCTCGAAGATCAGCCGCAGGTCGGCGATCTTGAACCGGCGCATGGCGGTGCGCTCCAGGCCGATGCCGAAGGCCCAGCCGGAATACACGTTGGGGTCGATGCCGCTCATCTCCAGCACCCGGGGGTGGATCATCCCGGCGCCCAGCAGCTCGATCCAGCCCTCACCCTTGCAGGTGGGGCAGCCCACGCCGCCGCACTTGTGGCACTGTACGTCCATCTCGCAGGAGGGCTCGGTGAAGGGGAAGTGATGGGGGCGGAACCGGGTCTTGGTGCCCTTGCCGTA
Organism: Intestinimonas massiliensis (ex Afouda et al. 2020); assembly: GCF_900626285.1. GTDB lineage: Bacteria > Bacillota > Clostridia > Oscillospirales > Oscillospiraceae > Flavonifractor > Flavonifractor massiliensis_A. The sequence continues at coordinate 394,477 of NZ_LR131148.1, forward strand.
GAGCTGCTCCACCACCGTGTTCAGGGTGCCCTTCAGGTCGGCCATGGTGACGCCCTTGTCAATGACCATGCCCTCCACCTGGTGGAACATGGGGGAGTGGGTGGCGTCCACCTCGTCCTTGCGGTACACCCGGCCGGGGGCGATGATGCGGATGGGCAGCTCCATGGTGTCCATGGCCCGCACCTGCATGGGGGAGGTCTGGGAGCGGAGCATCACCCGGCTGTCCTTGTCGAAGTAGAAGGTGTCGCTCCAGTCCCGGGAGGGGTGGCCCTCCTCGGCGTTGAGGCGGTCAAAGTTGTATTTGGCCAGCTCCACCTCGGGGCCGTCCAGCACGGTGAAGCCCATGCCGATGAAGATGTCCTTGATCTCGTCCAGGGCGATATACATGGGGTGGCGGTGGCCCCGCTTCACGCTCCTGCCGGGGACGGTGACGTCCAGAGCCTCGGCCTCCAGCCGGTCCTCCAGGGCTTTGGCCTCCAGCTCCTTGCCACGGGTCTCCAGAGCGCCCTCCAGGGCGGCGCGCACCTCATTGGCCAGCTGGCCCATGACGGGCCGCTCCTCGGCGGACAGCTTGCCCATCTGCTTGAGGACGGCGGTCAGCTCGCCCTTCTTGCCCAGATACTTGACCCGCAGAGCGTCCAGCTCCTGGGCGTTCTGAGCGCCCTCCAGGGCGGCCAGTGCCTCCCGGCGGATCTGTTCCAATGTATCCTTCATATAGTACAGCTCCTTTTGCTTTTTTCGCATGAAAAAAGCCCTCCATCCCAATCATCTGGGACGAAAGGCAAACCTTCCGCGGTACCACCCGCAATTCCCGCCGCAGGCGGGCACTTTCACGCCGGTAACGTGGCGTGACCCCGTCCCTGTCTCCAGGGCCGCTCCGGGACGAACCGAGGGGGCCGGACCCCGCATCCGCTTTCAGCCGGTGACGGACGCTCTCTGCTGGGCCGGGAACCGATCTTTTTCCCTTCTTCGCATGTAAAATTATATATAGCACAGATTTCTCCAAAATTCAAGATAAAAATTGACGGAAAAGGGTTGGCCGCATATAATGAACCCAAATGACAGCGTTGGGAGGACAAAAACCATGCGGATCGTGACAGCGGAGCAGAGCCGGGAGATGGACCGGATCGCCATAGAGGAGCGGGGCATCCCCTCCACCGACCTGATGGAGCGGGCGGCGGCGGCGGTGGCCGATGAGGTGATATCCCTGATGGGGGACACCCCCGGCCGGGTGGTGTGCTTCTGCGGCCCGGGCAACAACGGCGGCGACGGGGTGGCCTGTGCCCGGCTGCTGCTGGAGGCGGGCTTTGAGGTGCGCTGCGTCCTGGTGGGCAGCCATGAGAAAATGACCATGGACACCCGGGCCATGGAGGCCAGGCTGGCGGCGGCAGGGGGCAAGGTGGAGCCCTTCCGGCCCGATGATGCGGATTTTGCCGCCTGGTGTCTGGAATGCGGAGCCATGGTGGACGCCATCTTCGGCACCGGCCTCCGCCGTCCGGTGGAGGGGGACGCCCTCACCGCCGTCCGGATGATGAACACCTGTGACATCCCGGTGGTGTCTGCCGATCTCCCCAGCGGGGTGGAGACCGACACCGGCCGGGTGCTGGGGGACGCGGTGGAAGCGGCGGCCACCGTCACCTTCACCCTGCCCAAGGCGGGCCACTATGTGGGCAAGGGCGGCCTGCACACCGGCAGGCTGGTGGTGGCCGACATCGGCATCCCGGCGGACCTGGTGAATGGGGCGGACTGCCCGGTGTGCAGCGTGGAGGCGGGGGACGTCCGGTTCCCCCGCCGGCCTCTGGACGCCCATAAGGGCGACTTCGGCAAGTGCTACATTTTGGGGGGCAGCGTGGGCTACTCCGGGGCCCCGGTGCTGGCGGCCCAGGCGGCGGTGCGCTCCGGTGCGGGGCTGGTGACGGTAGGTGTGCCGTCTCCTGTCTGGCCCATTGCCGCCGCCAAGCTGGACGAGGCCATGCCCTGCCCACTGCCTGCCGGCAAGGAGGGGCAGCTCTCCCTGGACGCCGGTGAGGCGGTCCACAGCCGCATGGACGGCTGCGGGGTGTGCCTCATCGGGCCCGGTCTGGGCCGGGGCAACAGCGTCTCCGCCGTGGTGCGCCATCTGCTGGGGGAGATCCACGTGCCGGTGGTGCTGGATGCCGACGGCATAAACGCCCTGGAGGGACATATAGATGTACTGGACGCCCGGCAGGGGCTGCACACCATCCTCACCCCCCACGACGGGGAGTTTGCCCGGCTGGGGGGCGACCTGTCCGGCGGGGACCGGCTGGGAGAGGCCCGGCGCTTTGCCATGGAGCACGGCTGCTGCCTGGTGCTCAAGGGCCACAACACCATCACCGCCTTCCCCGACGGCACGGCCTACATCAACACCACCGGCAATCCCGGCATGGCCAAGGGGGGCAGCGGCGACGTGCTGTCCGGCATCATCCTGGCCCTGCTGGGCCAGGGAATGCCCGCCAGGCAGGCGGTGCCCACGGCGGTGTGGCTCCACGGCGCCGCCGGCGACCTGTGTGCCGCTGAGATCGGGGAATACGGCATGACCCCCTCCGACCTGGTGTCCGCCCTGCCCCGGGTAATCAGGGAGCATATGGAGTAAAAAGGAGGGTGGTCCGTGGGCCGCTGTGTGGGAGTACTGGTACTGACGATGACCCTCTGCCTGACCCTGACCTGCTGCGGCGGGGAGGGGGGGAGCCAGGCGGAGCAGCTGGCCCTGGACATCCGGGGAGAGTATATGTCCATGACCGGGTGTGCTGCCTCCATGGAGGTAATTGCCGACTACGGCCAGCGGGTATACGAATACGGTATCGACCTGACCTGGCAGCGGGAGGGGGAGAGCGTGCTCACCCTTACCGCGCCGGAGAACGTGGCCGGGGTCACCGCCCGGCTGGCGGAAGGGGAGACCGCCCTGGACTATGACGGGGTGCGGGTGGAGACCGGTCCTCTGGACGACACCGGCCTGAGCCCGATATCGGCGGTACCGGTGCTGCTGGACTATGCCCAGAGAGGCTATATCGCCGCCTGCGGGATGGAGACCGTGGAGGACCGGGAGGTGCTGCGTGTGGACTGCCGGGACCCGGAGGGGACGCCGGGTACCGGCCGGGAGTGTATCCTGTGGTTTGATCCGGATACCCACGCCCTGCTCCGGGGGGAGCTGTCCCAGGACGGCTATACCGTGATCCAGTGCGTCTTTTCCGACTTTCAGACAGTCCCGGGGGCGGAGGATTAGGGCTCCAGCCCGTCCAGCCTGCGGTGGAGCACGCTCCGGCACAGGAGCAGGGCCGCGGCGCAGGAGACCAGCTCAGCCACCGGGAAGGCCGCCCACACCAGGCCGGCGTGGAGGGTGCCCAGCAGCAGGGCGGCGGGGAGAAGGAGCACCACCTGCCGCAGCAGAGTGATGGCCAGGCTGGCGTTGGCCGCGCCCAGGGCCTGGAGGGCGGAGCACAGTACGATGGACACCCCGGCGCACAGGAAGGACAGGGCGATGATCCGCAGGGCCGGGATACCCTCGGCCAGCACGGCGGCGTCGGCGTCAAAGATGCCAAGCAGCGGTCCCGGCAGGACGGCCATCACCACTGTGCCCGCCGCCATGAGGCCGATGGACAGGGCCAGGGCGAAGCGGATGGTGCCGGTGATCCTGAGCCTGTGTTTGGCCCCGTAGTTGAAGCTGATGATGGGCACCAGGGCGTTGGTGATGCCGTACAGCGGCATGAACAGGAAGGATTGCAGCTTGAAGTAGGCCCCCAGAATGAACACGCCGGCGGAGGTGAACAGGGGGAGGATCAGATTCATTCCCAGATTCATCACCGTGGCCAGGGCCTGCACCATGGCCGCCGGGATACCCACCCGCAGCATGTCGGTCAGAATGGAGGGCACGGGCCGGAAGCCGCGGAAGGACAGGGTGACGGAGGGCGTGCGCCGCACCATCACCAGTCCCACCGTCATGCCCACCAGCTGTCCTGCCACCGTGGCGATGGCGGCTCCCGCCACCTCCAGCCGGGGGAAGGGGCCGATGCCGAAGATGAGCAGGGGGTCCAGGATCAGATTGATGACTGCGCCGATGCCCTGGATCACCATGGGCCCCACCGTGTTGCCGGTGGCCTGGAGGGTGCGCTCCCCGGCAAACTGCATACACACGCCCAGGGAGGCGCCGGTGACGATGGCCAGATACTGGCTGCCGTAGGTCACCACCTGGGGCACATCGGAAAAGATGCGCAGGAAGGGCCGGGCCAGGCTGACCCCCAGGGTCAGGAACACCAGCCAGCAGACCAGGTAGAGGAAGTAGCCGTTGGCGGCCACCCGGTCGGCCTCCGCCCGGCGGCCCTCGCCCAGCCGGCGGGAGAGCAGGGCGTTGTAGCCCACCCCCACGCCCACGCAGACGGCCACCATCAGGGTCTGCACCGGGTACACCAGGGAGAGGGCCACAAAGCTGTCGCCGCTGAGCTGGGCCACGAACATGCTGTCCACCAGGTTGTAGAGCCCCTGGATCAGCATAGACAGCATCATGGGCCAGGACATGTTCAGCAGCAGCCGGCGTACCGGCATCACCGCCATTTTGTTTTCGTTCAAGGAAATTCCTCCAGTCATACAGAAAACGGGTATTGGGGTACACGTCAGTGTGCCCCAATACCCGTTTTTTCCCGCGGCGTGGCAGCCCGCGGGGGCTCAGAATTTATGGATGTAGCGCAGATCGTGACAGATCATGTTATGGGGGAAGGGCACCAGCTGGACGGTGCCGTCCCAGGCAAAGCCATGGCGCTCGTAAAACCGCCGGGCCCCCTCATTTTCCTCCAGCACGAACAGGGCGCAGCCGGGATAGCCGCAGGCTTTCAGACGCCGGACGGCCTCCTCCAGTAGGATGGAGCCGTAGCCCCGGCCGGTGCAGGCCGGCTCGGTGTAAAAGGAGATCACCTCGCCCCAGCCGGCATAGGCGCTGGAATCGATGACCAGCCCCTCGCTCTGCCGGGGGCTGGGGCCGGTGCGGATGGGCCCGTAATTGCAGCAGGCCACCGGCTGTTTGCCGTCGTAGAGCAGCAGGCCCCGGCACCGTCCGGTGGCGTGGTCCTCCCGGAAGAAGGGCACCCAGTGGTCCTCGGTGGTCACATCCCGCAGGTAGTCGTCGGGCACGAACCCGGGATAGGTTGCCCGCCAGCCCCGGCAGTGAATGGCGCTCATGGCGGCAAAGTGTTCCTCCGTGGAGGCGTCCACAAAGCAGAGCTCAGGCATGAACGGCCGCCTGCTCCTGATGAGCTTCTGCCTCGGCCTCCTGCTTGGCCAGGCCCCGGGCGTTGGCCAGCATCAGCTTGATGCGGTTCTCCTGGTTGATCTTGGTGGCGCTGGGATCGTAGTCGATGGCCACGATGTTGGAGTAGGGGTAGTCGTCCTTCAGCTTGCGGATCATGCCCTTGCCCACGATGTGGTTGGGCAGGCAGCCGAAGGGCTGGGTGCAGACGATGTTGGGGGTGCCGGAGTGGATGAGCTCCAGCATCTCGGCGGTGAGCAGCCAGCCCTCGCCCATCTTGTTGCCCTCGCCCAGATAGCCGTGGATGAGCTGACGCAGATCCTCAAAGGTGCCGGGAGCCCGGAAGCCGCCCTTCTTCATGGCGGCGATCATGGCCCGCTGGCACTTCTCCACGTAGCCTTTCAGGATCTGACAGGCCTTCTTCTTCACCCACTTGCCGCCGTAGATGTTCACGTCCACCTCGCGGTTGTAGATCTTGAAGATGATGAAGTCGGTGAGGCCGGGCACCACCGGCTCGGCCCCCTCGGACAGGAGGAATTGCTCCAGATTGTTGTTGCCCAGGGGGGAGTACTTGATGTAGATCTCGCCCACTACGCCCACCCGGACCTTGGGCTCCCCGGCCACGGGGATGGCCTTGAACTGGGCGACGATGTGGTCGAAATTCTCCACCATGCTCTTGAAGGACAGGCCCTTGCCCTTGCTCATCTCGGCCAGCAGGTGGTCCTCCACCTTCTCGATGGTCTCGTCGGTCTGACCCTTGTTGACCTCGTAGGGCCGCACCTGGTTGGCGGTCTGGACAATGATGTCGCCGTACATCATGGCGAACACCGCCTTGCGCAGGGTGCCCAGGCCCAGCTTGAAGCCGGGGTTGGGCTCCAGACCGGACAGGTTCACCGAGATGACGGGGATGAACTCCAGACCGGCCTTCACCAGGGCCTTGCGCAGCAGGTGGATGTAGTTGGAGGCCCGGCAGCCGCCGCCGGTCTGGGTGATGAGCAGGGCCACCTTGTGGATGTCGTACTTGCCGCTCTTCACCGCGTCGATGAGCTGGCCGATGACCAGCAGGGCGGGATAGCAGGTGTCGTTGTGGACGTACTTCAGCCCCTCATCCACGATGCCCCGGTGGTTGGTGGTGAGCATTTCCACATGGAAGCCCTCGGTCTCCAGGATCCGGGCCATCAGCCCGAAATGGACGGGCAGCATGGTGGGGAAGAGGATGGTGTACTCCTTTTTCATCTCCTGGGTAAACAGAAGACGCCCGTTTTTATCATAAACTAATTCTGCCATAGAACGTGGTTCCTTTCGGTATGGTTGGCGATGGAGTGGGACAGCCCTTATGAAAGTTTTCTTTGGTCACTTTCTTTTTCAAAAGAAAGTGACCGGGCGTCCATGGCCGCCATCAGGGAGCGGATCCGGATACGTACCGCGCCCAGGTTGCTGATGTCGTCGATCTTCAGTTGGGTGTACAGCTTGCCGCCCTTTTCCAGAATGTCCCGCATCTCGTCGGTGGTGATGGCGTCGGTGCCGCAGCCGAAGCTGACCAGCTGCACCACCTGCATGTCGGGCTGGGTGCACACATACCGGGCGGCGTTGTACATCCGGCTCTGGAAGGTCCACTGGTTGAGCACCTTCCGGGGGGCGTAGCCCTCCAGGTAGCTGAGGGCGTCCTCCGTGACCAGCACGAAGCCGAGAGAGGTGATCAGGTCGTTGATGCCGTGGTTGATCTCCGGGTCAATGTGATAGGGCCGGCCGCAGGCCACGATGATGGGCATATGGTGCTCCCGGGCGTACTCGATGTACTGCTTTCCGGTCTCCCGCACGTCGTGGACGTAGGCGTCGTAGGCCTCATAGGCCGCCTTCACCGCACGCTCGGTCTCCTTCTTGGGGATGGAGAACTGTTCCTCCATCAGCTGGGCGATCCGCTTGCCGAAGTCCTTGTGCCGCCACAGGCCCACGTAGGGGTTCAGGTACTTGACCTGCTTCAGGGCGGGCACGTTGGCGGCCAGCAGCTCGGGGTAGTAGGCCACCACCGGGCAGTTGTAGTGGTTGTCGCCGATGCCCTCGTCGTTGTTGTAGGACATGCAGGGATACCAGATGGCGTCCACGCCCTCGTCCACCAGGGCCTCCACGTGGCCGTGGAGCAGCTTGGCGGGGTAGCACACCGTGTCGGAGGGGATGGTGTGCTGGCCCTTCAGGTAGAGCTTCCGGGAGGACTCGGGGGAGAGGACCACCTCAAAGTTCAGCTTGGTAAAGAAGGTGAACCAGAAAGGCAGGTTCTCGTACATGTTCAGGCCGAAGGGGATGCCCATCTTGCCCCGGACGCCGTTTCCGGTCCCCTTGCCGTGGAGGGCGCGGAGCTTTTTGTACTTGTAGACCATCAGGTCCGGGTTCTCCACCTTGGGCTTGCCCAGGGGGCGGGAGCACCGGTTGCCCGAGATGAACCGCCGCCCGCCGTCGAAGGTGTTGACGGTGAGGGAGCAGTGGTTGGTGCACAGGTTGCAGGTGGCGGGCTTGGCGGTGTGGGAGAAGGTCTTCAGATCCTCCATAGTCAGGATGGTGCTCTTCTCCAGGTGGAGGTCCCGGGCGTACAGGGCGGCGCCGAAGGCCCCCATGATGCCCGCAATGGTGGGCCGGGTCACGTTGCGGCCCAGCTCCAGCTCAAAGGCCCGGAGCACCGCGTCGTTGTGGAAGGTGCCGCCCTGGACCACGATGTGCTTGCCCAGGTCGTCGGCGTTGGCCGCCCGGATGACCTTGTACACTGCGTTCTTCACGATGGAGATGGACAGGCCGGCGGAGATGTCCTCCACGCTGGCGCCGTCCTTCTGGGCCTGCTTCACGCTGGAATTCATGAACACGGTGCAGCGGGAGCCCAGATTCACCGGGTGCCGGGCAAACAGGCCCAGCTTGGCGAAGTCGGCGATGGAGTAGCCCAGAGCCTTGGCGAAGGTCTCGATGAAGGAGCCGCAGCCGGAGGAGCAGGCCTCGTTGAGCATGATGGAATCCACCGCGCCGTTGCGGATCTTGAAGCACTTCATGTCCTGGCCGCCGATGTCGATGATGAAGTCCACGTCGGGGTTGAAGTGGGCGGCGGCCTTGTAGTGGGCCACCGTCTCCACCAGACCGGCGTCGCAGTTGAAGGCGTTCTTCACCAGATCCTCGCCGTAGCCGGTGACCGCCGCGCCCCGGATGGTGATCCGGTCGCCGCACAGGGGGTAGATCGTTTTCAGCTGGTCCAGCACCACCGCCACCGGGTTGCCCAGGTTGGAGTGGTAATAGGTGTACAGCAGGCCGCCGTCGGCGGCGATGAGGGCCATCTTGGTGGTGGTGGAGCCGGCGTCGATGCCCAGCCAGGCGTCGCCGGTGTAGGTGTGGATGTCCACCTCCGGGGGGTGCATGGCGTTGTGCCGGGCGGTAAAGGCCTCATAGTCGGCCTTGCTCTCGAAAAGGGGAGGCATGGTGTCCACCAGACCCACGTTGTCCACGCTGCGCTCCAGCCGGTCCAGCACATCGTCAAAGAGCTGCTCGCCGTAGTCGGAGGCGCACAGGGCCGCGCCGATGCCGGCGAAGCAGTCACCGTCCTCGGGGAAGACGGCGTGCTCACTGTCCAGCTTCAGGGTCTCGATGAACCGCTGCCGCAGGCCCTTAAGGAAATGGAGGGGCCCGCCCAGGAACACGATTTTGCCCTTCAGCTCCCGGCCCTGGGTCAGGCCGGCCACCGTCTGGTCTACCACGGCCTGGAAGATGGAGGCCGCCACGTCCTCCTTCCGGCCGCCCTGGTTCAGGATGGGCTGGATGTCGCTTTTGGCGAACACGCCGCAGCGGGAGGCGATGGGGTAGATCTTCTCGTGCTTCAGGCTCAGTTCGTCCAGCTCATCCACCGTCACGTTCATCAGGGTGGCCATCTGGTCGATGAAGGCGCCGGTGCCGCCGGCGCAGGAGCCGTTCATCCGCTCCTCCAGGGCGCCGCCGAAGAAGATGATTTTGGCGTCCTCGCCGCCCAGCTCGATCACCGCGTCGGTGTCCGGTATGTAGGTATTGACGGCGGCGGCGGTGGCGTATACCTCCTGCACGAAGTCAATGTCTGCCGCCTTGGCCACACCCAGACCGGCGGAGCCGGTGATGACCATGCGCACCTGCTGACCGGCCAGCTTGTCGGCGATGGAGCGCAGGGTCTCCGCCGCCCGTTCCCGGGCCTTGGAGTAGTGCCGCTCATAGGAGCGGAACAGCAGTTTGTTCTGTTCGTCCAGCACCACGACCTTGACGGTGGTGGAACCGATATCAATTCCGATCCGAAGGCTCATAAGTTCACCTATCTACCTTTAATAAGAATTTCGTACCCATCATAATATAACAAAATTTCGACTTTTACAAGCCCAAAGAGAGAAATACAGGAAATACCACCGGAAAAGGGGGAATACGGCAGATGCCGCATTCCCCCGGGGTGTTCTTTTGTAAAATTTGACGGTCACCGGCGGTAGGTGCGGGTGATCTTGGCCAGCTTGCCGGACACGGAGGGGTTGAGCGCCTCACCCCGCACCCGCCAGGACCAGTTGTGGGGTCCCATGGTGCCGGGAGAGTTGATCCGGGCGTCCCCGCCCAGGCCCAGCAGGTCCTGAAGGGGAGCGATAGCCAGGCGGCAGGGGGACATCCAGGCCCCGCACACCGCGCCCCAGCCGAAGCCCTCGTCCTCCCGCAGCCGCAGGTAGTCGAAGGCGTAGTCCCGCTCGGCAGGGCTGGCCTCGGAGAACAGCCACTGGACGAAGGTGGGGGTATCGTGGGTGCCGGTGTAGATCACCGCGTCCCGGGGGCAGTTGTGGGGCAGGTAGGAGCTTTCGCCCACCGGATCAAAGGCATACACCAGCACCTTCATGCCGGGCAGGCCGCTCTGGGCGATAAACTCCAGGGCGTCCGCCTCCAGAGCACCCAGATCCTCGGCGATGAGGGCCAGGCCGGACACGCTTTTCAGAGCGTCCAGCAGGTCGTTGCCCGGCCCCTTTTCCCAGTGGCCGGAACGGGCGTCGGGCGCGCCGGCGGGGATGGACCAGTAGGTGTGGAAGGCCCGGAAGTGGTCGATGCGCACCACGTCGTACAGCCGGGCCATGTGGGCGGCCCGCCGCTTCCACCAGGCGAAGCCGGTCTTTTTGTGGTAGTCCCAGTCGTAGAGAGGGTTGCCCCAGTGCTGGCCCAGGTCGGTAAAGGCATCCGGGGGCACACCCGCCACGGCGGAGGGCCGCATGTCCTTCTCCAGCTGGAACAGCTCCGGCTCGCTCCACACCTCGGCGCTGTCGGGGGAGACATAGATGGGCATATCCCCGATGATGGAGATACCCTTGGAGTTGGCGTAGGCCTTGATGGCGGTCCACTGCCGGAAGAAGAGCAGCTGCAAAAAGGCCTGGAACCGGCACTCTTCCGCCAGCTCGGTCCGGTAGCGCTCCATGGCCTCCGGCTGACGCAGCCGGGCCTCATCCGGCCAGTCGGCCAGGGCCTTGCCGCCGAAGTGGTCCCGCAGGGCCAGAAACAGGACGTAGTCGGGCAGCCAGTCCGCCTCGTCCGCCAGGAATTTGTCCAGCAGAGGGGCGTACATCGCCCGGCCCCGCTCCCAGGCTTTGCGGAACAGGGGCTGGCGGTTCTGGTGGAGCCAGCTGTAGTCCACCCGGTCGGGATTGTTCCAGCGGGCGGAATTCAGCTCGTCCTGGGTAAGCAGCCCCTCCTCCTGGAGCAGGTCCAGGTCCAGCATCAGGGGATTGCCGGCGAAGGAAGAGGCGGACATATAGGGAGAATCCCCGCCGCCCGGCGGTACCAGGGGCAGGATCTGCCAGAACTTCTGCTTGGCGTCGGACAGGAAGTTGATGAACTGCAGGGCGGATTTGCCCAAAGTGCCGATGCCGTAGGGTCCGGGCAGGGAAAAAACGGGAAGGAGGATACCACTGGCTCTTGCTTGCATAAACTGGCCTCCTAAATAAAGGATAAAGAACCTCTGTATTATACCCCTTTTGCCGCCCTGCCGCAAGAGCAAGAGGGGGAGGGCGTCAGCCCTCCCCCTCGATGGCGGAACGGATGGTATCGAATACCCCGTCCTGATCCTCGCACATCACCAGCAGTACGGTCCCGTCGGACAGGGTGTCCAGCCGGGCGTTCTGGGCGATGGCATACTGATCGGGCAGATACATCTGGAAATTCTGCTGCTGCCGGTCGATGAAGGCGGACAGGCCGTCCCACACCTGCTCCTCCTTCCCGGAGACAGGGCAGACGGCGGCGATGCCGTAGGCCTTCACGTTCATCAGGGAGGCCGACAGGGCGCAGGCGGCGCAGTCCGCCGGGTCCAGACCCAGGATGTCAAAGACCGCCTGGCCCAGGTCGTCCTCGGTAGAGGTGACCACGGGCACGGCTTCGTTGAGCTCCTGATCCCGGGCGGATTCGATGGCGGTGCGGTAGAGCTGGGTGCGCTCCTCCGGGGTCAGGTCCTTGCCGGCGGTGCTGCCGCACCCGGCCAGCAGGACCAAAGCTAAAGCCAGAGGGGCGATACGGAACGATTTCATACGGATTCCTCCTTTGTAACGGCTGGGGCGGGCTGGAACCGGAGGTTCAGCTCTCCCTCCTCACAGCAGACCAGGGCGGTGTCGCCCGCCTTGAGCCGGCCGCTGAGCAGCCCTTCGGCGGCGGGGTCCTCCACCCGGGTGCGGATGGTGCGGCGGAGGGGACGGGCGCCGTAGCTGGGGTCAAAGCCCTCTTTGGCCAGCAGGTCCAGGGCCTCGTCCGTCCAGGACAGGGTGACCCCCAGGGCCTCCAGCCGCATGCCCACCTGCTCCAGCATCCGCCGGGCGATGGCCCGGATCTCGGTGCGGCCCAGCTGGGTAAAGACGATGGTCTCGTCCAGCCGGTTGAGAAATTCCGGCCGGAACACTTTTTTCAGATCTTCGGTCACCAGGGTTTTCAGCTCCTCCGGCGAGCGGGTCCGGCCGTCGGTGTGGTCGGCGGCGGAGAAGCCCAGCCGCCCGCCTTTGGCGGTGATGCGCTGGGCCCCCACGTTGGAGGTGAGTACCACAATGGCATTTTTGAAGTCGGCCTTCCGGCCCTGGGAATCGGTGACCACCCCGTCCTCCATCATCTGGAGCAGAATGCCCCAGATGTCCGGGTGGGCCTTTTCGATCTCGTCAAAGAGCACCACGCAGTAGGGCCTCCGGCGGACCTTCTCGGTGAGCTGGCCGCCCTCCTCGTATCCCACGTAGCCCGGCGGGGAGCCGATGAGCCGGGAGACGGCGTGCTTTTCCATATACTCCGACATGTCGAAGCGGAGCAGGGCCTCCTCGCTGCCGAACATGGCCTGGGCCAGGGCCTTGCACAGCTCGGTCTTGCCCACGCCGGTGGGACCCAGGAAGAGAAAACAGCCGGTGGGACGGCCGGGCTCCTTCAGGCCCACCCGGCCCCGGCGCACCGCCTTGGCCACCGCCTTGACCGCGTCCTCCTGGCCCACCACCCTCCGGTGGAGGTCCTCCTCCAGCTGGAGCAGCCGGTCGCTCTCCGCCTGGGTCAGAGTGGTGACGGGGACGCCGGTCCACCCGGCCACCACTTCGGCGATGTCCTCCGCCGTCACCGAGCCGGTGTTCTGCCCAGACTGCCACCGGGCCTTCTGCTGCTCCAGCTCCCGGTGAAAGTCCTCCTCCGCGTCCCGGAGCATGGCGGCCTTTTCAAAGTCCTGGTCTCGGATGGCCTCCTCCTTTTCCCGCCGGGTGCGGGCGGTGCGCTCCTCCAGGGCCTGGAGGTCGGGGGGCGCGGCCAGCCGCTGGATGCGCACCCGGGAGGCGGCCTCATCCATCAGGTCGATGGCCTTGTCGGGCAGCCGCCGGTCCCCGATATAGCGCACCGACAGGGCGATGGCGGCGTCAATGGCCTGGTCGGTGATGGTCAGCTTGTGGTGGGCCTCATACCGGTCCCGCAGGCCCAGCAGAATAGCCCGGGCGGTGTCGGTGTCCGGCTCGTTTACCACCACCGGCTGGAACCGCCGCTCCAGGGCGGCGTCCTTTTCGATATACTTCCGATACTCATCGGTGGTGGTGGCGCCTATGACCTGGAGCTCCCCCCGGCCAAGGGCGGGCTTGATGATATTGGCGGCGTCGATGGCCCCCTCCGCCGAGCCCGCCCCCACGATGGTGTGGAGCTCATCGATGAAGAGAATGATGTTTCCCGCCCGGCGGACCTCCGCCAGGATGTTCTTCACCCGCTCTTCGAACTCACCCCGGTACTTGGTGCCCGCGATCATGGAGGACAGGTCCAGGGAGAGCAGCCGCTTGCTCTGGAGGTCGTCGGGCACCTGCCCGGTGGCGATTCGCCAGGCCAGCCCCTCAGCCACGGCCGTCTTGCCCACGCCGGGCTCCCCGATGAGGGCGGGATTGTTCTTTTGGCGCCGGGCCAGGATCTGGATGGCGCGTCCGATCTCCCGGTCCCGCCCGATCACCGGATCCAGTACCCCGCCGGCGGCCAGCCGGGTCAGGTCCCGGCAGAACTGGTCCAGCAGCTTGGTGTCCCCGCCGTACTCCCGCTCCCTGGGCCGTCCGTTCGCCCGGAAGGGGGAAGAGGAGGAGGGGTCGCCCCCCATGGCGGCGGTGACGTCAGCCCTCAGCCGCCGGGGCTCCGCCCCCACGTTGGCCAGTACCCGCACCGCCACCCCGTCTCCCTCCCGTAGGATACCCAGCAGCAGGTGCTCGGTGCCCACGAACTGGTGGCCCAGCCGGGCGGCCTCGGTGAGGGAGAGCTCAATGATCTTCTTGCACCGGGGGGTGAGCCCCTGGGAGGGGGCGGTGCCCCCGTCCCCGGTACCCACCAGGGCGGCGATGGCGGATTTCAGGGTTTCCGGGTCCAGACCCGCGGCGATCAGCACTTTGGCCGCCACGCCGCTGCCCTCCCGTGCCAGACCCAGCAGCAGGTGCTCGCTGCCCACATAGCCGTGTCCCAGCTCCGCCGAGCACTGCTGGGCCAGCTTCAGGGCGGTCTGGGCCCGCTGGGTGAACCGGGTTTCATTCATGGCCGGGCCCCGCCTCTTCCGGCCCCGGAACAGGAGCTTTTTCTGCCGTTTGACGGGCTTCATGCGCTGTTTCACGCCCTTTCGCTTTTGTTCTCCGGCGGTGAACGCCGCTCCGCGGCGCCCCCTCCAGTTCCGGGGTCAGGCTCCCGGCGGCCTCCATATGAAATGGGGATGGATGATCCATGGATGCTTCCGCCTCCTTTGGCGTGTCTTCTAGTTTTTCCCGCCGAGAAAAAATATACCCATCGACGGCTCATTTTAGCATTGCAATTTTGAAAAGTTATGATACAATAACTGTAGTTTTAGAGTTTGGAGGTGTATTCCAATGGCCTATGTCATCAGCGACGCTTGCGTGAGCTGTGGTTCTTGCGAGGGCGCTTGCCCCGTGGGCGCCATCTCTCAGGGCGATAGCCAGTACGTCATCGACGCCGGTTCCTGCATCGATTGCGGCAGCTGCGCCGACACCTGCCCCACGGGTGCTATTTCCCAGGGCTAATTTGGTGCATACAGTAAAAAACAGCGGCACGCCGTCCGGTGTGCCGCTGTTTTTAACCCAATCAGGAGGTAGAGACATGCAGCTGCGGGGGAAAAACCTGATTTTGGTGGGCTTTACGCTGTTTTCCATGTTCTTTGGTGCGGGCAACCTGATCTTCCCGCCGGGCATCGCCGCTCAGGCGGGTACCGCCACCTGGCTGGCCGTAGTTGGTCTGGCGGTGAGCGCCGTGGGTCTGCCGGTGCTGGGTGTGGTGGCGGTGGCCCGCTCCGGCGGAATAGATACCCTGGGCAGCCGGGTACACCCGCTGTTCTCCCGGGCCTTTACCATTGCCGCCTATCTGGCCATCGGTCCCTGCCTGGCCATTCCCCGCACCGCCACTACCTCCTTTGAGATGGCGGTGCCCCCCTTTGCGGGGGCGGATGCTCCCATCCCGCTGTTCCGGCTGATCTACTCCCTGGTGTTCTTTGCCGCCGCCCTGGTCATTGCCCTGCGTCCGGAGAAGCTGACCGACCGGCTGGGCAAGGTCCTGTGTCCCATTCTGGTGGCTCTCATCATCATCACTTTCGTGGGCTGCCTGGCCAACCCCCTGGAGGGATACGGACCGGCTATGGGGAACTATGTGACCCACCCGGTGATCCAGGGCTTCCTGGAGGGGTACCAGACCATGGACACCATTGCCGCCCTGGCCTTCGGCATCATCATCTCCGTCAACATCCGGGCCAGAGGGGTGGAGGAGGAGCGCGCCGTGGTCCGGGGCACCGTCCGCTCCGGCGTCATTGCCGGGATAATGCTCCTCATCATCTACTGCATGCTGGCCCATATCGGCGCTCTGTCCGCCGGGGCCATGCCCGATCCCACCGACGGGGCCCAGGCCCTGACCAACGTAGTGGGCCTGCTCTTCGGCACCTGGGGCAACGTGCTGCTGGCCGGTATCTTCATCATCGCCTGCTTCAACGTGTGCGTGGGTCTCATCAGCTCCTGCGGCGAGTACTTTTACTCCATCTGCCCCAAGCTGAGTTATAAGGGCTGGGCGGTGCTCTTCGCGGTAGTGAGCATGGTGATCTCCAACGCGGGCCTGGCCCAGATCATCTCGGTGTCCGCGCCGGTTCTGGGCATCCTGTACCCCATGGCCATTGTGCTCATCGCCCTGTCCTTCTTCCACCGCTGGCTGGAGGGAAAGCGGTGGGTCTATCCCCTGGGCGTGCTGTTCGCCGGCGCCTTCAGCGTGCTGGACGCCCTGAAGGGCCTGATTCCCGGCCTGAAGGATGTGCTGGCGGCCATGCCCCTGGCCTCCATCGGGCTGGGCTGGGTACTGCCTGCCGCGGTGGGTATCGTGCTGGGCCTGATCCTGCCCTCCAAGCAGAAATAAAGGAAGAGCGTCCGCAGTCCGCGGACGCTCTTTTTTCATGACTTGGACTTGGGCTTGAACAGCAGAGCCACCACCAGGCCGAAGAATACCGCGGCGGTGATGCCCCCTGCGGCGGCTGTGACGCCGCCGGTGAGGGCCCCCAGCACGCCATGCTCCGCCACCGCCTTGGCCACGCCCTTGGACAGCAGCCAGCCGAAGCCGGTGAGGGGCACGGTGGCCCCGGCCCCGCCGAACTGGGCGATATATTTGTAAATGCCCAGCCCGCCCAGAATGACGCCCGCCACCACATAGGTCACCAGGATGCGGGCGGGGGTCAGCTTGGTCCTGTCAATGAGCACCTGACCGATGAGGCACAGCACGCCGCCGCATAGAAACGCCCTGCCGTATTCCCAAAACACTTCCATCATGATTCCTGCCTTTCCTGTTCGATGGCCACCGCATGGCACACCGAGGGGATGCTCTCCCCCTGCTGGGTGGAGGTGGGGGAGAGAAGGGCTCCGGTGCCGCAGAAGAGGATGCGTTTCCACCGGCCTTCCGTCATGCCGTTGAGGAGGAGCCCGCACAGCACCGCCCCCGAGCAGCCGCAGCCGGAGCCGCCGCAGTGGACGTCCTGCCCCTCCAGGTCGTAGATCAGGGTGCCGCAGTCGGCCAGATGGGGGAGCTGGAGCCCCTCCATCTGTAAGAGCTGGGCCAGCAGCTCGTGGCCCAGCTGCCCCAGGTCGCCGGTGATCACCAGGTCGTAGTCCGAGGGTTTTCGGCCGGTGTCCCGGAAGTGGGCCAGGATGGTGTCGGCGGCGGCGGGGGCCATGGCGGCCCCCATGTTGTTGGCGTCCTTGATGCCCTTGTCCACGATCTTGCCGGTGGTGACGTGGGTGACCTTCGGACCCTGGCCCTCCCGGCCCAGGATGACGCATCCGGAGCCGGTGACCGTCCACTGGGCGGTGGGGGTGCGCTGGCTGCCGTACTCCAGGGGGGTGCGGTACTGCCGCTCCGCCGAGCAGAAGTGGGAGGAGGTCATGGCCGCCGCGTGCTCCCCGAACCCGCCGTCCAGCAGCAGCGCGGCCAGGGACAGGCTCTCCGCCATGGTGGAGCAGGCACCGTACAGCCCCAGGAAGGGCACCTCCTGGTCCCGGGCGGCGAAAGCGGAGCCGATGCACTGGTTGAGCAGATCGCCCGCCAGCAGATAGTCCAGAGCGCCGGGGGCCAGGTTGGCCTTTTTCAGGGCGGTGGAGAGGGCCAGCTTCTGCATGGCGCTCTCCGCCTTTTCCCAGCTCTTTTCTCCAAAGGTGTCGTCCTGGTTCACCATATCAAAGGTGGCGGCCAGAGGCCCCTCTCCCTCTTTTTTCCCCACCACGCTGGCCCAGGAGAGCAGGCAGGGCCGGGAGGGAAGTACGGCGGTCTGGCCGCCGGGCTGCTTTTTGTTCATAGCCTCATCCCTTTTTTCTTGTGTGGTGCTATTTTGAACGAAAAGGCGAAAAAATATGAGGGCGGATTTTACGGGGCGGGCGCTGGTCAAGAAAGGTGCTTTGCGGTATAATAAACAAAATGTCATTTTTCTTGAGAAAAGGAGGCATACCATGGCCGAGGAAGCCAAACGCACGCTGGCCTATTTCTGTCCCGCCTGCCGCCAGATCGTGGCGGCGGAGCGCACGATCTTCCAGCTGGCCGCGTCAACCAATACCCTGCCCTGTCCCTGCGGCAAGTCCAGCCTGCGGGTGGAGCTGATGGGGGACCGGGTAAAGCTGACGGTGCCCTGCCTGTTCTGCGGCAAGGACCACTCGGTGATCTGCTCTTCCCACGCCTTTCTCCACCAGCGGCTGCTGGCCTTCTCCTGCGCCCAGTCCGGCCTGGACTGCTGCTACGTGGGGGAGGAGGGAGCGGTGTTCGCCGCCCTCAAGCGCCTGGAGGAGGCGGTGGACAAGCTGGACCCCAACGGCGGGGAAAAGGGCAGCTTTCTGGATGAGTTCATCATGCACGAGGTGCTCTCCGAGCTGAAGGAGATCGCCCAGCGGGACGGCATCTCCTGCACCTGCGGCTCCCACCGCTGGAAGCTCCAGGTGAATTACAGCTCCATTGACCTGTTCTGCGCCGACTGTGGAGGCGCCATGCGTATCCCGGCCGCCACCTCCAGCGATATCGACGACATCTGCTGCAAGACCAAGCTGCTGATCCACGGCAGCAAGGGGGAGGGGTAAGGGTGTTTTACGAGGGAGAATATCTGGTGGATTCCCGGGATGTGGACCAGTGGTACAACTGCCGCCCCTCCGGCCTGCTGGGGATCCTGCAGGAGGCGGCGGTGTCCGCAGCCTGCGCCCTCCACGCCTCCCGGGAGGAGATGCTGAACAAGTACAACCTGTTCTGGATGATGGCCCGGCTGTGGTACCGGCTGGACCGGCCCCTGAAATGGGGGGAGCGGGTCACGGTGCGTACCTGGCACCGGGGCGGCAAGGGCGTTTCCACCTACCGGGACTTCGATCTGCTGGTAAACGGCAAACCGGTGGGGGAGGCGGTCTCCCTCTGGGTGGTGGCTGACGAGCAGACCCACCGCCTGGGCCGTATGAGCGGCATTGAGGAGTTCCAGGGCACCGACGGCGGGGAACTGTGCAAGAAAAAAATGCTGTCCCACCTGCGGATGCCCGGAAACATGGCGCTGGCTGACCGGCGGGCCATGCACTACAGCGATACCGACGTCAACGGCCATGTAAACAACGTGCGCTATGCCGACTTCATCTGCGACGCGCTCCATATGGAGCGGCTGGGGCCGGAGCGGTTTGTTTCCTCACTCCAGGTGGGCTACCTGGCGGAATGCCAGGCGGGGGAGACCCTGGAACTCTACACCGGGGAGCAGGACGGCCTGTGGTATGTCCACGGGACGGACTCCGGCGGAAAGAGCCGTTTTGACGGGGCCGTGACGCTGGCCCAGATTCCTCTTGACGGAACGGCCGCCATCAAGTAAAATAGATAAAATTTTAATAAAAAAAGGAAAAGGAGATGCACCATGGTCAATACCGAGCAAAGCCAGAAGTTCACCCGGCAGGGCCTGACCTTTGACGACGTCCTGCTCATTCCCGCGGAGAGCGACGTCCTGCCTGCCGACATCGATCTGCACACCCAACTCACCCGCAAGATCCGGCTGAATATCCCCCTGATGAGTGCCGCCATGGATACGGTCACCGAGTACCGTATGGCCATTGCCATCGCCCGGGAGGGCGGTATCGGCATCATCCACAAGAATATGTCCATCGGGGCTCAGGCCGAGCAGGTGGACATGGTCAAGCGCAGTGAGAACGGCGTTATCACCAACCCCTTCTGGCTGGCTCCCGGCCACACCCTGGCCGAGGCGGACGAACTGATGGCCAAATACCGCATCTCCGGCGTGCCCATCTGCAAGGACGGCAAGCTCATCGGCATCATCACCAACCGTGACATGAAGTTTGAGACGGACATGAGCCAGCTGGTGGACAACGTGATGACCAAGGACCACCTGGTCACCGCCAAAGAGGGAGTCACTCTGGAGGAGGCCAAGGAGATCCTCCGCCGCCACAAGGTGGAGAAGCTGCCCATCGTGGACGAGCAGTTCCACCTGAAGGGCCTCATCACCATCAAGGACATTGAGAAGGCCACCGTGTATCCCAACTCCGCCCGTGACGAGAAGGGCCGTCTGCTGGTGGGCGCCGCCATCGGCGTCACCTCCGACGTGCTGGACCGGGTGGCCGCTCTGGTGGAGGCGGGAGCCGATGTGCTCTGCCTGGACTCCGCCCACGGCCACTCCCACAACATTCTGGACTGTGTCCGCCGGATCAAGGCCCTGTATCCCGATGTGCAGCTGATCGCCGGCAACGTAGCCACTGCCGAGGGCACCCGGGCCCTCATCGAGGCGGGCGCCGACTGCGTGAAGATCGGTATCGGCCCCGGCTCCATCTGCACCACCCGCGTGGTGGCCGGTATCGGCGTGCCCCAGATCACCGCCGTGTATGACGCGGCCTGCGTAGCGGCGGAGTACGGGATCCCCATCATCGCCGACGGCGGCGTGAAGTACTCCGGCGACATTGCCAAGGCCCTGGCCGCCGGTGCCAACGTGGTCATGCTGGGCTCCCTGCTGGCCGGCTGTGAGGAGTCCCCCGGGGACACCGAGGTCTATCAGGGCCGTCAGTTCAAGGTCTACCGGGGCATGGGCTCCCTGGGCGCCATGGCCTGCGGCTCCAAGGACCGCTATTTCCAGCAGAACAACAAGAAGCTGGTGCCGGAGGGCGTGGAGGGCCGTGTGCCCTACAAGGGACTGACCGGCGAGACTGTCTATCAGCTCATGGGCGGCCTGCGGGCCGGCATGGGCTACACCGGCTGCCACAACGTGGAGGAGCTGCACACCAAGGCCCAGTTCATGCAGATCACCGCCGCCGGCCTGAAGGAGTCCCACCCCCACGATATCTATATCACCAAGGAAGCGCCCAACTACACGCTCAATCCCCAATAAGCAATGCAAAGGCCGCCGTCCACAGGACGGCGGCCTTTTTTTAATCGGAAAAGATGGATTCCATCCCTATTTTGCAGCATCCAGGCGGCGCGTATTTCCACTTTTCAATGCGGCCCTGGGTGAGGAAGTAGTGCAGGGGTTCCGGTTCGGCGGCGGGGGGCAGGGCGTCGATGACCAGCAGCTTGATCTTCATCCGCTCAGGCAGGATGGCCTTGATGTACACCGAGACCCGGCCTCCCTCCCGGAGCAGGGGGCTGTGCTCCGCCAGGCCGGACAGGTTGGGGGTGAGCTCCACGAAGGCGCCGTACTCCTTCATCCCCCGGACGATGCCCGGTACCGTCATACCCGCGTGGAACCGGGCGGCGTTCTCCTGCCAGGTGCCCAGCAGCTCCTTGTGGGTCAGGTAGATCCGCCTGCGGACCGGGTCCAGGTCCTGTACCACCGCCAGGATATCGTCTCCTACGGAAAAACGGGCCTGGGGGTGGGGAATGCGGGCCACTGAGATATTTTCGATGCCGATGAGGGAGACCACTCCGCAGCCGATGTCCACAAAGGCCCCGAAGGGCTCCAGATGGGTGACGGCGGCCGGGATGATCTGGCCGGGCCGCCACTGTTCCAGCATGTGGTCCAGGGCCATCTGCTGGGCCCGGCGGCGGGAGAGCAGAGGGACCAGCTGACCATCCCGCTCCTCCAGCGCCTCCACGGTAAAGCACACCGGCTTTCCAACCCGGGAGAGGATGGCGATGTCCCGGGTCTCTCCCTCGGCAATGCCCAGAGCGGCCTCCTCCCGGGGGATCCGGCCGGTGTAGGGTCCCAGCGCCACGGCCAGATCATGGCTGGCGTCGCAGGAGAGAGCGGTACCCTCCAGAATGGCGTTCTCCTCCATGGCCCGGCGCAGAGTGTCGGGAGAGGCGCAGGCCCCCTGATTTTCCGGTGTGTGCAGCAGCCGCCCTTCGGGCGGAAAACGGCTCGTCAATATGACCAATCCTTTCTGTGTTCCGGACGCTTTTTTCTCGATGGGTCAGTATATGCGCCGGGCAACCTTGAATTGACAGGGAGAAGCGGGGAAATTATAATATACTTTATAGCGATAAAGCGCGGCGGAAGGAGAACAGGCCATGGATATCCGGGTAGGCGACGTGCTGGAATTAAAGAAAGAGCACCCCTGCGGGAGCCGCCGCTGGCAGGTGCTGCGGGTGGGTATGGACTTCCGCCTGCGCTGCCAGGGCTGCGGCCATGAACTGATGCTGCCCCGGAGCAAGGCGGAAAAAAGTATCAAAAAGGTGATCCGAAGCGGGGAGGACGAACAGACATGAAGGAATTCTGGAGCAAGCGGGCAAAAGAACTGACGCCCTATGTGCCGGGGGAGCAGCCCAGGGAGCGGAAGTTCATCAAGCTCAATACCAATGAAAATCCCTATCCCCCCTCCCAGGCGGCCCTGGCTGCCATCCGGGAGGCCGCCGGCGAGAGCCTGAGGCTCTATCCCGACCCGGAGTGCACCTCCCTGCGGGAGGCCCTGGCCGCCACCTTTGACCTGAAGCCCAACCAGGTCTTTGTGGGCAACGGCTCGGATGAGGTGCTGGCCCTGTGCTTCCAGGCCTTTTTTGATCCGGACCGCACCATCCTGTTTCCCGACATTACATACAGTTTCTATCCCGTGTTTGCCGATCTGTACGGCCTGAGCTACCGGGAGGTGCCCCTGGATGAGCGGTTCGGCCTGCCTCTGGAGCCTTTCCTGGGAAACAACGGCGGCGTGGTGATCGCCAACCCCAACGCCCCCACCGGCCGGGCGGTGTCCCTGTGCGACATCCGGGCCCTGCTGGAGGGCAATCCGGACTCGGTGGTGGTGGTGGACGAGGCCTATGTGGACTTCGGCGCCCAGTCTGCTGTGCCGCTGATCGACAGCTATCCCAACCTGGTGGTGGTGCAGACCATGTCCAAGTCCCGGGCTCTGGCGGGCCTGCGGGTGGGCTTTGCCCTGGGCAATGAGAATCTGATGGCCGCCCTCAACAGTGTGAAGAACTCCTTCAACTCCTACACCCTGGACCGGCTGGCTCTGGCCGGGGCGGAGGGGGCTCTGCGGGACGGGGCGTACCTGCGGGCCACCACCATGAAGATCTCCAGCACCCGGGACTGGGCGGCCGACCGGCTGAAGCGGATGGGCTTCGAGGTCAGCGATTCCGCCGCCAACTTCCTGTTTATTTCCCACCCGGAGGTGTCCGCCAAGACCCTGCTGGACGGCCTGCGGGAGCGGGGCATCCTGGTGCGCTGGTGGGACAAGCCCAGGATCCGCGACTATCTGCGGGTCACCGTGGGTACCGACCAGGAGATGGAGGCCCTGTGCGAGGCCCTGGCCCAGATGGTGCCGGAAGTATCCTGAACAGCAGATGTGCCCGGGCGGCAGCGCCCGGGCACATCTTTTTTGTACCCCTACCCGTTCTGACCTTTTTTGTGGACGGGACTGGGTATAATGGGCCTGACGGCGGGCAGAGGGGGAGAGGCGGATGCGGACGGTCTATCTGGATGAGCTGTTCCTGCTGAATCTGGTGGTAGACTACCTGCTGCTGCTGGCCGCCGGGCGGCTGGTGGGGGAGGTGCTCCGCCGGGGCCGGCTGGCACTGGGGGCGCTGCTGGGCGCCGCCTATACCGCGGCGGTCTTCCTGCCCGGGTGCGCCTTCCTGCTCCACCCCTTGTGCAAGCTGGGGGCGGCGGTGGGGATGGTGCTGACGGGCTACGGCGGCAGCCGGAGGCTGCTGCGGGTCAGCCTGGTGTTTTTTGCCGTGTCCGCCGCCTTTGGCGGCGGTATTTTTGCCCTGAACACCCTGGGCAGTCGGGGGCTGGCCCTGGAAAACGGGGTGCTGTCCTCCGCTATGGATCTGCAGCTCATCCTGCTGTCGGCAGCGGGGTGCTATGCGGGTATTACGCTGGTGCTGGGCCGGGCCGCCCGGCACAGCGGGACCCGGGAGCTGGTGCCGGCGGTGCTCCGGCTGGACGGGCGGCGGGCGGTCCTCACCGCTCTGGTGGACACGGGAAACACCCTCACCGATCCGGCCACCGGAAAGCCGGTGATGGTGGCAGAGGGGGAGAAGGTAAGTGCCCTTTTTCCTCCGGGGCAGGCGCCGGGAGCGGCGGAGCTGCGGGAACCGGCGGAGCTGATGGAGCGGCTGGACCGGCAGGGCTGGCGGGGCCGCTGCCGGCTGCTGCCTTACCGGGCGGTGGGAGTGGAGTGCGGGATGCTGCTGGCTCTCCGGCTGGACGGGGCCAGGGTGGGCGGCGAGGAGTGGGGAAAGCTGCTGCTGGCCCTGTCGCCCACGCCGCTGTCGGACGGCGGCGGCTACTGCGCCCTGATCGGCGCGTAACAGACAGGAAAAGGGGGATGGATCGGATGGGCTGGAGGGTACGCTGGTACGTGAATCTGCAAAAGCTGCTTGCCAGGCTGGGCCTGCGCCTGCCTGGCAAGGTCATGTACATCGGAGGCAGCGATACGCTGCCTCCGCCTTTGTCCCGGGAGGAGGAGGCCGGGCTGATCGCCCGCCTGGACCAGGGAGAGGAGGAGGTGCGCGCCAAGCTCATCGAGCGCAACCTCCGTCTGGTGGTGTACATCGCCCGCCGGTTCGAGAACACCGGGGTGGGTATCGAGGACCTGATCTCCATCGGGACCATCGGCCTCATCAAGGCCATCAACACCTTCCAGCCGTCCAAAAACATCAAGCTGGCCACCTACGCCTCCCGGTGCATCGAAAACGAGATCCTGATGCACCTGCGCAAGACGGCCAATCTGAAGAGCGAGGTGTCCTTTGACGAGCCTCTGAATACCGACTGGGACGGCAACGAGCTGCTTTTGTCCGATATTCTGGGCACGGAGAACGATCTGGTGATGAAGCCCATCGAGGACGACGTGGACCGCAAGCTGCTGCTGGACGCCCTGGAGAAGCTGGAAGGCCGGGAGCGGCAGATCATCACCATGCGCTTCGGCCTGGACGGACGGCCGGAGCGCACCCAGAAGGAGGTGGCGGACAGCCTGGGCATCTCCCAGTCCTATATCTCACGACTGGAGAAGCGGATCATCGCCCGGCTGAAGCGGGAGATCCTGCGGATGCTGTAGGCAGGCGGGCTGACCAGTTTTCTTTTTCAGGGCATAAAACCGTCTTTACATTTTCCAACTTTCAGGTATTATTACATTAAAGCGGCCAAATGGCCCGTCATAAAAACGGAGGGTTGGAAAATGAAGAAGGCCTTACAAGCACTGCTCCTGCTGGCGGTCATCACGTACATCGGTTCCATAGACGCATCCGCGGTTTCCACCGGCTCTCCGGAGGAGATACAGCCCCAGAATGTGAGTATCAGCGTCCCCAGTGGGGAGACGGGGCGGCACCTGCCCAGCCAGGTGGACATCGCCACCGAGCGCAACTATGCAAAGCAATTTACCTACGATTCGGCCTATAAGACTGTGCCCAACGCTGCCGCGCCCTACGCCCAGGGCGCTCTCACCGACCAATACCTGCAAAGCGGCCTGGCCCACCTGAACTACATCCGCTACGCGGCCGGCCTGCCCGCCGCCACCCTGGTGCCCGAGTGGAACGAGCTGAGCCAGTACGGCGCCACGCTGCTGGCGTCCATCGATACGCTGACCCACTATCCCTACAAGCCTGCCGATATGTCCCAGGATTTCTATGATAAGGGGCGTGAGACTACAGAATCCTCCAATATCTCCTACCGCTGGGGATACGGCGACCAGAATTTCATCATTTCCTCTCTGGAGGGCTGCATGAGCGACAATTCCAACAGCAACCGCTCCGCCCTGGGCCACCGCCGCTGGCTGCTCAACCCCCTGGAGGATATGCAGGTCGGCTTTGGGCAGGCCGAGTCCGAGGGGGGCAGCGTTTATGTCGTCACCAAGGTCTTTGAAAGCGGCAGCTACGGAAAGCTGCCGACCGTTGACTATGAGTACGTGGCCTGGCCTGCTTCCGGCAATTTCCCCTCGGAGCTTATCACCAAGCAGGACCCCTGGTCGGTCACCCTCAATCCCAGCCTGTATAAGCGGCCCACTGCAAGCCAGGTCAGCGTCACCATCACCCGGGAGAGCGACGGCAAGACGTGGAACTTCTCCTCCGGCAGCGCGGACGGATTTTTCACGGTGAACACCCAAAATTACGGCGTGAACAACTGCATCATCTTCCAACCCGACCAGGACAGCTGGGATGACGAGCTCTATGACGGCACCTATCACGTGACTGTGTCCGGCCTCACCAAAATTAACGGCAGCGCCGCCAATCTCTCCTATGACGTGGACTTTTTTGACGTCTCCGCCGTCCCGCTGCCCGAGTACACCGTGAGCGCCTCCACCTCCGGTGGGGGCACCGTCTCCCTCAGCGCCCAGCAGGTCACCGCCGGGTGCAGTACCTCCTTTACCGTCACTCCGGACAGCGGGTACAGCACCGCTTTCGTAAGTGTAAACGGCCAGTCTCAGCCCATCCAGACCACCTACACCATTGAGCGGGTCTCCCAGGACACTGAGATCAAAGTGCTCTTCCAGGACGCCCTCACCGGCACCCTTTCCGACGGCACGTTCTCCTACTCCGTAGGCCCCAGAGGCACCCTCACCGTTGTGGGGCTGACCGACCAGAGCGCCGGCGGCCCGTTGACGATACCCGATGAATACGCCGGCCTGCCGGTCATCGCCATCGGCGACGATGCCTTTGCGGGCAGCGCCATTACGGGGACAGTGTCCATCCCGTCCTCTGTGGCCAAAATCGGGGAGAATGCCTTCGCCTCCCTGCCCGGCGTCACAGCCTTTGAAATGGCGGAAAATGACTCCTACGCCAGCCTGGACGGCGTCCTGTTCGAAAAGGACTTCAACGGCGCCCTCACCACCCTGGTGAGCTACCCCGCTGCCTCCCCCCGCACCATCTATGTCGTGCCCAATATAGTGACTGCCCTTGCCGCCAGCAGCTTCAGCGGCGCCCAGAAGCTGGACACCCTGTATGTGCCCAGCCGGCAGATAAGCGCCGAAACCTCCGCCTTCAGCGGCTGCACGCTGAACCTGATCGGCCGGACGGGTACGAAACTCCAGACCCAGCTGCCCGGCCTCTCCGGCACCCTGTCTTTTTCAGATATTGAGGCCCAGCCCGTCGTCTCCCTGAAAGAGGACACAATCTGCTATCTCAATCTGGGCACTTCTTCGGACACTCCCCAGCTGATTCTGGCCGGCTATGAGGAGACAGGGAAGCTGACGGATGTGCAGTATATCGCTGCGGAAGAGGACAGCGTGGTGCTGATCGACACCGGAGCGCTTGACGCGCCAGTCCTGAAGTGCTTCCTGCTGGACGAAGATCTGATTCCGCTGGGCCAGCCAGTCATTCCCCGGCAGTAACGGCCCGTCTGCTTCCTGCAGATTCTTCTTCAAGAAGCCGGACCGGAGGACAAGATTTTTGAAAAATACCGTGTGATCCCTTTCATTTTGGTTTTAATAATATTGAGCATAAAAAAAGAGGTGCGGTTTTTGAAACCGCACCTCTTCTGCCTCAGAAGCCCAGGGTGTCCGCCAGATCGTCCTTCATATGGTCCATCTTGCGGGCGGCTTTCTTGGCCATCCGGCGCATATCGGGGCCCTGCATCCCTTTGGTGGCCACCGCCATACCGATGGCGGCTCCGGCGATGATGCCCATGCCCATTCCTTCCAGAAACGCGTGCTTTGTCATGTTGTGACGCTCCCTTCTGCATTGGTGTCCGTCTCTATTATTGCCCGAAATGCAGAAAAATCCGTTGCTAAAAAATGCGATTCAAGGTATAATGAAAAAACGAAGAGTAAACTCGTACGGAGGGTCGGGGGAAGACGCCTGGACCCTTTTTTTGCGTGAGAAAGGAGCGATCGCGTGAAACTGCTGATACGCCAGGGACGTCTGGTGGACCCGGTGGGGGGCATCGGCGGCATCATGGATATTTTACTGGAGGACGGCAAGGTAGCCGTCATCGGCAGCGATATCAGAGAGTCGGACGCGGAGATCATCGACGCCAGGGGCCTGACGGTATGTGCCGGCCTGGTGGATATGCACGTGCACCTGCGGGAGCCCGGCTTTGAGTATAAGGAGACCATTGAGACCGGCGCGGCGGCAGCCGCCCACGGAGGATTTACCTCTATCGCCTGTATGCCCAACACCAGGCCTGTCACCGATACCCCGGAGGGGATCGACTTCGTTAAGCAGAAGGCGGCTCAGGCCTGCGGCATCCACGTCTGGCCCATCGGCGCGGTGTCCAGGGGACAGAAGGGGCAGGAACTCACTGATTTTGAGGCCCTGAAGGCGGCGGGCGCGGTGGCCCTGTCCGACGACGGGGTGCCGGTACAGAATGCCAACCTGATGCGGGACGGCCTGATTCTGGCCCACCGCCAGAATCTCACGGTTCTCTCCCACTGTGAGGACGCGGACATGGTGAAGAACTACGCCGTGAACGAGGGCCGGATCTCCCGCCAGCTGCGCATCAACGGCCGGCCCGCCATCGCTGAGGAGCTGATGGTGGCCCGGGACGCCATGCTGGCGGAGGAGACGGGGGCGGCGGTACATATCTGCCACATCTCCACCGCCAAGTCGGTGGCTCTGGTCCGCCGGTATAAGCGCAAGGGGGTGCAGATCACCTGCGAGACCTGCCCCCAGTATTTCAGCCTCACCGAGGACGAGATCCTCACCCAGGGCACTATGGCCCGGGTGAACCCGCCCCTGCGGACCAAGACAGATGTGGAGGCCATCATTGAGGGCCTGAAGGACGGCACCATCGACGCCATCGCCACCGACCACGCCCCCCACTCCGCCGAGGAGAAGGCCCGCACTCTGACCGAGGCCCCCAGCGGCATGGTGGGTCTGGAGACCGCTCTGGGTGTGACCCTGACCTATCTGTACCACACCAAGGAGCTGCCCCTGTCCGACATTCTGCGGAAAATGACCATCAACCCCGCCTGCATCCTCCGCCTGCCCACCAAGGGCCGGCTGTCCATCGGGGCGGACGGCGATATGGTCATCTTTGACCCGATGGAAGAGTGGACGGTGGACCCGGAGCAGTTCGCCTCCAAGGGCCGCAACACCCCCTTCGCGGGGAAAAAGCTGAAGGGGAAAGTGAAATATACCATCGTGGGCGGCAAGGTAGTCTATCAGGACAAGCCCTGACCGCATGAAAACAGAAATAGAAAAAAGAGGAGTTTGAGAATTATGTCCTTTGACGCGCTGCAGGAGAAGATCATCGCTTGCAAGAACCCCACCGTGGTGGGTCTGGACCCCAAGCCCGAGTATGTGCCTGAGCACATCCGCAAGGCCTGCTATGAGCAGTACGGCGAGACCCTGGAGGGCGCCGCTGAGGCTCTGTACCGCTTCAACTGCGGCCTGATGGACGCCCTGTGTGACATCGTGCCCGCCGTGAAGCCTCAGTCCGCCTACTATGAACGCCTGGGCTGGCGGGGCATGGAGGTGCTGGAGCGCACCATCCGCTACGCAAAGGAGAAGGGCTTCTTTGTCATCGCCGACATCAAGCGGGGCGACATCGGCTCCACCGCCGAGGCCTATGCCGACGCCTGGCTGGGCACCACCAAGGTGGGAGAGCATGACCTGAGCGTGTTTGACGCCGACTGCGTCACCCTCAACGGCTACATGGGGGGCGACAGCGTCAACCCCTTCCTGAAGGTGTGCAAGCAGACCAACAAGTGTACCTTCTCCCTGGTCAAGACCTCCAACCCCGGCTCCGGCGAGCTGCAGAACGTGACCGCCGGCGACGGAGACACCGTGTACGGCCTGATGGCCGACCTGATCGAGAAGTGGGGCGCCGGTACCGAAGGCAAGTACGGCTATACCATGGCCGGCGGCGTGGCCGGTGCCACTCACCCCGACGAGCTGAAGCAGATCCGGGCCCGGATGCCCCACACCTTCCTGCTGGTGCCCGGCTACGGCGCCCAGGGCGGCACCGCCGAGGACGTACAGTATGCCTTCCAGGCCAAGGGCCGGGGCGCCATTGTCAACTCCTCCCGTGGCATCATCTGCGCCTGGCAGAAGACCGGCAAGGACGGGGCCGACTACCAGGAGGCCGCCCGCAATGCTGCCATCGCCATGCGGGATGACATCTGCCGGTTCATCACCATCGAGTAAGGAGGGGAGACCATGCCCATCGAACAGCTCTGTAAGGTCGTGGAGATGGCTCCTCTCAACGACAGCACTTACTGGATGACTCTGGAAGTGGGGCAGATGGTGGCCGAGCAGGGGCTCCGGGCCGGACAGTTCCTCCACGTGGCCTGCGGCGAGGGCCTGCTGCTCCGCCGCCCCATCTCCGTGGCCTATGCCCTGGACGACGAACCGGAGAATACCGCCGCTCTCATCTTTGAGGTGAAGGGGGAGGGCACCCGCTGGCTGGCTCAGCGCAAAGTGGGGGATCAAATCAACGTACTGGGCCCCCTGGGCAACGGCTTTGCCGTGGAGGAGGGCGGCCGCTACCTCCTGGTAGGCGGCGGCATCGGAGTGCCTCCTCTGCTGGGGTATGCCGAAGCCTTCCATAAAAACACCGTGGCCGTGCTGGGCTTCCGCTCGGCAGACCGGGTGATCCTGGCCGACCGCTTCCGGAATTGCTGTAAAGAGGTATACCTTTGCACAGATGACGGAAGCCTTGGGCGCCATGGATTTGTGGACGCCCAGGTGAGGGACATTCTTGAACAGGATAAAGACTTTACAGCCATTCTGGCCTGCGGCCCCAAGCCCATGCTGAAAAATGTGGCCAAGGCGGCGGCGGAGTACGGCGTGCCCTGCCAGGTTTCCATGGAGGAGCGGATGGCCTGCGGCGTGGGCGCCTGCCTGGGCTGCGCCATCCAGATGGCCGACGGCACCATGAAGCACGTGTGCAAGGACGGCCCGGTATTCGACGCCAAGGAGGTGGACTGGAATGTCTAAGGTGGATCTGTCCGTCGATCTGGCGGGTGTGCGTCTGAAAAACCCCATCGTGGTGGCCTCCGGTACCTTCGGCTTCGGCCGGGAGTACGGCCAGTTCTATGATCTCAGCGAGCTGGGCGGGATCTGCGCCAAGGGCCTGACCCTCCACCGCCGGGAGGGCAATCCGCCTCCCCGCATCGCCGAGACCCCCATGGGCATCCTCAACTCCGTGGGGCTCCAGAACCCCGGTGTGGACGCCTTTATTGAGCATGAGCTGCCCGAGCTGCGGAAGCACGACCTGGCCGTGATCGCCAACATCTCCGGCAACACCCCGGAGGAGTACGGCATTATGTGTGAGAAGCTGTCGGCGGCTGGGGTGGACATGATCGAGGTTAACATCTCCTGTCCCAACGTAAAGGCCGGCGGCCTGGCCTACGGTACCAAGCCGGAACTGGCCGCTGAGGTCACCAGGATGGCCAAGGAGCACGCCACCGTCCCCGTGATGGTGAAGCTGTCCCCCAATGTCACCGACATCACCGAGATCGCCAAAGCGGTGGCTGACGCCGGGGCGGATGCCCTGTCCCTCATCAACACCCTGCGGGGCATGCGCATTGACGTGAACACCCGCCGTCCCATTCTGAAGATGAACACCGGCGGCCTGTCCGGTCCCGCCGTACTGCCTGTGGCGGTGCGGATGGTATGGGAGGTGGCCAATGCGGTGGACCTGCCCATCCTGGGTATGGGCGGCGTGGCCAAGGGCGAGGACGCGGCCCAGCTGATGCTGGCGGGCGCCAGTGCCGTGGCGGTGGGTACTGCCTGCTTTGCCGATCCCTATGCCCCCATCAAGGTGCGGGACGCCCTGGCGGAGATTGCCGCAAAACAGGGCCTTGACAAGGTATCTGACCTGACAGGCGGCGTGCGCCCCTGGTAAGGGAAGGAGATACGATGGAGAATACTTATTTCGTATCCTGCTCCATGGAGCAGTGCGGCGATCTGATCCACAGCGCCATCGTGGACGGCAGTATCACCGGCGAACTGCTGGACCACTATGTGATCCAGGGCCCCAACGGCCTGAAGTGTGCGGTGATGGTGTATGAAAAGCACTACTGGCGGGCGGGCAACCGCCTGACCCTCACGGTTACCATCGACAATATGAGCGGCCGTACCAGAGTGCATACCATTGGCGGCGGAGGCGGCGAGGGCCTGTTCCGTTTTGACTGGGGCGCTGCGGAATCCTTTGAGGGCGTGGTGGAGGAAGCACTGTCGCCCTATATGCTCTGAGCTCACAGAGCGTGCGATTACTTACCAAAGAGAGAGCAGGTATATACAGACATGACAAGAATCTATCTGATCCGCCATGCAGAGGCGGAGGGCAATCTGTACCGCCGTGTCCACGGATGGTATGACAGCCTGATCACCGACAACGGTTACCGGCAGATTTCCGCTTTGCGCGGGCGGTTTGACAATATCCCCATTGACGCGGTATATTCCAGCGATCTGTTCCGAACCATGACCACCGCCAAGGCCATCTATGTCTCCCACGGCCTGGAGCTGCATACCCGCCCCGACCTGCGGGAGATCGGCGTAGGGGAATGGGAGGATGTGCCCTGGGGCGAACTGTCCCACCGGGACGGGGAGCGGCTGTATGAGTTCAACCACAGCTCCCCCAAGTTCCAGGTGGAGGGCGGCGAGACCTTTGCCCAGGTGCAGAAGCGGATGCTGGATGCGGTGCGGGATATTGCCGAGCAGCATCCGGACCAGACAGTAGCGGTGTTCTCCCACGGTACCGCGATCCGCAGTCTTCAGGCCAGGATCCGCGGCCTGGGACCGGGTGAGATGGACGGTTTGGGCCACAGCGACAATACCGGCGTCACCTGCCTGACGGTGGATTCCCACGGCATTTGCCGCCTGGTGTTTGAAAACGACAGCTCCCACCTGCCGGAGGAGATCTCCACCCTGGCCCGGCAGAAGTGGTGGAAGTCCCGGGAGAGCAGCCTGGCTGACGCCAATCTGTGGTTCCGCCCTCTGGATATGGAGACGGAGGGGGAGCGCTATCGGGACGCCCGGAGCGACGCTTGGCAGGACATCCACGGCACGGAGATCCCCTGCGACAGTGAGGGCTTCCGGCGGGACGCCCTGCGCTGCTGGTCCCAGGATCCCCAAAAGGCGGTGATGGCCGCTATGCTGGGGGAGGAGTTTGCCGGTGTTCTCCAGCTGGATCTGGAGCGCTGGGCGGATGAGGGGATCGGCTATATCCCCTTCGTGTACATGTCCCCGGACTACCGGAAAAAGGGCCTGGGGGTCCAGCTGATCGGCCAGGCGGTGTCCACCTACCGGCCCCTGGGCCGCACCAGGCTGCGGCTGCGCTGCGCGCCGGACAACGGGGTGGCACAGCGTTTTTATAAAAAATATGGGTTCGTAAAAGTCGGGGAGGTCCAGGGGGCCGGCGGCGTGCCGCTGGATCTGCTGGAAAAATACATCGGCTTTGATACGGACGAATCGAGGTAATATGAACAAGTTTCTTCCCGTTTCCAAGGCAGACCTGGCGGAGCGGGGCTGGGATTGGTACGACTTTCTCATCATCACTGGCGACGCCTATGTGGATCACCCCTCCTTCGGCCCGGCCATCATCTCCCGGCTGCTGGAGGCGGAGGGGTACCGGGTGGCCATTCTGGCCCAGCCGGACTGGCGCAAGGCGGAATCCTTTACAGTGTTGGGCCGGCCCCGGCTGGGTGTGATGCTCTCCGCCGGCAACATCGACTCCATGGTGGCCCACTATACCGTGGCCAAAAAACGCCGGCATGACGACGCCTATTCCCCGGGAAACAAGGCCGGCCTGCGGCCGGACCGGGCGGTCATCGTCTACTCCAACAAGGTGCGGGAGGCTTTTGGCGATATCCCTCTGGTGATCGGCGGGCTGGAGGCCTCCCTGCGGCGGTTTGCCCACTACGACTACTGGGAGGACAAGGTGCGCCGCTCGGTGCTGTTCGACAGCCAGGCCGACCTGCTGGTGTACGGCATGGGGGAGACCGCCACCAAGGAGATCGCCGCCCGTCTGGCCTCCGGCACCCCCATCGGCGAGATCAGAGATGTAAAGGGAACGGCCTTTATTGGACGGACCCCCGGCGACTGCGCCTATCCCATGGTGGAGTGCCCCTCCTTTGAGCAGGTGCGCTCTGACAAGCGGCAGTACGCGGTGGCCAACCAGATCCAGTATGAGGAGCACGACCCGGTGCGGGGAAAGGCAATTCTCCAGCGGCATGAGGACCGTCTGCTCATCGTCAATCCTCCTGCCATGCCTCTGACCACGGCGGAGCTGGACTATGTGGCTGAACTGCCCTATGTGCGGGAGCCCCATCCCATGTACGATTCCATGGGCGGTGTGCCCGCCATTGAAGAGGTGCGCTTCTCGGTGGCCCACAACCGGGGCTGCTTCGGAGCCTGCAACTTCTGCTCCCTGGCCTTCCACCAGGGGCGGATTATCTCCTCCCGCAGCCACGAGAGTGTGCTGAGAGAGGTGGAGGCCCTGACCCATCACCCCGGCTTCAAGGGCTACATCCACGACGTGGGCGGTCCTACCGCCAACTTCCGCCGCCCGGCCTGCAGGAAGCAGCTGAAGGCGGGAATGTGCCGGAACCGGGCCTGTCTGGCCCCGGAACCCTGCCCCAATCTGGACGCCGACCACACCGACTACCTGATGCTGCTGCGGAAGATTCGGGCGATACCCGGTGTGAAAAAGGTGTTCATCCGCTCCGGCATCCGGTTCGACTACATGATGAAGGACAAGAGCGGGGAGTTTTTTGCCGAACTGGTAAAATACCACGTGTCCGGTCAGCTGAAGGTGGCGCCGGAGCACTGCGTGGACAGTGTGCTGGACTACATGGGCAAGCCCCATATCGCGGTGTACGAGAAGTTCCGGCGCAAGTACGAGTCCCTGAACCAGAAGTACGGCAAGGAGCAGTATCTGGTACCCTATCTCATGTCCTCCCACCCCGGCTGCACCATGGAGGACGCGGTGCGCCTGGCGGAGTGGCTGAACAAGTCGGGCCGCCAGCCGGAGCAGGTCCAGGATTTTTATCCCACCCCCGGCACCCTGTCCACCTGCATGTACTATACCGGTATCGACCCCCGCACCATGCAGCCGGTTTACGTGCCCAAGAATCCCCACGAAAAGGCCATGCAGCGGGCACTGATGCAGTGGAAGCGGCCGGAGAAGCGGGCGCTGGTGCGGGAGGCCCTCCACGTGGCCCATCGGGAGGACCTGATCGGCTACGGCAAGGAATGTCTCCTGCGGCCCGTCAGCCGGAAGCCGGAAGGGGAGACCCGCCGGAAGGGAAAGGAGCCGGAGCGGCCCAGCCGCCCGGAAAAGAAGGCCCGCCCGGTAAAAAAGGCAGGCTGGGCGGCGGCCAAACCCAAGAAGAACGCCCGGCCCCGGAAAAAGCGGCCCCATTAAAGGAAGAAAAAAGGCAGGCACACGGATTGTCCCGTGTGCCTGCCTTTCTTTTTACTGATTTACGGAAGCAGGACCTGGTCCTCGGTGGTCAGCCCCTGGAGGATCTCGGTATACCCGCCGCCGGAGACGCCGGTCTCCACTTCCACCTCCGCAGCCTTGCCGTCCCGGAGCACCTGCACCTTGCCGCCGCTGACCGCCCGGGAGGGTACCCGGAGGCAGTCCTCCTTCTGCTCGGTGATGATGGCCACATTGACGTTCATACCGTCCCGCAGGCCGGTGGTGTCGTCCAGGGAGAGTTCCACGGTGTAGTCGGTGACGCCGCCGGAGGTAATGCCGGTGTCGTCGATGCGCTCCACCGTGCCGGT
Organism: Intestinimonas massiliensis (ex Afouda et al. 2020); assembly: GCF_900626285.1. GTDB lineage: Bacteria > Bacillota > Clostridia > Oscillospirales > Oscillospiraceae > Flavonifractor > Flavonifractor massiliensis_A. Next base: position 429,812 of record NZ_LR131148.1, read on the forward strand.
ATAGCTCCTGGGCTGGCCGCTGTCGTCGGTGAAGGAGATCTGAGCCTGCTGGCCGGGCCAGATCCGCTCGATGTACTGCTCATTGATGTCGGCGTGGACGCACAGCGCCTCCGGCTGGGCCAGCACCGCCATGGGGGTGCCTGCCGCCGCCATGTCCCCGGTCTTTACCGACCGGGTGAGGATGACGCCGTCAGCGGGCGCCAGAATGGTGTAGTCCACCCGCTTGTCCTCCAGCTGGGAGAGGGAGGTGCGTGCCGATTCCACCGACAGGGAGGCGTTGGTGACCGCGTTGGTCAGGCTGTCGTTCTTGATGGTCATCACCGTCTGCCCGGCGGTGACGGCGGTGCCCACCTGGATGGGCAGAGAGACCACCTGACCGGACTGGGTGGCGTAGATGGACTGCTCAGTGGCGTAGCTGACGGTGCCCGTGTCCATACAGGCCGCGCCGCCGATGCTGGCGGAGGCCACGTCTCCGCTGAGCACGGTGCCGGGGTTCTGGAAGGAGAGCTCCACATATACCCCCGTCCTGCCGCCGGAGAGGGCGCTGGAGGTGTCATAGATCCGCTTCACCGTGCCGGTCACCGTCTCGGCCCGGCTGGGGAAGGAGATGACGGCAGAGGCGCCCACGGAAAATCCGGCGGCGTCCTCCGTGAAGAAGGGGACCGTGAGCTTCAGGTTCTGGCTGTCCACCACCTGAGCGATGGGGGTGCCGGAGGACACGAAGTCTCCCACGTGGACGTTGACGGCGGTGATGGTGCCCGAGGCATAGGCGGTAACCGTCAGGTCGTCGCAGGCGGCCTGGGCCTGGCTCAGGGCGGCCTGAGCGCTGTCCAGAGAGAGCTTGGCCTGCTCGATCTGGTCCTCCAGGTCCCCTGCGTCTATGACGTACAGCTCCTGCCCCGCGGTGACGGTGTCACCCTCCTCAATGGCGCAGGACACCACCGTGCCGCTGACCTGAGGGACAATGCTGTAATTGTCCCGATAAGTGACGGTGCCGGTATCTTCTACTGTGTTCTCTACCGGCCCGATGTCCGGAAAGACGGTCTCCTGCTCCTGGTCGTCCTCGCTGGAGCATCCCGCCAGAAGAGCCAGGCTCAGCAGACAGGCCAGCACCGTACTCCCGTGTTTTCTGCGATCTCGCATCAGATCCACCCCTTTTGCTGTGAAGGAACCATGTATTTGCTCTGCCGGACCTATTCCACGCTTTTCAGCGCACCCAGCATGTCGATTTCCCGCATTTTCCGCCCGATGACCACGTTGACCGCCAGGGCAAACAGCATGGTCACTGCACAGGACAGACCGATGGCCCTGGCGGTGATGACAACCTCCAGGGGCATGGAGGTAATGGAGAGGATCAGGAACCGGTCCAGTCCGATGCCCAGGGGGATACCCAGCAGAATGCCTGCGGCGGCAAAGATCAGATTCTCGCTGAGCTGAAGATACTTGATCTCCCGCTCGTGGAAGCCCAGCACCATCAGGGTGGCCAGGCTCCGGATCTGTTCAAAGAAGCTCATGATACCCAGGTTATAGATGACGATACAGGCCAGTCCGCCGCCGAAGACGATAAGAATGTACACCACCATGGAGGTGTTTGCCATCTTTTCCACCACTGCGGCGGTGACGGTCTCCCGGCTCTGCCAGCCGTCCACAAAGTCATAGCTGTCCAACTGGGTCTCCAGCATGGCCGTGTCACCGGCGGTCAGGTAGGCGGCAGTGGGGGTATAGGCCCGGCCCAGGTTCCGCCAGATGCTCCGGCTGACATAAGCTCCGCTGACACAGCGGTTGACCTCTGCCACCCTCAGGGTGACATAGCCGCTCTCTCCCGTGAAGCGGAGGGTGACAGTGTCCCCCTCCTTCAGTCCCAGGTCGTCCGCCAGCTGCTGCTCCAGCACCAGTCCGTCCTCCGGCAGAGCCAGAGGAGCGTCGGCGTAGGGGTCATACAGGTGGAGGGATACGCTGTCCTCCGCCACCGTCAGGGTGGAGGTGGCCCGCTGGTCCTCACTGTACAGCCAGCAGGTGGTGGTCATCTCCAGCTCCGCGCTGGTGACGCCGGGGGTGGTAACCAGACGGCTGTACTGGCTTTCGGTGACCGAGGTATTCAGATCGGCCATCACGTCATAGCGGTTCTGGTTCTGGGCCAGGGCATTGGAGTAAGCGTCCATGGAATCCTTGATGGCGAAGGCCATGAACACCAGGGCCATGCAGAAGGCGATGCCCACCACGCAGGTGAACATGCGCACCTTGTTGCGGAAGGTATTGCGCAGGATGTATTTCTGATTGAAGCCCAGCCGCCGCCACAGGGGGCGGATATGCTCCAGCATCAGGGACCCGCCGCTCTTGGGGGCCTTGGGCCGCATACACTGGGCGGGGGTCTCCTTCAGCAGGGACCGGGCCACCAGCCAGGCGCTGCCGATGCAGCACAGGGCGGTGAGGCCCAGGGCCTGTCCCCAGGCGGGGAAGTCGTGGACGATGTCGGTGGGAGGCAGGTCGCAGCCGGTGGCGATGGTCCAGACGATGAGGGCAGAGATGTATTTGCTCAGCAGCGCTCCCGGCGGGAAGCCCACGATGACCACCAGCAGGGCGTGGAGCAGGTAGTAGAACAGAATGGTCCGGTCGGAGTAGCCCAGGGCCTTGAAGGTACCGATGTCCGACCGGGCGCTTTCGATGAGCCGGTTCATGGTGCTCACCATCATCAGCACCGCGCACAGGAAGAACAGGGTGGGGAAGAAGGTGAGGATGGGCACCAGATTGTTTTTGGTCTCCATCAGGGAGTAGGCCTGCTGGTTGTCCTCCAGGGCCAGGATATTGACCACCTTGCTGCCCAGCACGTCGTCCACCTGGCCGCGGATCTGGGCGGTGGACACGTCGTCGGCGGTGGTGATGCAGATCTGATTATAGATGTGGGAGCCCATCACGCCGCTGAGCACTTCTTCCTTCACATAGGCGAAGCCGTAGCGGGACAGGTCGGGGGAGGGGGTGGTGGTGTTGACGGGGTAGAGGCACTCCGGGTCCTTGCCCACGCCGCACACCTGCAGCCGCAGGTGGACGCCCAGGCCGGTGAGGGTGATCTCATACCAGTCCCCCACCCGCAGCCCCCTGGCCTCGGCAAACTGATCGCTGAGGAAAATCTCCTGGTTGCCCTGGGGCAGGCGGCCCTCCGTCACGTAGGGAGTATTGATGGCCTGATCCTCCGGCACACCATAGAGAGAGAGGGTGATGTCGCTGTCGTGCCGCTCCTCCGCGTCCAGCACCACCCGGGGCTGCACTCCGGTGACTCCGTCCAGAGCCTCCAAAGCCCGGCAGTCCGCCATGTCCAGCCCCACGCCGGTGATCCAGTAGTCGGCCACGTTCTGGGTGTCATAGTAGTTCCCCATGATGCGGTCCACATTATAGATGATCCCGCTGAGGGCGGTATACACCACCACGGCGATCATGGTGATGATGCTCACCGAGATAAGCCGGGAGGCGGTGCGCCGCAGATCCCGGAAAAAATTCCTCCAGATCATGCTACCACTCTAGCTCCTGCACCGGTACCGGGTTGGGATTTTCCGTAAAGGATTCGATCTTTCCGCTCTTCATGCGGATGACGATATCGGCGGTGGGGGCCAGGGCCCCGTTGTGGGTGACCACCACCACCGTCTTTTTGCTCTTCTTGCACAGATCGTAGAGCAAGGCCAGGATGGCCTTGCCCGTCACATAGTCCAGGGCGCCGGTGGGCTCGTCGCACAGCAGCACGTCGGGATTTTTGGCCAGGGCACGGGCGATGGCGCCCCGCTGCTGCTCACCGCCGGAGCACTGGGCAGGGAAGTTGCCCATCCGGTCACCCAGCCCCACCATGTTCAGCACCTCTTTGGCGTCCAGAGGATTCTTGCAGATCTGGCTGGCCAGCTCCACATTTTCCAGCACCGTCAGGCTGGGCATCAGGTTGTAGAACTGGAACACAAAGCCGATGCTCTCCCGCCGGTACTGGGTGAGCTGCTTTTTATTGAAGCTGGAGATCTCTTTGTCGTTGACAAAGACCTTGCCGGCGGTAGGGGAATCCATACCGCCCAGAATGTTGAGTACCGTAGACTTACCGGCGCCGCTGGCCCCCAGAATGATGGTGTACTTGCCCTCCGGGATGGTAAAGCTCACGTCGTCCACCGCCCGGATGGTGGTCTTACCCATCACATATTCCCGAACCACATGTTCCAGCCGCACGCCCGCCATCGGTGACACCCCTTCCGGCAGTTGGATTTCTTATTTTGTTTTATTATAGCGTTTTTTCACATATTGCGTCAAGGCGGGGGGTATAGAAAAGCAGCCTGCCTTTTCAGGCAGGCTGCTGTGCTTCCAACAGGTTACGAATTATTTTTCGCTCTCCAGAGCGGCGGACACAAAGCCATGGAAGATGGGGTGAGGCCGGTTGGGACGGCTCTTGAACTCCGGATGGAACTGGACTCCCAGGAAGAAGGGGTGGTCCTTCAGCTCCACCGCCTCCACCAGCCGGCCGTCAGGGGAGGTGCCGCTGAGGGTCAGGCCGGCTTCTTCCAGGTCCTGGCGGTAGTCGTTGTTGAACTCATAGCGGTGGCGGTGACGCTCGTGGATGAGGGACTGGCCGTAGCACCGCTCCAGCAGGCTGTCCGGCGCAGTCTGGCAGGGCCAGCTGCCCAGCCGCAGCGTGCCGCCCTTGTCGATGGAGTCGCTCTGACCGGGCATGAAGTCGATGACCTTATAGGGACAGTCCGGGTCAAACTCCCCGGAGTTGGCGCCGTTCATGCCGGCCACATCCCGGGCAAACTCGATGACCGCTGTCTGCATTCCCAGGCAGATGCCCAGATAGGGCACCTTGTGGGTCCGGGCGTACTGGGCGGCCAGCACCATCCCCTCGATGCCCCGGCTGCCGAAGCCGCCGGGCACCAGGATGCCGTCTGCTCCGGCCAGGATCTGACCGCAGGTCTCGGGGGTGATGGTCTCGGAATCCACCCACCGGATATCCACCCGGGTCCGAAGGGCATAGCCGGCGTGGCGCAGGGCCTCGGCCACGGAGAGATAGGCGTCGTGGAGCTGGACGTACTTGCCCACCAGGGCGATGGTCACCGTCCGGTCCTGCTGGCGGATCCGCTCCACCAGGCCGCGCCACTCGGTCAGGTCGGGGGCGGGGGCGTCGATGTGGAGCTGGCGGCACACCACCTCGGAGAAGTGGGCCTGCTCCAGCATCAGGGGAGCCTCATACAGGTTGGGCAGGGTGATATTCTCGATGACGCAGTCCCGCTTCACGCCGCAGAAGCCGGAGATCTTTTCAAAGATGCTCTCGTCCCGGATGGGCTCGTCGCACCGCAGCACGATGATGTCGGGGGAGATGCCGAAGCCCTGCAGCTCCTTCACCGAGTGCTGGGTGGGCTTGGACTTGTGCTCCCCGGAGGCCCGCAGATAGGGTACCAGGGTCACGTGGATGTAGAGGGCGTTGTCCCGGCCCACCTCCCGGCCCACCTGGCGGATGGCCTCCAGGAAGGGCTGACTCTCGATGTCGCCGGTGGTGCCGCCGATCTCGGTGATGACCACGTCGGCGTCGGTCTTGCGGCCCACGCTGTAGATGAAGTGCTTGATCTCGTCGGTGATGTGGGGGATGGTCTGTACTGTACCGCCCAGGTACTCCCCCCGGCGCTCCTTGGAGATCACGTTGGAGTAGACCCGGCCGGTGGTCAGGTTGGAATACTGGTTCAGGTCCTCATCAATGAACCGCTCATAGTGGCCCAGATCCAGGTCTGTCTCCGCACCGTCCTCCGTGACGAATACCTCGCCGTGCTGATAGGGGCTCATGGTGCCCGGGTCCACGTTGATATAGGGGTCCAGCTTTTGGGCTGCCACCTTCAGCCCCCGGGCCTTCAGCAGCCGGCCCAGAGAGGCGGCGGTAATGCCCTTGCCCAGACCGGATACCACGCCGCCGGTCACAAAAATGTATTTCGTCACAGTGAGGACTCCTTTCCCAAATAAAGGGACAGAGAGTCCCAGAATGCCATCCGGGACGTCTCTGTCCTTGAACAGAGATATGATACCCTCAGCTTTGCAACATGTCAATACAAAAATTTCATATTTTCAAAGCGCTTTTTCGGGCTATTCTCTGAGCAGCCTGCGCAGTTGACGGCCCTGGGGACTGTCCGGACGGCTCACTGCCCGCAGGAAGGCCCGGGGGTTGGCGCAGAACAGGGTGATGCACGCGGCGGTCCGCCGAAGAAATCGCTTCATCACATTCCCTCCCGCTGCCAGTATACGGCGGGAGGAATGTCGGAATCTGGCGGATCAAGGGGGCTTTAGGGGTAAGATTTTAGCTGCCTTTTACCATATCTTGATAGAAAGCGCGCCGGGAAACTGCTATCCTGTTCTCATAAAGGCCAGCTGTGTTTCGGAAATTGATCTGAACGGAAAGGGGTTTTTTCTGTGATTCCTTGTCAAAAGAGCTGTTCGGCCTACTGTGAGGGCTGCCACAAGAACTGCGCCCAGTGGGCGGTATTTCAGACGCGGCTGCGGGCGGAGCGCCAGGCCAAGAAGGACTACTTAAAATATTACAATGAGCTGTGCGGAGCGGTGACCCGTCAATTCCGGGCCATCGGGGCCTACTGTGCGGCTCGTTGATTGAGATAGGAAAGCCGCCGCTGATGCCGAATGGCGTCAGCGGCGGCTTTTTGATGCTCAGAAGCCCCAGGCCAGTTTGAGCTGTTCCAGAGCAGGGGCCATCTCCTGGGCGGCAATGCGGGTATAACCCAGAATGAGGGCGGGAGGGCGGTCGGCAGGGGTGGGGGACAGGTCATAGGCCGACAGAGGGGAGAGCCCTACCCCTGCCCGGGCGGCCCGCTCCACCAGGTCGGCCTCGCTCCACCGTTTGTCCATCCACAGCAGCAGGTGGAGCCCCGCGTCTCCGCCGGAAAAAGAGCCGGCCTCCAGCAGGCCGGAGCCCCGGGCGGCGGCCAGCAGAGCTTCCCGCCGGGCCCTGTACCGGGTGCGGCTGCGGTTGAGGTGCCGCTCAAAGTGACCCCGCTCCATGAACCGGGCCAGGGCGTACTGTTCAAAGGAGGGGACGGTGGAGGAGTAGAACCAGAAGTCCCGCCGCCATTTCTCCAGCAGGGCGGGGGGCAGCACCATATAGCTCACCCGCAGGGAGGGAGCCAGGGTTTTGGCAAAGGTGTTCAGGTAGATCACCCGGCCCCCGCCGTCCAGGCTCTGGAGGGCGGGGATGGGTTTGCCGGAGAAGCGGAACTCACTGTCGTAGTCGTCCTCGATGATATAGCGGTCTGGCTCTTCCGAGGCCCACCGCAGCAGGGCCTGCCGCCGGGGAGCGGGCATGATGATGCCCAGGGGGAAGTGGTGGGATGGGGTGACATGGACCACCCGCACCTGGCGGAGGTCCAGCTGGTCCACCCGCAGACCCTGCCTGTCCAGGGAGATGGGCTCCACCCGGGCGCCGCAGCTGGCCAGGATACGGTGGGTCTTTCCGTATCCCGGGTCCTCCACGCCGTAGGCGCCCTGCCGGCCCAGCAGCTGGACCAGCAGGCCGATGAGGGTCTCCGACCCGGCCCCCACCACGATCTGGTCCGGGTGGGCCCGGATGCCACGGAAGCGGTAGAGGTGTCCTGCGATGGCCTGCCGCAGCTCAGGCACTCCCTGGGGATGGGGGGCGGAGAGCAGACGGTCCTCCTGCTCGGACAGTACCTCCCGCATGAGCTTGGCCCAGGTGGAGAAGGGGAACAGGGAGGTGTCCACGCCGCCGGTGGAGAAGTCCCAGCGGAAGGCGGGCCTTACCGGCTCCCGCAGGTCGGGGGAGGGGGAAGGTTCCGGCGGCTGAGGCTCCTGGGCCCCGGCCTGGACAAAAAAGCCCCGCCTGGCCTCCGAGCGGAGATAGCCCTCCGCCAGCAGCTGGTCGTAGGCCCCCTCCACCGTCACCACGCTCACCTTTAAATGGGCGGCCAGAGCGCGTTTGGAGGGCAGCCGGGCCCCGGCCTTCAGCTGCCCGGTCTCGATCTCGCCCCGGATGTGGCGGTAGAGCTGTTCGTACAACGGCCGGCGGTCCCCGGCATCCAGAATGGGTGTGAGCATAAGCGTGCCTCCCGACTGACCTGATCAGATTTCCTGTTTAGTATAAACAAGACCAGACCAAATAGCAACGGGGAGGGGCGAAGTCCATCGAAAGCGGTCTGACGATAAAAAATATACCCCCCGGCCCTGCCGTATGAAAGGGTCTGCCGCGGAAATACTGAACACAGATTCCGAGGCAAGGGGGCAGAACTGTGCAGGGAAAGGTAGAGATCTGCGGCGTCAACACGTCAAAACTGAAGGTGCTGAAAAACGAGGAGACCATGGAGCTGCTCCGCCGCACCAAGCAGGGGGACATGGAGGCCCGGGAACAGCTCATTGCCGGCAACCTGCGCCTGGTGCTCTCTGTGATCCAGAAGTTCTCCAACCGGGGCGAGAACGTGGACGACCTGTTCCAGGTGGGGTGCATCGGCCTCATCAAGGCCATTGACAACTTCAACATCGACATGGACGTGCGCTTTTCCACCTACGGCGTGCCCATGATCGTGGGGGAGATCCGGCGGTATCTCCGGGACAACTCCACCATGCGGGTATCCCGCTCCATGCGGGACACCGCCTACCGGGTGCTTCAGGCCAAGGAGAAGTTCATGGCCGAGCACCAGCGGGAGCCCAGCATCGACGAGATCGCCAAGATGCTGGAGCTGAAGCGGGAGGACGTGGTGTTTGCCCTGGACGCGGTGCTGGACCCGGTGTCCCTCTATGAGCCGGTGTATGACCACGGCGGGGACACCATCTGCGTCATGGATCAGGTGAAGGATTCCAAGAACACCGATGAGAGCTGGCTGGAGCACATCGCCCTGAAGGAGGCCATGGCCCGGCTCACCGATCGGGAGCGGCACATTCTGGCCCTGCGGTTCTTCCAGGGCAAGACCCAGATGGAGGTGTCCGCCGAGGTGGGCATCTCCCAGGCCCAGGTCTCAAGATTGGAAAAGAATGCGATCAATCAGATCAAAAAGAATATCTGAGGAACGCTGGAAAGCGATTGCCATTCCCGGGTGCGCCGTGATACAATAAACAAGATCACAGAACACAGAAATAGAAAGGGGTCCTGTTTCCCATGAGCTTTACACTCCCGCAGTATCACGGGCCTGACTTTGAGCAGGCGCAGCTGAAGAACGCACCTGACGTGACGTTCCAGCCCGCCCCCATGGACGGCGTGGCGCCGGAGGGGTATCATGCCACCAGCATTTTCCCGGAGTATTTCAAAGTAAACGGGACCTGGCTGCTGGCGGAGGAGAGCCGGATGGACTGCGTGGCCGCCCTGCGGGACGGAAAGATCGCAGTGGTGGAGTTCCGCAACCTGAAGGCCGGTGAGCCGGTGGTGGTGGGCCGCACGGAGGACGGCTCCCAGGGCATCTATATTTATGCCAATGGCTTCAATGAGGAGAAGGGGGAGCAGGAGACCTTTTCTTTCCGGCAGGGCCGCTCCCGTGAGACGGCCTACTCCATGGACTACGATTCCATCTATGAGCTGCTGCGCTATGAGAAGGACCATGGCCGCATCCTGTGGGTGATGGGTCCCGCCTGCGCCTTCGACCACGACGCCCGGGACGCCTTTGCCGCTCTGGTGCGGGGCGGCTATGTCCACGGCGTGCTGGCGGGCAACGCCCTGGCCACCCACGATCTGGAGGCGGGCTATCTCCGCACCGCCCTGGGCCAGGATATCTACACCCAGAAGAGCATGCCCAACGGCCACTATAACCATATCGACACCATCAACGCCGTCCGGCTGGCCGGCTCCACCGCCGCCTTTGTCAACTCCGGCAAGGTGAAGGATGGCATCATCTACGAGTGCGTGAAGCATGATGTGCCCTTTGTGCTGGTGGGTTCCGTCCGGGACGACGGCCCCCTGCCTGAGGTGTACGGCAACGTGTACGAGGGCCAGGACGCCATGCGCAATCTGGTGAAAGATGCCACCACTGTTATCTGCATGGCCTCCACCCTCCATACAGTGGCCACCGGCAACATGACCCCCTCCTACCGGGTGGTGAACGGGGTGGTACGCCCGGTGTACTTCTACTCAGTGGATGTGTCGGAGTTCGCGGTGAACAAACTGCGGGACCGGGGCAGCCTGTCGGTGCGCACCATCGTCACCAACGTACAGGATTTCGTGGTCAATGTCCGCAAGGGCGTTATGTAACAGCAGAGAGAAAAAGCGACAGGGCCGCGCCGTTTGGCGCGGCCCTGTAAATCTTTTGTAAAATCCATTGCTATTGTGGGGAAAATAACGTAAACTAAGCCAAGTGTGAGAAAGGGGGACGGGGCCGTGAAGTGCGGAATCGTGGACGTGGGCTCCAATACCATCCGCCTGTCCATTTACCACTGGGAGGGGCAGACCTTCAAGCTCCTGATGAACAAGAAGGAAATGGCGGGACTGGCGGGCTATATCAAAAACGGCGTGCTCTCCGACAGCGGCATCCTGGTGGCCTGCCGGGTGCTGGCGGGGTTCAAGGCCCTGCTGCGGAACTTCGATATCGACCAGCTCTATGTGTTCGGTACCGCGTCGCTGCGGAACATCGTCAACACCGAGGAGGCACTGGAGACCATCCAGGCGGTGACCGGCCTCCAGGTGGAGGTGCTCTCCGGGGCGGAGGAGGCGTCCTTCTCCTTCCTGGGCGCCACGGTGGGAGGCGGCGCTCCCGGCTGCGGGCTGCTGGCGGATATCGGCGGCGGCTCCACCGAGCTGGTGACCTACCGGGACGGCGCTATCACCTCCGGCTGTTCTCTGCCCATGGGCTCGCTGTCCCTCTTTACCAAATATGTCTCCGGCCTGTTTCCCACCAAGGAGGAGCGGAAGGCCATCCGAGCTCAGGTGGAGGAGGAGCTGGAGAAGGCCAGGATCGCCGGCCTGCGGTGCAGACACCTGACCGGCGTGGGCGGCACCATCCGGGCGGCGGCCAAGCTGTGCAACGACCTGTCCGGGGCGGACCCGGACAACCGGATCATTCCGGTGGGGGAGATCAGGTCTCTCTATAAGGACCTGAAGAAGGGGGACCGGGACACTTTGCGGCAGATCCTGCGATCGGTGCCCGACCGGGTCCACACCATTCTGCCCGGCCTGGCCATCCTGACCGCCGTTCTGCGGGCCTACCAGGTGGAGACTGTGTCGGTGAGCACCTGCGGCGTGCGGGAGGGCTATCTGCTCAACCGCGTGATAGGAGTGAACAATCAGCATGACGAAGGAAATTGATACCCGCTACACCCAGGAACGGGAGCTGTCCTGGCTGCGGTTCAACGAGCGGGTGCTGGAGGAGGCCAAGGACGAGAGCGTGCCGCTGTTTGAGCGGCTGAAGTTCGCCGCCATCTTTACCAGCAACCTGGACGAATTCTTTATGATCCGGGTAGGCTCCATAAGCGACATGACCCTGTCCAAGCAGACCCACGTGGACAGCAAAAGCGGCCTGACCCCCGCCCAGCAGCTCCAGGCCATCTTCAAGACGGTGCCCGGCCTGTACAAGCAGCGGGACAAGATCATTGCCCAGCTGGAAAAGCGGCTGCGCACCTGCAATATCTGCAATCTGTCCCCCGATGAGCTGGACGGCAAGGAGCGCAAGCAGGTGGAGCGGTGGTTCAGGGACTACGTGCAGCCGGTGCTCTCCCCCATGGTGGTGGACAGCCACCACCCCTTCCCCCATCTGCCCTCCAACAGCCTGACCATCGCCCTCACCCTGCAGATGGAGGGCAGGCAGTGCTTTGGTCTGGTCCCCATCCCCAAGAATCTGCCCCCCTACCTGCGGCTGGAGGAGCGGGGACTGCGGTATCTGCTCACCGAGCAGGTGGTGCTGGCTTTTGCCGACACCCTGTTTGAGAACTGCCAGGTGGAGGAGAAGTGCGTCATTTCGGTGACCCGCAACGCCGACATCAGTCCCGAGGACGAGGACTATGACGTGGGAGAGGACTTCCGGGCCCACATGCAGAAGGTGCTGAAAAAGCGGGCCCGTCTGGCTCCGGTGCGTCTGGAGATCCAGGGGGAGGCCTCCGCCGAGCTGCAGCAGTACCTGTGTCAGCGGCTGACCCTCACCCCGGAGCAGGTGTTCCGCTCCAAGAGCCCGCTGATGATGAATTATGTGTATTCTCTGGAGAGCAAGCTGCCCCAGGAGAGCGCCGCCGCCCTGTGCTATCCGCCCTACACCCCCCAGTGGCCTGCCGGACTGGTGAAGGGGGAGAAGCTGATCCCACAGATCCTGCGGCGGGACGCGCTGATGTTCTACCCCTACCAGAGCATGGAACCTTTCCTCCAGCTGGTGCGGGAGGCCGCCAACGACCCGGCGGTGCTCTCCATCAAGATCACCATTTACCGTCTGGCCTCCACTGCCAAGCTGGTGGAGTACCTGGCCGCCGCGGCGGAAAACGGCAAGGACGTGACGGTGCTCATGGAGCTGCGGGCCCGGTTTGACGAGCAGAACAACATCGCCTGGGCCCAGCGCCTGGAGGAGGCGGGGTGTACCATCCTGTACGGCTTTGAGCGGTACAAGGTCCACTCCAAGATCTGCCTCATCACCCGCCGGGAGAAGGGACACATCCAGTACATTACCCAGATCGGAACCGGCAACTACAACGAAAAGACCGCCAGGATGTATACCGACTTCTGCCTGATGACCGCCAGCCCCGCCATCGGTGCCGACGGGACGGCTTTTTTCCAGAACATGGCCATCTCCAACCTGAACGGGGAGTACCACCAGCTGCTGGTGGCCCCCAACAGTCTGAAGAACAAGCTGCTGGACCTGATGGACGGGGAGATCGAAAAGGCCCGTCAGGGCAAGCCGGCCCGGATTTTCGTCAAGGTCAACTCGGTGACCGACCGGGCCCTCATTGACAAGCTGGCCCAGGCCAGTCAGGCGGGCGTGCCGGTGACCATGAATGTCCGGGGCATCTGCTGCCTGCGGCCCGGTGTGCCGGGTCTCACCGACCATATCAAAGTGTTCTCCATCGTGGGCCGGTTCCTGGAGCACCCCCGGATCTACGCCTTCGGCGTGGGGGAGGAGACGAAGCTCTATATCGGCTCGGCGGACCTGATGACCCGGAACACCGAGCGTCGGGTGGAGATCGCCTGCCCGGTGCTGGACCCGGCGGTCCGCCGGCAGATCCGCCACTATGTGGAGCTGTATTGCTCCGACAATGTGAAGGCCCGGGTACTCCAGCCCGACGGCTCTTATACCCGTGTGGAGCGGCCGGAGGGCGCTCCCGCCGTCAACGCCCAGGAGGCGCTGATGGAGGAGGCGAAGCGGGAGGCGCTGGCCGCTGTCCAGACCCCGCCGGTGCAGGAGCGGAAGAAGGGCCTGCTGGCCAGGATCTTCGGGCGCCGGGAGAAATAAAGAAAATGGCTGTCGTCTCAGACGACAGCCATTTTTCGCGGTCACATGGACAGCAGCCGCTTGCGGCACCAGGCCCGGCTGTGCCAGCGCCACAGGAAGAGAAGGGCCCGGAAGCACTCGTCGCAGGCCATGGCGATCCACAGACCTGCCAGGCCCAGCCCGGCGGACATGGACAGCAGCAGGCCGCCGCCCACAGCGGTAAGCCATGCGCTGATGACGCAGATGGTGATGGGGAAGCGGATGTCGCCGCAGGCCTGCAGGGTACGGCACATGACGATATTCACCGCCCGGCCCACCTCCAGGGGAATCTCAATGAGCATGATGGTGTGGAACAGGGTCAGCACAGCCACATCGCTGGTGAACAGCCGCAGCAGGGGGGTACTGAACAGGAACAGAACCACAGATACGATGGTGGAGATGGTCACTGCCGCCGCCAGGGTAGTCTTGACCCGGCGATCCACCTCGTCGATGCGCTCCGCCCCCATGAGCCGGGCCACCACCACCTGGGCGGCCTGGGCGATAGCGGAGGCGAACATATAGGTCAGCATGGCGAACATGTTGGCGTACACCCGGGTATTGATGACGAACAGGGCGAAGTGGTTGCAGATGGACTGGATGCAGATCTGGGAGAGGTTGTAGGAGATGGACTCGCCGCCGGTGGGCAGGCCGATGCGCAGCAGCCGCCGCAGCTGGTCGGCGGGGAAGGGGCGCAGGTGGGACAGCCGGATCACCGGGCCGAACCGCCGCCGGAACAGCAGTGCGATGACCACCACGCCGAAGACCCGGGAGATATCGCTGGACAGCGCGGCCCCCGCCACACCCAGGGCCGGCAGGCCGAAGGCTCCGTTGATGAGCAGGGCGTTGCCGCCGATATTCAGCAGGTTCATCAGCACCGAGATGATCATGGTCTCCTTCATCATCTGGCTGCTGCGGAAGAAAGCGGTGAAGGTGAGGTAGATGGACTGGAACACCATGCCGCCGCCGATGATACGGATGTACAGGCAGGTGTCGGCAAAGATCTCCTCCGGCACCTTCATCAGGTGGAAGATGGGGCCGCACAGGGCGATGAGCAGCCCGCCGATGGCCAGACCGAACACGCCGTTGACCACCAGGGAGATGGTGTAGGTCTCATTGACCCGTTTGGTGTCCTCAGCGCCCAGGTACTGGGCAATGAGGATCATGGAAGCGGTGCAGATCACCGAAAAGACCAGCAGCAGCAGGCTGGTGATCTGGTTGGCGTTGCCGATGGCCCCCACACCATTGGGGTCGTACCAGCCCACCATGATCTGGTCGGCGTTGCCGACCAGCATCTGCAGCAGCAGCTCGATAAAAATAGGCCAGGTAAGGGAGAGAATGGTACCGGGCCGGCGGGGCCGCGCCGCCGGGGTGCACAGAGCTTTTTCCATGGGAACTCCTTCTCAAATTTTTTCGCACGAAATATTATAAGAGTTCCAGAATGGAATTCAATAGGGAAAATCCATGGCTTTTGGCGGCGTATCAGGGGATCCTTTATTAAAATTCCAAAAATGAGGCCCGCCGCGTAAGCGGCGGGCCTCATGCAGTCACTGTTTCGGCTCTTCGGCGCGGTAGGCCATAACGACGTATTCCCAGTGCTCCGCGTTTTCCGGCGTGTGGGTGCCGTGGCTGTCCAGGTAGTTGGCCACCAGTTCCGCCAGCTCCTTTCGCTCCTCCGTGGACAGGTGGAGGGCGCCGAACCGGAGCAGACTGTGCTGGTCCAGTTCCTCCTCAGAATATAAGTGGGTGGTATTGATCATTCCACGGAAGACGCCGTCCACCAGATTGGCGGCCATGGCCTCCCGCTCACCCTGAAAGGTGTCCTTTCGCCCCAGATGCAGCCGGATATCCACGTCGTCCAGGGAGTAGAGCACGACCGGTTCACCGTTCTTTCCCTGCCTGGTCTCCATCAGAACCAGACCGAGATCCACCAGCTTTTTCAGGTGTCCCTGGGTAGAGACGGGGGACAGGTTCATGCGTCTGGCCACGCCGTTGGCGGACAGGGGGTGGTCCGCAAGACGCAGCAGATGTACGATCTCCTGTCGGACAGGATGCAGCAGAACGCGGAACTGGCTTTTTTGCTCAAGGTCGATGATTCTGGACATGTACAGGCTCCCCCCTTTTATTGTCATCTTAATGATAACACCGAAAGTTTGCCTGTGACAAGAGAAAATGCATATTTTCCTGCAGACGGAAGAGGACTTTTTGGGGAAACTTCACCAGGTGGGAAGCCGCCGGTTCCGGGTGTCCAGGGCATCCCGCAGGCCGTCGCCGATGCCGGCCAGACAGAACACCGTCAGGATGATGCACAGGGCCGGAGGCAGCCAGGCCCAGGGCCGGCCGGTGAGAACGGTCAGGTCGGCGGCGGCCTTGATGAGGCTGCCCCAGGAGGCCTGGGGTGTGCGGATGCCCACACCCAGAAAGCTGAGGCTGGATTCGGACAGGATGGCCCGGCCCGCCCGCAGGGGGATGGAGCACCACACCGGGGAGATCACGTTGGGCAGCACGTTGCGCCGCAGGATGAGGGAGCGGCTGGCGCCCAGGGCCCGCACCGCCACAATATACTCCTGATCCCGGATGGTGAGGGTATTGCCGTAGACCAGCCGGGCGATGCCCGTCCAGCCCAGCAGGCCCAGTACCAGCACGATGTTCAGGGCGGAGGGGCCCACCAGAGCCACCAGGCAGAGTACCAGCACGATGCTGGGGAAGGACTGGACGATGTCGGCCAGCCGCATGATCCAGAACTCCCAGGCTCCCCGGCGGTAGCCGGCCAGCAGGCCAAGGGGTATGCCCACCGCCGCGCTGATGGCGGCGGCGCTCAGGCCGATGAGCAGGGAGACCTGCCCGCCGCACAGCAGCCGTGCCAGCAGATCCCGGCCCACGTCGTCGGTACCCAGCCAGTGCTCCCGGGAGGGCGGGGCCCAGAAGCCGGCCTCCATATCGCTGGCATTGGGCTCCAGCCCCAGCAGGGGAGGCAGCAGAAAGACCAGCAGAAGCTCCAGGCAGAGCACGATGAGGCAGAACATGGCCCGCCGATCCCCGCGGAACCGGGCCCAGGGGCTGCGGGGCAGGTAAGCGTGACATTCCATGGCCCTACCCCTTCCCATACCGCACTCTGGGGTCGGCAAAGCCATACACCAGGTCCAGGAGCAGGTTGGTCAGCAGCACCGCCAGGGCGATGACCACCGTCACACCCATCACCACCGGGTAATCCCGCTGGGAGATGCCGGAGAAGAGCAGGCTGCCCATGCCGGGCCAGCCGAAGATCTGCTCCACCACCACCGAGCCGCCCAGGATATGGGGGATGTGGCTGAGAATGGTGGTGAGTACCGGAACCAGAGAGCCCCGGAAGGCGTGGCGCACCATGACCGCGCCGTCGGTCAGCCCCTTGGCCCGGGCGGTGACGATGTAGTCCTGGCCCAGAGCCTCCAGGCAGGCGGCTCTGGTCTGCTTGACCAGCTCCCCCAGACTGCTGACGCACACCACCCCGGCGGGGAGGATCAGGTGGCGGAGCAGGTCGGGCAGGGAGGTGAAGGTGCCGGCGGTGTACATGCCGTGGGTGGGCAGCCAGCCCAGGGTGACGGCAAATACAGCGATGCCGGCCAGGCAGAGGAAAAAGCCGGGCACACCGTAGCTGATGAGGCTGAGGACCGAGGTGATCCGGTCCCAGATCGACCGGGGTTTCCAGGCGGCCAGAATGCCCAGCGGAAGGGCGATGGCCACCGCCAGCACCACCCCGCTGCCGGTGAGCAGCAGGGAGGGGCCCACCCGCTGGGCGATGAGGCGGCTCACCGGCCGGTCATAGAAGTAGGATTGCCCCAGATTTCCCCGGAACAGTCCGGCCAGCCATTGCACATAGCGGACGGGCAGAGGCTGGTCCAGCCCCAGCGAGGCCTCCAGCGCTGCCTTGTCCGCCCCGGAGGAGGCTCCCTCACCCATCAGGTCGGTGATGGTGCCGGGGGCCAGGTTGACCATGAGAAAGACGAGCAAGGTGATCCCGAAAAAGACGGGAATAGCCGTGATGAGACGGCGACGGATATAGCGACCCATAAGCGTTCGGTTCCTCCTGCACTTCCGGCCTTGCGGCACGGGCCGCTATGGGCGGCGGCCCTACGGAGGTTTTTTCTGTCTGAATGGGACCGGCCCGGTCAGCCGGCCTTAAAAGTCCACTCCCACACGTTCTCGTTGGAGAAGCTGGAGGAGGGATAGTCGATGTTGTCCACGGTGGGTGACTGGGCGTGGAGGGTGCGGCCGAACCACAGAGGGATGAAGGGCCGCTCCTGGGCCAGCAGGTCCTGAAGCTGATCCACCAGCGCCTGCCGCTCGTCGCCGCCGGGAGCGGCCTTGATCTGGGCGATCAGGGTGGTATAGGGGGTCAGATCCGCCACGTGGAAGATGTTGTTGCCCTGGCTGAACCGGCTTTCGGTGAACCAGAGGGGGAGGGCGCCCGGGGTGTGACTGGCGATGGCCATGTCGTACTTGCCCTCCGCCATACCGGAGAACAGAGTGGCGGAGTCCACCGTCTCGATGGTGACGGCAACGTCCGCCTCGGCCAGCTGCTGCTGCATAAGAGCGGCCAGGCCGGAGCGGTTGGAGGTACAGGCCAGGGTATAGGTGGTGCCGTCATAGCCTCCCTCTTCCAGCAGAGCCCTGGCCTCATCCACATCCCGGCTCCAGGTAAGGGAACTGGTATATGCCGTCCCGGGGGTCAGGTCGCTGGCGGTAGGCTCACCCAGCCCCTGGGTGGACTGGAGACACAGGGCCTCCTTGTCCAGGGCCAGGTCGATGGCCCGGCGGATGGCGGAGCTGCCGATGGTCTCGTTGTTGAGCATCAGCTCATAGAAGGTGTTGGGCACCGTGCCCTCCAGCACTTCGATCCCGCCGTCCTCGGCGGTCTGAAGGTCGTCCGCGGCCAGGTTGCCGCCGAAGGCGTAGTAGTCCAGATCCCCCGCGATCAGGGAGGGGAGCAGATTGGACTTGTCCATCACGGTGATGACCAGCTTGTCAAAACCGGGCCGCCCCAGCTGATAGTCCGGATTGGCCTGGAGCGTAAGCTGACTGCCGGGAATCTCCTCCACAAACTTGCAGGGGCCGGAGCCGACAGGGGCCTGCCACAGCTCCAGATCCATGACCTCCGCCGGATCCGTGTCCTCCAGCAGATAGGTGGGCAGCACGTAGAACTCCCGGTTTCGGTCCAGCAGGAAGTCCTCCGGGGTGGTGGGGGTCTTGAAGGTGAGACGCAGGGTGTATGCATCCGTGGCCTCCGCGCCCAGAGCCTCCCCCTCGATGGCGGCGCCGTTTTCATCGGTGCCGGCCAGCACATTGAATACTGACCGGCCCAGGGTGGGGCAGTCGGGGTCGGTCATCAGGGCGATGGTGTCCGCCCAGTGCTCTGCCGTTACAGGGGTGCCGTCGTGGAAAGCCGCGTTCTCGTCCAGGTGGAACACCACCGACATGCCGTCGTCGGCGCTCTCCCAGGAAGTTGCCCCCCGGGGATCCAGGGAGCCGTCGGCGTGGACGTAGGCCAGCCGGTCGTAGATCTTGTCACACACAATGCGGGTGTAATTGCTTCCCGAAGGGCTGTTGTAGGGCATGAGGGTGTCCCAGGCGTTGGACATGCCGTAGCGCATCACGCTGGCCGCTTGCTGGCTGGGCCTGCAGGCGGCCAGGGAGAGGAGCAGGATCAGAGTCAGGAACAATACAGTCAGCTTTTTCAAAAGACCCCTCCTTATTCTACCGTAACGGACTTGGCCAGGTTTCTCGGCTTGTCGATATCGCACCCGCGCTGGAGGGCCACATAGTAGGCGAACAGCTGCATGGGCACCACCTCCAGGGAGGGGAGCAGCAGGGGGTGAGTGTCGGGGACGGAGATCACGTGGTCGGCGGTTTTGGCCATCTCAGCCGCCCGGCTGCGGGTGGTGAGACCCAGCACGTCGGCGCCCCGGCTCTTGACCTCCACCACGTTGCTCATGGTCTTTTCAAACAGGGCGCCGTAGCCCGCCAGAGCCACCACCAGGGTGCCCGGCTCGATGAGGGAGATGGTGCCGTGCTTCAGCTCACCGGCGGCGTAGGCCTCCGAGTGGATATAGGAGATCTCCTTCAGCTTGAGGGAGCCCTCCAGACCCACGGTGTAGTCCAGGTTGCGGCCGATGAAGAACATGGAGGGGTGGTTGAAGTAGATGGAGGCGAAATACTGGATGTCGCTGCGGTTGTCCAGGATCTCCTCCATCTTGTCGGGAATGCGCTGGAGCTCCTCCAGAATGGTCCGGTAGTCCTCCTGGGAGATGGAGCCCAGCAGGTCGGCACAGTACAGGCCGATGAGGTAGATCACCGCCAGCTGGGTGGAGTAGGCCTTGGTGGTGGCAACGGCGATCTCCGGCCCGGCCCAGGTGTACAGCACACCGTCGCTCTCACGGGCGATGGTGGAGCCCACCACGTTGACGATGGAGAGCACCTTGGCGCCCAGCCGTTTTGCCTCCCGCATGGCGGCCAGGGTGTCGATGGTCTCGCCGGACTGGCTGATGACCAGAGCCAGGGTGCGGTCGGTCACGATGGGGTCGCAGTACCGGAACTCCGAGGCCAGGGTGACCTCCACCGGTTTGCGCAGCAGCTTTTCCAGAATGTATTTGGCGTTCATGCCCACATGGTAGGAAGAGCCGCAGGCGATGATGCACAGCTTGTCCATATCCCGGATGTCCTGGGCGGTGAAGGACAGGCCCTCCAGCACCACCCTGCCGTCCTGGATCCGGGGAGAGATGGTCTTGCGGATGGCCTCGGGCTGCTCCATGATCTCCTTGGCCATGAAGTGCTCATAGCCGCCCTTCTCAGCGGCGGAGATCTCCCAGTCCACGTGGTGGTGCTCCTTCTCCACCGGACGCAGGTAGGAATCGTATACCCACAGGTGATCCGGGGTCAGTTCCGCGATCTCCCCGTCGTCCAGATAGCACACATCCCGGGTGTACTTGATCAGGGCGGTGACGTCGCTGGCCAGATAGTGGGCTCCCTGGCCGAAGCCCAGGATCAGGGGGGAATCCTTGCGCACGGCGATGAGCCGGTCAGGGCAGTCGGCGCACAGGATGCCCAGAGCGTAGGCGCCCTGGATGCGGGAGAGGGTTTTGACCACTGCATCCAGCAGGTCGTCCTTATAATAGTATTCCAGCAGCTGGGCCACCACCTCTGTGTCGGTCTGGGACACGAAGCGGACCCCCTCCGACTGGAGGAACTCCCGCAGGGCTACATAGTTCTCAATAATGCCGTTGTGTACCACGGCAAACCGGCCGTCCTGGCTGACCTGGGGGTGAGAGTTCACATCGGAGGGCTCCCCGTGGGTGGCCCAGCGGGTGTGGCCCAGGCCCAGGGTGCCGTGGACGGTACTGCCGCCCTTGGTCAGATCATAGAGCACTTTCAGGCGGCCCTTGGCCTTCTCCACCTGAAGGCCAAGTTTCGGATCATATACCGCGATGCCCGCGGAATCATATCCGCGGTATTCCAAACGGGACAGGCCGTCCAACAGGATAGGAGAGGCCTCTTCCCGGCCGACAAATCCAACGATACCACACATGTGCGTTCCTCCTGGCACTTTGACTTAAAACAATTATACAGTATAACACGGATATAAGGAATAGACAATGGAGGAACCGTGGAAATCTCGCTTATTCCCGCCGCCTCTCCTGGCGGAGCAGGCCCCGTTCCACCAGAATGGTGTCCGCACCGAAGCGGCGCACGGAGGACCAGGGGAACAGAGTGTCCTCCCACCGCCCCAGCAGACCGAACAGCCGCAGACGGCCGGGCACGATCAGCTGGGTCACCTGTCCCGTCTCCAGATCCACCTCCACGTCACCCACAAAGCCGTACCGGCTGCCGTCAGCCACGTCGATGATCTCCTTATAGCGCAGTTCCGAAACCCGGCATCTCATCATGCAGCACCTCCCATATACTCTTTTTATATGCGCACAGTCCCAAAATCAGACATTGGGACGGGCGCGCCTCTTGCGCGGATGAGAAGAAGCCGCTATAATAAAGCGGTTAACGAAAAGGTAGGATAAGTATGGATGATCTGATATATTGTTTAAATGCCACCGTGCCCATCTTCTTGCTGATGGTGCTGGGGGCGGTGTTCCGTCGGATCGGTTTTTTTGATCAGATCCTGGCGGACAGGCTGAACTCCTTTGTATTTAAGGTCAGCCTGCCGGTGATGCTCTTTCGGGATCTGGTGGAATCGAATTTCTTCGCGGTGTGGGACCTGCCCTTTGTGCTGTTCTGCTTTCTGGTCAGTCTCCTCTCCATCTTCATCTCTGCGGCGATCAGCAAGGCCATCCGGAATCGCCCCATGCGAGGGGAGTTTGTCCAGGCCAGCTACCGCAGCAGCATCGCGCTTCTGGGCACTGCCTTTCTGGAGAATATCTACGGTACCGCGGGGGCGGCCAGCCTGGTGATTATTGGCGCGGTGCCGCTGTACAATGTGGCGGCGGTGATAGCCCTTTCCCTCACCAGCCCGGGCCAAAACGGTCTGGACCGGGCGGCGCTGAAGCGGGCGCTGAAGGGGATCGCCACCAACCCCATCCTGCTGGGCATAGTTGCCGGCCTGGTGTGGACCTTGCTGCGGATCCCGTTCCCGCCTATTTTGCAGAAAACGGTGAGCAGCGTATCCGCTACCGCCACGCCTCTGGGCCTGATGGCCCTGGGCGCCAGTTTCGACTGGAAAAAGGCCGCCGGCTGCTGGCGGCCGGCGGTGACGGCGACGGTACTGAAGCTGGTGGTATTTACGGCCCTGTTCCTGCCGGCGGCGGCGGCCATGGGGGTCAGAGACGACAAGCTGGTGGCGGTCCTGGCCATGCTGGGCAGTCCCACCACCGTCAGCTGCTTCGTCATGTCCCGGGGCATGGGTCATGAGGGCACTTTGAGCGCCAGCACCGTGATGCTCACCACCTTTTTCAGCGCCTTTACCCTGACGCTGTGGCTCTATCTGTTCCGCGTTATGGGCATGGTCTAGTTCCGGTTTTCTCAAATACCGCCCTTTCCCACCTTTTTACAGGTCGGAAAGGGCGGTATTTTTTATTTTTTCTGAAAAACAGGCATTCAAAAAACTTTTTGAAAAAGCTGCAACTATCTGTGTCTGAACTGTGTCTTACTATGTGAAAGGAGGTTATTCGCCGAATGCAGCTGCAAAGAGAACACACCCAACTATCGGACGGAGAATTTTTAACACTGATCGAAGAAAAGGGCGGCTCGTTTTATCGAGTGGCTTATGGATATGTCCGCAACGCGGAGGATGCCAAGGATATCGTGCAGGAGGCGGTGTGCAGGGCCTACGTAGCCAAAGCCCACCTGAAGGACCGGGACAAATTTTACCCCTGGTTTTACCGGATCCTGACCCATACCGCCGCCAGCTTTCTGCGCAAGCACACCCGTGCCGTTGCATGGGACGAAGAACTTCTGGACACCCCGGTTATGGAAGAGGAGCGCTGGGGAGACGCCATCTGGGTCAAGGAATCCTTGGCCCAGGTGGATGGCAGGAGCCGCACGGTCATCATTTTAAAGGTATATGAAAATATGACCTTTGCGGAGATCGCGCAGATTCTCAGGAAATCGGAGAACAGCGTGAAGTCTCTGTATTACCGCGGTTTAAGATCGCTCAAGGAAAGGATGCTGGTCTATGGAGAGTAATTGGAATGTGCAGGTGGACATTCCGGAAGATTTAGATGAAGTGATACGGCAGGGCATCTGCGACGGAAAGCAGGCGGCGGCCCGCCGAAGCCGTGCCAGACGGGTAGTCATGCGCTCGGTCTGCTCAGTCGTGCTGGTATCCGCCCTGTTTGTGGGAGGAATCAACCTGTCGCCCGCCTTTGCCGCCGCCGTCCGGGAGCTGCCGGTGATCGGACAGCTGGTCCGGGCCTTTGGGGAGAACGAGCCTCTGGTCCAGGGCGGCAGCCAGGCAGAAGGGGGGACGGTGGCGCTCACCATGGAGCGGAGCGGAGAGACGGAGCAGATGCGGCTGGAGTTCTCCGGGACGGACGCCTCCCGGTATCAGGCGGAGTTTGCCTCCTATCCCAAGACGGTCACCATCACCCTGCCCGGCACCGACGGCGTGACAATCCTCTCGGAGATCTCCAGGGCGCAGGATACCAGTCAGTACATCAAGTCGGTCTGCCAGCTGCCCACGACCGCCGGGGATACCACGGTGATCCAGCTGGAGCTGGAGAGCGATGCGGATGTGCAGATCCAGGAATACCGGGATCCCGGCAGTCTGGTGATCCGGCTGACGCCGGCGGAGATCCAGCTGGACACGGTGTATTCCGTGCGTACCCTGTCCTATGATGGGGAACATCTGGCGGAGATGGCCGGCCAATACAGGGACGGTTCCGTCCGAATCCTGCGGGATGAGATGGGCCTGTTCTTCCTGGAAACTGCCCAGTGCGCCACACAGGCGGAGGCTGAAGCTGCGGCTGCGAAAACCGGCCTGCTGGTGGAGCGGCGCACGGGCAACAACGTGCCCGCCTCTTTCCAGAGCATGGCGGACTATGAGAGCAGCCGGTTTTTGGACCAGTTCTATGGGGTGCTGCTCCATGCCGACAAGGTGGAGACGGTGCTGGACTTCATGGATCAGCATTTCGCTCAGGCCAACAAGCAGGAGCAGGATGAGATGCTGCGGGGCCTGAGTGGTCTGCTGCAGGATCTTGACGACGACGAAGAAGAAGTGAACTGGCAGAAGGTGGAATCCTTCTACCAGATTGCTGGAGAACCGCTGCCGGACTTTGTGCAGCAGAATGTGAGGTAATGAATATGAAACGTACAATTTGCATGATGATGGCCCTGATGCTGATGGTTACTTCCCTGACGGCCTGCAGCCTGATGGGGGGCGGGAAGAAGAAGGATGAGCCCCAGAGCGCGCCCATGGAATCCACCGCTCAGGTGGAGGAAAAGATGGTGAGCGGGGTCATCAACAAGATCGACAACTATCTGGTGCTGCTGACCGATGACGGCGAGTATCATGTCATGGACTTCGGCGAAGGTGTCACCCTGGATGACTATGCTGAGGGCGACAAGGTGGACGTGACCTACACCGGCCAGCTGGATGCGGAGGGCACCAACCCTGTCATCGTGTCCATCACCAAAGCAGAATAAGGAAAAGCAGCGGGCCCGCCGGCAATACCGGCGGGCCCGCTTTTTTCTGTCTCAAAGCCCTTGACAAAGCGGGCTGGCGGGTATATACTTCGATACATCAAAAATATTTGATGTGAGGTGACCCCATGGGGACCTATCAGGAGGACGCGCGGGTGTTCAAGGCTCTGTGCGATCCCAAGCGCCTGGCCATCCTGGAACGGCTGCGCACCGGAGAGACGTGCGCCTGTAAGCTGCAGGAGCCGCTGGACCTGACCCAGTCCGGCCTGTCCTACCACATGAAGATCTTGTGTGAGTCGGGGCTGGTGGTCAGCCGCCAGGAGGGGAAGTGGACCCACTACCGGCTGAGTGCATCGGGCCGGGAGCGGGCGGTCAGGCTGCTGCTGGAGCTCACCACGCCCAATACGGAGGGGCCGCTGTGACCGGCGGCCTTTCTTACGGACAAAACATCAAAAATTTTTGATCTATTCTTTTGACGAGGTGGTTGCGTGTGGCATTGTGGGATCTGATCCAGAACCAGATTCTGGGGATGAGTTGGCTCAATGATCTGATCGGCGGCGGTCTGGCTGCTTTGGGGGTGGACCTGGACAGCCGGATAGGGGGGAGCCTGAACTTTTTCCTCTATGACGTGATCAAAATTACCATTCTGCTGTGTGTGCTGATCTTTCTGGTGTCCTACATCCAGAGCTATTTTCCCCCCGAGCGCAGCAGACGGATCCTGGGGCGGTTCCGGGGGATCTGGGCCAGCGTGGTGTCGGCCCTGCTGGGGACGGTGACGCCCTTCTGCTCCTGCTCCTCCATTCCGCTGTTTATCGGCTTCAGCAGCGCGGGGCTGCCCCTGGGCGTGACATTTTCCTTCCTGATCTCCTCGCCCATGGTGGACCTGGGCAGCCTGGTGCTGCTGATGAGCGTGTTCGGCGCCAAGGTGGCGGTGCTCTATGTGCTGGTGGGGCTTGTGGTTGCGGTGGCCGGAGGCGTGATCATCCAGCGGCTCCGCATGGAGCGGTACGTGGAGGACTTTGTATTTTCGGCGGGGAAGCTGGATGCCGCCTCGGACAGCCTGACGCCCCGGGAGCGGGCCGCCTATGCCGCGGAGCAGATGACCGGCACCTTCCGGAAAGTGTTTCCCTACATCCTGGTCGGAGTGGGCATCGGCGCCATCATTCACAACTGGATCCCGGAGGGATGGATCCAGACCGTGCTGGGCAGCGGGAATCCCCTGGGCGTGGTACTGGCGGTGGCGGTAGGTATCCCCATGTATGCCGACATTTTTGGGACCATCCCCGTGGCGGAGGCGCTGTTGTCCAAGGGAGCCCAGCTGGGGACCGTGCTGGCCTTCATGATGGCGGTCACCACCCTGTCCCTGCCCTCCCTCATTATGCTGCGCCGTGCCATCAAGCCCAGGCTGCTGGCGCTGTTCGTGGGTATCTGTACCGTGGGCATCATTCTGGTGGGCTATCTGTTCAATTTGCTGGCACTGTTTATCATTTGAATTTAGGAGCTGATAGAAATGGGACTGTTCGGAAAGAAAAAGACCTGCTGCTGCGGTGGCTGCGGAGGCCAGACGGAAGCGCGGGAGGAGGCGTACAGAGTGAAAGTGCTGGGCTCCGGCTGCGCCAAATGCAACGAGCTGGAGGAGGCCGCCCGGGCGGCTCTGGCCGAGCTTGGTCAGGAGCCCGCGGTGGGCCACGTGACCGATCCCGCCCGGATCGCGGCCTACGGCGTCATGACGACCCCTGCGCTGGTCATCGACGGGCGGGTGGTGTCCTATGGCCGTGTGCTGAAAAAGGATGAGGTGAAGGCGCTGCTTCAGAGCGCCCAATGATCGAACATACCCGGCGGGTTGGTCCGCCGGGTATTTTTTATGTGGTACCTGGACAAAAGCCGGGCTGTGTCAAAAATTTTGCCACTTTCAGGGTTTTGTCTATACAGTTTTCACGCATTATAGCTTTTCCCGGAGGTGAAGAAAGGGTACAATGAAAAAGAACCTCTTGTCCAATGCCTGATCTGTTATTTCAAAGGAGGAACCCTATGGATCCCATCTCCGTTCTGGTGTCCCTGAACGCCAACTATCTCCCGCAGCTGCATGTGCTGCTGACCTCCATCTACTGCAACAATCCCGGAGAAAAGATTGATCTGTATCTTCTGCACAGCGGCATGGAGCCGGCCCAGCTGGAGCAGGTGGCCCGCCGGTGTGAGACCTACGGATACGCGCTGTTTCCCATCTCTGTAGACCGGGAGCAATTTGCGGATGCGCCGGTGTCCAAGCGCTACCCGCCGGAGATGTATTACCGCCTCCTGTCCAGCCGGATGCTTCCGGACGGGGTAGAGCGGATCCTCTATCTGGACCCCGACGTCCTTGTGCTCAACCCGCTCCGGCCTCTGTGGGAGCTGGATTTGGGCGGCAAGGCGCTGGCTGCCGCCGCCCATACGGGCAAGACGGAGCTGGCCAACAACGTAAACCGTCTGCGGCTGGGGACGGCTCACGATTACTATAATTCGGGCGTACTCCTGATGGATGTGGCCGCCTGCCGAAAGCTTATGGTGCCGGAGGAGATCTTCCAGTACGTCTCCAGACACGCCAAGGAGCTGCTGCTCCCCGACCAGGACATTCTCAACGCCCTTTACGGCAGCCAGATCTACCCGCTGGACGACGCCGTCTGGAACTATGATGCCCGCAACTACAACACCTACCTGGTGTCCAGCTCCGGGCAGCGCAATCTGCGCTGGGTGATGAGCCATACGGCGGTTCTGCATTTCTGCGGCAAGGCGAAGCCATGGAAACCGGGCTACATTTACCGCTTCGGAGTGCTTTATCTGCATTATGCTCAGATTACCGACCGGCTCCAGCCCCGGCCGGTGCCCATGGTACAGGCCGGAGAAACGGTTGCTTTGGACTAAAAGGCTGACTGCTCACAGGGGATCCTGTCCTGCTCTGTGACAGGGGGATCGGGCGGCAGGGAGCACCCGCCGCCACCACCCCGGCCGGGATGTCGTGGGTGACCACACTGCCAGCTCCGATGACGGAGCCTTTCCCGATGGTGACGCCGCCGCAGACCACTGCGTTTGCGCCGATCCATACATCCTCTATGGACCGGTGAGGTGTCCAGGATCACACAGTTATAGTTGATCACCGCAAGGCCGTAGGTATGGATGTTGAACCATATACCATGTTTGATGGGAATTTTCACCTTCGCTTTTTTTCCGCAGTCGGGTTGACAGAGATAGTTGGTTGATGTATCATCTAGTTTGTTGATCCATCAACTAATTGGAGGCGAGAACCATGGACATTACCCGGCGGAAGATCACGAAAATTGCCCGGGAGGTGGGGAAATTCACGGTGCGGACGCTGAAGGCGGATGGGATCGGTACCTCGGAGTTTGACTTTATCCATGCCGTCCGCAAGAATCCCGGCATCACCCAGGCGGGGGTGTGCAGGATCCTGGGGATCGACAAGGCGGCGGTGGCCCGGCAGGCGGTCCGGCTGGAGGAGAAGGGCTATCTGGTCCGCAAACCCAATCCGGCGGACGGGCGCAGCCAGCTGCTGTATGCCACCGAGCAGGCCCAACAGCTGAAGAACTCCAAAGCCCATGTGGAGACGCTGTTTTACGAGTGGCTGACCGAACCGCTGACCGGGGAGGAGCGGGAGGAGTTTGCCCGGCTGCTGGACATTCTGTATCAGCGCTGCAAGGCGGAGAGCAAGGCGGGTTTCCCGCAGATGCAGGCGAAAGTGCGGGAGGCGGAATAAGAAATGGGATCGAAACAGAAAAAGCGGATCTCCCAGGCTATGCTGTTCATTCTGCTCTTTGGTGTTGTCAGTCTGTTTTCCGATGTGACCCACGAGGGCGCCGACAGCATCCGGGGGGTGTACCTCTCCCTGCTGGGGGCGTCGGCCGGTGTGATCGGCTTTGTGTCCGGCCTGGGGGAACTGATCGGCTATTCCATGCGCTATGTGTTCGGTAAGCTGACCGACAAGACCAGGCGTTACTGGCCCATGACCATTCTGGGCTATGTGCTGGACATCGTGGCGGTGCCTGCCCTGGCGCTGGTGGGGAAGTACGGCTGGGTGTGGGCCTGCGGACTGCTGGTGATCCAGCGGATGGGCAAGGCCATCAAAAAGCCGGCCAAGGATACCATTCTCTCCTTTGCCGCCTCCCAGGAGGGTATCGGCAAAAGCTTCGGTATCCAGGAACTGCTGGACCAGATCGGCGCCTTTCTGGGGCCGGTCCTCATGTATCTGGTGCTGCTGTTCCGGACGGAGGGAACGGTGTTT
This sequence comes from Intestinimonas massiliensis (ex Afouda et al. 2020), assembly GCF_900626285.1. GTDB lineage: Bacteria > Bacillota > Clostridia > Oscillospirales > Oscillospiraceae > Flavonifractor > Flavonifractor massiliensis_A. The sequence continues at coordinate 458,606 of NZ_LR131148.1, forward strand.
GACGCCTATTCCACCGCCTTTGCGGTGCTGGCCATCCCGGGCGCCATTACCCTGGTGCTGCTGTTCGTGACCAAGCGCAAGTTCCCCAATCCGGAGAATTTTGAGCCGGAGCCCAAGCAGAGCGCCCCCTTCCGTATGAAAAAGGAGTTTGTCCTGTATATCGGGGGGATCAGTCTGTTTGCCTTCGGCTTCATCGACTACTCCATTGTCATCATGCATGTGTCCCGCACGTACACCTCCCTGGCGGCCGGCCTGGCCGAGACCGGCTCACTGGTGAGCAGCGGCACTCTTCCGCTGCTGTACGCCGGTGCCATGCTGGTGGACGCGGTGGCCGCCCTGGTCTTTGGAGCCATTTATGACAAAAAGGGCGTGGCCGCCCTGGTGCTGTCCACGCTGCTCTCCGCTCCGTTCCCCATCCTGATCTTTGCCGGCCGCTCGGTTCCCGCCGTGCTGCTGGGGATCGCCCTGTGGGGGGTGGGTATGGGCGCCCAGGAATCCATCCTGAAGGCGGCGGTCACCAGTATGGTGCCCAAGGACAGCCGGGCCACCGGCTACGGGATGTTCGAGTGTTCCTTCGGCATCTTCTGGTTTTTGGGCAGCTGGCTGCTGGGTGTGCTGTACGACGTCAGTATTCCCGTCATGGTGGGCATCTCAGTTGCGGCCCAGCTGGCTGCCATCCCCCTTTATCTCTGCTCTGCCAGGGCCGGACGGAAACAGAAGTAAATAGAATCAAAGAGCCGGGCAATGGGAACATTTGCCCGGCTCTTTGATTCACAAAGTGTTTACAATTACGTCCGGAAATCCCCTTGACTTCCCGGGGCATCCGTCGTATCATATCACACGCACAAAAGATAACAATGTTAAGAATTAAGGCGGTGATGAAATGGAAGAGAATCTGATGCCTCAGCTCAGTCAGGCGCTGCGGCGGCTGGTCAATACCTGTCACAGCCTGCCCACAGGCGGGCTGCCCATGGGGGAGTTCCTGATGCTTCAGCTCATCCGCCACCGGCGGGAGGAGCAGCCGGAGGCCAAGGGTGTCTACGTCTCTGAGCTGACCCGGTGCATCCATGTCTCTTCACCGGCGGTGTCCCGTACCCTCCGGCGGTTGGAGGAGAAGGGTCTGGCGGAGCGCCGGACCGACCCCGGGGACCGACGTACCACCTTTGTGGTGTTGACGGAAGAAGGAGAAGCGCTGCTGGCCCTGTGCAGGGAGCAGACTGGCGAGCTGGCCCGGCGGGTGGAGGCTCGGATGGGCGCCGATGAGCTGCGGGCCCTGGTGACTCAGCTGAACCGATTGAGCCAGGCCGTGCAGGAGGAGCAGAGCAAGATTTCTGTAGAATAAGGAGTAGAGGACATGCTGAATATCCTGAGGTATTTGAAACGGCATGGCGGCATGGTGGTGCTGATCCTGGCGCTGCTGTGCGTGCAGGCCTACTGTGATCTGACGCTGCCCCGGTACACGTCGGATATTGTGGATGTGGGCATCCAGCAGAGCGGCGTGGAGCGGGTGACTCCCGATCAGATGCGGGAGAGCACCATGGAGGCGCTGACCCTGTTTTTGAGCGATGAGGACGAGGCGGCCCTCCGGTCAGCCTACACTGCCGACGGAACCGGGGTCTATACCCTGACGGTGAAGGACAGGGATACGCTGGACCGCCTGGATGAGATGCTGGGCCTGCCCATGGTGGCCCTCTATCAGATGGAGCAGCAGGGGATGGACCCCGCCGCTCTGGTGGGACAGGCGGAGCAGATGGGCCGTGAGGCGTTCAAAGCCCAGCTCATGGAGCGGATGACGGCCATGGCCGACCAGTACGGCGCCACCGCTGAGACCATGACCGACCAGATGGCCATTCTGTTCGTCCGGCAGGAGTATCAGGCCCTGGGGGTGGATCTGGGCGCCCTCCAGCAGAGCTATCTGCTGACCACCGGCGGTAAGATGCTGGCTCTCACCCTGCTGATGGTGGCGGCCGCCATTACGGCGGGCATGCTGGCCTCCCGGGTGGCTGCCAGCGTGGGCATGGAGCTGCGGAGCCGGGTATTCCGCAAGGTGGTATCCTTCTCCAACGCGGAGATCGACCGGTTCTCCACCGCTTCCCTCATTACCCGGTCCACCAACGACATCCAGCAGATCCAGATGGTTGTGGTCATGCTGCTGCGGCTGGTGCTCTACGCCCCCATTATCGGCATCGGCGGCATCGTCCGGGTGGCTACCACCCGCACCGGCATGGGCTGGATCATCGCTGTGGCGGTGGGGGTGCTGCTGGCCCTCATCGTGGTGCTGATGACGGTGGCTATGCCCAAGTTCAAGAAGATGCAGACCCTTATTGACCGGGTGAACCTGGTATCCCGGGAGATCCTCACCGGCCTGCCGGTGATCCGGGCCTTCAGCCGGGAAGAGTACGAGGAGAAGCGCTTTGACAAGGCCAACCGGGACCTGATGGGCACCCAGCTGTTCACCAACCGCACCATGTCCATGATGATGCCTGTGATGATGCTGGTCATGAACGGAATTTCCGTGCTCATCGTGTGGGCGGGCGCCCACGGGGTGGACCTGGGTACCATGCAGGTGGGCGACATGATCGCCTTTATCACCTACACCATGCAGATCGTCATGGCCTTTCTGATGATCTCGGTGGTGTCCATCATGCTGCCCCGGGCGGGGGTGTCCGCCAAGCGCATCCAGGAGGTGCTGGATACCAGGGTGACCATCCACGACCCGGAGCCCGGCAAGAACCGGGACGAGAGCAAGAAAGAGTGGCGGGGCGAAGTGTGCTTTGAGGACGTGTCCTTCCGCTACCCCGACGCTCAGGCCGATGTGCTGGAGCACATCTCCTTTACCGCGAAGCCAGGGGAGACCACCGCTATCATCGGCTCCACCGGCAGCGGCAAATCCACGCTGCTCAACCTGATTCCCCGGTTCTTTGACGTGAGCTACGGCCGCATCACCATCGACGGGGTGGACATCCGGAACCTGTCCCTCCACAAGCTCCACAGCCTGCTGGGGTATGTGCCCCAGAAGGGAGTGCTCTTCTCGGGCACCATCGAGAGCAACCTGAAATTCGGCGGGGCGGACATCACGGATGAAGCCATGCGCCAGGCGGCGTCCATCGCCCAGGCCGACGACTTCATCGATGCCAAACCGGAGGGCTATCAGTCCCCCATCGCCCAGGGGGGTACCAACGTGTCCGGCGGCCAGAAGCAGCGGCTGTCCATTGCCCGGGCGGTGGCAAAGAACCCCAAGGTCTACCTGTTTGACGATTCCTTCTCCGCCCTGGACTACAAGACCGACGCGGCTCTGCGCCGTGCCCTCAGTGAGCAGGTGAAGGATGCCGCCGTTATCATCGTGGCCCAGCGCATCTCCACCATCCTCCACGCCCAGCAGATCATCGTGCTGGACGAGGGCAGGGTGGCGGGCATCGGCACCCATGAGGAGCTGATGGCCACCTGTCCCACCTATCAGGAGATCGCCAGAAGCCAGCTTTCAGAAGCGGAATTGGGAGGTGTAGGCGCATGAGTGAGCATCAGACCGCGCCCCGTCCCCGGGGCCCCATGGGTCACCGCGGCCCGGGGGTGCCCGGTGAAAAGGCAAAAGATTTCAAGGGTACCGTAAAGAAGCTGCTGTCCCACATGGGGACCTTCAAGCTCCAGCTGGCCCTGGTGGGCATCTTCGCCGTTTGCTCCACCATCTTCAATATCGTAGGCCCCAAGGTGCTCTCCCAGGCCACCACCGAGATCTTCACCGGCCTGGTGACCAAGGTACAGGGAGCCGGGGGCATCGACTTCGGCAAGATCGGCCGGATCCTGGTCATCCTGCTGGTGCTTTATCTGATCAGTGCCGGTTTCTCCCTGCTCCAGGGCTGGATCATGAGCGGGGTCACCCAGAAGACCTGCTACGGCCTGCGGCGGGATATCTCGGAAAAGATCCACCGGATGCCCATGAAGTACTTTGAATCCCGCACGGTAGGCGAGGTGCTCTCCCGCATCACCAACGACGTGGATACCCTGGGCCAGAGCCTGAACCAGTCGGTGACCACCCTCATCACCTCGGTGACCACCCTCATCGGCGTGCTGGTGATGATGCTCACCATCTCCCCGCTGATGACCCTGATCGCCCTGGTGATCCTGCCGGTGTCGGCGGCTCTGGTGATGCTGGTGGTGAAGCACAGCCAGAAATACTTTGTGGCCCAGCAGAAGTACCTGGGCAAGATCAACGGCCAGGTGGAGGAGACCTACTCCGGCCACAGTGTGGTGCGGGCCTTCAACCGGGAGGAGGAAGTGGTCCGGGAGTTTGACCAGACTAACGCCGTCCTCTTCAAGTCCGCCTGGCTGAGCCAGTTCCTCTCCGGCATGATGCAGCCCATCATGACCTTCGTAGGCAATCTGGGCTATGTGGCGGTGGCGGTGGCCGGCTCCATGCTGGCGGTGGCCGGAGCCATCACCGTGGGCGATATCCAGGCCTTTATCCAGTACCTGCGGCAGTTCACCCAGCCGGTGACCCAGATCGCCCAGGTGTCCAATATGCTCCAGTCCATGGCCGCCGCCGCTGAGCGGGTGTTCGAGTTCCTGGCCGAGGAGGAGGAGGACCAGACCGATTCCTGCCCGGTGCCCGCCGATCAGCTCACCGGCGCGGTGGAGTTTGACCATGTGAAGTTCGGCTACGTGCCGGAAAAGACCATCATCCACGATTTCTCCGCCAAGGTAAAGCCGGGCCAGACAGTGGCCATCGTGGGTCCCACCGGCGCGGGCAAGACCACCATGGTCAAGCTGCTCATGCGGTTCTACGACGTGGACGGCGGGGCTATCCGGGTGGATGGCCACGATGTGCGGGAGTTCAACCGCACCAAGCTGCGGGAGGCTTTTGGCATGGTGCTCCAGGATACCTGGCTGTTCAAGGGCACCATCATGGAAAACATCCGCTACGGCCGCCTGGACGCCACCGATGAGGAGGTGATCGCCGCCGCCAAGGCGGCCCATGTCCACCATTTCATCCAGACCCTCCCCGGCGGTTACCAGATGGAGCTGAACGAGGATGCCTCCAACGTGTCCCAGGGGCAGAAGCAGCTGCTCACCATCGCCAGAGCCATCCTGGCGGACAACCGGATCCTGATCCTGGACGAGGCCACCTCCTCGGTGGATACCCGGACCGAACACCTGATCCAGGCCGCCATGAACAACCTGATGAAGGGGCGTACCTCCTTTGTGATCGCGCACCGGCTGTCCACCATCAAGGAGGCTGACCTGATTCTGGTGATGAAGGACGGCGACATCATAGAGCAGGGCACCCATCGGGAGCTGCTGGACAAGGGCGGCTTCTATGCCGGCCTGTACAACGCGCAGTTTGAAGAAGGCGAAGCCTCATAAAGAAGCGGGAACAGGATGCAAACGGGCCGCGGGGAAATTCCCCGCGGCCCGTTTTCGCGTTGTTACCGCTTCAGCGCAACGACAACCCCCAGCTATGCTGGGGAGAGTAAAAAGAATTATATAGTGAAAAAACCTTCTGGTAGAATGGAAGTTGCGGTCGGCCAACTGCAACACCAAAGAACCAGGAGGTTTTTTCGATGAAAGAAAAAGATATAGGGAGTTTGCAACATACGACATGGAGATGTCAATACCATATCGTATTCGCGCCCAAATATAGACGGCTAGCGATATATGGACAAATCAAGAAGGATATCGGACAAATTCTGCGGAAATTGTGTGAGCAAAAAGGTGTGGAAATTATAGAAGCAGAAGCGTGTCCGGATCATATTCACATGCTAATCAGCATACCGCCCAGGTACAGTGTATCACAAATCATGGGGTATCTCAAAGGGAAAAGCAGTCTCATGATATTCGACCGGCATGCGAATTTAAAATACAAGTACGGAGACCGGCATTTCTGGGCAAGAGGGTATTATGTGGATACAGTGGGGCGCAATAAGAAGCAGATACAGGAGTACATCCGGCATCAATTAGAGGAGGACCGGATTGCAGACCAGATCAGCATCAAGGAATTTATCGACCCGTTTACGGGTAGCAAGAATCCCAAGGCATAAAAATAGCCCCTTCAGGGGCCGGCCATGAGTCAGCAATGCAGTTGGCCGACCCATTCGCGGCCCCTTTAGGGGCGTTGTCCGTATTGTGCCCTTCTAGGGCTTACTCAAGCCCCCGGCTTAGCCGGGGGTCCTGACTGGTGGCACCAGTAGAAAAACAAAAAACTCCCTGATAAGGTAGAAGTGGCTTGCCGACCACACAACTGCGATAACAGGGAGGTCTTTATCGTGAAAGACAAAGACATAAGTAGTTTAGAGCATACAAGCTGGAGAGGTCAATATCACGTCGTATTTGCACCCAAATACAGCGTATCACAGATTATGGGGTATTTGAAGGGGGAGAGTAGTCTGATGATATTTGACCGGTATGCAAATCTGAAATATAAGTACGGGAATCAGCACTTTTGGGTCAGAGGATATTATGTGGATACAGTGGGACGAAATAAAAAGCAGATCGGCATCGGATCAAATAGCAGACCAGATAGGACTGAAAGAGTTTGTTGACCCGTTTACGGGTTGCGAGAACAAGAAGGCATAAAAGGCATACGCAAGCCTCCGGCTTAGCCGGAAGTTTTGACTATTTTTCTGCCAACAGCTTGTTCAGCTCCGCCATAAAGGTACTGATGTCCTTAAACTGACGGTAGACGGAAGCAAAGCGGACATAGGCCACCTCATCCACGCCCTTCAAACGGTCCATCACCAGTTCGCCGATTTTGGCAGAGGGAATCTCCCGGTCCATATCATTCTGCAGGGTCTGCTCAATCTCGTTGGCGATGGCCTCCAGTGTGTTGAAGGAGACCGGCCGCTTTTCACAGGCCCGGATCATACCGTTGAGCAGTTTGCTTTTATCGAAGCTCTGACGGCTGCCGTCCTTTTTGATGACCATGAGAGGCAGGCTTTCCATCGTCTCATAGGTGGTGAAGCGCTTGTGGCACGCCAGACATTCCCGGCGGCGGCGGATGCTGGCGCCTTCATCTGATGGGCGGGAATCAACAACTTTGCTTTCAGGGTGGGCACAGTACGGGCATCTCATGACGAATTGCCTCCCTTGTGTGGATTTGATAGGATTATAACATAAAAGCGCAGGATATGGTATCCCCGCACAAGAAAAATTTCCCGTATAATTCTCAAATTTTGGGGCAGAATGAAAACGGCGAAAGCGAGGTGAGTGCCATGCAGAATCAGAGCAAGGGACAGAACATGAAGTCCAGAAACCAGGACCCCAATCCTCAGACGGAGCCTCAGACCACCCAGATGCCCAATAAAAAGAAGAATCAGGGCCAGGAAAAAACCGAGCGCACCTGACCAAAGGGAGAAGGATCGGAGTTCGCTCCGGTCCTTCTCCGTTTCCGCATGAAAAGATTGACAAGGCAAGACAAGTATAGTATTATATTACCTGCGTTCAAACTGGGCGTGTGGGAAACTGCTAGTGTGGCTCAGAGGTAGAGCAGCTCACTCGTAATGAGCAGGCCGTGGGTTCGATTCCCACCACTAGCTCCAGATAAGGGACATCCGGAAGGATGTCCCTTATCTTTTTAGCGCTGCTGGCCCTGAGTATTGATGCTGAAAATCAGGATAAATTTCTCAACTCATTTAATCTGGACAAAAACTTTTTCCGATTGAATATAATGAACCTGTAGGAGCTGCCATTTTTCATCGCTAGTGTGACTGTCGGGAAACATAGTGCCCGTCCTGTTTTAATCTGCTCAATGCTGTTGTATGGCATTTCCAGATTGCGATATTTTGTTTCCACTTGAAGTTTGTTTGTCCTATATAGTACTTTGCCGCTTTGAAGATAGATTGCACCGCCAAGGACACCCTCATGGAAGAAACTTGCCATAAAAGCATCTTTCATATCTGATTCTCCTTTATTGCAGCAAGCGTGTCTGATATCATTTCTTGTCAGCACCATTATACTTCAAATGCTGTCATATATCATCTGCTGCTTTTAAAGTTATCTTCCTGGTCATGCATTTCCATCTTTTTTCACGGCCCTCCTTTGTGCGGAGCAGCAAAAGGGGGGCGCTTGGCAGATAAAGTTTGTTCGTTCCGCACAGCAAAAAACGCTTACATCGGCCATGGCAGCATGGTATAATCATACCAATGAATGGTAGTCGCAGTGAAGGATAGTAGCGAGACGAAAGTTTCGCTGCTATTTTTTTGTGCGCCGTTTTGGAACAGAAAAGAAAGGGAGACAAAAAGGTATGCCGAAAACGAAATTTCAGAATGTGATTTTTACCATCATCATGGCAGTGATCATGGTCTACGGAATGATCGTCTATAATGTGGCGCTGAATACCGGCGGGGTCACCAACGCCACCTTTGGGATGGCGCTCCATGAGATGCCGATCATGGTGCCTGTGGCCTTTGTCCTGGAGTTTTTTGTAGTGGAAAGACTGGCTACCAAATTGGCCTTTACGGTGGTGCGGCCCACTGACCGGCCTCAGATCATTACTTACGCCATCTCTACCATGATCGTGTGCATCATGTGTCCCACTATGAGCCTGATCGCCACGCTGTTGTTTAAGGAGCCCAGCTTTGGCACCTGGATCCAGACCTTTGGATGCAATATGCCTATGGCGCTGATTTGGCAGCTGCTTTTCTGCGGCCCGCTGGCCCGGCTGATTTTCCGGACCCTGTTTCGCAGGCAGCTGGCGGCGGAGCGCGCCGCCTGAGGCAGAGAAAAGAGAGGGGTGCGGACTGCAAAGCAGTCCGCACCCCTCTCTTCTTATATCTGAGCGAGCAGAGCCTGGCATCCCTCTGAGACATCCCGCCAGGTGGCGTCAAAATCCCCTGTATACCACGGGTCGGCTACCTGACCGGGCCGGGTGGTATAGTCCATCAGCAGATGAAGCTTGTGCCCCCGGTCCTCGGGAAAGAGCCGGCGCATGTTGCGCAGGTTGGCCTGGTCCATGCCGATGATCAGGTCCCAACGGCCATAATCATCTGAGGTCAGCTGACGGGCAGTCTTGCCGGCGCAACTGATGCCGTGCTCAGCCAGCTTTCGCCGGGCAGGGGGATAGACCGGGTTTCCGATCTCTTCGGTGCTGGTGGCGGCGGAGGCGATCTCGAATTCCGATTCCCGCCCTGCTTTCCTTACCAGATCCTTCATTACAAATTCCGCCATAGGGCTGCGGCAGATGTTGCCGTGGCAAACAAAAAGTATTTTGGTCATCTCTTATACATTCCTTCACAAGCCAGAAATAAATTGATAATACGTGCTTCTTGACATCGTCAAACGCCTTGCTGTGCTGAAAAGAACCTTACTATAACACTTTGATTGTACCATATTCAGACAGTCTTTCCCACCGCAAATTTCAGATGGAAGCCATCTGCTCAATGAATTATTCAGTCAGGCGGCAGCTTTACATACCGATCACTGTCAGCGGAGACCCCCGCCCCTTTTCCGTTCCAACGGTCCGGCTTCATCCAGTTTCTTCAGCGTTCTTTGAATGGTGGCGACACAGCATGGCGTTTTGATGCAACAAACTGAAGGAAAACGGTTGAACGAGATTGTCTGAGCAGCGGGAAACCGTTAGGGCGTTTTCATTGTCAGACGATAGATTTATTCGCACTCTTATGGTAAAATCACTATGGAATTGATGATGAGACGAAAAAGCAGACTGTTTCTTGGGAACGCAGGGCTCGCTTTCATCCTCTCCGGTGGACTTGCCGCCCGCAATGCATTTCTCCACCGCAAGTGTAAAAATGCATGATTTTACTTTTTAGGAGAAATTAAGAATGACTATCACAGAAATAATGAATAACAAATCATTAAAACGTTTAGAAAAGAGAAATTCCATTGTTGAAGCAATTATCAATCGCGAAGTCAATTTTTCAATAATTTCAGAGGCTTGTGAATCTTTGCCTGAAAAAAATATTTCACTTTTGCTCGAAGCCGTTGAAGAAGTAAGTCGCTCCAAAGAGTTTACTTTAGAACCAGAGTATCTGGATTTGGCAGAAAAATATATTTTATCTTCTGATAATTCCTGCAAACGGGAAGCTTCCAGAATTGTAGGGAATCTTGCAAATAAATTTCCAACTAAACTTGAGAATGCGATAACTGCTTTATTGCAAAACGCGGGAAATGATGGCACAGTAATTAGATGGGCAAGTGCTTATGCATTATCTCGTATTATTATGATTCCTCATTACGCTAAGAGCCCCTTATTCAAACAGATTTCTGATTTATGCGCAAAAGAAAACGAAAGTGGCGTGAAAAATCAATATATTAAAGCATTAAAAAAAGCGGAAAAATTCAGATGAGTTTTTGTCAATCATGTTTTGAGTTAAAATCCCCGGCTAAGCCGGGGGTTATCTTTATGCTTAAGAAAACAAGCCAGATCGTACGAATCACTTTCCAAAAAGGTTCTCCCTTCGCTGCACATACGGCTCTGATTTTTTCAATTGAATGCCAGGTGGTTATGATATTATGGTGCAACTCAGATTGTCACATCAAGGCTCTTTCAGATATGGTGTAGTTGTGGTGTAGTAACCACCGGTTTGAGCCGCAAAACCATTGGTATATCAAGCTTTTTTAGGACTTTTCGAGATACTGCCGTGGCATACAAACAGTATTTTTGTCATATTACCTGTATTCCTTTACTGGTACTGGGTCGGTTCCTTTGCGGGATTTACATGAATCATGATGTGTTTTACATCCGGAAATTCGTGCTCTACATTGGCGTGCACATGCTCGGCGATGGCGTGGGCCTCACGCAGCGGTTTGTCTCCGTCCACCTGAATTTCCAGATCAATGTAGACCTTATTTCCGAACATTCTGGTATGGAGTACATCAACGCAGACCACGCCGTCCTGTGCGGATACAAACTCCCGCAGGTTCCGTTCATAATCCTCCCCGCAGGAGGTGTCCAGAAGCTTGGCTACCGCGTCTTTCAAAATGTCATAGGATACCTTCAAAATAAACAGGCAGATCACAACGCTGGCCACGGAGTCCAGTACGGGAAAGCCCAACATGGCACCGGCGATTCCGATGAGGGAACCAATGGAGGAAAAGGCGTCCGACCGGTGGTGCCAGGCGTCCGCCATGAACGCGCTGGAATTGATCAGCTTGGCATAATAGCGGGTGTACCAGTACATGGCCTCTTTTCCCACGATGGAGATTACGGCCGCCACCAGAGCAATGGCGCTGGGAATGGCCAGAGTCTCATAACTGCGGGAGAAGATGTTTTCCAACCCTGCTTTGCCCACCCCCAGGCCCGTTACCATCAGCACGGCGCCCAGAAGCAGGGAAGCGATGCACTCCAGCCGCTCGTGGCCGTAGGGATGGTCGGAATCCGACGCCTTTTTGGAGACCTTTACGCCGATCCAGGCGATCAGTGTGGTGAGCACATCGGAAAAGGAGTGGATCGCATCTGAGATCATGGCGCTGGAATGGCCGGAGATCCCGGCGAACATTTTGAATCCGGACAGAACGGTATTTCCGAAAATGCTGACAAACGACAACTTGCGGATGACCGCATTCTCATCTGGTTTTGCCCGCTGTGTGGTTGTGCGAAGCTGCGCTTCCTTTCTGGCTGCCATAAAAGAATCCTCCCGTCGGCAACATATGAATTGCCATGTTGTTTCTCCTATGAGCACCTCATCGAGACAAGCCGTTCCCCAAAGAATACAAAAAAGCATCTGCGGAACATACAACTGTCCCACAGATGCTTTTCTAACATCTGCTGCCGCCCATCGCGGCCCGGCCCCATGCCCGACGGGCATCGCCTGCTCAGTTTGTACTGTTGATCTCGCATCCTGTCAAAGGATGTAATGCAGTGCAAAGAGTTTATTTACTCTACCATATATTATGGAATACGTCAAGAAAAAGTTCCAATGCAGGCCGCCGAGCAAGTTCTAATATGTATTTAGACAAGCGGGAATCCGCCAGAGAAAGGGGAAGGATAGGCTCCCTGCCGCTGGTTGGGGTTCCCGCTTGTTATATAAACAGGGGTATAGCCCCAGAAAGAGAGGCTCTATATGGGCAAAGAATTCATCGTAGAAGGCGGATACGAATGTTACGTTTTTGTCGGTTGGGCATCCGGCCAGTTTGACACGGAGCAAGGGGAGAAACGGCCCTATTACAATATGTATGTCATTTCTCCGGTCAGTTCGTATCAGTCTGCGGATTACCAGGCGTCTGGCTACAAGGCAGAAAAGAAGAAGTGTTCTGGGCCCGATGTCTGGAAGGATCTTGAACCCGGCACTCGTGTAAAGCTGTTCTTTGATGATAAGCAGCGGGTCGTCATGGTGGCTCAGGATGGTTAAACGCGCTCGCACTCCCGGAGGGTTGCTCCCTCCGGGAGGCCCCCCTCGCTAACAGGGGGGCACTATCTACATAGGAGACAATGGGGGGCATACCATGGACAGTAATATCAATGAAAATGTTGTGCTGTATGACTGGCTGTCATTCACCAGTAAGAAGCATACTCCGCAGCAGCTGATTGAGGCTCTTGGTATGTCGCATTGTCCCTGGACTGAAACAAAAGGCGCCCGTGGTTACATGGACCGGCTCTATTTTGGCTGTATCTCCATCCATTATAATGGCCGTGAGGATATGGGTGTCTGGTGCGAAATGTCCGGTCAGGGCTGCCGGAATTTTGAGGATCTCACCACGTTGGCCAATAAGTGGGAAGATCTTTTTGCGTTCATCCATGGCAATGATTTGCATATGACCCGGCTGGATGTAGCTTATGACGACCATACCGGGATATTGGATATAAACCGGGTGGCGCAGGATACTGAATCCCAGCACTACATCAGCCGTATGAATTGGTGGGAAGTGACACGTTCTTGCAAAGGCATCAGTGTCCAGATCGGCAGTCCCAGGAGCAAGGTCCTTGTCCGGATCTACGATAAGGCCGCCGAGCGTGGTTTCGGTGATGGTCGTCATTGGGTACGTGTGGAGCTGCAGCTCCGGGATGGCCGGGCGGAAGAATTCAGCAAGATCCCCATGGATGTGGGCGAGGCCTTTGCCGGTGTGCTGCTCAATTACCTTCGCTATGTGGAGCCGGATGAAGATGACAGTAACAAGTCCCGTTGGCAGACAACGGATTATTGGTATGATCTTATCGGTGATGTGTCCCGTATCAAGATCTTTACAGTGCCCGGCGGGGCCTATAACCTGGAGAAGTGCAAGCACTATGTGTTTGAGATGGCGGGTAACGCCATTGATGCCATGCTCCAGGTCTGTGATACATTTGATGATTTTGTGAGTATGGTCAATATGCGCCGCTGNGCCGGAATTTTGAGGATCTCACCACGTTGGCCAATAAGTGGGAAGATCTTTTTGCGTTCATCCATGGCAATGATTTGCATATGACCCGGCTGGATGTAGCTTATGACGACCATACCGGGATATTGGATATAAACCGGGTGGCGCAGGATACTGAATCCCAGCACTACATCAGCCGTATGAATTGGTGGGAAGTGACACGTTCTTGCAAAGGCATCAGTGTCCAGATCGGCAGTCCCAGGAGCAAGGTCCTTGTCCGGATCTACGATAAGGCCGCCGAGCGTGGTTTCGGTGATGGTCGTCATTGGGTACGTGTGGAGCTGCAGCTCCGGGATGGCCGGGCGGAAGAATTCAGCAAGATCCCCATGGATGTGGGCGAGGCCTTTGCCGGTGTGCTGCTCAATTACCTTCGCTATGTGGAGCCGGATGAAGATGACAGTAACAAGTCCCGTTGGCAGACAACGGATTATTGGTATGATCTTATCGGTGATGTGTCCCGTATCAAGATCTTTACAGTGCCCGGCGGGGCCTATAACCTGGAGAAGTGCAAGCACTATGTGTTTGAGATGGCGGGTAACGCCATTGATGCCATGCTCCAGGTCTGTGATACATTTGATGATTTTGTGAGTATGGTCAATATGCGCCGCTGCAAGCCCAATCCCAAGTATGAGCTGATTGTAAAGGAGCATCAGGCCCGGAAGGAAGCTTTTGCCGACAAGGTTAAGGCTTATTTTACTGTGGTAGATGATCCAGTTTGACCGCGCACTTTCAAAAGTAGTGTAGAAAAAAGAAACCGTGATTTCTCACGGTTTCTCTTAGCTTTTATTTAAGCAGCCTTCTTTTTGAATAGTTTTAAGATTTCTCCTACATCAAGGAAACCGTCCGTACCTTTGAGTTTTTCTAGTTCTTTTATGTATTGCGTTGTGGCATTGGTTATCTTTTGGAGCAGCTTGGCTTCTGCTTTATCGGGTTTGCCATCATCCATAATTGTGGACATTTTGCATGATTGGTCAAACGTTTTTGCTATTGCAATCATGTTTGTGATTTGAGATTTTATCAGGTAATTCATTTTCTCACCTGTCTTTCTCTTTTTTGGATATTTTACCATGTGTTTGGGGGGTACGTCAATGTTGCGGCGTTTTTTCTGTTTATTTATGGCTGCTTTTTGTTTAATAGTTGGCGTTTTCCCGGTTCATGCTACTGCTTCTTGGGCTGATACAGTCAATGATTATGTTATTGTTCCCTGGACTGATCTTGTTGTTGATGTTCTTCAAAGTTCTGATGAGATTAGAGATACGATGATTAATATCATGGGTGATTCTTTCCGTGATATTTTTGATTTTTGGTCTGATCTTTTTTCCTCTGATTCTTCTGAGGACGAGTATATTAAACTACTTCCTGCTGTGGAGGTTTCTTCCGATGGTGAGTTAATTGTCCCTTGTTTTCATGTTCAGTTTTTCACGGGTTTTGATAGTGGCTGTGGGCACTCTATTGATTCTGATAATAATTTGACTTTTCGGCCGGATTCTTACAATAAAGATGAATTTTATTATGATTGTGATAACAATTCTATTACTTTCTTAAAAGATTTTTCCGGTATGGTTTCTATCGTTTGGGCATTCATTCCTTTGGAAGCTGGCACATATTACAATGTTTGGC
>NZ_LR131149.1 GCF_900626285.1 Intestinimonas massiliensis (ex Afouda et al. 2020)
AGGAGTGTTGGATATGGCACACACGGTCAATGTGAATTTTAAGTTGGATGAAGATGTGAAAAAAAGGATGGAACGAGCCTGTGCCGAGATGGGCCTTTCCATGAGCGCCGCGTTTACGATGTTTGCAAAAAAGGTCGGCAGGGAGTACCGTATTCCGTTTGAGATTTCGGCTGATCCGTTCTACTCGGAAAGGAACCTCCGCTACCTGGAAAGCGTTATGCAGGATGTGAAGGATGGTAAGGCTCACTTTGCCGAGCATGACCTGATTGAGGTGGACTGATGAAGCTGTTGTGGGAGGATCGGGCGTGGAGTGACTATTTGTATTGGCAGACACAGGATAAAAAGACGCTGAAACGGATCAACGCGCTGATAAAGGATATTCTGAGAAGCCCCTACCAGGGGATCGGCAAGCCGGAGCCGCTGCGGGAGAACCTGAGCGGCTGGTGGAGCCGCCGCATTGATGAAACCAATCGCATTGTTTACTATGAGCAAGGAGAGATTGTCTATATTATCTCCTGCTTGGGCCACTATGACGATTGAGAAAGGAAGGGCCGGTTATGAGCTGGGGTAAAGAGAGGATCGCACAGCTGCAGCTCCCCAATCCAGAAGACGATGATCCGCACCCCCGTCTACTCCTGGAGGGGGACGGTGTACACGCTGGACAGGGTTTTACAGCCTTGTTTCCAGATGGGTGGCATGATATTACCCTGGAGGTGTCCTGGGAGCCGACCGGCCCCGGCTGCTGGTACATATCGACGCCTGGATTTGAGGGTGTGTGCCCTATCGGCTTGTTCGTAAAGGTATGAAAACAATCCGGCAGATAGCCGACGAGATAGGGGTATCAAAGCAGGCGGTCTATAAGCGATACAAAGGCAAGCTGCATACGGTTTGCGCTCCGTATGCGCATACGGAGCAGGGGGTCTTGTATCTATCGGAGCAGGCTGAAACGCTGATAAAACAAGACTTTTTGAAAGCTGACCGCTCCAATGGAGCGCATACGGAGCGCCCCATTGGAGCGGTGTCGGAGCAGCTCAAAGAGGCTGATGTTGTTTCAGTCTTACAGGCTACCATTGACACGCTGCAAGAGCAGCTTGAAGTGAAAGACCAACAGATTGAAAAATTGACCGAGGCCCTGCTTGCTGCCCAGAAGACGGCGGCAGCGGCTCAGGCTCTCCATGCGGGAATGATCCAGCAGCAGTTCCTCACTAACAGGGACGAGATAGAGGAACAAGGCGAGGGGCCAGTAGAAAGGCAAGGATGGCTCAGGCGGCTGTTTCACGGATTGTTCCTGTAAAAGAAATTCTTGATAAATATAGGAAAAGTGATATAATTATGGTGGTAAGTAGGAAGTAGGCAGACGAACAGATTAAGAAAGGAAGATGATTATGATGAAGAAACTTACAAGTATTGGTCTCGTGTGTGCCATGTGTATGGCCTTGATGAGTGTGTCAGTGGCAGCGGCAGCAGAAGGGGAGGTCCCCCAGGCGGCGAATAGTGTCTCTGGTTCTACGGCAAGTGGGGCTCATGAGGTTGTCATTGAAGGAGAGCCTGGAGATATTATAGTTGTCGGGGATCTCGTGTTTGAAATCATTGACCCGGAAGAAATGGAAGAGCTTGCATCCCAGCCGGTTCCGTATGCAAGCACCACACGTTGGACGAATGTTTCCTTGTCCGGGACTGAGATGAGTAAGAAATTTGAGGTAACATCTTCTTATCCCTATGCGAAGGTATGGATTAGCAATCAGGGCAAAGGTGATATTCAGTTTACTATAACGAGAGGTTCCGATACTGGTACTCTTGTGTCCGGGTCTGATGTAACGATTAAGGCTGGAACGTCAACAAGTGTATATAGTACGAATTCGTGGCCTGCGGATGCTTACTATGCTAACTTCACTTGTGGCTCTGCAAATATGAAGGGCCTGACATCCTGCCGTGTAGCATCTACTCAACATGAACTTGATATTTAAGTGACGCGATAGGATTAAAAAGTAAGGCCCAGCAGTGAATTGATGACCTCTGGGTGAGTGCCCGTAGGCGGCGGGGCTGATGCCCTGTTCTGGGGCGACTGATGCGGCTATTGCTGTCCTCAGCCGCCCCAGGCAATCCCCGCGGGAGCGCGCAAAAGCACTTTCATACTGCCAGCCCCGAAGGGGCGGCGGTGTGAAAGTGCTTTTGCGTTACTTTCTCACCTAGAAAGTAACAAAGAGGTCTTGCCCCCTTGCAGGGGCTATGGTAAGATGGGATTGGTAAGAGGTTTAGACGATAGAAAGGGTGGGTGATTTTATCGGTACAACTATTTCCGGCATGACTGGCCGGGGCAGTATCCGGCATAACAACCGGAGATTTTCAGCGGCGAATGTAGACCGGAGCCGGACGGAGCAGAATGTGACTTTTTGCAACGATGATCTGAAACAGGTCTACCATGAGATCTTCGACGAGGCACTGGAGGCATACAACGCCGGGAAGAAAAAGACAAGGGATAAGATCCCAGACTACTACGAGCATATCCGGCAGAGCAAGCAGGAGAAGCTGTTCCATGAGGCCATCTTCCAGATCGGCAATCTGAATGACTGCGGCTGCGGTACGGAGGGCGGCCAGCGGGCAGCGGAGGCTCTGATTGAGTACGCAAAGAGCTTTCAGGAGCGGAATCCCCATCTCCATGTGTTCAACATGGTGCTGCACATGGACGAAGCCACGCCGCACCTTCATGTAGACTATATCCCGGTAGCAACGGAGCAGACGAGGGGACTGTCAACGAGAGTGTCTATGAAGCAGGCGCTCAAGCAGCAGGGCTTTACAGGTGTTGGTCGGAAACAGACCGAGTGGAAGGCTTGGATGGATCGGGAGAAGGAAGTGCTGACGGAGATCGCTCAGCAGCATGAATTTGAAATTATTTCTCTCGGCAGTAACCGGCGGCACATGGAGCTGCCGGAGTACCGGGCGGCGATCCAGGAGGCCGAGGCCGTGCAGGAGCAGACAGCGGCAGCCTTGCAGGAGCTGGCAGATATGCAGGAGAAGAAAACGGAGCTGAAGGGAGAGATTAAGTCGCTCTCCGGCACTGTGGCGGCGCTGAAGGCCGCAGAACGGGTGCGGGTGGACTTCGATACCATCCAGCCGGAAAAAACGCTCACAGGGGCTGTCAAGGGCGTTACTGTGGACCAGATCCGGCAGCTAAAGGATGTAGCTATGACTGGAGCTGCCGCAAAGCAGACGGTCGTAGATCTGAAGAAGAAAAACGCTGTGCTGGAAGAAGAAAAAGCAGAGCTGAAAAAGAAGATTCCTTCCGTCCATGAGAAGATGGAGGCGGCAGCGCAGCGTAGCCGTCTTGAAAGCCAAAATCGGCAGCTATGGAGTGAAAACGAGGAACTGAAGGAGGCGTTGGAGGAAGAACGCAGCTTTTCAGATCGGCTGCTGGAGGGCATTGATCGGGTACTGGATATGCTGGAGCGTCACCTGCCGAAGCAGCTTCTCCACCTCGTCGATAAGGCGAGAGATCTACTGCCGGAGCATCAGACTTACCGGCAGGAAAAACAGCACGAGAGAGGTCATTCTTGGGGCGATATGAGCCTGTGAAAATAGCCTGTCCGAAGGGGCTTGCAACCGGCTTTCGGACAGGCTATAATAACAGACGAAAATAGGGAATTACTGTATTGATAATATATGCCCCCCTAAGGGCCTTTGGCCCCAAAACAAAAAAGAGAAATTTTCTCTCAGAAAGGGAGAAAGTCGGAGGGGAAAAGAGGGTGTGCGGAGGGGTGTGGGAATGTGGTAAACCTGAAAGGTTTTCCATCATTTCCATGCCCCGGAGCGAGGGGGAAAAGGGGAGGTGACTTTCTCTTTAAGCCGCCGTAGGCGGCGCTCTTTGGCTCCCCTTTTCCCCCTTCCCGCCCGCAGGCGATTCCCCGCCGCAGCGGATTTTCTTTTTTGCTTCTTTTTTCTTTTCTGGATTGGAGGTATTTTTATGGCTATGGATCAGCAGACTGCTTTGGAGCGGCAGCAGGCACTTTATCGGGAGAAGAATGCCCACCTCCGGCAGTATCTGGAGCCGGTGGAGCCGTATGAGTTTTATCGAGAGATCTTCCCGGAAGGATCATTTGAGAGGAAAGGGCATTATGAAGATGCCAAGGGAAACGCTATTGCGCTGACTGTTCCAAAAAAGCAGGACAGCCGGGAAAATGGTGTAGCGTTGGAAATTGAGGGAGATGGGAAAGCTCGACGGCATTTGATTACGGACGAGCTGGAGGAACTGAGTGAGATCCAGGGCACAGATTTTACAATCATGTCCCCTATCTCATATTTTGGACGGCAGCGCCGTGGGCAGAATGCCAGGTATCTCTATGCGATGGTCTTTGACCTTGACGGTGTAGGGATGCCGCAGCTCCGGGATACGCTGCATCAGATGAACAAGGACATTATTCCCAGGGCTACCTTCGTGGTAAACAGCGGAACCGGCCTGCATCTGTATTATGTGCTGACGGAGCCGATTCCTATGTACCCGCAGAATCAGAAGATTTTGAAGGAACTGAAATACGCTCTTACCCGGCAGATCTGGAACAGGTTTACTTCGTCCATCAAGGAGCCGCAAATGCAGGGTATTTTACAGGGATTCCGTGTGGTTGGCACCAGCTCTAAGCTGGGGAAGGACTATCCTGTGGTGGCTTATCGTTATGGCGGTGCGGTGGCGCTGGAGAAGCTGCTGGACTATATCCCGGACAGCAATGGAGAGCAGCAGCGCATACAGGCACTCATGCGAAAGAGCCGCCTGTCTCTGGCCGAGGCAAAAGAGAAGTATCCGGACTGGTATGATCGCCGGGTGGTGAAGAAGGAGCGCCGGGGGCGCTGGACGGTGAAGCGGGATCTTTATGACTGGTGGCTGCACCGCATTGCAGATGAAATCAAGGTAGGACACCGTTTTTATGGCATTATGACCTTAGCCATCTATGCTAAGAAATGTAACATAGACGAAGCGGAGCTGCGCCGAGACGCTTTTGACCTGCTCAAGCCTTACGATGATATGAGTGAGGAGGACATCAACCGCTTCACAAAGGACGATATTGTGTGCGCTCTGGAGATGTTCAACGAGGACTATGTAACCTTTCCGAGAGACGACATTTCCAAGCTCTCTGGGATGACTATGCCGGTTAACAAGAGAAATTGGCGTAAACAGGCAGAGCATTTAGGTAGAGCGAGGGTTGTACAAGCGTTTGATGACCCGGATGGGAAATGGAGAAATAAGGACGGGCGACCAAAGGCTCAAAAGAAGGTCTATGAATGGCGGCAGCAGCATCCAGCCGGTCGCAAAGCGGACTGTCATCGAGATACTGGCCTTGATCCTAAGACGATCCGAAAATGGTGGGACAGCGAGCCGCCTGCGGTGAGGCAGGAGGACGGACACATGGTGGCACGGGTACGGCCGTCACAGGCGTTGAGTGATCTGCTGGTGGAGGCATTAGGCCAGGGTGAGGATTAGGGGTGGTTTCCGGCTCTGGAACGGCCAAGGAGGGCTTTTCCGGCGGTTTGAGGGTAAAACATACCACCCCCACTCTATTGCGCCCGGAAAGCCTTGTAAATCAAGGGTTTTACCACCTGTAAATGTCTACATATCGGTGTGACGCATTTGCAGAATGGCAAAGAAAAATACTTGTATTTTTCTTTGTTTTTGCATATAATATGAGTAGGAAAGGAGTGTTGGATATGGCACACACGGTCAATGTGAATTTTAAGTTGGATGAAGATGTGAAAAAAAGGATGGAACGAGCCTGTGCCGAGATGGGCCTTTCCATGAGCGCCGCGTTTACGATGTTTGCA
>NZ_LR131150.1 GCF_900626285.1 Intestinimonas massiliensis (ex Afouda et al. 2020)
CCTTTAGCTGGGATGTTCCCTTGTACTCCCAGATGCGGAATGTGAGGTCATATTTGAGGCTCTTAAGCTGGACTTTGATATTGGGGTATAGATCTATCGGCTCCTTGAACACATAGTACAGGTGCAGACCGTTCCCGGACAACACAAGGAAGGTCGGCATAGGCAACCGCCGAACACGCTTCGGATCTCCGTCAAATCGGAGAAAGAGATTGCGCAGCTCCCCAATACCTACCCCGTCCAAATCAAAGATAAGGGCATTCATCCGCTGTGCGTGCTCCAGCCGGTTCTTATTCCGGCGATAGACAAGACCGCTGCACAGTGTCAAGGGATTTTGCTCCACAAACTCCGTATAGTCCTTCTCCCATGTATCGTGATACATCTTCCGTCGATGAAGCCGCTCATCTTCGCCCTGATAGAGATACACCGCACTCGGATGAGAGAAGTCATCGTACTTAACCCCGTACAGCTCATTGTCGGGAAACAGCTCCCGGTAAAAGTCATAGCCGCCCACCTGCTCAAACTGCGCCGACAGGTATTCATAGCACCCTCTGTAATTTTCGGTCATGTAAAGCCACCTCCAAAAGAAAAAGAAGCAAAAAGAAAATCGCTGCGGCGGGAAGGGGGAAAAGGGGGAGCCAAAGAGCGGCCTCCCGCTGGTCGGCCTTAAAGAGAAAGTCACCTCCCCCTTTTCCCCCTTGTTTCGGCCATGGAAATGATGGAAAACCCTAACGGGTTTACCACATTCCCACAGCCTCCACTCACCCCCTTTTTCCCCTCCGACTTTCTCCCTTCCTGAGAGAATATTTTTGGGTTTTTAGGGATACGATATAAGGGGCCCCTACCCCTTACAGGTCGCTTAGATTATCAAAACTTTTTTTGGGAAAATTTCTAATGCCATTATACCGTGCCGGACTTGCGTTTGCAAGTCCGGCTTTTACCGGCTCATTCCGCCCATGCTCATACCTCTGTCATGCCTGTGCTCCTGCTTGGGCTCCGGCATAATATGCGCCCTTGCCCGCTGGACATATGGCCGAAACTGTTCCGGCAGCTTCTCCTCCAAGAAGGTCAGCGCAGCCTCCACTCGCTGCATCAGTCTCGCCATGAGATCCTTCTGACGGTTCAGCTCGTACTCCAGCGCCATGTTCTCGTCCTTCAGGTCAGACAGCTCCTGCGCCTCCTTCAGCCGCTTCTGTATGGATGGCCGGAGCTGCCGCTCCAGCGAAGTGATCTGCGCCTTCTGAAGCTCTATGGTATTGACCTGCTGCTTGACCGTCTGCTCGGCCTCTGCGCCCCGTACCGCCAATGCCTTCAGCTGCTTGATCTCTTTCAAGGTAACGCCCTTGATATTGCCCATCATGGTTTCTTCCGGCTTAATTCTCTCCAGATCCAGCGATACCTTTTTCGCCGCCTTTAACTCCTTGACCGTTCCTTGCAGCGTTTCCTTTTCCGCCTGCAGCTCCGACACTTCCGCCCTCGCTGCTTCTATCTCCTGCCTTGCGGCCTCCAGCTCCCTCGCCGCCTCTTTGTACTCCGGCAAGGACATATGCGGTCGGCCTCCGTCACCGTGGATCACTTCAAAGCTGTGCTGCTGGGCGATCTGCTCCAGCACCAGCTTCTCACTGTTTACCCAGGCATTCCATTCTGTCTGCCGTTTTGACTGGCCTGTAAATCCCTGCTGCGCCAACGCCTGTTTCAGCGATACTCTTTTCGCAAGCCCCCGCTTCTGCTCCGTTGCCACAGGCACGAAATCTATATGGATGTGGGGCGTGGCCTCGTCCATATGAATGACCGAATTGAACACCCGCAGGTGCGGGTTCCGTTCTTGAAATGCCTCGGCAAACTCTTTGAGAGCTGCCGCAGCCCGTTCTCCCTCCGGCGTCTCGCAGCCGCAGTTGTCCTTGTTGCCGATCTGGAAGATGACCTCATGGAAAAGCCGCTCCTGCTTGCTCTTTTCAATGTGCCGATAGTAGTCCGGGATCTTATCTCTCGTCTTTGTTTTCTTTGCGTTATACTCCGCAAGGGCTTCATCGAAAAGCTCATGGTAGACCTGTTTCAGATTTTCCCTGCACAGCGTAATGTTCTGCTCGGTTCTGGCCGGATCTACATTCTCGGTAATGAACTTGCGGTTATTATGCCCCATGCTTCCGGTTCCCATCATACCGGATATTTTGACTGCCATACTCGCACCTCCTGTCCCGTTTATTATACCATAGATTTCCGCTGAAGTCACCTCTTTGTTACTTTCTCTGTGAGAAAGTAACGCAAAAGCACTTTCCCACCGCAGCACCGTTGGTGCAGCAGTAGGAAAGTGCTTTGCGCCCCTAAAGGGGAGGGTTTCCGGAGCAGCCTGCCTCGACGCTTATGCGCCATTAGCCGGACTGCTCCGGAGGGGCGCTGCCCCTGCCGCCTGCGGGCGGCTCCCCGTTTCCACGACAAACTTGGATTTTATTTATTCAGCAAGTCTTGTAATTCATCCAAAAAACGGCAAACATGAAAGCCATCACAAACGGCATGATGCACTTGAATCGATAAGGGAATATAGTATTTTCCGCCATCCTCATAATACTTCCCAAACGTAAATATCGGCAGTAGATAGTCATATCCTTTTTTTAGATTTAAGTTAAAGCCTTCAAAGCTTGTCCACGGTATCATAGAAACAGGGAAAGTGTTTTCCGGAGGATTAGGCTTTGCGAACATTCCCTTTCGTTCACCATAAGCGTCTATATCCTTTTGATAGTTCTGAAGAAACTCAGTATAGTCTGCTGTAAACTCAGTCCAAATACTCGAAAAGGTTTCAGTTTCCTTATGAAAGATTGTGTAGCAAGGCAGCATTTCTGAAAAAACACCTACCTGTCCGTTTTTATCTAATGCCGTCCTGAACTCTTCGTGTCGATTGAGGATTGTTGTAACCCCATATAAGAGAGTCGGATATAATTTTTTTCCATCCTTTTTCAACTTAGAAATATCGAGTTTTACCGTCATACTATATGTGCAGGGCGTATTGTCAAAATAGTGGTCGAAATACTCTTTTCGTGTCCAATTATTTATATCAATCTTTGTGAATTGCATCATTTATCCTCCGCAAATCCTGATTTATCTAACCACGAAACAACCGACTAAACCATCCCTGTTTTTTCGGCTCGTCTCCACTTCCCTCGCTCTGATCAGTACCGGAGGTAAGCTGCTGCTGTATTGTTCCCGCGTGAAGTGCCTGGGCAGCCTGTGCCGTCTGCTGGGCGGCAACCAATGCAGCGTTGCTCTCGGAAAGCCTTGCGTTCAGATCCTCGATCTGCTTGTCCTTTATCGCAAGCTGTCCTTGCAGCGTGTCGATTGTGGTCTGCAATACTGCTATCACACCCACATTTTCAGACTGCTCCAATACCTCTCCATTGGAGCGCTCCGTATGCGCATACGTATGCGCTCCAACGGAGCACTCCTTTTGCAGAAAGTCTTGTTTTATAAGG
The DNA here is from genome assembly GCF_900626285.1 of Intestinimonas massiliensis (ex Afouda et al. 2020). GTDB lineage: Bacteria > Bacillota > Clostridia > Oscillospirales > Oscillospiraceae > Flavonifractor > Flavonifractor massiliensis_A. The sequence goes on from NZ_LR131150.1 coordinate 3,465, forward strand.
GTTTCACCCTGCTCCTCTATATACAAAACCCCCTGCTCCGTATGCGCATACGGAGCGCAAACCGTATGCAGTTTGCCTTTGTACCGCTTATAAACCGTTTGCTTCGATACGCCTATCTCGTCGGCTATCTGCCGAATCGTTTTCATGGCCTCACACTCCCCACACTATCGCTGGCGGGTGTGTCCAACTGCTTTGCTATGTACTCCCTCAGATCATCATCAAGCTCAAATGGGAGCCGCCCCAGACGAACGGTTTCCTCAAAAAATAGAATCGTTGCTTCTTCCAAAGTCATTCCATTTTCTGCAAAGACCTTTTCTGCCTGTTCTTTCAGCTCGGCATCGATCTCCAGCGTAACTTCAACCAACCTCTCCATTCCCATCACTCCAACAGCCGGCCATAGTCCCGTTTAGCATAGACTACACGGGCAACGGTCACCAGCCTTTCTTCTTCATCCACCCAATAAAACATCAGATAATTTTGTACCAAAATTTTTCGGTATTCATGTTTCAGTGACCGGATCGGCTGGTAGGCCGGAGCAGCATACGGAAAAGTCAGCACACTTTCCGCTGCATTCACCAGCTCTACCGCCAGACGATCCGCCGCATCCGGGTTTTGCAGTTCTCTGCTGATATACCGAACAATTTCAATCATATCTTTCCGGGCAACAGGTAAATACTCTAATTTATACAACCCGTTCCCCTCCAATGGCATCTTTCATTGCCTTCAGCACATCTTTGGAAGAATAGCGTTGATCCGTCAGCTCCGCCTCTTTCTCTGCCTCCTGCAGCTTGAAATACACCTCGCTTTCAAATTGCAGGTTCTCAAATGCCTCCATACTCAAAACAACCATATCACCGTATCCATTCTTTGTCAAAAAAACAGGTTGAGCAGTTTCATGCACGGTCTTTGAAATGTCAGCAAAATTGTTTCTCAAATCAGAAACAGGTCGAATCATATTCATATTATCATCCTCCTTTGCTTTATCTTATCATAATTATGCTAAATTATCAACACTGTTTCCTTGCCATAAATAACTTTTACCTATGTTACCATTTAGGGGTCGAAAAAGCCTTGATTTATGCGGTTTTCCGTCCTCGAAATCAGAGGGGGCAGTATCCTTACCCTACCACGCCAAAAAACGGCGTAGAGGCCATTCTGGGGCGTTTACAGCCCTTTCCGCAAATCCTCCTGTATCAGATCGCTCAACGCCTGTGACGGGCGTATTTTGACCGTCAGACCGCCATCCTCATACCGCACCGTTGGAGGGTTATCCCACCACTTATAAACGGTGTTCTTCGATAGTCCAGTGCCAGCAATACAATCTTTCGGTCTGCCATCCGGGTTCTGCTGCCGCCAGTCATATACTCGCTGCTGCGCTGATGGCCGCCCATTTCCCTTCCTCCAATTTGGATTTGTAACTGTTTGAATAGCCCGCATAACCTCCATATGCTGTTCCTGCGTTCTACCGTTTCTCTTATTTCTCTCAACTCGAACATTGGTCAGTTTCTCAATATCTGCAATCGTGAAATTATAATACTCCTTGTCGTATGCCTCCAGCGCACTCCGTATATCCTCCTCAGTCAATGCGTTCTCATGCTTCACCATCTGCAAGTCCTCAAACGCTGTCCGCATATCCTGCCGGAGCTGCTGCTTCGGCACATCGCATTTATAGGCGTAGATAGCAAGGCACATCAAATAGAAATACCGATGGCCGCCCTCGATGCTGCCGATCTGCCTCAGCCACCAATGGTAAAGGGCATACGGATCATCGCCGTGTACCTTTCCGGCTATATCCCACTTCTTTTTTCTCTTATTGCCCTCTATCACCACACGCTGATACCATTCCGGGTATGCCTCCTTCGCCTGCGCCCTCGTCATTCTGGACGGATGAAACGGCTTATTTATATCCACCCGGTTCTCCGGCTTGATTGCGTAAGCGTTCAGATAATCCAGCGTCACACGCTCCCCTGTGCGGAAGGCCACCAACTCCGTACCGTACTTGGCGTTGATGCTCCCCACCATGCGGAAACCCTGATTGATGGACTGGTACTGGATCGCCTTTAGCTGGGATGTTCCCTTGTACTCCCAGATGCGGAATGTGAGGTCATATTTGAGGCTCTTAAGCTGGACTTTGATATTGGGGTATAGATCTATCGGCTCCTTGAACACATAGTACAGGTGCAG
>NZ_LR131151.1 GCF_900626285.1 Intestinimonas massiliensis (ex Afouda et al. 2020)
TACAACCATGAGCGCATCCAGTTGAAAACTGGAGAGGCGCCGCTTGCGCGACGCCTCTCCTCCTAAAACTTCATATTTCCTACCAGGGCTCTTTTTTGTACTGTCCGCACAATCTGGGGCAGTTCACTTGTTTTGTCTCAGCGGTCGATCCACAACAGATTGGAGTCGGTGACGAAGTTGGGTACGCTGTAGAGCACCAGAGCCTGGTCGATGCCGTTCTGCTCAATGTAGTCCTGGATGGACAGCTTGTAGTAGCGCAGATCGATCAGGTGGATCTCGGAAAAATGGGGGGTGAGGAAGGGCACCAGAGAATCGGTGTAGGAATCCCGGATGATGAGCAGCTTGGGTTTGTCGGTATTGGGAGTGGTGACCACGCCCAGGGACTGGTTGCCCCCCAGGAACATGGAGTACTTGTCCTTCACGCTGAGGAAGGAGGTGTCATACAGGGCACGGGGTTCCTCCACCGGGTTGCCCTTGCTGTCGTAGGTGTGGCTCACCACGGAAATGCCGGTGTCAGGCACGTAGGTGGAGATGGTATCCGGCTTTACCCAGCGCACGCCGGAGGAGGAGAACACAGTGCCGTAAAACTCGGTGGAGCGAATGGTCTCAGTGTAGCTGTCCAGGCTCACCGGCTCATAGCCCAGGGCCTGAGCCAGGCCTACGTAGCCGTAGTAGGCCCCCAGGCTGGTCCAGTGGTGGTCGGTGCGGTAGAAGATGTCCTCATCCCTGTGCTCCCACAGTGTGGTGTACAGATCGGCCCAGGCGGCCCCGGGCACAGCGGCCTGGGCCTGGGCCAGGATGTCGGTCTGGCTGGCGTTGGGAGCACCCGCCGGCAGCCGGTCGGCCCAGATGCAGGCCTGGGTGGGGATCAGGGAGAAGGTCACCGGGATATCCACATTTTCCACAAAATTATTCACATAGGTTAAATTGTCCGTCACCTTCTGGCTGTCGGGCTGGTCGAAGCGGGTGATCAGGGTGTCCTTGTCGCAGAAGTAGACACTGTTGTTTTCCTGCTTGCCCAGCACCCGCTCGGTGGCGGATTTCAGGCCGATCCAGCTGTCCCGGGCCACAAACTGATCGGTGGTGTAGGTCTCAAAGTCCTTCATGAACTGGCCGCTGAGGAGGGTCTTTACCGAGGGAGTGGGCAGCTGTTCCAGATTGCGGTTCTCCATCTCGGAAAAGGTCCGGTCGGGGGAGACGGCGTTGGCCACCAGGAACACGCCGATGAAGGCGCAGAACAGGGCAGTAATAAAAATACAGTATTTTTTCGACATGTCAGTACCTCCGATCAGAAGCGGAAATAGAGGAAGGGATTATAGGTGGCGTCCACCAGGTAGGCGGTGGAAAAGAGCAGCCCCGCCAGCAGCAGTACCGGCAGCACGATCTCAGCGGCCTTTTTCGGCAGCTTGTTCCACACCTTCACCGCCAGCGGGGTGGAGGCCACCGCAGCAATGATGAGCATGGGGAGATAGGAGGAGAAATAATACCCCACGTTATCGTTGGTCAGCCCGCCTCCCGCCATGCCGAACATGGCCTTCAGGTAGGGACCCAGATGACTGAAGTCTTCCACGGCGAAGATGGCCCAGCTCACCAGCACCAAAAACAGGGTGTAGATGTGGCACACGGCGGCGGGCAGCTTCTGGAGCACCTTGCCCAGGAAGGCTTTTTCCAGAATCAGCAGGGCGGCAAAATACAGGCCCCAGAACAGGAAGTTCCAGCTGGCTCCATGCCAGATGCCGGTGGCGGCCCACACGATGAGCAGGTTGAAGAACAGCCGGGGTTTCGACACCCGGTTGCCCCCCAGGGGGATATACAGGTACTCCCGGAACCAGGTGCCCAGGGAGATGTGCCACCGCCGCCAGAACTCAGTGATGGACTTGGAGATATAGGGGTAGTTGAAGTTGCGCATGAACTCAAATCCCAGCATCCGGCCCAGGCCCACGGCCATATCGGAGTAGCCGGAGAAGTCAAAGTACAGCTGGAGGGAGAAGGCCACTACCCCCAGCCAGGCCCCCGCCACGGTAAGCTGGTCGGTGGGCAGAGCCTTGTACACGTCCCACAGCATGCCCAGGTTGTTGGCCAGCAGCACCTTCTTGGCCAGGCCCACCACAAAGACCTGCACGCCGGAGGCGAACATTTCGGGGGAGTGCTTCCGGTAGTCGATCTGGTCCCCCAGGTCCTTGTACTTGATGATGGGGCCGGCAATGAGCTGGGGGAACAGGGTGACAAAGGTGCCGAAGTTGATGATGTTCTTCTGAACCTTGGCGTCTCCCCGGTAGACGTCGATGGTGTAGCTCATGGTCTGGAAGGTGTAGAAGGAGATGCCGATGGGCAGGCTCAGCCCCAGCTTGGGCATGAAGGTGAGGCCGATGGCCTCCAGGGACCCGGCGATAAAGTCCCAGTATTTGAAGAAGAACAGCAGGGCCAGGTTGAAGATCACCGACGAGGCCACCGCCATCTTGGCGCCCCGGTCATTTCCTCTCTGCTTGTTCCGTTCCACAAGCATGCCGTGGGTGTAGTCGATGGCGATGGAGACGAACATGATCAGGATATAGACCGGCTCTCCCCAGGCATAAAACACCAGGTTGGCGATCAGTAAAAGCAGATTCCGCCATTTCAGAGGTGTAATATAATATAGAAATAATACAATGGGGAGATAGAGAAACAGAAAATACAGGCTGGAGAAGACCAACGTCTCACCCTCTCTTTCGTATACGTCCGAAAAAGTGCCCGGCAGGAGGTGCTGCCGGGCACTTGCGCAGCAGGCATATTATACCCGCAAATCCTTACTTTGTATAGGTGTTAAAGATAGAAACCGCCTCATCGGCGTGGTCGCTGATGGCGAAGAGCACGTAGTTGCCGCTGGTCACCAGCTTGTAGTTCTCCACCAGCTCCAGCTGCTCAGGCAGGTACTGGGACCACTGGGCCTGCAGATCGGACTGCCGCTTGGCGATGCCGGCCTTCACGGTGTCCATCTTGCCGTCCTTCACCTCAGCCACAAAGAACTCGGTGGCGTGGACCGCCATCATGGGCATGTAGCACTTGTAGCTCACCAGGTCGGAGGCGCTGATGCCGTACAGGGAGGACATGGTGGAATCGTCCAGCTCCATCAGGCTGGGCAGGTCCAGCTTGGAGATGTCATTCCACACGGAGGCCACCACGTCGGTCTGGGGCTTGCTCTCGGGGGTGGGAGTGGGCGCGGTGGAGGGCTTGGTGGTCTGGGTGGGCTTGGTGGTAGGTTTGGCGGAGGGCTTGGT
>NZ_LR131152.1 GCF_900626285.1 Intestinimonas massiliensis (ex Afouda et al. 2020)
GATTTCAGGCAGAAGTACTTGAACGTGTGTGTAATTCCGTTTTCCCATGACAAGACCCCCTGATGTAGTCTATTTTCCTACATCAGGGGGTCTTTTGTCACTGTCCGTTTTTACTGGACCTGTTCACATTTACCGGCGGGGGCTTTTTTACTTTATCCCTTCATCCGCTTCAGCACCACGGATTCCTCCTGGATGCTGGGGATGCCGCCGGCATACTCGGTGGACAGGCTGGCGGCGGTGGAGGCAAACCGGGCCACCTGCTCCAGCTCCGCCGGCTCCAGGTCTTCCGGCGCCTTGCCCAGCTTCAGCAGGCGGCTCACCGCGCTGCCGCCGAAGATGTCCCCGGCGCCGGTGGTGTCGATGGGCTTCACCTCGGGGGAGGACACGGTGACGCTCCCCTTCCGGTTGCAGAGCATGCAGCCCTTGGGGCCCAGGGTCACCATAGCCAGATTTACGCCGCACTCCTCCAGCAGCTTCCGGGCGCCCTCCTCCTCATCGCAGTTCCAGAGGAAGGTCACCTCCTCGTCGCTGATCTTCACCACGTCGGCCTGACGGAGGCCCCACAGGATCTCCTCTCTGGCCTGGTCCTGGCTGTCCCACAGGGGGAGGCGGAGGTTGGGATCGTAAGTAATGAGCTTGCCCTTCTCCCTGGCGTAGGCGACCGCCTGGCGGGTGGCGGTGCGCACCGGCTCCCCGGTGAGGCTGAGGGAGCCGAAGTGGAACACCTTGGCCTGGTCGATGAGGGACAGGTCCACCTCGTCGAACCGGAGCATGGTGTCGGCGCCGGGCTTGCGGGCGAAGCTGAAGGACCGGTCCCCGTCCTTGAAGGTGACAAAGGCCAGGGTAGTGAACACGGCGGGGTCCACCACGATGCCCCGGGTCTCGATCCCCGCCCCCTTTAGGGTGCCCAGCAGCAGCCTGCCGAAGGTATCGTCCCCCACCTTGCCCAAAAAGGCGGTGCGGGCCCCGTATTTGTTCAGAGCCGCCAGAAAGTTCCCCGGCGCTCCGCCGGGATGGGCCGCCATGGTGGGATAGCCGTCCCCATCCACACTCTGCTGGGCAAAGTCGATGAGCAGCTCGCCCAGTGCCACAACATCATACATCCTCCGTCACGTTCCTTTCCCTTTTTACGTTAAAATCAATTCCACCGGACAATGGTCGCTGCCGGTGATGTCGGCATGGATGATCTGGTCCCGGACCCGGGGGAGCAGCCGGTCGGACACGATGAAGTAGTCGATCCGCCACCCTGCGTTGTTCTTCCGGGCGTTGAACCGGTAGCTCCACCAGGTGTAGGCCCCTTCCCTGTCCGGATAGAGGGTGCGGAAGCTGTCGGCAAAGCCGCTGGACAGAAGCTCCGTCATCTTGCCCCGCTCCTGATCGGAGAAGCCCGCGTTGCCCCGGTTGGTCTTGGGATTCTTCAGGTCGATCTCCTCATGGGCCACATTCAGGTCCCCGCACAGCACCACCGGCTTTTTCTTGTCCAGCTCCATCAGCCAGGCGCGGAAATCGTCCTCCCACTGCATCCGGTAGTCGATGCGGGCCAGCCCCTCCTGGGCATTGGGGGTGTAGCAGCACACCAGGTAAAAGTCCTCATACTCCACGGTGATCACCCGGCCCTCGGTGTCGTGCTCCGGGATGCCGATGCCGTAGGTCACGCTGAGGGGCTTCACCCGGGTAAACACCGCCGTGCCGGAGTAGCCCTTCTTTTCGGCGCTGTTCCAGTAGATCTCATAGCCGGGCAGCTCCAGCTCGATCTGGTGGGGCTGGAGCTTGGTCTCCTGGAGGCAGAACACGTCGGCGTCCGCCTCCCGGAAGAAGTCCAGAAAGCCCTTGTTCAGACAGGCCCGCAGGCCGTTGACGTTCCAGGTCACCAGTTTCATAAATGGTTTCTCTCCAGTTCCAGTAAATATTGTTTCAGCTCCAGCCCGCCGGCGTAGCCGGTAAGGGAGCCGTCCGCCCCTACCACCCGGTGGCAGGGCAGGAAAACGGGCAGGGGATTTCTGCCGTTGGCCTGGCCCACCGCCTGGAAGCCCTTTGGCCGTTTCACCCGCCGGGCCAGCTCCTTGTAGGAGATCACCGTGCCGTAGGGGATATCCGCCAGGGCCCTCCACACCTTTTGCTGAAAGGGAGTTCCTTTGGGGGCAAGAGGCAGATCAAAAGACCGCCGCTTTCCCCGGAAATAGTCCAGCAGCTCTTCCCGGCCCCGCTCCAGCAGGGGGGTGGGGCTCCCCGCCGGCTCCACAGGGCGGCAGGGGAGATAGAGGGCGGTGAGGGCCTCCCCCTCGCTCTCCAGGGTCATCTGTCCCACGGGGGTGTCGAATACGATGCGGTCCACGTTATCAGTACCGCCGCACCACGGCGGTGACCTTGCCCAGGATGGTGCAGCCGTCCCCGTCGATGGGCTCATAGTCCGGGTTCTCCGGCATGAGCCAGGTGTGGCCGTCCTTCCGGCGGAGGGTCTTGACCGTGGCCTCCTCCTCAAAGAGGGCCACCACGATCTCCCCGTTGTGGGCGTCACTCTGCTGGTGGACCACCACCAGGTCCCCGGGCAGGATGCCGGCGTATTTCATGGATTCGCCCCGGACCTGGAGGGCGAAATACTCTCCCTCCCGGCCCCCGGTCTCAAAGGTCAGGTAGTCCTCCACGCACTCCTGGGCCAGGATGGGGGAGCCGGCGGCCACATTGCCCACCACCGGGATCCTGTCCCGGGGCGGCTCCGGCCGGACAGGGGCGCTGTGAGCGGCGCTTACCGTGATGGCCCGGGTCTTGCCCTCCGCCTTGGTGATGAGCCCCGCGTTTTCCAGACCCTTCAGATGGAAGTGGACAGTGGAGGGGGATTTTAAGCCCACATACTCCCCGATCTCCCGGACGGAGGGGGGATAGCCGTGCTCCTCGGAGAAGGAGACAATATAGTCGTAGATCTGCTGCTGCTTCGGGGTGAGCGCCTTCATGGCAGACCCTCCTTTGTTCTAGTTATCCAGTTTGAGTATACCATAGCTGTCCCTAGAACGCAAACATTTGTTCTAAATTCGAACAAAAAAAGCGGGCGGCCGTTATGGCCGCCCGCTGGCTCAGTCGTCGCTGAGGTAGTAGGGCTTCATCAGGCTGGGCTGCTCGGTGGAGTCCTTCTGATGGCTGCGGAGGGTGGGCTCCATGGGCCGCCGGGGACCCCGGTCCCGATGCCCCTTCTTCCGCTTGGCGGCGGACTTGGGGGCGGGGGTCTCCTTCACCGGGGT
>NZ_LR131153.1 GCF_900626285.1 Intestinimonas massiliensis (ex Afouda et al. 2020)
AAAGACCAAAGCAGGATTGGCCGTGATGTTGTCGAAGTGGGGCTTTTGAAGCGCACCTTTGACGAGTACCATGTACGCTTTATTGCGGCAAATGACAACCTTGATACCGCCAACGGCTTTGATATATTTCAAGACGATGGGGGCCGTGGCTCATGTGCTGGACGCCAAGGAACGTCTGGAAGTGCTGCATGGGGTACTCCACCCCGACGCCGAGCCGTTTCAGTTTGAATGGAAATGGCTGGCCCCGTCCGGCCTCTCCACCAAAGATTTTATCGCCCCGTCCTCGTTCCGCTTCGGCAATTCCCGGATGTTCGGGCTGGGCGGCAAGTATGGGGCTGTGAGCTTCTTAAACATCCTGTCCCCGGAGCTGTCGGACGAAATGCTGGCCGACTTCCTCAACACGGAAAACGGCATTGTCGTCAATCTCCATGTGCAGGCCATCGACCAAAGCGAGGCCATCAAGACGGTAAAGCGCAAGATCACCGACCTTGACGCCATGAAGATACAGGAACAGAAACGAGCTGTCCGCAGCGGCTACGACATGGACATTCTGCCCAGCGACCTTGCCACCTACGGACAGGACGCCAAGGAGCTTTTGAAAACCCTGCAAAGCCGGAATGAGAGGATGTTTCAGATCACTTTTCTGGTGATGAACACCGCCGACACCCGGCAGAAGTTGGAGAACGATGTGTTTTGGGCCGCAGGTGTGGCGCAGAAATACAACTGTTCCCTTGTCCGTTTGGACTACCAGCAGGAACAGGGCCTTATGAGCAGCCTGCCGCTGGGGGCCAACCACATCAAAATCGAGCGTTCCCTGACGACTTCCAGCGTGGCCGTGTTCGTTCCTTTCGTGACGCAGGAGCTTTTCATGGGCGGCGACGCCATGTATTACGGCGTCAATGCCAAGACCGGCAACATGATTATGCTGGACAGAAAACGGGCGCGGTGTCCCAACGGCTTGAAGCTGGGTACTCCCGGTTCCGGCAAGTCTATGAGCTGCAAATCCGAGATCGTCAGCGTATTCCTTTGTACGCCGGACGATGTATATATCTGCGATCCAGAGGCGGAATATTACCCCCTTGTGAAGCGGCTCCACGGCCAAGTGGTGAAGCTGTCGCCTACCAGCAAATCCTATGTGAACCCGCTGGACATCAACCTGAATTACAGCGAGGACGAAAACCCGCTGGCGCTGAAATCCGACTTTGTGCTGTCGTTCTGTGAGCTTGTCATGGGTGGCAAGAACGGGCTGGAAGCCATTGAAAAGACGGTCATTGACCGTGCTGTGCAGGTGATCTACCGGCCCTATCTGGCAGACCCCCGCCCGGAGAATATGCCGATCCTGTCCGACCTGCATCAAGCTCTGTTAGACCAGCATATCCCGGAGGCCGACCGTGTGGCGCAGGCCCTTGACCTGTATGTAAACGGCAGCCTGAACGTCTTTAATCACCGCACCAATGTCAACATCGAGAACCGCATTGTGGCCTTCGACATTAAAGAGCTGGGCAAACAACTCAAAAAGCTGGGGATGCTCATTGTCCAAGACCAGATTTGGGGCCGTGTGACCCAAAACCGCAGCCAAGGCAAGGCAACGTGGTATTTCTGCGACGAGTTCCATTTGCTTCTGCGAGAGGAACAGACAGCCGCTTTCTCCTGTGAGATTTGGAAGCGGTTCAGAAAATGGGGCGGCATCCCGACAGGTGCCACCCAGAACGTCAAAGACCTGCTTTCTTCCCCGGAGATCGAAAACATTCTGGAAAACAGCGACTTCATTTGCCTGCTCAATCAGGCGTCCGGCGACCGGCGCATCCTTGCAGAGCGATTGAACATTTCCCCGCAGCAGTTACGGTAATGTAAATACCCTTGCAAAATATTTAGGGTTATCTGTGGAGCAGATCAATGATATTGCCAACGGAAATTTGCAATGTGTTTTAGGGAAACACACGATAATAGATAAGATCATGTTTCTCTACGTCATTACTTGTGAAGAAGCCGATTTGAAAGCAAGTGCCTTTTTGGAAGTGCTTATATCCTACCATCACTTATCTAAAGCTACGATAGCAAAAATGGCAAAAGTTAAAGTTGGCGATATTGAAAAAATGATGGAAGGCTTGGCCGATGAAGTCGATACAGAAGCAAAATATAAAATTACGACCACTGTTATGTCATTGAGGTTTTTCCTAAAGGATTGTGAACCACCTATTGAAGAATAAATAGTTTCGTCAAGCAAAGCGCCGGGCGCGGGGCATCCCCCACGTCCGGCGCTTATTTTTCGTGTCCGACCCGGAAAATCCGTTTGCAGCAGCGTTCCGCATATTTCAGTGTTTGATAGGCCCCGCCGTGATCCCGCCATACCATAGCAATTAAGCAATCCGCCCGGTCTACCATCCAGCGATTGCAGGCAGTGATCGCCTGTTTATAGTGGATGCCTGCAAGCTCAATGGGGATCAGGATTTCGTCAAAGCGGCTTTCGTAGTATTCCTTATCTGTGTTTAGCCGCTGCTCCATGTAGGGCAGCACCAGAACCAGTGAGATTGCCTTGTCCGGGTGCCGGTGCTTTAGAGTGCGAACCGCGCTGGCGCAAAGGGCGTCAAACTCTCCCTTGCCGCCCACATAGCAAGTCATTTCCTGTTCCGCTTCCAGCAGCCTTTCCAATATCTCAACCACCCGCGACTGTCCGAGGCCAAAGACTTCCCTGTGTCCCGCAAAAGTACAAACCAACATATCTATTCCCCCACCTTAAAAAGTTTATTTAATAAGCCAACCCATCACAGAAAATTTGCAAAACTTAAAGTATATAAATTTTGAATTTACACAGTTTATTATATATCTGTGCCGGGTACTTTACAATAAAGTCTGCAAATAAAAAGTCAACAGGGAATTGAGGAAAGTTTGCAACCTTAGTAGGAGGCGAAAGAGAGCAAAACAAAAAGACCGCCGCGCAAGCGCCGGTCAAATTGAAAGAGTATGGAAGTGGTT
>NZ_LR131154.1 GCF_900626285.1 Intestinimonas massiliensis (ex Afouda et al. 2020)
CCCTACCCCCACCCCCAGTCAGGCCCCCGGCGCGGCGGAGGAGGGAGAACCTCTGGACCTCCGGGTGATCCTCATCCCCCTGATCGTGGTGCTGGTGATCCTGGCCTTCCCGGCCAACCGGGCCTTTGGCCGGTCCCGTCGGGAAAAGAAATTCAGGCAGGAGAGCACCAACCGGGCAGTCATCGCCGCCTACCTCCAGCTGAAACGCCTGGAGAAGTGGGGCTGTGAGCTGCCGGAGGAGATCTTCGAGTTGGCCAAGAAAGCCAAGTTCAGCCCCCACACCCTGACGGAGGAGGAACGGGAGCAGGCGGTGTCCGCCGCCCGTGCCGCCGCCGCCCAGGTGGACAAGGCCCTGCCCTGGTACAAGAAATTCTGGTGCCGGTATATTCTGGGCCTCATCTGACCGGACACAAAAATGAAAGCTCCCGGAGCGCTTAGGCGCTCCGGGAGCTTTTCTGTTATTTCGCTCTGCTCTCGCAGAACCGCTGGAGGAGGGCTGCCACCTCCGAGCGGGTGGCGGTGCCGGTGGGATCCAGCAGGCCGCCGTTCTTGCCGGAGATCAGGCCCGTGCTCACGGCCCAGGTCATGCTCTCCACGGCCCAGTCGGAGGTCTGGGCCCCGTCGGGATAGCCGGTCAGGTCGCCCTCGGCCTTGGTGTCGTCGTCCAGACAGCGGGCGTAGCGGTACAGGATGGCCGCCAGCTGCTCTCTGGTGATGGGGTCCTCGGGGCCGAACCTGCCGTTGCCGTAGCCGTCCACGATGCCCTGGGCGGCCGCCCAGTTCACCGCCTGGGCGTACCAGGCGTCGGAGGCCACGTCGGTAAAGACGGTACCGGTGCCGGCGGCGGGGGAACCCTCCAGCCGCCACAGCACGGTGGTGATCATGCTCCGGGTCAGGTGCTGGTCCGGCGCGAACAGGGTGTCGCTGATGCCGGTCATCAGCTCCCGGCCGTAGACATAGGCTACCGCGTCGTAGAACCAGTCGGCCTCGTCCACATCGGTGAAGGGCAGCTCCACCGGCAGGGGCGCAAAGCGGACCGCCACGGTCACCTTGCCGCCCGGCATGGTGAAGCGGTAGGTGTCGCCGTCCGCCGTCAGCTGCAGCAGCTTGCCGCTGCCGTCAGTGACGGAGATGCTGTCCAGGGTGTAGCCCTGGTCGGGCTTGGCGGTCAGGGTGACGGTCTGGCCCGCCTCCGCGGTGGTGCGGTCGGCGGTAACGGTGCCGTTGTCCACGGTCTGGGGCAGGTTCACCGGATACTTGGGAACCGTGACGGTGCCGCCGCCGCTGGGCCCGGAGGGCTCGCTGCTCCAGCGGGCGGTCAGGGTCAGGTTCTCCGCCGGCATGGTGGCAGGCAGCTCGGGAGACCAGCCGTTGAAGATATACCCCTCCCGGGTGGGATTGGCCGGGGCCTGGATGGCCGTGCCGTAGTCAGCGGTGATGGGCTCCACAGCGGTGGCGCCCTCGCCGGTCTCGAAGGTGATGGTGTACTGGTTCACCGTCCACTTGGCGTACAGGGTGAAGCTCTGAGCGGGCATGGTGGTGAACACGTAGGGCTCGCCGGTGCAGTCCGCCTCGGTATACCAGCCGCCGAAGGTGTAGCCGGTGCGGGTGGGCGCCGTGGGGGCGGTCACCGTCTGGCCGTAGTCGGCCGCGATGGTCTCCACCTGGCTGCCGCCCTGGCTGTCGAAGGTGATGGTGTACTGGCCCGCCTGCCACTTGGCGTACAGGGTGATGTTTTCAGCGGGCATGGTGGTGAAGGCATAGGGCTCGCCGGTGCAGTCCGCCTCGGTGTACCAGCCGGTGAAGGAGTAGCCCTCCCGGGTGGGATCGTCGGGCTTTGTCACGGTGGTGCCGTAGTCCTGGGTGATGGGCTCCACAGCGGTGCCCTCGCCGGTCTCGAAGGTGATGGTGTACTGGTTCACCGTCCACTTGGCGTACAGGGTGAAGCTCTGCGCGGGCATGGTGGTGAAGGTGTAGAGGTTCTCACAGCCCGCCTCGGTGTACCAGCCGCCGAAGGTGTAGCCGGTGCGGGTGGGCGCCGTGGGGGCGGTCACCGTCTGGCCGTAGTCGGCCGCGATGGTCTCCACCTGGCTGCCGCCCTGGCTGTCGAAGGTGATGGTGTACTGGC
>NZ_LR131155.1 GCF_900626285.1 Intestinimonas massiliensis (ex Afouda et al. 2020)
AGCGACGCCACCGACTTCTCCCGGATGACTTCTACCGACTACCCCGTCCTGGCCGACCTCTACGACACCATTGAGGAGGCCTATCAGAATTATGAGCACGAGGAGGATTTGAAGCTCTACCCGCGGGAAATGCTCCGGGATCTCATGTTGGGGCTCCACTCCATGTGCAAGGGGGCGGACGCCCGGTTCTTCAACGGCTACACCAATATCTCGTCGTCCAGGTTCCTGGTGTTCTGCATCAAAGGCCTGGAGAATGCGGCCCAGAACCTGAGAGATACCCTGCTGTTCAGTGTGCTGGCCTATATGTCCGACCAGTTGCTCACCGCCGGCAACACGGTGGCCGCCATCGATGAGCTGTACCTGTGGCTCACGAATCCGGTAGCAGTTACCTACATCCGCAACTGTCTCAAGCGGGTGCGCAAAAAGGAGTCCAGTATGATTCTGGCCAGTCAGAACCTGGAGGACTTTGACCAGCCGGGCATCCGGGAGCTGACCCGCCCCCTCTTCGCCATCCCCACCCACCAGTTCATCTTCTATGCCGGCTCCTCCGACAAGCGGTTCTATATGGAAAACCTTCAGCTGGAGGAAAACGAGTACGAGTTGGTGCGGCAGCCCCAGAAGGGCGTCTGCCTCTACAAGTGCGGCAGCGACCGGCACCTGCTGGCGGTGCATGCGCCGCCTCATAAAGAGAAACTTTTTGGATCGGCGGGTGGTCGCTGATGGCGGCTCCCATTGCGGCTATCGCCAAGGTCGCTGCTGCGGTCCTGTCCGATGAGAGAGGCCGCAAAGCCGTCGGGTGGATTGTGGTGGCAATTCTGGCTCCCGTGATTCTGCTTGTCGCTGCCTTCTGCTCCATCCTGGGCGGCTCGGCGGATCACAACAACAGCGTGCTCCAACTGTGCTTCTCCGGCGGTGCTCTGCCAGCCAATATGCCGGCGGAGTATCGCGTCTATGTGGAAGACATGCAGCACAGCTTTGCGCTTCTGGACGGATACATGGAGACGGTCAACAATATGACCGAGGGTGAAACCGGCCTTGACGCCATACGGGTCAAGGCCATCTTTTATGCTCTGTACTTCGGCGACGAGGTACCCAGCAGCCGGGCCCACCAACAATTTGTGGATTGCTTTGTGACCTATGAGGAGCGCACCCGGACTGTGACCACCACAGACGAGGAGGGCAATGAGGTGGAGACCGAGGAGAGCTATACCGTGGCCATTCCCATCACAGACCTGGAAACCGTGTGGGCAAACATCCAGGCGGCCACCGGGCTCACCGTTACGGAGGAGCACCGCAACAATGCCGACAGCATTTACAACCTGGTGCGCTACGGCTCCTCCACCGGAACAGAGGACTGGATCCCAGGCGCGGAGGTGCCCTTCATCGGGGCGGATGGCTTCTGCTCTCCCGTCGGCTCCGGCTGGGAGAGCCGTGTCACTTCCGAGTTCGGTTACCGCAAGGATCCCTTCACCGGCGAGACCAGGGGCCACACTGGAATTGACATTGCCGTTCCCACCGGCACGCCGATCCGTGCGGCTCTCCCCGGCGTGGTCACCACCGCCACCTACAACGCCGGCGGCTACGGTTACTATGTGATGATCGACCACGGCAACGGCATGGTGACCCTGTATGCCCACTGCTCCAAACTGGTGGCCAGGGTTGGCAGCACCGTGCAGGCCGGCGACATTGTGTCCCTGTCCGGCTCTACCGGACGCTCCACCGGGCCCCATCTGCACTTCGAGGTGCGCATCAACGGTCAGCGCGTCAATCCAAGATCCTATCTGCCTACGAGCTAAGTCCAATGGTATGAAGTCAAGAGAGTGATGCAAGGAAATTTTAAGCAAAACAGAG
>NZ_LR131156.1 GCF_900626285.1 Intestinimonas massiliensis (ex Afouda et al. 2020)
GGACTTACAAGCCCAAGGAGTGAGTGGTCAGCCAGTTGCTCCTCTTATTGTAGCTTAGGCACGAGATGGAGGGAAAGCCGGACTGGCTGCCCGGCTTTCCTGTCCAAATTTATTGTAATAGGAGTGTGTTATGAATTTTTTTCGATTGGCCCCCGTATTTGTTTTTCTTCTGTGCTTTGTGTCTTTTCCTTCTGCTTTGGCTGCTGAGGGTGATGTGGACGTGATGGATGCTGATATCATCCCCGGTACGTCCACCGAGACTTTTACTACCGACACGGATAGCGGGAATATCACGGTTAATGTTACTGTCCCTTCCGTTGATTCTGTTCCTGCTTCTCCTGAGCCGTCCTCTGAGGTCAGCCCGGCTTATTCTACCCGTACTTTGGATGATACTGCCGCTCCCGCGGATTCTGAGACTATGCCTGGCCTCGTTACCGCTCTTTTTGGCTCCTATACGCCCCGGACGCAGACGGTGACAGAATATCTCCCGGATGGCTCCAGTGTGACCTATTCGGAAGTCGTTCCCGGCCTTGCCGGTCTGGATTGGCATTGGATCGCCTCTGTTGCCTTGTTTGCTATGTCCCTGTATTGTGTGTTCCGTATGATTGAAGGGCTGTTCAAGTGGACCTGATGATATCCTTTTCTTCCTCTCTCCTGGGCTGTATCGCTGATTTTCTCAGCGCTGAGCCTATGATTTATCTCTTCTCCATTGTGTGCCTGATTGGCATAGCAAAGGTGTTTCGGCAGCTTATGCCTTAACATACAAAATCGTTGGCCACGATTGTACCTCTCAAAAAAACTGAAAGAAAGGTGTAAAAATGACTATGACTGAACTACTCTCTACTGTGACTGAGGTCTTTACTGCCGCTGTCGGCTGGGTCGGCACTGTTGCTACCACTATCACCGGGGAGCCTCTGCTCCTGATCGGTGTCGTCATGGGCTTCATCGGCGTAGGCGTTGGCCTGTTCCGCCGTATGCTCAATGTCTGACGGAGGTGTGAGACATGGAGGAAACGACTGCTATGGGTACTCTGCTCACCACTGTCGGCGAGGTGTTCACCTCCGCCGTTGGCTGGGTCGGTACGGTTGCCGATACCATTGCCGATAACCCTATTCTCCTGATCGGTGTCGTGATGGGCTTCATCGGCGTGGGTGTTGGCCTGTTCCGCCGTATGCTCAACGTGTGACCCCACCTGTTCGGGCGGCGGCATTTGCCGCCGCCCTTTGTTTTTGGAAGAAGGTGATTTCTTGAAGTTCTTTCGTTTCGGTCTCGTCGTGTCTACTTTGTTCTGTATTTTGATGGTTTCCGCCTTTGCAGCGGAGCCTGAATATACATATGAGTTCGGTATACATTTTCCGCCCGAATATGCTACGATTTCTTACGATGGCGATATGGTTTCTGTTTATGTGGAGGATGCGTTTTTTGAAGCTTTTGAGGAAGATGTGTCCCGTGAGGAAATTTGTTCGGTTCTTT
>NZ_LR131157.1 GCF_900626285.1 Intestinimonas massiliensis (ex Afouda et al. 2020)
TTGCTCCTCTTATTGTAGCTTAGGCACGAGATGGAGGGAAAGCCGAACTGGCTGCCCGGTTTTCCTGTCCAAATTTATTGTAATAGGAGGGATAGCGATTGCAGGAGGAAGTAACCCAAAAGACAATGGCCTTTTCCATCAAATCGGCCAAGCTGACGGCCCAAGTGCTGCAAGCGGCGGCCCGCAAGTTTCTGGAAGCCAGAAACAAGGGCAAGACCAAGCTGCACCACGGCCAGCAGAGCTTAAAGCAGCTCAAAAAGCACGGGGCGGCCCTGTCCAACATTGAGATCACCGACGCCAATATCGGCCTTTTCCGGCCCTGCGCCAAGAAATACGGCGTGGACTTCACGCTGCGGAAAGACGCCACCACCCATCCCCCGCACTACATTGTGATTTTCAAAGCCAAGGACGCCGACAACATGGAACAGGCGTTCAAGGAGTTCACAGCCAAGAAATTGCAGCGGGAGGAACGGCCCTCGATCCGCAGGGACATTGCCGCAAGCAAGGAAAAGGCGGCGGCCCGCAACGCTGACCGGGCCAAGGAGAAATTCAAGGAAAGGGGGCTGTCACGATGAAGCCGGAAGTGAAAAAGCTGATAATCGCCAACCTGCCCTATCTGCTGTTTGTCTATCTGTTCGGCAAGCTGGGGCAGGCGTACCGGCTGGCGGAGGGCATCGACCTTTCCCAAAAGCTCCTGCACTTTGCGGACGGCTGCGCGGCGGCCTTTGCCAATGCTGCCCCCAGCTTCAACCCCTTTGACCTGCTGATCGGCGTCGCCGGTGCTGTGGCGCTACGGCTCATGGTGTACTGCAAGGGCAAGAACGCAAAGAAATACCGCAAAGGCGTGGAGTACGGCAGCGCCCGATGGGGCGGCCCCAAGGATATAGCCCCCTATATCGACCCCAATTTTGACAACAACATTCTGCTGACACAGACGGAACGGCTGACGATGAACAACAGGCCGAAAGACCCCAAGACCGCACGAAACAAGAACGTCCTTGTAATCGGCGGTTCCGGCTCCGGCAAGACCCGGTTCTTCGTAAAGCCGAACCTTATGCAATGCGTGTCCAAGGACTATCCGACCTCATTTGTGATAACCGATCCCAATGGTAATTTACAATAAGGATAAAGGGAGCGCGCACCCTCAAGAAAGGAGGTTACACCCCATGAAGAAACAGCCGGACAAGGGAAAAATCACAGCCCTGTACGAGCGTCTTTCCCATGACGATGAA
>NZ_LR131158.1 GCF_900626285.1 Intestinimonas massiliensis (ex Afouda et al. 2020)
GTGTTCCTGTCTCTTCTGATTCTGCCTCTGTTCCCGGTATTCTTTCCGCCGTATCGGATGTGTTTGCCGCCGTCCTTGGCCTGGTTGCTCTCCTTGCCGCCGCTTTTGCCGTTCATCCCATTCTCCTGATCGGTGTGGTTCTCGGCTTCTTTGGCTTGGTGATTGCCATATTCCGTCGTTTGTTTGTCAAACACAGGAGGGGCGGCGGCGGTGTGAAAACCCCGCCCCGCCCCTCCTGTGTTTGACCGTGCACTTTCAAAAGGAGTTTTTTGTATGGCTTATTTGATGATCTTCCTTCTGTTTATTCTTTGGCGCTGTTTTCAGCATGCCTATAACCCCCGGCACCCGCTCCAGCTCAATGTGTATTTTGGCGTTCCCGGCTCCGGTAAGACCACCTTTGCCGCCTATCTTGCCCGCTGGGCGCAGCATGAAAGCATCGTGATCCGTTTGTGCCGTCGCTTCCCGTGTCGCTTGTCCGCCTGGATTCTGTCCGGCTCTCACTGGAAGCGTTCTATCCGGGTTCTGTCCAATGTCCCTATTAAAGGCACTTATAAGGTGGACTGTAAACATGATATCGGTAAATACGCTATTGATAACTGTAAGCTGATCATTGACGAGGCTGGTGTTGACTTTAACAGCCGTCAGTATAAGACCCTCTCTATGGATGCCATTGAGTGGTTCAAGTATCACCGCCATTGCGGCGTCTCTGTAGATGTATTTTCCCAGTCCTATGAGGATATGGACATTACCCTTCGCCGTCTTGCCCAGCACTTTTATGTGGTCAAGCGCTCTCTGATTCCCTGGTTCGTCTGCGTCAAGTTGATCCGCCGGAAGGTTGGTATAGACAACAATACTCACCAGATCTGTGATGCTTATTCCTTTGGTATCCCTATCCTCGACACCAAGCGTATCTTCTGCCCGCCCCTCTGGAAGATGTTCAACACCTACGACCATAAGGAACTCCCGGAAAAGGATTGGCAGTTGTGGGATACTAGTGGTAACACAAATTGATGTTGCTGCGTCGCTGATCCTGGTTTCCTGAAGATCTCTTTTGTGTTACACGGTTGTTCCGGAATCTGTTCGTAACACGATTTCAAGTCCTGGTCGCCGGCAGCTGCAGGTAAATTGTGTTACGCTG
>NZ_LR131159.1 GCF_900626285.1 Intestinimonas massiliensis (ex Afouda et al. 2020)
GCTTCAAATCCTCCTCGTGCTCATAATTCTGATAGGCCTCCTCAATGGTGTCGTAGAGGTCGGCCAGGACGGGGTAGTCGGTAGAAGTCATCCGGGAGAAGTCGGTGGCGTCGCTGATGCCCCACTTACGGTAGAGCCGCTCCACCATCAGCTCCAGGGTATCGATGTGGGGGGTGTCGAAATCCTTGTAGACACGGAAGATGTCCCGCAGGAAGGAGATGTGCTGGGCCAGCAGAGTACCCCGGAAGGCGTCTGGCGCGTCAGGGTCATCCGGCTCGCTGCCATCGTCCCAGTGTCTGGGCTCCAGCAGATTGATGCGGATCCTGCCGCTGAGCAGATCCACGAAGCTGCCCCCCAGGTTGCCGCACAGCTCCTCCATCTCATGCTCCGAATCCAGGGAGATAACGGACTTGCCGGACTCCAGCACATTACACAGCAGGAACTTCAAAAGGTAGCTCTTGCCCTGCCCGCTGTTGCCCAGGATCAGGGCGCTGGCGTTGGTCTTGTCGCCGGTTCTCCGGTCCAGGTCCACGATGATATTGGAGCCATATTTCTCGTTGCCCAGGTAAAAACCGCAGGGATCCGTCTTGCCTGAATAGCTCATGGGGTAGAGGTTGGCCACACTGGAGGCGGGCAGGACGCGCTCGGCAAAGGCGCCAAAAACGTTATGGCCCGCCGGATTGGAGGAGAGGAAGCCATCCCTCTGCCGCAGGAACAGAGGGTCCGCCCCCAGCTTGGCACGGAGCAGCATGGCATTGACCTGATCCCGCAGGGTGCGCAGCTGTTCCGCCGTAGCCGCACTCAGCTCAAGAAAGACCGAACAGTGGATCAGCGGCTCCTGTTCCCGGCGAAGGGTGTTGATGAGGGCGGCCACATCCTGGAGCTTGGCCTCCGCCGTGACGCTCTGCTTCATGTTGTTCAGGTTGCCACGCTCCATCCAGCTCTTGTTGGTGGCTGTGTGGAGAATGGCATTCTCCTCCGCGGGCGTGACTTGACGGGCGGCCAGGTGCAGCGTCACACCCCCCAGCTCTCCCAGCTGACTCAGGAGGGCCAGCTGCTCCGTCGTGGGGGGATAGCTGCGCAGCACCATCACAGAGCGGTAGGTGCCGCCCA
>NZ_LR131160.1 GCF_900626285.1 Intestinimonas massiliensis (ex Afouda et al. 2020)
TCCGGAATCTGTTCGTAACACGATTTCAAGTCCTGGTCGCCGGCAGCTGCAGGTAAATTGTGTTACGCTGCCATTTCCTCCGGTGTCCTCCAGCCTAATATTTTTCGCGGGTAGCCGTTCATCCAGTCCTGGATCTCGGCTATCCGCTTTTTTGTTACTTTAGAGAAGTCTGTCCCTTTGGGAAAGAACCGCCGGATCATCCTGTTGTGGTTTTCATTGGTGCCCTTCTCCCAGGCCGCATAGGAATGACAGTAATAGACGTCAAATCGTGTTCCGGTGTATATGGATCGGCGCAGCTGGTCGTACTGTAAAAACTCGCTGCCGTTGTCTGTGGTGATGCTGCGAAATTTGGACATGAAGCGGCTTTTTCCCATGGAGCGCTCCAGCTTATCAAAGACGGTGCGGATTGTCTCGGCTTTCCGGTTTGGTAATTTGAAAATCAATTCCTCTCGTGTGGTTCGTTCTGTCAGTGTCAGCAGCACGGCCCGGCTGCCGGCGTGGCCCACGATCAGATCCATCTCCCAGTGACCCGGCTCCCGGCGCTGATCGATCTGCTCTGGCCGGTCTGCGATGTTGGGCAGCTGCGGATGTGCGATCCGCTTTATCGGTGCATAGCCGCGCTTCTTCCGCTTGCTCTTTTCCCAGAGGTGAGCGTTGGTCAGGTGAAGAAATACCCCTTTGTCTATGTAGCTGTATAAGGTTGAAATGCAGATCACAGTCTGATGCCCCTCCGCTCTGGCCGCTGCCAATGCTGCCGCTGGTGAAAAACGGTTGTCCAGGATCTTCCGCTCCAAAAAGTCGGCATAGGCCCGGTCGGTCCCGATCTTGAGTGGTCTGCCTTTGGCAGTCTGATTGTAGTCGTGGGTCTGTTGGGCTTTGTCTGCGGAGTACCTGACCTCGGTG
>NZ_LR131161.1 GCF_900626285.1 Intestinimonas massiliensis (ex Afouda et al. 2020)
GCTGTCCCTCTGGTCTGCCTTCCCCTTGGCTCTAAAGTTGATTATCGCTTTGTTCTTTGCCGTGGCAATCGGCTTTGTGATGATCCGCAATCTCATTTTGTGAGGTGCCGTATGTTTGGTGTGTTGATTGCATCTATTGAGTGGATGCCATTGATTCTCCGCCTGCCGCTTTTGGCCCTGGTTGCTCTGCTTTTCCTCATTGTGTTGGTCAAGCTGGTGTCTGCCGTACTTTCCATTATTTCGGCTGTCCTTAGCTTTATCACAGGTTGGCTGTAAAGGCCCTTTTCCGGCTCTCTGCGGTGTCTCTCCTGCCTGGGGTATCCCAGGATACCCCAGGCGCTTCCCGCCCCTGTTTTTACTGCAAGAAAAAACTTTTGACCGTGCTCTTTCAAAGGAGGTTTACCCATGGAAACTATGCAGGAAATCATGACTACGTTCTTTTCCGGCGTGTGGTCGTTGTTCTCCAGCTTCACCGTTCCCGGCTTTGGTATTCCTTTGGCAAAGGTTGCAATTGGCTTTTTTATAATTCGCTTTTCACTGTCCTTGCTTTCTCTGATAACCGGCTTTCGTTCCAATGTTGGATATGTCGCTAACGGGTTTCGGACTTCTTCTGAATCTTTGAATCAGTATAAGAAGATTTATGATCAAAAGATAAATAAATCGTAACACAATTTGAAGTTGTAGCTAGTCAGATCTGACACAGCCATAGAGTTTGATTGTGTTACAAAAGACCTGCTAACAAAAGTCAAGTAAAACTTTCAAAGGAAACGAGCAAAGGAAAAGGGTGCACCAAATTAAACCGCTGTGCATTTCAAAAAATGGCGGTCAGCCAGACAGTATAGAGCTGGGAAA